>CAVQZM010000088.1:0-116278 GCA_963718475.1 uncultured Actinomycetes bacterium | reverse complement strand
GGGAAGCCGGGGTGGAGGCGCCGATCGCGCTGGCCGAGCAGATCGCGGCGGCCCGGATGCTGGAGCACGGGATCACCAAGGAGCGCCTGCCGTTCGTCTACGGCTGGCACCGTCTGATCGTGACCGCGCCGACCCGGAGCCTATGCGTCCGCCGGGTCGAGGCGGTGGTGGAGCACTACCGGGACATCGGGATCGACGTCGTCAACTCCACCGGCGACCAGTTCTCGCTGCTGTGTGAATCGCTGCCGGGGGACCGGGTCCGGCTGAACTCCTACCTCCAGCGGCAGCCGCTGTACACGATCGCGGGCGGCATGCCGACCGCCACCGTGGACCTCGGTGACCGGATCGCCGACGGGGTGGGCTGGATCGGCCCGTACATCGGCGAGACGCTCGGGCGGGCCCGGGCGATCGTCCATTTCGACCCGCTGCTGGCGGCCGCGCGCAACCGGCCGACCGCCATCGCCATCACCGGCGAGCCGGGCGGCGGGAAAACCACGCTGGCTCTGCTGCTCATCTACCAGCTCGCGCTGCGCGGGGCGACGGTCGCGGTCATCGACCCCAAGGGCGACGCGCAGTCGCTGGTCGAGCTGCTCCAGGCCCGGGCCGCCAGGCGCGGGTGCTGTCGCTCGGGTCGGCCGCGCCCGGCCTGCTCGACCCGTTCTCGTTCGGCGACGATCTGGCCACCAAGCGGACGATGGCCACCGAGACGCTGCGGCTGCTCCTGCCCCGGATGAGCGAGGAACGCGAGAGCGCGATGATCCAGGCGGTCGGCGCGGTGGCCAGCGGCCCGCGGCCCAGCCTGGGGAAGGTGGTCAGGCACCTGGAGCAGGCCGACGACCCGGCGTCGAAGAACCTCGGCGCCGTGATGCGGTCGATCTCCGAGATGCGCCTGGCCCGGCTGTGTTTCGCGCCGTCCGGCGGGCAGCAGATCGACGCCGAAGGCTGGACGACCGTCTTCACCCTCGGCGGCCTGACGCTTCCGGACACCGCGATCGGCCGCGACGACTACTCCTATGAGCAGCGTCTGTCGGTCGCCCTGCTCTACCTGGTGTCGCAGTTCGCCCGCCGGCTGCTCAACGGGATGGACCGGAGGATGCCGAAGGCGATCTTCCTGGACGAGGCGTGGGCGATCACGGCGACCCCGGAGGGAGCCAAGCTCGTGCCCGAGGTCTCCCGCATGGGCCGGTCCCGGAACACGGCGCTGATCCTGGTCTCGCAGAACGCGCGGGACCTGCTGAACGAGCAGGTGACCAACTGCATCTCGAGCGTCTTCGCCTTCCGGTCCTCGGAGCGCGCGGAGGTGGAGAGCGTGATGTCCCTGCTCGGCGTCGAGGCCTCCGAGGAGCACAAGGCGGTCCTGCGCGGCCTGGGCAACGGCGAATCCATCTTCCGGGATCTCGACGGCCGGGCGGGCCGGATCGGTATCGACCTGGCCTCTGACCAGCTCCAGCGCTGGCTGGACACCAACCCGACCCGGTCGCGCCCGGGCGAGGCGTCCCGGCAGGACGCCGGGCATGGCCAGCGCCGGCGTCCCCGGCCCGGGACGCGGGCGCCGGAGACGAGGGCACGGAAGACGGCGGAGGCGACGTCGCGCCCGCCCGGGAAACCGCGGGCGAGGCCGCCCCGTGACGACCCGACAACCGCTCACGGGAGCCACCTGATGGCCAGGATCACGTTGCGCTGGGTGGCCCGGCTGCTGATCGTCTTCGGGGCCGTGCTCGCCGTCCCGGTGTATGCCGCGATGGCGTCCGCGTCGGCGCAGGGTACCGGCGGCAGCGCCGCGGTGGCCACGGCCGCCTCCACCGCCGCGGCCAATTCCCCGGGCCCGGGCGTCCAGGCGGTCCTCACCGCGGCGCACAGCGCCGACGCCCGGATCCTCGAGCCGCAGGGTGTCTGCCAGGTGCCGGGCATCGGCGACATCGGCGGCCTGTTCGGGCTGTGCAACGCCGGGTCGAGCGGCCTGATCGGTGACCTGAACAACGTCTGCCAGCCGTCGCTGCCCCAGCCGGAACCGGCCAACGGCGGCATCGACGCGCTGATCCGGCCCCCCGCGGGCGTGGCCGCGGGGCAGACGCTGTACGACAGCTACGGCGTGGCCGGGCAGTCCTGGGCGGCGCACGGCCTGCAGTGCTCCGACATGACCTCGCTGATCGGCAACAACGTGGCCGGGATGGTCTTCGACGCGGCCAAGTCGATGGATCGCGTCACGATCACCGTGTACCAGTCCGCGGCCGGCAACGGGATCCTGAACTGGCTGCAGAGCACGGTGGACCGCCTCATCAGCGCGCTGGGCAACGCGATCTACTTCCCGTACCTGGCGCCGGTGGTCATCCTCGGCGCCATCTGGCTCGCCTGGCACGGCCTGATCAGGAAGCGGGCGACCCGGACCATCGAGGGCACGCTCTGGATGGTCGTGGCCTGCGCGGCGGCGGTCTGGCTGATCGGCCAGCCGCCGACTTCACCGGGATGGGGACGACCGTCTCCAACGGCGTCACCCAGGTGCTCAACGTCGCGTTCGCCAAGCTGCCCAGCCCGGGCAGCAGCAACTGCGTGCCCGTCCAGGGCGGAGACCCGCAGGTCTCCACGGCGAACTACGGCTTCACCTCGAGCAACGGCCTGGTCGACAGCAACGCCAACGAACTGTGGTCGGTCCTGGTCTGCAAGCCGTGGCTGGACGGCGAGCTGGGCAGCACCCAGTACGCCACCTCGCCCCGGGCGCCCCAGACCGTGGTCAACCAGTACGGCCGGCAGCTGCTCTGGGCCCAGACCATCGCGACCAACGAGCAGGCCACGCCCAACCTGATCCAGGCCAAACAGTCCACCTACTCCGGCATCGCCGCCGACCTGCAGAAGAACAACCCCGCGATCTACCCGCTCTTCCAGGGCAATCAGTGGACCACGCGGCTGGAGATCGGATTCGCCGCGCTGTTCGCGGCCCTGGTCGCCGGGCTGCTCATCCTGCTGATCTCACTTACGCTGATCATCCTGAAACTCGGATTCCTGCTGCTGCTCATCGCGGGCCCGTTCTTCCTGATCATCGGCACCCATCCGGGGTTCGGGCGGATCATCGCGATCCGCTGGTTCGAGATGCTGGTCGGCGTCCTGATGAAACAGGTCGCGGTCGCGATCGCCCTGAGCGTGCTCCTGTACGCCTACTCGCTGATCATGGGCACCACCGACGCGGCACTGCCGTGGGCGCTGAAGATCCTGATGATCGCCCTGGTGACGGTCGCGGTCTTCATCTACCGCAAACCGTTCCAGCATCTGTTCTCGGCGGTCGGCTACGGCGTCATCGGCTCCCAGGAGCGGGCCGACGTCAGCCTCCGCCAGGCCAGTACCACCTTCCGCCGGGTCACGCTGGACTCCGCGACCGCCGCGGTCCCGGGCGTCGCCGCCTACCGGGTCGGCCGGTGGGCGCGGCGTAATCCCGGCGAGGCGGCCGCGCTGGCGGCGGGCATCGTCGGGGCCGCGGGCGCCGCCAGCGCCGGAGCCGCCGCGAGCAAGATGGCCGCCGCCCAGGCCGCGGGGGGCACGGCGGCCGGGGCGGCGGACGAAGCGGGCCGCGTCCGGGCGGGGGCGGACGGCCAGCTGGCTCAGGACGGCGACCCGGCGGCCCACCCGGACCAGACCGGCGCCCGGCCCAGCTCAGCCGAACGAACTCGCCGCTGGCCCGCCGGGAACGCTGAGAGCGGCCGCCGGTCCGCGCCACCGCTGCACCTGCCGCCGCGGACCGCCGACGGCGAGGGCGCCCGCGGGTCAGTCGTCCGGCTGGGCCCGTTCCGCGGCCCAGACCGGCGCGGCACCACGCAGCGGCGAGGCCCCGCCCCGGCCGTCCATGACGCGCGGTACCGCCGCGCCCAGGCCAGCGCCGAGCCCGTCACGCTCCGGCGGATCCGGCGGATCCGGCGGATCCGGCGGATCCGGCCGGTGGCCGGCGGGCCGGTCCGCTGGCGGCCGCCCGGCCCGGCCGCCGGCCACATCCCCGGGCCCGGCGCCACGGTCGTCCCCGCCACCGGCCTCCCCGCCCGCGTTCGGCGGCGGCCCCAGCCGCGGCGGGAACGGCGGACGCTCCGGCGGGAACGGCGGACGCTCCGGCGGCACGTCGTCGGGCGGGACCGCGGCCGGCGCCGCGGCGCGCCCACGCTGGCAGCCCGGCCCGATCCGGCCGTCGAGCGGGTGGACCGGGCGAACGCGGCCGTCGTCCTCCTCGGGGACGGCCACGGCGGGCGGTCCCCGGTCACCGGCGCCCGGCCGCAACGGCGGCGCCGCCCCGCCGAACGGGGGCTCAGGGGCCAGCCGCGCGGCCGATGGCGGCTCAGCAGGCCCGGGCGGCCCGGCGGCGGGATCCTCCGACGCAGGCCCGATGCCGTTCTGGCTGCGACCGGTCCGGCGCAGGAAGTAACGGCGGGCGATGGACCTGTCTCCAGGCCAGCAGAAGGCGCTCTTCGCGGCGGTCGTCGTCGTCCTGGCCGGGCTCGGGGTCTACCTGATCGCCCCGCACAGCGGCAAGCACCCAGCCGCCGCGGCGTCGACGTCACCCCAGCCGACCTCGGTGGCCGGGGCGCCGTCCGCGGCACCGCCGTCGCCGGCCCCGTCCGCCAGTTCCAGCGTCAACATCTACCAGTGGCTGCCCTTCACCCAGCAGGATCTGGCCCGGGCGGCGGCGGTCACGACGCAGTTCGCCGCCGACTACGGCACCTACACCTACAAGGACAGCGCGGCCAGCTACGTCGCGCGGATGAACGGCCTGATCACCACCCAGCTCGCGCAGAAGCTGGAGAACTCGTTCGGGACCCTCGGCGTCGCCCAGGCCCGGACCCAGCAGAAGCAGATCTCCACCGGCACCGCGGCCATCGACTCGCTGCGTACGTTCGGTGCCTCCAGCATCACCTTCGTCGTCACGGCCACCCAGAAGGTCACCGGCACCCAGGGCAGCAGCCAGACCAGCACGCAGTACGCGGTCACGGTCACCGACACCGGCGGTTCGTGGCAGTCCTACGACATCGAGCTGGCGTCGGCGGGTAATCCGTGACCGGCCTTCCGGGCCGGGGGACAGGGACAACACACGGGGCACGGCCGGTGCCCGCACGGGACGCCGGTGTCAGCCAGATCATGGTGATCGGCGTCATCGGCGTGGCCGCGCTGCTGATGATCGGCGTGCTGACCATCCCGATGGTCGTCGGCGGGTCCAGCATGCTGTTCTCCGCGGGCTCGGGCGGCTCGGGGTGCACCGGCTCCGGGCAGCAGGCCAAGTCCGCTCTGCAGTCGAAGGCCAGCGGCCAGGCGAAGAATTCGATTCCCGCCGACTACCTGAGCTTGTACCAGAAGGTCGGCCAGCAGTACGGGATTCCCTGGGTCATCCTGGCCGGAATCGGGACGGCGGAGAGCGACAACGGCCAGTCGAACGCGCCCGGCGTGCACAGCGGCACGAACTTCGCCGGGGCCGCGGGGCCGATGCAGATCGGTGTCGCGGGCGCCTCCGGGAACGAATGGGGCGGCGCGCCCGTCCACCCGGCCAGCGAAGTGGTGAACGGCGTCGCGACCGATGAGAACGGCGACGGCACGGCCAGCGTCTACGACCCCGCCGACGCCATCGCCGGAGCGGCGAAATACCTGATCCAGGCGGGCGTGCTGACCAACGTGCAGGCGGCGATCTTCTCCTACAACCACTCCCAGTCCTACGTGCAGCAGGTCGAGACCACGGCGGCCACCTACTCCAGCGGCGGGTTCTCGATCACCCCCGCCTCGGGACCGGCCAGCGTCACGGCGGCGTGCGTGCAGGTGGCCGGCACGGTCATCAACGGATCCACCGCAGTGCCGAACCAGACCGTGGCGGCGGCGATCGCCTACGCGCAGCAGCAGATCGGCAAGCCCTACCTGTGGGGCGGCACCGGCCCGGACGCCTTCGACTGCTCCGGGCTGGTCATGATGGCCTACCAGACGGCCGGCGTGACGATCCCGCGCACCTCCCAGGCCCAGTGGAGCTGGGGGCCGCAAATCCAGCCGGGCCACGAGGAACCGGGTGATCTCGTCTTCTTCGCCGGCTCGGACGGCACCACGGCCGCTCCCGGCCACGTGGGCCTGGTCATCGGGGGCGGGAAGATGATCGAGGCCTACGCGACCGGCTTCCCGATCCGGATCTCCTCCTACGGGACCAGCGGTTCGGCGGCCGGCGACGGGAAGCCGGTCGGCTTCACCCGCCCGTGGGCCCACGCCGGGGTCGTCCTGCCCGGCGGCCCGCTGGCCGGGCCGTCCGCCGGGTAGGCCACGCAGTCCGTCAGCATATGTTGACGGAAACCACGGCGTCAGCATATGCTGACGTCCATGGAAGAGACTCTCGAAATCGCCGAGGGCGCCGCCAGCAACGACCCGGAGATCGGGCTGCGCTCGGTGGCCGCCCTGCGGGCGCTCACCGAGCGGCTGGAGCTGCTCCAGGTGCAGAACGCGCGTCAGCTCGGCTGGTCCTGGCAGGACATCGCCGGCCGGCTCGGCGTCACCAAGCAGACGGTGCACCGCAAGTACGGCCGCCTGATCGGGAGGCGATGATGTTCGAGCGCTTCACCGCTGAGGCCCGTCAGATCGTCGTCCAGGCCCAGGCCGATGCCCGCCGGTTCGGGCACGGCTACATCGGCTGCGAGCATCTGCTGCTCGCCGCCGCCTCAACCGGTGAGCCGGCCAGCGCGGTCCTGCGTGACCACGGCGTCACCCCGGAGCGGATCGAGGCGGAGATCCTGCACATCGTCGGGCGCGGGCACGAAACCGACCCGGTGAGTGGCCTTGATCGCGAGGCGCTGGCCGCCATCGGGATCGACCTCGATGTCGTCAGTGCCCGGATCGAGGCCGTCTTCGGGCCGGGTGCCCTGGCCCGCGCGGCCGCAGCGGGCCGGGCGAGCCGCCGTAGCCGACGGCCCGCGTGGCGGAAGGGGCCGGTAGCCGAGTTGATGCGCCGCCGGCGCAACCGCGCCGTCCGCAAGGCCAAGCTGGCGGCAGGCCGCGGTCAGATGCCCGCGGGACCGCCTTACCGCATGCACGTCCCGTCGGCCCCCGCTCGGCCCGGCAACGCCCCGCTCCTCCCCGGGGCGCCTGCGCGCGGTCATATCCCGTTCACGCCCCGGGCCAAGAAGAGCCTGGAGCGGTCGCTGCGCGAGGCCAAGGCGCTGCACGACAACTACATCGGCGTCCAGCACCTCGCCCTCGGCCTGCTGGCCATGGACGACGGGATGGTGCCGATGATCTTGTCGAGCTCGGCGTGCCGGCCGCATTCCTGCGCGCCGCGATCCTGGACCGGTACCGGAAGGCGGGCTGATCCGGGCCGGGCCGCGGCCCCGCCAGCGGGGGCTGGCGGGGCCGCCCGGCGGTCAGCTGAGCGGTGTTAGCTGAGCGGTGTCAGCTGAGCGGTGTTAGCTGATCTGGGCCCGGGCGGAGCTGAACCGCTCGTGCCGGACATGATCGCGCTGGCCGAGGAAGGCCTTGAACTCGCCGAGCCGGTAGGCCGTCCCGTCGCGGGACGTCGCGATCTCGACGTGGAAGTCCCGGCCCAGGTCCTGCAGGCGCCTGAGCACGGCCGGGCCGGTGAGCGCGGCACCGGGCCGGCCGTGGGCGGCCGCCTCGGACCGGACGGCGGCGGCGATCTGCGCCGCGGTCAGGAACGCGTCACGCGCCCGCAGCACCGCGAACACCGGATCGTGCAGGTGCGCGGACTCGTCGCCGGCGGGCACTGATCGCCAGCATGGCGCAGCGCCCGCCGTATCGCGTCGCCGACGGCCTCGGCGACCGGCGGCGGGAACGCGTTTCCGACCTGCCGGTATCTCGCCGTCTTGCGGCCGGTGAACTCCCAGCCCCACTCGTCGTCCCAGCCCTGCAGCCGGGCGACCATCTCACACGTGAGCCGGGGCGTCATCGAAGGGTCATCGCGGGGCCCGGGCGGGAGGTCGGCGAGGCCGAGCCCGTCCACGCCCAGCTCCGCCCAGGCCCGCTTGGCCCGCGTCGGGCCGAGGTCGGCGCCGCCGTGCTTCTTGGACCCGCCGACGATCGTCGGGGCGATCCGGCTGGCCTGGCTGGCCCACCGGGACGCCCCGGGCCAGCCGCGCGCGCCCATCAGGTCGCCCACGGCCTCGCCCACGCTCAGCGGCGGCCGGGTGGCCGGGGCGGGCCAGCGGAACCACGGGGCGTCTTCCGGCCGCAGCGCCACCAGCACCGTGCGGGGACGCAGTTGCGGCACGCCGAAGTCCGACGCGTTCAGCAGCTTCCAGCCCGGTACGTATCCGAGTTCCCGCAGCCGGTCGAGCACGTGCTGGCGGTAGGCGCCGAACCGGCTCATGGACAGGCCCCGCACGTTCTCCAGCAGCAGCGCGCGGGGCCTCATCTGCCCGCACAGCTCGACGGCCCAGGCGAACAGGTCGCGCTCGTCAGTCGCGCCCAGCTGGCGGCCCGCCACGGTGAACGGGGGACAGGGAACCCCGCCCGCCAGCAGGTCAACGCCCGCATAAGCATGCGGCTCCCACACCGTCGGGTCCGCGACGTCGCCCTCGGCGACCTTCCAGCCGGGCCGGTTCGCGCGCAGCGTGGCGCACGCCGTCGGGTCCAGTTCGACCGCGAGCGCGTGCTCGAAACCGGAACGTTCGAGGCCCAGCGCCTGGCCGCCTGCTCCCGCACAGATCTCGATGACCTCAAGATCCGCCACGTCGCCTCCTCCTGCTGCGCCTGCCACATAGCTGTGCCCATATCTTTGCGCAGCGCTGCCCCGTTTCGGGCGGACGGCGCGTGGCCGCCGCCGCGTGTCTTGAGCGGGACATTAGCGTGTGGCGGTGACAATCGGCCGCGGGCCGCCGGAACGCCGCCGGAAAAACCGGCCGGCGGGCGGTCAGCCGGCCGGGCGGGAACGCCGGGCCGAGCGAATGCGGCCCCGCGGCTCGGGCCTGCGCTCCAGTTCCTCGGGCAGCCGCAGCAGCGCGTTCGAGGCGCTGTTCACCACGTCTTCGGCCATCTCGATGACCCGTCGGCCCCGGCTCCGGGCGGCGCTCCTGAGCAGGTCGACGCGTCGCGAGTCCGGAGCCGGTGCCGCTCGGCCAGCACACCGATGGCCTGCTCGACCCGGACCCGGGCGGTCAGCGCGTGCTCGAGCTGGGCCACGGTGACCGCGAGCCGGGCCGCCTCGTCCGCCTCGGCCTCCTCACCCAGCGGGCGGGCATGCCGGGGAGCCGTCTTCGGCGGGCCCGCGGCCGTGGGCTCGGCGGGCGCGGCTCCGGACGACGCGAGCTCGGCGGCCAGCAGGTCCGCGAGCACCATGGCGCTCGTCAGATCTGACGCCTCTTCTCACCGACGACCCAGCCCCGGTCCGATCTGCGGACCACCGTTTCGCCCGATGCCGTTGTCCCGCTCATCCAGCGCTTCCCTTCTCGGTCCCTCTCGTCATCGTGGCCCTTCCGCATTCATCGAATGCACGGCCACCTCGAGGTAACCCTTTCCGCGAAGCCATTCGGTATATGAATATGAATATAGAACTCAGCCGCTCGTGGCGAGCTGCGCCATCCGGTCTTTCACCTGCGCGGACGACGGGTTGACCATCACGCTTCCATCGGGGAACACCACGGTGGGACGGTCTGATTGCCTCCGTTGACGCTCATCACGTATTCGGCGGCGTCCGGATCGCGCTCGATGTCGACCTCAGTCATCTCTATCCCATCCCTGGCCAGCTGCCTCTTCAGCCGCCGGCAAAAAGCGCACCACTGGGTCGTGTACATCGTCAGCTCAGCCGACACCTACCGTCTCCTTCCATCACGTGCCCCCGTCTGACGAGATGCAACACCAAACTCCCCGCCGGACTTCCCGGGGCCGCGGCGGCGTCGGCGGCCCCGGCTAGAGTGTCGCGTCAGGCAGGCAGGAGGGGAGCTGTGGAGGCGGACATCGGCCGGATCGGAGCCGAGGCGGTGCTGGCCGCCCTGGACCCCGAGCAGCGCGAGGTGGCGCTCGCGGTGCGGGGGCCGGTGTGCGTGCTGGCCGGCGCCGGGACGGGC
Organism: uncultured Actinomycetes bacterium; assembly: GCA_963718475.1. Lineage (GTDB taxonomy): Bacteria > Actinomycetota > Actinomycetes > Streptosporangiales > Streptosporangiaceae > CAVQZM01. The sequence continues at coordinate 106,262 of CAVQZM010000088.1, read as the reverse complement.
AAGACTCGGGCGATCACGCACCGGATCGCCTACGCGGTGCTGACCGGGGTGGTGGATCCGGCCCGGGTCCTGGCGCTCACGTACACCGTCCGGGCCGCGGGTGAGCTCCGGGCCGGCTGCGCCAGCTCGGCGGGGCGGGACTCGGTACGGAGCTGGTGCGGGCGACGACCTTCCACGCCGCCGCGCTGCGGCAGCTCACCTACTTCTGGCCCCGGGTGGTGGGTGGCCGCCCGCCGCGTGTGATCGACTCCAAGCTGCCGCTGATCGCCGAGGCGGCCCGGGTGCTGCGGCTGCGCACCGGCGACGGCAGCCTGGCCGATCTCGCGGCCGAAATCGAATGGGCCAAGGTGACCCAGGTCCGGCCGGACGGCTATCCGGCCGCGGCGGCGAGCGCGGGACGGATACCCGGCGCCGTCGGGGCGGACGGCCTGGCCTCGCTGTATGACACCTACGAGCGGCTGCGGAGCGAGCGGCAGCTGATCGACTTCGAATCGGTCCTGGAGCTGACCGCGGCGATCGTGGCCGAGAGCCGGCCGGCGGCCGACCAGGTCCGCGCCACCTTCCGCTACTTCGTCGTCGACGAGTACCAGGACGTCAACCCGCTGCAAAAGCTGCTGCTCGACGTCTGGCTGGGGGATCGCGACGACCTGTGCGTGGTGGGCGACCCGCACCAGACGATCTACTCCTTCACCGGGGCGACCCACCGGTACCTCACCGGGTTCAGTGCCGAGTTCCCGGAAGCAACGGTGGTCCGGCTGGTTCGTGACTACCGATCGACCCCGCAGGTAGTGGGCCTGGCCAATCGGCTGGTCGCCCCCGGGCGGCAGGCCGTTCCGGCTGCGGGTGGTGCGGCCGGTGGCGCGTCCGCGATGCCGGCCGCGGCCGCGACGCCGGCCGCGGTCCCGCTCGCCGCCCAGCGGCCGGCGGGGCCGGAACCGGTGCTGGCCGCCTTCCCTGACGAGCTGGCCGAGGCGGAGGGCGTCACCGCGCACGTGCGAACGCTGATCGACGGCGGCGTACACCCGCGCGACATCGCCGTGCTGGTCCGGATCAACGCGATGCTGGAACGGTTCGAGACCGCGTTCACGGCGGCGGGCGTGCCCTATCAGGTGCGCGGCTCGGAGCGCTTCTACGACCGGCCGGAGGTGCGCCAGGCCATCATGCTGCTGCGCGGGGCGCTGCGCGGGACGGCGACGGGGGAGGGGCCCGGCCCGCTTCCCGCCGAGGTGCGGAACGTCCTGTCCGGCCTGGGCCTGACCGCCGCCCAGCCGGCCGGAGGGGGCGCTAGCAGGCAGCGGTGGGAGTCGCTGGCCGCCGTGGTCCAGCTGGCCGACGACCTGCACGCCACCCGGCCCGGCGCGACGCTGGCCGACTTTGCGGCCGAGATTCAGCAGCGGGCCGACCTGGGGCACGCGCCGGCGATGGATGGCGTGACGCTCGCCTCGATGCACGCGGCCAAGGGCCTCGAATGGGACGCGGTGATCCTGCCGGGCCTGGTGGAGGGGGTCATGCCGATCGTCTACGCTCGGACGGACGCCGCCATCGAAGAGGAGCGGCGGCTCCTGTACGTGGCCGTCACCCGGGCGCGTGAGCGGCTGTTCCTGTCCTGGGCGGCCGCCCGAGGGCCGGGCGGACGGCCAACCAGCCAGCCGTCCCGCTACCTGGCCGTGCTGCGCCCGGCCGCCGCGCGCCAGTCTGGTGGCCGCGGCCGCCGGTGAGCGCCAGCGCCAGCCGGCGGACGGGGCCGGGCGGTTCCTGCGGTACGCTGCCGAGCCGGTGCCGCCAAACGGCCCGGGACGAGAACACGGATGGTGAATCCGGCCGATGAACAAGCCGCTCGACAAGCTGCTCGACCTGCTTGACCTGGAGCAGATCGAGCTCGACATCTTCCGCGGGCGCAGCCCCGAGGAGCAGGTGCAGCGGGTCTTCGGCGGCCAGGTCGCCGGCCAGGCGCTGGTCGCCGCGGGCCGGACCGTCCCCGACGACCGGCCGGTGCACTCTCTGCACGCCTACTTCATCCGCCCCGGGGACCCGGCCGTGCCGCTGGTCTACACCGTCGACCGGGTGCGGGACGGCCGGTCCTTCACCACCCGCCGGGTGTCCGCCATCCAGCACGGGCGTCCCATCTTCACGCTGTCCGCCTCGTTCCACCGCGCCGAACCGGGCCCCGTCCACTCCGACCCGATGCCGGAGGTCCCGCCGCCCGACGAGATCCCGAGGACGATCGACCGGCTGGAAAAGCTGTTCGGGACGCTGCCGCCGCAGTTCCGGGAGAGCCCGATCGACCTGCGGTCCGTCGGCCCGCTGACCTTCGAGGCCGAACGCGACCCCTCGCTGCGCACCACGCGCAACCTCGTCTGGCTCCGGGTCGAAGGGGAACTGCCGGACGATCCGCTGCTGCACGTGTGCCTGATGACGTACGCGTCCGACCTGACCCTGCTCGACTCGGTCCTGCTCGGCCACGGCCTGTCGTGGGCCGACGGCAAGACGAGCGGCGCCAGCCTGGACCACGCCATGTGGTTCCACCGGCCGTTCCGCGCCGACCGGTGGCTCCTGTACGCGCAGGAGTCCCCGGTGGCGGCCGGCGGGCGGGGTCTGGCGCGCGGTGAGGTGTTCACCGCCGACGGGGACCTGGTCGTCTCCGTCGTGCAGGAAGGCCTCATCAGAACGCAGCTCTAGCTGCATCAATCCTGGGGGCAGCCATCCGCCAAAAACCCAGGTGAAAAATGTGTTGCCCCGTTCGGTCCGCGCTACGTAGGCTTCTGCCATGTCCCTGGGCTTGTCGCCAACGCTTCGGAAGGGAGGTGCCCAGTGAAGAACATTGAATTCGCCGTCCCGGCTGCCGTGCAGCTCGCCGGTCCCGGCGTTTCGCCGCTGAGCGCCGCCACGCCGGACGCTGGCGGCTGCCGCCTGCCCGCGGCCTGGTGCACCGGTGCCGCGAGGCTCAAGGGCCCGCGTCTCGTCAGCCGGAAGGCTGCCGAATTCGCGCGTGTCCAGGCGCCTACCGCCGTGACGAAGCCGGGGCAGACGAATAACCGCAAGCACGTGTACATGACCCGCGTTAACGCCGATGGCGCTGGCGCATCGGGTCCGCCTCCAGAGAGGGAACCGGCCTAAAACAGGCCGGCCAGAACCCCTCAAGGCCGCGGACCCCACACAGGGTCCGCGGCCTTAAGTATGTCGGCCACGGTCCTGTCGGACGGGCGAGAGATCGCACAGCGACACGAGGATCAGCAGACGAGAGGGGTTGGCTCCGATGCAGTGGCCCGATGCCACCGCCAGCGCGGCGGACGCGGCGGGGTTCGAGGCAGGATCGGCCGGGTCCGGACTGGATTCGGCGGCTCAAGTACCCAGACAGGCGGGCGAGTACCCGGGGAGCGGGCCCATGGGCTCCGGGGTCCCGGGTGGCGTTGACCTGCTGGGCATTGCGGAGGTGCCGGGCGGGATGGACCTGCCCTGCGCCGACGACCCGGAATTGTTCTTCGCCGAATCACCTGAGGACGTGGAGCGGGCCAAGGCGCTCTGCCGTGGCTGCCAGGTGCGGATCGCCTGCCTGACCGGCGCGCTCGAGCGCCGTGAGCCGTGGGGAGTCTGGGGCGGGGAATTGCTCTTGCACGGGATAGTGGTGCCGCGCAAGCGGCCTCGCGGCCGGCCCCGCAAGACGGAGGTGGCCGCGTAGGTCGGTACCGGCGGCCGAAGATCTACCAACGAGGGTGGCAATCGGCATGTACATGACAGCGGATCTGGTCAGAGACCGGCATCAAAGAGATATCGAACAAGCATCACGGGAGCGGCTGGCGCTGCAGATGCGGGCGCTGCGACGGGCGGCCCGGCGGGCGCGCCGGGCCGAGGACCGGATGCTGAGGGCACGCAAGGTCGCCGCCCGGCTGCGCACGGAACTCGAGGCGTAGCCAGACGGCAATCAGACGGGGGCGGCCCGCCAGTCACCTGACTGGCGGGCACCGTCCGTGGAGCCCCCCGGCCGGGCTCGCAGGGTCGCCGGGGCGGGCTCGCGGGGCGGGCTGCGGGGCGGGCTCGCGGGGCGGGCTCGCGGGGCGGGCTCGCGGGGGGTCAGCCGACCGGGACGGGACTGCGGTCGTCCTCGTCCGGCTCGTCCAGGTAGCCGGGCATCCATCTGAGCACCTCGGCCCGGAATTCTCCCTCGCATTCCAGCTGGCACAAGACACCGATTCCCGCGGTAGAGACCCGGTGAATGAGCACGTAACTGGGTGGCACATTGAATTTGCGGGTGATGTTCGACGCGGTCACCTCGGTAATGCGGGCCGCCTCGCCACGCATCCATTCGCGCGTGAACCGGAAGCTGTCCGTCTTGGACGGCTCAGCCAGCGGAGAGAGAAACGCGCGCAGGGCGGCCAGGTCGACCTCGATGCCCTCCTTGAGAAAGCCATGGGCGCGCAGTTCATGCTCGACGGCTCCGATGTCCGGCTGGTCTTCGTGCATGATGCGCAGAAGGCGCCCGAAAAACCGCGGCAGGCCGCCGGGGAGCCGGTCGACCGCGCCGAAGTCGAGCACGCCCAGCCGCCCGTCATCAAGGAGCCGGAAATTGCCGGGATGCGGGTCGGCATGAAGCAGGCCGGCCCGGGCGGGCCCGGAGAACAGGAACCGGACCAGCAGAATCCCGGCCCGGTTCCGCTGCTCGCGCGAGCCGTCACTGATGATCCGGGCCAGGGGCGTGCCGCTCATCCACTCCGTGACGAGCACGTGTGAGGTAGCGGCGATCACGTTCGGGACGTAGATGTCCGGGTCGGCGTCGTAGGCGTCGGCGAACGCCTGCTGAGACTTGGCCTCCAGCTCATAGTCCAGTTCTTCCGCGACCCGGTTCCGCAGCTCGTCGAGCAGCGGCTTGACGTCCAGGCCCGGCATCAGGACCCCGAATCGCCGGCCGACCCGGCTCAGCTGGCTGAAGTCGTTGATGATGGCATTGCCCGCCCCCGGATACTGGATCTTGACCGCGACCTGCCGCCCGTCACGCCAGGTGGCCGCGTGCACCTGGCCGATCGACGCCGCGGCCACCGGCCGGTCGTCGAACTCGGCGAAGTTGTCCCGCCAGTTTTCGCCGAGGTCACGGGTGAGGACCTGATGCACGGTCTTGGCCGGAAGTGGCGGCGCGGACTCCTGCAGCTTGGTCAGGGTCGCGCGGTACGGGCCCGCGATTTCCGGCGGGAGCGCGGCCTCGAAGATCGACAGGGCCTGCCCCAGCTTCATCGCACCGCCCTTCAGCTCACCGAGGACCCGGAAGATCTGCTCGGCGGTGCGCTGCTGGATCTCGGCCGCGACAATCTCGGCGCTGCGGCCGCCGATCCGCTTCCCGAGGCCGAGGGCCGCGCGGCCCGCGTATCCAATGGGCAGTCCGGCTAGCTTGGCGGTGCGCGTCACTGCGCGCCGGGGTACGTCGTCCACGTATCTATTCTCGGTCATCACGGGGCCTCCCTCCTACCTCCGAGGCGGTGCCGCGCCGCAGGTGCAGTGCGGATGAGGCGGCCAGGTCCGGCGCCGCCACCGCCAGTCGGGCACGGCGAGCTCCAGCGTCCCGTTCATGACCGCGGTGCCCGATCCGGCCGTGTCGATGAACGCGAGCGCCTGGGCCGCGGCGAGCGCGGCGACCGCCGCGCCGAGGACGGCGTCGCACACGTGCGGTTCGGCTCGCGCGCCGGCGACCTGCGCGAGGATCAGCGGCCAGGCCGGGTCACGCTCGGCCTTGGACAGATCCAGGCAGCGCAGGCACGCCGACCGGCCCGGGCTGACCAGCGGCCCGACCACCCCGATCGCCTCCGCCGCGTTCACCGCCAGATGCGGGATCCGCTCGCGGACCAGATCCGCGCCGAGCGCGGGATCACGGATCTCCGCGAGGACGGCCAGGTCGGGCCGGGCGCCGTCGTCATCGGTCCGGACGTCCGGTGCGATGCGCCGGATCGCGCGCTCCGCCCCCTGCGCCCGCGGGGTATCGACGTCGTCCAGGCCCAGCCCGGCCGGGGCCAGGTCCCGCAGGCCGGTCATCTCCTGGTCCACGCAGGCCACCCGGCCCACCCCCGCCGCGGCGAGCAAGCTGGCCACACAGGACCCGATCCGGCCCGCCCCGTGCACGCGCACGAAGGCCGCCCGCCGCCGCGCGAGAGTGCGGGCCCCGCCGTCGCTGTCCCCGTAGGCCAGGGACGCGGTGGCCAATTCGGGGTCGAGCCGGGCCCGCAAGGCGGGCGGGAAGCCGCCAAGCGTCCGGGCCGGCGAGTCGGCCAGTGCTCCCGCGGCCGCCAGCAGGCCCAGCACCCGGTGCGCCGCCTCGGCCGGGACGCCGGCGGACGCGGCGGCCTCGATGACCCCGGCCAGGTCACGGCTTCCGTCGAGGAGACCGACCACGGCCCCGGCATGGCGGATACCGGACAGCGCGGTGGCCCGCCGCGGGTCGACGCCGATCTGTAAGGTGTCCCGGTCCCGCCACACCGGCAGCAACCCGGCCTTCAGCGCTGGTCTCATGCGCCCGATGGTGACACCACCATCTGACATTCCGGCGGTACGTGCCCCGCATACCCGCGAAGCCCCAGGTGCCCCGCGCCCGCCCCGGGCGAGGCCCTGAGTGTCCTCGCGCCGCGCCTCGGGCGAGGCGCCGGTGCCCCGCGCCCCGCGCCCCCTCGGGCGATTTCCATGATCTGGTGGAGTTTTCCGCAAATAGTGCGGAAAACTCCAGCCGATCCCGGCGCATAGCGTCCTGTTGGGGAATTGGTGGGGCCACCTGTGACTGATGGTGCTAGTGGGTCGCGAGTGCCGATGGGTCGGACGGGCGTGGGGCGAGCGGGCCCTGATGGGGGCGGGAGCCGTGGGGCGAGCGGGCCCTGATGGGGGGGGCCGGGGCGGCGGGCCCTGATGGGCGGGGCTGGGGCGGATGGGGCCAGCGGTGCCAGTGGGGCGAGCGGTGCCCGTGGGGCCTAAGACGGGGCGCCGACGCGCCCACGTCCGGGACGCGAAGGCGCCGCACACATATGCGAGAACCCGGGTACGCGGGCTGTCTGACCTGAACCGGGATCGCAAGATCGCCTTCTCGGGCCGACCGTCTCCCTTCCCCTGAAGACGAACGGCTAACTGAAGTGACCAATCGCCCGCGCACCCGGGAACTCTGCTCGCGAACTTAGGAGCCGCCCGGTAGGCGCGTCAACACAGCCTGTGGATAAGTCTGTGGACGACATGGGGAGCGTGCGGCGTGTTCCTGGGGACATCCGGATTCCTGCCCTGTGGATTTCTCCGCGCCGAGCATTCACCGCATGCCTCTAGCTGGCCGAACCTTCTCCACCGCCTGTGGACGAAAAAAATCTGCCCGCCGGGTCAGCCTTCAGGCGCCGGTGGCGCCTCGGGGCTGTCCGGCTCGTCCGGACTGCTGCCCGGCTTTCCCGTACCACCCTTTTCGCCCGTACTGCCGTCCGTCTCGTCCGTGCTGCCCGCTTCGCCTGTGCTGCCCGTTTTGCCCGCACTGCCGCCCGAGCCGCCCGGTTCGCCCGTACCGCCCGTGCGGCCCGTCTCGCCCGGTTCCTCCGTCTCGAGGTCGGGGACCTCCAGTTCCGGCCGGCCTCGCACGAAGCTGTCCGGGTCCTCGAGGTCTTCGGCGGTCGGCACGAGGTCCGGGTGGGACCACAGGGCGTCCCGGCCGTCCACGCCCCGGGCGTCGGTCAGGCCCCGCCAGATGACGGCCGCTTCCCGCAGCCGGCGCGGCCGCAGCTCCAGGCCGACCAGTGTCGCGAACGTCCGTTCCGCGGGACCGCCGGTCGCCCGGCGGCGCCTGATCGCCTCGGCCAGCGCCCCGGCGTGCGGAAGGCGCTCCGCCGCCGCGGCGTCCACCACGGTGGAGACCCACCCTTCGACCAGGGCGAGCGCGGTCTCCAGCCGGGCCAGGGCCGCCTTCTGCTCCTCGGTATTCTCCGGGCGGAACAGCTCGCCGCCGGCCAGGGCGTCACGCAGCGCCTCGGGGTTGCTGATGTCGATCTGCGGCATGGCCTCTTCCAGGCGGCTCATGTCGACCGTCATGCCCCGGGCGTAGGCCTCGACCGCGCCGAACAGATGGGCCGTGAGCCACGGCACGTGCGCGAACAGCCGGTGGTGCGCGGCCTCACGCAGGGCCAGGAACAGCCGGACCTCACCCGCGTCGAGCCCGAGACCCTCGCCGAACGCCGCCACCCCGGCCGGCAGCAGCGCCGCCGTTCCGGCCGGTCCCAGCGGGAGCCCGATGTCGGTTGAACCGACGACCTCGCTGGCCAGCTCGCCGACGGCCGCGCCGGCCTGGCCGCCGATCATCGCCCCGCCGACCTGCTTCATCATCGCGCCGAGCCCGCCCAGGCCGCCCAGCCCGCCGCCGAAGGCGCCGAACGCCGAGCGCATCTCTTCGGGCATGTCTTCCATCTGCGACGGGTCGACCGACAGCATGCTGCTCATGCCGTCGACGACCGTGGTCGCGATCGGCTCGCACAGCTTCGACCAGACCGGGAAGGTCGCCTCGACCCACTCCGAGCGGCTCCACGCCTGAACGGTCTGGATGCCGGACGGGAAGGTGGTCACGTCCCCCAGCCACAGGTCGGCCAGCCGCAGCGCCTCGGTGATCTCGCGCCGCTGGGTCTCCAGCACGCTGGGATCACCGGCCGCCGCGACCGCGTGCCGGGCCACGTTCTTGGCCAGGTCCCAGTTCACCGGGCCGCCGCGGTAGGACATGAGGTCGGCGAACTGCCGCAGCGCGTCGGCGAACTGCTGCGGATCACCAAACGGGCCAGCAGGCCCGAACGGCCCTCCGGATTCGGGCGGCTGTCCGCCGCCTCCTTGCCCGGCGCCACCTGAGGGCCCGCCGGGACCACTCGATCCTCCGGGCTCGCCCGGCCGCCGCTCCGGATCACCGGGCGGGCCGAAGCCGAAGGGACGGTCAGCCATTTGTCCGTCCTCTCAGGCAGGATGGAAGGGTCATGACCGTCACGTTATCTCGGGAGCACGTTGTTGTGAGAAACGCATCAGGCGAGGTTCGCCAAGGGCGCAGTCGCGGGAGCCGGGCCGGCCGCGCGGCCCGGGGCGACAACAGCGCGCCGGGCGGGGGTGGCGGTCAGGATCCCGCTGGTGGTGCTGGTGCCGGCGTGACGGCGGACCCCGGCCGTCAGCGCGACCACGCGGCTGCGACGAGGGGACCGGCGGACCGGTACCCGGCCGTGGCGGTCACCGGGGCGGCGCGGGGCATCGGCCGGGCCCTGATCACCAGGCTGGCCGCCTCGCCGCGGATCAGGAAGGTCGTCGCGATCGACGACCACCGGGGTGATGTCGCCGGCGTGACGTGGCGCGTGGCCGACGTGCGCGATCCCGCGCTGGCCGGGCGGCTGGCCGGGGTGGACGTCGTCGTCCATGCCGACCTCGACCTCGCGCCCGATTCCGAGCACCGGGCCCGGCGCGCCTTCAACGTCCGCGGCGCGCAGACCGTGCTGACCGCGGCCGCGGCCGGCCGGGTGGGCCGGGTCATCCTGGTGACCAGCGCCATGGTCTACGGGGCCCGGGCCGACAACCAGGTGCCGCTGCCGGAGGACGCCCCGCTCACCACCGACGTGGACAGCAGCGTGGCCGGCGACCTGCTGGAGATCGAGCAGCTGGCGCGGCGCTCACCACGGACGCACCCGGGCATGGAGCTGACCGTCGTCCGCCCGGCCGCCCTGGTCGGCGACGATATCGACACCATCGTCACCCGGCATTTCGAGGCGCCGCGGCTGCTGACCGTGAAGGGCTGCGCGCCCCGGTGGCAGTTCTGCCATATCGACGACCTGGTCTCCGCCCTGGAACTGGCCGTGAACGGCGACGTGACCGGCGAGTTCGCGGTCGGCTGTGACGGCTGGCTGGAGCAGGACGTGGTCCAGGAGCTCAGCGGGCTGCGCGGGATCGAGCTGCCGGCCGGGGTCACGTTCGGCACCGCCCAGCGGCTGCACCGGGTCGGCGTCACCCCGGCGCCCGCGACCGACCTGCGGTTCGTGGTCTACCCGTGGGTCGTCGACTGCGCCACATTGCGGGACGCGGCTGGCGGCCGAAGTACGACAACGAGGAGGCCCTGCGCGCCCTGCTCGAGGTCCGCGTCGGGCATCACGCGGTCGCCGGGCGCCGGATCACCCGCAAGGAGGCGACGATCACGGCGGCGGGCGCGGCCGGTGCGGCCGGGGCCGTCATCGGGACCGCGGCCATCGTGCGCATGGCCCGCCGCCGCCGCAAGAGCGGCGGGTAATCTTGCAGTGGTGAGCGTCATACGCCTGGTCGCGCTGCGGCAGGCCCCGCTGTCGGTGGATGAGGTGCAGGCCGCCGTGATGGCCGACGAGGCGGGCGGCATCGCGCTGTTCGCGGGCGCCGTTCGGGATCATGATCATGACCGCGCGGTCACCGGCCTGACCTACACCGCGCATCCGTCCGCCGAGACGGAGCTGCGCCGGGTCGCCGAATCCGTGGCGGAGAAGTTCCCGGTCCAGGCGATCGCCGCCGTGCACCGGGTCGGCGACCTCAAGATCGGCGACCTGGCCGTGGTCGTGGCGGCGTCCTGCCCGCACCGCGCCGAGGCGTTCGACGCCTGCCGCGCGCTGATCGACGAGCTGAAGGCGACCGTGCCGATCTGGAAGCACCAGCGCTTCGACGACGGAACCAGCGAATGGGTTGGTTGCGCGTAGTCTTCCGGTCATGTCTCGACGCGCCCTGACGCTGGTCATCGCGGGAGCCGCGGTCATCATCGCCCTCGTCGCCGCCGTGCTCCTGCCGGTGCCCTACGTCATCCTGGGCCCGGGGCCCACGCTGAACACGCTGGGCAAAGACACGACTGGGAAGCCGCTCATCACGATCAGCAATCACCGCGTCTACCCGACCAGCGGCCACCTCAACATGGTCACGGTCACCTACCAGGGCGGCCCCGGAAACCAGTTCAACGTGTTCACCGGGCTGCGCGCCTGGCTGGACAAGAGCGAAGCGGTCGTGCCGCAGAGCGAGCTGTTCGCCCCGGGCCAGTCGCAGCAGCAGGTGCAGAAGACCGACCAGCAGCAGATGACGAGCTCGCAGGAGACCGCCACCGCGGCGGCGTTCCACCAGCTGGGGATCGGCTACAAGGCCGTGGTCGGGGTCGCGGGAACCGAGAAGGGCCTGCCCGCCTACGGGGTGCTGCGCGCCGGCGACGTGATCAGCGCGGTCGACGGCCAGCCGGTCACCGGGGTCAGCCAGCTGACCAGCCTGATCAAGGCCCACGCGGCCGCGCCGCTGCACCTGACGATCGTCCGCGGCGGGGCGACGCACCAGGTTCAGCTGACGCCCAGCCAGGCGGGCGGCCACCCGGTCATCGGGGTCCTGGTCCAGACCCAGTACCAGTTCCCGTTCCCGGTCAACATCAGCATCGGGGACATCGGCGGCCCGAGCGCCGGGATGATGTTCGCGCTCGGGCTGATCGACAAGCTGTCGCCGATGAACCTGACCGGCGGCCGGTTCATCGCAGGCACCGGTGAGATCACCGCCAACGGCGCGGTCGGCGCGATCGGCGGGATCCAGCAGAAGATGGTCGGCGCCCGGGACGCGGGCGCGACGGTTTTCCTCACCCCGGCGGGCAACTGCGCCGACACGGCGGGCGCCGTTCCGCCGGGCCTGCGGGTCGTGAAGGTCAGCACCCTGTCCGGCGCCGTCTCCGCCCTCCAGGCCCTCAAGGCCGGCCGCACCGTTCCCTCCTGTTAAGTTCGCGGCTCCCATAGGAGGGAGAAGGGCGTGGATTTTCGATCCCGCGGCTCGCCCGACCGCCCGGACGGGCCAGCCGGGCCGGCTGAGCCGCCGGTGCGGCCGTGGCTGCGGCCGCTGGGGTCCGCGGCCGGCGGGATCGTCGCCTTCATCGTCGTGGTCGTCGCCAGCGCCGGCATAGCCACGGACTACCTGTGGTTCCACGCCGTCGGCTACACCGGCGTCTTCGCCACGACCTACGGCGTCAAGTGGGGCATGTTCGGAATCAGTGGCGGTTTCGTGGCCCTGACCACGGGGCTGAACGCCGCCCTGGCCCGGCGGCTGCGCCCGCCGCAGGCGGCCTCGGCCGCGAGCCAGGGCGTGGAACGGTACCGGATCGCGCTGGACCTTAACTGGACCCGGGTGCTTACGGCGGTCCTGGCCGTGGTCGGCCTCCTGTGCGGCCTGGCCGGCGCGGGTTCCTGGCGGACCTGGCTGCAGTTCGCCAACCGGACCTCGTTCGGGACCCGCGACCCGCAGTTCCACCTCGACATCTCGTTCTTCGTGTTCGTCTACCCGTTCCTGCGCCTGGTGCTGGACTTCCTGTTCGTCGCGGTCGTGCTGTCGCTGGTCGCCGCGGCGGTCGTCCATTGTCTCTACGGCGGCCTGCGGTTCCGGCCCGGCGATTCGCAGGCCACGGCCGCGGCCCGTGCCCACCTGTTCATCCTGCTCGGGATGTTCGTGCTGCTGAAGGCCGTGGCCTACTGGCTGGACCGGTACGGGGCCGACCTGTCCGCCCACGACGTGGTCACCACTGGCGCCTGGTACTCCGACGTCAACGCCGTGCTCCCGGCCAAGACGGTCCTCGCGGTGATCGCCGTGACGACGGCCCTGCTCTTCTTCGCCGGCGCGGCCCGGCGCACCGCCCTGCTGCCCGCGGTCGGCTTCTGCCTGCTCGTGCTGTCCGCCATCCTGGTCGGGGGCGTCTATCCAGCCGTCATCGGGCAGTTCATTGTCAAGCCGAACGAGGTGGCCAAGGAGTCCCGCTACCTCCAGCGTGAGATCGATGGGACACGCACCGCCTACGGCGTCGGCGGCGCGCGGACGGCCACCTATCCGGGCGGGCCGGCCGGGTCGTCGGCCACGGCCAAGCAGCTCGGCGCCGAGGTAGCCGCCGTGGGCGACCTGCGCCTGATGGACCCGTCCGTGGTGTCGCGGACCTTCCAGCAGCTCCAGCAGGTGAAGAGCTTCTACCGGTTCGCCAGCGTGCTCAGCGTCGACCGGTACCCGCTGCCCGGCGGCGCATCCACCCCGCAGGACGTGGTGATCGGGGTGCGCGACATGGCGGGACCGCCGGCCGGGCAGGCGAGCTGGGTCAACACCCACCTCGTGTACACCCACGGTTTCGGCGTCGTCGCCGCGTCGGCGGGCTCGGCCCAGGCCGACGGGGCCCCGTCCTTTCTGGAGAGTGACATCCCTCCGCACGGCGCGCTGGGCTCGTTCCAGCCCCGGGTCTACTTCGGCTCCCAGGAGTCGGCGTACGCGATCGTCGGGGCCCGGCGCGGGAGCGCCCCGGTGGAGTTCGACTATCCGGCCGGAGCCTCTTCCGGCCAGCGGCAGACGACGTATCACGGCGGCGGGGGCGTTCCGGTCGGCACCGCGGCGAGCCGCCTGCTGTACGCGATCAAGTTCGGCGACCCGAACATCCTGCTATCCAGCGGGGTCAACCGCTCGTCCCGGCTGCTCTACGTCCGCGGCCCGCTGGCCCGGGTCGCGAAGGTGGCCCCGTACCTGACCCTCGACGGCGACGTCTACCCGGTAATCGCGGACGGCAAGATCCTCTGGGTCGCCGACGGCTACACGACCACCGACTCCTACCCGTACTCGGCGAGGTACGACGCCGGTTCCGCCACCCAGGGGTCCGCGGCCCCGGTTGGCCCGGGTGCCGGCGAGGTTAATTACATCCGCAACTCGGTCAAGGCCGTGGTGGACGCCTACACCGGCCAGGTCACGCTGTACCAGTGGGACACCAGCGACCCGGTGCTGCGCACCTGGATGAAGGTGTTTCCCGGCCTGGTCAAGCCGCGGGCCGCGATACCGGCGGCCCTGCTGGCGCATCTGCGCTACCCGCAGGACCTGTTCGACATCCAGCGGCAGGTCCTGGCCACTTACCACGTCCAGACCGCGGCCGCGTTCTACGGCGGCCAGGACTTCTGGGACGTCCCCGGCGACCCGAGCGGCGCCGCGCCCGGCACCGGGCCCCAGCCGCCCGCGTACCTGACGATGAGGATGCCGGGCGCTCAGCAACCGGAGTTCTCGCTCGTTACGTCGTTCACCCAGCAGGGCCGGCCGAACATGGCCGCCTACATGGCCACCGGCAGCGACCCGGCCAGCCCGGCCTACGGCACGATCCGGCTGCTCGTGCTGCCGCAGAACACCGCGACGGCCGGGCCGCAGCAGGTTCAGAACACGTTCGAGTCGGACCCGCCGGCCTCCGCCGAGCTGACCTCACTGCGCCGGGGCGGGTCGAAGGTGATCCTCGGCGACCTGATCGCGCTGCCCGTCGGCCCGGGCTTCCTCTACGTCGAGCCCATGTACGTGGAGGCGTCAGCGGCGGGCAACACCGGGTCCTACCCGACGCTCCAGGCGGTGTTCGCTTCCTACGGCGGCCGCGTCGGCTTCGGCAAGACGCTCCAGGATGCCCTCGGCCAGGTCTTCGCCGGCCTGGCCAGCTCCGGCGCCCCGTCCGGCACCACCGGCCCGGCTCCCGGGGCGGGCGGCGCGGCGAGTCCCGCGGTGCGTTCGGCCATCGCGCAGGCCGAGCGGTCCTTCGCGGCGGCCCAGACCGCGCTGAAGAACGGCAACTTCACCGCCTACGGCCAGGACCTCGCCGCCATGAAAAGGGCCCTAGACGCCGCCCAGCAGGCCGCCACCAAGAAGTAGGTCACCACTGTGGTCAGGCCATAGTCTGGCCGTATGAGGGTTACGGACGCGGTCGCGTTCGCCGGGCACCAGGTGCACGTCTGCCGCTGGCGCGAGGCCGGCACGCTGCTGCGCTGGCTCGGCCCGGACCTGCATGGGCTGCGGGTCCTCGACGTGGCGGGCGGCGACGGGTACTGGGCCGGCCAGGCCCGGCGGCGCGGGGCCCACGCCGTCGCGGTGGACATCGCCGGGCCCAAGCTCCGGCGCGGCAGCCAGCTGGCCGGCGCGCCGTCGCTGGTCCTCGGTGACGCCCTGCGGCTGCCGTTTCCCGACGCCAGCTTCGACCGGGTGATGTCCATCTGCGCGATCGAGCACTTCGACGACGGTCCCCGGGCGCTCAGCGAGATGGCCCGCGTGCTCGCGCCGGGCGGCGAACTCGTCATGTCGGCCGACGCGCTGACCAGGGCGGGCGAGTGGCCTCACCTGTTCCAGGCGCACTGCGATCGCTACGCCGTGCAGCGCACCTACACCCACGACCAGCTCGCCGGGCTGCTGGGCGAGCGCGGCCTGGACGTCGCCGAGTACGCCTACCAGTTCCGCTCGCGGTGGTCCGAGCGGCTCTACCTGACGCTGTCCGCGCACGGCGGCCAGGCCGGCTTCAACGCGGCGGCGCCGCTCGCGCCGCTGGTCGCCGCGGCCGACCACCGGGTCCAGGAGGACCGCGGCGCGATCGTGCTGGTGCGCGCGCGGCGCCGGGGGCCCGCGAGCGAACCGGCCGGGCCGGTGATGGCGGGCGGACAGGCCCGGCGGGAAGGCGGCGCGACATGAGCGCGGACGCTGCCTACCATCGCCGCGAAGGCGTAGGCTTCGGTGCTGACGGGACATCCACAGCATTGCTGACCTCCGCGAACTTTCGTACGGCACTGTGTGCCCGTAGCCGTCTGGAGAGGAGCAGATACGGCCGTGGCGCCTCGTGTTCTTGTTGACGCGACAGAGGTACCGGCTGACCGCGGTGCGCTCGGCCGGTACGTTGACGGGCTGCTCGGCGCGCTCGACGACGCCGGGGCGGACCTCGCGATCGTCGGGCAGCGCGCCGATGAGGAGCGGTACCGACGGCTGATCCCGCATGCCGAGGTTGTGACCGCGCCCCCGGCGGTGACCCACCGGTCCGCCCGGCTGGCCTGGGAGCAGTCCGGGCTGCCGGTCGTGGCCCAGCAGGTGAACGCGGACATCATCCATGCTCCGCACTACTCGATGCCGCTGCGGCCGGGCCGGCCGACCGTGGTGACCATCCACGACCTCACCTTCTTCACCGAGCCGGAGCTGTACAGCCCCGTGGCCTCCGTGTTCTACAAGTCGGCCATCCGGACCGCGGTCCGGCGCGCGACCCGGCTCATCGTGCCGTCGAAGGCGACGCGGGACGAACTGGTCCGCGTGCTGGGCGCCGATCCGACCAAGATCGACGTGGCCTATCACGGGGTGGATCACTCGCTGTTCCACCGGCCGGATCCCGTCCAGGTCGGCCAGATCTCCGACCGGCTGGGCCTGCACGGCAAGCCGTACATCGCGTTCCTGGGCGCGCTGGACCCGAGGAAGAACGTGGCCTCGCTGATCAAGGGCTGGGCCGGCGCGGTGGCTGACCTGGACGAACCGCCCGCGCTGGTGCTGGCCGGCGGCGGCGGATGGAACGACGAGGTGGACGAGGTCGTTGCGGCCGTCCCGCCGCACCTGCGCCTGGTCCGGCCCGGCTACCTGCCGTTCTCCCAGCTGCCCGGTTTCCTCGGCGGCGCGCTCGTGGTGGCCTTCCCGAGCCGGGGCGAGGGGTTCGGGCTGCCGGTGCTCGAGGCGATGGCCTGCGGCGCCCCGGTGCTGACCACCCACTGCACGTCACTGCCTGAGGTGGGGGGCGACGCCGTGGCCTACACCGAGCCCGACGCCGACAGCATCGAGGCCGCGCTGCGCACCCTGATCGAGGACACGGCCGGCCGCGAGGCGCTGGCCCTGGCCGGCCACGCGCGGTCCCAGGAGTTCACCTGGGCCGCGTCAGCCGAAGCGCACCTGGCCTGTTACCGGCGCGCCGCCGAAAGCGGTGCGGATCAGCAGAGCGCGGTGTAGCGTCGGCGCCTTCGGCCGGAACTCGGCCGGTAAAGTCCCGCGCCTTCCGAAGATAGGACTGTTGAGGCGACAAGATCCATGCCGCGTGAACCCCTAGAGGCGATCCTCCTGGTCGGCGGCCAGGGCACCAGGCTCCGCCCGCTGACTCTCTCGGCCCCGAAGCCGCTCCTGCCCACGGCCGGCGTCCCGTTCCTGTGCCACCAGTTCGCCCGGGCCGCCGCGGCCGGCGTCACCCACGTGGTGCTGGCCACCTCCTACCGGGCCGAGATGTTCCGCGAGTGCTTCGGGGACGGGGCCGCGTTCGGCCTGTCGCTGGAGTACGTCCACGAGGAGACCCCGCTGGGTACCGCGGGCGGCATCCGCAACGCCGCCTCCCGGCTGCGGGGCGGCGCCGACGATCCGGTGGTCATTCTGAACGGTGACATCCTCTCCGGCCACGACATCGGGGCCCAGCTCGACGTGCACCGGAAGGCCGATGCGGCGGTCACCCTGCACCTGGTCGAGGTGGCCGACCCGGCCCGGTTCGGCTGCGTGCCGACCGACGCGGCGGGCCGGGTGACCGCGTTCCTGGAGAAGACGCCGAACCCGGTGACCAACCGGATCAACGCCGGCTGCTACGTGTTCACCCGCCGGGTGATCGACGAGATACCGGACGGCCGCCCGGTCTCGGTGGAACGCGAGACGTTCCCCGGGCTCATCGAGTCCGGGCAGGTCGTCATGGGCTACGCCGAATCGGCCTACTGGCTCGACCTCGGCACCCCGGAGGCGTTCGTGCGCGGGTCGTGCGACCTGGTGCTGGGCAAGCTGGCCGCGCCCGCACGGCCCGGACCGCCCGGCCCGTCGCTGGTCCTGCCGGGCGCGTCGGTGGCCGACGGCGCCGACGTGTCGGGCGGCACGGTGGTCGGCTCGCGCTCCGTGATCAGCGCGGACGCGGTGGTCGAGGGGAGCGTGCTGTTCGACGACGTCCGGGTCGGCCCGGGCGCGGTCGTCCGGGACAGCATCCTCGGCGCCGGCGCGGAGATCGCCGGGGGAGCGGTCCTCGACGGCGTGGTCGTCGGCGATGGCGCGTTCGTCGGCGCCGGCAACGAGCTCGCTCACGGCATGCGGGTCTGGCCGGGCGTGCGGCTCGGCCCCACGTCTATCCGGTTCTCCTCCGACGCCTGACATGCTGGCGGCAGCCAAGCCGGCCGGGCCCGGCGAGCCGCTGGTCCGGGACTGGCCCGCGCCGTTCCCCGTCAACGTGCGGATGACGCTGTCGGTGCACCGCCGGGGGCGGGGCGACCCGGCGTTCCGCATCGACGCGGACGGCGCGGTCTGGCGGACGTCGCTGACGCCCGACGGCCCGGCCACGCTGCGGGTGACGGCCCGCCGGCAGGCGGCCGCGCCCGTCGCCGGTCCGGTCGTGACGGCGGCGGCCTGGGGCCCGGGTGCGGCGTGGCTGCTCGAGACGCTGCCCGGCATGCTGGGCGCGGAGGACGAGCGAGCCGGGTTCAGCCCGCAGCACCCGGTGCTGCGGCGGATCAACCTCCGCCACGCCGACTTGCGCATCGGCCGCAGCGGCCGGGTCATGGAGGCGCTGGTCCCCGCGATCCTCGAGCAGAAGGTGGCCACCGTCGAGGCGCACCGGGCCTGGCGCACGCTGATGTTCAAGTTCGGCGGCCCGGCGCCGGGCCCCGCGCCGCGCGGCATGCGGGTCTTCCCGCCGCCGCGGACCTGGGCGCAGATTCCATCGTGGGAATGGCACCGGGCTGGGGCGGAAGCGGTGCGGGCCCGGACCATCGCCGCGGCGGCGCGGGTCGCCGGGCGGCTGGAGGAGACCTTCGCCTTGGGGGCCGCGGAGGCCAGCCGCCGGCTGCGGTCCCTCCCGGGCATCGGGGTATGGACGGCGGCCGAGGTCATGCAGCGGGCCCACGGCGACCCGGACGCCGTTTCGGTGGGGGACTACAACCTGCCGGCCGCGGTCGGGTGGGCGCTCGCGGGGCGCATCGTCGACGACGCCGGCATGCTCGAGTTGCTGGCTCCCTACGCCGGGCAGCGCTACCGGGTCACCCGGCTGGTCGAGCTCAGCGGGCTGCGCCCGCCGCGCCACGGCCCCCGCCTCCCCATCCGCGACTACCGCCGGATCTGACCGGCCGCGCCAGGCCCGACGACGCCGATGGCGGACGTCCGCGTCATAGTCCGGGCGCACGCCGGGGAATGTTTTGCCGCGGCGTAGGGTCAACATGGGCGTCTGGTCAGGTCGGCCGGCTTCCGGCGACCTGGTCTGCCCTGCGACCGCAAAACGAAGGGATAGCGCGTGACGTCTTCCGCTGAGCACCAGCCGGGCCTGCGGCGGGCCCTGGCCCGCGCCCGGGACGGCAAGGCACTCGACCTGGGCGAGGCCGAGACCTTGCTCCGGTCCCGTGGTGCCGACCTGGACACACTGCTCGGCTACGCCTGCCGGATGCGGGACGGGGGCCTGGCCGCCGCCGGGCGGCCCGGCGTGATCACCTATTCGCGCAAGGTCTTCATCCCGCTGACCCGGCTGTGCCGGGACCGCTGCGGGTACTGCACGTTCGCGACCGTGCCGCACCGGCTGGACAGCCCGTACCTGGAGCCCGACGAGGTGCTGGAGATCGCCCGCCAGGGGGCCGCGCTCGGCTGCAAGGAGGCGCTGTTCACGCTGGGCGACCGGCCCGAGGACCGCTGGTCGCAGGCGCGTGAGTGGCTGGACGCCCGCGGGTACGACGACACGCTGTCCTACGTCCGGGCCATGGCCATCCGGGTGCTCGAGGAGACCGGCCTGCTGCCGCACCTCAACCCGGGTGTGCTGCAGTGGGCGGACTTCCAGCGGCTCAAGCCGGTGGCGCCGTCGATGGGGATGATGCTGGAGACCACGGCGGCCCGGCTGTTCACCGAGAAGGGCGGCCCGCACTTCGGCAGCCCGGACAAGGACCCGGCGGTCCGGCTGCGGGTCCTGGAGGACGCGGGACGCTGCGGCGTGCCGTTCACGACCGGGATCCTCATCGGCATCGGCGAGACGCTGGCCGAGCGGGCCGAATCGATCTTCGCCATCCGCCAGGTCGCCCGGGAGTACGGCGGCATCCAGGAAGTCATCGTGCAGAACTTCCGGGCCAAGCCGGACACCAAGATGCGCGGCGTCCCCGATGCCGAGCTCGAGGATCTCGCCGCGACGATCGCGGTCACCCGCCTGGTGCTCGGGCCGAAGGCGCGCATCCAGGCCCCGCCGAACCTGATCGGCGACCAGTACCGGCTCATCCTCGCGGCCGGGATCGACGACTGGGGCGGTGTGTCCCCGCTCACCCCGGACCACGTCAACCCCGAGCGCCCGTGGCCGCAGATCGATGAACTAGCCGAACAGACCGCGGCCGGCGGATTCACCCTGCGCGAGCGGCTCACCATCTACCCGCCCTACATCCGGGAGCCGTGGCTCGATCCCCGCCTGGCCGGCCACGTGTCCGCCCTGGCCGACCCGGAGACCGGGCTGGCCCGGGACGGGGCCATGCCGCACGGCCTGCCCTGGCAGGAGCCGGACGGCGGCTGGCAGGAGGCGGGCCGCACCGACCTGCACACCTCGATCGACACCACCGGCCGGACCACCGACCGGCGGGACGACTTCACCGAGGTCTACGGCGACTGGGCCGAGATCAAGGGCCGGCTCGGCGAGCAGCCCGCGGCGGCCCGCCGGGGGCCGGCCGTGGACGCCGAGGTGGCGGCGGCGCTCCGGCAGGCGGAGAAGGACCCGGCCGCCCTCACCGACGACCAGGCGCTCGCGCTGTTCGGCGCGGACGGGGACGCGCTGGAGGCCCTGACCAGCCTGGCCGACGGGATGCGCCGGGACGCCGTGGGGGACGACGTCACCTACGTCGTCAACCGCAACATCAACTTCACCAACGTCTGCTACACGGGCTGCCGGTTCTGCGCGTTCGCCCAGCGCCGGACCGACGCCGACGCCTACACCCTGTCGCTGCAGCAGATCGGGGACCGGGCGCAGGAGGCGTGGGAGGCCGGCGCGACCGAGGTCTGCATGCAGGGCGGGATCCACCCCGACCTGCCCGGGACGGCCTACTTCGAGATCGCCGCCGAGGTGAAGCGCCGCTGCCCGGACATGCACGTGCACGCGTTCTCGCCGATGGAGGTGGCCAACGGGTCCTCCCGCACCGGCCTGCCGATCCGCGAATGGCTCGTCCGCGCGAAAGAATCGGGACTCGGCTCGCTGCCCGGGACTGCCGCGGAGATCCTGGACGACGACGTGCGGTGGATCCTGACCAAGGGCAAGCTGCCCGCGTCGGTCTGGATCGACGTCATCACCACGGCTCACGAACTCGGCATCCCGACCACGGCGACGATGATGTACGGCCACGTCGACACCCCGGCGCACTGGGTCGCCCACCTGCGGGTGATCCGCGGCATCCAGGAGCGCACCGGCGGCTTCACCGAGTTCGTCCTGCTGCCGTTCATCCACGAGAACGCGCCGATCTACCTGGCCGGCCTGGCGCGCCCCGGGCCGACCCGGCGCGACAACCGGGCCGTCCACGCCATGTCCCGGATCATGCTCCACGGCGCGATCAGCTCGATCCAGTGCTCGTGGGTCAAGCTGGGCGAGGACCTGTGCCGGGAGATCCTCCAGGGCGGCGCCAACGACCTCGGGGGCACCCTGATGGAGGAGACGATCAGCCGGATGGCGGGCGCCGACCACGGCTCGTTCCGTACCATCACCCAGCTCCGGGAGCTGATCGCGCCCACCGGCCGCCCGGCCCGCCAGCGGACCACCGGCTATGGGGAGGTCCCCGCCGAGCGCCTGGCCGCGGCGGCCGCCAGCGACGGCGTCTGCGCGTCGATCCGCTCCCGTTCCCCGCTCCCTCTGCTGGGCGCCTGACCGGCGCGCTGGGGGCCTGACGCTGCGAAGCTCGGGCGGGTGGGGGTGCCCGCCGCCCGAGCTCGCCGCCTGACCGGCGCGCCGGGGGCCTGACCCGGGGCGCCTGGGCGCCGGGGCGGTGGGTGCGCCCCGCACCGGGCGCCGCCCCACCAGCCCCGCCAGTCACAGTGGCATCACGTCCGGACCGCTCGTTCATGATCCCGTGATGAAACCGTCGTATTCGGCGGCAAACTTCACATGATCACGGAAGGGCGCCGTGGTGCGAGCGGGAAACGCCGCATGATCATGGGCGGGCGGCGGCGCGTGGCGGGAGGTAACTCCTGGGAGGCGGCGCTGCGGCCCGCGGGCGGGTAACTCCCGGGTGGCGGCCGCGGTAAGCGTGCGGGCGGTGTGGATGGCGCTGGCGATCGCGTCGTCGGGGGGCAGGCCGCACAGGTCGGTGAGGACGAACAGGGCCTCGGCGCTCACGACGACGGCGAGGTCGCGTTTGAGCTGCTCCAGCGCCTGAGGGCTGATCCGGCCCGGGGTGGCGGCCAGCGGGGCGAGCGCCTCGTCGATCAGGCCGAACCGGTGCCCGGGCCGGGCCGCCGCCCAGCCGGGCTTGGTGATCGCGGCGGAGATCATGGCCCGGACCGCGCCCTGATAGGTCAGCACGCCGCGGAGCAGGACCTCGGTGGCGTAGCCGACCCGCTCGACCGGATCATCGGTGTGGGCGACGGGCTCCAGGGACTCGGCCGGGCTGGGCCAGACGCCGACGACGGTCTCGCGCAGCAGCGACACCATGTCCGGGAAGTAACGGTAGGCAGTGGCCTCCGAGACGAGCGCGGCCCGCGCCACGGCCTGGATGCTGAGCTCGACGCCGGCCCGCATGAGCTCCCGTGCGGCCTCGACGATCGCGGTGCGGGTGCGTGCCTTCTGGTTCGCGCGCCCGGTGCGGGCCGTGCTGCCGGCCATGCGGTCGGCCGTGCTGTCGGTATGGGCCGTGCTGGTCATCTACCCATCTTCGAGGTTGCATTCGCATTAGTCAAGTTAACAGTCATTATGAGAGTTCGCTTGCATTATGACTGCCTGATCCCCTAGATTCACTCGTGAGAGTTCACTCTTACGAAGCGGAGCAACGAACATGCGAACCAGTACGAGCACCGTGAAGCTCGACGGCATCGGCCCGGTCCCGGTCACCTTCACCGAAAGCGGCGACGGGCACCCGTTCCTGCTGCTGCACGGCGGCGCGGGCCCCCAGTCGGTGGCCGGCTTCGCCAACCTGCTGGCCGGACCGGGTCGGCTCGCGTCATCACCCCCACCCACCCCGGTTTCAATGCCACCCCCCGCCCCGACCTCCTCGACAGCGTTGCGGCTCTGGGCCGCCTCTATTCGGGCCTGATCGACGAACTCGACCTGACCGGCGTGACCGTCGTCGGCAACTCGATCGGCGGCTGGATCGCGGCCGAAACCGCCCTGCTGGCCAACCCCCGGATCAGCAGCGTCGTCCTGGTTGATGCGGCCGGGCTGGAGATCGAGGGGCACCCGGTCCCGGATTTCTTCTCGCTCACCCTGGACCAGGTCGCCGACCTCAGCTACTACAACCCGGATGCCTTCCGCCTGGATCTGAGCCGCCTGCCCGAGCAGCAGAAGGCGATGATGGGCGCTAACCGGGCCGCCCTGGCCGTCTACACCAGCACGGGCATGGCCGACCCGGGCCTGCTGGGCCGCCTGCCGTCCATGACCATCCCGGCGCTGGTCGTCTGGGGTGCGGCCGACCGTATGTTCACGCCCGAGCATGGCCAGGCCTACACCGCGGCCATCCCGGATGCCCAGTTCCTGCTGATCCCCGAGGCCGGGCATCTTCCCCAGCTCGAAACCCCGGACACTTTGCTCAAGGCGGTCGGGGACTTCGCCGGCCCCACCACCCGGCCGGCTGACCGCCGCCCCGCCACTCGTTAGGAGACATCATGACCGACGTCGTGATCGTGGGCCCGCAAGACGGCGAGGTCATGCTGCCGGGCCCGGTGCGGATGCGCATCCTGGAGGATGGCAGCACCACGGCGCACCGCCTGGGGCTGGGCGAGATCACCATCGCCCCGCACACCGAGGGACCGGTTCAGCACCGCCACGCGCAGCATGACGAGGGCTTCTACGTGGTGTCGGGGACCGCCCGGTTCACGGTGGGCGAGAAGTCCTACGACGCGACGGCCGGCACCCTGGTCATGGTCCCGCCCGGCGCGCCCCACACGTTCGCCAATCCCGGCGAAGAACCAGCCGTCATACTGAACACATTCACCCCGGACTTGTATGTTCAGTACTTCCGGGATCTGCGTGACATGATCGCGGCCGGTCAGCCGATGTCCCCCGAGGCGGTCACCGGCGTGATGGCGCGCTACGCCACCGAGCCAGTTAAAGGTTCAGAGGCCGGCTAAAGGTTCACGGACCGGTTAAAAGTTCACAGGCCGGCTAAAAGTTCACGGACAAGTTAAGGGTTCACGGACAAGTTAAAAGTTCGGGGGGCGGTTACAGGGTCAGGGTGAAGTCGCTCGCGGGGCGGGGCGGGCGCGGGGCCGGTGCGGTGGCCGGGTGCCCGATGCCGACGGCGCCCATCGGCTGCCAGCCGGCCGGCAGGCCCATCACCCCGGCCGCGACGTCCGGGCAGAACAGGGTGCTCGATATGAAGCACGAGCCGAGGCCCTCCACCGCCAGCGCGATGAGGAAGTTCTGCACCGCGGCGCCCATCGAGACCACGAACATGTCCCGTTCGGCCCGGGAACGCCGCTCGTCCGGGTAGCCGTGCGCCGCGTCGGTCACCAGGCACGGCACCACGATGAGCGGGGCCCGGCGCAGCGGCTCGCCGCGCCGGACCCGGCGGGCGATCTGCTCCTCGGTGAACCCGTCCCGGCGCAGGTCGGCGATCCAGGCGTCGAGCATCGCGTCACACAGGTCCGCCCGGCGCTGCGCGGACTCCAGCACCGCGAAACGCCACGGTGTGCTGTGATGCGGCGCCGGGGCGGTGATCGCGGTGGCCAGCGCTCGGTGGACCGCCGCGACGTCAACCGGCTCGCCGGTGAACTCCCGGACGGTCCGCCGGGCCAGCGGGACCTCGGCCGCGCCGAAGCGGAACATGTCCTCCCGCGAGGGCCGGATCAGGGCCGCCGCCCCCGGGCCGTCCTCGGCGGTCACCAGGTCGGCGAGCCCGCTCACCACGGCCACCGGGACGTGCCGCGCCTTGCCCTTGACCAGGTCGGCGGCGGCGGCCACCTCGTCGGCCACCGCGGCCAGCGTGACCTCCAGCGGGTTCCCGAACGTGTCCTCGCTGCCGCGGTAGTCGAGCACCGGCCGGATGCCCGCGGCGCCGATCGCCGTGTCGGTCTGGCCGATCCGCCACGCGCGGCCCAGCGTGTCGGTGATGACCACGCCGACCTGGGCGCCCGGCCGGGCCCGCAGCGCCTTGAGCAGCCTGCGCGCGGACTCGTCGGGGTCCTCGGGCAGCAGGACCACCGTGCCCGGCGGGGTGTTGGACGCATCGACACCGGCCGCGGCCAGCACCAGGCCGTGCCGGGTCTCCACGATCCGGGCGTCACCGCGCTGGGCGACCAGCCGGACCGTCTCGGCGTCGATCGCCTCCTCACGGTCCGCGCGGACCACCCGGCCCTCGGCCTTGCTGACGATCTTCGATGTGGCGACGACGATGTCGCCGTCCCGCAGGCCGCCCGCGGCCTCGGCGGCGTCGGCGATGAGACCGGCCAGATCCGCGCCCGGCTCGATCTCCGGCAGCCCGTCCAGGCCCCGGACGCTGATCTCCCGCATCAGGACAGCTCCGCCGCGAGGTCCAGCGCCGCGCGCGCGATCTCCGCGGTCGCGGCCAGATCCTGCATGTACAGGGGCATGACCCGGACCTCGATCCCGGCCAGGGCCGCGTCGGCCGCGGCCGCCTTGTCCTCGTCGTCGACCAGCCAGCCGTCGATCAGCCCGGCACCGTAGTGGGCGCCGACGGCCACCGCGGTCGTCGGCACGCCGATCGCCGTGAGGCAGGCGTCGGCCATGCCGCGCACCGGGGCGCCCCCGATGATCGGCGAGACGCCCACGACGGTCTTCGCGGCGACGGCCTCGCGGATACCGGGGACGGCGAGGATCGTCCCGATGCTGACCACCGGGTTGGACGGCGGGAACAGCACCATGTCGGCTCCGGCGATCGCCTCCAGCACGCCCGGGGCGGGCTCGGCGTCGGCCGCGCCGGCCGGCACGATCGCCGACGCCGGCACCTGCGCGTGCATCCGCACCCACCATTCCTGGAAGTGCACGTAGCGGCGCCCGTCGGCGTCCTCGACCAGCACGTGGGTCTCGATCGGGTCGTCCGACATCGGCAGCAGCCGCACTCCCGGCCGCCACCGCTGGCACAGCGCCTCGGTGACGGCGGACAGCGGCTGCCCGTCGGTCAGCATCTGGCTGCGGACGATATGCGTGGCGAAGTCGCGGTCGCCCAGGGTGAACCAGCCGGGCCCGGCGCCGTAGGCGGTCAGTTCGTCGCGGATGCTGAACGTCTCCCCGGCCCGGCCCCACCCCTGGTCGGCGTTGATGCCGCCGCCCAGGGTGTACATCACTGTGTCCAGGTCGGGGCAGACGCGCAGGCCGAACAGGGTGATGTCGTCGCCGGTGTTGCCGATGACGGTGATCTCGGCGTCCGGCGCGGCAGCGCGCAGGCCGCGGAGGAATCGCGCGGCGCCGACACCGCCGGCCAGCACAGTGATGCGCAT
Organism: uncultured Actinomycetes bacterium; assembly: GCA_963718475.1. GTDB lineage: Bacteria > Actinomycetota > Actinomycetes > Streptosporangiales > Streptosporangiaceae > CAVQZM01. Next base: position 79,907 of record CAVQZM010000088.1, on the reverse strand, counting down.
AGCCAAAGTCTGGCAGGCCCGGCCGGGTGCGGTGACCGCGGCCCAGCGGACCGTTCGCTACTTGACGGTAACTTTTGGCCGGAAGCCAGGAATCCCAGGGATTTTTCTCCCATCCGGGACAACGAGGCGGCCAATATCACCTAGTCGGCTTGACGGGAAGCAAGACACGCGGGTGTAATTTCACTGTTGTAAGTACGCGCCCCCAGGGGAGGGGCGCGAGCCAGGGGGCCCCCGAAAGGGGCAGGAGGTGCGCGTGTCTGAGGTCATCGTCCAACTTGAGCACGGTGTCATCGGCTCAGACGACGCCGAGGATCTTGGCTGGCAAGACCGGGCGCTGTGCGCCCAGACCGATCCTGAGGCGTTCTTCCCGGAGAAGGGCGGCTCGACCCGGGAAGCCAAGAAGGTATGCCGGGGCTGCGAGGTGCGGGCCGAGTGCCTGGAGTACGCACTGGAGCAGGATGAGCGGTTCGGCATCTGGGGCGGCATGTCTGAGCGGGAACGCCTGCGGCTGAAGCGCGAAGCCGGGTAGTCCCGTCCCGCCGGCGGCCAGGTGGCTAGCCGGCGGGACGCGGGCCCCGTGGGTGCGGGTCAGTCGCCGGCGTGTGCCGGTCCGGCGTGTGCCGGTCCGCCGGGCGAGCCGTGCGGGCCAGCTCAGTCGCCTTCGGCGAAGCCGGGGTCGATCGTGTCCGGATCCAGGCCGAGCAGCTGCGCGAACTCCTCGACCACCACGTCGAAGATCAGCTCGCTCAGTTCGTCCTCGTCTTCGGCCCGGGCCAGCAGCGGGCGCCGGTACAAGACGATCCGGGGCGAGCGGGACCCGGCCGGGTCCACTGGGTCGGCCAGCCCGGGGTCGACCCGGGCCAGCGGCACGGGAACCGCCTCCTCGCCCAGGATTTCCTCGTCCGGGACCTCCTGGACGGCGAACTCGATCCCGGACAGCTCGGATTCCCAGCGGGGCTCAAGGCGCGCGACCGCATCGAGGACCAGCTCGTCGAACTGCTGGGCCCGGCTCCGGTACAGCGGCACGTCAGTCGGGACGAGCCTGCCCCGCAGCCCGCGGCCGTGACGGTCCCGGCGCCGGACGCGGCGACGGCTGGGAGCGGAGCTGCTGGTCTCCCCGGTCTGCATAGTTACCGAGCGTATCTCCATGCCCCGGCCGGCCGGTAGACGCCGGAATCGCCCAGCGGGCCGGGAAGCGGTGACCGGGGAGACACGATCGTGAAGAGTGCCCCGGGTGGTGGCGTTACCGACCCCGGACGGCTACCGTCAACCGTTGTAAGAGATGCGCGCAGCCTCGCGTCCAGGGTCCGTTCCCGGGCCGGAACCGCGGGGGGCCCGGCCCTGGGTCAGCCGGGGAAGGCCGCGTGCTTGCCGACGGAGTTGATCATGTGAGTGAGGTGGGTCGGTGAGTTCGCGTTGCTGCTCGCGCACCGCATGCAAGCAGCCCCCCGTCTACACGCTCACTTACGTCTACCGTGACTCGACGGCCGTGCTGGGCCCGCTGGCCGCCTACGTCGAGCCGCACTGCTACGACCTGTGCGCCAAGCACGCCGGGCGGCTGACCGTGCCCCGCGGCTGGGACGTCGTCCGGCTGCCCGGGGATCCGGTGCAGGCGAGCGTCGACGACCTGGAGGCCCTGGCCAACGCCGTCCGGGAGGCGGCGCGAATTCAGCCCCCGCGCCCCGGCCCTGAGCCGGTCGGGCAGGGCGTCGAGGTCGGCCGCCGCCGCCACCTGAGAATGGTCCGCTCCGCCCCCGCCGACGCCAAGCCGTCCGGCGAACCCGCCGGCAAGTAGTCGCGGCCTACGGACAGGCGATCGTTACCGGCCCAGCGAGTCCGGGCCCTGCGCCCGGGCGAGTGGCCGGTTCTCACGGCCGTGACCGCACGCGGGCTGCGCACAGACGATCCTTACCGGCCGCGAATCCAGGCCTCCGGCCTGGGTGAGCGGCCGGCGTGTCGGTGAGCACCGCCGCCGGGGCGTCGCGGGGGGTTCCGGGGCGTCGTCCCCCCGGGCCAGCACCACGGTAGGCTCGGTGCCCTATCAGCGGGCGGGGCCACAGGAGGCGCAGGGCGCAGTGGGTGATTTGGCGAAGATCTTCAAGGCGTACGACATCCGCGGTGTCGTGCCCGATGAGCTGGACGAGGGCGTGGCCGAGGCGATCGGCGCCGCGTTCGCCCGGCTGACCGACGCGAACGTGGTCGTGACCGTGCACGACATGCGGACGACGTCGGGCCCGCTGGCCGAAGCGTTCGCCCGCGGCGCCGCCTCGCAGGGCGCCGACGTCATCGCGGCCGGGCTCGGTTCCACCGACATGGTGTACTACGCGAGCGGCAGCCTCGGCATCCCCGGAGCGATGATCACCGCCAGCCACAACCCGTCCCGCTACAACGGCATCAAGCTGTGCCGGGACGGGGCCAAGCCGGTCGGGCAGGACACCGGGCTGGCCGAGCTGCGCCAGATGATCGAGGCCGGGGTGCCCGCCGCCACCGGATCGCCCGGCACGGTGACCCCGCGGGACCTGCTCTCGGGGTACGCGGAGCACCTGAAGAAACTGGTCGACATCTCGGCCATCCGGCCGCTGAAGGTCGCCGTGGACGCCGGCAACGGCATGGCCGGGTACACCGTGCCGCGGGTCTTCGAGGGCCTGCCGATCGACGTCGTGCCCCTGTTCTTCGAGCTGGACGGCACGTTCCCCAACCACGAGGCCAACCCGATCGAGCCGGCCAACCTGCGCGACCTGCAGCGGGCGGTGGTCGGCTCCGGGGCCGATATCGGGCTCGCGTTCGACGGCGACGCCGACCGCTGCTTTGTCATCGACGAGCGGGGCGAGATCGTCTCCCCGTCGGTCCTGACCGCGCTCATCGCCACCCGCGAACTGGCCCGCGAGCCGGGCGGGACCGTCATCCACAACCTGATCACCTCGCGCGCGGTGCCGGAGATCGTCGCCGAGAACGGCGGGATCCCGGTGCGCACCAGGGTCGGCCATTCGTTCATCAAGGCCGAGATGGCCCGGACCGGCGCCATCTTCGGCGGCGAGCACTCCGGCCACTTCTACTTCCGGGACTTCTGGTACGCCGACTCGGGGATGCTCGCGGCCCTGCACGTGCTGGCCGCGCTCGGCCAGCAGGACGGCCCGCTGTCGGAGATGCTGACCCCGTACTCCCGCTACAGCGCGAGCGGCGAGATCAACAGCGAGGTGTCGGACCAGGCCGCGGCTACCGCCCGGGTGCGCGAGGCGTTCTCCGGCCGCCCGGCCGTGACCAGTGACGAGCTCGACGGGCTGACCGTCCTGGGACCCGACTGGTGGTTCAACCTCCGCCCGTCCAACACTGAGCCTTTGCTCAGGCTCAACACAGAGGCCGCCAATGACGCGGCGATGGAATCGGTCCGCGACGAGGTGCTGGAGATCGTGCGTGACTAGTGCTTACCCGAACCGGAATCAGGAGAAGGCGTGAAGCTCGACGACTGGCTGCTCGAGATCCTGGCCTGCCCGAACTGCCACTCACCGCTGCGCCCTGACGACGAGGCCAGCGAGCTGGTCTGCACCTCGGCCGAGTGCGGCCTGGCCTACCCGGTGCGCGACGACATCCCGGTCCTCCTGGTGGACGAGGCCCGCCGCCCCGGGGTGGGCGCATGAGCTCGGCCCGGGATCTGGCCGGGGCGGACGCGGACGTGGCCGCCGACCGGCTGGACAACCCTGAGCTCATCGAGGCCGCTGACCCGGGCGCGATGCTCCGGCAGGTGGCGTCGTCCGCCGCGCAGGTCCGGACGGCCGTACGGACCTGCGCGGAGTGTGACCTGTCGAAGCTGGACGGCACGGACCGGCCGCGCGCCATCGTGGTGGCCGGGATGGGCGGCTCCGGGATCGCGGGCGACGTGCTCGACGCGGTCTGCGGCAACGGCTCCGCCGTGCAGGTCGTCACCTCGCACGGCTACCACCTGCCTGGCTGGGTAGGGGCATCGGACCTGGTGGTCGCGGTGTCGTGCTCGGGGTCCACCGAGGAGACGCTGGCCGCCGCCACGGAGGCCGCCCGCCGCGGCTGCCAGCTGGTCGGTGTGGGCGGTGCCGGATCGCCGCTGGAGGGCATCGCCACCCAGGCGGGAGCGCCATTCATCCCGGTCGCCTCGGCCGGGATGCCCCGGTCCACGCTGTGGGGATTGTCGATTCCGCTGATCGTCATCGCCGAGCGGGCCGGCGTCATCGAGGTCGGCGAGGCTGCCTACGAGGACACCGCGGCGACGCTCGAGCGGATTTCCTACCTGTGCCGGGTGCCCAGCGAGTCGTTCGTCAACCCGGGCAAGTCGCTCGCGCTGGACCTGTTCGGCACGCTCCCGATCATCTGGGGCAACTCGCCGCTGGCCGCCGTCGCGGCCAAGCGGTTCGCCGCCCAGCTCAACGAGAACGCCAAGTACCCGGGCATCGCGGGTGAGCTGCCCGAGGCCAACCACAACCAGGTGGTGGCCTTCGACGGCCCGTTCTCGCCCGGTTCCACCGGCGCGGACGCGGACTCCGGCTTCCCGCTGCGGCTGGTCCTGCTGGCCGACCCGGACGAGCATCCGCAGGTGGCCCGGCGCCGCCAGGCATCCGCCGAGCTGGCCTCCGAGCGCGGGATCGGGGTTTCCGAGCTGCCCATGGAAGGCGCGCACGCGCTGGAACGCTTCGCGAGCGTCGTTCAGCTGATCGATTATGCGACCGTTTACCTGGGCATCGCCTCCGGTGTGGACCCGACCCCGATTGAGATCATCCAGGACCTCAAAGAGCGGATCGCGTAGCGCCGTGGCCGGCGGTAATGTCCTCATCCGGGCCGGATAGGCCGCAGCGCGGTTCCGGCGGCCTGCGGGCCGTCCTCGCGGCCTTCGCCGCGAACGTCGGCATCGCGATAACCAAGCTGATCGCGTTCCTGTTCACCGGCTCGGCGTCGATGCTCGCCGAGTTCGTTCACTCGCTGGCCGACTGCAGCGACCAGGTCCTGCTGCTGGTCGGCCGGAACCGCGCGGCGCGGAGGCAGACGGCTGAGCATCCGTTCGGCTATGGCCGGGACCGGTATTTCTACGGCTTCATCGTCTCCGTGGTGCTGTTCACCGTGGGCGGCGCCTATTCCGTCTACGACGGCATCCACAAGATCCTGCATCCCCAGGCCATCACTGACCCGCTGGTCGCGTTCGCGGTGCTTGCCGCGGCCGCGATCATGGAAGGCTTCTCACTGCGCACCGCGGTCAGGGAGTCGAACCCGCATCGGGGCGGGCGCGGCTGGGGGGAGTTCATCCGGCGCTCCAAGGCCCCGGACCTGATCGTCGTCCTGCTGGAGGATTCGGCCGCGCTGGCCGGTCTCGTCTTCGCGTTCGCCGGCATCGGGCTGTCGGTGCTGACCGGCGATGGCGCCTGGGACGGCGGCGGCTCGGTGGCGATCGGCCTGCTGCTCGCCGGGGTCGCGGCGATCGTGGCGGTCGAGACCAAGAGCCTGCTGATCGGGGAGTCGGCCAGCCCCGAGGCGGAGCAGAAGATCGTGCACGCCCTGGAGGCCGGCCCGGAACTGGAACAGGTCATCCATATGCGCACGGTGCACCTGGGACCGGATTCCCTGCTCGTGGCGGCCAAGGTCGCCGTGCGCGGCGACGAGCCCGCGGCCGCCCTGGTGCGCGGCATCGACGCCGCCGAGCGCCGCGTCCGCGAGGCCGTGCCGATCGCCGATGTCATCTACCTCGAGCCGGACATCTACCGGGAGGAGCGGGTCGACCAGACCGATCCGGCGATCCGTGCCGTGCAGCGGGCCTCACGCCGCCGCCGGCTCGCCGCGCGACCCGCCCGGCCGTCCAGAGTGCTGGCCCAAAACAGCCCGAGGCGCGGGAGCAGCCCGCGGACCGGCCTCAGCGCGACCCGTCGTCCTTAACGGTGCGGTCCTGCGGGCGGCCGAGGAGCCGCAGCGCCCGTTCCTGCTCGAAGTCCAGCGCCCGCCCCGGTTGCTCGGGCATCCGCCCCAGGCGCCGGCTGAGGTCGGCCACGGCCGCGCGGACGGCGGGCTCGGACAGGACGCGCAGGCCGAACGCGAGTGAGGCCGGGCTGATCTGGTACCGCCGCTCCAGCTGCAGGGCGGCGGCGACGGCGCCCAGGTCACGCTCGCCGAACTGCCGGTGGGCGGGCCCCCGCCCGGGCCCGTGGAACGTGTCCCGCACCGGCGGCAGGAGGCCCAGATCCTCGCGGTAACGGAGCATCCGGGGCGACATGCCGAGGCGTCTGGCCGCTTCCGATATGCGCATAGACTAAAATCTTACATTCTTTTGTAAGGAATGCCGTCCGGGGCGTGCGATCAACCGGCCGCATCCCATACGGTCGGTAGTGCGCGCGGGGGCGCGGGCCGGCGGGCCGGCCGTTAACAAACCACAGCAAGGAAGACACAGGGAGAGCGCATGTCCACCGCACCGCTTCCGTACAAGGTCGCTGATCTGTCGCTGGCCGCCTTCGGGCGCAAGGAGATCCAGCTGGCCGAGCACGAGATGCCGGGCCTGATGGCCGTCCGGGCCGAGTACGCGGAGACTCAGCCGCTGCGCGGCGCCCGGATCACCGGGTCCCTGCACATGACGATTCAGACGGCCGTCCTCATCGAGACGCTGGTCGCGCTCGGCGCACAGGTCCGCTGGGCCAGCTGCAACATCTTCTCCACCCAGGACCACGCGGCCGCGGCAGTGGTCGTCGGCCCCGATGGCACGCCCGGCGACCCGAAGGGCGTGCCGGTCTTCGCCTGGAAGGGGGAGACCCTGGCCGAATACTGGTGGTGCACCGAGCAGGCCCTGACCTGGCCCGACGGCGACGGGCCGAACATGCTGCTCGACGACGGCGGCGACGCCACGCTGTTTGTGCACAAGGGCGCGGAGTACGAGAAGGCGGGCGGGGTCCCGTCGGCGTCCGCGGACGACGCCGAAGAGTGGCAGGTCATCCTGGGCGTGCTGCGTGAGTCGCTGGCGACCGCGCCGGGCAAGTGGACGGCCGTGGCCGGCCAGATCATGGGCGTGACCGAGGAGACCACCACCGGCGTGCACCGCCTGTACGAGATGGCGCGCGACGGCTCGCTGCTGTTCCCGGCGATCAACGTCAACGACTCGGTGACCAAGTCGAAGTTCGACAACAAGTACGGCTGCCGCCACTCGCTGATCGACGGCATCAACCGGGCCACGGACGTGCTCATCGGCGGCAAGGTCGCCCTGGTCTGCGGATACGGCGACGTGGGCAAGGGCTGCGCCGAGTCGCTGCGCGGCCAGGGCGCCCGGGTCATCATCACCGAGATCGACCCGATCTGCGCGCTGCAGGCCGCGATGGACGGCTACCAGGTCAGCACGCTCGAGGACGTGGTCGCCGTGGCCGACATCTTCGTCAGCGCCACGGGTAACAAGGACATCATCAAGGCCGATCACATGGCCGCCATGAAGCACCAGGCGATCGTGGGCAACATCGGCCACTTCGACAACGAGATCGACATGGCCGGGCTGACCCGGATCCCGGGTATCCAGCGGATCAACATCAAGCCGCAGGTCGACGAGTGGGTCTTCCCCGACGGCCACGCGGTGATCGTGCTGTCCGAGGGGCGCCTGCTCAATCTGGGCAACGCGACCGGCCACCCGAGCTTCGTCATGTCGAACAGCTTCACCAACCAGGTCATGGCCCAGATCGAGCTGTTCACCCGGCCCGACGACTATCCGGTCGGCGTGTACACGCTGCCGAAGCACCTGGACGAGAAGGTGGCGCGGCTGCACCTGGACGCGCTGGGCGTGAAGCTGACCCGGCTGACCAAGGACCAGGCCGACTACATCGGCGTGCCGCTCGACGGCCCGTACAAGTCGGACCAGTACCGGTACTGACCGTGCGGCACGCCAGACCGGCAGGCGATGACGCCCAGCGGGACGCGGAAGTGCCGCAGGTCCCGCTGGGCGACATCGCCGACCCCGCGCTGGCCGAGTCGGGCAGTGCCCGTATCGAATGGGCCGAACGAGGCATGCCCGTGCTCCGTCTCCTGCGGGAGCGGTTCGGGGCGGAAGTCCCGTTCGCCGGCTGAGCATCGCGGCCTGCCTGCACGTGACGGCGGAGACGGCCATCCTGGTCCGGGCGCTGCGCTCCGGGGGAGCCAGCGTCTCGCTCGCGGCCTCGAATCCCCTGTCCACCCAGGACGACGTGGCCGCCGCGCTGGCCATGCGGTACGGGATCGCCGTTTTCGCCCGGGCCGGGGTGGACCGGCCCACCTACTACCGGCACATCGGCCAGGCGCTGTCCAGCGCGCCCGACCTGGTCATCGACGACGGCTGTGACCTGGTCAACACCCTGCACACGGAACGGCCGGACCTGCTGCCGGGAGTGCTCGGCGGCAGCGAGTCGACGACGACCGGGGTGATCAGGCTGCGCCGGATGGCCGCCGAGGGCGCGCTGGCGTTCCCGGTCATCGCGGCCAACGACACCGCGACCAAGCGGCTGGTCGACAGCACGTACGGCACCGGGCAGTCGGTGATCGACGGCATCCTGCGGGCCACGAACGCGCTGCTGGCCGGCAAGACGGTGGTCGTGGCCGGGTTCGGCCCGTGCGGGCGGGGAGTGGCGGAACGGGCCCGGGGTCTCGGGGCCGAGGTCATCGTCACCGAAATCGACCCGGTGCGGGCTCTGGACGCGGTGCTGCGCGGCTACCGGGTGCTCCCGATGGCGGACGCCGCCCCGGCTGGCCACGTGTTCATCACCGCGACCGGATCGACGGAGGTGATCGGCGCCGCGCACATGTCGGTCATGCGCGACGGGGCCATCCTCGCGAACGCCGGCCACTTCGACGTCGAGATCGACGTCCGGGCCCTGGCCGGCCTGGCGGTCGGGGTCCGCGGCGACCTGCGGCCCCACGTGGACGCGTTCGAGCTGGCCGACGGCCGACGGCTGCTGCTGCTCGCCGAGGGACGGGTGGTCAACCTGGTGGCCGCCGAGGGGCATCCGGCTCAGGTGATGGACCTGTCGTTCGGGGTCCAGGCGCTCGCCCTGGCCTGGCTGGCCGGCCATTCCGGCCAGCTCGCCCCGGACGTGCACGAGGTGCCGGCGTCGATCGACGCCGAGGCGGCCCGGCTCGAACTGGCCGCCATGGGGACCCGGATCGACGTCCTCACCCCGGCCCAGTGGGCCTACCTGGAGTCCTGGCGCCAGGGCTCGTAGGCGGCCGGTTAGGCCCGCCGGAGGCGAACGAGCCAGATGGTGGCGGCGCCAAGGAGCAGAGCCAAAATGAGCATCGTTCCGCCTTCGATGCCTTGGAGCACCCAGAACCGGTCGGCCGGCTGGTAGGCCATCCACAGGGTGTCGTGATGGCTGGTCAGCCAGGCTTGCTGGGCCGTCACCTTGAGCCCGTACATGGGATTGAGCGCCGTGCCGGCGAGCCGGTGGCCGGTCCGGTCGGTGAACCAGGTGGCCAGGGTCCAGCTTCCGGCCGGGCTCAGCGCCACGCCTCCGCCGGGCAATACGGTCCCGTTTGGATTACTGAAGGTAAACGGCTGCTCCACCTGGACCGCGCCGGGGCTGACCGTCGCACCCTGGTTCAGTAGCACGCTGTGCAGCTTCCAGTAGGTCAGGCCGACGAGCACCGTCCCTAGGGCCCCGGCCGCCGCCATAGCGGGCAGAGCGCGCCTGATCAGCGCGCCGGCCGCGATCCCCAGCGAGAACACCAGGAGCGTCCAGCCGGCCAGGGTCACCGCGGTGGTATCGAACTGACCGCTCTGCCACTGGCTGTCTTTTGCCGAGCCCGGCGGCCTCGACGACGTTCATGCCGTCGCCTCATGATCGTCCGTTTCGTCGCTCATGCCGCGGAGCGCCCCTGTAGCCCCGCGGCGATCATGGAAATCCCGTAGTGCGGCGGCGAACAACGCGGTCATCCCGTCCGCGTCAAGACCGGCCGCGTCAGCCGTCCGGAGCCAGGTGAGCAGGCTCTTGCGCAAACCGGTCAGCTCGGCCAGCGGCACCACCGCCGGAGCCGCCTCCACGAACGTCCCCTGGCCCGGGCGGCCGGCCGCGATGCCGCGATGCTCGAGTTCCCGGTAGGCCTTCAGCACCGTGTTGGGGTTGATGGCCAGCGAGCCCACCACGTCCTTGACCCGGGGAAGCTGGTCGCCCTGCGACAGGTAGCCGAGCTGCAGGGCCTGCTCGACCTGGTGCACGAGCTGCAGATAGGTGGGGACCCCGGAGGCGGAGTCGAGCCGGAACGTGATGCGCGACGGCGGGTCGGACGCGGAGTCCGGCTCATGTCTATGAGTCTGTTTATCTATAGTCATAGTTAAGGAGATTATTGGCACGCCGGGACGGATGTCAATGCGGGGGATGGGCGCAGCGCAGGTTCGGGGCCTGTGGTGCGGACACGTCGAAGTTCACCGGGGCGTCGGCCGCCGGCGGCCGGGAGGGGCGGGGTTCCGGCGGTTAGGGCAGTGACCAGTCGATGGGCTGGCCGCCCTGCTCCTCGATCAGCTTGTTGGCCCGGCTGAACGGCCGCGAGCCAAAGAATCCGCGGTCGGCCGAGTACGGGCTCGGGTGGGCCGACTCGATGAGCGGAACGTTCTCCATCAGCGGCGCGAGGCTTTGCGCATCCCGGCCCCACAAGATCGCCACCAGCGGGCCGCCGCGGGCGGCCAGCGCGCGGATCGCCTGGTCGGTGACCTCCTCCCAGCCCTTGCGCCGATGGGAACCCGGCTTACGTGGCTGGACGGTGAGCACCCGGTTGAGCAGCAGCACGCCCCGCTCGGTCCAGGGGGTGAGGTCGCCGGTGGCCGGTTCGGGGAGGTCGAGGTCGGCGCGGTATTCCTTGAAGATGTTGACCAGGCTCGCCGGCAGGGGCCGCACATCGGGCGCCACCGAGAAGCTGAGCCCGACCGGATGCCCGGGCGTCGGGTAGGGATCCTGCCCGACGATCAGCACCCGGACGTCATTGAACGGTTGCTTGAACGCGCGGAGGACGTTCTCGCCGGCCGGCAGGTAGCGGCGGCCGGCGGCGACTTCGGCGCGGAGGAAGTCGCCCATCGCCTTGATGCGCCCGGCGACCGGTTCCAGCGCCTCAGCCCAGCCCGGCTCAACGACGTTCTGCAACGGCCGCTCCGCCATGCGCTCCGCGCTGCGCTCCGAGGGGCCGTCCGCACTGGGCTCCGCCGGGCCGTCCGCACTGGGCTCCGTCATGGCCAGTCACTCTACCGATTCGCGGGCCGGCGACGCGGGTCCCGCGCGGTAGCTAGCCGTGGCTGACCCTTCCGCCGGTCCTTGGCCGCCGTTTACCAGGTTGTCACAATGCGATGTTGAAGTCTGTTTGTTCATGTGTTCGGACATCGGCGTCCGGTGCACCAACTCCGAGAAAGGCCGCGCCATGCCCGATGTTTCCGGAACACCTAGCGAAGACTCCGTGACGGAAGCCGCCGCGCAAAGCACCTCATCTCATCTGACGCGCCGTCGCCTGCTCGGTGGTGCCGCCGCAGTGACCGGCGGGGTGGCGGCGGCCATGGCGCTTCCGCCGAACGTCCGTAAGGCGGTCGCGGCGACCACTGACGAAGCCCGGCGGCCGTTCAGCATGGGCGATGTGAAGCACGTGGTCATCCTGATGCAGGAGAACCGCAGCTTCGACCACTACTTCGGCACCATGCGGGGCGTCCGGGGCTTTTCCGACCCGACGGCGATCAAGCTTGCCGACGGGAAACCGGTCTTCTATCAGCCCGACCCGAATCACGCTGACGGCTACTTGCTCCCGTTCCATTTCGACACCCGCACCACAAGCGCCCAGGCCACGCCAGGCACCGACCACAACTGGGGGACACAGCACCAGGCGTGGAACGGCGGCAAGATGGACAGCTGGATTCCCGCCAAGGGCGAGTTCACGATGGGCCACTTCACCCGGGCCGACATCCCGTTCCATTTCGCGCTGGCCGAGAACTTCACCATCTGCGATAACTACTTTTGCGGCGTTCTCGGTCCCACGCACCCGAACCGGTTGCTGGCCCTCAGTGGCACGATTGACCCCCACGGCGAGAACGGCGGGCCGTCCCTGGACAACATCGGCGGGAACTACACCTGGAAGAGCTACCCCGAGATGCTGTACGACGCCGGGGTGAGCTGGCGGTACTACCAGGACAACCAGGACTACAACATGCTCGAGTTCTTCGAGCCCTTCGTCACTTCGGCCGCCGGGTCGCCGCTGTACGACCTGGGCATGGCGAGCTACCCGCACCGATTCGAGTACGACGCGATCAACGACAATCTCCCCGCCGTCTCGTGGATCGCGACCACCAACGCCGGGGCCGAGCACCCCTCCAGCAGCCCCGCGGCCGGGGCGAGCTTCGTGGCCAGCAAACTCGACGCCATCGCCGCCAACCCCGACGTGTGGGCAAAGACGGTATTCATCCTCAACTACGACGAGAACGACGGCCTGTTCGACCACGTGCCCCCGCCGATCGCTCCGCCGGGCACGCCGGACGAATACGTGACGAAGAACTCCCCGACGACCGTGGGCGTCGGCCAGCCGGTCGGGCCTGGGTTCCGGGTGCCGTGCATCATCGTGTCGCCGTGGACGACGGGCGGCTATGTGTGCTCGACGCCCCTCGACCACACTTCGGTGATCCGCTTCCTCGAGCGTTTCACCGGCGTGCCCTGCCCGAACATCAGCGCCTACCGCCGCCAGGTCTTGGGTGACATGACGACGGCATTCCAGGACCGGGCGGACGACCGGCCGCCGACGCTGGCCGACACCGGCGGCCTGCTCGGGCTGGCCAATTACCAGATCGCCAACTTCCCGCCGCCGACCGTGCCCGGCGCCAACCAGACCCCACCGGCCCAGGAGCCGGGGCGCCTGGCCGCACATCGGCTGACTTCGCCCGCCGGAAGTCCGCCGGAAGTCCCCGGGAGCCCGGCGGGGGCCGGGGTGCGTGGTCGGTGCGCGCGGTCCAGTGCCAGCGGTTTGCCGCCGGGGGCGGCTCCAGCGGCCCAGCGTTTGGGCGGCCCGGCGTTGGGGCGTCCCCCGGGAGTGCGGCGAAGAGCAGCGCAGTCCAGTCCACCCCTGCTTAGTCCGGCCCGAACGCGCCCCTGTGCGTTCTCGGGCCGGGAGCGTCGTGAGTTCACCGTCGTCAGGCCGTTGGGTGGACAGAACGATCGCGGGTGACCGCTGGCCAGCGCGTCGGAGGATGTGCTGACCCTGTCGAAATTAACGTCGATTAAATCTTTCATATGGCTCTACATACTGATATCCTGTTCGAAGACGGTGAGGAGGTGGCACGTGGCGGAACCATCACCAGATCCCAGAGACGATCGAGAGCCGCTGCCGCCCGACGCTGAGCCCTCATGGCTCGTGGGCCAAGACGAGCAGGACTGGGAGGACCCGGACAGTTCGTGCCCGCCGGAGTATGTGGGGGTGCCGCTGCGTGAGGTCTTCGCTGAGGCTGACGCGCGGGCGGCGGAGACCGCGGCGGAGGTGTGGGAGGCCGGGTTCTTGCCCCGCGACGTCCCGGCGGTGACGCGGAGCGCGGGGGCGGCGGGCGGGTTCGCGTCGGGCGGGCCGCTGGATGGTGCCCTGCCGGAGCTGGCTGTCGCTCATTTCGCCGAGGAGGTCAGCGGCCCGGACGGCCGCTGCGCCGGGGCCTCGGATGATGAGCTGATCGGGGTGCTGGGGTCCTGGCAGCGGCAGGAATCCCGCGCCGCCGCCCGCAAACTGGCGGTGATCGCGGAGCTGATCCGGCGCCGCCCGGCGCCCGGCTGCGCCCCGCCGGTGCCGGGCGGGATGCCCCGGGCGTGGGGCAAGTTCTGCGCTGATGAGCTCGCCGCCGCGACCGCGTGTTCCGGGCAGGCGGCGGAGAAGACCCTGAGCCTGGCCCACGACCTGGCCACCCGGCTGCCCGGCACCGCCGGCGCCTTGTATGACGGGGCGATCGACGTCTATAAGGCGCGGATCATCGCTGATGCGACCCGGGTCCTGGACGACGTCGGCGCGGCGGAGGCCGAGGCGCTGGTGCTGCCGGGGATTGCGGGGAAGACGCCGGGGCAGATCCGCGCCGCGATCGCCCAGGCGGTGATCACCATCGACCCGGACGCGGCGCGGGCGCGCCGCGAGCGGGCGCAGAAGGATGCGCGGGTGGAGCTGTGGCGCGAGGACGCCGGCACGGCCGCGGTGTGCGGCCGGGACCTGCCGCCGGCGAGGCGCTGGCCGCCGACCAGCGGATCACCGCCTATGCCCGCGAGCTTAGGGCGGCCGGGGTTGAGGGGACGATGGATCAGCTCCGGGCCCGCGCGTTCCTGGACTTCACCCTCGGCGTCAGCTCCTTCCCGCACCCCGCCAGCCCAGGGACCAGCAGCGGCCCAGACGCGGACGGCCAGCCCAGCCCCGGCAGCGCACGCCCCGCCAGCCCCAGCCCAGCCAGCACGGACGGCCAGGCCAGCCCCGGCAGCCCCGGCACGGACAGCCCGGCCAGCGCGGACGGCCAGGCCAGCACGGACGGCCAGGCCAGCCCTGGCAGCCCCGGCACGGACAGCTCGGCCAGCGCGGACGGCCAGCCCAGCCCGGGCGGCCCCCGCCCCGCCAGCGGCCACGGCCCGGACGGCTGCCACCCCGCCAGCGGGCCCAGCCCGGACGGTCCTGCCCCAGCCGCTCCCGCCACAGGCAACGCCGGCCCGGGCCACCCCGGCGGCGGTGACACCCATACGGGACGCCCCGATACCGCCGGCCCGGGTCACGGCACCGCGGACCACACCCAGCCCGGCGGCACCAGCCAGCCCGGCCCGGGCCCGGCGGGCCCCTCCGCTGACGCCGGCGGCGCACCCACCGGCCCGCCCGCACCGGGCAACCCGGGCCGCACCCCGCCGGTCCCCGGCGCGACCGGCCCGGCCGCCCGGATCAACCTGACCATCCCGCTGGCCACCCTGCTCGGCCTGGCCGACCGGCCCGGCGACGCCCACGGCCTCGGCCCCATCGACCCCGACCTCGCCCGCACCCTCGCCGGCGCCGCCGCGCGTAACCCCCGCACCACCTGGTGCCTGACCATCACCGACCAGCACGGCCACCCCACCGCCCACGGCTGCGCCCGCCTCACCCGCTCCCAGCGGGCCCGAAGGATCACCGGCACCAGCGGAAACGGCACACGTGACGGCCCGGCCTTCACACCGGAGCAAGATCACGCCCCACCCGGCCCGGACGGGCACGGACGATGGCGGCTGACCACCCCCGGCCCGGCCGGGCGGGACTACACCATCGACATCGGGCCCCTCGCGGTCACCGGCTGCGATCACCGGGACGAATCCGCCGGGTACCAGCCCAGCGACCGGCTCCGCCACCTGGTAGAAATCCGGGACGGCGAATGCACCTGGCCGCCGTGCCGCCGGCACGCCCGCTCCTGCGACTTCGAGCACGCCGTGCCCTGGGAAAAGGGCGGCCGGACCTGCGCGTGCAACGCCGGAGCCCGCTGCCGGCACCACCACCACGCCAAACAAGCCCCCGGCTGGCGACTCACCAGCACCAGCCCGGCCACCACACCTGGACCACACCGGCCGGCCGCACCTACACCACCGGACCCACCACCTATCCGATTTGACCGGGGCGGGACGGCAGCCTCTAGGCGGGCGGTGCGAACCCACTGGTCGGCGGGCGCTGCGGTGGGGCCGGGCGTCTCGGGGCGGTCGCCTTCTTCGGGGCTTCCGGCGCCGGTTGGTCCGCCAGCTCAGGCGCTCGCGGTGGCGCTGCCGCTCTGGTCCGGAGGCGCGGGTTGGTCGGCCAGCGGTGTCGCGCCGACGCGAGGCCTGTGCGGCTCAGCCCCCGTAGAGCGCTGGCGCTGGTCCCGCCGGAGGCGTTGCTGCCCCCGGAGGTGGCCGCCGGCCCCGGAGGGGTGCCGGCGCTGCTGCCCCGGCGGTGTCGCCACCGGCCCGATCCGTGTGACGCCACCCTGCGTGTCGCGCACCCTGGGCGTAGCCGCCAGGCGCGGGTCCGTCCTGGCCGCCCGTCCAGCGCGCGCGCCATCCGGGCCATCTCGCGCAGCCCTGCGTTCGGCCAGGACGGCGGACAGGTACGCGGCGGGCGGGGTCCCGGGTGGCGGGGGCGGCGATACGCGGGCCGCGACCTCGGCGGCGATCCGGCGGCCGAACTCCTCGCGCGCCGCCGGGGCCAGCTCCCAGAACCGGCCCAGGTAGCTGCGGGCGATGGCGGCCGTCTCATCGGGCAGAGCCGGACAGTTCGAGTGACGCCGCCCACGGGGCCAGCGCGGGCGGCATCATCACGGGCTCCCCGGGATGGGCGCGGAGCCGCTCCTGGATGACGAACGTCCCCGCGAACAGGTCGCCGAGGCGCTTGCCCTTAGCCGACAGCAGCGACGTGATCAGGGCCGGCGCGCCGAGCAGCATCCATATCTCGACCACGGACGCGAGCGCGCGCACGAGCGCCTGGCGGAAGCGTTCCGGGCCGCCGTCGTCGCCGACGACCCGCAGGCCCATGGCCAGCTTGCCGAGCGACCGGCCTCGGCTGAGGGTCTCAAAAATCGTCGGGTAGCCGACCAGGATCAAGACCGTCGTGCTGAGCGCGATCGCCGCCGCCGCGGCGGCGTCCAGGTCGCCGCTGGCCTGGGTCGCCCCGATGATCACGCCCAGAACGGCGAACAGGAAGAGCTGGACCACGATGTCGATCGCGATGGCGACCATGCGGCTGGGGAACCTCGCGCACGGCACGTCGATGACGACGGCCTCGCCGGTGACGACATCTTCCATGGCACCCCTGAGGCTAACGGCTCCGGACGCGTCAGTCTCCAGCCCGTGGACGTAGAAGCTTTCGCCGCCGCGCATCAGGCCGAGTGGCAGCGGCTCGATGATCTCGTCCGCAGGCGCCGGCGCCTGTCCGGCGCGGAGGTCGACGAGCTGGTTCAGCTCTATCAGCGGGCCGCCACGCACCTGTCGGCGGTGCGTTCGGCCGGCCACGACCCGGCGCTGTCGGCCCGGCTGTCCACCCGGGTCGCGCGGGCGCGGAGCGCGGTCACCGGCTCGCACGTGGCGTCCTGGGGCCTGGTCGCGCGGTTCATCACCGTCGGCTTCCCGGCCGCGGTGTACCGGGCGCGGTGGTGGTGGCTGGCGTCCGCGGCCGGTTCGCTCGCCGTGGCGGTCATCGTCGGCTGGTGGATCGCCCGGTCGCCCTACGTCCAGGCCCGGCTGATCCCGCCCGCCGAGGCCCGGCAGCTCGTCAACCAGCAATTCCAGGGGTACTACTCCCAGTACGCGGCGTCTTCGTTCGCGGCGAAGGTGTGGACGAACAACGCCTGGGTCGCGGCCGAGTCACTGATCTCGGGCATCCTGCTCGGGATCCCGACCGTGCTGGTCCTGCTGGACAACGCGGTGAACGGCGGCGTCGACGCCGGCTTCATGTTCGCCCACGGCAAGGGGGGCCTGTTCTTCAGCCTCATCCTGCCGCACGGCCTGCTGGAGCTGTCGGCCGTCTTCCTCGCGGCCTCGGCCGGCCTGCGGCTCGGCTGGTGCATCATCGACCCCGGCCCGCGGACCAGGGCGACGGCGCTGGCGCAAGAGGGCCGGGCGGCGATGACGATCGCGCTCGGCCTGATCGCGGTGCTGCTGGTATCCGGCGCGATCGAGGCGTTCGTCACCCCGTCCCCGCTGCCGTCCTGGGCGCGCATCCTGATCGGTGCGGCCGCCGAGGCGGCGTTCCTGGCTTACGTCCTGGTCCTGGGCCGCCGCGCGGTGGCCACGGGCCAGACGTCGGACATCGAGAACCCACCCGACACCCTCCCCGTGGCCGCCTGAGGACCGCAGACCTACGGAGCGAGGCCGGGCTGGTGGTCGGGACCGACGGTCAGCACGACGCCGTGCTCGAGCAGTGCCTTGACGGCGCACAGGGCGCTGGTGAAGCAGGCCGTGGAGTCGGAACACGTCACCGGGCGGCCGGCGGATGAGCATGCCCACGTTCACCGCCGGGACCCGGGTGAGCTGGAGAACCGGCGCGAAAGGATCATGGGGTGGTCTGCGGGAGGGTGTCACCGGTTTCGAGCAGGGTCTTGAGGCTCGCGATGATCACCGGCCACCCGTCGCGGAGGCCGTCCAGCACGGCGCTGCCGGGTTCGAAGCCGTCGTGGATGACAGTGAGCTTGACCGTCTCCCCGAGCGGCTCGATCTCGAAGGTCACCTTCGAGCGGGGCTCGGCGCTGAATCCGCGCCGCGTCTCGTCGCTGATGCCGTAGGTTTCGGCCCAGCCGGGCGTGAACGTATGCCAGGTGTAGGAGAGCCGGCGGCCGGGCTCGGATTCGAGGACGACCTGAGCCGGGTCCGCGACCGGCGTGTGATCGAGTTCCCAGGTCATTTCCGATCCCGGTTTCCAGTCCGTGCTGAAGCCCACACCCCAGTAGCGGCGGGTGAAAGCCGGGTCGGTCAGGGCCTGCCAGAGTCGTTCCGGCGTCGTCTTGATGTAGGTCGTGTATACGAATTCCGGGTTGCTCATCGGTTCCTGCTCCAATGCTGTCTTCAGGTCGGCGAGGGCCTGCACCCGTTCGCGGTCGTACCGGTTGATCCAGCGGTCGGCGATCTCGTTGATGGGCGTCACGTTGAGGTAGTGCAGCTTTTCCCGGCCTCGCCACACCGTGGTCACGAGATTGGCCGCCTCGAGCACGGCCAGGTGCTTGCTCACCGACTGCCGGGCCATGTCCAGCCCGGCGCACAGCTCCCGCAGGCTCTGGCCGTTCCGCTCGTTCAGGCGATCGAGCAGCCGGCGGCGGCTGACATCGGCCAGCGCCTTGAACACCTCATCCATCGCGCGCCCAATCTCCAAAATGCAGCCGTCAAGCTGCATGAAAATATAGGCAGCCAAATAGCTGCATGTCAAGAGTCGGGCCCGCCGGTCAGATGGGCGGGGCAGCTGGGGACGGAGGAGGGGCCGGGCAGCCGGAGAGGGAGGTCGCCTCGCCGGAGAGGGGGAACAGCCGGAGAGGGGGAACAGCCGGAGAGGGAGGTCGCCTCGCCGGGGCCCGCTCAGCGCTGCGGCGGGCGCGTCAGCTCAGCCAGTCGGCCAGCAATTCGTTGAGCGCGTCCGGGGCGTCCAGCGGGATCCAGTGGCTCGCGCCGGCGATCTCCTCGTAGCGCCAGGGGCCCTCGACGAACTCCCCGGACCGCCGCATCCGTTCGCCGTCGAGGTAGTGGTCGCGGTCCGACCAGATGCCGAGGGTCGGCGCCATCACCGGCGGGAGGCTGGGAGCCGGCCCCGGCATGCGCGGCGCGAGGTTGGCCCGGTACCAGTTCAGCGACGCGGTCAGCGCACCTGGGCGCGACAGGTCGGCGATCGCGTTATCCAGGTCGCCGTCGCCCCGGCTGAACGCCCGCAGCCACGCCCAGTCGTCGTGCCTGATCGTCGCCTCGGCGATGCCCTCGAACTGGAAGAACAGCTGGTACCAGGCCATCTCGTGCTGCCGGATGGTGGCCGGCGCGCGCGGATGCGGGACGGAGATGGCCACGAGCTTCCGGACCCGATCAGGCACGAGGGTGGCAGTAAGCCAGGCCACCGCCGAGCCCCAGTCGTGCCCCACGACGTGCGCCGTCCCGATGTCCAGGGCGTCCAGGATCCCGGCCACGTCGGCCACCCCGTTCCGCAGGCCGTACGCGGCCACGTCATCCGGACGTTCGGAACGCCCGAACCCCCGCATGTCCGGCGCGATGACCCGGAATCCCCGGGCGACGAGGAACGGGATCTGGTGACGCCACAGCCGCGCCGAGTCGGGCCACCCGTGCAGGAGGAGGACCGGGACCCCGCTGCCGTGATCCTCGACGTATATCGACAGTTCGTTCGGCTTAATGAAAGATCCTGATTCTGAACTCATCACCATGCGATCCTTCCCCGCAGTGCGCGGCGTTACAGGCGGCCGGCGGCCTTTAGATCCAGGTAGGCGTCGGCCAGGGCAGGCGGGAGCCGCTCCGGCGGGGCGTCCACGACGATCACGCCCCGCCGCTGGAGCACCGCCGAGATGCGGGCCCGCTCGGCCCGGGCCCGTTCGGCGGCGGCGGCCGCGTAGACGCGCCGGGCCTCGCCCCGCTGGGCGGCCAGCTCGTCCACGCGCGGGTCGGCCACCGACCCGATCAGCAGCAGGTGCCGGGCGGCCAGGACCGGAATGTGCGGCAGCAGGGTCTCGGTCATGGCCGCCGGGTTCAGGTCGGTGAGCAGGACGACCAGGCAGCGCCGGCGGGCGTGGGCCAGCACCGCGCTGGCCATGGCGGCGCCGTCCGATTCGACCAGTTCCGCCTCCAGGGGCGCCATCGCGTCGGTGACGGCCGGGAGCACGGCCGAGCGGGCCGCGCCGATGACCCGGGCCCGGATGCGCCGGTCCATGGCGATCAGGTCGATCCGGTCGCCGGCCCGGGCGGCCAGGGCGGTGAGCAGCTGGGTCGCGTCCATGGCCGCGTCGAGCCGGGGAGCGTCGCCGACCCGGCCCGCGGCGGTCCGCCCGGTATCGAGCACGACGAGGATCCGGCGGTCCCGTTCCGGCCGCCAGGTGCGGACCAGCACGTCGGCGTGCCGGGCCGTGCCGCGCCAGTCGATCGAGCGCACGTCGTCGCCGACCACGTATTCGCGGAGCGAGTCGAACTCGCTGCCCGGCCCGCGCAGCAGCGACCGGTGCTGCCCGTCGAGCTCGCGCAGCCGGGACAGCTTTTCCGGCAGATGGCGCCGGCTGCGGAACGGGGGCAGCGCCCGCACGGACCACGCCGCCGGCCGGCTGCCCTGCCGCGCCGCAAGACCCATTGGCCCGAACGATCGGATGGTGACCGTGGCCGCCACCGCGTCGCCCCGGCGGCGGGGAGTCAGGGACGTGGTCACGGTGACCCGGCCGCCAGCTGGCACCATGAGCCGGGCGTACCGGGGCCCGGCGCCGGCGCTCGGCGGCCAGGCGTCGCGCACGATCGCCCGCAGCGGCAGGCGCCCCGGGTTCTCGATCGTCGTCGTCACCGACGCGGTCTCGCCCAGCCGGACCTTGGTGTCTCCGGCCCGGGTGATGCGCAGCGGCCGGACCGGCGCGGCCAGCAGCAGATCAGCGGCGATCCCGGCCACGAGCAGGCCCTCGACCACGACCAGCGCGGCGGCGGTCCGGAGCCCGAGGACGACGAGGACCCCGGCCAGCGCGAGCGCGGCCGCCCGCCCGGTGAGCGCCATCGCGGCTACCGGGGGACGGGCACGGACGCGAGCACGCCGTCCAGCACGCCGTCCGGTGAGGCGCCTTCCAGCTCAGCCTCGGGCCGGAGCTGGACCCGGTGCCGGAACGTGGGCCGGGCCAGGGCCTTCACGTCGTCGGGGATGACGTACTCCCGGCCGGCCAGCCAGGCCCAGGCCCGGCTGGTCGCCATCAGCGCGGTCGCGCCGCGCGGGGAGACGCCGAGCAGCAGGGACGGTGACTGCCGGGTCGCGCGGCACAGGTCCACGATGTACGCGGTGATGTCGGGTGCGACCCTGACGGCCTGCACGGCCTGCCTCGCCGCCGCTAGTTCCCCCGGCCCGGCCACCGGCCGCAGCCCGGCCGCGTCCAGGTCGCGGGGACTGAATCCGGCCACGTGCCGGGTCAGCATCCCGATCTCGTCGTCGCGTTCGGGCACCGGGACGGTGAGCTTGAGCAGGAACCGGTCCAGCTGCGCCTCGGGCAGGGGATAGGTGCCCTCGTACTCGACCGGGTTCTGGGTCGCGGCGACGAGGAACGGCTCGGGCAGCGGGCGAGGCACCCCCTCGACCGAGACCTGCCGTTCCTCCATGGCTTCCAGCAGGGCGGCCTGGGTCTTGGGCGGGGTCCGGTTAATCTCGTCGGCCAGGAGCAGGTTGGTGAAGACCGGCCCCTCCCGGAACTCGAACTCGGCCGTCCTCGCGTCGTAGACCAGCGAGCCGGTGACGTCCCCCGGCATCAGGTCGGGCGTGAACTGGATCCGCTTGCTGTGCAGGGACATCGAGGCGGCCAGCGCCCGCACCAGCAGCGTCTTCGCTACGCCCGGCACGCCTTCCAGCAGCACATGGCCCTGGCCCAGCAGCGCGATCATGAGCCCGGTGACGACCTGGTCCTGCCCCACGACGGCCTTGGCGATCTCGGCCCGGACCGCCGCCAGAGCGCCGCGCGCATCGTCGGGCGGATCGGCGGGCGAAGGGCCGGCACCGGCGTCTCGCACCGGAGACGGGCTATCGGCGGTCACGGAATCCGTACCTCTCTTTCCAGCGCGTCCAGGCCGTCGGCCAGGGCGATGAGCGCGGCGTCGTCCGCCGGCGCGGGCCCGGCCAGCAGGGACGTGATCTCCTCCGGGGACCGGCCGCCCCGGGCGGCCAGCATCGCGGCGACGGCCGTCGTATCCGGGCGGCCGGGCATGCCGAGCGATCGCAGGATACGGCCGCGGGCGGCTTCGCGCAGCGCCGCCGCGGCCTGGTCGCGGGATCGGCGGGACTGATAGAGCAGGCCGTGGCCCTCGACGGTCTCCGCGGCCCGGACCACCACCGGCAGGCGTTCGGCGACGACCGGGCCGAGCCGCCGCCCCCGCCACAGCGCGGCCAGCGCCGCGGCGATGACCAGCTGGATGACCACCAGGTAGGCGGCCCACGGGACGACGCTGGTGAACGGTTCCTGGCCGCCCGCCACCCCGGACCCCACGGCCGGCGGGCTGGGCACCAGCCAGACGACCCGGCCGTGCCCGCCGAGCAGATTCAGCATGAGGGCGGCGTTGCCCAGGCGGGCCAGGCCGGAATTGGCCAGCGCGTCGCCCGCGCCGAGCACGGTGATCTCCCGGCCGCCGGCTGGGTAGCGGACCAGCGACGGGTACCCGCCCGAGGGATAGCAGCGCTGCGCGCCCGGTGCGGTGGTGGCCAGCGCCATCCCGCCCATGTCCGCCTGGCCGGCCAGGCGGACGGCGGACAGGCCGCACGCGGGAGCCAGCGGCCCGGCGGGCGTCTGTCTGACCACGGCCACCCGGGGCGCCAGGGCGGTCAGGACGGCCGGGTCCGGCGCGACGACGACCCGGTCGCCCGGGATCCGCGCAAGCGAGCGGAGCTGCCCGGGGGTCAGCAGCTCGGGGCTGGTGATCAGGAGTTCGGCGGGGCGGTCCGCAGCCGGGGTCACGGCGTTCGCCGCCGCGGCCACGGTGGATACCCGGATAACGGCCGTCCCGCGCTCGGCCAGCAGGGTGGCGAGCGCGCGGGCCCCGTTGGGTTGCGCGTCACCGGGATCGAGGTAACCGCTGGTGCCCGCGGAGGGCTGGAGGAGCGCGATGACCGTCCCGCCGATGATGATCGCCACGACGACGGCCAGCGGTCCGCGCCACCGGCGCGCCACGGTCCGCGCTGGATGCGGGCCGGGGGAGGGGGAGCTGGCCGTCTGCGCCCGGCCCGGGACGGTGGCCGTCACCATGGGCCCGGCTGCGGCACCGCCCCGCGGCCGGCCGGGTCCGGGGCCGCCCCCCAGATGACCCGGTCGAGGTCACGCAGCCGTTCGTAGCCTTCGGGGGTCCCACGGCGCCCGCCGTAGCAGACGTCGTCGAACAGTCGCGCCGCCGACGCGAGGTCGCGCGCGTGCGCGGGCAGCAGGCGTCCGGCGTCGGCGGCCAGTTCGTCCGCGGTCCGGCCGGGAAACGGGGCCAGGAGGCCCCGCTCCTCCAGACCGGCCGCGATCGCGCGGAGGTACTCCAGGATCGCGGCCGAATAGTCACCGCCGGCGGCCAGCCGCTCCGCCTGTTCCCGGCGTTCGCGCGCGGTCAGGGCCGCGGCGCCGG
Source organism: uncultured Actinomycetes bacterium (assembly GCA_963718475.1). Lineage (GTDB taxonomy): Bacteria > Actinomycetota > Actinomycetes > Streptosporangiales > Streptosporangiaceae > CAVQZM01. Next base: position 56,178 of record CAVQZM010000088.1, on the reverse strand, counting down.
ACAGCAGTCCGGGGCCGCGGCGGCGGGCCCGGGCCACCGGGCCGACCCGGGCCAGGATGACGGCGACGACCACGACCAGCAGGGCGGTCAGGGCGACCAGCGCCCACCAGCCGCCCGGCAGTGAGCTGTTGCCCGTGTTGAACAGCCGGTTCAGCAGGTTTCCGATCGCATCCAGCACCCACTGGGTGAACGGCTTGTGCGGGTGATAGACGGCTTTGGACAGTTCGTCGCGCGCCAGCCGCTGCGCGGCCTGCTGGCCGATAGGGGTCCTCACCGTTGCCCTTTGGGCGGCCGCCAGACCGCGGCGAACTCGTCCCCGGCGGGACGCTCCCCGTCCGTCGCCGTCCGCAGGGCGATGTCGAGGCCTTCCTTACGCATGCGCAGGTCGACGTAGAGCAGCACGTACACCCCGGCCAGCAGCGCGCCGGTCAGCGTGCGGCTCGCGATCGTGCCGACCGTGCCGATCACGACGGCGGCGATCGGCGGGTGCAGCGAGTCGCCCGAATGCGCGGCCATCAGGGTGGCCGGGATGGTGAACGGCAACTGGAGGATGGCGCTGGCGATGCCGACGATGAGCTGGGCGAGCAGCGTCACGCCGAGGACGCGCCAGAAACTGCGCCGGACCAGCCGCCATGAGCGGCCCAGGGCGCGCACCGGGCCGGTCCGCTCGAGCACGACAACCTGGTTGGCCAGCACGAACGACGTCCAGAGCCACACGGTGAGGCAGGTCGCCGCTATCCCGGCCACGACGAAGTAGACGACGGCCACCGGGCCCGATCCGTTCCCGATGGCGACGATGGCCGCGCCGATGCCCAGGTAGACGGCCCAGACGCCGATGATCGTCACCGCGAACAGGAGCGTCGCGCCAAACATGGCGGGCAGACGGGGAAGCGTTCGGCGCCAGGCCTCACCCGCGGTGATCCGCTCGCCCAGTACCGAGCGGCCGATCACGTTGGTCAGCATGCCGCTCAGGATCTGGCCGGCCACATAGAGGAGCAGGTAGATCAGGACCAGCCCGAGCACCTGGTGGCCGATGTCCGACAACTGGCGCTGGACCTGGGCCTGGCTGGCCTGCTGGCCGGTGCTGACCGGGTTGAAGCTGCCGAAGCCGGTGACCGCGGCGGGCGCGAGGACGGCGGCCAGGATGCCGTAGACCGTCATGATGATGGCGCCGACACCCAGCGTGGCCCGGGGATTACGGCGGATCGCGGTGAACGCCCCGTCGAGGATCTCACTGACGCCGATCGGGCGCAGCGGGATCACGCCCGGCTTGGGGGCCGGCGGCTGCCATCCGGGCGGCTGGCCGTAGGGCGTCGGCCCCGGCTGGCTGTAGGGGCCGGGCTGTCCGTAGGGGCCGGGCTGTCCGTAGGGGCCGGGCTGTCCGTAGGGCCCCGGCTGGCCGTAGGGACCCGCGCCGTAGGGGCCCTGGCCGTAAGGCGCCCCGCCCGGCTGGGCATTTTCGGCCGGGGGGAACCATGGCTTCGCGGAGCCCGCCCCCTGATCATCCGGACCGGGCTGTCCCGCCCCGTCCGGTTCGCCCCATCCAGATCCTTCAGCCATCTGGCTTCCTCGCTGTCGCCCCGTGCCGCCGGTGCCGACCATACTGGCATGCCCGGACGGGCGGGTGGAATGCGGTCACGGCGGGCACTCCGGGAGCGACCGGACGGGGCGTGAGGACGTGCCGGAGACGGCAAATCCTGGCTCAGCGACCGCCGGATGGGACCCCGCATTCGCGCACTGGCCTCCGCATGCCCGATCACGTGGAACTATAGGGCCATGAAAGGACGTGTGCTTGTCGTCGATGACGACGCCGCCCTCGCAGAAATGCTCGGGATCGTGCTGCGTGGCGAGGGTTTTGAGCCGACGTTCGTCTCCGACGGCGACAAGGCGATGGACGTGTTCCGGGAGACGCGGCCGGACCTGGTGCTCCTGGACCTGATGCTGCCGGGTACCGACGGGATCGACGTCTGCCGCCAGATCCGGACCGAGTCCGGGATACCCATCGTCATGCTGACGGCGAAGACCGACACCGTTGACGTCGTCCTCGGACTCGAGTCCGGCGCGGACGACTACATTGTCAAGCCGTTCAAGTCCAAGGAACTCGTGGCCCGGATCCGGGCCCGGCTCCGCCGGACCGACGAGCCGGCCCCGGAGATGCTCCAGATCGGGGACATCAGCATCGACGTGGCCGGCCACTCGGTCAAGCGGGACGGCGAGGCCCTGAACCTGACCCCGCTCGAATTCGACCTCCTCGTCGCCCTAGCCCGCAAGCCGCGCCAGGTCTTCACCCGCGAGGTTCTGCTCGAGCAGGTGTGGGGTTACCGGCACGCGGCCGACACCAGGCTGGTCAACGTCCACGTACAGCGGCTACGGGCCAAGATCGAGAAGGACCCGGAGCGGCCGGAGATCGTGGTGACCGTGCGTGGGGTGGGTTACAAGGCCGGCCCGGCCTGAGCGCATCGGCCTCTGAGCTGGGCGCGAGACCTGGATGAACTGTGCGGAAACGGCTTATGCTGCTCCCGATGAGTGATCGTGAAGGTGCCCACGGCTAACAAGGCGGCCGACACGCAGCGAGGCCGCGCCGAGCCGCCGGGTGCCGGTGGCGCGGCCCGCGCTTCTGGCATGCCCGCGCGGCCCGCGCGGGCTGGCCAGCCGGCAGGCCCGGCCGACCGGGCTGGTACGCGACCGTGCGCCATTCACGGCTCGCGCGGATCGTCATCCGGAGGCTGCCGCGGCGGGCCAAACGGATCCTGCGCACCGGGCGCCGATGGCAGCGCGCGACCACCGATGAGCTGAAGTGCCGGTGGCGCCGGTCGCTGCACTTGCGGGTGGTCACCACCACCCTGGCCCTGTCGACTCTAGTGATCGCCGTACTCGGCTTCTTCCTCACCCAGCAGATCTCGGACGGACTGCTGCAGAACAAGGAAAAGTCCGCGACCGCCCAGGTCTCGCAGGGCCTGACCGTGGCCGAGAGCAGCTCGAACCTGAACCGGCCGCCGTCGTCGGCCGCCATCGCCGATGCCTTCCTCTACCCGACGGCCCAGGAACTTCAGAACGCCAGCGGCAACGACAGCAGCTATGACGTCGTGATCGAGGTCAACCCGGCCCGGGTGGGCTCCCCGGTCTACACTCCGGGGGTCTCGAGCGGCGTCGACCCCGTGGCCAGCATTCCCGGCGCGCTGTCGGCCAGCGTGGCGGCCGAACAGGGCCGCGGCGCGGCCAGCAAGATGTACTACGCGCCGACGATGATCGTCTCGACGCACGGGGGCCCGAACGAGCCGGGCCTCGCCGTCGGGACGCCGCTGGGCAACTACTACCAGCTCTACTACCTGTTCCCGATGCAGCAGGAGCAGCAGACCCTGCTGCTCGTTCAGCGGACGCTCATCGGCGCCGGGCTCGCGCTCATCGTCCTGCTGGCCCTCATCGCGTCGCTGGTCACGCGGTGGGTGGTCATACCGGTCCGGCACGCGGCCCAAGCCGCCCAGCGGCTGTCGGCGGGGCGCCTGGAGGAGCGGATGCGGGTCCGCGGCGCCGACGACCTGGCCAAGCTGGCCACCTCGTTCAACGACATGGCCGCGAGCCTTCAGGACAAGCTGCGCGAGCTGGAGGAGCTGTCGAAGGTCCAGCGGCAGTTCGTGTCCGACGTGTCGCACGAGCTGCGTACGCCGCTGACCACGATCAGGATGGCCGCCGAGGTGCTGCTCGAAGCCAAGGACTCCCTTGATGCCTCCTCGGCCCGCTCGGCCGAGCTGCTGCAGGGACAGATCGAGCGGTTCCAGGCCCTGCTGGAGGACCTGCTGGAGATCAGCCGGTACGACGCCAACGCCGCCACCCTCGACTCGGAGTCCGTGGACGTCAGCGACCTGGCCCGGCGCGCGGCCGACGACGCCCAGCAGCTCGCCGAGCGCCGCGGCTGCCGGATCGAGTTCCGGCTTCCGGCCGAACCGTGCATGGCCGACGCGGACCGGCGGCGGGTCGAGCGCATCCTGCGGAATCTCCTCGTCAACGCCGTGGAGCACGGCGAGGGGAACGACGTCATCGTCACCGTCGCGGCCGACCGGGACGCGGTCGCGGTCGCCGTCCGCGACCACGGCGTCGGGCTGAATCCGGGCGAGGAGCAGCTCGTCTTCGACCGCTTCTGGCGGGCCGACCCGGCCCGGGCCCGCACCAGCGGCGGGACCGGGCTCGGCCTGGCCATCGCCTTGGAGGATGCGCGGCTGCACGGCGGCTGGCTGCAGGCGTGGGGTGAACGCGGGAAGGGATCCGTCTTCCGGCTCACCATCCCGCGGGTCGCCGGGCAGCACCTGGTGGGCTCGCCGCTGCCGCTGGTCCCCGACGACACCGACGCCATGAGCCTGGGCGAGATCGCCTCGCGGGCCCTCTCCCTGCGCGTCCAGCCGGAGCCGCTCGGCCCAGCCGATCCGGTGGGCGGGACGGGAGTCGGCTCGCGTGGCTAGAGCGCCGCGGTGGCGGGGCGGGGCGTGGCTGACCGGCGTGGCCGTCGCGCTGACGGTGCTGCTGGCTGGCTGCGTTTCCGTACCGACCAGTGGTCATGTCCAGGCGGTGAACATCACCCAGGGCGGCGCGAGCCAGGGCCAGGGCTACCTTCAGCCGATCCCCGCACCCCCAGGGCCGAACTGGGCACCGCAGCAGATCGTGTCCGGGTTCCTGGCCGCCAACGCCAGCTTCGCCAGCAACCATGGCGTCGCGCGCGAATACCTGACCGCGTCGGCCAGCCGGGCCTGGCAGCCAGGATGGGCGGTCACGGTGTTCGGGGACAACCCGGCGATCAACCACGTGGCCAGCGCGGCCGAGCTGGCCCGGTCGCCCTCGCCCACGACCGTCGTGGACGTCAGTGGCCAGGTGCTGGGCAACCTGTCCGGCAGCGGCCAGTACGCGATCTCGTCGGCGACCTCCGGGCAGACGAATGAGCAGTTCATCCTGGTCAAGAACAACGGGCAATGGCGCATCTCGGAACTGCCCCGCAGCCTGCTGCTGACCGAGGCGGAGTTCCGCCGCGTCTACCAGTCCCGGAACCTCTACTTCTTCGATCCCGCGTCGCAGGTGCTGGTGCCCGACCCGGTCTACGTGCCCCAGGAGGCCACCCCCACCGACCTGGTCACCCGCCTGGTCCAGGCGCTGCTGACCGCGCCGACCGGCTGGCTGCTCGGTGCCGCCCAGACCGCCTTCCCGCTCGGCACCAGGTTGCTGAACAACGGCGAGGTGTCCCTCGACGGCGGGACCGCCATCGTGAACCTCGGCGGGGCCGCGGCGAGCGCCAGCCAGACGGTGCTGCGGGAGCTGTCCGCCCAGCTGGTGTGGACACTGGCCGGCTCCAGCTCCGATCAGCCGGCGATCCAGTCGGTGGAACTGGAGATCAACGGGGTGCCGCGCACGCTGCCGGGATCCGGCAGCCCGGTCCAGCAGATCGGCTTGTACAGCGGCCTGGTGCCCTCGGGCGCGGCGCATGGCAGCTTTTACTACGCCGACAGCAAAGGCACGGTCCGGTCCCTGTCCGGCACGGCGCAGGCCGATGCGCCGCAGGGCGCGCTGGTGCCCGGCCAGGCCGGGACGGGTCAGACCTCGCTGGCCGGGATCGCCACCTCACCCGATGGCCGCTACCTGGCCGGCCTCGATCCGGGCGGCAACGCCGTCTACACCGGGAAGCTGTCCCGGGGAGCCGCTCTCGTGCAGCGGATCACCGGCCATTTCACCTCGCTGAGCTGGGACGCCCACAACGATCTATGGGCCGCGGGCAGCAACGGCATCTGGATGCTGCCGCCCGATGGCGGGGCGCCCGTCCAGGTCGGCGACTCGCTCCCGTCCGGCGACCGGGTGAGCGTGCTGAGAGTCGCCCCGGACGGTGTCCGATGCGCCATGATCGTCACCGGTGGCGGCGGTTCCCAGCTCATGCTGGCCGCGATCGTGCACACGGCACAGCGGCAGGCCTACCTGGGCGCACCGGTCCAGATCAGCTCACAGAATGTCCACTTCACCGCCTTGACCTGGTACGACGCCGACCACGTCATCGCGCTGAGCCAGAGGTCGAACGGTCCCGCGCTCGATGAGGTCGCGGTGAACGGCGAGATGCTCTCGCCGGTTCCCGCCCAGCAGGGAACGGTGTCGATCACCGCGGATGGCCCGTCCAACCCAGTCGTCGCCGGGCTGTCAAATGGCCAGATGGTCACGCTCGCGACCCTCGGTGGCCTGTGGAGCGGCGCGGTCGGGATGGGCCGCGACCCCGCCTACCCGGGCTGAGGCCTGACACGTTCTGTAGCTTTTCGTTTACATTTTGCTTACAATCCCGGCCTGACAATCGGGCCGGATGGAGCTAGCGTTCATGTCATGGCACCCGTCCGGGTCCGTGGTTGCGTCAGGCCGGTGTCCTTGGGCTGGATCCAGGGGCCGGCCAGGCAAGCCGATGCCAGCCGCAGGCTAAACGGCCCACGTAAGGCGACTTCTCGTCGACCGATCACGGTGCGGCTTAGAGGTAAGTCCTGCCCCGCCAGCGGACACAGGGTCCGCTGGGCCGGGAGAAGGGTAGTAGTGGCCACAGAGATGCCGCGAACACCTCAGCAGGCGGATGTGGGGACGAAGACCAGGTCGGCCGGACGGGTGCCTGCCGAATCACACCGGACTAGATGGGGGTCGCCTTGGACATCATCTTCAGGAGCCGGCGCACCAGCATCCCTGAGCGCTTCCGCCAGCACACGGTCGAAAAGCTCGCCAAGATCGAGAAGCTCGATCAGAAGACGATCAGTATCGACGTCGAGGTAACGACGGAGCGCAATCCGCGACAATCCCCCCGCCGGGAACGGGTCGAACTCACCATCTTCACGCGTGGCCCGGTGATACGGGCCGAAGCGGAAGCAGGTGACCGCTACACCGCCCTCGACATGGCCTACGCCAAGCTCGAGGGCAGACTGCGCCGGGCTTGTGACCGGCGGAAGGTAAAGCACGCCGACCGCGAAACGGCGCGGAACGGTGCGGCGCCGGCCGGTGCCGTGGTGGCCGACCCGGGACCGGCCCGGCCGGTCCTGCCCGACCTGCCCTCCCTCCTCGATCCCGGGCCCCCCGACCCCCGTTCTGACCAGGACGGCCAGCCGGCCGTGGTGGACGCCAGCGGAACGCTCACCGGGCTGGAGGTGCCGGAGCCGGCCGATGGGCGGGACGACCTGGACCTCGACGGCGAAGAGGCGGCGTCCGCGCACCTGGTGCCGATCCACATGGAGGGCGACGGCCCGGTCGTCGTCCGGGAGAAGCTGCACCCGGCCGCGCCGATGACGATCGACCAGGCCCTGCTGGAAATGGAACTGGTCGGGCACGACTTCTATCTCTTCCACGACCGCGACTGTGACCGGTTCAGCGTCGTCTACCGGCGCCGGGGCTACGACTACGGCGTCATCCGGTTGATGGAAAAGCCCGCGTGAGAGGCTGACGAATGTGATCAGGGGCCGGCGGCGCGGCCGCGCGCGGCGTGCCGGATTTGCGCCACGTGCCATGGGTCGGTCAGAGTCTGATGACATGAGCGTCATCTGGATCAGACCGGGACGGACCGCGCCTGCCGGCACCTGGACCCACGATCGCCAGCCGCAGGTTCAGACGGAGGAGGCAGCGTGAGCGAGGGTTCCGGTGCTCCGGCCGGCGTACGGGGCAGCGGGAAGGCTCCCGAGCCGATTCGCGTGCTGATTGCCGATGATCATGCCCTTTTCCGGCGCGGGCTGGAGATGGTCCTCGACGAGGAGCAGGACATCGAGCTGGTCGGACAGGCCAGCGACGGCACCGAAGCGGTCGCGCGGGCCGGCGAGTCGCTTCCGGACGTCGTCCTGATGGACATCCGCATGCCGAAAACCAGCGGCATCGAGGCGGCTCGCGCCATGAAGGAGGCCGCTCCGAGCGCGAAGATCGTGATGCTGACGATCAGCGACGAGGAGGAAGACCTCTTCGAGGCGATCCGGGCCGGAGCGAGCGGCTACCTGCTCAAGGACATCCCGCTCGACGAGGTGGCCGACGCGGTGCGGGCCGTGCATGGCGGCCAGTCACTCATCAACCCCTCCATGGCGGGCAAGCTGCTCACCGAATTCGCCACCCTGGCGGGCCGGGACGAGGAGGAGCGGCCTCAGCGGGTTCCCGCGCCGAAGCTCACCGAACGGGAGATGGAGGTGCTGAAGCTCGTCGCCCGGGGCATGAACAACCGCGACATCGCCAAGGAACTGTTCATCTCCGAGAACACCGTGAAGAACCATGTCCGCAACATTCTCGAGAAGCTCCAGATCCATTCCCGGATGGAAGCCGTCATGATCGCCGTCCGGGAAAAGCTGATCGAATTCAGCTAGTGCTGGCCCGGGGGGGCGACCCCCCGGAACCCCCCGCGACGCCCCGGCGGCGGTGCTCGCCGTGGCACCGGCCGCTCGCCCGGGCCTTCGGCCCGGGGTCGCTGGGCCGGTAACGAACGCCTGTCCGTAGCCCGCTGTGGCTGCGCCTAGCTCAGCAGCGCACTTGAGGCGCGGTCCGGCCGCTGCCGGTACGACCTGGCCTAGTTCCACGCTGTCGCAGCCGACCCAGGTGGCGGCTTCGCGGAGGGCGTGGGCCATCGGTTCGGCGGCCGACGGGCGGTCGAGGGAGACCTGGCGGGCGATCAGCGTCGTGCCGCGGCGGCCCGGGTCGACCCGGCCGACCAGGCGCCCGCCGGCGAGCAGCGGCATCACGAAGTAGCCGTGGACCCGCTTGGCCTTGGGCACGTAGGCCTCGAGGCTGTGCTCGAAGCCGAACAGGCGCAGCGTGCGCTTCCGGTCCCAGATCAGGGAGTCGAACGGCGAGAGCAGGGTGACCCGGTGCCGTTCCCGCCGCGCGTCGGCCGCCGCGGCGAGCGCGTCCGGGTCGGCCCAGGCGGCGACGCCGGACCGAGGCCCGGGGATGGTGACCGGCGTCAGTCCCGCCGCCCGCGCCGCGTCGTCGAGGAACCCGGTCCGGTCCGGCCTGCCGTTCAGGAGGCGCTGGAGCCGGTGATAGTCGATCAGGTCGGCGTGCGTGGCCACGCCCAGGGCCCTGGCCGTCACGCCGGCGAGGTGGCGCACGCACTCCTCGTCGGTCGGCTCGATGCCCAGCAGCCCGGCCGGCAGGACCCGCCCGGGCAGATCGTAGACCCGCCGCCAGCCGGTCCGCCGGACGCAGACCACCTCGCCGATGTCGAGCAGCCACTCGGCGGCGATCTTCACCTCCGACCAGTCCCACCACGGGCCGCCGGCCTTCGCGCCGCCCAGCTGCGTGGCGGTCATCGGTCCCTCGGCGGCCAGCCGGGCCAGGACCTCCTGGCACGCCCGCTGGGACACCTGATGCCACCGCTGGCCCTGGGCCCGGAACGCGCGCCGCCGGGCCGCGTAGTACGGCCACTCCTCGATCGGGAGCACGCACGCCGCGTGGGCCCAGTACTCGAACGCCGCCGGGTGTGACGGATGCCAGTACGCCCGTTCGATCCGGTCACGCGGGACCGCCCCGAGGCGGGCGTAGGCGACCAGTTCGTGGGACCGGGCCAGCACGCTGATCGTGTCGAGCTGGACGCCGCCGACCCGGCGCAGCATCCCGGCGACCCCGCCCGTGCGGGCCGACGCCCCGATGAACCCCTGGGCCCGGAGCGTTATCCGCCGGACGTCATCGAGCCCGAGCTCCACCGGGGAGAACGAAGAAGATGATGCCGAACGATCACCGGTTGGCGCATCCGCACCGGGATCACGCCGGACGGTGGCAATGGCCGAGCGAGGCACCGGTGAAAGACTCGTCACGAAACCCGAGCCTAGCCACGGGGTCTGACATTAGGGGTCGCACCGCTCGCCCCTGCCACTGCTGGGCGCCTGACCGGCGCGCTTGGGGGCCTTGACCCGGGGCGCCGGGGCCGTGAGTGCGCCCCACGCCGAGCACCGCCCCGCCCCAGCCGCGCCAGCCCCGCCCCAGCCGCGCCAGCCCCGCCCCAGCCGCGCCAGCCCGGCCCCAGCCGCGCCAGCCCGGCCCCAGCCGCGCCAGCCCGGCCCCAGCCGCGCCAGCCCGGCCCCAGCCGCGCCAGCCCCGCCCCAGCCGCGCCAGCCCCTTTAGCCCCTCCAGCCCCTCCAGCCCCCGCCAGTCACGTGAGCATCACGTCCGGCCCGCTCGCCGGTGATCATGTGATGAAACCGTCGCATCCAGCGGCAAACTTCACATGATCATGGAGCAGGGCGGCCGTGCGAGCGGCAAACTTCACACGATCATGGGCGTCCACCGCGGTCGGAGCGGGAAACGCCGCGTGATCATGGGAGCGGGCCGGGCGGTAACTCCTGGGCGCCGGCCGGGAGACGGGATATCTGCAAGCATCGGGATGTGGAGTACCGGGAGGCAACAGCAGACGATGCGGAGGCCATCGCTAGCCTGCACGCGGACAGCTGGCAGCGCCACTACCGGGGCGCGTACCTGGACTCGTTTCTCGACGGCGACGTCGTCGCTGACCGAATGGCCGAATGGGCCGGCCTCGTCGCAGGCCGCGCCAGACCGGCACACCGTCGTCGCCGACCTCGACGGCATAGTCGCCGGCTTCGCTTCCACCATCCTCGACGCTGACCCAACCTGGGGTGCCTACCTCGACAACCTTCACGTCAGGCACGACCTCAAGCGGCAGAGAACCGGCGCCCGGCTCCTCGCCGAAACCGCGCGGGCAGTTGCCCAGCGCAGGCCGTCCAGCGGGCTTTACCTATGGGTGCTTGAGCAGAACACCGCCGCCCAGGCGTTCTACCAGGCGCAAGGCGGCGCCTGCGTCGAGCGTGAACTCGCCGGACCCTTTCCCGGTGGCGGACGTGCCTTCGCCCTCCGGTATGCGTGGCCGGACATCTCCAAGCTGGCCGCCCACGACCGGCCGCGCAGCCCGCAACCGGTCGTCCCCCCGGGCCCGCACGGCTTAGTACCAGTCTTCGCTCATCTTGGTCAGGGCGCCGAGGCAGATGCCCGCCAGCGCGATGCCGGCCCCGGTCCAGAAAAGCCACCACGTCGGGCTGGGGACGAACCCCACGCCGCCGACGATGAAGCCGATGGTGATGATCGTGACGACCACCCACGAGATGGGACGCCCGTGGAACGACTCGTGCGCCAGGGCGGCCGCGTGCTCAGCGGGCGACGCGTCCGGACGGGACCCGACCGTGCCGTCGGCGGCACCCGCCAGCGTCCCCGATCCCGGCTGCTCGGCCATTTCGCATTGCTCCTCTCGTGACGCGCCGGTGCGGGCATAGAGAGCCCGGCGACTGCGTTCTGACACATATTATTGTGGACAGGGGCTGCGGGCTGCTGTCACCGCCCCCCGCTCACGGTCAGCCCGGCCTTGCCGCTCCGGGACTTCCGCCGCGCGGGGCTCGGTTTCGGGCCGCGTCTCGCCTACCATGACTGTCGGGGCGGTGGCCCCGCGTCCCATTGCCTGTCCCGGCCCGTGAGCATCGGCCGCCGTGGCCGCCAAGGGCGTCGGCGACGTCAAGGTCACACGATCCGCAAGGAGCGCGAACAAGAAGTGCCAGTCATCATAGACAGCGTCCTGCGTGCTGGCGAAGGCAAACTCCTTCGCAAGCTCAAGCGGATCGCCGAGCAGGTCAACTCGATCGAAGATGACTTCACCGCGATGAGTGACGCCGATCTGCGCGGCATGACCGACGAGCTCAAGCAGCGTTACGCGGACGGCGAGTCGCTCGACGACCTGCTGCCGGAGGCGTTCGCCACCGTGCGAGAGGGCGCGAGGCGGACGCTCGGCCAGCGGCATTTCGACGTTCAGCTCATGGGCGGCGCCGCCATGCACCTCGGCAACATCGCCGAGATGAGGACCGGCGAAGGCAAGACCCTGACCTGTGTCCTGCCGGCGTACCTGAACGCGCTCACCGGTGAGGGCGTGCACGTTGTCACGGTCAACGACTACCTGGCCAAGCGCGACGCCGAGTGGATGGGCCGGGTGCACCGGTTCCTCGGCCTCGAGGTCGGCGTGATCCTGTCCGAGATGCAGCCGGAGGAGCGCCGCAGGCAGTACGCGGCCGACGTGACCTACGGCACCAACAACGAGTTCGGCTTCGACTACCTCCGCGACAACATGGCCTGGAGCCTGGAGGACTGCGTACAGCGCGGCCACCACTTCGCGGTCGTGGACGAGGTCGACTCGATCCTGATCGACGAGGCCCGGACCCCCCTGATCATCAGCGGGCCCGCGGAGCAGAGCGCCCGGTGGTACGTCGAGTTCGCCAAGATCGCGCCCCGGCTGCGCCGCGGCCAGGACGGCGAGGGTGACTACGAGGTCGACGAGAAGAAGAAGACGGTCGGCATCCTCGAGGCCGGCGTGGAGAAGGTCGAAGACTGGCTCGGCATCGACAACCTCTACGACCCGGTGAACACCCCGCTGGTCAGCTTCCTCAACAACGCGATCAAGGCCAAGGAGCTGTACAAGCTGGACAAGGACTACGTCGTGATGAACGGCGAGGTCCTCATCGTGGACGAGTTCACCGGCCGCATCCTGCACGGCCGGCGCTACAACGAGGGCATGCACCAGGCCATCGAGGCCAAGGAAGGCGTGCAGATCAAGGACGAGAACCAGACGCTCGCCACGATCACCCTGCAGAACTACTTCCGGCTGTACGACAAGCTGGGCGGCATGACCGGCACGGCCATCACCGAGGCCAATGAGTTCCACCAGATCTACAAGCTCGGTGTCGTGCCCATCCCGACCAACAAGCCGATGATCCGCGGCGACGAGTCCGACGTGGTGTACCAGACGCAGACGTCGAAGTTCGAGGCGTGCGTCGAGGACATCCTGGAGCGGCACCGCCACGGCCAGCCGGTCCTCGTCGGGACGGTCAGCGTGGAGAAGTCGGAGATCCTCTCCACGATGCTCAAGCGGCGGGGCGTCCCGCACGAGGTGCTGAACGCTAAGTACCACGAGCGGGAGGCGACGATCGTCGCCCAGGCCGGGCGCAAGGGCGCCGTCACCGTGGCGACGAACATGGCCGGCCGCGGCACCGACATCATGCTCGGCGGGAACCCGGACTTCATCGCCGACCTCGAGCTGCACCAGCGCGGCCTGTCGCCGCTGGAGACCCCCGAGGACTACGAGGCCGCGTGGCCGGAGGCGGTGGCCAAGGCCAAGCGGGCCGTCGCCGAGGAGCACGAGGAGGTCGTCGCGGCCGGCGGCCTGTACGTGCTCGGCACCGAGCGGCACGAATCGCGCCGGATCGACAACCAGCTCCGCGGCCGTTCCGGCCGGCAGGGGGACCCCGGTGAGACGCGGTTCTACCTGTCCCTCGAGGACGACCTGATGCGGATGTTCAACTCCGACCGCGTCGCCGCGATCATGGACCGGCTGAACATCCCGGCCGACGTGCCCGTCGAATCCAAGGTCGTCACGCGTGCGATCCGGTCGGCGCAGACGCAGGTGGAGTCGCAGAACTTCGAGATCCGCAAGGACGTCCTCAAGTACGACGACGTGCTCAACCGGCAGCGCAAGGTCATCTACAAGGAGCGCCGCCGGGTGCTGGAGGGCGCGGACCTGCACGAGCAGATCCGCCTCATGATCGACGAGGTCGTCGCGTCCTACGTCGCCGGGGCCACCAGCGAGGGCTTCCCGGAGGAATGGGACCTGGACAAGCTGTGGGGCGCGTTCGGCCAGCTGTTCCCGATCGGCATCAGCGTCGACGACATGATCGACGAGGCCGGTGACAAGTCGGCTCTGACCGCCGACCTCATCACCGAGGTCGTCACGGAGCAGGCGCACGCCGCCTACGACCACCGGGAAGAGGAGCTGACGTCGGAGGTCATGCGGGAGCTGGAGCGCCGGGTGGTGCTGTCCGTCCTCGACCGCAAGTGGCGTGAGCACCTCTACGAGATGGACTACCTGCGCGAGGGCATCGGCCTGCGTGCGATGGCCCAGCGCGACCCGCTGATCGAGTATCAGCGCGAGGGTTTCGACATGTTCAACGCCATGATGGACGGGATCAAGGAAGAGTCGGTCGGGGCGCTGTTCAACCTTCAGGTCGAGGTCCAGGAGAACCCGATCACCGAGGAGGCGCCCGCGGGCGCCGGCCTGCCCGGCGTCGCCGGCGCGGCCGGTCCGCTGATCGCGGCGCCCCAGGACGGCCCGGCTCCGCCCGGGGCCTCCGGTCCGCCCGCCGTCTCGGGCGGAGCGCCGGCCGGGACCCGGGACGGCGCCGGACGCCACGCCGCCAACCCGGCGGAGACGCGCGGCGGTAACGCAGCGGGCGGCAGGCGCCGGGCACCGGCGGCCAGTGGGAGGGCCGGGGCCGCGGGCGGCAACGCGCCGGCGGCGCCGGTACCGGCGGGTTTCACGCCGCCGCGCCGGACGGGCCAGCTGCAGTACACCGCGCCCTCGGTGGACGGCGGGACCCACGTGGAACACCACACCGAAGGTGCGGTCGACGGCGACTTCGAGCGCGTCGGGCGCAACGACCCTTGCCCGTGCGGCTCGGGCCGCAAGTTCAAGCGGTGCCACGGTGACCCGCGCAACCGCGCGGCGAACTGACCCGGGGCACCTCCCTTCGGGTCAGCTGGACCGACTCGTTACCTACGCTGACTCGACAGCTGTGCACAGCCACCGGGCGTCGCGTCCGGGGCGGCCGGGGGTGGCGGGCTGTGGGCGGGCGCGTTCCAGTCGTGCGGCCAGCGCGCGCGTCCGCGGCCCGAACCCCACGATCGCGGCCACCTCCACGACATCGTCGGCCGGATACGACGTAAGAACCCGCTGCACCCGGGGCCGCTGGCCGGCCGCGAGCAGCGGACCGAGCCGGCGGATGTTGGCCCGGGCCCGCTCGGTCGTCCACGGCTCGATCTGGCTGGCGGGCCGGGACCCCGCGAGCGTCTCGGCCAGCACCTGCGCGAACCGGCTCGGCCACTCGCCGGGCTCGGCGGGCTCGGCGCCGCCGCGCGTCCCGGAGCGGTTCGCGGGCGATCCGGTGGGTGCTCCGCCTGGTGCGGGTTCCTGCGGTTGATCGTTCCCGTGGGCCGCGCTGGCTTGCGGTGATCTGGCCGTGAAGGGCAGAGGGCCGGGCCCGGATTGCTCTTCGGGCCGGGCAAACGGGCCAGCGGGCAGCTGATCGTCGTACGGCGGCGACGGATCGGGCACCGGCGCCAGGCGCACCCCGGTCAGATCGGGAAGCGGGCGCCCCGTCACCGGGGCCCGGCACGGACACGACGGAGCCTGCTCGGGGTCAATGGGCTGGGTGACCGGCGTTGTGATTTTGGCGCGCGCGGCCCGGTGCACGGGACGGGTGGGCCCGGGCCGGGCGCTCGGCGGCTCCGGCGGCGTCCGGCGGACTGGCGGGCGACGCTGCATCGGCATGGTCCCTCCCGGGAAACCAGAGAAATGCGCGTGCCACGCCACCGAATGGCCTCAGCACGCAAGCCTGGAAAGCTAGCTGACTGTGCCCATTTCCGGCACACCCGTTGTTTTACCGGGCCCCAGTGACATTCTGGGCTCCCGGCCCGCCCCGCGGGTCAGCGGCGGATCGGCCGGGGTCGCATCCTGGCCATACACGCGGTTTCGTGCATACTGGTCTGGTCCAGTCGCGAGCAGCGCTGGATTGCCCCGGGAGAGGAGCGGCACGGAATTGGCCGAGACACTGATCGCGGCCGAACGCATCGTGCCTGCCTCCCCGGAATCCTCACCCGGGATCATTTCCCCCGGCTACGTCGTGGTTCGCGATGGCTATGTCGCGGCGGTCGGGCCGGGACGGCCACCACGCACACCCGACGTGCGCATGTCCTCGGGCGTGCTCGTCCCGGGGTTCGTCGATCTTCAGGTGAACGGGTATTTCGGCGTAGAACTCGACGCGGCGCAAGCAGCGGGCTGGCGCACGGTCACCTCGCGGCTCCCGGAGACCGGCACGACCGCATTCGTGCCGACGTTCATCACCGCTCCCGTTCGGCAACTCGCGGAGGCGCTGCGTGCGGCGGCGGGCCTGGCGCCTGACCTGGCCGGCTCCCCCGCAACCGGCGCCCGGGTGCTGGGCGTGCACCTGGAGGGGCCGTTCATCTCTCCGCAGCGCGCCGGAGCGCACAACAAGGACTGGATGACGGAGCCGACGGCCGACGCGGTGACCGAGCTGCTCGACGCGGGCGCCGGGATACTGCGGCTGGTCACGCTGGCCCCCGAGCTTCCCGGCGCGCTCGACGCGATCAAGCGGCTGGACGCGGCGGGCATCCTGGTCAGCGTCGGCCACAGCGACGCGACCGCGGCCCAGGTGACGGCGGCCGTCGGCGCGGGCGCCCGGATGGTGACGCACCTGTTCAATGCGCAGCGGCCGATGCACCACCGGGAGCCGGGGGTGACCGGCCAGGCGCTGGCCGACCCGCGCCTGGTCAGCGGCCTGATCGCCGACTTCGAGCATGTCGTGGGGCCCGTGTGCGCGATCGCGTTCGCGGCCGCGCCGGGCCGGATCTGCCTGGTGACGGACGCCGCGGCGTGCGCCGGGATGCCCCCTGGCCGTTACGTGCTCGGCGGCCTGCCCATCGAACTCCCGCCGGGCGACGGCGTTCCGCCGGTCCGGACGGACGGCACCCTGGCCGGCTCGGCGCTGCGGATGGACCGGGCGGTGGCCAACATGGTGAGCGTGGGCGTCAGCCTGCCGGACGCGGTCGCGGCCGCGACCCGGATCCCCGCGGACCTCATCGGCCGTCCCGAGCTGGGCCGGATCGCGCCTGGCGGGCCTGCCGACCTGGCCTGGCTGGATGACGACCTCAAGGCCCGGGCCACCTGGGTGGCCGGCGACCTGGTCTACGAGCGATGAACGATGAGGAGAGTGGAGTCACCGTGACGCCGACGTCCCCCGTCACCAGGATGCGGGCCGAGATCGAGGAGCAGCCGCAGGCGCTGCGGGCCACGATCGACGCGCTGCTCCCACGGGCCGGGGAGATCACCGCCCTGGCCCGCGAAACCCGCCAGGTGCTGTTCATCGCCCGCGGGACCTCGGACAACGCGGCCGTCTACGGCAGCTACCTGATCCAGGTCCGGGCCGGACGGCTGGCCACGCTGGCGTCGCCGTCGGTAGCCACGGCCTACCGCAGCCGGATGGACCTGTCCGGCGTGCTCGCCGTGGGGCTGTCGCAGTCCGGACGGACCGAGGAGATCGTCGAGACGCTCGCCTGGGCCGCCGACTGCGGGGCGCGGACCCTCGCGGTCACCAACGGCGCCGGGTCGCCGCTGGCGGCAGGCGGCGGACGTGGCGTTCGTGACCGAGGCGGGCATCGAGCAGGCTGTGCCCGCGACCAAGACGTTCACCACCCAGCTGGCCGCGCTGGCCGTGGTCGGCATCGGCCTGGCCGAGGCGGCGGACGGGACCGGGAGCGGCACCGGGACCGCCTCGACCCCGGCGAGCTACGGGCCGTGCCGGACGAGATCGAGCGGCTGCTCGCCTCGGGGATGGACCTCGATCCGATCGTCAGCGAACTGGCCGGCGTCGAGGGCCTGGTGGTGTCGGGCCGCGGCTTCGCGTATCCCGCCGCGCTGGAGTTCGCGCTGAAGCTCAAGGAGGCCTGCTACCTGCACGCGATGGGGCTGTCCTTCGCGGATCTGCTGCACGGGCCGATCGCAGTAGTCGACGAGCGCACGCCGGCGGTCATCATGGCCGCGGATTCCGGCCCCGCCCTGGACGGAGCGGTCGCCCTGGCCGGGCGGGTGACGGGCGCCGGAGCGCGCGCCTACGGCATCGGCGGCGGTTCCGTGCTCGCGCAAGTCTGCGACCTGGCGCTGCCCGGCCCGCGGCTGCCCGAGTGGCTGGCGCCCATCGGCCTCATCACGGCCGGCCAGCTGCTCACCGAGGCCCTGGCCCGCCGCCTCGGCATCAACCCCGACACCCCCCGCGGCCTCAGCAAGGTCACCCAGACCGCCTGAGGGGCGGACGCCCGCCTGACCCGTTCCCGGGGCTCGCCACCCCAAGCGGCCCGTCAGCCCGAAAGTGTGCAGTTTCTGCCGCTATAGCGACAGAAACTGCACACAAACCGGTGCCGGAGGTGGGGGCGGCGCGGAGCGGGAGGGCTCCGCGTGCGCGCTGGCGTTGGGAGGGGGACGGCGCGAAGGTGGGGGTCGCTCAGGCGGTGACGAGCTCTGACGCTGCGGCCGCCGGGGGATCCAGCAGGCCGCGGCGGCGGAGTTCGGGGCGGACGCCCTCGCCGAACCAGTACGCCTCCTCCAGGTGCGGGTAGCCGGACAGGACGAACTCCTCGATCCCGAGCGACGCGTACTCCTCGATCCGGTCGGCCACCTCCGCGTGGCTGCCGACCAGCGCCGTGCCCGCACCGCCGCGCACCAGGCCGACGCCGGCCCAGAGGTTCGGGTAGATCTCCAGGTCGGCGGCCGAGCCGCTGCCGCGGTAGTTGCGCGTGCAGGGCCCGCATGCGGTCCTGGCCGACCGACTCGCTCCGGCTGAGGACCTTCTGCGCGGTGGCGACCTCGTCGGGCGAAAGGTAGCTGAGCAGCTTCTCCGCCTCCGACCAGGCGTCCCGGGCCGAGTCGCGGGTAATGACGTGCAGCCGGATGCCGAACCGCAGCGTCCGCCCCTCACGCGCGGCCAGCTCGCGGATCCAGGCGATCTTCTCCGCGACCTGAGCGGGTGGCTCGCCCCAGGTCAGGTAGACGTCGACGTGCCGGGCCGCGACCGGGCCCGCGGCCGCCGACGAGCCGCCGAAGTAAATCTCCGGGCGCGGCTCGGGCGGCTGCATGACCGTCGCGCCCTCGACCTGGTAGTGCTGGCCGGAGAAGTCGAACGGCTCGCCGCTCCAGGCGCCGCGGACGATCGACAGGAACTCGCCGGTCCGCGCGTACCGCTCGTCGTGAGGCAGGTGGTCGCCGAACCGGCGCTGCTCGTCGGACTGCCCGCCGGTCACCACGTTGAGCAGCAGACGGCCGCGCGAGATCCGCTGGTAGGTGGCGGCCATCTGGGCGGCCAGGGTCGGCGAGGTCATCCCGGGCCGGAACGCGACCAGGAACTTCAGCCGCTGTGTCTCGCGGATCAGCGCCGCCGTGACCAGCCAGGCGTCCTCACACCAGGTCCCGGTCGGGGTGAGCACCCCCTCGAACCCGGCCTGTTCCGCGGCCCGCGCCACCTGGGCCAGGTAGTCGATGTCCGGGGGGCGCGGCGCGGCGGCCGGCTCCGTTGCGACATCGGGATGCTGTTTCCCCGGCCGATGATCGCCCGGCCGTCGCCGGAGGTGGGCAGGAACCAGTGGAACTTCAAGGTCACGACGATCCTCCGGAGACGGTGTCGTTGTACGTGGTCACCGTGTAGCTGCTCATGCTCACGTTGGTGGGGATCGCCGGCCTGGTAGAACGCCGTCACCAGCTGCTGTTCGGCGGTGATGACGCCGGGCGTGATCGTGGCCGGCTTGTTCACGTCGTCCTGGGAGCCTTGACCATGACGCTGTTCGGCAGGCCGGTGGCGTCGCCCCAGAGCTTGGCCCAGGTCTGGACGTGACTTTCCGACCAGACGTACGCCTGGTTCAAGATCTTCAGGTAGTCCCGGATCGCGGCGGCCTTGGCCGGATCGCCCAGCGCGGCGCGGGAGGCGACCTCGAAGGAGTACGGGCTGCCGTAACCGCTGCCGTTGACCAGCACGCGGGCGCTGTCCTGGCCCGTGACCTGCTCGATGTACGGCGACCAGATGTCCCACGCGTCCACGTGGCCGGAGTTGAACGCGGCCAGCGCCTCGGCGGGCTGGAGGTAGTCCAGGGTCACGTCCTTGGTGGTCAGGCCGGCCTTGTTGAGCACGGTCAGCAGGTGATAGTCGGCCGAGCTGCCCTGGGCCACCGCGATCTTCTTGCCGCGCAGCTGGGCGGCGGACGTGATCGGCGAGCCCTTCGGCACGACGAGCGCGGCCGCGTTCGCGGGGACGGAGCGGGCGCCGACGATCGCGACCGGCTCGCCGCCGGCCGCGGCGAAGACCGGGGGCGCGTCACCGACGCCGCCGATATCGACCGAGCCGGACCCCATGGCCTGAAGCATTGGCGGCCCGGAGGTGAAGTCGGACCAGTTCGCCTTGAACGGGAGCTTGCCGATCAGGCCGGCCGCCTGCAGGAGGGCCTGCGCGCCGGTGCCCTTCTGGTCGCCGATGTTCAGCGTCACCGACGACACGTTCGTCGCGCTCGACCCGGATCCGGACGAACTAGCGGGCGGGGAGATGAGGATGAGGAGCAAGCAGCGGCCGTGAGGACGGCCACGAGGCCGCCCGCGGCGAGCAGCACGCGTGTGGTCATTTCGTTCCTTGTCTTGGTTACGACACGTCTTGGGTGGCGACGCCCAGCTCGGTGAGCAGGCGGATTCGCAGCGCGACCAGGTCCGGATGGTCCCGGTCCCGCGGCCGGGCGAGCGTGATCCCGGCCGAGTGCGCGATCTTGCCGTCGGACAGCACCAGCACCCGGTCGGCGAGCGCCAGCGCCTCGTCCACGTCGTGGGTGACCAGCAGCACGGCCGGCTGATGGCGCTCCCACAGCGACAGGACCAGGTTGTGCATGCTGATCCGGGTCAGCGCGTCCAGCGCGCTGAACGGCTCATCCAGCAGGAGCAGGCCGGGTCCCGGACCAGCGCGCGGGCCAGCGCGGCCCGCTGGGCCTCGCCACCGGACAGCGTCAGCGGCCAGGCGCCGGCCCGGGCCGCGAGCCCGACCTCGTCCAGGGCGGCCCGGGCCACGCCCTGGGGGTCGGGCGCCCGCAGGCCCAGGCTGACGTTGGCCCCGACCCGCTTCCACGGCACCAGGCGCGGCTCCTGGAACACCACGGACACCGGCCCGTCCACGGCCAGTTCGCCGGTCACGTCGTGGTCGAGCCCGGCCAGGGCGCGCAGCAGGGTGGACTTGCCGGTGCCGCTGCGGCCGATCATGGCGACGAACTCGCCCCGGCCGATCTCCAGGTCCAGGTCGTCGAGGACCGTGTGCCGGCCGAAGGAGCGGCTGAGGCCCCTGGTCCGCGCGGCCGGGGCGGCCGGCGCGCCGGGGGCCGGGCGCTCCCCACCGTCTCGTTCGGCGGCTAGGGCTCCATGATTCCGTGTCGCCACGTCAGCGCCCTCCTCTCGATCAGCCGGACCACCGAATCGGTCAGCAGCCCGAGGACCAGGTAGACGAGCAGCGCGACGAAGATCACGTTCTGCTGGAGGAACGTCTCGCCCTGGTTGATGATGTAGCCGAGGCCGGCGCTGGCGTTGATCTGCTCGGCGACGACCAGCGCGAGCCAGGCGACCCCCAGGCTCTGCCGCAGGCCGACCAGGATCATCGGCATGGCGCCGGGCAGCACGACGTGCCGGATCAGCTCCCGCCGGCGCAGCCCGAGGACCTGGCCCAGCTCGGCGAGCTTGCCGTCCACGCCGCGGATGCCGGCGAAGGTGTTGAGGTAGAGCGGGATGGCCGCGCCCAGCGCGATCAGCGTGATCTTCGGCGTCTCCCCGATCCCGAACCAGACGATGAACACCGGGATCAGGCCGAAGAGCGGCAGAGTCCGCAGCGCCTGCATGATCGGGTCGACGGAGTTCTCGCCGGTGCGGCTCAGCCCGGCGACGATGGCCAGGATCACGCCGAAGGCGCCCCCGATGGCGAAGCCGATCGCGACCCGCTCGAGCGAGACGGCCATCGCGCCCTGGAGCGTCCCGTAGGTCGGCGAGCTGGTCGTGATCAGGTGGACGGTGGTGGTCCACAGCGTCGTCAGCGACGGCAGCTTCTGCTGCGACACGAGGCCGGTCGTGCTGGCCAGCTGCCAGAGGGCCAGGACGACGATCGGGCTGATCAGGCGGAGCCATCCCCGGCGCCGGCGGCTCCGGCCCGGTGCGGCCGGCCGCGCTCCGGGGGCGGCCGTGACGCCGGCGATCGGCAGGCCTCCCGCGCCAGCCGCGGGCCCGGCCGGACTGCCCCGCTCGGTCCTAGCGGTGCTGGTGGATACGGACACGGCTGAACCTGCCTTCCCAAGCTGGGCTTCCCACGCTCGCCATGGTGGGCGATCTTCTCTATTAAGTCAACTTGGAATATAGGGAATGGGTCCGGCGCGGCAAGCGGCGGAGTTCGGCTCAGGTCGCCTAGGATCACGGATGTGTCTCGATACCACGACATGACCGAATCCAGCCTTGTCCCTCGCGGCGTGATCATCGACTGGGGCGGGGTGCTGACCAACTCGATCCGGGAGACCGTGGCCGCCTGGGCGCAGGCCGAGGGCGTCGACTGGAAGAGCTACGTGGCCGTCATGCGTCCCTGGCTGGAGGAGGGCTACCACGCGGACGCGACCGGCAACCCGGTGCACGCTCTGGAGCGCGGTGAGTGCACGGTCGAGGAGTTCGAGCGGATGTTCGCCGCGCGCCTGCGCCGGGTCGACGGCGGGACGGTGCCGGCCGACGGCCTGCTCGGGCGGATGTTCGCGGCCAGCCTGACCGTGCCCGCCATGTACGACATGCTGCGGGCGCTCCGCGCGGCGGGTTTCCGCACCTGCCTGCTGTCCAACTCGTGGGGTCCCGGCGACTACCAGCGCGAGGACTTCCCGGAGCTGTTCGACGCCGTGGTGATCTCGGGCGAGGTCGGCATGCGCAAGCCCGAGCGCCGGATCTTCCTGCACGCCGCCGAACTGATCGGCCTGACGCCGGGCGAATGCGTGTTCATCGACGACATCGAGGCGAACGTCACGGCGGCGGTGGCGTGCGGCATGGCCGGCGTCCGGCACGAGGCCCCGCGGCTGACCGCCGAACAGCTCACCGCGCTGCTTGGCATGCCGCTGACCGCCTAGCGGGCTTGGTGTCCGGTCCGCCTGGCGGCGGCGGAGCCCGTTGCCCTAGCCTGTTCTGCCATGGCGGACTACCCGCGGGCCTCCAGTGAGGGACGTTCGGCCAACATGCGCGCGATCCGGCGGACCGACACCAAGCCGGAATTGGCCCTCCGGCGGGCGCTGCACGCGATGGGGTACCGCTTCCGCAAGGACTACCGGCTCGACCTGGACGAGGGCCGGCGCGTGCGGCCGGACATCGCCTTCACCGCGCGCCGGGTGGCGGTCTTCGTGGACGGCTGCTTCTGGCATGCCTGCCCCGATCACGGCTCGAAGCCCTCGGTCAACCAGGGGTACTGGACGCCGAAGCTGCTCCGGAACGTCGAACGGGACCGCGCCGCCGACGCCGCCCTGGAACTGGCCGGGCTGGCGGGTGGTCCGGCTGTGGGAGCACGTATCCCTCGACGACGCCGTCGCGGCGGTCGTCACCGCGCTCGATAGATGCACAGGTAACGCCACGGCTGCGCTGAGGGGCATACCGCGGCCTGGCCCACCCGGACCTGGCACACTCTGATCAACCGCGCTGTGGCGAGGCGTTCGCGTGCCCAACCGCTGAGCCGGGCCAACGTGGGTCATCCCGCCATCCTGCGAGGAACCGATGCGTGTTTATCTGCCGTCGACACTCCCGGCGCTCGCCGCCGCGCTCTCGGGCCGGCGAGATCGGGCCCGCCCCGGCCACCGGTTTCGCCGTCACGCCCGCGCTGCGCGAGTGGTACGCCAGCGGGGACCTGGAGGAACTCGAATATGTCGCGCTGATGGAGGCGGCCCGCGCGTCGCTGCGGCTGCTCGCGGCCGACCCGGACGCGCCGGCCCGCCGGGTCGTGCTGGCCGGCGAGGTGCCCGACACCGAGATCGGCCGGTCCGGCGACGACGACCATCCGGCGACGGTCCAGGTCCTGAGCCCGGTGCCACTGGGCGCGGTGGCGGCCGGCCACATCGACAGCCCCGACGCGGCCGACGACGTGCGCGCCGCGGTGGCCGCGCTGGCGGCCGCCGACGACGGTGACGACGACGCCCGGTTCACCGTGGACGGCGCCGAAGGCCACGAGCTCATGTGGTACGCCACCCAGGAGCTAAGGCACCTCCCGGACTGAGGCGCTTAGCTCTGGGCCCAGAAGTTGGACATCCCGAGGCCCTGGCCGCCGTTCCAGATCTCGAAGCCGGCCGTGATGTTCTGGATGTACCAGTTGGAGCTCACCAGCCGCCACGACTCCGCCACCCGGATGAAGTCGTTGATGTGGATCCCGCGCAGGCTGTTGACCTGGTTGACCTTGCGGAACTGGATGTAGTTCCAGTAGCCGCGGCTGTTGTGCGCCCGCCAGTGGATGAACCAGTACAGGGCCCCGTCGACCCGGACTTCCGGGTAGCCGCGCGTGGTGCCGATGCCCGGCGTCTCCCGCGGCCAGATCATGATCTCGGCGCCGTGCGGCTGGCCGCTCAGGTAGGGCTTCAGCTCGAACCAGATGTCGTAGGCGGCGTTGTACAGTCCGCCCGGGTGGCCCGAGGTGTCGACGGATGCCCCGGGGTTCCCGTCGCTGCTTGACCTGGACGGGCAGCGTCCGGTGCGGCGAGCAGACCCCCCACGAGCACCCGTACAGGAAGTCGGGGAATGCGAGGACCCCGCCCCGGTTCGGCGTGCTGGTCTGGACGGTGAAGTTGTCGCCGTAACTGTTGTTGCTCAGGGTCATCGACTCGTGGAAGCCATCGGGGTTGATGACGTACCGGTTGCCGACGCTGATCGTGTGCTTGCTGACCCAGATGGTCCCCATGGTCATCCGCCCGATGGGGGGCGCTATGACCGCTGGCGTGGCGGTCGGCGTGGCCGAGGGTGTCGTGGCCGCGCTCGCCGGACCGCTGCACGCGATGGCGACCCCGGCCGCGGCGAGTGAGCCCGCGAGGGCCGCTATCCTCTTAATCCGTTTAATTCGTGACATCGATGCCGAGCATGATGCATCGGGTATGCGCGAGTTAAGGGAGTTTTCCCGTTTTTATTTGTTTGTTAAGAATCTAAGTTATCGATGTCACAGCGCTGGCGGGTAGCGGTGACGTTCACGGTTGTGGTAATCGAACCCGGGCCAGTCGCGGCCAGCGCCGGTCAGCGCTAGCCGGGGAGCCGTTCGGGTAGCCTCCCAGCATCCGCACACCAGCAGGGGAGAGCGACCGTCATGGACGCCGTTACCAACGTGCCGACGCCGGTCAACGAGCCGGTCAGGCAGTACCAGCCGGGCAGCCACGAGCGAGCCGTGCTGGAGGCCAGGATCAAGCAGTTCGCCGGCGAGCAGGCGGAGCTGTCGATGACCGTGGGCGGCCGGTCCCGGATGGGCGGCGGCGAGCTCATCGACGTCGTTCAGCCGCATAATCACCGCCATGTGCTCGGGCGGCTCGGCAACGCCACCGACGAGGACGTGGCCGCCGCGATCGACGCGGCCCGCGCGGCCGCACCCGGCTGGCGCGCGCTGTCGTTCGACGACCGCGCCGCCGTGTTCCTCCGCGCCGCCGACCTGCTCGCCGGGCCGTGGCGCGCCACCCTCAACGCCGCCACCGTGCTCGGCCAGTCCAAGTCGCCGTACCAGGCCGAGATCGACGCGGCGTGCGAGCTCATCGACTTCTTCCGCTTCAACGTGAGCTACGCGCGGCGGCTGCTGGCCGAGCAGCCGGAATCCGCGCCGGGCGTGTGGAACCGGATGGAGTACCGCCCGCTCGAGGGCTTCGTGGTCGCGATCACGCCGTTCAACTTCACCTCCATCGCGGGGAACCTGCCGACCGCGCCCGCCCTGCTCGGCAACGTGGTGGTGTGGAAGCCGTCGCCGACCCAGCAGCTGGCCGCGCACTACACGATGCGCTTGCTCGAGGCGGCCGGCCTGCCCCCCGGCGTGATCAACATGGTGACCGGGGACGGGCAGGCGGTGTCCCGGGTGGCGCTGCCCCATCCCGACCTGGCCGGCATCCACTTCACCGGCTCGACCGCCACGTTCCAGCACCTGTGGCGCACCGTCGGTGAGAACATCGGCCGCTACCGCGGCTACCCGAGGCTGGTCGGCGAGACCGGCGGCAAGGACTTCGTGATCGCGCACCCGTCCGCGGACGACGACGCGCTGGCCGCCACCCTGATCCGCGGCTCGTTCGAATACCAGGGCCAGAAGTGCTCGGCGGCCTCCCGCGCCTACGTGCCGCGCTCGGTCTGGGACGCCCACCGCGACGACTTCGTCGACCAGGTCGAGTCGCTGACCATGGGCGACGTGTCCGCCGACCTGTCCCTGTTCATGGGGGCGGTGATCGACGCGAGGGCCCTGGCCAAGCACGCCGCCGCGTTCGAGCGGGCGCGGAGCCGGCCGTCGGTCCGCGTGCTGACCGGGGGCCGGGCCGACGACCGCGAGGGCTACTTCGTCCCGCCCACCGTCATCGAGTGCACCGACCCGGCCGACGAGGTGTTCACCACCGAATACTTCGGGCCGATCCTCGCCGTCCACCCCTACCCGGACGACCAGTACGACCAGATGCTCGCGCAGGCGGCGGACGTCGCCCCGTACGCGCTGACCGGCTCGATCCTGGCCCGGGACCGCTCCGCGATCGCGGACGCGGCCGAGCGGCTGCGGTTCTCGGCGGGCAACTTCTACATCAACGACAAGCCGACCGGCGCGGTCGTCGGCCAGCAGCCGTTCGGCGGCGCGCGGGCCAGCGGCACCGACGACAAGGCCGGATCGATCTTCAACCTGACCCGCTGGGTGAGCCCCCGGGCCATCAAGGAGCTGTTCGTCCCGCCCACCGACTACCGCTATCCCCACATGGGCTGACGGTGATCGGCATGATGTCCGCGCGATCCGGCCCGGGCGGGGAGAAACCGCGATAGCTTCACGCGGTCTTCAGCCTGGGGCGATAGGATCCGATCCGCCGGACATGTAACGGCAGGGGAGGGCCCGGTGTGGGGCGGCATTCAGGCGAAGCGCGCGACCAAGGCGGCTTTGCGCCGGGCCGGGCCCCGCAGCCCGGGACTCCTCCGCGGCCCGAGACTCCCTCGCGACCGCCGTGGACGGCGCGGCGCAAGGTCCTGACCGGCCTGGCCGGCCTCACCGCGGCGATCGTCGTCGCCGGAGGAGCCAGCGCAGCCGCCGGGGCGTTCAGCGGCGGGAAACCGGTGACCAAGCCGTCCCACCACGCCGCCGCGGCCCCGGCCGGATCAGCCTCGCCGGTCGGCGTCGGGAGCGCCGCGGTGGCGGGCGCGTCCGCCCGTGGCGCCTCACCGAAGCCCTCCGCTCATCCGCGGGTCCGGCTCGGGACGAACCTGGCGTCACTGCCGATCAACGCGGCGCTGACCGGATCCCCGGCCGTGGCCTGGGGCGATGCCGCCCTCGCCGCGCTCGGCGCCCCCGCGACCAGCGCCAACGTCCAGACCATGCAGGACTGGTTTGCCAACGAGGGCACCCCGCATAATCCCAACAACCCGCTGAACCTTCAGACCCCGTACGGCGGAAGCACCGTCAGCACCGCGGACGGTGACCCGGCCGCCGACGGGATCCAGGCCTACCGGTCCCCGGCCGACTTCGTAGCCGCGTTCCCCATAGAAATGAACAAGGGCAGCTACGGGGCCATCGTGGCCGCCTTGAAAGGCCGGCCGGGGGCTGGAAGGCTCCGCCGCGACCTCCGAGATTGCCTCGGAGCTATCGGTCTACTCCGGCGGTGGCTACGACAGTATTCCGGCGGCCTACAACCAGTGAGATCGTAACCAGTAGGGTGTATGGCGTAGTCGTCCGCACATGGGATGACATAACGGCGCCTTCCGGCTACCGTGCGCGGTAGCCGCGTGAGCGCCGGGCAGAAGCGGAGGAACCCATTCACCGCCTGGTCCTTTGGAACATCGACCTGACGCTGGTTGACGTGACCCGGGTGACCCGAGACGCCTACGCCGAGGCCTTCCGCACCGTGACCGGCCGCCCGCTGGTGCGGCTGCCCCAGATGGCCGGCCGTTCGGAGTCGGAGATCTTCTTCGACGCGCTGGCCCTCAACGGCGTGGACGTCAGCAACGTCGGCCCGTCGGAGAAGCTGCTGGCCCCGTTCGGCAGCGAGCTGGCCACCGCGCTGGCCGCCCGCCGCGACATGCTGCGCCGCGACGGCCACGCCCTGCCGGGCGCGAGCGAGGCGCTCACCGCGGTCGGGAAGCTCGACGGGGTGGTCCAGACCGTGCTGACCGGCACCAGCAAGCCGAATGCCCTGCTGAAGCTGCGCACGTTCGAGCTGGAGCAGTTCTTCGACTTCAGCGTGGGCGGGTACGGCTCGGAGCCGTACCCGAAGGGCGCGCTGGTCCGGGTCGCGCGGCTCCGGGCGGCCGAGAAGTACGGCGTCGCCCTGGGTGAGGACGCGTGCGTCTACATCGCGGACTCGGTCCGGGACGTCGAGGCGGCCGCAATGGGCGGCGCGGCCTCCGCCGCGGTGGCCAGCGGGCGCTCGACCGCCGCCGAGCTGCGCGCGGCCGGCGCCGCCGCCGTGCTGTCCGACCTGACCGACGCCGAAGAGGTAGCCGCCGTGATCGACCGCCTCTCCAGCGGGCCCGGCCAGGCGTCGTGAGTTCCTGCGCGTTACGGGCGATCATCACTGGGTAGAGCACCCACGCGTCAGCGAAGGGTGAAACTCATGGAACCAACCGCGCAAACTACGCAGCCGGCCAACGGACCGCAGCGGTCCGCCGCTGAACTGGTCAAAGAGCTGAGCGAGCTGGTGCCCCGGCTCGTCCGCGACGAGCTCAAGCTGGCCCAGATCGAGATGACCCGCAAGGGCAAGCAGGCGGGCGTCGGCGCCGGAATGCTCGGCGGCAGTGGGATCATCGCCCTGTACGCCACGGGCTGCCTGCTGGCCTGTGCGATCATCGCCCTGAGCGGCGTCATCGCGGCGTGGCTGTCGGCGCTCATCGTCGGCGCCGCCCTGCTCGCCGTCTCCGGGGTGGCCGCCCTGGTCGGGAAGAGCCGGCTGACCAAGGCCACGCCGCCGGTTCCCCGCGAGGCCATCGACAGCGTGCAGGCCGATGTCGAGGAGATCAAGGAGAAGGCACACCGATGACCACGGAACCACGCCAGGGAAGCGACGGGGAGGCCAGACCGGCTCCGCCCGCCGATCCTGAGCAGCTCAGGCAGGAGATCGAGCGGACGCGCGAGGAGCTCGGCGAAACCGTCGAAGCGCTGATCGCCAAGGCCGACGTCAAGGCGCGGACCAGGGAACGGGTGGGCGAGATCTCCGAGCGCCTGCGGGGGGCGACCACCCAGGCCCGGGAGCAGGCCACGGCGCGCGTCGGCCAGGCGCGGACCCAGATCGTGGGCCGGTCGGTGGACGCGAAGCACGCCGCGACCGGCACGGCCGTCCCGACGGACCAGTTGCAGGCCCGGGCGGCGGCCGTCGGCCGGACCGTCCGCGACGTCACGCCCGAACCGGTCCAGAAGGCGGCTCAGCGGGCCATGGCGACCGCGTCGCAGCGCCGCGTGCTCGTCGTCGCGGCCGCCGCCGGAGTCGCAGTCGCCGGCATCATCGCGATCCGGCGGTGGCGGCGGTGATCAAGATCCTGTACAAGCCGTTCGGCATGCTGGCCGGGCGTGTTCGGCGGGATGGTGGCCGGCGCGATCTTCAAGCGGGTATGGAAGCTCGCGGCCCACGAGGAAGAGGCGCCGGAGGCCACGGACGCCCGCCGGGGCTGGCCGGAGGTACTGCTGGCCGCCGCCCTGCACGGTGCGATTTTCGCCCTGGTCAAGGCCGCGGTTGACCGTGGGGCGGCCACGGCGACCCGCAAGCTGACCGGCTTCTGGCCCGGCGAAGGTGCTGACTGACCCGCACTAAGCTGGGAACCTGCTTTACCAGGACGACGATCAGGCTCAATGCTGGGGTTATGCCAACCGAGGACGAGGACAGCGCGACGGCCGACCGGCGCGACACCAGCGGGCTCACCGACGAGGGCTACGGCGACCTGCTCTGGAAGCCGACCGCAGAGGTCGCCGCCAACGCCCGGATCACCGCCTATATGGAATGGCTGGCCCTCGAGCGGGGCCTGAATTTCGACGGCTACGACGACCTCTGGCGCTGGTCGACGAGCCAGCCCGCCGAATTCTGGGCCACCATCTGGGACTACTTCGACGTGCAGGGCGACCGCGGCCGGGGGCCCGTGCTGGCCGGCGGCCCCATGCCCGGCGTGCGCTGGTTCACCGGCGCGACCATCAACTACGCCCGTAACGCGCTGCGGACCGCGCAGACCGATCCGGCCCGCGTGGCCCTCATTTCGCATTCCGAACGAGGCGGTGGCGGGCGTCTTACCTATGGCGAGCTGGCGGCCGAGGTGGGCCGGGTGGCCAACGGGCTGCAGTCGGCCGGCGTCGGCCGGGGCGACCGGGTGGCGGCCTTGCTGCCGAACGGCCCGGAGGCGGTCATCGCCATGCTGGCCACGGCCAGCCTCGGCGCGATCTGGTCCTCGTGCTCACCGGACTTCGGGCCGGCCAGCGTCATCGACCGGTTCGCGCAGATCGAGCCCAAGGTCCTGATCGCGGTGGCCGGCTACTCCTACGGGGGAAAGCAATACCGCCGCGCCGACGTCGTCCGGCAGATCGCGGCCGCGCTGCCCAGCCTGGCCGCGGTGGTCATGGTCGGACGGCGCCCCTGGAGGACGCCGCGCCTGGCGCGGACGGGCCGGTCACCCTGGACTGGCCGAGCCTGGGCGCGGGCGGCGGCCCGGCCGAACCGCGCTTCGAGGACGTGCCGTTCGACCACCCGCTGTGGGTCCTCTACTCCTCGGGCACCACGGGGCTGCCCAAGCCCATCGTGCACGGGCACGGCGGGATCGTCCTGGAACACCTCAAGGTCATGTCGTTCCACCAGGACCTCGGCGCCGGCGACGTCTTCTTCTGGTACACGACCACCGGCTGGATGATGTGGAACTTCCTCCTCGGGGGGCTGCTGGCCGGGGCGACGATCGTGACCTACGACGGAAGCGCAACGTACCCCGGCACCGACGCCCTGTGGCGGATCGCCGAGCAGGACGAGGTCACCTACCTCGGGGTCGGCGCGCCGTACCTGCTGGCCTGCGCCAAGGCCGGCCTGGCGCCCGGCCGGGACCTGGATCTGCCGGCGCTGCGCGCGGTCGGCTCCACTGGGTCGCCGCTGCCGCCGGAGGGTTTCCGCTGGGTCTACGACGCGGTGAAGCCCGATCTGCTCCTCGGCTCGTTCTCGGGCGGGACCGATCTGTGCACTGGTTTCGTCGGGCCGTGCCCGCTGCTGCCGGTCCGGTCCGGGGTGATCTCGGCCCGCTGCCTCGGCGCGAAGGTCGAAGCGTTCGACCCGGGCGGGGCGTCCGTCTCCGGCCAGGTCGGTGAGCTGGTCATCACCGAGCCGATGCCGTCGATGCCGGTCGGCTTCTGGAACGACCCGGACCAGGCGCGGTACACCGGCAGCTACTTCACCGACTATCCCGGCGTCTGGCGGCACGGGGACTGGATCAAGATCCTCCCGGACGGCGGCTGCGTCATCTACGGGCGTTCGGATGCGACGCTGAACCGCGGCGGCGTCCGGATGGGCACGAGCGAGTTCTACCGCGTCGTCGAGGCGTTCGGTGAGGTGACCGACAGCCTGGTGGTCGACACCGGGCAGCTCGGCCGCGAGGGACGGCTCGTGCTGTACGTCACGCTGGCGCCGGGGCAGGACCTTGACGACGACCTGGTGGGCCGGCTGCGCTCGGCGCTGCGGTCCAAGCTGTCGCCGCGCCACGTGCCGGATGAGATCCACCAGGTCCCAGGGATACCGCGCACCCTTTCCGGCAAGAAGCTGGAGGTGCCGGTACGGAAAATCATGCAGGGCACCCCGGTGGCCGAGGCGGCCGACCCGGACGCGCTGGCCAATCCGGAGGTGCTGGAGTACTTCACACCAGGGGGCGGGAGAACGTCGTGACCGATAGCCTGTGGCGTGCCCGGCCACTTGTGTGCTTCTGCGAGTCCGGCCACTGGTAGCTACGTAGAGTTACCGAGTGGTAACTGTGCGGTTTTTGAGCTACTCACAGGGATGGGAACGGACAGCAATGCCGGAAAACGCGGACGAGTCAAAGGATGCTCTGCTGGACAGCGCGGCGCGCGCGCTGACCTCGGGGGCGCTGACTTCGGGGGTACGGCGACACGGGCGGCACCGTCGGTGACGTCGGGGCTTTCCTGCGCGCCTACTACCGGTACGTGGCGGCCGAGGACCTGGCCTCGTTCGGCGCCGAACCGGTCGCCGCGGTGGCCGCGCATCACGCGGCCCTGGCCGCTCAGCGGCCCCAGGGGCGCCCGCTCGTGTACGTACAGGACGCCGACAGCTCCGGTACCCCAGCCGTGGCCGGGGCGGCGTTCGGGCCGGTCCGGACCATCGTCGACATCGTCACCGACGACATGCCGTACCTGGTCGACTCGGTCACGATGGAGCTGAACCGGCACCAGGCGGACATCCAGCTCATCCTGCATCCCCGGCTGCTGGCCCGCCGCGACGTGGCCGGGGCCCTGCACGGCGTGGCCGGTCACGTGAACGGCGACGGGCCGCTCGCCCCGGGCGAGCTCGCCGAGTCGTGGATGCACATCGAGATCGCCGGGCTCGGCGACCGGGTCCCGCCCGCGGACCTGGAGGCCGACCTCCGCCGGATCCTGGACGACGTCCGGGTCACGATGGAGGATCAGCCGCGGATGAGCCGGGTCGCCGCCTCGCTGGCCGCCGGCCTGACGGGCGAGGGGACCGGGCCGCGCGGCGAGGAGGATCAGGAGGCGGGCGAGCTGCTCAACTGGCTCGCCGACGGGCACTTCATCTTCCTCGGCTACCGGGAGTACGACCTGGTGCCGGGGGAGGACGGCATGGCCCTGCGCTCGGTTCCCGGCACCGGCCTCGGCTTCCTGCGCCACGACACGCAGGGCTCCGATTCATTCGCGGCCCTGCCCGCCGACATCCGGGCCAAGGCGCGCGAACCGTACCGCCTCGTGCTGACCAAGGGGAACTCCCGGTCGACCGTCTACCGGAACAAGTACCTCGACTACGTGTCGGTGAAGAAGCTCGGCCCGGACGGCGACGTCGTCGGCGAATGGCGGATCCTGGGCCTCTACACCCATCCGGCCTACACCGAGAGCATCGCCCGCATCCCCGTGCTGCGCCGCAAGCTGGCCGACGTGCTGGAGGCGGGTGGCCTCACCCCGGACATCCACGACGGCACCGACCTCATCGAGATCCTGGAAAGCTACCCGCGCGAGGAACTGTTCCAGATCTCGACCACCCAGCTGACCGAGATCGCCCTGGCCGTCCTCCGGCTGCGCGAGCGCAAGCAGACCCGGCTGTTCCTGCGCCGGGACATGTACGGGCGGTACATGTCGTGCCTGATCTACCTGCCGAGGGACCGCTACACCACCGCCGTCCGGCTGCGCGCGCAGGAGATCCTCCGCGCGGCGCTGCACGGCGTCTCCGTCGACTACAGCGCCATGGTCGGGGAGTCGACGCTGGCCCGGCTGCACGTCGTCGTGCGCGGCGAGCGGGGGCACCCGCTGCCCGACGTCGACACCGCGGCGCTGGAACGGCAGCTGGTGGCGGCCGTCCGGTCCTGGGACGAGGACCTGGCCGAGGAGGCGGCCCGCACCGTGGGAGACGAGCGGGCCCAGGCCCTGACCGACCGCTTCGCGGCCGGCATCCCGGAGACGTACAAGGCCGACGTGACGCCGGCCGAGGCCGTCGCCGACCTCAGCCGGATCCTGCGGCTGCGTGAATCCGGTGAGCCGTTCGCCGTCCAGTTCGCCCACGCCGGCGGCCCCGGCGGGCAGTGGCGGCTGCGGGTCTACCGCTCCGGGACGCCGGTCATCTTGTCCGATGTGCTGCCCCAGCTGCAGCACATGGGGCTTGAGGTGGTCGACGAGCACCCCTATGCCTTCACGGGGACTGCCACCACGCCTCCGTTCTGGATATATGACTTCGGTCTGCGGGCGGAAAGCGCAGCCCGGCGCGGGCGCCCGCGCGGCAGTGCCGGCCGGGCCGAGTTCGAGCAGGCGCTGGCCGCGCTGTGGCGGGGCGAAATCGAGGACGACGGCTTCAACGCGCTGGTCCTCGACGCCGGCTTGTCCTGGCGCGAAGTCGTGGTGCTGCGGGCCTACGCGAAGTACCTGCGCCAGGCCGGGAACCGGTTCAGCCAGGAATACATCCAGCGGGTGCTGCGGTCCAACACGACGGTCGTCCGGCTGCTGGTCCGGCTGTTCGAATCGCGGTTCGACCCGGCCCGCCAAAGCGGCCAATCCGAGCGCAGCGAGGCGATCGTCGAGGAGATCCGGGGCGAGCTGGACGAGGTGGTCAGCCTGGACCACGACCGCATCTTGCGGTCCTACCTCGCGCTGATGGAAGCCACCCTGCGGACGAACTACTACCGCGGCGCGCGGCAGTCGGCGCACGCGCCCTATCTGGTGTTCAAGCTCGACCCCAGCCGCGTGATGAGCCTGCCGGCGCCCCGGCCGAAGTTCGAGATCTTCGTGTACTCGCCGCGGCTGGAGGCGGTGCACCTGCGGTTCGGCCGGGTCGCGCGCGGCGGGCTGCGCTGGTCCGACCGGCTGGAGGACTTCCGCACGGAGGTTCTCGGCCTGGTCAAGGCCCAGGAGGTGAAGAACTCGGTCATCGTCCCCTCCGGGGCGAAGGGCGGGTTCGTGTGCAAGCAACTGCCGGATCCTTCTGACCGTGAGGCGTACCAGGCCGAGGTGCTGACCTGCTACAAGATGTTCATCACCGCCATGCTGGACGTGACCGACAACGCGCACGGCGACCGGGTCGACCCGCCGCGCGAGGTCGTCCGGCGCGACGGCGACGACCCGTACCTGGTCGTGGCGGCCGACAAGGGGACCGCGACCTTCTCCGACGTAGCCAACGAGATCGCGGCCAGCTACGGGTTCTGGCTCGGCGACGCCTTCGCCTCGGGCGGGTCGGAAGGCTACGACCACAAGAAGATGGGCATCACGGCGCGCGGCGCGTGGAGTCGGTGAAGGCCCACTTCGCCACGCTGGGGATGAACCCGGCCACCGGCGAGTTCACCGTGGCCGGCATCGGCGACATGTCGGGCGACGTATTCGGCAACGGGATGCTGCTGTCCCGCAAGATCAAGCTGGTCGCCGCGTTCGATCACCGGCACGTGTTCATCGACCCGGCCCCCGATCCCGCGGTCAGCTTCGCGGAACGGCAGCGGTTGTTCGCGCTGCCCCGCTCGTCGTGGGCCGACTACGACCGGTCCCTGATCTCGGCCGGCGGCGGGGTCTGGCCGCGGAGCGCGAAGTCCGTCCCGCTGTCCCCGCAGGCCCGGGCGGCCCTCGGCATCGACGACGCCACGCTGGCCCTCTCGCCGGACGAACTGATCTCACGGATCCTGACCGCGCCCGTCGACCTGCTGTGGAACGGCGGCATCGGCACCTACGTCAAGGCCAGCAGCGAGGGACAGGGTGACTGCGGCGACCGCTCCAACGAGGCGGTCCGCGTCGACGCGTCGCAGTTGCGGGCCCGGGTCGTCGCCGAGGGCGGGAACCTCGGGCTCACCCAGGCGGCCCGGATCGAGTACGCGGTGGGCGGCGGGCTGGTCGACACCGACTTCATCGACAACTCGGCCGGCGTGGACACCTCCGACCACGAGGTCAACATCAAGATCCTGCTCGACCGGGCCGTCCGGGACCGCGCGATCTCCCACGACGACCGGAACCGCCTGCTCCAGGAGATGACCGACGAGGTGGCCGGGCTGGTCCTGCGGCACAACTACCACCAGAACATGACGCTGGTCACGGCCCGGGCGCAGGCCCCGCAGATGCTGCACGTCCACGCCCGCTACCTGCGCGCGCTGGAGCGGGGCAAGCGGCTGCGGCGCGGCCAGGACGCGGTGCCCGGCGAGAAGGAGATCGCCGAGCGGCGGTCGGCCGGTCAGGGCCTGACCAACCCGGAACTGGCGCTGCTGCTGGCCCACACCAAGATCGCCGCGGGTGAGGAGGTCCTCGCGTCCGGCCTGGCCGACGACCCGTATCTGCGCCGCGAGCTGACCGGGTACTTCCCCGCGCCGCTCCGGGCCCAGCACGCGGGCCGGATGGAGACCCACCCGCTGCGCCAGGAGATCATCACCACCTCGGTGGTCAACGAGATGGTCGACACCTCCGGCATCACGTTCGGTTTCCGGCTGAACGAGGAGACCGGCGCCTCGGTGCCGGACATCACCCGGGCCTGGCTGGTGGCGCGCGAGGTGTTCGGCATGCCGGCCTTCTGGCGGGAGGTGACCGCGCTCGACGGCACGGTGGACATCGCCACCCAGGTCGCCCTGCTGCTGGAAGGGCGCAAGCTGGTCGAGCGGGCCTGCCGCTGGCTGCTGTACAACCGGCGGCCGCCGGTCGACATCGCCGGGAGCGTCGACCACTTCGGCAGCGAGGTCCTGGCCGTCCGGTCGGGCCTGCCGAAGCTGCTCACCGGCCGGGACGCGGAGACCTTCGAGGAGCGGCGGGACTCGTTCACGGCGCGCGGGGTGCCAGCCGACCTGGCCCACACGGTGGCGGGCATGGTGCCGTCGTATTCGGCCTTCGACATCGTCGAGAGCGCCGCGGCGACCTCGCGTGGTGTCGAGGAGACGGCCGAGGTCTATTTCGATCTCGCCAGCCGGCTCCAGATCACGAGGCTGCGCGACCGGATCGTGTCGCTGCCGCGGGACGACCGGTGGAGCAGCATGGCCCGCGCGGCCATCCGCGATGACCTGTACGCCGCGCACGCCGCGCTCACCCGGGACGTGCTGTGCGTCAGCGGGCCGGGCACACCCGAGGAGCGGCTCGCCGCGTGGACCGAGCGGAACGAGTCCGCCGTCGGCCGCGCCACCCGGACCCTGGGCGAGATCTGGGAAAGCGAGCGCTTCACGTTCACCACCCTGTCCGTCGCCCTCCGCGCGATCCGGGCCCTGGTGGCGTCGAGTTCGCTACCGCAGCGTCAGTAGCCGTGCGCGTACACGGGGCCGCCGCCGGCGCCGAGGATCTGGATCTTGGCCGTTGACGTGCTGGCCGGGTCGATGGCCGCGTACTGCAGGTCCTGGTCGGCGTTCAGGCTGCGGTGAACGACTTGCGGGCTGCCCGGCAGGAGGGGCCGGTACTCGGCGGGCACCGGGATGTTCTGTAGCGGGCCCTTGCTGTTCTTCGGCGGCGGCTTGACCAGCCCGGTCTGCGTGTTCAGGTACATGGTGTAGAACACCAGCGCGCCGCCGTCCGCGGTCCGGAGCGCGAACATCGGGTAGGGCGTTCCCTCCAGCAGCCACTGGTAGGTCTGCTGCCGCGCGGTGGCCTGGCGCCCGATCGCGGCGCTGGCCGCGTAGAGCCCGGTGGTCTGCGGGCCGGCCGCGACGGCCGCGGCGGCCGGGCTGGTCGGGCCGTCGTCGGCGACCGCCGCGTGCAGCGGGCCGACCACGTTCGGCCGGGCCTTCAGCGTCTGGTCCAAGATGGATAGGGAGGTCGCGTACCCGGCGCTGTCGATCGTCACCTTGGGGGCGGCGACACCCGGGTTGAGCTGGACCGATCCGCTGAGCGCCCACGTCGACGCGGCATCGCGCCGGTAGAACGTCATCAGGACGGTGCGGGTCGGACCGCCCGTCGCGGGGTGCTCCGGTGCCGCGGCCATGAACCACAGTGGGTACGCCGCCTGCTTCGGCACGTACACCGTCGGCTGTCCGTAGACCGGATTGGCGGGACGGACCCTGACGCCGACGCGATGGCGAACGCGCCCGACATGATGCTGTAGGCCGCGTCGGTCGTCTGCGACAGGGCGAGCAGTTCGTTGTGATCAGCCAGCGCGACCCTCGCGGTCGTCACGTACGCGTTGAGCACCTGCGTCGCCGCGGCCGGGGTGGGCCCGATGGGCGAGGTGGTCGCCGCCGCGTTGATCCCGCAGCCCTGGACGGACAGCAGCAGGCCGAGGGCGGCCAGCGGGCCGGCGACGAGCTTCAGCGGCGCCGGACGGCGCGCGAACATCGCGGCGCGGCTGGCGGGCCACCAGCGCCGTTTCTCTCTCATGCGTCGCAGTCGCATTCATGTTCGTATTCGCCGGGCGTCCGGGATACGTCCCGTACCTGGCCTTATCCTCGCAGTCGGCGCTCGCGGTCGGCTTGAAGGATGCCTGCCTGCCACTGACGTCCGGCCACGCACGCGGGCGTGGCGAAGACGGGCGGGACACATCCGGGCGGCCCGGCGTATGAACGGACCCGATCCGCAGGATACCCGGCTTGGGCCGCGCGGTCGTGCCTGCTGCGCTACTGGGCACCGGCTCGCATAGGCTGTCCGCCATGGCAGCTACCGATCCCGCTGATGAGATCTCGGAACTGTCGTCGAAGCTCGCCAGCATCGAGGCAGTTCTCGATCCTGACGCCATGCGTGCCGAGGCAGCTGGCTTGCGCGATCAGGCCGCCGACCCCGACCTGTGGGGAGACCAGCAGCATGCGCAGGCGGTTACCCGCCGCCTGTCCTACCTCGAAGGCGAGCTGGCCAGGCTGGAAGACCTGCGGCAGCGGCTGGACGACACCCGGGTGATGTTCGAGCTGGCCGAGAGCGAGAACGACGAGCCGACCCGGGCCGAGGCCCAGCGTGACCTCGCCGCCCTGCGCCGGGAGATCGACCAGCTCGAGGTCCGGACGCTCCTGTCCGGCGAGTACGACGAACGTGAGGCGCTGGTCTCGATCAATGCGCAGGCCGGCGGGGCCGACGCCGCGGACTTCGCGCAGAACCTGATGCGCATGTACCAGCGCTGGGCCGAGCGGCACGGTTACCCGACCGAGGTGTACGACATCTCCTACGCGGAAGAGGCCGGCATCAAGTCGACGACGTTCGCGGTGAAGTCGCCCTACGCCTACGGCACGCTGCGCGGCGAGCACGGCACCCACCGGATGGTCCGGATCTCCAAGTACGACAACCAGGGCCGGCGGCAGACGTCCTTCGCCGGCGTGGACGTCGTTCCGGTCGTGGAACAGACCGACCACATCGAGGTCAACGAGGACGAGATCCGGGTGGACGTGTACCGCTCCAGCGGCCCCGGCGGCCAGGGCGTCAACACGACGGACTCGGCCGTGCGGATCACCCACCTCCCGACCGGGATCGTCGTCTCGTGCCAGAACGAGCGGAGCCAGATCCAGAACCGGGCGTCCGCGATGTCGGTGCTCCGGCCAAGCTCCTCGAGCGCCGGCGGCAGGAGGAAGCCGAGGAGATGGCCGCGCTGCGCGGCGAGGGCGCGGGAAGCTGGGGCACCCAGATCCGCAACTACGTCCTCTACCCGTACCAGAACGTGAAGGACCTGCGCACCGGCATGGAGACGGGGAACACCACCGCCGTCCTCGACGGCGAGATCGACGATTTCATCGAGGCCGAGATCCGCTGGCTCCGCCGCGGCCAGGACGCGGACAAGAACTAGTTGCGGAGCGTGCTACAAACTCCCGTGGGCGGCTAGGGCGATGAGCAGGATGAGCAGCAGGACCGTGGCGATCAGGATGCGGGAACCGTAACCGAACGGGGAGTGGTGCACCTCGGCTTTCGCCGCCTGGCACGCCGGGCACCGGCCTTCGCTCACCGGCCCAGCGCAGCGTGCGCAGATAAGGTGTTCGCAGCTCATGGGCGTTTCCTTGCCTCGCTCGCGGGCGCTTGGAGAGTTATAGGGCTCTCACCGCTAGTTTCCCCCTACACTGTTCCCTTGACTGATCCAGGCTACCCGCTGGTTGCCTGGCTGGCCGCGTCTATGGCCGGCCGCCGAACCTTGTGTCGTCCCGGCGGCCCTGCGCTGCGTCCCTCGTCCGTCCCCGACATCGCTGTGATGGTCCTGTGATCAACTTCGATAACGTCACCAAGGTCTACCCGAGCCAGAGCCGCCCCGCTCTGGAGAATGTCAGCATTGGGGTGGAAAAGGGCGAGTTCGTCTTCCTCGTCGGGCCCTCGGGGTCAGGCAAGTCCACATTCCTCCGCCTGGTCCTCAAGGAGGAACGCCCGACGGACGGCCGGATCCGGGTCTCCGGACGCGATCTCGCCCGCCTGTCCAACTGGCGGGTGCCGCATCTGCGGCGCCGGATCGGCTGCGTGTTCCAGGATTTCCGCCTGCTGCCGAACAAGAACGTCTACCAGAACGTGGCCTTCGCGCTCGAGGTGATCGGCAAGCCCCGTCGCTTCATCCGCAAGGTCGTTCCCGAGGTGATCGACCTGGTCGGCCTCGAGGGCAAGCACGACCGGATGCCCGATGAGCTGTCCGGCGGCGAGCAGCAGCGGGTGGCCATGGCGCGGGCGTTCGTCAACCGCCCGATGATCCTGCTGGCCGACGAGCCGACCGGAAACATCGACCCGGCCACGTCCATCGGCATCATGAAGGTCCTCGACCGGATCAACCGGACCGGGACGACGGTCGTCATGGCCACGCACGACGCCGCGATCGTGGACTCCATGCGCAAGCGCGTCATCGAGCTCGAATACGGCAAGGTGGTCCGGGACCAGTCTCGCGGAGTGTACGGCCAGGCGTACTGACGTGCCGTAGCCTGGCGTCCGCCCGGCTATCACCCGACCGACCGAGGGATTAGCAAGCATGCGTGCACAGTTCGTGTTCCAGGAGATCTGGATCGGCCTGCGCCGGAACCTCACCATGACGATCGCGCTCGTGGTGGTCGTGGCGATCAGCCTTTCCCTGCTGGGTACCGGGCTGCTGTTCATCAAGCAGGTCGACAACACCCGGACCTACTGGCAGGGCAAGGTCGAGGTTTCGATCTACCTGTGCACCGCGCAGAGCGTGAGCGTCCAGTGCAAGCAGAACGGGGCGGCCACGGTCGCCGAGCGCAACCAGCTCAACCAGACGCTCACCTCGATGCCGCAGGTCTCGCAGGTCTTCTACGAGTCGCAGGCCCAGGCCTACCAGCGGTTCAAGCAGGAGTTCTCGAACAGCCCGACGTTCGTGAACACGGTCCAGCAGGGCGACATCCCGGACTCGTTCCAGGTCAAGCTGAAGAACCCGCAGGCCGACTACAGCGCCATCGCCTCGGCGATGAACCGCAAGGCCGGCGTGGACTCGGTCATCGACGACCGGTCCATCCTGGACAAGTTCTACAAACTGCTCGGCGGCGCGCGGAACGCCGTGGTCGTCATCGCGATGATCCTGCTCGTGGCGGCGATCCTGCTGGTGGCGAATACGATCCGGCTGTCGGCGTTCAACCGCCGCCGGGAAACCGGCATTATGCGCCTGGTCGGGGCGTCGAACTTCTACATCCAGCTGCCGTTCCTGCTGGAGGGCGTCATCGCCGGCCTGTTCGGCTGGCTCGTCGCCGCTGGCCTGCTTGTTGCCGTGAAGTCGCTTTGGCTGGATACGCTACAGCAGTACTTCACTTTTAACGTGGGCCTGAGCGCAGGGGACCTGGTACAGGTCGTGATCCTCACGATGTGCGTGGGCGTGCTGCTGTGCGGCGCGACGTCGTTTCTCACGCTCAGGCGTTACCTGCGTGTGTGACATGGGCAGACAGGAGAGACGTGGCTCGGGAGCAGGGGCGTCATGTCATCGCCCGCAACCGCCGCGCCCGGTACGACTACCGGATCGAGGACACTTACGAGGCAGGGCTGGTGCTCACGGGGACCGAGGTGAAATCACTTCGCGCCGGGCGTGCGTCGCTCGCCGATGGTTTCGGCCAGATCTCCGATGGAGAGGTGTGGCTGCACAACGTGCACATTCCCGAGTACACGGAGGGCACCTGGACCAACCACGAGCCCCGGCGGACCAGGAAGCTCCTGCTGCACCGCAGGGAGATCGACAAGCTGTCGTCCGCCACCGCCGAGCAGGGCCTGACCCTGGTTCCGCTGTCGCTGTATTTCAAAGACGGGAAAGCGAAGGTGGAACTGGGCCTCGGGCGCGGCAAGCGGACTTACGATAAGCGTCATGACCTGGCGAGTAAGGATGCGGCCAGGGAGGTGGACCGTGCTCTCCGGCGGCGACGGTGACGGTGAGGAGGGAAGTGTCCTCCCGCACCCGTGACCGGGGGAGCCACGCCGGCCGCGGGCGCCCGGCCAGGAGTGCACCGCACCCTGGCCGGAGGGTAACGCCGCCGGGCGACCGCCCCCCTCTACCCCCTCGGCCCGCCGCCTCGGGCCGCAAGCAGCGTCAGGCGCGGCGGCTGTCAATGCGGGCCCGGCGTATCCGTCTCGTGGCGGTCCTCGCCTTGATCGGGCTCGTGGTCGGGGGCTTGGTCGACGGCTTCGGGCAGGAGCCGTCCGCCGAGGCCACGGTGCAGGGATTCCTGCTCGCCTGGCAGCAGCACGATTACGGTCAGGCGGCCTCCTTCACCAGCGGCAGCGCCCCGGCGGTCTCGGGTGCCCTGGCGGACGCGTTCACGCAGCTGGACGCGACCTCGATGTTCCTGTCCATGGGCCCCATCGACCAGCACGGCGACACCGCCGTGGCCCACTTCGCCGCGTCGGTGAACCTGGGCCCGGAGGGCCACCAGTGGACGTACGCCGGCCGGTTCGTGCTGCGCAGGCTGAGCTCGGGCTGGAAGATCCAGTGGGCGCCCAGCGTCATCAACCCGCAGCTGGGACCGGGGGAGCGGCTGGCCGTGGTGACCAAGGTCCCGGCGCGGGCGCCGGTGCTGGACGCGCAGGGGCAGCCGCTGCAGGTGCCCTCGGCGGTGTACAAGATCGGCGTCTGGCCGAAGAGCCTGGCCCACCCGGACATAACCGCGGCCGACTTCGCCGGGATGACCCAGCTGAACTCGACGCAGGTGCTGGGCCAGATCCAGGCCGCCCCGCCCGGGCAGTTCCTCACCCTGCTCTCGCTCGACCCGGGCTCGTACGCGCGGATGGCCTCCCATCTGGCCCGCGTGCCGGGGCTTGTGGTCCACCGGGTCAGCCAGCGGCTGTTCTCCTCCTACGCCGGTGAGGTCGTCGGCACGGTCGGCACCGAGAACGCCGGCGTGCTGCGGGACGAGGGGGCGGCCTACCAGCCCGGTACCACGGTCGGCCTGACCGGCCTGGAAGCCGCGTACCAGACGATGCTGGCCGGCTCGCCGACCACCGACGTGATCGCCGAGGACAGCCACGGCCACCAGGTCGGGCTGCTGCGCCAATGGCCGGGCCGGGCGGCCCGGCCCGTGCGGACCACGATCAGCGCGCCGGTCCAGTCGGCGGCGCAGGCCGCGCTGGCCGCCGCGCCCAACGCGGGGGCCGAGCTCGTCGCCGTCCAGGGCTCCACGGGCAAGGTCCTGGCCGTCGCCGGCCATAGCGCGCCCGGGGCCCCGCAACCGGCCGGAGGGGCGCTCAACGCGCACCTGAGCCCGGGGACCGCCTTCACGATCGTGTCGACCGCGGCGCTGCTCGGCACGGGGGTCTCCGCGAACGCCGAGATCCCGTGCACGAGCGTGGCCGACGTCGGCGGCCGGCAGTTCACCGCCGGGCAGCTGGCGTCCACCCTGCCCGGCAACACCTCGTTCAGCACTGACTTCGCCCAGGGCTGCGGGACGGCGTTCGCCGGCCTGTCGAGGCGGCTGACCAGCGGCAGCCTCAGCCGGGTGGCGAGCGGCTTCGGTATCGGCGCGAACTGGCAGCTGCCGCTGTCGGCTTACTCCGGCTCCGTGCCGGCGGCCACCGGTGACGGGCAGCTCGCCGCGGAGACCATCGGCAGTGGCGTCCAGGTGAGCCCGCTCGGCATGGCGCTCATCGCGGCCGAAGTCCAGTCCGGTGTCTCGCGGTCACCGATGCTGGTGACGGACCCGCCCGATGGTTCGGCGGCCACGCAGTCGCCGCTCACGGCGAGCGCGCTCACCTCCCTGCGTCAGCTCATGCGCAAGACGGTGATGTCCGGCTCGGCCCAGAGCGCGGACGTGCCGGGCTCGCCGGTCTACGGGCAGACCGCCCTGGTTCAGGTCGGGAGCGGCGCCAGCGCTACCTGGCAGAGCTGGTTCGTCGGCTACCGCGGCGACGTGGCGTTCGCGATCCTGGAATCGGACTCTTCCCCGCAGGTGTCAGCGTCCTTCCTCGCGGCCCAGTTCCTGAACGCGCTCCAGGCGTCCCCCTGAGCTGGGCGCCCGAACTTGTCACAAGGTGAGCCTCGTTATCATTTTGTTACTCCAATCTCGCTTACACGGAGCAACCTTCCAACTACTGTCCGGCGTCTTAAGAGGTGACTGGGTTTCGCTTGGGGGGTTGCGGCCCAGTCGTCGTGATAAATACCGGGCCTCATCTCGGGGGAGGCCCGGCATCCGGACCGGCTCCGACCCTGCCGGTCGACCCCCGCGGGCGCGCTTTCGGCCACCGCCAGCGCCCGCGGGGGTCATTCCCTTTTCCCGCCCGGCCCGCCCCGTCTCCGGGAATCTCGTTTGGCGCTCCGGCGTTACAAGAGTACGGTCGGGCGAAGCAGGTCGTTGCTTGCAGCGCCCGGCTGACAACTCAACAGGGGGGTGAACGGTTTCGACTTTGGTGGTTGATCCAGGTGAAGCGGGCCGAGGGTCGCGGTGGTGACCTCGTTAATCCCATGACCGTAAACCAATAAGTGCCAATTCTACGCGCACTGATCTCGCTCTCGCCGCCTGAGGCGAGTTAGAGATCTGTCAGCCCGGGGACGCCTTCGACCCGGTGCCTGGCATCAGTAAGAAGGCTTACCGTCTAGTCCGGTCACGGGTCTAGCCGGAACATCAAACAGTGACTGAGCCCGTCGGCATCTTGCCTGTGTGAATGCCGGGGCTGAGAAAAACAAAGCAGGCTGCGCCCGGAGAAGCCCTGGTGAAGCACTGAAGGACGCGGGTTCGATTCCCGCCACCTCCAAGAGTGCTCAGTGGAGACCCTGAGCATTGTTGGAGGTGCCCGTTCCCTCGCAATAGCGCGCGAGAATTTCGCGTGCCCA
The DNA here is from genome assembly GCA_963718475.1 of uncultured Actinomycetes bacterium. Taxonomy (GTDB): domain Bacteria; phylum Actinomycetota; class Actinomycetes; order Streptosporangiales; family Streptosporangiaceae; genus CAVQZM01. Next base: position 11,541 of record CAVQZM010000088.1, on the reverse strand, counting down.
GGCAACCGCGTCGCTAGCGCGGATGCCTGATGGCTGTGGCCGCGTCCACAGTTCCAAGTTCTCTGGCCGGTTGTCGTCTCGCACGCCGTTGCGGTGATGGACGGATTCAGCCGGCAGTAGGTAGCGTCCCAGCATCTCCTCCATCACGAGGATGTGCTCGAAGACGTAGTGGCTCTGGCCGGCTCGCGTCGGCCTCGGGGATGGCTGGGGATCCAGACCATCACGTATCCGGCCTTGTGGCGGGTGCGCCCTGGTTTTCCGCTCCATCCCCGGGAGTGCTCCATGATCGTGGGGAGTTTGCCGCTACAGCCGCGCACCTGTCCCCATGATCATGTGGAGTTTGCCGACAAATGCGACGTGTTCATCACACGATCATGACTTGGCCGCTAGCCTGCGGGACTGGTGTGGTGCCGGGTGCTGATGGGACGGAGCGCGGGGACGGCTGCTCAGGGACGATGCCCAATTGCTCGCGGCCGGCATACGGATCGCGGCCGCGTGGTGGCCGGGTTGTGCCGGGCGCAAAGGCGCAGGCCAGCGGGCATAGCAGTCTCGAGACACCCGGGGCGCCGGGAAGATCATAGGGACTTATGCGGCCAGAAGCCTGCAGGGCGGCGGGGCCGCTGGTTACGATGACTCGTCAGTTAGCGACGTTACACACAGCGTGGGCGTGATGACTGCCGGCGCACTACATATCCGCCAGCGGATGAGGCGGGATAGGGAACGGGGCCGGATGTGGCCGCCCGTATCGCCGTGTGGGGAGTGGTCGAGGATGAATAACCTGGTTGACCTGACGTCCCGTCTGCTCGAGGACGGTTTCGTGATCTGCTCGGAGAAGACGGGGGACACCTTCACCGTGCTGCTGCGCCGGACCCGCGCGGACGGGCGCCGCGTGTTCTGCGGCACCGGCGGCAGCTTCCCCGACGCGCTCGCGGACGCGGCCGAGGAAGCCGACGTCGCCGCCTGATCGCGCCGCCGCACCAGCGGGCCAGCCGGGCCAGCCGCCAGCCGGGCCAGCCGGGCCAGCCGGGGCAGCGCCGTAATGCCTGCGTCGGCCCCGGGGTCACGATCCCGTATTCGTGAATCTTGCGGTAGATCGTCGCGCGTGACATGCCCAGTGCCTCGGCCGCCTTGACCTTGTTGCCATCGCAGTCGAGCAGGCTCTGGACGATCGCGTCACGCTCCATCGACTCCAGCGGGCTCAGCAGCCGGCGGCTCACCGTCCAGCATTCGGGCGGCAGGTCCGCCGGGAGGATCGCGCCCGCGCGGCGGCGCTGGACGACCCGCCTCAGCACCTGCCAGAGCTGCTCGGCGTTGCCGGGCCAGCTCGACCGCAGCAGCAGCTGCATCGCCTCGGGGGAGCAGACCACCCGGCCGTGCTGGCTCAGCCGGGCCAGGAAGAACGGCACGAGCTCCTGCAGGTCCTCGATGTGATGGCGCAGCGGCGGCAGCTCCACGGTCGCGGGGAAGAAGCGCAGCAGCTTGGTCAGGTCGGCGCGCGCGGTCTTGCGGTTCAGGGTGACCGCCACCCGCATGCTGAGCTGCCGCCGCGCGGCCCACGCCTCCTGCAACGCGCTCGACAGCGCGTGGACCTGCCGCACGGTGAGCTCGTCGATGTGCCGGATGACCAGCATCCCGTCGCCCTCGAGCAGCTCCGAGCGGGCGCTCACCAGCCAGTCGGGGCCGGTCGCCGCCGACGCATCGACCACGTGGAACGGGGCGGCCGGGTTCCGCCGCTGGTGCACGGCGCGGGCCAGGGCCATCTTGCCCACCCCGGGCTCGCCTTCCAGCGTCAGCCATTCGGCTGAGTCATAGGCGCTCTCGGCCTCGCGGCAGGCCCGGGCCCACAGCACGCCCGAGCCGACCAGGCCGGGCAGGAACATCGGCGACTTGGTCCCCGGCTTGCCGGCCGTCATGGCCGGCCGGGCGGGGGCGGCTTCGAGCAGCTTCACGTGCACGATGCCGTCGGCGTACGGAGTGTCGGTGTCGACCGGGCGGCAGTAGACCCGCGCCTTCAGCCCGGTGGGCAGGTCGGCCGAGACGGCGCCCGCGTGCCGCCGGGTCAGGATCTCCGCGGCCTGGGCGATCAGTGCGGCCTGGTCGGCGGGGTCGAGGATCCGCCGGGCGTAGTCGTTCATCATCACGACGTCGTTGCCGACCGCCAGGACGATCCCGCCGGTCCGCCGGCAGGCCCGTACGTACTCCTCCAGCAGGTGGAACTCGCGTTCGCTGCTGCCGTTGAGCAGCGCCTGGGTGATCTGGTCGGCGGTGGACTTGACCAGGGCGACCAGCAGCGGATCGGCGTTCTTGCGCCAGCAGGTCAGGTCGATGACGCCGACCGTCTTGCCCGTGATCGGGTGGTGAATCGGGACGCCCGCGCAGGCCAGGCCCTCGAGCTTTTCCGCGTAATGCTCGTGGCCGAAGACGTGCGTCGGGCCGGCCTCCAGCGCGGTGCCGATCCCGTTGGTGCCGACGAGCTCTTCCGAATAGTTGAAGCCCGGCGCCAGCTTGACGCCGTCCAGGTGGCGTTCGAGATCGTGATCGGCCGTCAGCCGGTTGAGGACCAGGCCGTTGGCGTCGGTCAGGACGATGCTGATCGGCTGGCCGTCGAGTTGCTCGTGCAGGTGCTTGAGCACGGGCTCAGCCCCGCGGGCCAGCGTCGTTTCCGGATCGGGGTCGCGAATGTAGCGGAGATCGATATGGTCGGCCGCCACGCGCCAATCACGGGAGCGGCGCCACGAAGCGAGGATCGGCTCCCGCACTTCATGGGGCTCAACCGGCTCGGCGGCCAGGAATCGCTCCCTGGCTTGTGCCAGCCGGCTGCTACCGGAAACGGCCTGCAGCGGCACTGCTGCCTGTGCCATGGTGCCTCCCGAACCTTGCGGACGGATGTCTCAGGCTGGAGGCTCAGCCTGCGGGGGTATGGGCATCCGGGTTACGTCGCTGATACCAAGCTATTTGCATCGTTAAACGCCCTGCCCCCCTCGGCTGTCTCACATTGAGACCACCGAGGTCCGCCGGTCGGCGTTGGCTCGTCCGGAACGATCCGCCGCGTCGGAGGCGGACCTGGTAACACCACCTCAGCGCGCGGACGCCCAATCCGTCAACCATTGCCAGGAGGTGGCCAGTGGACGGCCGGCTGAATCTCAGCATGAGACCTACAACCCATGGAGCATCGTCAACCTGGTTTTCGATCACCTGGCCCGTGAGGGCCTCCACCCGACGCTGGGCGAGGGGGGTGATCCGGGGGCACCGGCCGCCGCCCTGCTGCGGGCCATGGGGATCACGCCCGCGCCGGAAGGGAACCGGAAGGTCGCCGACCGGGTCCAGCAGCAGCTCGCGGAGATCCGGGAAGCCATGTTCGGTGAGGGCTGACCAAGGCCGCACCGTCTTCCTTCGCCGCCGGCGGTCCTCGCTGCCGTCGCCATGTGTCTCAGGATGAGAGCTCATGACCTTGCGTTACGCGGTGTGATCCAGAGCACGAGGACTTTTCGTGCGGGCGGCGTGCTCGCCGGCCGGTGACTCCAAAGCCCGGCACGGCAGCGGCCGGCCGGGGGCTGCGCGGGAGGGCAGCCTGAGCAGCTCGAGAGGAAAGGGGTGACGATGAGTCGCCAGAGTGTGGCTAAGGCCCACCAGAAGATCCAGGAACTGGCGTGGGAACCGCAGTACCACGAGCCGGTTTCGCAGTATGGAACCGACTACACCTTCCATAAGGCACAGAAGAAGGACCCGCTCAAGCAGGTCCTCCGGTCCTACTTCCCCATGCAGGAAGAAAAGGACCACCGGGTCTACGGAGCCCAGGACGGCGCGATTCGCGGCAACATGTTCCGTCAGGTACAGGAGCGCTGGCTGGAATGGCAGAAGCTGTTCCTGTCGATCATCCCGCTACCCGAGATCTCGGCCGCGCGGGCGATGCCGCTGCTGTTCCGCACCGTGCCCAACCCTGAGCTGCACAACGGCCAGGCCATCCAGATGATCGACGAGGTCAGGCACTCGACGATCCAGCAGAACCTCAAGCGCCTGTACATGAACAACTACATCGACCCGGCCGGGTTCAACTCCAGCCTCCGCGACTTCCAGAACGACTACTGCGGGACGATCGGCCGGCAGTTCGCCGAGGGCTTCATCACCGGTGACGCGATCACCGCGGCGAGCATCTACCTGACGATCGTGGCCGAGACGGCGTTCACCAACACGCTGTTCGTCGCCATGCCGGCCGAGGCCGCCGCCAACGGCGACTACCTGCTGCCGACGGTGTTCCACTCGGTGCAGTCGGACGAGTCGCGGCACATCAGCAACGGCTACGCCACCCTGCTGATGGCCCTGTCGGACGAGAGCAACCACCAGCTCCTCGAGCGCGACCTGCGGTACGCGTGGTGGAACAACCACCGCGTGGTCGACGCCGCGATCGGCACGTTCATCGAGTACGGCACCAAGGACCGCCGCAAGGACCGCGAGTCCTACGCGGAGATGTGGCGCCGCTGGATCTACGACGACTACTACCGCAGCTACCTCCTGCCACTGGAGAAGTACGGCCTGGTCATCCCGCACGACCTCATCGAAGAAGCCTGGAACCAGATCTGGAACAAGGGCTACGTGCATGAGGTCGCGCAGTTCTTCGCCACCGGCTGGCTGGCGAACTACTGGCGGATCGACCCGATGACCGACGAGGACTTCGAGTGGTTCGAGTACAAGTACCCGGGCTGGTATGAGAAGTACGGCAAGTGGTGGGAGAACTACAACCGCCTGTCCATGCCGAACGGTCACCACCCGATCGTGGCCGAGGACGTCGACTACGCCTACCCGCACCGCTGCTGGACCTGCATGGTCCCGTGCCTGGTGCGCGAGGACATGGTCATGGACCAGGTCGACGGGCAGTGGCGGACCTACTGCCACGAGGAATGCCGGTGGACGGATGCGGTCGCATTCCGGCCGACCTACCAGGGCCGCGAGACCCCGAACATGGGCCAGCTCATCGGCCACCGCGAGTGGGAGACGCTGTACCACGGCTGGAACTGGGCCGACGTGGTGAGTGACATGGGCTTCGTCCGCGACGACGGCAAGACCATGGTGGCGCAGCCGCATCTGAACCTTGACCCATCCAAGATGTGGACCCTGGACCACCTGCGCCGCATGCCGCCGCTGCAGAGCCCGAACGTCCTGCTCAACGAGATGTCGGACGAGGATCGCCAGGCGTTCCACGCGAACTACATCCGCGGCGGTCCCGCGGGCCGGCCGGCTCCGGCGGACTCCTGATCCATGTAGAGGCCTGGTTAGGCAGGAGGGCCGAAGGTGAAACTTTGGCCCTCCTGCCGCCACGCGGCGCAGCGTAAATCGTGAGGTGATCATGGGCGAGAAGCATCTCGTGCGTTTCGAGCCGGTCGGCATCGAGATCGAGGTCGACGAGGACCAGAACGTCCTCCGCGCCGCGGCCGAGCAGGGAATCATGCTCATGCACGGCTGCAAGGAGGGCCAGTGCTCCTCGTGCAAGTCGTTCGTGCTCGACGGCGACGAAATCGAGCTCGACCGGTACTCGACCTTCGCGCTGCCGGACTACGAGAAGGAGGAAGGCTACACGCTGCTCTGCCGGGCGCACGTCTATGAGGACGTCACGATCGAGCTGCTGAACTACGACGAGGACATGATCCGCTCCGGGCTGCCGATCACCCAGGGCGTGGCCGAGGTGGTGTCCAACGACCCGGTCACCCACGACATGCGCCACCTGGTCCTGCGGCTGATCGAGCCGACCGAGATCAAGTTCTTCCCCGGCCAGTACATGGACATCGCGATCCCCGGCACCGACGCGGTGCGGTCGTTCTCGATGGCCAACACGTCCAGCCGCGAGGAGGGACGCCTGGAGTTCGTCATCAAGGTCTATCCGGACGGGCTGTTCTCGCACTTCCTCGACAAGAAGGTCGAGGTGGGCGACCGGCTGGACCTGACCGGGCCGTTCGGCGTCTTCACCCTGCGCGAAAGCGACGACGACCTGGTCTTCGTCGGCGGCGGCGCAGGGATGGCGCCGATCCTGTCCCTGCTGCGGTCGATGGGCGAGCGCGGCATTGCCCGCAAGGCGACGTACTTCTACGGCGCGCGCAGCCGCCGGGACCTCTGCTTCGACGACGAGCTGCGCGAGCTGGAGCGGACAGCTGCCCGGTTTCCGCTATCTCCCGGCGCTGTCCGAGCCGTCCGACGAGGACGGGTGGGACGGCGAGACCGGCCTGATCACCGACGTGGTCAAGCGGCATGCCGCCGACCTGACCGGAGCGCACGCCTACGTCTGCGGGCCCCCGCCCATGGTGGAGGCCGCGGTGCCGCTGCTCGGGGCGCTCGGCGTGGAGGAGAAGCGCATCTACTGGGACAAGTTCACGACGACCGGCGAACCCGAAGAGTGACGCAGGTAACCGGAGCCCGAGCCTGATGGCTCATCCGGCAGCACTACGAGCTGGACGATGAAAGAAGGACTCATGACTACCGCACAAGAGCGCAGCGTTCCGAAGCCGGTCTTCACCGATGCCGAGGCCGGCGCCAAGGAATTCCCGGACTCCCACAACCGCCAGTTCACCTACTTCCACCCGGCCAAGCGGAAGCCGTCCCACTATGAGGACGTGACCGTCGAGGTCCAGCCGGACCCCCGGCACTACCTGTCCCAGGGCTGGCTGTACGGGTTCTCCGACGGCCGCGGCGGTTACCCGCTGGACTGGACGATCCTGAAGGCGTGGGGATCGGACCGGCCCGAGCCCGAGCGCTTCCCCGGTTCCGGTGGCAAGGGTTATGACTGGCCGGCACATGGCTGGCACGAGTTCCGCGATCCGAACGAAGAGTGGGAACTGACTCTCTACCGCTACAACTCCAACGTGGTGCGGCAGCTCAACCAGAACATCGACATCGCGCGCCAGTCCAAGGCGTTCGAGGACTGGAACCGCAACTGGGTGCGCTTCGTCGAGCGCAACGTCGGCGCGTGGATGCACGTCGACCACGGCCTCGGCCTGTACCTGTACGCCAACGCCAACCGCCGGGCGCCGACCAACATGCACAACAACGCGATCTCGGTGAACAGCATGCACCGGATCCGGGCCGCCCAGGACCTCGCGCTGTACAACCTGACGCTGACCGAGGAGATCCCCGGCTTCGACGGAGCCGCGCACATCGAGACCTGGAACTCCGACCCGGCCTGGCAGGGCGTCCGGGAGACCGCCGAGCAGCTCACCGGCATCGACGACTGGTGCGAGGCCATCTTCGCCGCCAACGTCGTCTTCGAGCCGCTGGTCGGCGAGCTGTTCCGCAGCCATCTCGTGCAGCACGCCGCGCCGCGCAACGGCGACTTCGTCACCCCGACCGTCGTCGGCGCGGCCGAGTACGACTTCGCCGAGCGCGACCTGCGCTACACGAGGGCGATGTTCGAGCTGCTCACCAACGACCGTGAGTTCGCCGACCACAACAAGTCGATCATGTCCGGCTGGCTCAGCACCTGGGTGCCGCGGGCCATCCGAGCGGCCCGCACCCTGCAGCCGATCTGGTCGCAGCCCGATTCGAAGCCGCCTCGTTTCGAGGACGGCCTGGATGCCGCCAAGAGCCGTTTCGCCGGAGTCGTCTCCGACCTGCACCTGGACGAACCGAAGGAGCTGGGACAGTGACCACGTCCAAAACCACCGAAAGCCCGTTCAAGTCCGACAATACGGCGTCGAACCGGTGTGGTTTCACGCTGATGAACAACCAGGTCGGGGCGGTTGTCGCGCAGGTGATGGCCAAGAAGCCCAATGTGACGGTGACGTTCCTTCCGTCCATGATCCGGGTTGACGCGGTCGGCAAGATGGAAGTCGACTATGACGAGGTCTCCGACGCGCTCGGCGAGGAGCCCGGCTATTTCGACGCCGCGGAATTCGAGGAGAACATGTCGACCCACTACGGCCGGATGATCCACCTGGACGACCGGACGATCATGTTCGCCAACCCCGAGGAAGCGGCCGAATACCTGGGCTTCGACCTTACGGCGCGAGTAAGACGCTAGCAGCCGGGGCTAGCAGCCGGGGCAGCGGGCACGGCACTCGATTCACCCTTCGAGGAGGCACGGTGTACGAGAAGAACGGCGAGAAATACTTCGTTGTCGATAGTCACATGCATTACTGGAACGCCGCTCCGGACAACTGGGTGCCCGGCGCCGAGCAGTACGCCAAGGGCTGGATCGAGTGCTTCCACGCTTACCAGTCGCTCGGGCCGCCGGAGACGCACTGGACGATCGAGCATTTCCAGAAGTATTCCGAAGACGACCTGATGAAGGACGTTTTCGAGGACGGCTACGTGGACGTGGCGGTATTCCAGCCCACGTACCTGAAGGAGTGGTACCAGGAGGGCTTCAACACCACCGAGCGCAACGCGCTGATGGGCGAGAAGCACCCGGGAAATTCATCTACAACACCCGCTTCGATCCGCGCGACGGTGACGAGGGCCTGAAGACGCTCCGGCAGAATGTGGAGCGGTTCGGGTCCAAGGGCGTCAAGCTCTACACCGCCGAGTGGAACAACGGTTCGCGCGGCTACAAGCTGAGCGACCCGGCGGCCTACCGCTACCTGGAGGCCGCGCAGAATCTGGGCATCAAGAACGTCCACGTGCACAAGGGCCCGACGATCTGGCCGCTGGACAAGGACGCCTTCGACGTCTCCGACGTCGACCACGCGGCGACCGACTTCCCCGAGCTCAACTTCATCGTCGAGCACGTGGGCCTGCCCCGGATCGAGGACTTCTGCTTCATGGCGACGCAGGAGCCCAACGTCTACGCCGGCCTGTCGGTCGTCATCGGCGGTCTCATGCACGCGCGGCCCAAGTTCTTCGCCAAGGTCATGGGCGAGCTGCTGTTCTGGGTCGGCGAGGACAAGATGACCTTCGGCAGCGACTACGGCATCTGGGAGCCGAAGTGGCAGATCGAGGGGTTCGTCGACTGGGATTACCCGGGCGAGGAGTTCTCCGACTACCCGCGGCTGACGACCGAGGGGAAGAAGAAGATCCTCGGCCTGAACGCGGCGAAGCTCTACGGCATCGACGTGCCGAAGGAGGCCCAGCTGAAGGACGCCGCCGGCGGCGCGCCGGCCGAACAGGACGACGCCAAGCTGGTCGACGAGGCGACCCCGGTCGCGGGGGCATGACTGCTCCCATGACCGCCGCGTCACGGCTACTCGACGCGCTGGAGACGGTGCGCGACCCCGAGCTCGACGAGCCGATTACCTCGCTCGGGTTCGTGGCGTCGTGCACCGTCTCGGCGGACGGGGACGCGCAGGTCCGGCTGCGCCTCCCCACCTACTTCTGCGCGCCCAACTTCGCCTTCCTCATGGTGGCCGACGCCTACGACGCGGTCGCCGCGCTGCCGGGCGTGCGGCAGACCGAGGTGGTGCTGGAGGAGCACTTCGCCTCGGATGCGATCAACGGCGGGGTGGCCGCGCACGCCGGGTTCGCCCAGTCGTTCGACGGGGAGGCGGTCGGCGAGCTGCACGAGCTGCGCGCTGACTTCCTGCGCAAGGCGGTCATGGCCGGCACCGATCAAGTGTGCCGGCCGCTTATCGCGGCCGGCACCCAGCCGCCGGATCTGGTCGGCATGGTCCTGGGTGACCTGCCGCCGACACCCGCGCTGACCCGGCTGCGGCAGCGCCGGGCCGAGCTCGGGCTGCCCGCCGGCGACGACGCGCCGGTGCTGATCGACCCCCGGACCGGGGCCCGGATCGGCGACGACGCGATGCCGCTGCATCTGCGGCGGGCCCGCATCACCCGGACCAGCATCGAGGCGAACGGCAGCATCTGCCGCGGAATGCTCGCCCATCGATACGACTCACCAGGGCAGTACGACTCAGCAACACGGGGCGAGGAGGACCAATGAAGGCCGTCCGGCTGCATGGCTACCATCAGCAACCAGTCGTCGAGGATGTGCCCGAGCCGCATGTGGAGGGCCCGCTTGACGTTGTCGTCAAGATCGGCGGCGCCGGAGTGTGCCGGACCGACCTGCACATCATCGAGGGTCAGTGGGACGCCGCCATGCACCCTCAGCTGCCGTACACCCTCGGCCACGAGAATGCCGGCTGGGTCCACGAGGTGGGCGCGGCGGTGACCAACGTAGCCGTCGGCGACACGGTCATTCTCCATCCGACGCCGACGTGCGGCCTGTGCCGGGCCTGCCGGGCCGGCGACGACATGCACTGCGTCAACAGCTCGTTCCCCGGCCTGTCGCACGACGGCGGCATGGCCGAGTACCTGCTGACCTCGGCGCGGGCCTGCGTGAAGCTGGACCCGCAGACCAGGCCGGAGGACGTCGCCGCGCTCGCCGACGCCGGGATCACCGCCTACCACGCGGTCCGCAAGGCCATCCCGCTGCTGTACCCGGGCAGCACCGCCGTGGTCATCGGCGCGGGCGGCCTGGGGCACATCGGCATCCAGTGCCTGGCCGCGCTGACCGCGACCCAGATCATCGTCGTGGACCGCAACCCGGACGCGCTGAAGCTGGCCGAGCAGCTCGGCGCGGGGCACACCGTGGTGGCCGACGGCGGCCACGTCGACGCGGTCAAGGAACTGACCGGCGGCGGCGCCCAGGTGGTGCTCGACTTCGTGGCCGAGCAGGGCGCCGAGATGGACGGCTGGAACATGACCGCGCCCGCCGGCTCGTACTTCGTCATCGGCTACGGCGGCACCCTGCACATCCCGACGCTGGACATCATCTCCACCGAACGCAACATCATCGGCAACATCGTCGGCACCTACAACGACCTCGCCGAGCTGATGGCGCTGGCCGAAGGGGGCCGGGTCACGCTGCACACCCGGACCTACCGGCTGGACGCCGCGGTCGATGCGCTCGCCGATCTCGACGCCGGCCGGGTCCGCGGCCGCGCGATTCTCGTCCCGTAGCCCGCCACTTATCGCTGCACCTTATCGCGGCATCCAGGAGTCCCAGGAGGACCAATGGCCAAGGAACTGCGTTTCAGCGAGGAAGCCCGGAGCCTGCTGCTGGCCGGTGTCGACCAGCTCGCCGAAGCGGTCAAGTCAACGCTCGGCCCCAAGGGCCGGAACGTCATCCTGGAAAAGATCACCGGAACGCCGGTCGTCACCAACGACGGCGTGACGATCGCGCGCGAGATCCACCTGAAGAACCAGTTCGAGAACATGGGCGCCCAGCTGGTCAAGGAAGCGGCGATCAAGACCAACGACATCGTCGGCGACGGCACCACCACGGCCACCGTGGTCGCCCAGGCGATCGTGCAGGAGGGCATGAAGGCGATCGGCAAGGGCGCCAATCCCGTGCTGGTCAAGCGGGGTATCGACGTGGCCGTCGGCCGCCTGGTCGAGCACCTGCGCGGCGTCGCCCACCCGGTGAAGACCGAGGCCGACTACGCGAGGGTGGCGGCGATCTCCGCGAACGACGACGACATGGTGGGCGCCGTGATCGCGAAGGCGCTGTACACGGTCGGCGACAGCGGCATCGTCACGGTGGAGGAGTCACCGGCGCCCGGGATGAGCGTCCAGTTCGTCGAGGGCTTCGAGTTCGACAACGGATACCTGTCGCCCTAC
>CAVQZM010000087.1:0-55242 GCA_963718475.1 uncultured Actinomycetes bacterium | reverse complement strand
TCCGATGCTGTACATGCAGACTCGGTGACCGGCCGGAAGGGGGTAGCCGTGACGAACGTCAGTCTTGCTGTCGGCCACGACGCTGGCTACTACCTCCGACATGCCGGTACGGGCGGGGTCGGCTACTACCACCGCGGCGACGAGCCGCCCGGGGTGTGGGCAGGGTCGGGAGCTGACCGGCTGGGCCTGTCTGGCGACGTCGACCCGAAGCAGATGATGGCGCTCTACCACGAGCTGGTGACGCCTACCGGAGAGAAGCTCTATGGCGCCCGGGCGCCCGGGTACGTCACCGGGAAGGATGACGACACCCTCGACGACGCGGTAACCGCTGCGGTCGCTGAGGCCGGCCCTTCCTGACGCCTGCCGAGAAGCGGGTGATCGCTGCGAAGGTCCGGTCGGCAACGAGTCAGGCCGTCCCCTACTTCGACATGACGATCAGCGCGTCGCGATCGATCTCGCTGGCGTGGGCGAGTCTGTTGTCAGCCGGTGCAAAGGCTGAGGCCGAGGGCCGGAAGGCTGACGCTGCGGACCTCCGAAAGCGTGCATCAAGCATCACTGATGCATTGCGTGAGACGGCCGCCGCGATGGTTGTGCAACTAGAACGCCATGCCGCGTTCGTCCGAACGGGGCACCACTCGAAGCACACCGGGGAGTGGCGTGATGCGGCCGGTTTGGTCGCACCGATCTTTATCCAGCACGACAACCGCGAGGGTGAGCCGCACCTGCACGCTCACGTCGTGATCCTCAACCGTGCGCAGTGCGGCGACGGTGGCGACGCGAAGTGGCGGACGCTGTATGGCCGGGCACTCTTCCAGGAGCGGCTAGGCATAGCCGCCCGGGTTGACGAGATCCTGAATCAGAAGCTCGCAGCCCAGGGCTACCGGATGGTTCAGCAGCCGGGCGGGGAAAGTACGGAGATCGGCGGGATCGGCCAGGACGTCATCGACGCCTTCTCCACGAGGTCCAGAGAGCAGGTCAGCCCGATTGTCCGGGCAAAGATCGACGAGTTCAGGCAGCGCCACGGGCGGGAACCGTCACGCCGGATGGTCTGGCAGTGGAAGCAGGCGGCCGGGCGGGCGACGAAGAAGCCAAAGGCGAAAGGCGACGCCCTGACGACGGGCGAGGACCGGCTCGCAGCGTGGGAACGCCGCGCACGAGAGGCCGACGTCCAGGCCCTGCACGAGGTACACGAGGCCATCGCCGAGTTTGGCGCCCGAATCGGTGTGCCAGCATCGCTGACGCCCGAGCAGCGGGCCCGGACGATGCGGATCGCCGCCTACGCGGTGCAGACGGAGCACGCATCATGGAGCGCATCACATCTCCTTTGGGAGTTGCACCGTGCACTTCCGGTGCTGCCCGCTGACGCAGACCCAGTGCCCGTGCTGGAGAGCATGGCGGCCGACGTCATGACCGGCCGTGCTGCGGGCGTTGAGGTGGTGATGCTCGACCCGAGCCCGGGCCCCGTCGACGTGGAGTACCTCGGGAGGCGGGCGAGCGACGGCCGGTCGATCTATGAGGCCCCGGGGCGCCACCGGTACGCCCTCGTCGACCACCTCGACATCGAAGAGCACATCATCGCGCAGGCGGGGAAGGCCCGGGCCCGGATGGTCACGCCGGTCGACACCGACGCGGCCGTCGCGAAGGCGTCGACGCTCAACGCCGCCCAGGCCGACGCCATGCGGGCACTTCTGGCCAGCGAACGGGCCGTGACCCTGGTGAGGGCTGCCGCCGGTACCGGCAAGACACGACTCGTAGGGGAGTTCGCCAAGGCCTGGACCATGAAGACGCCCGGGCGGGTCATCGCTGTGACGGTCAGCGAGAGCGCGTCGCGTGTCGCGGCTGAGGAGATGAGGCAGGCGGGGGCCGAGGCGGTCGCGTTCAACCTCGCCCGGTTCCTCGGGCAGCGCCGCGACGGCACGTACGCCAATGGTGTTCCGCTGTACGCCGAAGACGTCGTCGTCCTCGACGAGGCCAGCCAGGTCGGCACGCGCGAGCTTCTGAGGCTTCAGCAGGCCGTCGACCAGGCGGGCGCACGCCTCGTGATGGTCTTCGACGAATACCAGTTGTCGAGCATTGAGGCCGGGGGGATGGCTGCGACGCTGGCCGCGCGTTACGGGGCGCACGAGCTGCACGAGGTGATGCGGTTCAACAAAGAGTGGGAGCGGGCCGCATCAGTCCAGCTCCGGAAGGGCAAGACCGCTGCGATAGCGGACTACCGTGCACGGGGACGGATCGTGCATGGCCGCCTTGACGAGGTCTACGCCGGTTTGGTGCTCGACTGGGCTGCCGACATCCGCGCCGGCCGGGAAGCCCTGATGATCACGGCGACCAACATTGAGGCGCAGGAGCTTAACCGGCTGGCCCGGGAGCATCTCGCGCGGGTCCGGAAAACTACGGGCGAAGACGTCTCGAAGGCGACGCTGAAGCTCGGGGACGGTAACACCGCTGGCGTCGGCGACTGGATCAGGGCGCGACAGAATGACCCGCTGATCGACGCCCGGGGTAACTTCCTGGCCAACCGGGACACGCTACGGGTCGCGAAGATCATTGGTACCGGCAGCGACCGGCGGATCTTCACGGAGCGGCGACTGCCTAATGGGTCGTGGACCATGCCCTTCGAGGTACCCGAGAAGTACCTCGTAAAGAGTGCCGAGCTGGGCTACGCCTCAACGATCTTCAGTGCCCAGGGCAGGACGGTCGACGTTGGGCATTCGCTGATCACCGACGGCATGTCCCGCGAGGCCCTGTACGTCGCGGCGACGCGAGGCCGGATGGAGAACAGACTCCACGTCGTGACCGGGGCGAACGACGCCGAACGGCTGGCCGAGCCTGAGAGCGTCATCGGACGGGCCCTCGGGCGCCCTCAGGCCGATCAGAGCGCGCACGCCGTGATGGACGAAGCCATGGACCATTCGGACCACCCGGCGTACCTCATGCAGCTCTTCGACGCCACTGTCCGCGACGACGTCGCCCGTGGGATAGATGACGGTATCCGGGCCCGGCTGTCGGCCGAAGACTACGGCCGGTACCTCGACGACCCGGTGCGGGCCGAGCTGCACAAGGCCCTGAGGTCAAGTCAGCTTGGCGGGGCCGACCTCGACGAGTCCCTCGACGCGATAACGACCAGGGACATGTCCGGGGCGCACAGCGTCGCCGCGATCCTCCACGGTCGCCTGGCCGCATTGGATCAGTCACCGCGGCGACAGGCAGACCACGAGGAGTGGAGGGCTGTCCCGTGGGCGCAGACGCTGCCTGAGGCCCGGGCAGACGGTTCAGCGCGGGCAATCGCCGAAGCGATCGACGACCGTGAGCGGGCGATCGGGGAGCACCTCGCGAACCTGCCTGAGCCCCCGGCGTGGCTAGGTACCCGGCTGGGGGTGGCACCTCGTGAGCCCGGGGCGCTGCGAGATGACTACATCGCCCGGGCGGGCGCCGCTGGCCTGTACCGGGAGCTGGCCGGGCTCGACGACCCTCAGGCCGACATCGGCCTGGTTCCCCGGGAGCCTGATCGGCGGGTCGCGTGGGAGCGGGCCCGGGCCGCCCTGGAGATCCCGCCTGACGACGTCGCGATGAAGAGTCAGGCCGAGCTGGAGACCCGCGTGCGCGGGTGGCGACGGGAAAACGAAGCCGCTCCGCGGGACGTCGCCGACGAGTTGCAGCGGGCCAGGGAGATGCAGATTCGGGCTGAGCGCCAGGCGCAGGAAGCCGAGGCCGCCGGGGATGCTGACCTTGCTGAGGGGTCGCGATCGGTCGCGGCCGAGGAAGCGACCCGGGCTGCTGGGCTAGGCAAGCTTCAGAATGTTCGCGACGAATGGGACAGATCACAAGTGAGCAGCAGGGCGACTTTATTTCGCCGGATTTCGCTCCGGCCACCAGACACCGGCCAGGCGGGAACTGACGCGGTTCTGCCGCAGAGGGGTCTCCGTACCTTTCAGCGCAAAACCAGTGCTCACCGCGGGCGCCGACCGGGATCCGCAACCGGGCGATGCTCACCCTGCTGTACCGGTCCGGGCTGCGCGTCTCCGAGATGACCGCCGCCCGCGCCGCCGACCTGAACCTGAAGACGCACACCGTCCGGGTCCTGGACGGTAAGGGCGGCAAGGCCACCACCCGCGGCTTCCACCCCTCCGCCGACGACACGCTCGCCCACTGGCTCAGCACCCGCCGCCAGCTCGGCCTCCGCGGCGGCACCCTGTTCTGCACCCTGGCCGGCGGCCCGCTGCGCCCGCAGTACGTCCGCAACCTGCTGCACCGCCTCGGCGGCAAGGCCGGCACCGGCAAGCGGGCCCACCCGCACGGCATGCGGCACACGTTCGCCGTCGAGCTCAAGCAAGCCGGCGTCCCGGTCACCGTCATCTCCGCCCTGCTCGGCCACTCCAGCATCGCCGTCACCGCCCGCTACCTCAACCACCTGACCAACCACCAGGCCGTCACCGCCCTGGCCACCGCCGACCTGCCGGAGCTCGGACTGTAAACGCACTACACGTTCGGCGGCGCGGCGGCGGCCGAGCTGCCCGGGTGGCCAGTAGCATCCGCGGCCGCCGGGCAGAAATTGTGCCGTTTTCTCGGATAGATCAACGGGGCAGTTTTGCCGCTCCGCGAGCCTGGCCGCGATCGACGTCGCACTGCGCCGTATCGGCCGAGACCGAGCGGGACACCGTCCGGGCACAAGCGACCCGGGACCAGGCCGCAGCGCAGGCTGCGGACCAGCGCGCCGCCGCGGATGCTGTGACCACTTACGAGGAGTACGCCCAGGCCGCCGCCTTGCCCTGGGGGAGGCGAGTTCGCGGGTCAAGCGGGGGCGTGACGACCGCGCCGCCGCGGATGGGAGGTCATGCCGGTTCCTTGGCGAGCTCCTGTTCGATGGCGGCGAGCTTCTTGCACGCATTGACCGGCGTCTTCCCTGCCGCGGCCCGTTCGGTGCAGTAGCGGCGGATCATGTCAAGGCGGGCGAGGTCCTTGGCTTTCTGGGCTTTATCCGCGGCTGTGCTGTTGCCTGCGACCAGGTGACCGGTCTCGGTGTCCTGCGCCAGCAGGGACGGATCCGAATAATTGGATTTGCCGTTGTAGGCGACCCCGAGATCGACTCGCACGCCTGCCTGCCCGGGTGTGAAGGAGCTGATCAGGCCCTTGCCGTCGCTGCTGGGAACCCCGATGTCGACCTGGTGCTGGTGGTTATCACAGGTCACGGGGTCCTGAGTGGCGTGGCCGAAGCGGATAGTGGAGTGCGGGTCGGTGCTGGGCAGGCCGTTTCCTGCCTGGGTAATCTCGACATACAGGTCAATCCGGATGGCGTCTTTGGAGATCTTCGCCGGGTTGCAGGAGTACTCGACCGGCAGGAGAGCGAACCTGTGGTCGGTCGATAGTCCGATGGTTGTTCCTGCTTTCACCGTGCCGGCGTCCGTGGGAGCCTGGGCCCCGCTCGCGGTCCCCACCCCGGCAGCGGTGCTAGCGAGGACTACCGCGCCGACGCTGACAAGCCCCAACTTCGATCGGACGTTCATCCGTCTCCCTCTCGCACGGTTACTGAGCGATGTTTTTGGTACACAGATAGTAAGCATAGGCGCTGGCAGGCGCTGGACCGCACCACCAGCGCAAGCCGGTGCTCCTCGTTCTTGGTGTGATCGCCTCACACCCCCACATGCCAGCCAGCCACCACCCCTGACCAGCGGCTATGCCCGCTCGCGGGTCATTTTCCTGGGTAGATCAACGGGGCAGTTTTGCCGCTCCGCGGTGACGCCCAGCTCGCGGCAGGCGTTAACCGCCCGGCACCTTGTCGACGCCCTGGCACAGCCGTGTGGTCCGGGTATCTATCGACATCTCGCGAACTGGCGCCGGGGTGTAAAGCCGCTGGGCGCTCCAGGCTGCGCGGCCGCCGCGCCTGAGGGGCCGACACGCCCGGCGGGGGAGAGGTGACGGTCGCGACGGCGGTCACGGTCGCGGTGACGTTGAGCACCGCGCCGGCCATGACCATCCGGCCGTAGCCTTCCACGGCCACATGATCAGGAGTCGGGCGCCGAAGGGCCGCGGCCAGTTCAGTCATGCCAGCGTCGACAGCCGCGACGACATCACGGGCCCCGTCGAAGTGCTCGGCGGCGGCACGGATGGCCGGCACAAGGGGGCGGAGCGCGGCGTCGGCTTCCTCGGTGACTCGGCGGAGCCACTCGGGCACGTCGCGGTTGTTGCTCACCCCATCGACGGTAGCGGACCCGGTTGTGTTCCGGGCCACGTCCCGAGGGTCGGCGCGGCTCCGACCAAGAGCATTCCGAGGTACCACGCGCGCCCGAGCCGAAGATCATCCGGAACGGCTAGCTAGCCGGGGCCCGGCGTTACCTCGGGGCCCTGGCGGGGGGGCGTGGTGGAGCCCCGGAGCCACCCCGGGCAAGCGGCCGTCGGGACCGGGGCGGCACGGGTTGCCCCGATGGCTTGCGTCGGGGGTCGGGGTATGGTGTGGAAGGGCGAGCGCTTCGAACACATTCATCAAGTAGATGATCTTGGAGAGGATCAAGATCATCGCGTGTACCTGCATGTGAGCCAGCGGACCAGTCCGAGTGGGTGTGGCAGTCACCGCGGAGCGCGGCCCGCAGACTGGTCCGGGCGGACGGCAGCGCGTCGCCGAGCAGCTTGGTCAGGTAGTCCGGCTCCTGGCCACGGGCGGCCTGCTCGATCGCTTCGGCGGTCGTCGCGCCGATTCCGGGCAGGGCGCGCAGCGTGCCGGCCTTGATGCGCTGTTCGAGCTGCCCGGCCGGAAGATCGTCCACGACCTGCGCGGCCCGGCGGAAGGCCCGGACCCGGAACGTGGGCGCGCCGGCCCGCTCGAGCTGGAACGCGATCTGCCGCAACGCCTGTGCCGGGTCCACCCGTCATGTCTTACCCCAAACGAGCGGGGCTGCGCTGCGGGCGGGGATCTGCGGCACTGACGGTCTGCCGACCGAACCGCTGGTCAAGGGCGGGTATGCGGGAGACGATGGGCTTGGGCGGGATGGTAAGCCCCGGCTGAGGATGGCCCTGGAGGTCATCGTGCCGGGAGGGGCGGGGATGTCGGCTGGTAGCTCCATGCGTGAACGGGATGCCGCCATCGGCGCGGCCGCCCGGCTGATCGACGGCCTGCGCCAGGGACGGGGCGGATCGCTGTTTGTCCTCGGTGAGGCGGGGCTGGGCAAGACGGCGGTGCTGGACCACGCCCGGCGGCTGGCCGGCCGGGCCGGGCTCGCCGTCGGCGAGGGCCGGGGTCATCCGGTGGAAAGCGCCCTCCCGTTCGGCCTGCTGACCGAGGCGCTGGCCAGGCGCCGGCGCCGGCGGGCGCGAGCTGCTGGCCGGGGACCACCAGGCAAACGGGCCTGATCTGGCTTCCCGCTTCTACGGCGTGCTCCGCTGGCTCGAAAGCAGGCCCGGCGCCCCCTTGCTGCTGGCCCTCGACGACCTTCAGTGGGCCGACGCCGAGTCGCTGAGCCTGGCCGTCTTCATCGCCCGCCGTTCGGGGTCGCTGCCGGTCGCGGTCATCGCGACCGCGAGGCCATGGCCGGCCGGGGCCCACGAAGCCGCGCTGAGCCTGGCCGATGAGGGATGTGCCAGCGCCGAGCGGCTGGCCCCGCTGACCGCCGCAGCGGCCGGCGCGCTGCTGGACGACCGGGCCGGGCGGCCGCTGCCCGCCGGCCTGAGGCGACGCGCGTTCGATCTGTCCGCGGGCAATCCGCTGCTGCTGGAACAGGTGGCGATGGCCATCACCCGGGGCGACGACATCACGGACGCGAGCCGGGCCGGCCGCCGCGTGACCGGGGACGGCCTGGTGCTCGCGCGCTTCGCCGGCCTGCCGCCCGAGGGAATGCGGTGTGCCCAGGCCGCCGCCGTGCTCGGCGGCCGGTTCCTGCCGGCGGTGGCGGCGCAGGTGGCCGGGCTGGACGACGGCGCGGCCGACGCCGCGCTCGAATCGCTCGGGCGAAGCGGGCTCATCGACCAGGACCCGAACGGGACCGCGGACTTCGTTCATCCCCTGTTCCGCCAGGCACTGTACGACGACATCGCCGCGACCACCCGCAGCCGGCTGCACGCGCGCGCCTTTACCGCCTGCGCCGAGCGCGGCATGGAGTCGGTGGCGGCGGAGCACGCGATCCGGGCCAACCTGGTCGGCGACCCGGCGGCGGTAGCGGTTCTCGAGCGAGCCGGCCGGGCGGCCCGCCGGGCTGGTGGGCCGGCGACCGCCGCCCGGCACCTCGACGCCGCGGTGGCCCTGGCCGGCGACCAGGCGAGTGTGCGTCTGCTGCTGGCGCAGGCCGAGGCCCTGCTCGTCGGCAGCCGCCCGGACCGGGCCATCGTGGCCTATGAGCGCCTGCTGAGCCGGCCAGGTATCCGGCGCACCGCACGCGTCCAAGCGCTGTGGATGAGGGGGCGGGCCCTGGTGCTCGCGGGCGCTCATGAGCGGGCCAGGACGGCGTTCGACGACGCGGTCACGCTGGCCCTCCCCGGCGATCCCGGGACGGCGGTCAACGTGCTCATGGATGCGGCCTTCTCATCGTGGCTGACCACCGGGCCCATCCAGGCGCTTCCGATCGCCGGCCGGGCCGTGGCCCTGGCCGCTCCGCTCGGCCCGGAGCTGCGGGTCAAGGCGGAAGGGGAGTGGGGCCAGATCGCCCTGCAGTCGGGGAACGCGGCCGGAATGACCGCGGCCGAGCAGGCGGCACCATGGCGGGCCCCGGCGCGGCCCGCCCGCCGGGGCTCCGGCATCGCCGGCCCGTTCGGCGCGTTTGGCTGGATGAACAGCTTCGCCTTCGCCGCCTGCCTGGTTGAGCGCCTGGCCGAGTCCGACCGTGCCTTCGCCGCGGCCCGGGCCGCCGCCGACCGGGCCGGTCATCCGGCGGCCATTGCCGTGCTGGCGGTCGGCCACGCCTACACGCTGACCCGCATGGGCCGGCTGGTCGAGGCCCTGGAAGCCGTGGACCTGGCCACGTCCCTGTCGGACCTGGTGCCCCTGATGGAGGCGTTCGCCGGCGTCGGGCGCGGCTACGTCCAGCTCTACATGGGCCGGCTGGATGACAGCGCCAGCTGGTGCCGGCGGGCGGAAGCCGCCGCCACCGCGCGCGGCGAGTGGAACGCGCTGCTTTTCCTGTGGGACGTGCTCGGCCACCGCCGGCTGCGTGAAGGCGCCATCGATGAGGCCTGCGAGCTCTACGCCCGGCTCGAGGCGACCGTGAGCCGCATGGGACTGGGGGAGCCGTGCATGCCTCCGTGGGCCCGGCATGCCATCAGCGCCTACCTGGCCGCCGGCCGTCAGCCGGACGCCAGGCGCCTGATCGGGTGGCTGGACCGGTGCGCTGAGCGCCTGCCCTGCCGGTTTCCGCGGATAGCCGCAGCCACCGGACGGGCCCAGCTCGCCGAGCTGGACGGGAACGCCAGCGAGGCCGGCGCCTTCTTCACCCGTGCGCTCAGCCTGCATGACGAGGTGGCCCTGCCGCTGGAAAGAGTGGAGACGCTGATCGCTTACGGGTCGTTCCTGCGGCGGAGCGGACAGCCGGTCCAGGCGCGGGCGGTGCTGGCCGAGGCGGCGGATGCCGCCGGGGCCACCGGCGCCGGCTGGCTGGCCGGGCTGGCCCGGGACGAGCTGCACGTTGCGGGCGGACGGCGGCGGCGGACGTCAGCGGCCCTGACCGCCCAGGAGGCGCGCGTCGCCCGGCTCGTCGCCACCGGGGCGAGCAACCCCCAGGTCGCCGGCCAGCTGTACCTTTCGGTGAGCACGATCGAGACGCACCTCGAGCGGGTCTACGCCAAGCTGGGCATCCGCTCCCGGCACGAGCTGATGGCGCTGATGGCCGCCGGGAAGGACATCGCTGTCGCCGGCGACGGTGCCACCGGCGACGAGGCTCCCGGCGCCACATCAAGCGGTCGGCCGGGCCGATGACGCCGGTCGCGGCCGCTTAACCGTAGGGGAGTTCCCCGATGCCCGCCCGGCGCTGCCGCGTCTAGCGTGCCTCCTGTAGTGCGGCAAGGGGGCCGCACGCTGAGGGGGGGCCTCAATGGCGGACATGACTCGTTCGGTTTCTTCCCGCTGCTAGCCGCGCTGATCTGGGCTCTCGTCGTCACGGCCGCCGTCATCCGGCGGCCTCCCACCGGCTAACTGACGCGCCACGCCCGGCCGCGCAATCCCGCATCAAGGGCTTATTCCGGCCCGTCCTGGCCCCGTGCCCCGCGGCCCGCGCGGCATGGTGAGCAGGCAAACGGCGGGCATCAGACCCTGGCCCGATGGGGGCCATGGGATGGGAGGGGACACATGAGATATCGCCGAGCTGCCCGCATTGCGGGCGCCCTGCTGACGCCGGCCTTCGTCATCGGCGCGATGGCCGGCCAGGCGGGGGCCGCCACGTCCGGCGGCGGACACCACGATGCGCTGTACGTCGCGCCGCACGCCCACTCGGGAGCGGGTGACTGGTCGTGCCGCTCAGCCGCGTACAAGACGATCCAGTCAGCAGTGAAGGCCGCACCAGCCGGCGGAACCGTCGTCGTCTGCCCCGGCACCTACCACGAGCAGGTCGCCATCACCAAACCGCTCTGGCTGAAAGGCATCCGGGCCACCGTCGACGAAAGCGGCGTGACCCCGGGGTTCACGGTGAATGTGCCGCATATCGGGAAGCTGACCATCTTCGCGGGCGTCGTGGCGACCAGCTCGCACGTCGGAATCAGCGGTTTCACGGTCCGGAATTCCCTGGGCGAGGGAATCCTCGCGGCAGGCGTGTATGGCACCATCCATGACGTCTCGATCCGGGGAAACACGGTCGTGCACAATGACCTCGGCGGCGGTGCCCCGCCGAGATCCTCCTACTTCGAGTGCGCGGCGCAAGGGCCGGTCCCGGGCGACTGCGGCGAGGGCGTGCATTTCCTCTCCGTCGCCTGGTCCACGATCAGCGGTAACTACGTCTCCGGCAACTCGGGCGGCGTCCTGCTGACCGACGAGACCGGGCCCACGCACGACAACGTGGTGTCCAATAACGTCGTCACCCGGAACGAATTCGACTGCGGCGTCACCGTGCCGGGCCACAATCCCGCGGCGATGAATTCAAAGGGCGTCCTGCAGCCTTCGGTCGCGGGCGTCTACGACAACGTCATCCGCTCGAACGTCATCACCGATAACGGCCAGAAGGGTGAGGGCGCCGGCGTCCTGTTCGCCAACGGTGCCCCCGGCTCCGCCTCCTACGACAACCTGGTGACCGGCAACTACATCGCCGGCAACGAACTGTCCGGCGTGACGTTGCACGCCCACGCGCTGCCTCCCGGAGCGCACGAATTCCTGAGCGGCAACGTCGTGGCCGGCAACGCGATCGGCCGGAACAACACCGGCGGTGACCAGCCGGACGCACCCGCCCCGCCGAAGGACTCCCAGACCACCGGTGTGCTGGTGTTCTCGGCCGGGACCCACGTCAGCGTCACGATCGCCCATAACCACATCTTCGACAACCACTTCGGAATCTGGCTCAGCAAGCCCGTTACCGCCTACGGACTGGGCAGTAATTCCTTCTCCCATGTGACGGTCCCGGTCTCCTCCGGTCACTGAGCCGTCCGTCTTCACGGCACACCCACTGCCCGGCCCCCAGCCGCATCCCGGCTGGGGGCCGGCGACATGTTACGAGCGGGCGACACCGGTGCGATGGTGCTCGTGCGGCGGGACGCGCGGCGGTACGGTGTCCGGCGGTGCAACATCTGGTCGGACCCCATCACCGGGCACCGGACGGAGCCAGCCATCGTGCCTGACGGACGCCGCGCGCCGTACTTCTGCTCCGATAGCCCCCGTAACCGGCACCGGTACGGCGCCGGAGCGGTTCTGATAACGCTGTCGCTCCTGGCGGCCAGCCTGACCGCATGTTCGGACGCCCGGCCCCGGGGGGCGGGCCCGGACCCGCGCCCGGGTTCCGCAGCGGGCCCGGCGGCGCCGGCGGCCCGGGTGGCCCCGCTGGCGGCCCGGACCCGGCCGCCTTCGCCGGCCACGCTCGTGCTGACCAGTACCGCGGCCGGCGCGATGGCCACGGACGTCGCGCGGCAGTTGTTCGTCTCCGCCCCCGTGGTCGTCGTGGCCGACGCGGACCGCCCGGCCGCGCTGGCCGCCGCGGCCAGCCAGGCGGTGCGAGCGCACGCCCCGCTGCTGCTCATGGCCACCGGCCCGGACTCGCCGTCATCCGCGCCGTCCTCATCCGCGCCGCGCGGGCCGGTCCGGACGGACGCGGTCACGGTCAGTTCCGCTCAGCGGACGGAGATCGAGGACCTTCACCCGCGCGCCGTTCTCGCCGTCGGGATGGCCGCCCGGACGCTCTCGGCCCGGCTGCCCGGGGTCCACGTCGTCACCGGCCTGGACCGGCTGCCCGCGACGACGGCGCCCCCGCCCCTGACCCACGTCGCCGTCCTCGTGCCCGCGGGCGACTCCGCCGCCGCCATGGCCGTGACCACGACCGCGCAGGTGGCCGGGGCGGCGGTGGTTCCCGTCCACGGCGACGACCCCCGGGCCGACCCGGCCGCGATCGCCGCGCTCTCGGTCGTCCGGCCCGACCATGTACTGGCCGTCGGAGCCGGATTCGGCCCGGCCGCCCGGCTGGCCGCGCGGGCGGCCGTCGCCGCGACCGGGGATGCAGCTTCCCGGGGGCGGCCAGGTCGTCTTCCCCGGCCGCCGGCTGGTCGCCCTCTACGGCGACCCGGGTGCGCCGGCGCTCGGCGCGCTCGGCCAGCAGGACCTGGCCGCGAGCATTCGCCGGGCCCGCCACATGGCCGCGCTGTACCGCCCGCTGAGCAGCGTGCCCGTCGTCCCGGCCTTCGAGATCATCGCCACCGTGGCGCAGGCGTCACCCGGCCCGGACGGCAGCTACTCCTCCACCTCCAGCGTGGCCTCGCTGCGCCCGTGGGTGGACGCGGCCACCGCCGCCGGGTTCTACGTCGTCCTGGACCTCCAGCCCGGCCGGGCGAACCTGCTCAGCCAGGCGAAAATCTACGAGCCCCTGCTGCGGCTCCCGGACGTCGGGCTGGCCCTGGATGCGGAATGGAAGCTGCAGCCCGGGCAGAGGCCGCTCCGGCAGATCGGCAGCGTCGGCATCGGTGAGGTCAACAGCGTGGTGAGCTGGCTGGCGGCCCTGACCGCCGCGCACCACCTGCCGCAGAAGCTGCTTGTCCTGCATCAGTTCAGGCTCTCGATGATCCAGGGCGAGCCGGGCCTCGACACCCGCCACGACGACCTGGCGATCGTCGTCCACATGGACGGGCAGGGCACGCCGGGCATGAAGCAGGAGACGTGGAACGCGGTGACCGCGGCCGCGCCGCCGGGCGTGTTCTTCGGCTGGAAGAACTTCTTCACCAAGGACCATCCCGTGCTCAGCCCGCCGCAGACGATGACCAAGACCCCGGCGCCCGTCATGATCTCCTATCAGTAGCAATATTTACCGAACGAGCACGTGGTGCCCCTCATCCTGTCCCGCGCACCCCGCGGTCTGCGGCGGCGTACGCGGCGCGCAGGCGCTGCTCGGCGCCGGGGCCGGCGCCGGCGCGGTCCAGGCCGAGCAGGGCGGCCCCGGCGATCGGCGGGACGTCGACGATGCTGACCGTGGCCCCGGGTGCACCGGCCGCGATCCCCTCCTCGATCCACGAAGTGAGCAGCGGGTCGCGGGCGGTCAGCAGGCCGCCGCCGAGCACCACGGGGGTCGCGAGCCCGGTGAGGCCGAGCCGGCGCATCGCGGTCAGCGCCATCGTGGCGATCTCCCGGGCCTGCTTCCGGACCAGGTCACGAGCGACCTGGTCACCGCCGGCGGCGGCGGCCAGGAGGACGGGGGCCAGGCCCAGCAGGTCGAGCGGGCTGATCTTTCCCTGATGGATGCCGACCGCGACGTCGTGGACGCATCGCACGCCGAAGTGGGCGGCGACCGCCGCGCGCAGCGCGGTGTCCGGGCCGCGCCCGTCCTCGGCCCGCATGGCCCGCCACAAGGTGGCCCTCCCGAGCCCGTAACCGCCGCCCCAGTCGCCGCTGATGGTGCCCAGGGCCAGGTAGCGGGTCGTCTGGCCGTCCGGGGCGACGCCGACGCAGTTGATGCCGGCGCCGCAGGTGACGCCCACCCCCCACGGGACCGGCTCGCCGTCCAGCAGGCCGGCCCGCAGGACGGCGAACGTGTCGTTGACCACCTCGGTGGTCTGGCTCCACCGGCCGGCCCGGATGGCCGCGGCCAGCTGTTCTTCCTCCTCCGGCAGGTCGGCGTTGGCCACGCAGGCGGAGATGTGCCGGGCGGCCGGGCGGCCCGGCTGGCCCTCTGAGCCGGCCTGGCGCTCGATCAGCCCGATCAGGTCGCCGATCACCCGGAGCGACCCGTCCAGGTCGGCGGTGGGCATCCCCGGCCCGCGGGTGGCGGCGAGCACCGAGCCGTCGGCCGCCACCAGCACCACGTCGGTCTTGCTGTTGCCGCCGTCGACCGCCAGGACCGCGGGCAGGCTGTCGCTCACGGTCTCGCTCACCGGCCGCCCGGCGCGCTGGCCCACGGCAGGTACGGCGCGTTCTCGGCGATCAGCCGGTCGGCGAGCCGCCCGGCCAGGTCGAACTGGCCGACCAGGGGGTGCGCGAGCAGGGCCATGGCCACCCGGTCCCGGCCGCCGCGCCGGGCCGCGTCGACCGCGAGTTCCTCGTACGCCGACACGTGCCCGATCAGGCCCCGCATCAGCGGGCTTACCGGGCTGACCGGCTCCGGCCGCGGACCGTCCGCGCCGATCACGGCCGGCACCTCGATCACCGCCTCGTCGGGCAGGAACGGCAGTGTGCCCGCGTTGCGCACGTTCACGACCTGGCGGTCGCGCCGGTCGCCCGGCCAGGGAGGCGAGCAGGGCCACGGCCGCCTCGGAGTAGTAGGCGCCGCCACGCTGGCCGAGCAGTTCGGGCTTGTGGTCCAGCGCCGGGTCGGCGTACATGGCCAGCAGTTCGCGTTCCAGCCCGGCCACCTGCTGCGCCCGGGTGGGCTGCCCGCGCTCTTCCTCGACCACCGCGTCGTGGGCCCAGAAGTAGCGCAGGTAGTAGGACGGGACCGCGCCCGACCTCGCGCAGCACGGCCGGCGGCAGGCCGGTGTGGGAGGCGATCTCCTCTGCCGGACCCTCCCCACCCGGCCTCGAGCAGACCGGGCAGCCGGTCGGTCCCGTCGACCAGGACGGCCCGTTCCCAGGTCAGGTGGTTCAGGCCGACGTGATCCAGCGACACCCGCTCCGGTGGCACGCCGAGCAGGCCGGCGAACTGGCGCTGGAAGCCGATCGCGACGTTGCACAGGCCGACCGCCCGGTGCCCGGCGTCGAGCAGCGCGCGGGTGACGATCCCGACCGGGTTGGTGAAGTCGATGATCCACGCAGATGGTTCGGCCCGCTGCCGTGCTCGTTCGGCGATATCCAGGACGACCGGCACGGTCCGGAGCGCCTTGGCCAGGCCGCCCGCCCCGGTGGTCTCCTGGCCGACGCAGCCGTACTCGAGCGGCCAGCTCTCGTCCCGGTGCCGCGCCGCCTGGCCGCCGACCCGGAGCTGGAGCAGGACCGCGCCGGCCCCGTCGAGGCCGTCGTCCAGGTTCGTGGTCCAGCGGACCTTGGCCGGATGACCCAGCGCGGCCATGATGCGGGCCGAGACCGGGCCGACCACCTCCAGCCGCGTGGTGTCCGGGTCGACCAGGGTCAGCTCCGTGATCCCGATGCCGCCCGCCAGCCGGGCCACCCCGTCGACCAGCTCCGGCGTGTACGTCGATCCGCCCCCGACGACCGCGACCTTC
The DNA here is from genome assembly GCA_963718475.1 of uncultured Actinomycetes bacterium. GTDB lineage: Bacteria > Actinomycetota > Actinomycetes > Streptosporangiales > Streptosporangiaceae > CAVQZM01. The sequence goes on along the minus strand of CAVQZM010000087.1, from coordinate 39,489 downwards.
ATCAGAACGCCCTCGTTTCTTCCTCGGCCCGCGCGACGTGGCAGGCCGCCTCGTGGCGGGGGAGCAGTTCGCGGAGCTCCGGCGTGACCTGCTCACACTCGGCGATGGCCAGCGGGCAGCGCCACCGGAACCGGCATCCCGGCCCCGGATCGACCACCCGCGGCGGCTCGCCCACCTCGGCCTGGGCCGAGACGTCGAGCGGGGCCCGCGGGTCGGGCACCGCGGACAGCAGCAGCTGGGTGTAGGGGTGCTTGGGGCGGGCCAGCACCTCCTCGACCGGGCCCGATTCGGCGATCTGGCCGGCGTACATGACGACCAGCCGGTCCGCGACGTAGCGGGCGCTGGCCAGGTCGTGGGTGATGTAGAGGATGGACACGCCCTCGCTGTCGCGCAGCTGCGCCATCAGGTTGAGCAGGCCGATGCGGATCGAGACGTCGAGCATGGAGACGGGCTCGTCGGCCAGGATCAGCTTGGGCCGCATGGCCAGCGCCTGGGCGAAGCCGACTCGCTGGCGCTGGCCACCGCTCAGCTCGTGCGGGTAGCGCTGCAGCATCTCCTGGCCCGGGGTCAGCCCGACCACGTCGAAGACGGCCGCCGCCTCCTCCTGCCGCTGACCGGCGGACAGCTCCGGCCGGTGCAGCTTCAGGCTGCGCATGATGCCGTGCGAGATGCGGAACACCGGGTTGATCGAGCTGAACGGGTCCTGGAACACCATCGGGACCAGGCCGGTGTATTGGAGCACGTCGGCCCGGGACCGCAGCCGGGACACTGGGCGGCCCTGGAAGTAGATGTCGCCGCGGGTCGGCTGGTACAGCTTGGCCAGCAGCCGCACGATCGTGGACTTCCCGCTGCCGCTCTCGCCGGCCAGCGCGACGATCTCGCGCTCGCCGATGGTCAGGTTCACGTTGTCGACCGCGTGCAGGGTGCGCCGGGACAGCGCGTTGCCGATCTTGAAGTGCTTGGTCAGCCCTTCGGTCGTCAGCAGCGGCGCCTGGCACGTCACTCATCGCCGCTCCCGCCGGTCTCGTGCAGGAGGCAGCGGACCACCACCCCGCCGGCCGGGTAGAGGTCCGGCGGCGTCTGCTCGCAGCGGTCCATCACCTTCGGGCAGCGCGGCGCGAAGCGGCACCCGGCCGCGAGACGGCCCAGGTCGGGCGGCCGTCCGGGGATGCCGGTCAGCGGGACGCGCGGGCCGGTGATCGACGGGAACGCGTCCAGCAGGCCGGCGCTGTAGGGGTGCCGGGGCGAGTCGAAGACCTCCCGCGTCGGGCCGAACTCGGCGACCTGGCCGGCGTACATCACCATCAGCCGGTCGGAGAAGTGGCTGACCAGCGACATGTCGTGGGTGACGAAGATGATCGCGAAGCCGAACTGGCGCTGCAGCTCCTTGATCTGCACCATGAGCGAGCGCTGGGCCACCACGTCCAGGGCCGACGTCGGCTCGTCCATGATCACCAGGTCCGGGGTGAACAGCATGGCCATCGCGATCATGGACCGCTGCCGCATCCCGCCGGACAGCTGGTGGGGGTAGCTCTTCAGGTGCACGGGGTCGATGCCGACCATGCGGAGCACCTCGGCCGACCGCTGCGTGATCTCGGCACGGGAGCCGATGCCGTGCGCGCGCAGCACGTCGCGGAACTGCGCCCCGATCGACTTGACCGGGTTCAGCGCGTTCATCGCGCTCTGCATGACGACCGACAGGTCCTTCCACCGGACCGCGGCGAGCTGCCGGTCGGTCAGGCCGACCATGTTCTGCCCCTGGAAGGTGACGCTGCCCCCGCTGACCTCCGCGGGCGGGGACAGCAGCCGGGCGATCGCGAACAGCAGGGTCGACTTGCCGCAGCCCGATTCGCCGACGATGCCGACGAACTCGCCCGGTTTCACGGCCAAGCTCACGTCGTCGACCGCGCGGACCGGCCCGCGGTCCAGCATGTAGGTGACCGACAGGCCGCTGACGGCCAGGACGGGATCCTGGGTCGGCTGGGCGCCGGCGGCGAGCCGGGAGCTGTTAGCGGGCACGCGTGATGCGCCTCCTCCGCATGGGCCGCAGCGCGGGATTGCCGATCTCGTCGAAGGCGTAGTTGAGCAGGGCGAAGGCCGCGCCGAGGGCGGCGATGCACGCCCCGGGGATGACGGCCCACAGGTACTGGCCGGTCTGCAGGGCCTCATTGTTCTGGGCCCAGTAGAGCATCGTGCCCCAGCTGGTCGAGCTCGGGTCGCCGAGGCCGACGAACTGGAGGCTGGACGCGAACAGCACCGCGTACAGCGCGTTGGTCAGGAAGCTCGCCACGATCAGCGAGGTCATGGTGGGGATGATCTCGACCACGACGATGTACAGCCGGCGCTCGCCGCGGACCCGGGCGGCCTGGAGGAAGTCCCGGCTCCGCAGCGAGAGCGCCTGCGCGCGCAGCTGCCGGGCGGTGTAGGACCAGCCGGTCAGCGTGAGCACGGCGATGAGGACCGCGGTGCCCGAGTTGTGCACGTAGGCGGCGATCACGATGAGCAGCGGGAACAGCGGGATGACCAGCAGCACGTCGGTGAGCAGGTTGAGCCCGCCGTCCCAGATCCCGCCGAGGTAGGCGGCGGCGACGCCGATCACGACGGCGATAGCGGTCGAGGCCAGGCCGGCGCCGAACGCGACGATCAGCACCTGCCGGGTACCCCATACCGCCTGGGCGAACAGGTCCTGTCCGTAGGCGGTCGTGCCGAAGAGATGGCTCGCCGACGGGCCGAGGCTGCGGCCGTACACCTCGGCGGCCGGGTTGTCGTGCGCGATGACGCCGGGGAAGATCGCGACCAGGCAGAAGAACAGCAAGAGCAGGGTGCCGGCCGTAGCCTTCCGGTTGGAGCGCACGGCCTGCGCCATCCGGGCCAGCGCCTGCGCGGCGGGCATCCGGCCCCGGCCGGCCGGGACGAGAACGGGCGGGACGGCGCCGGGGCCCCCGGCCTCGCCCGGCCCCACCGGGGCGCGCATCATGGCCATGGCTACCCCGCCGTCCGGGTGCGCGGATCCAGCAGCGCGGTGGCGATGTCGGACAGCAGGATGGCCACCAGCACCGCCACCGTGATCAGCAGGAACAGCGCCTGCATGAGCGGATAGTCCTCGTTCTCCACCGCCTGCAGCAGCATGTAGCCGACGCCGGGATAGTCGAAGACGTACTCGATGAGGATGGCCCCGCCGACCACGAACCCGAGTGACATGGCGAAGCCGGTCAGGTTGGGCAGGATCGCGTTGCGGGCCGCGTAGTCGAACATGATCCGCCGCCCCGGCAGGCCCTTGGCCCGGGCCATCCGCACGTAGTCCTCGGCCAGCACGGCGATCATCGTGTTGCGCATGGTCAGGATCCAGGTCCCGATCGTGGTGATCAGCAGGGCCAGGGCGGGCAGCACGGCGTGCTCGAGCACGTTGCCGATGAACGCGCCGGACAAACCCGGCGTCACGCTCGGATCGAAGCCGAACGTATAGGGCAGCCACTTCAGCCGGACCCCGAAGATCAGGATGAACATCATCCCGACCCAGAAGTAGGGGATGGCCGAGGTGATCACGAAGACCGGCGGCATGATGCTGTCGAGCCGGCTGCCGCGGCGCCAGGCCGTGACGATGCCCAGGCCGGTGCCGAGGGCGAAGGCCAGGATCGTCGTCACGCCGACCAGGCCGAGCGTCCACGGGATCGCGCCCCGCACGACCTGGCTGACCGGTTCGGGGAAGAAGAACAGCGACGTCCCGAAGTTCCCGGTCACGATGTCGCCCAGGTAGTTCAGGTACTGGGCGAGCAGGCTCTGATGGGTGCCGACGCCGAAGATCACTTCCAGCGCGTTCAGGGCCTGCCCGCTCAGCCGGCCGTGGAACTTGGCCATCATGGCCAGCGCCGGGTTCCCCGGCATCAGCCGCGGCAGGAAGAAGTTCAGGGTGACCGCCGCCCACAGCGTGAGCAGGAAGAAGCCGAGGCGGCGGAGCGCGAACCTCATGTCTCCCTACTTCGGCGCCAGGTGCAGCAGCACCTGCCCCATGTCCGGGTAGGCGTAGGCGGCCGGCAGCGCGTACGGGTTGCTGGGCGTGACCCACCCGGTGAAGTTCGCGGTGTTGTACTGGTACCAGTCGACTTCCTCGGTGACCGGGATGAACGGCACGTCCTGCAGCACAACCTGCTGCAACTGGTTCACGATCTGGTGCTGCGTCGCCGGGTTGGTGGTGGCACCGTAGGCCCTGATCAGCTGATCGGTGGCCGGGTTGCTATAGCGCTCCCAGTTGGTCGAGGCCTGCTTGCCGATCGGCGCGGAGTTGGGCGAGTACAGCCACCCCCGCAGCTCGTAGTAGGGCGCCGGGCCGGCCGTCAGCTGGTTGTAATAGGCGAGCTGGTAGTTGCCGTCGTACAGGCGGGTGATGAAGTCGTTCTGTGACAGATTGTCCGGCGTTATCCGGATGCCGACCGCCTGCAGTTCCTGCTGAATGACCTGCATCGCGGCCACCCAGTCGGAGTAGCCGCCGACGTTGATGACGGTGAACGACAGCTTCTGGCCCGACGGCGAGGCGTAGATGCCGTCCGAGCCCTTCTTGAAGCCGGCCGCGGTCAGGATCTGCTGGGCCTTGGCCGGGTTGTAGCTGTAGTTGTACTTGGCCGCGGCGGCGGAGTCGAGCCAGCTGGAGAACGTCGGGGTCGTGATGTCGCTCTGATTGCCCGGGGGCTCGTAGCCGTACTCACCGATCTGGGAGACCCGGCTCCGGTCGATCGCGTAGGCCATGGCCTGCCGGACCGCGACGTTGTTCAGCCCGGGGACGGTCAGGTTGGGGATCAGGCTGACGTTGGCGACGGGCGGGAACCAGTAGTGGTTGTCCGGGCTCTTCGACGTGTAGAACTTGCCGATGTTCGGGATGAACTGGCTGCCCCACTGGGCCTGCCCGGTGGCCAGGTAGGTGTTGGCCGGGTCGTTGGAGGTGAACGCCGGGTACAGGACCTTGGCCAGTTTCGGCTCGCCGGGCTGCCAGTAGTGCGGGTTGGCCACGTAGGTGATGTTCTGCGCGCTGCACGGGCTCACGATGAACGCGCCGGTCGCCACCGGGTTCTCGTCCTTGAACGTCACCGGGTTGGAGATCTTCGACCAGACGTGCTGGGGCACGATCGGCACCTGGTCGGCGATGTAGTAGAAGTACGGCACCGCGGCGGCCTTGAACGTCATGACAACCTGGTTGGTGGCCTTCTGCGTCACGCTCGACAGGACCGACCAGACCGAGTTGAGGTCCAATGCGGGGTACTTCTTCAGCAGGTTGAAGGTGAACACCACGTCCGCCGCGCTCATCGGCGTGCCGTCATTGAACTTGACACCCGGCCGGATGGTGAACGTCAGCATGGTGTTGCTGCCGTTCCAGGCCCACGAGGTGGCCAGCCAGGGCGTGGCCTTGGCGTTCTGGAGCGTGTTGACGAACGCCAGGGGCTCGTACACCTGCCCCATCGACGATCCGTTGGCGAGATTCGACGGGTTGAACGGGTTGAAGCTACAGGTCCACAGCGTCCCCTGCTCGTTGGAAAGGGTCAGCGTGCCGCTCGGGCCTGACGACTTCCCTGAGGATGACGAGCTGGTCCCGCACGCGGCGGCCAGCAAGCCGGAGGCGATGAGGACCCCGATGATTTTGAGGCGTCTCATGGCGCTAACCCTTCGCTGAAAGGGAGTGGGCGGCGGCCCTTGCCTGAATTAGTTAGGACAGTATCCTAACTATTTAGGGCTCACAAGGGCGCGTTCCCAATCGTGACCAGCGACGGCGATACGGGAAGATGGTCCCGGAGGTGGCGGTGACGGCTAAGCCGGCTGGCTTGTCCGGGGCGATGTCGGCGGCACGCCCCCAGCTCATCCGCGAGCTCAACGAGCAGCTCCTGCTGGGCCACATCCGCGACCTCGGCCCCTGCTCGCGGGCCGACCTGGCCCGGCTGTCCGGGCTGTCCAAGCCCACGGTTTCCCTCGCCCTGGCCACGGTGGAACGGGCCGGCCTCATCCGGGTCGCGGGCCAGCAGACCGGCCGCCCGGGCCGCTCGGCGCGGCTGTACGAGGTCCGGCCCGAGGCGGGCTTCGTGCTCGGCCTGGACGTCGGCGCGCACTACCTGCGGGGCGCGCTCGCCGACCTGTCCGGCGTGGTCCGGGCCCGGTCGTCGGCCCGGTCGCGCGCGGCCAGCTTCCGCGCCCGGGCCGACGAGCTGATCGGCCTGGCCGACGGCCTGTGCGCGGAGGCCGGGGTCAGCCGGTCCCACATCACGCAGGCCGTCATCGGCAGCCCCGGCGTCTACGACCCGCGGCGCAACGCGATGGCCCTGACCGGCCGGCCGCCGGGGTGGGAACGGCCGGAAGTCCTGACCCAGCTGCGTGAGGCGTTCGGCGAATCGCTGGTCCTGGAGAACGACATCGACGCCGCCGCGCTGGCCGAGCGGGCCTACGGGCACGGCCGTGACGTCGACAGCTTCGCCTTCGTCTCGGTCGGCACCGGGATCGGGATGGGGCTCGTCATCGGCGGCCAGCTCATCCGGGGTGCGCACGGCGTGGCCGGGGAGATCGCCTACATCCCGATGACGGGCGGGCAGGGCGCCGATCCGGACGAGGCGCGCCGGCGCGGCCCGCTGGAGGCAGCCGCGGCGTCCTCGGCCGTGGTCCGTTCGGCCCGGCGGGCGGGGATGCGCGGCCAGGTCTCGGCGCGGCGGGTGTTCATGGCGGCGGCCAAGGGTGACGAGCGCGCGGCGGCGGTCGTGGCCGACGAGGCGCGGCTGCTGGCCCGGGTGCTGTGCACCGTGGTGACGATCGCCGATCCCGAGCTGATCGTTCTGGGCGGCGGCATCGGCCAGGCCCCGGGCTTCGCGGATGCGGTCACCGGTGAGCTCCGGTCGCTGGCCCCGGTCATGCCCGAGGTGCGGGTCAGCGCGCTGGGCACCGAGGCCGTGGTGGACGGCTGCCTGGCCGCCGCGGCCGAGCTGGCGTGGACGCACCTGACCGTCACGCTCCCGGCCGCATCCGGCGTGGACGATCACCGCCGGGACGGGCGGCCGGACGGCCCGCGCCCCGGGTTCGCCGAGGAGGGTGTCAGCTAGCCGGCGTCGCGGGCTCAAACATAATCCCGCTCGCTGTCGTCTATGGGGAGGGCTGGGCATGTGACGTGCCGGGCGCCGGAACACCCCTTGGTTCGTGTGGCTATGGCGATAGAACTGTTTAGTTACAGCAAGTTTTCGGGCATCCTTGACGGAATTTGTTCTAGAGCGTAGGAAGTCCCCATAGGAACGTTTCGCCTCAGCCCGGGCGGCAGCGTGGCCGGAGCGGCAGCGCGGCCCGAGCGGCGCGCCGGCCGCGCATCAGGGAGGATGCATGAAGAGATTGATCCGTGGCCTGGTGGCCGGGCTGGCGGCGGTGCCGCTCGCAGCCTTCGCGGCCACCTCGGCCGCGCCGTCGGCCCGCCGCGCCCACAGCCCGCGCACAGACCACAGCCCGCGCGGCAACCGCGGCGCCGGCGGAGGCCAACGGCGTCGGCCTGACGCCGGCCATGGGCTGGAGCAGCTGGAGCTTCATCCGGAGCCACCCCACGGCGGCCAAGATCGAGGCCCAGGCCCAGGCCATGAAATCCAGCGGCCTGACCGGCGTCGGCTACCAGTACGTGAACCTGGACGACTTCTGGTACCAGTGCCCGGGCAGCCAGGGCCCCAACGTCGATCAGTACGGCCGCTGGGTGATCGACGCGACCAAGTTCCCCTCCAGCGGGTCGGTCAACGGCATCCAGGCCGTCGCCAACTACGTGCACGGCCTCGGGCTGAAGTTCGGCGTGTACGTGACCCCCGGCATCTCCAAGCAGGCCGTGGCGCAGAACACCCCGATCGAGGGCACCTCGTACACCGCCGACCAGATCGCCGAGCCGTCGGTCGGTGAGAACAACTACAACTGCGGCGGCATGGTCGGCATCGACTACAGCAAGCCCGGCGCGCAGGCGTTCATCAACTCGTGGGCGAAGCAGTTCGCGTCCTGGGGCGCCGATTACGTCAAGCTCGACGGCGTGGGATCCTTCGACATCCCCGACGTCCAGGCCTGGTCCAACGCCCTCCAGCAGACCGGCCGCCCGATCCACCTCGAGCTGTCCAACAGCCTCAACATCGCCGACGCGTCGATCTGGAAGCAGTACTCCAACGGCTGGCGGACCGGCGGCGACGTCGAGTGCTACTGCGGGACCGGCGGCAGCAGCTACCCGCTGACCGACTGGAACAACGTGGCAGGCCGCTTCGACCAGGTCGCGGCGTGGCAGCCGTACGGCGGGCCCGGCGCGTTCAACGACTACGACTCGATCGAGGTCGGCAACGGCAGCAACGACGGCCTCACCTACGACGAGCGGCAGACTCAGATGAGCCTGTGGGCGCTGGCCGCGTCCCCGTTCATCCTGGGCACCGACCTGACCAACCTCGACCCAACCGACCTGGCGCTGCTGAAGAACCGCAGCGTCATATCGGTCGACCAGGACGGCATCGACGCCGCCCGGATCGCCGACACGCCCACCGAGCAGACCTTCGCCAAGACCGAGAAGAACGGCGACGTCGTGGTGGGCCTGTTCAACACCAGCGGCGCCCCCGAGACCATCTCGACGTCGGCGTCCGCGCTCGGCCTCAAGCCCGGCCCGCTCCTACCTGCTGAACAACCTGTGGACGCACCAGCAGACTGAGACCACCGGGCACGATCAGCGCCCAGGTGCCCTCGCACGGAGTGGCGCTGTTCCGGGTCAGCCCGCTGCAGTAACCCGGCCGCCGCGCCCCCGGCCGCAACGCTGAACCTCACCGGCCTGAGCAGCATGTCGGGCGGCCAGGCCGGTCACGGCCACCGAGTCGTTCACCGACAACGGCGCGCTGCCGGCGCTCGGGGTCAAGCTCGGCCTCCAGGTGCCGTCCGGCTGGTCCGTGACCGCGACCTCGCGTACGTCGTTCCCGGCGGTCGGCGCGGGCAAGACCGTGCAGGCCACGTTCAAGGTCATCGCGCCGCAGCCAACCGGCCTGTTCGAGACGAGCACGGTCACCGGGACGGCGAGCTACTCCTGGCCGCCGATGGCCCCGGCAGAGCGTGTCGGTGCAGGACCAGGTGACGACCAGCCCGCCGGTCAAGGCGCCGTACCAGACCTTCTCCTCGGCGACCGACGCCCCGGCGGTGTTCGGCCAGTCCGGCCAGCAGTTCGGCATCTCCGGGGCCGGCGCCGACCTGTTCACCGGCACCGACGCCTACAGCACCATCTACGCCAAGGGCGCGGTGGGCAGCGCCGCGACGATCACCACCGAGGTGACCTCGCAGCAGAGCATGAGCGGGTTCGCCAAGGCCGGGATCATCGTGCGCAACGACATGACCGCGTCGGGCACCGGCCCGGAGGGCGTGATCTTGTTCGAGTCGCCGGGCGGCGGCGTCCAGCTGCAATGGAACGACAACAGCGGCACCTATATCGACCAGGTCACGCCGCCCAACGGGACCATCCCGGAGAGCCTGCCGGTCTGGCTCAAACTGGTCCGCAACGGCTCCGCCTACACCGGCTACTACTCGTTCGACGGCAGCGACTGGCTCGCCGTGGGCACCGCGACCGTCCCCGGCCAGGCGGCGACGCAGGACGCCGGCATGTTCGTGACGTCGCACGCCGCCGGGACGCCCGGCCAGGTCGTGTTCGGTGGCTTCAGTGCCTCCGCGGGGGCCACGCCCCCCGCCCTGGCCACGTCGTACGAGGCGGAGGCGGCGGGCAACACGCTGGCCGGCGGCGCCGTGGTGTCGACCTGCTCGACCTGCTCGGGCGGCGCGAAGGTCGGCTACGTGGGTAACGGCGGCACGCTGACGTTCAACAACATCAACGTGCCCAGCGCCGGGACCTACCGCGTGACCCTCGTGTACTGCTCGGGAGATCCGCGGCAGGCCATGATCAGCGTGAACGGCGGCCCGCCGCAGGCCCTGTCCTTCGCCTCGACCGGGAGCTACAACACCACCGGCACGATGACCGTGTCGCTGGCCCTGGCCGCGGGGAACAACACGATCCAGATCGGGGATCCGGGCGCGTACTCCCCGGACTTCGACCGGATCATCGTGGCCGCCTCGCCCAGCTGAGCCGCCCGGCTGAGCCGCCCGGCTGACCGCCCCGGCTGAGCCGCCCCGCACCGTCCCGGCCGCGCCGGTCCCCGCCGGGACCGGCGCGGCCGGCGCTTCTTTTACCGTTCGGCCAGTAGATCTTCCCTGTTTGGGCACTTGAGGGAGAGCATGGCGGTAAGCCCCGGGCCGAACAGCCCGGCACCATGCTCAAGGAGGCCAGGAAATGCCGGACCCGTGCGTCCTGGGAATCGTTCTCGCCGGTGGCGCCGGTACGCGCCTCAGCCCGCTGACCGCGGACCGGGCCAAGCCAGCGGTCCCGTTCGGCGGCCTCTACCGGCTGATCGATTTCGCGCTCTCGAACCTCGTCAACGGCGGTGTCCGGCAGATCTGCGTCCTGACCCAGTACAAGAGCCACAGCCTCGACCGCCACATCTCCACCACGTGGCGGATGAGCACCCTGCTCGGCAACTACGTGACCCCGGTGCCTGCTCAGCAGCGGCTGGGCCCGCAGTGGTACACCGGCTCGGCGGACGCCATCTACCAGTCGATGAACCTGATCAACGACGCGCAGCCGGACTATCGTCATTGTCTTCGGCGCCGATCACGTCTACCGGATGGACCCGGCCCAGATGATCGACCAGCACGTGGCGGGCGGCGCCGGGGTGACGGTCGCGGCCATCCCGGTACCGAGGGAAGAGGCCACCGAGTTCGGCGTGGTCGGCGTGGCCAAGGACGGGCGCACGGTCGAGGCGTTCCTGGAGAAGCCGGCCGACCCCCCGGCCATCCCGGGCCAGCCGGACCAGGCGTACGCCTCCATGGGCAACTACGTGTTCTCCACCGACGTGCTCGTGGACGCGCTGCGCAAGGACGCGGCCGACGACTCCAGCCGGCACGACATGGGCGGCAACATCATCCCGATGCTGGTCCGCGACGGCTGCGCCCAGGCGTACGACTTCCTCAGCAACAAAGTGCCCGGCTCCGCCCCTGACGACGTCCTGTACTGGCGTGACGTCGGGACGCTGGACTCCTACTTCGACGCCCACATGGACCTGTGCGCGGTCCAGCCGCTGTTCAACCTGTACAACGACCGCTGGCCGATCCTGACCCACGTGCCCTCGCTGCCGCCGGCCAAGTTCGTGCACGAGTCGGGCGACCGCGTGGGCCGGGCGATCAACAGCCTGGTCAGCAACGGCGTCATCATCTCCGGCGGCCTGGTCCGCGAGTCGGTCCTGTCCCCGGGGGCCCGGGTCAACAGCTGGGCGGTGGTGGAGCGGTCGGTGATCCTGCACAACACGACCATCGGCCGCCACGCCGTGGTCAGGAACGCGATCATCGACAAGAACGTGACCGTCCCCGAGGGAGTGACGGTGGGCGTGGACAAGGAGCACGACCGGGCCCGCGGGTTCGTCGTCTCGGCCGGCGGCGTGACGGTCGTCGGTAAGGGCCAGGTGGTGACGCCGTGACAACGGACGGCGCGCACCGGCTCCGGGTGGCGCTGTTCACCCGCGAGTACCCGCCCGAGGTCTACGGCGGCGCGGGCGTGCACGTGACGTACCTGGCCCGGGAGCTGGCCAGGCTGGTGGATCTCACCGTCCACTGCCAGGGCCGGGACCGGCCGGACGCCGTCGCCCATCAGCCGTGGGACAAGCTGGCCGGCGCCAACCCGGCCCTGCAGACGATCTCGACCGATCTGTCGATGGCCGCCGCCGCCGAGGGGGTGGACCTCGTCCACTCCCACACCTGGTACGCCAACCTGGGCGGCCACCTGGCCGCGCTGCTGTACGGCATCCCGCACGTGGTCACCATGCACTCGCTGGAGCCGCTGCGCCCGTGGAAGGCCGAGCAGCTCGGCGGCGGGTACGCCCTATCGTCCTGGTGCGAGCGGGTCGCGGCCACCTCGGCCGCCGCCGTGATCGCGGTCTCCGACGGCATGCGCGCCGACATCCTGGCTGCTTATCCCGACATTGATCCCGAACGAGTACGGGTGATACGTAACGGCATCGATACGAGTGAGTACGCCCCGGACCCCGCGACCGACGTGGTGGAACGGTACGGGATCGACCTGTCCCGGCCGTATGTGATCTTCGTGGGCCGGATCACCCGGCAGAAGGGCCTGCCCGTGCTGCTCCGCGCGGCGTCCCTCCTGGACCCGTCGGCGCAGCTGGTGCTGTGCGCCGGCCAGGCCGACACGCCGGAGCTGCTGGCCGAGGTGACCAGCCTGGTGAACGGCCTGCGGGAAGAGCGGTCGGGGGTGGTGTGGATACCGGAGATGCTGCCCAAGCCCGACGTCATCCAGCTGCTGACCCACGCCACGGTGTTCGCGTGCCCGTCGCTGTACGAGCCGCTGGGCATCGTCAACCTGGAGGCGATGGCGTGCGGGACCGCCGTGGTCGCCTCCCGGGTCGGCGGCATCCCCGAGGTCGTGGAGGACGGCAAGACCGGCCTGCTGGTCCCGCCGGGCGTCCCGGAGGACCTGGCCGACGCGCTGAACACGCTGGTGCGCGACCCGGGCCTGGCCGAGGCCATGGGCCAGGCGGGCCGGGCCCGGGCCGTGGCCGAGTTCGGCTGGCCTGCGGTCGCCGAGCAGACGGTAGCGCTCTATTCCCAGCTGATGCCGTCGGCCTGGCAGCTGAGGGCCGGCCTTCGCGCTGCCCTGACCCGGTGCCTGCGACCCGGCGCTCCGCTTCCTCCGCCGGCTGAGCGCCGTTCGCCGTCCCCTCCAGGGGCTCGGGCGCGTTGGGCAGGACCCGCTTGAAGTAGGAGCGGGCGGCGGCGGTGGTGCCGACGTCGCAGCCGGCCGTCTCCGACATGTACCAGCGGTGCTCGAGGATCTCGTGGAAGATCTCGGCCGGGGCCAGCCGTCCCCGCAGGTCGGCGGGGATCGCCGCGATCACCGGGTCGTAGACTTCCTCCAGCCACTTGTTGGCCGCGACGATCTCCGACACCGGCCGGCCTTCCTTCTGCTCCAGGTAGGCGCGGAAGCTGGCGATGTCGTTCAGCAGGCGGCGGGCCTGGTTCTCGCTCACGTCCAGCCCGGTCCGGAGGAACAGCTGCCGGCTGCTGCGCCCGGACTCGGCGACCCGGGTCCGTATCCGCAGCCGGTTGCCCTCCGGCGTGCTGATCAGCTCGACCTCCTCGGCGTCGAAACCGAGGTCGTTGAGCCGGCGCAGCCGCTCGGCGATCCGGTACCGCTGCTCGTCCGGGCGGAGTATCTCCTCCCGGGTGAGCTCGTCCCACAGCCGGTCGTAGCGCCGCGGCAGCTCCTCGGCGATCTCCAGCGGGTCGACGTCGGCCGGCAGCAGGTCGGCGGCCTGCAAGTCGAGCAGCTCGCCGAAGACCCGCTCGACGGCCAGATCGAGGTCATAGTGGCGCTGGCCATCGCTCAGCTGCGGATGCTGCTCACTGGTCTCCGCGTCGACCAGGTAGGCCTCCAGCGTGCCCGCGTCATAGCGGAACAGCGTGTTGGACAGCGAGCAGTCCCCCCAGAAGAAGCCCGACAGGTGCAGCCGCACCAGCAGCTCGACCAGGGCATCGAGCAGCCGGTCGGTCGGCTGGCCGCCGCGCGGGCTGGAGAAGACGGCCCGGTAGGTCGTCGCGTACGTCAGGAACTGGGTCACCAGGATCGCGTCGCCGTCCGGGCCGCGGTCCACCGCGACGCCGACCACCTCGACGGCGGGAATGCCCAGCTCGGCCAGGGACCGCAGCAGCCGGTACTCGCGCCGCGCGAGCCGCTCGTTGATCTCCTTGAGCGCGTACAGCGTGCCGTCGTCCACGGCGAACCGGACGATGTGCCGCGAGATCCCGCGCTGCCGGATCTCGACCAGCCGCTCGTCCTTCCAGGCCTCCAGCGACTCATCCCACGGCAGGGACAGCAGCCCGGCAGCGTGCTCGGCCGGGGGGGTGAACACAAAGCGCACGTCAGTCCAATCTCCGCAGGGCCATCCGCCAGTCAAGCATGCAGTCCAGCATGCCCCAGTTAAGATCGACAACTGTCCCGCCCGCCAGCGGGCCCGCCAATCAGGGAGGCGCGATGCCCGATCCGGTCACGGTAATCCCGGCCCGCGGCGGCCGCGCCGTCCGCATGGTGCGCGGCGCGGAGATCGAGATCATCAACCCGTCCGGCACCCAGGTCGTGGACACCTGGGCGGTGTGCCCGCCGGACGGCGCCGAGCACATGTCCATGGAGCACACGCGGGTGGCGCTGGGGCGGCTGGTCCCGCGGCCCGGCGACGCCCTGTACAGCAACGGCCGCCGTGCGCTGATGACGCTGGTCGCCGACACCAGCCCCGGCATCCACGACACCCTGATGGCCTCCTGCGACGCGGAGCGGTACCGGCAGCTCGGGGCCGAGGGCGACCACGACAGCTGCGCCGGCAACTTCGCGGCCGCGCTGCGTGAGCTGGGGGAGACCCCGCCCGCGGTGCCCGCGCCGCTCAACCTGTTCATGAACGTACCGTGGACGGCCGACGGCTCGCTGAGCTTCGCGCCCCCGCGCAGCCGCCCCGGCGACCTGGTCCGCCTGCGCGCCGAAACCGACCTGATCCTGGTCCTGTCCGCCTGCCCCCAGGACCTCGTCCCCGTCAACGGCGCGGCCCAGCAGCCGACGGAGATTCACTTCCGCCTCCTCGGACCCGCAGCCGAGACGTAGTTCCTCTTCGGGTCGACTTTTCCGCGCATACTGCGGAAACTCGATCCGACTGGGTCATCCTGCGAATGACAAGATCGCTTCAAGGTATTTGTGTGCAGTTTCTGCTGCTATAGCAGCAGAAACTGCACACCTTTGGGCTGGGGGGCGCGATGGGGCCGGAGCTGATCAGCCTGCGGGCGCTGAACCGGGCGCTGCTGGAGCGGCAGCACCTGCTGCGCCGCACGCCGGTCACCGCGCCGGTGACGGGGCCCGGCCGCGGGGGCCGGGTCAGAGCGCTGGTCGAGCACCTGGTCGGGATGCAGGCGCAGGCGCCGTTCCCGCCCTACTTCGGCCTGCTGTCGCGGCTCGAGGATTTCCGCGCCGCCGACCTGGCCGACTTGCTGGTGAGCCGGGACGTCGTCCGGATCGGGCTGATGCGCGGGACCATCCACCTGGTCTCCGCGCGCGACTGCCTGGCTCTGCGCCCGCTGATCCAGCCGGTTCTCGACCGCGCGCTCAACACGACCTTCGGCCGGCAGCTGGCCGGGGCCGACGTCCGGGCCGTCGCGGCCGCGGGCCGGGAACTGGTGGAGGAACGGCCCCTGACGTTCGCCGAGCTGGGTGGCCTGCTAGCCGGGCGGTGGCCCGGCCATCCGCCGGCCGCCCTGGCCCAGGCGGTCCGGGCGCTGGTGCCGCTGGTCCAGGTGCCGCCCCGGGCGGTGTGGGGGAAGGCGGGGCAGGCCCGGCACACGTCCGCCGAAACGTGGCTCGGGCGGGCGCTGGACGCTGGCCCCTCGCTTGAGGCGCTGGTGGAGCGGTATCTGGCCGCGTTCGGCCCGGCGACCGTGGCCGACGTGCAGGCGTGGTCGGGGCTGACCCGGCTGCGCGAGGTGACCGACCGGATGCGGTCCGGGCTGCGGGTCTTCCGCGACGAGGACGGCCGCGAGCTGCTCGACCTGCCGGCCGGGCCCCGGCCCAGCCCCGATACCCCGGCCCCGGTACGCCTGGTCGCCGAGTACGACAACCTCATCCTGTCCCATGCCGACCGCACCCGGATCATGAGCGAGACGCAACGCAAGCGCCTGTTCAGCGTGCCGAATGGCGTCTTTCCCGGGACCGTCCTCGTCGACGGCTTTGTGGCCGGCACATGGCGGGTGAGCCGCTCCCGTACCGCCGCGACGCTGACGGTCGAGCTCTTCGACGAGCCGGTGAGCGGTCCTGACCGCGACGCCCTCACCAGTGAGGCCGGGCGCGTGCTGGCCTTCGCCGCGCCGCAGGCCGGCCCGCACGAGGTCAGGTTCGCGCCCCTCGGGGCTACGAAGGCGGGCTGAGCGCCACGCCGGCCTCGCCCGCGTACACCAGGAAGGTCATGGACTCCTGGAGGTACAGCTCGACGCTGGCCGCGTCGTGGGACAGGTAGCCGATCGAGGCGTCCTGGCCGAACTGGAGCGCGTAGTCGCCGCCGCGGGCGGACAGCAGGAAGGCGCCGTCGATGGCCGGGGCCCACAGGATCTCCCCGTCGAGCAGGCGGTCGAGCTGCTCACGGATGGGATACCCGTAGTCGGAGGTCACGCTGACGGCGGCGTAGGCGTCCGTGCCGAGCGCCAGCGTGTACGGGCCGCCGACGCCGGCCAGCCGCAGTGAGGACAGGGCCCGGCTGATGACGTCGGGGTAGCCGTGCGCGTCCACCGGCAGGGTCAGGGCCGGGTTCGACGTGGCGGCCCGGATGCCCTCGATGCCGGCCGCCGGGTATCCCTCGAACACCGCCCGGTCCTCGGCGAACGCGATCGTCTTCGCGGCGTCCTTCAGCGGCTGCCAGTCGGGGTCCTGGGCGCCCCGCTCGACGTCGTCGATGTCCTGGCGGCCCAGGCTGAACGGCACCCGCAGCTCGACCAGCGGCTGCGCCCGGCGGACGCGGGCCCTGACTCCCGGGCCCGGGTTCGCTGATATCAGCCAGGTGACCGGTGCTGACGGCGGACAGTTCGGCGCCGTCGGGGCCCTGGACGTCCGCGACCCGCGGCCGGCCAGGTAGCTGGCGAACGTGCGCCGGGCCTCCTCCTCGATGCTCGCCCAAGCGGCGTCGGAAATGGGGGCCAGCTCGCGGTGCAGGTTGTTCATGGCTGGGTGCTCCTCTTCAGGTCGCCGATTCCCGAGCGAACCGCTGGACGGCGACGACGGGCCAGGCGTGGCGGCGGGCTCGGCGGCGCGGGTACGGCGGCGGACTCGGCTGGCGCGGGGACCGGCCGCGCGGCCCCCGCTGCGTCCGGAGGGTCGGGGATGTCGTCGAGGAAATCAGCGGACGGGACGAAGAACAGGTTGCCGGTCACCGCCGTGGAGAAGTCCAGAATCCGGTCGGTGTTCCCCGGCGGCTGGCCGATGAACATGTTCTGCAGCATCTGCTCGGTCACGCTCGGGGTGGCCGCGTAGCCGATGAAGTAGGTGCCGAACTCCCCGCTCCCGGCCGAGCCGAACGGCATGTTATCCCGCACGATCTGCCGCTGAGTCCCGTCGGGGTCATAGATGGTGTTGAGCGCGACATGGGAGTCGGCCGGCTTGATCTCGTCGGGCATCTCGATGTCGGACAGCTTGCTGCGGCCGATGGCCTTCTCCTGGTCCTCGACCGTGAGCCGGTTCCAGGAGGGCATGTCGTGCACGTACTTCTGCACGATGACGTAGCTGCCGCCGGCGAAGCCGGAGTCCTCGTCGCCGATGAGCACGGCCGCTTCGGCGGCCGGGCCGACCGGGTTCTCCGTCCCGTCGACGAAGCCGATCAGGTCACGCTCGTCGAAGTACCGGAACCCGTGCACCTCGTCGCAGACCCGACCGCATCCGCGAGCCGGGCCATGACCTGGGCGGCGTATTCGAAGCACAGGTCCATCTGGCTCGCGCGGATGTGAAACAGCAGGTCACCCGGCGTGGACACGGCCCGGTGCCGGCAGCCGGCCAGCTCACGGAACGGATGCAGCTCGGCCGGGCGCGGCCCGCCGAACAGCCGGTCCCAGATCTGAGAGCCGATCCCGGCGACGACCGAGAGCCCGGCCCCGGGGATCCGGAACCCGACCGACCGCTGCAGCGCGGCCATGTCCCCCAGAAGGTCCCGGACCACCGGCTCGCCGCCCGGATTCACGGTCACGATCAGGAAGATCGCCGCGGTGCTCAGCGGCGTCAGGATCGGCTGCGGTACAGGCGACTGCGGCTGCGATCCGGTCATCGCGGGCGGGCTCCCTTACCTCAGATAGCAGCAAGCTTGCCACACCCGCCACAGGGCCTTCAGCCGGCCCGTCGCGTCAGCCAGATCGGCAGGGGACCGGGTCGTCACCGGCCGGGGGCGCGCGGCGCGGCCGGTGGGGACGGCGTCGGGGTGGCCGACGTGCCCGACGTGGCCGGGGTGGGCGCCAGCGGCTCCGGGTGAGCCGCCGGGCATGGATTCCGCCTGCTGGAGGGCCTGCTCGTCGGCCAGGGCGATGGCCAGCTGGCCCGCGGCGGTCGGGTGGAGCGGCGCCCGATCCTTCACGCCCTGGACGTACGGACCGGGATCGCACAGCGCGTGACCGGTGAAATCGGGCTGGACGGGGAGGTCCGATGCCGCCTTGGCCCCGTCGGACAGGACACTGTTGAGCGCGTTGAGCAGCCCGCTGAGCGCCGTCTCCTTGGCCGCGTCCAGGCCCTGGCTGTCGCGGCACTGGTTCTGGGGGTCGAACGGGTTGTAGTACAGGTTGATCAGCACGCGGGGGCGGGACGGCAGCGTGGCCAGCTGCTGCAGCAGCTGGTAGTACTGCGAGGTGAACGTGGCCAGCCGCTGCTGGAAGTAGGCGGTGGAGGCGCGGTTGTCGCACGACCCGGCGGCCGCGCACAGGCGGACCAGCCCCGACCAGCCGAGGTCGTTGGCGCCGATGCTGACGATGACGACCGATGCGTGGGTCGCCTTCCGGGCCTGGGCCAGCTGCGGCGGGGCGGTGGCGCGGGCCATCTGCTGCGGCCCGAGGACCCCGGCCTGGATGGTGGCGCCGCTGCAGGCCAGGTTGAGCACGTTCCAGCTGTTGACGGCGGCCAGGTCGGCGGCGTAGGCGTCGACGCTGCGGTGACAGGCGGTGTCCAGCTTGGTCGGATCGGCGACCGGCGGGTTACCGAGACCGGCGGCCGTCGAATCCCCCACGACCACGGCCTGCACGTCGGTCCGGGGCGCCCCGGCCGCGGTCTGGACCGCGGGCAGGCGGGCCTGCCCGACCAGGCCGGTGAGCGAGCCGACCTGGCGCAGCTGGCCTGGGGCGCTGAAGGCGGTGACCATGATGCCGCCGGCGTTGGCCGCCTCGACCAGGACCAGCCCGGCGCCGAGCAGCACGAGCGTCCGCTTAAGCGGGAACCGGGCCCACCCGGCGACCGCCCCGGTCAGCAGCAGGGCGCAGACCGCGGTCACGCCGGCTTCCCACGCGAAATACCTGGTCCAGCCGGACGCCAGGGACTGCCCGATGGCTTCGGGTCCCGGCGTGTCGCCGTGCCCGGGGCTGAACATCGAGGCCAGCTGCTGGTTGAGGGTGATCCGGGTCAGCGTGAGCCGCGGCCGGACCGGCCCGGTGAACTGCAGCGTGGTCGGCATCCGCTGGCCGAACAGGTCGACCTCGCCCGGGCCCGACAGGCTGAGCGACGGGGCGGCGGCGCCCACGCCGATCTGCTCGCCGGCCACCGTCACCTGCTGGAGCGGCGTGACGAGCAGGGCAACCGCGATCGACGCTGCGGCTGACGAGCACGCCGACCGCCGGTAGATAACCCCCACCCGGGTGCGGCGGGCCGCGGTTTCCAGGCTCAAGCTGTTTCCAGCTATGTTCCGAATCCTTGAGGACGCCGTTCCGCTGCTCATAGCAACTTGCCCCGCCACCGCACCCTTTCAACCTAAGGCAGCCCGGGATCCAGTTCGCGCATCGCCGCCGCGGTCCGCGCGTCCGCCGGATAGAACGACTCGATGGCCAGCTCGGCGACGGTGATGTCGAGCGGGCCGCCGAAGACCGTCGTGGTGCTGAGGAACGACAGCTCGGCGCCGTCCAGCCGGATCCGCAGCGGCACGATGACCGCTTCCGCCCCCGGGTCCCCGGCGGGCGGCTCGGCGCCGTCGCCGGGATAGCCGCGAAGCTCCTCGTGCAGCGCGGTGAGGAAGGGATCACCGGCCCGTTCCGCCTCACGGCGCAGCCGGGTGAGCACGTGATGCCGCCATTCGCCGAGGTTGGCGATGCGCGGGGCCATCCCGTCCGGGTGCAGGCTCAGGCGCAGCACGTTGACCGGCGGTTCCAGCAGGTGCGCGGCCGCGCCGCGGAGCAGGGGCGTGACGGAGTCGTTGGCGTCGATGAGTTCCCAGCGCCGGT
Organism: uncultured Actinomycetes bacterium; assembly: GCA_963718475.1. GTDB lineage: Bacteria > Actinomycetota > Actinomycetes > Streptosporangiales > Streptosporangiaceae > CAVQZM01. Next base: position 19,437 of record CAVQZM010000087.1, on the reverse strand, counting down.
CCACGGCCAGCGCCGGATTGGGCCGGTGGCCGTGGAGGACCTGCCGCATCGCCTCCGTCACCGCGTTCAGCGAGGGAGCGTCGAGGGCGTGCTCGGGGTAGGCGGGCGCGAATCCGCCGGCCAGCAGCAGCGCGTTGCGCTGGCGCAGCGGCACGTCCAGGTGCTCCGACAGCCGCAGGATCAGGCGGCTGCTCGGCCGGGACCGGCCGGTCTCCACGAAGCTCAGATGGCGGGCCGAGATGCCGGCCTGAAGGGAGAGATCCAGCTGGCTGACCCGGCGGCGCTCCCGCCAGTCCCGCAGTTGCTGCCCGACCATCTGCGTCTGCATACCTGGTGACGATAGGTGCCGCCGGTAGCGGAGGCCATTACCTGCCGGGTAATCGACCAGGTCCGGGGCGGGGCCCGATGGTGGGCCCATGACGCTCAATATCTCCCGCGGGCCAGCCCGCTCCTTGGCCGGCCGCGACGCCGGCCGCCGCAAGTGGGTGCCGCTCGCCGTGACCCTGACCGGCACGTTCATGATCGTGCTCGACTTCTTCATCGTTAACGTCGCCATCCCCTCGATGCAGCGGGACCTGCACGCGGGGCCGGCCGGAATCGAATGGGTCGTCACCGCCTACGGCCTGACCTACGGCGTCGGCCTGATCACCGGCGGCCGGCTGGGCGACCGGTACGGCCGCCGGCGGATGTTCGTGCTCGGCCTGGCCCTGTTCACCCTGGCCTCACTGGCCTGCGGGGTCGCGGGCAACGCGGCGGTGCTGATCGCCAGCCGCGCGGTCCAGGGCCTCGGCGCGGCCGTGGCCGGCCCGCAGACGCTGTCGCTGATCGGCGTGACCTATACGGGCCGGGACCGGATGAAGGCCGTCACCGCCTACGGGGTGACGCTCGGACTGGCCGCGGTCCTCGGGCAGCTTTTCGGCGGGGCGCTGATCCAGGCCGGCATCATGGGCCTGGGCTGGCGAACCTGCTTCCTGGTCAACCTGCCGATCGGCCTGGCCGCGCTGATCGCCGCGCCGCGGCTGCTCGCCGAGTCGCGCGGGAACGCCGCCGACCGGCTGGACCTGGCCGGGACCGCGCTGGTGACGGCGGGGCTGATCGCGGTGATCCTGCCGCTGGTCGACGGCCGCCAGGAGCACTGGCCGGCCTGGGCGTGGCTGTGCCTGGCCGCCTCGCTTCCGATCCTCGGGGTGTTCGCCGTCCATCAGCGGTGGCGGCTGCGGCGCGGCCGGACGCCGCTGGTCGACCTGACCCTGCTCGCCGACCGCGCGGTCAGCGCCGGGCTGCTGGCCACCGCCGTTTTCTACTGCGCGATGGCGTCCTTCTTCGTGGTCCTCGCCCTGTACCTCCAGGACGGCCGGGGCATGTCGGCGCTCGGCTCCGGCGCGATGTTCACCGCGGTGGGCGCCGGCTACCTGGCATCCTCGCTGGTGCCGGCGCGGCTCATCGCCCGCCTCGGCCGGCAGTGGCCGGCCCTGGGCGGCGTGGTGATGGCGGCCGGCCTGGTCGCGCTGCGGGCCATGGTCACCCGTACCGGCCCGGGCAGCGACGTGCTGGTGCTCGCGCTGCCGCTGCTGGTCACCGGGATCGGCATGGGCATGCTCACCGCGCCGCTGACCGGCATCGTGCTGGCCCGGGTGGCGCCCCGCCAGGCGGGCACGATTTCCGGGCTCCAGGCCACCACCGTCCAGGTCGGCAACTCGGTCGGCGTCGCGGTCATCGGGGTGGTGTTCTTCGGGGCGCTGGGTGGCGGGTTCGCGCACGCGTTCGCCGCTTCCCTGATCTGGCTGGCGGTGCTGCCGCTGGCGGCGTCGGTCGCCGTCCAGTTCCTGCCGCGGGAGCGCACGTGAGGCTGGTTTGTGAGGTTGGGTGTGGTGGGGCCAGTGCGGTGGGGCCAGTGCGGTGGGGTCAGGGGTTCAGCACGGCCTTGACCACGCCGTCAGCCCGGCGGTCGAAGGCGTCGAAGAACGCCGGGGCCCGGTCCAGCGGGCCGTGATGGCTGACCACCAGGCCCGGGCGCGCCCGGCCCGCGGTGATCAGGTCGCGCAGCCGCGCGGTATAGCGCCGGTCATGGGTCCGCCCGAAGCCGACGGTGACGCCCTTGCTGAAGAAACTGGCCCACGGCACGGTCAGCCGCCCGTCGGGGCTGCCGCCGGGCGCCGGGTGCAGGTCCTTTTCGGCGTAGACCCCGGCGATGCCGACGTGGCCGGTGGTGTTGACCAGCCGGGCCAGATCGCTGACCACCTGCAGCGGGTTCTCCCGGCTCGGATCGTCACGGTCCCGGGCCTGGAAGCCCACGGCGTCGATGCCGGCCTCGACCCCGGCCAGCTGCTCCTCGCCGAGCGGCAGCCCGCGGGAGCGGCGCAGCTCGCGGATCTGCTCGACCGGATCCCCGCCGCTGAAGTCGACGGGTGTCGCGCCCAGCTCGGCCGCCCGGTCCAGGCGGGCGGGCACGTGGTCCACCACGTACACCTCGCCGGCCCCCTTGAGCAGAGCGGAATGGGCGGCCAGCAGACCGACCGCCCCGGCCCCGAAGATGGCCACGGTGCTGGCCGGCTGGACCTGCCCGAGCTCGGTGGCGTGCCAGCCGGTGACGAACGCGTCGGCGAGCATGAGGAAGTCGTCTTCGCGGTCGTCACCCGGCTCACCGGGCAGCGGGATGCAGTTCGCGTCGGCGAACGGCACCCGCAGCAGTTCCGCCTGGGCGCCGCGGTAGGGGCCCATGCCCGCGTACCCGTAGGCGGCGCCGAACCCGCCGGGCCGGACCCGCAGGCACGCCGCCGAGTAGCCGCGGGCGCAGTTGTAGCAGACGCCGCAGTACAGGTGGGTCGGGATGACGACGCGCTGCCCGGCCTGGACCAGGTGCACGTCGGAGCCGACCTCCCGCACGATGCCCAGCGGCTCGTGCCCGAGGACAAGTCCCGGCTCCGCGCCGGTGCGCCCGTCGTACATGTGCAGATCGGTGCCGCAGATCGCGCTGGACGTGATCTCGACCACCACGTCCTCGGGATCCTCGATCACCGCGTCGTCCACGGTCTTCACCGCGACGTCGCGCGTGCCCTGGTAAACGATGGCCTTCACGGTGCCTCGCGTACCCGCCGGGACGGCGATGAACCGCCGGAACCTCAGCCGGAGGCGAGGCTGTGGTCGAGGTCGGCCAGGAGGTCGGCGATCGGCTCGATCCCGGCCGACAGCCGGATCAGGGTCTCCGGCGCGGTCTCCGACGACCACCGGGCGCGCCGCTCCCAGGCCGACTCCACGCCGCCGAAGCTCGTCGCGGGCAGGATGATCCGGGCCGCGGACACCACCGCGTCGGCGTCCGCGGCGGTCCCGTCGACCTCGAACGACAGCAGCGGGCCGAACCCGCGCGGCATCTGCCGCTGGGCCAGCGCCAGCGTCGCCGGGTCGGTGCCGGGGTAGTGGACCGCCCGGACCCGCGGGTGCGCGGCCAGGTGCCGGGCGATGGCGAGCGCGTTCTCCGACTGGCGGGCGATGCGCAGCGCCAGGGTCCTCAAGCCCCGCAGGGCCAGCCAGCTTTCGAACGGCCCCGGGATGCCGCCGCCCAGCGCCCGCCAGTCCCGGACCTGCGCCAGCAGCGCCTCGTCCCGGCTGATGACCGCCCCGAGCAGCACGTCGGAGTGCCCGGAGGCCGACTTGGTCAGCGAGCACAGCGAGGCGGCCGCCCCCAGCTCCAGCGGCTGCTGCAGGAGGCCGGTGGCCACGGTGTTGTCCACGATCATGGGCGCGCCCGCGGCCGAGGCCAGCCCGGCCAGCGCGGCCAGGTCGGCCACGCGCAGCAGCGGATTGGTCGGCGTCTCGGCCCAGAGCACCGCCGGCCCGCGGGCGAGCTGCCGCTCCACCTCGGCCAGGTCACCCAGGTCGACCGGGACCGGCTCGGCGCCATGCGGCCGGAGCCGGTCCGCCAGCGTTCGGGTGTTGTAGTAACCGTCGCTGGGCAGCACGATCCGCTGCCTGCCCTGGGCCAGGGCCAGCATCAGCGCCATCGACGCGGCCTGGCCCGAGGCGAAGACCACCGCTTCCGCGTTCTCCAGCACGCCCAGTGCCTGCTCGAGGGCTTCCCAGCTCGGGTTCCCGTTCCGCCCGTAGGCGCGGGCCGGGTCCGGCTCGCCCCACGAGGCGTAGACGCTCGCGGGCACCAGCGGCGGGGCGGCCGGCGACCCGGGCCGCCGTTCAGTTCCCGCGTGGATCAGCCGGGACTCGGCCGATATCTCGGGTTCGCCTGTGCCCATCTGCTCCATCCCGTTGAATCCCCGGCGGCGGCGCCGCCGGGCTGCCATCTGGCGCCCGCTCAGACGCCGACCGTGCCGTCGATCCCCTCGCGCAGGAAGTCGGCGTGCCCGTTGTGCCGGGCGTACTCGTGGATCAGGTGCAGCATCACCAGCCGCAGCGACACGTCCTCGCCCCACCGGGCGTGGTGGGCGGTCAGGTCGAGCGACGGTGCCGCCTGCTCGATCCGGCGTGCGTGCTCGACCTCGGCCTGCCAGGCACCGAAGGCATCCGACCGGGTGGCCGTGCTCGCGTCGTAGGCCACCTGGAAGTCGCCCTCGGCCGACCAGACGAGCGGGACGTCCTCCCCGTTGATCACCCGCCGGAACCAGGTGCGCTCCACCTCGGCCATGTGCCGGACCAGGCCCAGCAGTGAAAGAGTGGAGGGCGGCATCGACTGGCGCCGCAGATCCTCGTCCGAGAGCCCATCGCATTTCATCGCGAGGGTGGCGCGGTGGTAATCGAGGAAGACGCGCAGCATCTGGCGCTCGTCCGCGATCAGGGGCGGCCCGATACGTTCGGTCGTCACTCAGGTTCCTCTCAGGGCCAGTTCAGTTGGGGCCGGTTCAGTTGGGGCCGGTTCAGCCGGCCGAGCCCTGGCGGGCCCTGAGCCGCAGCGAAGTCCAGCTGGCATCGGCCGTCCAGCCGCCGTCGACCGGCAGAGCCGCGCCGTTGATGAAGCCGCTCCGGGCCGGATCGGCCAGGAAGGCGACCGCGGCCGCGACGTCCTCGGGGGAGGCGAATCGGGCCATCGGCACCTGGTTCACGATATCGGCGTCGGTGTAGCCGCCGCTGGCCTGATCCTCGGCGTCCATCTCGGTCTTGATCCAGCCGGGGCAGACGGCGTTGACCCGCACGCCGCGGCCACCCCATTCGGCCGCGAGGGTGGAGGTCAGCCCGACCAGGCCGTGCTTTGACGCGTTGTACGCCGACCGGTGGGCGACGCCGCGCAGCCCGGCGATCGAGGCGACGTTGACGATCGAGCCGTCCCCGGCCGTCAGCATCTGCGTGCCGAACTCCCGGCACAGCAGGAACGGCCCGGTCAGGTTGACCTCCAGCACCCGGCGCCAGTCCTCGGCGCTGGTCGCCTCGGCCGGCCTGAGCAGCGAGACGCCGGCGTTGTTGACCAGCACGGCGGCCGGGCCGAAACGGTCCCGCACCCCGTCGGCCAGCGCGTGCACGCCGGCTTCGGAGGACACGTCGGTTACCGACGCCCAGACGGGCACGCCATGGGTCTTGGCCTCGGCGACGGTGGCACCGAGATCTGACACGTCGGCCAGGGCCAGGGCATAGCCTTCGCCGGCCAGCGTGGCGGCGATCACCCGGCCGAGCCCGCGCGCCGCCCCGGTCACGACCGCCACGCGCTCGGGTTGCTGCATGGCAGCGTTTCTATCAGAACCCCCGCCGTGCCCGGCTCACCCGCGGGCGCCCCCGGTGCTCACCAGAGGTCGCCTCCGGTCAGGACGTAGATGAACGGCACGAGCGGGATGAGGCCGAAGATGCCCCACGCCAGCTTCGCCCCGGTACCGATGTCGCTGCGCGACGCCAGGTCGATCCACATGAGGATGACGGCGACCGGATGAAAGAAACAGACCACCAGCTCCAGAAGCTTCTTCATGCCCAGGTTCACTACCCAGTGGCGGCCCCTGGCAGTCGGGCGCACACCGCCTGTCTCCCGGCGCCCACCTCTCCGCGACGGCCCGCCGCGAACCTGAATGGCATTCAGCTGACGGTCAGGAAGGTTGGAGGCTGCCATCCGGTTGCCGCCAGCTGAGCCCCAGGTCCGCCGCCCATATTGGCCGTGATGGATAGAACACGCAGCTAGGTGGGCAGAAAATGAACGTGATCCAGGGTTCTCCGCTTCCGGAATCAGAGCAGAGTCGCGGCCATGCCGCGCAGGCCGGGGCGGGCGGCCGGCCATTCCGTACGGCGGAGGCCCGGACGGCCCCTACGGTCCGGGCGGCGGCGGGGACTACGGGCCCGGCGGGTACGGGTCTGGAGGCTACGGGTCCGGCGGGTACGGGCCGGGGCAGCCCGGTTCCGGTGGGCGGGGACGGCGCCGGCGCCGCAGGGTCGCGTTCGGCGCGGCCGGTACCGCGCTCGCCGTGGCGGCCGGGCTCGGCTCCTACGAGGTGGTCCAGGGGGGCGGAACGGCGGCCGGCCGGGCCACGACCAGCTCGGCCACGGTGCTCAGCACATCCCAGATCGCGGCGACCGTGTCCCCGGGCCTGGTGGACGTCAACACCACCCTCGGCGACCAGAACGCCAGCGCGGCCGGCACCGGCATGGTCCTGACCTCCACGGGTGAGGTGCTGACCAACAACCATGTGATCAACGGCGCGACCTCGATCTCGGTCACCGACGTGGGCAACGGCCGCACCTATCAGGCCACCGTGGTCGGCTACGACGTGAGCCAGGATCTCGCCGTGCTGCAGCTCCAGGGCGCGTCGGGGCTCAAGACCGTGACCTTCGGCAACTCCTCCGCGGTCAGCGTGGGCCAGAAGGTCGTGGCCATCGGTAACGCCGAGGGCAAGGGCGGCACGCCGTCGGTCGTGACGGGCAACGTCATGGCGCTCGGCCAGTCGATCACGGCCAGCGACCAGGGCTCGAGCAGTTCCGAGCAGCTGACCGGGATGATCCAGACCAATGCGCCGATCCAGCCGGGCGACTCGGGCGGCCCGCTGGTCAACACGGCCGGGCAGGTAGTCGGGATCGACACTGCGGCCTCCTCGTCGAGCAGCCTCTCGTCGGCCCAGTCGCAGGCCTTCACGCCGGGCCAGAGCCAGTCCCCGAGCCAGTCCCCGAGCCAGTCCCCGAGCCAGACCCAGACGCAGACCCAGGCCTTCTCCATCCCGATTAACCAGGCGGTCTCGGTCGCCGCGCAGATCGAGGCGAGCACCTCCTCGTCGACCGTGCACATCGGCTCCACCGCCTTCCTGGGCATCGAAATCGCCGCCTCGGGCGCCAGTTCCACGGGCGGTGCCGGTTACGTGGCTCCGGTTACGGCGGCTCCGGCTTCGGCGGCTCCGGTAACGGCGGCGCCACCACGGCCGGCGTCACGCTGGCCGGCGCGCTGTCCGGGTCCCCGGCCGCCCAGGCCGGGCTGACGGCCGGCGACGTGATCACCTCGATCGCCGGGCAGTCGGTGACCTCGCAATCGCAGATCCAGTCGATCCTCGGGACCTACCACCCCGGGGACAAGATCAGCATCAGCTGGGTCGACAGCAGCGGCCTGACCCAGACGGCCACGATCGTGCTCGCCAACGGGCAGGCCGCCTGACGCGTCCGGCTGAGCGTCCCGCAGACACGCTCTGCTGAGGACGCCCGCGGCTCCGCTTCCGGCACAAGACGGCCCTGGCGCTCCGTGGCCCGTCCGGTTAGGTCCGGGGGTCACGGGGCGCCAGGGCCCACCACGCGCCGGGGCCCCCGCGAGTTCGCGGGGGCCCCGGCGTTTCACTTCACTTGCGCGGCTTCAGTCAGCAGCCGTCGTACGGTGACCAGTTGGACTGGCCGCCCTGGGCGAGCGCGTTGGAGAACACCTGGTTCTGCTCGGCCGGGCTGGCGTGACCGAAGTCAGCCGGGTTACCGCCGTAGGCCGCCCACGTCGACGCGCTGAACTGGTAGAGGCCGTAGTGGCCGCTGGAGTTCATGACCTGGGCGTTGCCTCCGGACTCGCGAGCGACCACGCAGGCGCCGAACGAGCCGCCCGGGTAAGCGCCCGAGTAGGTCGCCGCCGCCGCGGCGGCCTGGACCGGAGCGGCCTGGACCGGAGCGGCCTGCTGAGACACCGCCGCGTCGCCGTCCGAGCTCGACGTGGAGGCGGCCGAGCCGGCGCGGCCGGAGCCGGCGCGGCCGGCAGCTCGCTCGCCGGCAGGGTGTAGTTCGCCGGCGGGTCGGCCGGCACACTCAGGACCTGGCCCGGGTAAATCAGGTTCGGGTTATGAACCTTCGCGTTGTTCACGTGGAACAGCCACTGCCAGTCACGGGCCTGACCGTAGGCGGCGCTGGCGATGGTCGACAGCGTGTCGCCGGCCTTGACCGTGACGTCGTGGCTTGCCTGCGCGGGGCGGACCGCGGAATCCAGGCGTGCGGTGGTGGCGTGCGCGGACTTCTTAGCGACGCTGTGCTCGGCCACCGTGGTGTGCGTGACCGTCGTCGCGTGATGCCCGTGCGGGGCGGCCATCAGGGCGCCCGCCGAGATCGCCATGACCGGAGCGGCCTTGCCGGCCTTCTCCGCTACCTTCTCCACCTGCGAGGGCGTCGCATGCCGCCCAGAACGCTTGAATTTCATCTTTCGGCCATGCCGGTGCGCTGAACCCACAAAGCTCCCCATTGTCGGATCTATGCCTGCTTACTGACTGCCCGGGGGGAGCAGAGTTCGGCGGGCCTAACTCGATTACCGTTTGTAACCATTTACGGCACTTTGACCTATCTTCGTGGTGTCTGTGCCGCTCCGGAAGCATGCCAAAGTCCGTGCCGGGCGCGCAGGCAAATTGAAGAAATTTCGTGATGATCTCGTGATCAACGAGCCGGGAACCCCGATGCCGTAAGGGATTTGACCAGGCAACACAGCGGAAAGTATTTTAAGCACTACTTATCGTGAAACCGCTGATGGCTCGGCGATGACCATGCGGTGGACGGGCGGTGGATCTCCGCTGGCCGAACTGTGAACGTGGCGGACCCCTCTTGGTGCGGCGGTTGACGGTCGCGGTCCGTAACGAGGAAGTGGCTCACGGTGGGCGGGAAAGAATTATCCGGACGGCTGTCGATGCGCGCCATCCTCGCGCGTCGGAGGAGTGAGAAGGTCCGAAGAGCGGGCCGAACGCCCGGAGGAGGCACTATGTCGCAGTACCTGATCCTGATCTACGAGGACGAGGCCAAGTGGGCGAGCGCGACACCCGAGGAGACCGAGCAGATCCACAAGGAGCACACGGTCTTCGCGCAGCAGAACCCCGGCGCCCTGCGCGGGGGCAACGCACTGCACCCGAACTCGACCGCGACCTCCATCCGCGGGGACGGGGCCGGCGGGTTCACCGTCACCGACGGAGCGTTCGCCGAGACTAAGGAGGCGCTCGGCGGTTACTACGTCATCGAGGCCGCCGACCTCGACGAGGCCGTCGCTGTGGCCAAGCAGGTGCCCGCGCACTTCGGCGGCGTCGAGGTCCGGCCCGTGCTGCCCATGGACTGACGGAGACCACGGTGGCGATGGACCAGGCCGTGGGCGCCGCCGTCGCGGACGCGCACCGTCGCGAGTGGGCTTTCGTCCTGGCCGCGACGGTGCGCGTGACCCGCGACATCGACCTGGCCGAGGAGTGCGTCCAGGACGCCTACGCCCGGGCGCTGGACGTGTGGGGAACCTCGGGGGTCCCGGCCAGCCCGGGCGCCTGGCTGACTACGGTCGCCCGGCGGCGCGCGCTGGACCTGCAGCGGCGCGACGCCACCGCACGCCGGGTGCTGCCGCTGCTGGTCATCGGGCAGGCGGAGCAGGGCGGTGGGACCGGGCCGGCGCCGAGCGACGGGGCGGAACCGGAGATCGTCGATGACCGGCTGCGGCTCGTTTTCACCTGCTGCCACCCGACGCTGGGCCCCGACGCTCAGGTCGCCCTGTCGCTGCGGCTGCTCTGCGGGCTGTCCACGGCCGAGGTCGCCCGCGGGTTCCTGGTCAGCGAGCCGACCATGGCGGCGCGGATCACCCGGGCGAAGAAAAAGATCGCCGCGGCCGGGATTCCCTACCGGGTGCCGCCGGCCGGCGAACTGCCCGAGCGCGTCGACGCGGTCCTGACCGTGGTCCACCTGCTGTTCACCACCGGCCACACCGCACCGTCCGGTGACTCCCTGGTCCGCCGGGACCTGGTCGAACGCGCCTTCGACCTGGCCCGGATGCTGCGGGTCCTGCTGCCGGACCGGGCCGAGGTGATGGGGCTGATGGCGCTGATCCTGCTCACCGACGCCCGCCGCGACGCCCGCGTCGACGGGGACGGGCGGCTCGTCCTGCTGGGTGAGCAAGATCGGAGGCGCTGGGACAAGGCCATGATCACCGAGGGAGCCGCGCTCGTCCGGCAGGCGCTCCGGCGGGGGCCGCCCGGGCGCTTCGCGCTGATGGCGGCCATCGCGGCCGTTCACGACGAGGCACCCAGCTTCGACGAGACCGACTGGCGGGAGGTGGTCGGCCTCTACGACCTGCTGATGGACCGGTGGCCGTCTCCGGTGGTGGAGCTCAACCGGGCGGTCGCGGTCGGCTTCGCCGACGGCCCGGCCGAGGGTCTGGCCGCGCTCGACCCCCTGACGTCATGCCCGGAACTGGCCGCCTACAGCTACCTGTCCGCCGCCCGCGCCGACTTCCTGCGCCGCCTCGGCCGCACGGCCGACGCGCGCCTGGCCTATCAGGAGGCGCTGCTGCTCACCGGCAATCACATCGAGCGCGGCTTCCTTGCCGCCCGCCTGGCCGAGCTGGGCTCGTAACGACGGGGGCCATCACATCGGCGCGGGCTCACCGAGCATGCCCCGCAGCCAGTCGTGGAACGCGCCGATGTGATGCTCCGGCGGGCCGTGGTCATCGCGGCCTCCCTCACCTGGCGGGCGGGGCCAGCCGGCCCGGGTCGAACAGGCCGATGGGATGCGCGGTCGCGCCGTCCGCCACCAGGTCGGCGACGATCTCCCCGACCACGGGAACGAACTTGAACCCGTGCCCGGAGAACCCGCACGCCACGACCACCTGCTCGTGCGCCGGATGCCGGGCGATCACGAAATGCTCGTCCGGCGTGTTGGTGTACATGCACGTCGCGGCGCGCAGGAAGGTGCCCGGCAGGTCCGGCATCCGCGGCGCGATGAACGCGCGCATGGCCTCCACCTCTTCGCGCGTGCACGGTCCGGTCGATCGTCTCCGGCGTGCAGGCCGCCCCGCGGCGGAAGCAACGCGACCTTGACCCCGCTCGGCGGGATCGGCGAAGGACGGGAAGCCGTAGAACTGGCGGCCCCCGCCCGCCTCCCAGATGTAGATGGGGTGCCGCTCCGCGCGGAACGGGGCGATGCCGGCGGCCGGAGCGAACCAGTACTGCACCTGCCGCTCGATCCCGAACGGAACGCCCAGGCCGGCCAGCAGCTCCGGCGCCCACGCCCCCGGGCAGATCACCAGCTGGCCCCCGGTGTAGGTGGCGCGGCCGGTCGTGACCCGTACGCCCCCACCGGGCTCGGCCCGCCAGCGGGTCACCGGCTCCTCGTGGTGCAGCTCGGCCCCGGCCCGGGCGGCCAGCGCGAGGTGCGCGGCCACCGATTCCTCGGGAATCACCAGGCCGGCGCCCCGCTCGTACAGCGCGACCTCGTCCGGGCCCGGGGTCATGGTGGGGAACCGGCGGCGGATCTCGGCCGCGTCCAGCATTTCATGCGGCAGGTCCCACTCCTGCGCGCTGCGGAGGCTGCCGGCCACCGTCCGGCTGTCCGGCCGGCCGATCATCACGCCGCCGGTCCACACCGCGATCGTCCGCCCGGACGCGGCCTCGACCTCCGGCCACAGTTCCGCCGCGCGCAGCAGCAGCGGCACGTAGGCCGGATCCTCGAAGTAGGCCTGCCGGGTGATCCGGGAGCCGCCGTGGCTGGAGCCCTGGTCGTGCACGGGCCGGTGCCGGTCCAGGCCGAGCACCCGCAGGCCGCGCCCGGCCAGCCGGTACGCCGCGGCACTGCCCATGCCGCCCAGGCCGATCACGATGACGTCGTAGGAAGGCACTTGACTCCTTAAATGGCCCGGGCCCGGTCAGCCGCGAAGCCGGGTCATGGCCGGGTCGAACAGTGGTTCCTCGGTGACCGTGGCGGGCACCCGCTCACCGAAGTACCCGATCTCGACGGCGCGGCCCGGCACCGCCACGCCGGCCGGAAGCCAGGCGTAGGCGATGCCCACCCCGACCGTTAACCGTAGGCGGCGCTGGTCACGTAGAGGGCCTGCGACGGTTATGTTCGGCGTCATGCCGGTGCCCCATGACCGGTACCCTTCTCCAGCCGGAGGCTGTCGAAGGCACTGCGCCCGGCGGCCCTGAATTAGGCTTCACGGATGGTAACGGCCGAGGACGTGCGGGCGGTGGCGCTCTCCTGCCCCGCACCGAGGAGCACCTGATCCGTGACCATGTGAAGTTCCGGATCGGGAAGATCGTCTACGTCTCGATCTCCCCGGACGAGACCACCATGGGCTTCGGCTTCCCGAAAGAGGAACGCGACGCGCTGATCGCCGCCGAACCGGGAATTCTCCCTGCCCCGCCTGTCCGACCAGCGCTTCCACTGGGTCCACGCCCGGATGGACGCGCTCACTCAGGATGAGATGCGCGAGCTGGTCACCGAGGCGTGGCGGATGTGCGTGCCGAAGAAGGTCGCTGCCGCCCGCCTCGGACGGTGACGCCAGCCGGGCCAGGCCGAAACCCAGGGCGCGCTCCGTTCACCCAGTCGCCCGACCAGGCCCGGGGGGACCACGGCCTCGTTCGGCCTAGTGGTGCTCTTTCTCTTCCTCGTCGTGGTGGATGCGGTCCAGGCAGACGGCGATGGCCAGCATCAGCGCGTCGTTCTGGCCCGGGGCCACGTCCACGCCGTAGGTGTCCCGGAGGCGGAACCAGGCGCGCGACACGTGCGCGATCGGCTGGCCCGCGGCCAGGATGTCGAACTCCTTGTCCACCAGGTTGCCGACCGCCTCGAGCTGGCTGCCGTCGGCGAGATCGATGACCGACCGGTGGTGCAGCGGCGAGATCATCGCCTTCCGGACCGTGGCGACCACCGCGCCGTCGTGCTCGATCTCCATCGTGTCGCGCAGCGCGATCAGCTTCTTCTTCACGGTCGCGACGATCGAGCCGTCCGCGTCCTTGAGCTCGAACGTCGCCCTCAGCCGCAGGGCCTTGCCGTCGACGAGGAATACCCGGTTTCCCTGCTCATCGGTGATCCAGAAGTCGTCGCCGATGGAGAAAACCCGTTCCCGCACCAGGTAACGCATGTGCCTCCTCCGCACCCTCGGTAGCCGATTTGGGGGGAAGGCTACCCTCCGGCGACCGGCTCGGCGGCCCGATCCGTGGCTATGGCCGGCGATCTGCGCGACGAGCTCGAACGAACGCACCCGGTCGGCCGGGTCGAACGTGGTCGTGGTGATCATCAGCTCGTCGGCGCGGGTCGCCTCCAGCAGGTCCTCCAGGCCCTTCCGCACGGTCTCCGGCGACCCGATGATGCTCGACGCCTGCCGGTCGCCGATGATGGCCTGGTCCAGCTCGGTGTAGGGGTAGGCGGCCGCCTCCTCCGGGGAGGGCAGCGGGCCGGGGCGCCCGGACCGCAGGCGCAGGAACGACAGGGCGCTGGGCGCGGCCAGCCACCGCGCGCGTTCGTCGGATTCCGCGCCCACGACCGCCGCCGCGACCATCGCGTAGGGCGGCCGAGCGTGGCCGACGGGCGGAAGTTCTGCCGGTACAGGGCCAGTGCGGGCAGCGTGTTGGCCGGGCTGAAGTGGTGCGCGAACGCGAACGGGAGCCCGAGCAGGCCGGCCACCTGGGCGCTGTAGCCGCTCGAGCCGAGCAGCCACATCGACGGCATGTTGCCCTGGCCGGGGACCGCGGTGATGGCCGCGAACGGATGCCCGGCCGGCCATTCCCCGCTGAAGAAGCCGAGCAGGTCGGTGAGCTGCTCGGGGAAGTCGTCGGCCGAGAGCCCCTCGGGCGCGCGGCGCAGGGCCGAGGCGGTGACCTGGTCCGTGCCGGGCGCCCGGCCGATGCCCAGGTCGATGCGGCCCGGGTGCAGTGCCTCGAGCATGCCGAACTGTTCGGCGACCACCAGGGAGACGTGGTTGGGCAGCATCACGCCGCCGGATCCGACCCGGATACGCGACGTGGCGCCGGCCAGGTGGCTGATGAGCACGGGCGGGGCGGAGCTCGCGATGCCCGGCATGTTGTGGTGCTCGGCGACCCAGAACCGCTGATACCCGAGTTGCTCGGCCCGTTTGGCCAGCTCGGTCGTGGCCCGGAGGGCATCGGTAGCGGTCGCGCCCTCGGGAATGGGCGCCAGGTCGAGAACGGACAGGGGCACGCTGCGCAGATCACTCACGCCAGGAGCCAACACCCAGCTCCGGCCCCTTCTTCCGGCGCGCCTCCCGATAGCCTGCATCCGGGAGCCGTTCGGCGACCAGAAGGCCAGCTATCAGGAGGAGGGCCGCATCGGTGGCAGCAGCGATTTCGGTGTGGCTGCGGCGCGGCGCCACGGCCGTGGCGGCCAGCCGGGTGGGAGTCGGCTTCGTGGCGCTGGGGGCGCCGCTGGTCGTGTCACGATCCTGGGTCGGCCGGTCCGGCGACGGTCCGCCCGGCACCGTGCTGGGCCGGGCGCTCGGCAGCCGTGACCTCGCGCTCGGCCTGGGCGCGCTGATCGCGCTCCGGCGTCAGGCCAGGGTCACCGGGCAGCCGTCGGTCTGGTCGGCCGCGGCCGATCCCGCGCTCACGCCGGCCCCGGCCGTCACGCCACCGCCGCCCGCCTCGCCTCCGGCCGCGGATCCAGTGGGCCCCGGCGGCCCCGGCTTCGGTGGCGCTGTCGGGGGCCGCCGTGTGGGTGGGCCTGGCCGCGCTGGCCGACGGCTTCGACCTGTGGACCACGGCGCGCTCGTGGGATGAGCTTCCGCCGGTCAAGCGCTGGCTCGTGGCCCTGTCCTCCGGCGGCGCGGCCGCGGTTGGGGCCGCCGCCACCGTCTCCCTGCTGGCCGGCGCGGTGCGCAGCGGCGCCAAGTAGGCCTGCGGCTGAGGCCGGCGGGCATTTTTTACCGAACGATACGGTGCGCTGCCGAACCGCGATCTGCTGCGCCGCCCGGGCCGGGAGTCACCAGGTAACCGGCAGTTCGTGCAGGCCGTAGACGAACGCGTCGTCCTTGACCGGAAGGTCCTCGGCCGGGACGGCCAGGCGCAGCCCGGGAATCCGGCGGAACAGGGTCTCGTACACGATCTCCAGTTCCGCGCGGGCCAGGTTCTGCCCGAGGCACTGGTGCGGCCCGAACCCGAACGCGACGTGCGGCCGGCTGCTGCGGGCCGGGTCGATCTGGCCGGGCTCCGGGAACGCCGCCGGGTCACGGTTGGCGGCCAGCAGTGAGATGATCACGCCCTCGCCGGCCCGGATGAGCGTGCCGCCGATCTCGGCGTCGGCCAGGGCGACGCGCCCGGTCCCGGTGTCGGCGATCGAGAAGTACCGCAGCAGTTCCTCCACGGCCGCTGGCCGCCGGCCGGGGCCGGTCACGACCGGGACCAGGTGCGCTGGATCCCGCATGATGGCCAGGGTGCCGAGCGAGATCATGCTCGCGGTCGTCTCGTGGCCGGCCACCAGGAGCAGGAACGCCAGGCTGACCAGGTCGAAATGGTCGTAGTCGCCGGCCGCGCGCCGCCGGGTGACCTGCCGGCCCAGCAGGTCGTCGCCGGGCTCGCGTTCCTTCTCCGACACCAGCGCGTCCAGGAAGCCGAACAGGTCACGGATCGCGTTCATCCGCTCTTCGGCCGGGGCGCGGTGGCTGAGCAGGAGCATGCTGCGGGACTGGAAGAACTCGTGCTGCGTGTACGGCACGCCGAGCAGTTCGCAGATCACCTCGGACGGCACGGGCAGGGACAGGGCCTCCACCAGGTCGGCCGGCGGTCCGGCGGCCAGCATCGCGCCGATCCGTTCGTCGACGATCTGCTGGATCCTGGGCCGCAGCGCCTGAACGCGCCGGAGCGAGAACTCGCTGATGACCGCGCGGCGGGCCACAGTGTGGTCGGGAGGATCCATTCCGATCAGCGAGGCGCCGCGGGCCCGGGCCCGGCGGACGGCCGGAGTCGGGGCGGGCTGGGATGCCGCCGCGGCTGGCCGGGGCTGCGGCATGGGAAACGACGGGTGCGACCGGTCGGAGGTGAACCTCGGATCGGCGAGTACCGCGCGGGCCTCCTCCAGTCGCGTGACCAGCCACGTCAGGCGGCCTCCGGGCAGCTCCGCCGTCGCGACGGGCCGTTCCTCGCGGAGCTTGTCGTACTCGGGGGGAGCGCGATGAGGGCACTCGCGGGGGAGCGGAAGACTGGCCTCTGGCCGTTCATGCATGCGATCACCCTAATTGCGGCGTTTCTCCGATTTGTAGCACGTGTCTTCACGTGGGGAAGATCTCTGCGGCCAGGACTGGCCCCAGCGCGCGCGCCCGGCGATAGTGGGAAAAGGGGGACGTCTGTGCGGCCGGAAAGGGATCTTGGATGCTCTACACCTTTGGCTTCGAGCAAATCGGCGTACTGGTCAGCGACCTCTACTTCGTCGACCCCGGGCCCGCCAAGGGCCAGGAAGGCGCGGAGCACGGGGTCAGGCTGGAACTTCGCTCGCTCGAACGTGGTGACCTGAAGGGGTCGATCTACTCGGCGCAGCCGATGTCCGTCGGCCAGCCGATCTGGCGGGTCGACCTGCTGGAGTCGGTGGAGGGCAAGCCGGGCAGCTTCGACCGGACGCATCATCATCCGGCCTTCACCGGCTGGGAGCCGGGAAGCCGGGTGTTCGAGCGGGACCTGTCGGCCGACCCGATCGGCTGGCTCGGCCGCAAGCTGTCGGACCTGCCCGAGGTCTTGAAGGAGGCCGGCGTTTCGGCCGACGTCGCGGGCCCGGACGACGCGGCCAGCCTCCAGGACGCGGTGCCGGAGATCCTGAACGCCACCGAACGGCTCCTGGCCAAGGTGCGCGCCGGTGAGCTGGGCAACCCTCCGGCCGGCGCCTCCGACGACAACGTCCGCGCCGGCTGGCTCTAGGCCCGGCTCCCTGACCGCCTGGCGGCGCTAGCCCCAGCGCGCTTAGTGCCGATTTTCACCAAGCGAATCGGCCCCCACTCTGGTCAGTGGTACTGGCAGCGGAGGGTGCGGCCGCCCCACCAGGGCACGGTGATCGTCTTGGGCAGGCGCAGGACCGGTGAGTGGGTGCGCCGGCTGAGGCGGACGGTGATCTGGCCGGCGTGGTTTTCGATGATCCCGCCGGTGTTCAGGAACCGCCGCTGGAGGGTGTCGGGGTGGCGGGGCCGTAGCCGGGCAGGCGGCAGCCCAGCGCGGCACAAACGGTGTGGGCCAGGACCGAGTGGACGACGTCGAGGTCGACGTTGAGCGGGACCGCGCCGGCGAGCGCGCCTCCGCAGAAGGTGCCTGCACACCGACGACGGGCCGTATCCCTGGCAGTAGGCCCCGTCCCGTCAGCCACGGGGAGGACTACCGGCACGAAATGGGCGTTAGCTATTGGCACGGTCGCGCTCGAGGACGACCCACAGCACGTCGTCAGTTGTCCTTTCTCGTCTCGTTTACACCCGGACGCCGGACAGGACGCGATCACTGCGGCGGGCGTCCGGTCCAGGCGATGAATCGTTCGGTCGGTGTGGCGCCGGCGGCTACTTGGATCTGCGGTCCGAATGCCCGGTTGTCGCCGCGCACCATTTCGTCGGGGAGCGGGTCGATGTAGGCGTGGGCGTAGTCGATGACATCGGCAGGTATCTCGACGGCGATGCCGACCACGAAGCCGAGGTCCCACGCGTGGACGTACAGGTCGATCACGGGGATCGCAAGATCGTCGGCGACGGTCCGGCCGAGCGGAGTCTCCATCACCCGGGCCAAGTCGGCGCTACGGAGCACGTCCCGGGCCTGGACGACGGTACGACGCCAGAACTCGACGGGGTCACCTTCGACAAGATCGCCGGGACGGGCCGCGTCAGGCCACATGGGCGGCCGGCCCTGCATGACGCTGATCCCGACCCTGGTCGAGGTCGCGAGGTGACCGAGCACATCGCGAGCGGTCCAGCCGGCACACGGCGTTGGCCGCTCCCAGTCATCTTCGCTGAGGCGGGTGATGATGGTGGTGAAGAAGTCGAGTCCTTGATCCAAGAGTTCTCCGGATCGGCTGCTCATCGGTCGCCTCCCATGCTCAGCCTTGAAACGTCTCCGACTTCGCGCGACGTCACGACGATCACTCCACCCTCACGTAATGGCCTTCGTTCCTCTCGCGGATACTGACCGCGGCGAGCGGGCGAACTCATCGCCGCCCAAGCGTCCCGCAGCCGACCGCCGCCAACACGGCCTGAGCTTCTTCGTTCGGCGCCTTTCCAAGCTCACCGAGAGCCACCCATGAATGCCCGCGGCGGCTTGATCACGGATGAAGACGGTCCTTGCCGTAGAAGATCACCGTGTTGGCACTATTCCAGCTCTCCACTACCTGCAGCCCGCCGGGATTTCCCGTGCAACTCCGGCCGGCGAGGTAGCCGCAGGCAAAGATCGTGACGTGAGCCCGGCGCGGGGGCCCGATCTGGATCGCTGCCGGTCGCCTCCGAGCGGCGGGCCAACCAGCGGCGGTTCCTGAACACCGGCGGCGTTAACGCCTGACCGGGACCCGGGGCGTGGCGGTCGTGCCCGGGGGGTGCCGGGACGTGACGGCGGTGACGATGATGTCCACGCAGGCGTCGACGCCCACCTGCGTGGAGTCGATCGTCAGGTCGAACAGGCGCGCGTCGGACATGTCGGCGCCGTAGAACTGGCGCGCGTAGGCCGCCCGGGCCTGGTCGGTCTCCGCGCGCCGGCGCCGGGCCGAGGTTTCCTCGATGCCCTCGAGCGCGGAAGCCTGCGCGATCCTGGCGTCGGCCGGGCCGCCGAGGCGGACCCGCAGCACGCCCGGGTGGTCCTTCAGCACCACGGTGGCCGCGCGGCCGAGTATGACGCCGCCCGTGGTGGCCGCGACCTGCCACAGCACGGCCTCCGTGGTCATCCGGAACAGGTCCGGTTCCTCCAGCGTGCGGCCCGGCTCGAGCGGCTGCAGGCCGTACTACGGCACGGACCTGGCCGCTGTGGCCAGCAGGTGGGCCATGCCGTGCCCGGAACGGTCTCTCTATTCTCGTCCTCGCCGGGTCCGGATCGCGGAGACCCCCGCCGTGGGTAGTCAGCGAGTGACATGATGGAGGCGCCTGGGGGGAGACAGGAGCGCTCGACCCCATGGACACCGAGGTCTGCCGGTACGGCACACACGACTCAGAACGCGTGCCCGCGGTGACGACCATCGACTGTGGCGCCGTGGCTGGCGTCGTGCCCGCCTGCCAGGAATGTGCCGACGCCTACGCCCGCAAAGCGCGCGGGACCGGGCAGTCTCCCGCGTCCGCGTCGGATGCCCTGGCCGCCATGCGAGACCGCG
>CAVQZM010000086.1:0-18021 GCA_963718475.1 uncultured Actinomycetes bacterium | reverse complement strand
CGCGAGCGCATGCACGCTGGCATCCGCCTGGACCGGAAAGCACCGGACTAGCCCTTAGCGCGTTCGCCGCGGCCACCGGGGACGAAGCCAAGCAGAAGTTCATCGTCACCCGTGACTCCGAAGGTTTCCACGCCCGCCTGCGTCCAGGCAGTGCACAGCCCTGCGACACTCTGCCCCAATGTAAGAGGCCGCAAGCCTCTGACGGTAGCGAGAGGGGGTGATGCCAGGTATGGCACTTGATTTTCCATCGCCAAGCGCAGCGTGCAGGTACGCTACGGCATGGGTCTGAAAGATCGGGATAGCTAACGTACCTGCACGCTGGCTTGGCGATGGAAAATCAAGTGCCATACCTGGCATCACCCCCTCCTGCTACCGTCAGAGGCTTGCGGCCTCTTACATCCGGGCAGCCTGGCAGGGCTGTCTAGTCCTGGACGCAGGCGGGGTTAGGCCGGCGGTGGAAACCTTCGGAGTCACGGGTGACGATGAACTTCTGCTCGGCTTCGTCCCCGGTGGCCGCGGCGAACGCGCTGAGGTATTCCGGTGCTTCGGTCCAGGCGGCGGATCCAGCGTGCATGCGCTCGCGGGTGGTTTCCTCAGCGGTCTTGATCCAGACGACCTTGTTGTGGTTGCTCCGGCCCGGCGGCGTCTCGTAGCCGGACATGACGCCGGTCATGAAGTCGTTCGGCACGCTGGGGTCGGTGCCGAGGCCTTCCTGGAAATGGTTCGGGCCGAGCTTGCCCGGAGTGTCCGGGGCGATCTTGCCCTCGGAACCGGGCTGAACCGCTCGGGTACCTTCGGGTCCGGTGCTAATCCCATTGTTATCCCGTTCCTTCGACTGCGAATGACGGCGTGGATGCGGCTGCGGCGAGCAGCCAGATGTTAGTGCCCGGATTCGGCGCACTGGCCGCGGTCGCCGGCTGCACGACGCCGGTCGGGGGGTTATTCAGGCCTACCGGGTCGATGTTACCGCCGGGGCCGCCGAATCCCTGGAACCACAGGGCCTGGTTGTTCGGGACGACGATCGTCTCCCCGGGTGCCACTGTCCAGCCGCCGTCCGCGCCCGCGGCCGGAGTGGTGGTGTTGTCGGTGGTGACGTCACCCGGGACCTGCCCTACGTCAACGGCCCGTCGGCTGGCTCGCCTGCCGGGACATCGCGGCTGGCGGCGACCAGCGGCGAGTCAGGCTGGGCGGCCAGTCCTCCGGTGCGGGCAGCGGGACGGGACCGAGGCGTGGGCTGCTCGCCGGCCTTCGCCACCTGATCCCGGCGCTGGTCGCGGTGTGGGGCCTGCTCATCCTGGGCGGCCTGTTCGCGTTCGGATTCGGCCCCGGGCGCCCGCTCGGGATCGTGTTCTTCCTGGCCGCGCTGGCCGTGATCCGGCGGCTGTTCGGCCGGCGCCGGGGGTACGCGCGCCGGGGCGGCCGCTGCGGGCGGCGCTGGTAATACCCCGGTAACGCCGGCCCAGGCGGGCCCGGCCCGCCCCGGGCAGGCCGCCTGCCTGCTCTTCCGGCCGGGCGCCGGGTCACATTGCCCTCTTTCGCCATTTCCGCACCGCCAGTCCCTCCCAACGGCTTGGGCTCTTGCCAGCCGACTTATCGTGGAAGGGAAGCGATTTAGTCCTGGCGAGCATGGGAAGCCGGTGGCGATGCGAAACGACGTCCGCGCTTCAGACGCGGAGCGCGACACGGTAGCGGTTCAGCTACGCGAACACTTCGTTCAGGGCCGGCTGACCCTTGAAGAGCTGAAGGGGCGGCTGGACACCGCCCTGACCGCCAGAACGCGAAGCCAGCTCGACCGCGTGCTGTCCGATCTTCCGTCACCTAAGCGCCAGCCCAGCCTGCCCCAGCCAGTCGAGCCCGTGCTTCCCCGCCCGGTACGCGGCGCTGGCCATCATGATCGTCGTCATGGCCGCCTGGCTGGTGGCGGCCGCCTGGTTCTCACAGCGCGGGTACGGATACGGGTACGGCGGCCACCCCCCGTTCGGGTCCGGAGGCTGATAGACCCCGCCGCGCTCTACTGACGGCGGGCGCCCGCAGGGGCACCACCAGGTACCGGAAGCCAGGTGAGCTGGGTTCCCGGGCATCGCGGGCCTGGACCGGCGGCCCTCGCCGGGGGCTGATCTGCCCCGCACGCCGGTGATGACGGCTGGCTTGGTCGCGCTGGTGAACTCGAGCCGGATAAAGGCGCTGGACCGGTCGGGTGGGTCCGCGTGTTCTTTCCGCTCAGCGTCGCCCGTTCCGCCCGGGTCAGCGTCTGACGGTGCCGCGGCCCCGGCGGCCGTGATCCCGTCGAGCAGGAAATGCGGGCTGAACGCGATCTCCGGCTCGGTGCCGGTGAACTCGGCCGGGACCATCTCACGGGCCCGCGCCCGCCCCTGCGTGCCCGCCTCGATGGCGACGCCGCCCGAGCCGAACACGAGCCGGACCGCGCTGCCGCGCTCGGCCACCAGCGAGACCCGCTTGACCGCCTCGACGAACGGGCCAGCCGGCATGTCGGCCCGGCAGCCGAAGTCAGCCGGGAACCGGGACCGGTACTTGATGAACTCCCCCGCGATCAGCCGCGTGGTCAGCCGCCGGCCGCCGCTCTCGAAGCCGATCATCGCGTCGGCCGCCCGGATCGCGACGCGGCCCCGGCGGCGGCCGCCTATCGCTCCCCAGCTCGGCGTCGCGGTCGCGATCGGACTGCAGCTTGATCGTCACCGGCGTGCCCGGGACCATCGTCCGGGCCGCATCCGCGAGGGTCCGGGCGGGCACGAGAAACGCCCCGCTCATCCCGGGCTGCGCCGGGCTCCAGGGCAGCTCCCGGACGGCCAGCCGGTACCGGTCGGTGGCCGCGAGCGTCATCGTCTCGCCGTCCACCTCGACGTTGACCCCGGTCAGCAGGGGCAGGGTGTCGTCCCGGCTGGCCGCGGGCGCGACCTGGCCGATGGCCGCGGCCAGCGCGCCGCCGTCGACCGTTCCCGCGGTCTGCGGCAGCCCGGGCAGGTCCGGGTATTCCTCCACCGGCAGCGTGACCAGGGTGAAGGCGGCACTGCCGCAGGTCAGGCTCACGCCGTCCGGGTCGTCCGCGAACTCGGCGGGAAGGCTCGGCAGGCTCCGGGTGATCTCGGCCAGCAGCCGGCCCGGGACCAGCGCGGTGCCCGGCTCGACGACCTTGGCCTCCACCCGGACCCGCGCGGACACCTCGTAGTCGAAGCACGACAGCGTAAGGCCGTCCGCCGCGTCGAGCATCAGCCCGGACAGTACCGGCATCACCGGCCGGGCGGGAAGCGCGCGGGACACCCACGCGACCGCCTCGGCCAGCGCGTCCCGCTCAACCTGGAATCTCATCGCGCCACCTCCCAGCCGGTCCTGGCCGGGGCGCCGGTGCCGCTCGCTTGGATCGCATGCCCGCATACTGGCACGCGCCACTGACATTTAGGAGGTCCCGGGCAAGCGGCCTGGCCGCCCCAGACCATACGGCGCAGAATGCTGTCGGCATAAATGTTGTTCGCTCACCGCGAAACCGGCGGTGCCGCCGGGCGGCGGATTGGTAGGCGTCGGGCGGGCCAGCCGGGCGGGGCGGCGGCCCGGGGCGGGCTCAGACCAGGCGTCGGCGGGGCCGACGCCAGGGTGGCCTCGATCGCCTTGGCCAGGGCCCGCGCGGACTCCGCGGTCAGCTCGACCGCGACCCGCGCCGACGGGCCCTGCCCGGGGTTGAGGAAATCGATGTTGAGGCTGTGCTCCACGGGCGCGTGCACCGGGTGGTCGAAGTAGACGCTGGCGTCGGTGACGCCGAACCAGCCCTCGGCGCCCTTCCCGCTGCCGGTGACCTTGATCTGCTCGGTCAGGTAAGTGCACATGGAGACTCCTGGGCGCCTCGTTCGGCTGAGGGTCACGGCTCAGGCGGCCAGGTAGCGGCCGTAGAAGTCCAAGATCCGCTTCCAGCCGTCGTTGGCCGCCTCCGGCCGGTAGGCGGGCCGGTCCACCGCGAAGAACGCGTGCCCGGCGCCCTCGTAGGTGTGGAACTCGTACGTCTTGCCCTGCGCCTTGAGCTCCTGCTCCAGCTCCGGCGACCTGCTCCGGCGACGGGTGCTGGTCCTCGGCGCCGAACAGCCCGAGCAGCGGGCACGACAGGTTCTTGGTCAGGTCGCACGATCGGGCCGACCTTGAGCGGCATGCCCTCGGGCGGCGTTGCCGACCACGAACGCGCCGTAGCAGTCCACGGCCGCGTCCAGCGGCAGGCTGACCGCGGCCAGGAACGACTGACGGCCGCCGGAGCAGTAGCCGATCGTGCCGACCTTGCCGTTGGAGTTGGTCAGCGAGCGGAGGAACTTCGCGGCCCCGTCCACGTCGCCGACCAGCCGCTCGTCCGGGACGCCGCCCTGGGCGCGGGCCGCGGCCGCCGCGTCGTCCGGGCTGGCGCCGGGAGCCTCGCGGGTGTAGAGGTTCGGGCAGATCGCGTTGTAGCCGTTGACGCGCGAACGTGCGGGTGATCTCCTTGGTCGCGGGTCGTAGCCGGGCATGTGGTGGATCACCACGACGCCGCCGAACGGGCCCGGGCCGAGCGGCCGGGCCAGGTACGCCTCGATCTGGTCCCCGCCGTGCCCGGTGATGTTAACGGTCTCGGCCATGATGGCGTCGTACATGCGCGGTCCTTTCGATGGATGATCTGCCGTCGCATCGCATACCGCCCGGTACGTTACGCCGGGTGCCAGGCGCCCCCTGCGGCCGGGGTCATGACCACGGAGCATCGCCGTCGTGCTAAGCCCGGACTTCGCATCCGCTCTTACTGCTGGCCGGGATGTCCGCCGCGGCGGCAGATGGCAGACTCGTGATCATGACCTACATTGCCGCCGATGACCGCTACGAAAAGATCAGCTACCGCCGTTCCGGCCGGAGTGGCATCCAGCTTCCGGTGATCTCGCTGGGCCTGTGGCAGAACTTCGGGGATGACCGTCCGATCGACAACCAGCGGGCCATCCTGCGCCGCGCCTTCGACCGCGGCGTGACCCACTTCGACCTGGCCAACAACTACGGACCGCCGTACGGCTCCGCGGAGATCAACTTCGGGCGGTTCATGCGGGAGGACTTCCGGCCGTACCGCGACGAGCTGATCATCTCCACCAAGGCCGGCTACGACATGTGGCCCGGGCCCTACGGTGAGTGGGGCTCGCGCAAGTACCTGCTGGCCAGCCTGGACCAGTCGCTGGCCAGGATGGGCCTGGAGTACGTGGACATCTTCTACAGCCACCGGTTCGACCCGGAGACTCCGCTCGAGGAGACCATGGGCGCGCTGCACACCGCCGTCCGGTCCGGAAAGGCGCTGTACGCGGGGATCTCGTCCTATTCAGCCGAACGAACGGCGGAGGCGTCGGCCATCATGAAGCGGCTCGGCACGCCGCTCCTGATCCACCAGCCGTCCTACTCCCTGCTCAACCGCTGGATCGAGGGCGGCCTGCTGGACGTGCTCGAGAACGAGGGGATCGGCTGCATCGCCTTCTCGCCGCTGGCCCAGGGCCTGCTCACGGGCAAGTACCTCGGCGGCATCCCGGAGGGCTCGCGGGCCAGCCGCAATGGGTCACTGAGCACCGACCAGATCAGCGAGGAGACCCTCGCGCATGTCCGCGCGCTCGCCGGCGTCGCCCGCCGCCGGGGGCAGACGCTGGCCCAGATGGCGATCTCCTGGGTGCTCCGCGACAGCCGGGTCACCTCGGCCCTGATCGGCGCGAGCAGCGTCGAGCAGCTGGAGGAGAACCTCGCCGCCGCGGACAAGACCGGGTTCAGCGCCGAGGAGCTGGCCGAGATCGACCGCCACGCCGTGGACGCCGGCATCAACATCTGGGCCAGATCGAGCGCCCACTAGCTCGGGGAGTCTGCCCGGGGGGTCGTCCCCCGGGGCAGTCGCGCATCTGGGCCTAACCGAGCGCATTAACTGAGCCATCCGCCGTCGACGGCGAGGTGCGCGCCGGTGATGTACGAGGCGTCACCGGAGATCAGGAACGCGACGGCGGTGGCGATCTCGCGGGGCTCGCGGCCCGGCCAGCCGGAATGCTGGCCGCGATGTGGCCGACTTCGCCGGGCGGGCCGACGTGGAGCATCGGTGTCTCGATCCCTCCGGGCTGAGAAGGTGTGCGTGGTCAGGCGCTCGCCGGCTGGCCGGCCGGGAAGTCGGCGGACCGGCTGACGTCGGCCCACTGCTCGGCTTCGGCGGCGCGGGCCCGGGACGCCTCGGCGGCCGAGGTGACCGCGCCCGCGCCGAGCAGGAGACGCAGCGGCGGTTCGGCGAGGTTGGTCATGCCGGTGATGATCTGCGCGGCCCGGGCCGGGTCCCCCGGCTGGTTGCCGCTGCTGGCCCGGAGGCTGCGGTTCATCGCGCCGACCGTCTGCTGGTAGTCCGGGCCGACGTCCGGGGCACTCATCGATGACCCGGCCCAGTCGGTGCGGAACCCGCCGGGCTCGATGATCGTGACCTTGATCCCGAACGGCTTCACCTCGTTGGCGAGCACCTCGGAGAAGCCCTCGAGTCCCCACTTGGCGCTCTGGTAGGCGGCCAGTCCCGGCGTCCCGCCGACGCGGCCGCCGATGGAGGAGAACTGGATGATGTGGCCGGAGCGCTGCTGGCGCAGGACCGGCAGGGCCGCCTTGGTCACGTTGACCGCGCCGAACAGGTTGGCCTCGATCTGGGCCCGGAAGTCGTCGTCGGGGGTCTCCTCGATGGCGGCGCTGTTGGCGTAGCCGGCGTTGTTGACCACCACGTCGAGGGACCCGAACTGATCGACGGCCGTCTGGACCGCCGCCCGGGCCGCGGCCGGGTCGGTGACGTCGAGTGCGACCGCGCGGACCCGGTCGCCGTAGCGGGCGACCAGGTCACGCAGCTGCTCGGGCCGGCGGGCGGTCGCGACGACCCGGTCGCCGCGCTCGAGCGCCGCCGTCGCCAGTTCCCGCCCGAAACCACGTGAGCTGCCGGTGATGAGCCAGACCTTTGACATGAGCGTTCCCCTTCTTGTCGCGGCCGGCCGGCCAGCCGGGCCGCTCTCAGTTAACAAACCATTGTTCTCCTAACAAGAGAACAGTGTTGCGCTAAACTAGGCGGGTGTCAAACCCAGAACCGGCCTTCCAGCGCGCGCGCAGGCCCGAGCACAAGCAGCAGCGGTACGACTCGATCCTGATCGCCGCCCGCAAACTAGGACTGCGGGACGGCGTGCGGGCGGTGAGCCTCACCGATATCGCCGCCGAAGTCGGCATGCACAAGTCCGCCGTCCTGAGGTATTTCGGAACGCGGGAAGAGATCTACCTGCACCTGACCGCTGAGGGCTGGCGCGACTGGGCGCAGGCGGTGCACACCGAGATCGGCGAGGAGGCTCCCGTCTCCGCGGACCGGCTGGCCGCCGTCCTGGCCGGGACGCTCGCCGATCGCCCGCTGTTCTGTGAACTGCTGGCCCACGCGCCCCTCAACCTCGAGCGCCATGTCTCCGAAGAGGCCGTGCACGCGTTCAAGCTGACCGCCGTCGCCATGGCGGACGACCTCGGCTCCCTCGCCGCCCGCGTCGTGCCAGGCATGAGCCAGGCTGACGGGCGCGACCTGATCGCCGCGGTGACGGCGCTGGCGGCCAGCCTGTGGCAGTATTCGCACCCTCCGGCGGTGCTCGCCGGGCTCTACGCCACCGACTCGCGGCTGGCCCACGCCGCGATGGACTTCACCCCCCGGCTCGAGCACCTGACCCGCGCCGTCGTCCTGGGGCTCACCAGCGTCGCCGCTCCTGCGCGGTTATCCGGCGACGTCCAGCCTCACGCCGGGCCGCTCAGCGCAATCTCGCTGCGCTGCAGACGCCGCGGACCGCGGTTCCGGCTGGGCGGCTCGTCCGGAAATGTGCGGGTCGTCCGGAGACGCCGGATCCGCTCAATAAAGATTTGATTTTCCGGTCCGGCCTGGAATACCTTTGAGTCACTCAACTGTTGAGCGACTCAAGGATCGAAAATATGGCCTGAGACGGCGGACGGGTGCCGGGCTTGCCCGGAATGTCAGACCCGTGTGCGAGGCTCTGGCCGAGGAGGTGGGTGCGTGCCCGAGAGGTCACGCGAGGACGAGCTGAACCTGGACATCATGGACGCCCTGTCTGAGCTCATCAAGCGGGCATCCGGGCTGGGCCAGGGGATCGCTCAGAAATTTGGGCTGTCCGTGAGTGACCTCGTGGGCCTGCACAAGCTGGAGGAGCCGCTGACGATGAAGGAGATGGGGCAGCGGCTGCACTGCGACCCGTCATTCGTGACCATGATCGCCAATGGCCTCGAGAAGCGCGGGTTCGCCAAGCGCGAAACGTCGGAGCGCGACCGGCGGATCAAGAGCGTCGTCCTCACCTCCGAGGGCACGGCGATGAGAGAACGGCTGGAATCGGAGATGGCCAAGCAGGCGCCGTGGGCGTACGCGCTCGACGTGGGCGAGCGCGAGTGCCTGCTGGGGATCCTGCGGAAACTGCTGGCCGCTTTCGACTCGGGCCAGGCCATGTCCGGCTGTCCCGAACAGGACGAGACCGCCGCCGGGGGCGAGACGGCGGCGACGGGAGGGGATCAGGTCGTCATCTGAAACGAACGCAAGCGGGAAGTTTTACCGCTAGCTATAGCTTGCACGCCATCGAGAGATAAGCGAGAGCCGTCACGGTCGCCGGCTCCACCTAAGGGCCGCGGGCACGTCCCGCAATGTCACAGATGACGGCCCTGCGACGTCAATAAATCGGGGATTCCGCTAAGCATCCGCCTAGGTGCCGGGCACGTAGTGCCGCGGCCCTGGATCACTGCGCCCTTGAGCAAGACTTATGCGTCCTCATGCAAGGGAGACTGACTTGTCCGCAACCTCACGCGATACCGGGCGCGAGGGTCCGACGGCTGGCGCGCCGAACGGCGAGCCCGCCACGAGCCTGGCCGCACCGACGGCCCCGGTTTCCGCCACGAACGGGGCTGCCGCCCACGCACGGCCGGGCAGCGCCACGACCGTGGCCGGCCGGGGCGCCTCCGACGACACCACCGCCAGCCGCCCGCGCCACCTGGGCCTGGCCCTGGCCGTCATCGCGACGGCCCAGCTCATGGTCGTGCTCGACGCGACCATCGTCAACGTCGCACTCCCCCGTATCCAGGCTGCGCTCGGTTTCTCGGGCACGAACCTGGAATGGGTCGTCAACGTGTACGCGCTGGCCTTCGGCGGCCTGCTGCTGCTCGGCGGCCGGTCCGGCGACCTGCTCGGCCGGCGCAGGGTCTTCATCTTCGGCATCCTGCTGTTCTCCGCAGCGTCGCTGGCCGGGGGGTTCGCCACCAACCAGGCCTGGCTGCTCGCCGCGCGGGTGGTGCAGGGCATGGGCGGGGCGTTCGCCGCTCCGACCGCGCTCTCCCTGGTCGCCGTCGACGTTCCCGGAAGGCCGGGAACGCAACCGGGCGATGGGCGTGTACGCGGCGATGAGCGTGGCCGGCGGCGCCGTCGGCCTCATCCTCGGCGGCCTGCTCACCAACTACGTGTCCTGGCGCTGGGTGCTGTTCGTCAACGTGCCGATCGGGATCGCCGTCGCCCTGGCCGCGCCGCGCGTCCTCGGCGAGTCGTCCAGGCAGCGCGGCCGGTTCGACCTGCCCGGCGCGATCACGGCCACCCTGGGGCTGTCTGCGCTCGTCTATGGCCTGTCCAACGCCGCGACCAGCGTGAACGGCGTGTCTCACTGGGGTGACACCAAGGTCGTGGTCTCGCTGGTGGCCGCCGTGGTCCTGCTGGTCTCGTTCGCGGTGATCGAATGGCGGAGCAAGCATCCGCTGCTCCCGATCCGCGTCCTGCGCAGCCGCGACCGGTCCGGCTCCTACGTGATCATGCTGTGCCTCGGCACCGCGCTGTTCGGCATGTTCTTCTTCCTCACGCTGTTCGTTCAGCAGGTGTGGGGTTACAGCCCACTGAAGTCGGGGTTCGCCTACCTGCCGATGATCTTGACCGTCATGGCGGCGTCGGCCATCGCGTCCCAGCTCGTCCCGAGGATCGGGGCCCGGCCGCTGATGCTGGCCGGCTCGGCGATCAGCACCGGCGGCATGTTCTGGCTGTCGCGGATCACCGAGCACAGCACCTACGCCGGCGGCCTGCTCGGCCCGATGATGGTGACCGCGCTCGGAATGGGCCTGCTGTTCGTGCCGATCTCGCTGGTCGCGCTGAGCAAGGTGGCCGACTCGGACGCCGGCGTGGCGTCCAGCCTGCTCAACACCGGCCAGCAGGTCGGCGGCTCGATTGGGCTGGCCGTGCTCGGGACCGTCGCGTGGAGCGCGGTCGCCAGCAGCATCAGGAGCCAGACGGTGACGGCGGCCGCCGCGGCGGCCAAGGCCGGTCATCCGCTGACCCACGCCAAGGCGGCCGCGCTCCAGACGTCCATCTACCAGCACGCGCTGTCGGTGGGCTTCTCCCGCGGTTACCTGGTCTCGGCCGGAATCGCGTTCCTGGCTCTCGTGATCACCGTGCTCGCGATCCGGGTCCGGCGTCAGGACCTGGCGGGCGTCAACCCGATGAGCGCCGGGGTCTAACTAAATCCCCCGGCCAGGGGGCTCCCGCTGCACGAGGCGGCCGCCGGATCAGGCGGCCATGATCGGGTGGAGTTTCCCGCAGATAATGCGGGAAACTCCACCCGATCTTCGCGTTGAGGGTCCCAAACCTAGACTTGAGGCTGTGCCGTCTATTACTGACCCAGATGTCCATGCCTTTCTCACCGAAGGCACCCGACCGGCAAGCTCGGCTATCTCAGCTCGAGCGGACGCGCCCTCGTCGCCCCGGTCTGGTTCATCGTCGAAGGCGACGACACTGGTCTTCAACACCCGCAAGGACACCGCGAAAGGCCGCTCCCTGGCCCGTGACCCGCGGGCGACGATGCTCGTCGACCTGGAGCAGGAGCCGTACGGTTTCGTGCAGGTCCAGGGGACCGCGGAACTGTCCGAGGATCCCGCCGAGCTGCTGCGGACCGCGACCGCCATCGCCCGCCGCTACGTGGCGCCCGACCGCGCCGAAGAGTTCGGGCGGCGCAACGGGGTGCCGGGCGAGTTCGTGGTCCGGGTCCGCCCGGCCAAGGTCGTCGCCTACTTCAACATGACGGCCTGAGACCAGCCCGGACGACCGCGGAGGTAACCGTGACCGACCAGGGCATCGTGCCTCCAGGAGGCGGCCACCTGCTCACGGCGCGCGGCAGCGTCATGGCGTTCAAGGCGGTCGCGGCGCAGACCGGCGGCGACTTCTCCCTGATGGAACGGACCGTTCCGCCGGGCGGGCGCAGGCCGCCGGCACACCGGCACGTCAACTGCTCCGAGGCGTTCTTCGTCCTGGACGGCCAGGTCAGCTTCTGGCTGGACGGGAACGACCTGAGCGGCGGCCCCGGCGACTTCCTCCTGGTCCCGCGGGGCGCCGGGCATACCTTCGGCAACGGCGGGACCGGGCCCGCGCGCCTGCTCGTCCTGCACGCGCCGGCCATGGACGCCTACTTCGAGGAACTGCACCGGCTGTGGGCCGGCGGTCAGCCGCCCGCCACCGAGGACGAACGGGCCCTCATGGCCCGCCACGGCATGGAACCCGCCTAGGACACCCGCCGGAGGGTGTCCGGGGTCAGGTCGGCCAGCCGGGGGTAACCGTCGACGGCCATGATCAGGTCCGCCTCGGCCAGGATCGTGCGGAGCACGTGGACGATGCCGGCGGTGCCCCCGATGGCCAGGCCGTAGGCGTACGGGCGGCCGATACCGACGGCGGTCGCGCCGAGGGCCAGCGCCTTGATGACGTCGGCGCCCGAGCGGACGCCGGAGTCGAACAGCACCGGCACCCCGTCGGCGGCCTCGACGACCTCGGGCAGCATGTCCAGCGCGGGCAGCCCGCCGTTGGCCTGGCGGCCGCCGTGGTTGGAGCAGTAGATGCCGTCCACGCCGCCGTCGATCGCGCGCCGGGCGTCGTCGGGGTGGCAGATTCCCTTGACGACCAGCGGAAGCTTGGTCATCGACCGCAGCCAGGTCAGGTCGTCCCAGGTGAGCGGGTTACCGAACGTCTGGACCCATTTCAGGATCGCGGCGGCCGGATCTTGTCCCGGCCCCTGGCCCGCCCGCTCACGGAAGACCGGGTCGGTGAAGTAGTTGGCGAGGCAGTGCCCGCGCAGCTGGGGGAAGTTGCTGGTGGCCAGGTCACGGGGACGCCATCCGGTGATCCAGGTGTCCAGCGTGACCACGATGCCCTTGAACCCGGCCGCCTCGGCCCGGTGGACCAGGCTTTCGGCCAGCTCACGGTCGGTGGGCGTGTAGAGCTGGAAGAAGCCGGGGGTGCCGCCGAACTCGGCGGCCACGTCTTCCATCGGATCCACGGTCAGGGTGGAGGCGAACATCGGCACGCCGGTGCGGGCCGCGGCCCGGGCCGTCGCCAGATCACCGTGACCGTCCTGGGCGCACAGCCCGATCACGCCGATCGGGGCCATGAACACCGGCGAGGGCAGCGTCAGGCCGAACAGCTCGACCGACAGGTCCCGCTGGGTGGCACCGACGAACATCCGCGGGATCAGTCCCCACCGCTGAAACGCCGCGACGTTGGCCCGCTGCGTGGTTTCGTCGCCCGCCCCGCCGGCCACGTAGGACACGATCGACGGCGACAGCGCCTGCGCCGCCCGCGCCTCCCAGCCCGCGTACCCCATCGGGAAGTCGGGCTGCACCCCGCCCAGGCCAGCCAGATAGATCTCGTTCTGGAAATTGCCGAACGGTGCAGCCGGGGGCGCGTTATCCGCCATGCCGTGGCTCCTCAAATGACTGTCGCGTTCATCGCGGGCCGGTTCAGGGTAATCGGAGTCCGACTGTGCCGCGCGGCTGGCCGGGTGGTGTGACCTGCCTGCGTGAGCGAGAACCCGTACCGCGCGGCGCGCACGCCGCCGCAAGTGATTGACGCATCTATATTTGACACGTCAATCATAAGCAATATGGTTGACGTATCAATCAGGAGGTGTGCCCGTGGTAGCTGGCGGCGTGGCTACCGCTGCGGTAGCGCGGCAGCGGATGACGTCCCGGGAGCTCGCGATCTGGCGTTCGCTGATCGAAACGACCGCCGAGCTCGGGAGAATTCTGGGCGCGCAGTTGCAGGAGTCCGGGGTATCACCGGCCGACTACCAGGTACTGCTGGCCCTGAGCGAGGCAGACGGCAGGCGGCTGCGGTCATCGGAACTGGCGGCGAGCATCGACTGGGAGCGACAGCCTCTCTCCATCACCTCGGGCGGATGGAGCGGCGCGGCCTGATCCGCCGCGACGGCTGCGCCACCGACAGCCGCGGCGCTGAGGTCTCACTCACCGAAGAGGGCGCAAGGGCGTTCCGGCGGTCAAGCATGCCCCACCTGCGGGCCATCAAGAAGCATTTCGCCGACGCCCTGACGCCTGAGCAGTTCGAGGCGCTGGCCGACATCATGCAGGCACTGCAGAGCCACCTTCACGGCGAACCGGCGGTCAGTCACGCTGGCGATGGTCCTCATGACCAGCGAAGCAGTGCCGTCGGCCCAGTTGCCGCGGATCGCCGTGCTCGGTGCGGGGCACACCGGCCCCATCATCGCCCGGGTGGCGATCGAGGCCGGTTACCAGGTGTCGATCGCGGCTTCGGGTGACCCGGCAAACATCGAACTGATCGCACAGGTGCTGGCCCCGGGGGCCAAGCCGCACTGGGCCGCCGATGCCGCCGAGGAGGCGGACATGGTCGTGATGGCGATCCCGCTGCACAAGTTCGCGACATTCGACCCGGCCCTGGTCGCCGGCAAGCTCGTCGTCGACACGATGAACTACTGGCCGGCTATCGACGGCGTTCAGCAGATGTTCGAAGATCGCCGGTACGGCAGCAGCGAGATCGTGGCGCACCAGCTGGCCCGGTCGACGATCGTCAAGACCCTCAACCACATCGGCTACCACGAACTCGACGACCAACGCCGGCCCGTGGGCGCCCCGGACCGCCGTGCCCTCGGCGTCGCCAGCGACGACCCGGGCGCGGTCGGCGTGGTGGCGGAGCTCATCGAGCGGATCGGCTACGACCCGGTCCGGCTCGACAGCCTGCGCGCGGGCCGCCTCCTTCAGCCCGGCGGCCCGGTCTTCGGCGTATCGCTGCGCCGGGCCGAGTTCGAGCGGGCCGCCCGCGCCGAAGCCGTTCGGAGCGGGCCCTTCGTACGGCACAACTTCATACCGGCAGAGAAAGAACCGACGTGACAACAGAATCCTCAGCCGCCGCGGAAGCCCCGGCGCGTGAACCCGTGCAGTTCCCGCTGATCCTGGGCCTCGACACCTTCGGCGATCTCACCAACGACGAGAACGACCGTCCACAGTCACATGCCCAGACGATCCGGAACGTCGTCGAGCAAGGGTCCTGGCCGAGCAGGTGGGCGTGGACTTCTTCGGGATCGGCGAGCACCACACCGACGACTTCCCGATGCCCGCTGCGGACGTGGTGCTGGCCGCGATCGCCGCGCGCAGCACCCGCATCCGCCTCGGATCGGCCGTGACGGTATTGAGCTCGGACGACCCGGTCCGGGTGTTCCAGCGCTACTCCACCCTCAACGCCATCTCCGGCGGCCGGGCCGAAGTCATCCTCGGCCGGGGCTCCAGCATCGAGTCGTTCCCGCTGTTCGGCTACGACCTGGCCGACTACGAGGACCTCTTCGAGGAGAAAACCAGCCTGTTCGCCGAGCTGATCAAGGGCGGCCCGGTCACGTGGTAGGGCAAGACCCGCCCGTCGCTCCGCGATCAGGACGTCGTGCCCCACACCGAATCCGGGCCGTTCCCGACCGGATCGGCGTCGGCGGCCGCCCCCAGTCGGTCATCCGCGCGGCCCCTATGGCTTCTCGCTGATGCTCGCGATCATCGGCGGGCCCCCCGCCCGGTTCGCACCCTTTTCCAGCTTTTCCGCCAGGCCCTGGAGCCTTCGGGCGGGCCCCCCTGCCGTCGGGCGTGCACTCGCCGGGTTATGTCGCCGCCACCGACGAGCAGGCCCGGGAGGAGTTCTGGCCCACTGGCTGGAGCTCTCCGCCGAGTCAGCAAGACGCGCGGATTCGCCATCCCGACCAAGGAGTCGTTCCGGCACGAGGTCGGGCCCGAACGGGGCGCTGTACGTCGGATCACCGGAAACCGTCGCGGCGAAGATCGCGGTAACCTCCCCGCTTCTCGGCGCGAACCGCTTCGACCTGAAATTCGGCGTCACCGGCCTCACGCAGCAAGCCGTCATGACGAACATCGAGCTCTACGGCACCCAGGTCATCCCCCGCGTCCGCGAGCTCCTGACCGGGGAGGCATCATGAGATTCCAGGTGCTGGACATCCTGCCGCAGATCGAGAACCCGGTCACCGGCCGGATTGTCAGCCCGGCCGAGCGGTTCGCCCAGGCGCTGACGACGGCTCGCTACGCCGAACAGCTCGGCTACGACGCGGTCGCGGTCGGCGAACGGCACGCGGGGCCGTTCCTGTCGGCGGGTGTGACGGTGGTGCTGGGCGCCATCGCCGCCACGACCAGCCGTGTCCGCGTTCAGACCGGCGTCTGCGTGCTGTCGGTGCTCGACCCGGTCCGGGTCGCGGAGGACTACGCGACGATCGACCAGCTCTCCCGGGGCCGGGTCGAACTGGTCATCGGCAAGGGCAACGAGGCCCGGCAACTGCCGCTGTTCGGGGTGGAACCCGGCCAGCAGTGGGACCAGCTGGCCGAGAAGTACGAGCTGCTGCGCCGGCTCTGACGCGAGGAGAACGTCACCTGGACCGGCCGGTTCCGCGGCCCGCTGGCGGGCGCCACCACCCTGCCGCGGCCGTTTGCCGGTGCCCCGCGGTCTGGCACGGCTCCGCCACCACGGAGACCTCCGCCGCGCTGGCCGGCAAGTGGGGCGACCCGCTGTTCAGCGCGAACGCGATCCAGCCGCGCGAGAACTACAAGGTGCTCATCGACCACTACCGCGCCGAATACACCCGCCACGGACACGACCCCCGCTACGGCTACGTCGGAGCGGGCGCCGGATTCCTGTTCCTGGCCGACACTACCCAGCAAGCCAGGGAGTACTACGGCCCGGTCTACGAGAGCGTTGTCGCCATGTTCAACAAACCCGGCAACCACACCCCGGGCAACCACAGCATCTTCCGTGACATCGACCACGCCATGGCCGAAGGACCCGCACTGGTCGGCAGCCCGCAGCAGATCATCGACAAGATCCTCTACTTCCACGAGGCCTTCGGCCATGACCTGCAGTCGTTCAGCCTTCCCACCATGCTCCCGCACGAAGAGCAGCTCGAGATGCTGGAGCGCCTGGCGACAGAGGTCGTTCCGGTCGTCCGCAAGGAAGCCCCCACCACCCTGTGGACCGACCAGGACCCGTACGGCGGACGCCCCGCGCTCGCCGGCCGCCAGGTCGCCGACGCCGCCGCGCTGATTGGACGCGCATCCATTGCCGCCTCCGCAACCGGCACGACCACATCCGGAGCGGTGCGTCCCTACCGCCGGCCTTGTGGCGCACGATCTCCAGCGCGATCCGGGGAAACCGGTCACCGTGGCTGGAACGCGAGCAATCACTGACCGGGAGTTCTGGGTAACGCCGGCCCGCATCCGGCCGCACGTAAGCGCAGGTAAGTGTTCCCCGGCGGATCTCGTTGGCCTTGGCTGCCGGCAAACGCCGCGAAGTCCAGGCTCTGACCAGCTTTAGCCAGGCCGTGCCGGACGGCCGCGGGCGATGGCTGATTCCCCACGTCCCGGCTTTTCTGCAGGCGATCCCCTCCTCCTCATCTATATTTCCGGGCCCGTCCTCACGCCGACCGGGGACAGCCCGGTCACGGTCGTTGACGGTCCCGCCACCGCGGTCGCCGCCGCGATCCTGGCCACGGTCAAGAGCCTCCATCCTCTTCCAGGTTGCCGGGGTTCGCAGGCCGGAGCTGGCGGGCCATGACGACCCGCTGGATCTCTTGATGCCCTCGTAGTCTGTGGTGTCTTGGCGTCGCCCATCTTCCGCTGACCGGGTCGCCCCGCGTTACCGTATCCGCCGAGCAGCTGGACCGCATCATGGTGATGGCCGCCGCGGCGTCGAGAGGCAAGGCCTTGGCCGCTGAGGCGGGGCCCGTCTACTACCCAGCGCCTAGCCCGCGACCACGCCCAGCACACCCGCCCGCGCATCACACGACGCGAATCCCGTTCGGTTGACCGCGCCCGCCCCCGCGCGTGGCAACCGGGCCGGTAACCACCAGCTCCCCCCGGCGCCCGGGCCTGCCTACGCGGTGCGCCTCGACCACGTCCTGCGCGCCAGCGCCGACGTCGTCATCTGCACCATCCCCGGCCGGCTCACCGCACGCTAGTTCCGGAGGGATTCCCGGGCCGGGTGTCTCCCGGGTCGCCGCCGCATCCGCAGGGCGCCCAGGGTGAGGGCGGCGACGAACACGACGATGCCGACGATGAGGAGGTAGAGCAGGCCTTTCGCGACCACGCCGACGATCCCCAGTACGATCGCCGCGATCACCAGCAACAGGAAGAGCGCAATCATCTGATCCTCCGCCCGGTCCGGCTGCTCGGCGGCGGCCCAGCCGCGCTCGCCGCCGACGCCGCCGGACGACTGATCCTGAACTTCCCCGCCCACTGACTTTTATACCTCGTCGCCCTCGGCAGCCGGTATCCCCGGAAACCAGCGCGGAGGCTTCGTACCCGCCGGCGTAACCCGGTCTGATCTACGCTCGGCGGTCAGGGCGCCGAGCTGGCGGTCTCGCAGGCGCGGCGGGCGAGCTCGGCGCCGTAGTCCGTCCAGATCCCCTGGCCCCAGTAGCGGTAGCAGCTGGTTTCACAGGCCAGCAGATAGAACAGCGCGCGCCGGTAGCGGGGGTCGCTGGCCGGCACGCCTGGGGCGAGCAAGTGCTTGCTGAAGAGCGAGCTCGCACGCTCCATCGGCGCCAGCACGTTCTCGTACCCGCGCATCCATGAGATGTCGTTGGTCCAGCTGCCGCCCTCCATGCTGAACCGGTCGTCTTCGGCGCTGAGCTCGCCGATGACCGCGCCGAGCCGTTCAGAATTGCCGCGTCTGCGGCT
>CAVQZM010000085.1:0-4292 GCA_963718475.1 uncultured Actinomycetes bacterium | reverse complement strand
CTGATCACGGCCAGCCAGCCGTGGCCCTCGTCGACCGATTCGAGCGGGCCGACGGCCTCCTCCAGCGGCACCTGCACCAGCATCGGGACGCCGAGCGCGCGGGCCACGCCGGCCAGGTGG
This sequence comes from uncultured Actinomycetes bacterium, assembly GCA_963718475.1. GTDB lineage: Bacteria > Actinomycetota > Actinomycetes > Streptosporangiales > Streptosporangiaceae > CAVQZM01. The sequence continues at coordinate 4,172 of CAVQZM010000085.1, read as the reverse complement.
GAGTCGCCCGCCCCGGACTGGCAGACGATCCCGCACGCCCCGAACAGCAACGGCGCCAAAGACGCGAGCGGCCGCGCGGCCACGAGAATGTAGCCGGAACGGTCTGGCCCGCGTGGTGGCGGGCCCCGTGATCACCGGCCCCGCGCTGGCCGACAAGGCGCGGCCCGGGACCGCGTAACGGAGCCTACCGACCGCGTCGCCCGTGACACAGGTTCGGCCGGCCAGGCGCACCACGCCGCGGGCGGGGTCCCGGGGGCCGGAGCGGTCCCGGTGACGCCTGGTCCGACTTCCGGCCCTCCCGTGACGCTCCCGCCCCCGACCCCGGACCCCGACCCGGACCGCATTGCAGCACGGATTACCTGCCGCCAGCCCAGGCCCATTCGATGACGTCGTCGCCGCAGGATGCGTGGACCGCCCGGGCCAGGGCGGCGACGTCGCGCAGGACCACCCCGCCAAAGGCTGCGGCTGGCCGGCGATGGCCGACCGCGCCGCTGGGCCCCCCCGCCGCTGGGCCGCCGGCGAACCGCAACTGGCCCCCGGGCCCGACCCTCGCCGACTCGCCGTCCTCCGCGCCGGCCAGCATTGCGCCCGGATGCCCGCTGACCCAGGTGACCTCGACCTCGTCGCCGGACAGCCGGGCCACGCCGCCCGCCTCGGGGTCGAGGTCGGGCTGTACCAGCAGGCTCAGGCCGAGCACCGCCGGATCCAGGCCGCAGTGTTCGAGCCGGTCCAGTGGATCCGGCGCGAACGCCGAGGACCAGCAGGACCGGGCCGCGGCCGCCACGTCGCCCGGGCCGATTTCCCTGATCGAGGAGAACGCCCCGGACCAGCGCGGATCCGCTTCGAGTGGGCTGGACGACCGCACGATGACCCGGCCGCCGAGGCCGCTCACGGCCCGGGCCAGCCCGGTGACCAGTTCCGGGTGGACCGGCGCCGCGAGCACGGCCGGCGCGCCGCCGACCGGCCCGCCTCGCGCAGCGCGGCGCAGCCCGCCCGCAGCGCGGCGGCCCCTTCACGGATCGGCGCGACGGACCCGGCCAGCGCGGGCAGGCCCGCCTGGCGCGCCCGGGCCAGAGCGGCCGCCTTCCCGCCCGTCGCCTCGGCGCGCGGCGCGGCCGGGTCGTCGAGCGAGATCAGCCGCTCCGGCCTAGCCGACGACGATGATGTCATCGAGTGGTAGGTCGACAGCAGTTCGTGCCCGTCGTCGGTCACCAGCAGCATCTCTTCCAGCCCGACGCCGAACTCGTGGGCTCGCCGTGCTGGGTCTCCAGGGCGAACACCATGCCCGGCCGGATCTCCTCGGGATGGTCGAGTGACCAGATCCGCGAGATGACCGGCCGGTCGTACTGGGCCAGGCCGAGCCCGTGGCCCCACAGGTTCGCCGCGGCCTGGTCCTCCTCGGCGTACCCCCAGATCTCCTGGGCCGATGGCCATTTCGACGCGATGTCCGCGGTGGTGACGCCGGGCCGGACCGCGCCGATCGCGTCCCACAGCCAGGTGTGCGCCAGGTCGTAGTAGCGCCGCATCTCATCGGACGGCGTACCACCCACGCAGTAGGTCCGGTAGACGCACGGACTTGTAACCGTTCCAGGTCAGCGCGGCCAGATCGATGATGACCAGCTCACCGGGCCGGACCCGCCGGTCGGAGAAGTTGCGCCAGTTCGGCCAGGCGTTCGGCCCGGAGGAGACGATGACGTCTTCCACGTCCTCGATCCCCGGGATGCTGTAGAGGTACTCGAAGCCGAACGCGGCGATCTCGTTCTCGGTCAGGCCGGCCGGAGGAACTCGGTGTACACGTAGTGCAGCGAGTCGCAGATCGAGCCGACGATCCGGGCCGCCTTCTGCTCGTCGGGCCCTTTGATCGCCCGGGCTTCCATCATCGGCGTCATGCCGTCGGTCCAGTTCAGGCCGACCCGCTCGAACGCCCCCAGCATGTTGATGTCGATGAAGTCGACCCCGAGCGGCTGGTCCCGGACGCCGGCGTCCTCGAGGTCACCGACGACGCCTCGACGAACTTGCTGACCTGCTGGGTCGCCGCCGGGCCGACCGCGCCCTTGATCCACGAGTAGGAGTAGCGGATGTTCTCGGGCGGGATCCACGGGTTGTGCTCCTTGAGGTGGATGCCGATGTCACCTGCTCGTAGACGATCGGCTCCTTGCCCTCGCACAGCACGACGTAGCGCAGGCCCGGCTCATGCGGTTCCAGCCGGGGGTATAGGTGGCCGAGACGTAGCGCATGTTCTCGTCGTACATGAGGAGGAGGGCCCCGGCCCGTCCGCTTCATGGCCTCGCGGGCCCGGCCGAGGCGGTAGTCCCGCACCTTGGCCCAGTTGATCCCTTCCTTCCAGTCACTGCTCAGGCCGCCGAACGCTTCCCTCATCGAGCGGTCTCCTCTCGCGGGGACCCGCGACCCGCCGGTGCCCAGCAACATTAATGACCAGTAGTAACACTTACGGCAAACGTAGCAACGCTGCAGGCGCCTGGGAAGAGGCGGACCGTCTGACGTCGGCAAACGCGGGCACCCAGCGGGCGCCGGACGCAGCCCGCGTGTCGTTCGGCAGCTGAAGGGTTAATATCATTAAACCAAACGAGGCGTGGCCGGGCGCCGGCCATGACGGCGGCCGCTGCGCGCGGGCCCGGAGGTTAGAAGCACCGCGGGCTGGGCAGGCGCCTGTCATGCCTGTTCTGAGAGCTGTCGCCCGTCCCATGCTGGCTTCGATCTTCATCGTGGGGGGTTACAACGCCCTGCGGGATCCCGGGCGGCTGTCCGGCGGCCGAGCCGGTGGTGCGGCCGGTCGCCGAACGCGTGAGCTTCGTGCCGGACAAGACCGAGCAGGCGGTGCGCATCAACGCTGCCGTCCAGGTGGCGGCGGTCGCTGCTGGCCCTGGGCCGCTGGCCGCGGCTGTCCGCCCTGGCCATCGCGGCGACCCTCGTGCCCACTACCTACGCCGGCCACCGGTTCTGGGAAGTCAACGACAAGCAGGAGCGCGCGCAGCAGCGCATCCACTTCCTGAAGAACCTGTCCATGCTCGGCGGCCTGCTGCTCGCCGCGGCGGACACCGCCGGGAACCCGTCGCTGGCCTGGCGAAGCCGCCACGCGGTGCGGTCCGCACGCCACGACGTGTCGCTGGCGACCAAGACCGCGAAGGCATCGGGCCAAGCGCCGGCGCCCGCCGCGGCCGCCTCACCCAGCGGGGCCGTGACGTCTCCCTGGCCACGCGAGCCGCGAAGGCGGGCGGCAACCGCACACGGCCGGGCTCAGCCGCAGCCTGCCCGTCGGCTGACGCGGCACCACACCCGCGAGCGCTCCCCGGCGCCGGGTTTCCCCATGATCATGCGGACAGCCCACCCTGACGGCCGCTTCCCGCCCGGACGCCGGAGTTTTCCCTTCATGACGACGGGAACACCACCACCCCGCGGAGCGCTCCCGCCAGGCACCGGCAGTTTCCCCATGATCGTGTGGAGTTTGCCGCTCGGTCGGCTGTTTTCCTCGTGATCATGTGGAGTTTGCCGCTAAATGCGACGTTTTCATCACATGATCATGGCCGGCGGCCCGGCGGTGATGCCAGTGTGACGTGAGTGGTCGCCGGGAATACGCGAGCCGCCCCCAGCGCTCCCAGCCGCTCCCCCAGACTCAGGCGACCTTGCGGGCGGCGGGGCCGGGGATCGGCGTGACCTGGCCAGCGGAGGCGAGCGCATGAGCCGTGGATCGCAGGTGAGCTGGAGCCGGACCGGCTCGCCGCAGTCGCGGTGGGTCAGGATGACCGGGGGGCCGCCCGGCGCCGCGGCGTACCGGTCGCCCCAGTTGCATCAGGGCGACGATGAATCGGGTACAGGTCCCGGCCCTTCTCGGTCAGCCGGTATTCGTGCCGGCTGCGCTGGCCCCTCTTCCTGATAGGGCACCCGGCGCAGCAGGTCCTCCCGCCACCAGCCGAGCCAGCCGGTCACTGAGGACCTGCCGGGGCCAGCCTGGGTGCGCCGCTGCATGTCAGCAGAATCGGCGGACGCCGTTGAACGCCTCGCGCAGCACGAGGAAGGTCCACTTCTCGCCGATGATGCCGACGGCCGCGCCGATCGAAGCAGTTGTCCACGTCGTAGTCCGGTGCCCACGCCAGTTCCCATAACCGGCATGCTAAGTCCAGTTGACAGACTCAGCGATCAGACGATGTGAG
>CAVQZM010000084.1:0-10279 GCA_963718475.1 uncultured Actinomycetes bacterium | reverse complement strand
GCCGGGTCGGACTTCCAGAAATGATCCCTGGTCAGGGGGCCGGCTTCTGGCCGATGCGCATGGTCCAGATGTCGTTCAGCGCCCGGAACGCCACGCTGGCACCGTCCGGCGCCAGCGCGGGGCTGCCGATGCCCGTGACCGGCCGGGGCGTGGTGCTGTCGAAGTCGCGCCGCCGCTTGCGATAGGAGGGCGTGGTGACGGAGACGCCCGCCGTGAACGGGATCGTCTCGGCGTGGCCGCCGCGCACGGTCCGGCGGCGGATCTCCCCGTCCGCCGTGTACAGGTAGGCGTCGTCCGGCAGCCACGCGAGGTGGAACGGGAAGACCTGCTCGCCGGTGAACACGGGCTGGCCGTCGAGCATGAGCTGGCTGCCGGCGTTGTAGATCTGCACGTAGTAGACGTCCGAGCCGTCCGGGCTCCAGGTGGGCGCGTGCAGCTGCGCGCCGGCCGGCGCGGTGGCGATGGTGCGCACGTGACCGCTGGCCGTGGTGGCCGCGATCGATGTGCCGCCGAGCACGTAGGCGATCTGCGTCCCGTCCGGGGACCAGGCCGGCTCGTACTCCTCGGCGCTGGTGTCGGCCCACGTGGTGATCTTCCCGGTGGCCAGGTCGAGAGCGTAGATGCCGTAGCTGCCCGACAGGTCGCAGGAGAACGCGATTGACGTCCCGTCGGGGGAGAACTGCGGCTCCCGGTGGTCGAAGGGACCCTCGGTGAGCTGCCGGAGCCCGCGGCCGCCGGCCGAGATCGTCCAGATGTTGAAGTTGCCGTCGTAGTAGGACTGGAAGGTGATCTGGGTGCCGTCCGGGGAGAAATCGGGCTGGGCGATGTCCTGCTCGTAGGCGGTCAGTTGCTCCGCCGCCCCGCCCTGGGCCGGGACCTTCCAGAGCACGCCGACGGCGTCGTGGGCGATGAACCGGCCGTCGGGCGACACCGTGACGGCCATATCGGTGCCCTGATGCAGCACCACATCACGGCCCGGCCCGCCCCGGGCCCGGGTGGCCGCCGCCGCGGATGCGGTGCCGGCTCCGAGCACCGCGGCCCCGGCGAGCGCGCCGCCGCTGCCTGCGAGGAATTGCCGCCGCCGGAATTCAGGGCCATTCGCCATCGAATGCTTCTCCCTCTGGCTACCCGCGCACCGCGACGGCCCGGCTGGCTTCTACGACAACCTTCGCCCGCGATAACAACGTAGTCATTGCCGGGTGCGAACAAACTCAAACACGCTACTGCGTATACGCTCAGTAGTCGCCCGGAACGACCATCCCGGTCTCGTAGGCCAGGATGACCGCCTGGACCCGGTCGCGCAGCCCGAGCTTGCCCAGCACGTTCCCGACATGGGTTTTGACGGTCGCCTCGCTGACGAACAGGGCGGCCGCGATTTCCGGGTTGCTGCGGCCCCGGGCCAGCAGCATCAGCACGTCCCGTTCCCGCGCGGTCAGCGCGGCGAGCCGGGACGGCGACGCGGTCTCCGGCGGCAGGCGCGCGAACGCCTCGATCAAACGGCGGGTCACCGACGGGGCGAGCAGGGCGTCGCCCGCGGCGGCCGCGCGGACGGCGGCGATCAGGTCGTGCCGGGGTGAGTCTTTGAGCAGGAACCCGCTGGCGCCGGCCCGCAGCGCCTCATAGACGTAATCGTCCAGATCGAACGTGGTGAGCATGACCACCTTCGGCCGGGCGCGCCGGGCGGGCCGGGCGCGCCGCGGGTGATCAGCCGCGTGGCCTCCAGCCCGTCCATCCCCGGCATCCGGATGTCCATCAGGACCACGTCGGGCCGGCAGGCCGCCACGGCCGACACGGCGGCCTGGCCATCGGCGGCCTCCCCGGCCACGGAGATGCCGTCGGCGGCGTCGAGGATGACGCAGAATCCCGACCTGACCAGCTCCTGGTCGTCGACCACGAGGACCCGGATCGCCGGCGGCGCGGCGGGGACTGTCATAGCACCGGCAGCCGCGCGGTGACGGCGAAACCGCCGGCCGGGGTGGGCCCCACGCTGAGATGGCCACCGCAGGAGGCCACCCGCTCGGCGATTCCGGCCAGGCCGAGGCCGGTCCCGGTCATCCCGGCCGCGGCCAGCCGGGCGTCCGGATCCGCCGGGGGCGTCCCGTTCCCGCTCGGCGGAAGCGGTCCGCGCCGCGGCCCGGAATCGGCGACAGACACGGTGATGTACCCGGGCTCGTAGGTCACGGTGACGGCGGCTCGGGCGGCTCGGGCGTGCCGGATCGTGTTGGTCAGGGCCTCCTGGACGATGCGGTAGGCGGTCAGGTCGACGCCGGGGCAGCCGGCCAGGCGTGCCGACCACCTCGAAATCGACGGGCAGCCCGGCCCCGCGGACCTGGTCGAGTACGCCACCGAGTTCCCCGAGTGACGCCGACGGCGCCGTCTCCAGCTGCGCCGGCTTCGGACGGGCTGCGCAGCACGCCGAGGAGCCGGCGCAGCTCGGTCAGGGCCGAGCGGGCGGTGTCGCCGATGATATCTACCGAACGCTTCGCTTTAACGGGTTGCCCGGCCGCGGCGACCATCTCGCGTTCGGCTACGTCGACCAGCCGCCGCTCACCCCGCTGCTGGCCCGGCTCACCGAGGTGGTCACCGGTAACACCCTGGTGGGCTTCCGGGTGCTGCCCGCCCTCTGCCTCGCCGCACTGGTCGCGGCGACCGCGGCCATGAGCCGTCAGCTCGGCGCGGGCCGGACCGGCCAGATCCTCGCCGCGCTGGCCACCGCGACCTGCGGGGAGTACCTGGGGGCGATGCACGAGCTGACCACCACGACGCCGGACTTCGTGTTCTGGGCGGTCACGCTGCTCCTGGTCACCCGCCTGCTGGCCAGCCAGGATCCGCGCTGGTGGCTAGCGATCGGGGCTTGTGTCGGCGTCGGCGGCGAGGCCAAGTGGAACATCGGCTTCCTGGTCGCCGGGCTGGCCGTCGGCTTCCTGGCCACCGGTTTCCTCACTGCGGGTTCCCACGCCGCGGCCGCCCGCCGCCTGCTGCGCAGCCGCTACCTGCTGATCGGCTGCGTGCTGGCCGCGGCCATCGCGGCGCCGGACCTCATCTGGCAGGCGGCGCACGGCTGGCCCAACCTGGACGTGTTCCGCGCGCTGCAGGGCCAGGCCGGGCACAACCGGATCGTGTACTGGCTGGCGAGGTGTTCTACCGGGCCGGCCCTGACCCCGCTGTGGCTGGCCGGCCTGGTCTGGTCGCTGCGCAGCCCGGCGGCCCGGGCCTTCCGCCCGGTGGGCATCGCGTGCGCGGCCGTCATCGCGGCCCAGTTCATCCTGGGCGGGAAGCCCTACTACCCGGGTGCCGTCTACACCTTCCTGTTCGCGGCGGGCGCCGTGGCGGCCGAGCGGCGGCTGGCCGCCCGCGCACCGTCGCCCGGGCGCCTCGGCCCGCCGCCCGGCTGGCCAAGGTCATGCTGATCTCGGCCGCGATCGGGCTGCCGATCGCCCTGCCGGTGCTGCCCGCCCGGGCCCTGCACACGGTGCCGCTCCAGAAGATCAACTACGACCTGGGCGAGACGATCAGCTGGCCGCAGCAGGTCGCCCTGGTCGCGCGCGAGTACGACGCGCTGCCCGCCGCCCAGCGGCGCCACACGACGATCCTGACCCGGAACTACGGGGAGGCGGGCGCCATCGGCCGGTACGGGCCCGGGCTCGGCCTGCCCCGGGCCTTCAGCGGCGCCAACAACTTCTGGCTCTGGGGGCCGCCGCCCGCCGCTGACTCGGCGGCCATCGTGGTCGGCATGGACCCGGCGTTCCTGCGCCGCGAGTTCACCCACGTCCGCCTGGTCGCCACGTTCTGGAACGGGCCGGGCGTCAGTGACGATGAGCAGGGGGCGCAGGTCTTCCTGGCCACCGGGCTGAAGTCCTCCTGGGCGCGGGCCTGGACCGCCTTCCGTGACTACCTGAGCGGCCAGGTACTCCAGCCGCGCCTCGTTCGGTCAATGATCGGGGGGTTCGGGCGGCTATCGCAGCACGTTGATCGTGACGGTAAAGTGGCGCCCCGGCCCGCATTCCTGCACTGGGTAGGACTTGGGCAGCGGGAACGTCGGCTCCACGTGGCCCTTGCCCTGCGGAATCATGACCCGGCACGGCGGCCTGACCGACGTCAGGATGGCCCGCCCGGGCTGGACCGCGGCGAACGCCCTGCCGGTGACCCCGATTTGCAGCGTGCCGGCCGGATCCGCGATCGGCGCCACCGCGATACCGCTGGCCGACGGGGGCAGCCACCGCTGGGCCCGGGTGCCAAGCAGGTACACGTGCAGCTTCTGGCCGACCTTGATGGTGTACGTCTTCTGGTTCCCGGCGAGCGTGATGGTCAGCGTCGCGGGAGTCGTGTGCGGTGGCGTGCTGGCGGCCGGCGTGCTGGGGGCGGGCGTGCTGGCTGCGGTCCCGGGATGGGAGGCCTGGGCCGAGCCGCAGCCGGCCGCCACGATGGCTACGAGGGCGACGGCGGCGAGGGACACCAACGGCATCGCCCGGACTGAGCGTGAGCGGCACATCACCGTAAGTTGGACGCCGGCCGGATGAGGATGGTTCCGCGTCATCGCGTGAGCCGCCGATCCGCGGCCAGGCCGTCATCCGTCTCTAGATCGCTCGCGGGCATGCCAGATGATCCGCTGGGCGTGCAGGACCAGAGCGCCACGGCAATCAGCAACGTCACGTTGAGAAGCAGCTGAAATGCCGATCCCCGGGCCTCGCTCCAGCTCCCGTACGCGATGGACAGGCCGACGTCGGCGGCAGCCGGGATAGTCGTAACCGAGATGAAGACGCCGATGAGTGCACTTGCTCGCGCTTCGGTCAGCGAAACGACGCCGACTATCCCGGCCAGAACGGCGACAACGACCGAGAACAAGTTCGGGTTGTTGATCAGATCGGAGACCGGCCGGCATCCCGGTCGAGTACAGCTTCGGCGTGTGCCCGGACCACCGTATCGCCAGGCCGAACAGCAAAGTGACGACCATGGCGGCCGAGAATCCGGCCAGCAGGGCGAGGGCACCGCGAAGTACCGGCCGCTTGGTCCGCTTTTCGATGCCGAGGGCAACGCCCATAATCGCGTTGTATTCCGGTCCGACGACCATGGCGGCGACAATGAGGATCTGGGAGTTGGTCAGGATGCCGACCGCGCCGATCAGCCCGGCGATGGCCAGGAGTATGTAGAAACTGGGTGTGTAGACGGCGTCCGAGCGAATCCTGGCCTCGACCATCTCCCACACGGGGGCGATGTCCCGCTGCATCAAGAAATGCTTCGAGGCAGGTGTCGCCCTTTCCCCGAGAGTTGCGTCGACGTAATCGACGGCGATGGCGTGCCGTGGTGATCCTGGAGGGTCCGCAGATGCCGGAATACGGAGTTGGCCGACCGGGGCCTTACGTCGAACTGCACTGCGTCCTGTGCCGCGGCGCCGCCCGGTCGCCGGGCGGCGCCTGGGAGGACCACTATGTTCGAGACGCCGGCATCGGCAGCGAGTCTCTCAACGAGGTCGCTGGTGCCGTCGGGCGGGCTGGCGACGCGTACGTGAAGCTCATCGCCGCGACCGGCCATCCGCAGATTCAGCCACGGGCACCGGCCCCAAAGACACGATGGTGTCGCCCTCCTGGGCGCCGGTGTGTCGGTCCTGGTGGCGGCGGTGAGCTGACCGTCCGCGCGCACCAGGAACAGGATGTCGTGCCCGGCCGGCAGGGTGCCGCCGGCACGCTGCGCGGTGATCCGCGCGCCGTCGTGGTATCGGCCGCATGACAGTAGGCCGGGTCATGCCGTCACCGAACAGGATCTCCCCGCCGGTGTAGGGAGCGACCACCCCGTGGCTGCGCAGCGGCGGCGCGAGCCGGTAGACGCGGCCTTGGACGCAGTCGGCCAGCAGCACCGAGGCGAGCGCGTTGAAGTCGTCCTCGTCGGTCAGCAGGAGCACGGCCGTGATCTCCTCGAGCCGCGCGCCGCGGCCGGTGGCGGCCGCGAGCAGCTCACCGGGCGCCAGCTCCGAGCCCGGCCTGCCTGATCTGCTCCCGCTGCTGATCCAGGCCCGCCCACATCAGCACCTCCAGGCCCGCGGACCGCAGCGCCCGCCCGAGGTCGATGACCCATGGCTCGCCGCCGACCAGCAGCGGCCGGGTCCGGGCCGGGCGGCTGACCCGCAATCGCCGGGCAACTGGCGCTGCGGTCAGGCCGTACAGGGTCACCGTCGCCACGATCACGAGGAATGTGGCCGGCAGGATCTTGGCCGCGCCGCCGATACCCTTCGCGACCAGGCCAGCCGTGAATGTCGATGCGGTCGCGGCGGCGACGATCCCGCGGGGGGCCATCCAGCCGACGAACGCGCGCTCGCCTTTCGGGAGATCCGTTCTGAGCGTGGACGCGAACGCGGCGAGGGGCCGCGCCACGAAGACCAGTACCGCGGTCAGGCCGAGAGTGGGCAGCAGCAGATGGCGCAGCGACTGCTGGGGTCACGGTCGCGGAGATGGAAATGAACAAGACGCCAATGATCAGCTGCACCAGCGTCTCAAAGAACGGACGGCGAGCCGGGAGGTCAAAGCCGCGGAGATTGGCCAGGGCGAGCCCCATGAAAATCGCCGCGATGAGCCCGGTGTCCGCGCGGGCCACGTCGCACCCGGCGGCCACCGCGATCACCGCGGCGAGTTGCGCCGTGGTGCCGAGCAGCTCACCGAGCCGGAGCCTGCGCAGCAGCAGCCAGAGCAGCGCGGTGCCGATCACCCCGCCGGCCAGGCCGACCCCGACGCTGAGCGCAAATTGCCCGAGCTGGCTGCCCAGGCCTTTGTGGGTGCTCGCGATGACGGCATTGAAGACCAGCGCCCCGAGTATTCCGCCGACCGGGTCGATCAGTGACCCTTCCCAGATCAGGATCCGCTGGACCCGTTCGGTCGGCCGGACGAAATTGAGCAGCGGGCCCACGACGGTCGGCCCGGAGACGACGAGGATGATTCCGAGCATTACCGCAGCGCCGCGCGACATGCCGAGTAGCCGCGCGGCGACGGAGGCGGCCAGCACCCAGGTGATCAGCACGCCGATGACGATCAGCCGGACTACCACCTTGCGGACGTGGCCCCTGAGTTTCCGCAGGTCGAGACCCAGGCCAGCGTCATAGAGGATGACTGCCACCGACAACGACACCAGCGGCTCGAACGCGGGCCCGAGCAGCCGTTCCGGGTTGACGTCGGTCGTCACGGCACCCGCGACGAAACCGGCCGGCAGCAGGACGATGAGCGCCGGAATGTGCAGCCTGCCCGCCAGTATCTGGGCGCCGACCGCGAGTACGAGAATTAGGCCAATCCCGATCAGGATCTGGTTTGTCGTCACGCGAGCCTCCGGTCGCGTGTTCTTTGTTTGTCGACCGTTCATTTACCGGTTATGTGCCTTCACTGGGGCAAATTTTTCTAGGCGGTGAGGAGGTAATCATCACCCTCGTTAGGTGATGAGCTGTCCGGGCCGGGGGTAGAAAGGCAGGGCCGGCGTGGACAGCAGCGCCACATCACGTCCGACAAGGTCGCCGACAAGTGGTGCGAATCTTCGAGACGGCAGGGGACGGTATTGAGTACTGAGCGGGATCGGGTGGCTGGGTTCGGGCGGCTGGAGGACGGGCTGCGCCAGGCGGGCGAGTGGTACCGGTGGGGGCCCTATGTCAGCGAGCGCCAGTGGGGCACCGTCCGCGAGGACTACAGCGCGGACGGCGCGGCGTGGGACTACCTGCCGCACGATCACGCACGGTCCCGGGCCTACCGCTGGGGGGAGGACGGGCTGGCCGGGTTCTGTGACGTGGAGCAGCGGCTGTGCCTGGGCCTGGCCCTGTGGAACGGGAAGGACCCGATCCTCAAAGAGCGCGCGTTCGGGCTGACCGGGGCGCAGGGCAACCACGGCGAGGACGTCAAGGAGTACTGGTGGTACCTCGACGCGCTGCCCAGCCACGCGTGGAACCGCTGGCGTTACCACTACCCGCAGGCCGCTTTCCCCTATCAGGACCTCATCGACCAGAACGGGTCACGCAGCCGCGAGGAGCCGGAATACGAGTTGCTCGACACCGGGGCGTTCGACGGCGACCGGTACTGGATCACTGAGGTGCATTACGCCAAGGCCAGTGCCGATGACCTGCTGATGGCCATACAGGTGACTAATGCGGGACCCGAGACCGCGACGCTGCACGTGCTGCCGACCGCGTGGTTCCGCAACACCTGGTCGTGGGACACCGCCGCGCCCAAACCAGAGATGCGGGCGGTGGGTGATTCGGCGGTGGGCATCGATCATCCGTTCCTCGGCCCGCTGGAGCTGCTGGCCTGCCGGGACCGGACGGGACGACGCCGACCGAACTGTTCTGCGAGAACGAGACCAACGACCAGCGGCTTTTCGGGTGCGCGCCGCTCACGCCGTACCCGAAGGACGGCATCAACGATCACGTGGTCAGCGGGGCGGCCACCGTCAATCCCGGGCGAACGGGCACCAAATGCTCGTTCTGGTACCAGCTGACCGTGCCGGCCCGGCGAGACCGCCGAGCTGCGGCTGCGGCTGCGGCCGCCGCCCGCGAGGCCGGCCATTGGCACCGCGAACGACCCGCTCGGCGCGCTGTTCGGCGAGGTGATCGCGCAACGGCAGGCCGAGGCCGACGAGTTCTACGCCGAGCTGACGCCGGACGGGGCGACCACGGACGAGGCCCTGGTCATGCGCCAGGCGTTCGCCGGGATGCTGTGGAGCAAGCAGCTCTTCTACTACAACGTGGCCCGCTGGCTGGACGGGGACCCGACCCAGCCGGCGCCCCCGGCGCAGCGGCTGACCGGCCGGAACTCGCGGTGGCGCAACTTCGACTCGTTCGACATCATGTCGATGCCCGACAAGTGGGAGTACCCGTGGTACGCCGCGTGGGACCTGGCCTTCCACTGCGTCGCGCTGGCGCACGTGGACCCGGCGTTCGCCAAGTACCAGCTGGTCTTGCTATGCCGGGAATGGTTCCAGCATCCCAACGGCGCCCTGCCCGCGTATGAATGGGACTTCGGTGATGTGAACCCGCCGGTGCAGGCCTGGGCCGCCGTGGAGGTCTTCGCCATCGACGGGGCCCGCGATATCGACTTCATCAGCCGGATCTTCGACAAGCTGCTGGTCAACTTCACCTGGTGGGTCAACCGGGAGGACGCCGAGGGCAACAACCTGTTCGAGGGGGGCTTCCTGGGGCTGGACAACATCGGCCCGATCGACCGCTCGCATCTCCCGGTGGGCGGCATCCTCGAGCAGTCTGACGCCACCGGCTGGATGGGCTTCTACGCCATCGCCATGGCCTCGCTGGCGGTCATCCTGAACCGGTCCGGCCAGCGGCCCGGCGTCGATCTCATCCTCAAGTTCCTTGAGCACTTCGCCGCCATCAGCGATGCTCTCGAGGGCCTCGGGCTGTGGGACGAGACCGACGGGCTCTACTACGACCGGCTGCTGACCCCGAGCGGGCAGGCCATCGCCGGTCAAGGTCCGGTCGATGGTCGGGAATCATCCCGATCATGGCGGCGGCGGTCATCGAGGAGGGTGATCTGCAGGCGGCGCTCACGGTCGGCAAGCAGTTCGCGGAGTTCATGGACCGCCGCGGCCTGGCCGACGCGGAAAAGCTCGGCGAGATCGGCCTGCTTCGCGGAGAGCGCGGCCAGCAGCGGCTCCTGCTCAGCCTGGCCGGTGTCGGGCGGCTCGAGAAGCTGTTCGCGGAAGCTTTTCGACGAGAGCGAGTTCCGTCCGCAGGGCCTGCGGGCCCGCGCCGGCCTACCACCGCGACCATCCCTACGTCCTCGACGTCGAAGGCATCCAGGCCAGCATCACTACGAGCCTGCGAATCCACCACCGCGATGTTCGGCGGGAACTCCAATTGGCGCGGTCCGCTCCGGTTCCCGCTCAACTACCTGGTGATCAGCGCCCTGGAGCGCTACCACCGGTTCTTCGGTGACGAGTTCACCATCGAGTATCCGATCGGTTCGGGCACGCAGCGCACCCTGGACAAGGTCGCCGCTGACCTGCAGGACCGGCTCATCTCCATCTTCACCCGGGGACCCGATGGCCGGGCGCTCCTGCTTCGGCGGGACCCGAGCGCACTGCAGAACGATCTGGGCCTGGCGCGACAACCTGGTGTTCAGCGAGTACTTCCACGGCGACAACGGAGCCGCGATCGGCGCCGCGCACCAGACCGGCTGGACCGGGCTGATCGCCGACGTCATCCGCCGGCGGCATGGAGCGGTCGATCCCATCGGGGACGTCATCCGGGCCATGGCCGCCGGGAGGCCGGGCGATAACGCCACAACGGGACCGGCAGGCC
>CAVQZM010000083.1:0-9437 GCA_963718475.1 uncultured Actinomycetes bacterium | reverse complement strand
AGTCCTCGGCCCCGCCGCCGTGAGCCTGGCCACCCCGGCCAGCGTGGAGGCCATGGAGCTGCTGCGCTCGCTGGCCGACGACGGAATCCTGCCCGAGGCGGTGGTCTCCTACCCGCGCGATCGCCCGGTCCAGATGCTGGCCAACGGCGAGGTGTCGCTGAGCTTTGGCGGCAGCTACGAAGCACCGTGGCTGGCCCGGGCCGCGGGGCTTCCGGTCGAGGACATCACCGAGCGGTTCGGGTTCGCGCCGATGCCGGGCCCGCACGGCAGGCCGTCGGTGCTCGTCGGCGGGATGGTGTACTGCATCCCGCGCCAGGCGCTCCGGCCCAAGCTCGCCATGGAACTGCTGAAAGACGCGGTAGCCACCGATGCCCTGGCCCGCATGTGCGCGCGCACCGGTCACATTCCGCCGCGCCGTTCGGCGGTCGAGATGCTGGCCCGTAATTCGCTGTTCCACGCGCATACCGCCGGGCTGCTCGATGGGGCGGTCGTCCGGCCGGTCACGCCGGCCTACGCCCTGGTGTCGGCTCAGCTGCGCACCATGCTCGACGCGGTGCTGACCCGGCGGCTGCGCCCCAGGACCGCGGTGTGGCGCGCCGCCGAAATGATCAGCGCGATCACCGGCCTGCCCGTCCGGCGCGGCTGAGCCCGGGCGCCCGGCGGGCACCGGCTTCCCGCCGCGGCCCGGCCCGCTGCTTAACGGATTAAGCCTCACCCCTTGACAGAGACAACGTCGTCATTTGCTATTGATCTATGGCAAATGCCTGATACCTCCAGGTCAAAGGGGTAACGATGCGCCCACGACACATCCTCAGCGTTGCGGTCTCGTGTGTGGCCGCCCTCGCCGCGGCGGCCTGCGGCTCGGGCGGAAGCGCGGGCGGCGGTAAGACCATCACCATCGCCTACCAGGACTTCGGCTCGTTCCACGCGGCCGGGGAACTCTTCAAGAAGATCACTCCGGCGTTCGAGAAAGCCCATCCCGGCTGGAAGGTGCAGCTGGACCCGATCCAGGCGCCGGAGAACGACTACTACACCAAGCTCGACCTGATGAACCGGTCGCCCAGCACCGCCCCCGACGTGATGTACGAGGACACGTTCCTCATTAACTCGGACGTGCAGGCCGGCTACCTCGCCCCGCTGAACAGCTACGCCAATTCCTGGTCCGACTGGAAGCAGTTCTTCCCCGCCTCACGCAACGCGGTGCAGGCCGCGAACGGCAACTACTACGGCGTTCCGATGAGCACCGACACCCGGGGCCTCTGGTACAACAAGCAGATCTTCGCCAAGGCCGGACTGCCGGTGTCCTGGCACCCCACGACCTGGGCCGACGTGCTGACCGCCGCGCGCGCGATCAAGCAGAAGGTGCCGGGCGTCATGCCCCTGAACGTCTTCTCGGGGACGCCCGCCGGCGAGGCCACGACCATGCAGGGCTTCGAGATGCTCCTGTACGGCACGGGCGAGACGCTGTTCAGCAGCAGCTCACGGAAGTGGATCCCGCCGGGGACCGGCTTCACCGACTCCCTGAACTTCGTCAAGACGGTCTACTCCCAGGGGCTCGGCCCGACGCCGGAACAGGAACTGAACCCGAACATCCAGACGATCGTCAACGCCCAGTGGCTGCCGCAGGGCAAGCTGGCCATCGACCTGGACGGCAGCTGGCTGCCGGGGAACGCCTGGACCGCCGGCAACCCGACCCCGTGGCCGCAGTGGTCGTCGGTGATGGGCTGGACGCCCATGCCCACCCAGAACGGCCAGGCCCCGGACATCACCACCATGTCGGGCGGCTGGGCGCTGTCGCTCGGCGCCAACTCCTCGCACAAGGACATGGCGTGGGCCTTCGTCGCGATGGCGCTGAACAAGCAGAACTCGGTCTACTACGCGGCGCGATCCGGTGACCTGGCCGTCCGCCAGGACGTGGCCAGCGACCCCGCCTATGACCAGGCCATGCCCGGCCTGGCCTTCTGGACCAACCTGGTCAAGTACACCCACTACCGGCCGGCCAACACCGTGTACCCGCGGCTTTCCAACCAGATCCAGCAGGCGACCGAGGCGGTGATGACCGGCCAGGCCTCGGCCCAGCAGGCCGCGGCGACCTACGGTCAGTCGCTGAAGCAGATCGCCGGGACGAGCAACGTCGAGGGCGGCTGATGACAGCCGGCGTCTCCGCCCCGGCCAGCCGCACACCACTGGCCGCCCCGCCCGCACCCGGGCGGGGCGGCCGGCCGCGGGGCGGGCGCGCGCTGCGGCGGCTCGGCCCGCTCGCGCCGGCCACGGTGCTGCTGCTGCTGTTCCTGGCCGGGCCGATCCTGTGGTGCGTCTACGCGGCGTTCACCAATGCCGCCCTCACCGGCAGCGGCGCGACCGGCGCGTCGTTCGTCGGGCTGGCCAACTTCCGGCAGATGTTCGGCGACCCCGCCTTCCGCAACTCCGTGGTCATCACCATCGTCTTCGTGGTGGGCTCCGCGGTCATCGGCCAGAACGGCCTGGGCCTGCTCATGGCCATCCTCATGCGCAACCGCAACCGCGTCTTCCGCACGGTGCTCGGCACGATCGTGGTGGCCGCGTGGGTGGTACCGGAGATCGTGGCCGCCTTCGTCTGGTACGCCTACCTCAACGACCAGGGCACGCTCAACACGGTGCTGCACGCGCTGCATCTGCCCCACCCGTCCTGGCTCTACGCCTATCCGCTGCTGGCGGTGACGATCGCCAACATCTGGCGCGGCACGGCCTTTTCGATGCTGGTCTTCTCCGCGGCGATCTCGGACGTGCCGCCGGAACTGATGGAGGCCGCCTCGGTCGACGGTGCGAACGCGCTGCAGCGGCTCCGGCGGGTGATGCTGCCCCTGATGAAGCGGGCGATCATGACCAACCTCATGCTGATCACGCTGCAGACGCTGTCGGTGTTCACGCTGGTGTTCGCCATGACCGCCGGCGGCCCGGGCACCAAGAGCGAAACCCTGCCGGTCTACATGTACCAGGAGGCGTTCAAGTTCTACCAGCTCGGTTACGGGGCGGCCGTCGCCCTGATCCTGCTCCTGATCGGAGCGGTCTTCTCGCTCATCTATGTCCGCGTACTGAAGGTGGAGATGTAGCCGTGGCCATCACCTCTCCCCGGAAGGCACCGGCGGCGATGGCGGCGTACGCCGTGCTCGGCCTGGTCGGCGTCTTCTTCCTCGCCCCCCTCCTGTGGCTGGTCCTGGCCTCGCTGAACGCGCACGCCAGCCTGGCCGTCACCGCGCCGTCGCCGCCGACGCTGGCCAACTTCCGCCAGGTCCTGACCGGGCAGCAGACCCTCCGGCCGCTGCTGAACGGCCTCATCCTGTCCGGCGGCGCGGCCATCGCCGCGATGATCGCCGCGACGCTGGCCGCCTACCCGCTGTCCCGGTACCAGCTGCGGTTCAAGCGGCCGTTCATGTACATCATCCTGTTCGCCACCGGCCTGCCCATCACGGCGGTCATGGTCCCTGTCTACGGCCTGTTCGTGAAGCTCAACCTGCTCGACTCGATGCTGGCCACGATCTTCTTCCTCGCGACCACGACGCTGCCGTTCGCGATCTGGCTCATGAAGAACTTCATGGACGGGGTCCCGATCGGCCTGGAGGAGGCGGCCTGGGTCGACGGCGCCTCGGGGATGGCCGCGCTGCGCCGCATCGTCCTGCCGCTCATCCTGCCCGGCGTCTCGGTGGTGGGAATTTTCACCTTCATCCTGACCTGGGGCAATTTCTTCGTGCCGTTCATCCTGCTCACCGACCCCACCAAGCAGCCCGCGTCGGTGAGCATCTACCAGTTCTTCAGCCAGTACGGGCAGGTGTCCTACGGGCCCCTGGCCGCGTTCTCGATCATCTTCACCATCCCCGTGGTGGTGCTCTACATCTTCGTTCAGCGCACCCTCGGGGGAGCGTTCAATCTGGCCGGCGCGACCAAGGGATAGGTGACTTTGTGGAGATCCGCGACATCCGCTCGACCGACCTCTTCACCGGGACCGAGCAGCAGCCCCGCCAGGTGCTCTGCGCGACGCTGGTGAACCGCGGGGTGTGGATGGCACGTGACGCGGCCTCCGTGACCGTGCACGCCGAGGGGCCCGGGGTGACCACGCCCGAACCGGTCACCGTGGGCGGCCTGCGTCCCGGCGAATCACGCACCGTCGAGGTGCCGGTCGCCGTCGATCCCGCCTTCGCCGAAGGCACCACGCGGCGGGTGACGGTGCTCGCGGAGGGCGGGCGGCGCCCGGCGCGGGCCGTCGGGGAGATCGTCGTGGCCGCGCCGGGATGGACCGTGTTCATGGTGCCCCACTTCCACTACGACCCGGTCTGGTGGAACTCGCAGGCCGGTTACACCGCCACCTGGGACGATCTGCCGCCGGTCGCTCAGCAGTTCCGGCAGCGGGGCCAGGGTGTCGCCTTCGACCTGGTCCGGGCGCATCTCGACGTGGCCCGCCTGGACGCCGATTACAAATTCGTCCTGGCCGAGCTGGACTACCTCAAGCCGTACTGGGACGCCCATCCCGAGGACCGGGCCGAGCTGCGGCAGCTCATGGCCGAGGGCCGGGTCGAGCTGGCGGGCGGCATGTACAACGAGCCGAACACCAACCTCACCGGCCTGGAGGCCACGATCCGCAACACGGTGTACGGCGTCGGCTACCAGCGCGACATCGTCGGCGGTGACCCGCGCACCGGCTGGATGCTCGACGTGTTCGGCCATGACCCCTCCTACCCGGCGGTCATGGCCGACGCCGGGCTGACGTCGAGCTCGTGGGCCCGCGGCCCGTTCCATCAGTGGGGCCCGAAGCTCACGACCGGCACCAACAGTGAGATGCAGTTCGCCAGCGAGTTCGAGTGGGTGGCGCCCGACGGCCGGGGCCTGCTGACCAGCTACATGCCCAACCATTACTCGGCCGGCTGGCAGTTCAACGACCTGCCGACCCTCGCCGAGGCCGAGGCGGAGGCGTATGCCCTGTTCCAGGACCTGAAGCCGGTCGCGGCGACCAGGAACGTCCTGCTGCCGGTCGGCACCGACCACGTCATCCCGTCCCGGTGGGCGACGGAGATCCAGCGGGACTGGAACAAGCGCTACCTGTGGCCGCGGTTCACCGTGGGCCTGCCCGCGGAATTCTTCGCCAGCGTGCGCGAGGACGCGGGCCGGCGGCACATCGCGTTCAGCCCCCAGTCCCGCGACATGAACCCGGTCTACACCGGAAAGGACGTCTCCTACGCCGACACGAAGCAGGCCCACCGGGCGGCCGAGACCGCGCTGCTCGACGGGGAGAAGCTGGCCACCCTGATGACCGTCCTGGGCGCCCGCTACCCGGCCGAGGCGATCGACAAGGCCTGGCGGCAGCTGTGCTTCGGCGCTCACCACGACGCCATCACCGGCACCGAATCCGACCAGGTCTACCTGGACCTGCTCGGCGGCTGGCGGGAAGCGTACGAACTGGGCGCCCGCGTGCGCGAGGAGGCGACCGCCTTTCTCGCCGGCCACGTCGACACGAGCGGCGAGGGCCGCCCGCTGCTGATTCTGAACACCCTGTCCTGGCCGCGCACCGACCTGGCCACGGTCACCGCGCAGTTCCCGGCGCCGGGCCCGGCCGGCCTGGAGGTCCGCGACGACGCGGGCGGGACCGTCCCGGCCGTCGCCGAAGCGGAGGCCCGTCATGCCGACGGCACCCTGGCCGAGGTCCGGCTGTCGTTCGTGGCGGCCGATGTGCCCGCCACCGGTTACCGGATCTACCGGCTCATGGCGGCCGCGGAGCCGCAGGCCCCCGGCTGGCAGCCGCGGCCGGCACCCGGATCGAGAGCGACGTGTTCCTGGCCGAAGCCGACCCGGGACGCGGCGGCGCGCTGAGCCGCATCCTGGACAAGCGGGCCGGCCGGGAACTGCTGCGGGCCGGAGAGGTGGGCGGCGAGATCGTCGGCCATGAGGAGTATCCCGAGCACCCGGAGTTCGGGGAAGGGCCATGGCATTTGATCCCGAACGGAACTCACCGGGGGACCTCGGCGGTGCCGGCGACCGTCCGCGCGGAAGTAAGCCCGGCGGGCCAGCGGCTGGTGTCGGTCTGCCACCTGGACGGGCTCGACATCACCCAGGAGGTCATCGCCTGGAACGGCCTGGGCCGCCTGGAGTTCCGGACCCACGTCGACGGCTCGATCGGCCACGACCGGCTGCTGCGCGTGCGCTTCCCGCTGGCCGTCGACGGGGGGCGCCCCGTCTACGAGACGGCCGGAGCGGCGATCGGCCGCACCTTCGGCTTCCCCGGCGCCGACACCGCGGTCCATCCGTGGACCCTGGACAACCCCGCCTACACCTGGGCCGGCCTGTCCTCGGCTGCCCGGGTCGCGCTGCGGGACGAGCGCGGGATCCGTCTGCGGCACGCGATCGGCGTCGCCGAGATCGTCGCCGGCGAGGAGGCCGCCGGCGTGCGCAACCTCGTGGCCGCGCTGGCCCGGCAAGGGGTCACCGCCACCACGTCCCGCCCGGACGGGCCGAGGTACGGCCACCTCGAACTGGACTCCAACCTGCCCGATGTGCGCATCAGCATCGGTGGCCCGGGCGAGAACGCGTTCACCGCGCGCGTGCTCGAGGCGGCCGGGCCCGAGTACGCGGCCCAGCTCGACGCCCAGTTGGCCGCGGCCGGCCGGGCGCGCCTGTGGGTTCCGGCGGCCCGGGCCCGGTCCGCCACCTGGGTCCCCGGCGCGGACCTGCGCGGCCCGCGTGACCTGCCCGTCCTGGTCGTGGCCGGCCACGACCAGGCGGCCACGGCGGCGGAAGTCGCGGACCTGGCCGCCGATCTGGCCGACGCCACGATCGACGTCAGCCAGCCCGCCGGGCTGGACGGCAGCAGCGAACCGCTGGAGGACTATTCGGCGGCCCTGCTGAACCGCGGCACCCCCAGCGCCGTCATCGAGCCGTCCGGCACGCTGCACCTGTCGCTCATGCGCTCGTGCAGCGGGTGGCCGTCGGGAACGTGGACCGAGCCCCCGCGGCGCTGCGCACCGGATGGCTCCAGCTTCGCCTGGCAGCACTGGAGTCACACCTTCGAGTACGCGCTGGCCTGCGGGGCCGGTGACTGGCGCGACGCGGGCTTCGTCCGGTCCGGCCGGGCCTACAACCACCAGCTGTCCGCCCACCTGACCGACTCCCACGACGGCGAGCTGCCGCGGACGGCGAGCCTGCTGGCGGTGGAGCCGGCCGACGTCATGCTGACCGCCCTGAAGCCGCGCGGCAATCCACTGGCGATAGGGCGCCCGGCCGGCCACGACGACGGCATCACGCTGCGCTTCCAGGAGACCCGCGGCCGGCTGGCCCGTGCCCGCGTCCGCTGCTTCGTCCCGCTCCGCGCCGGAGCCCTGGTCAACGTGCTCGAGGAACAGCCCCAGGACCTGGAGACGCCGGGCGGAACGCTCTCGCTCGAGCTGGGGCCGGCGCAGACGGTCACGGCCACCGCCGTGCCGGACGCCGGCCGCCCCCGGGCCGAGGGTCCGGTTCTGGGACCGGTGGGTGAGCCCGCGCAGCCGGTGTACACCCGCTACTGGCTATACAACAAGGGCCCGGCCCCGCTCGGCTACCAGCCGGTCAGCGTGCACGTGGATCCGCAATCAGCCCTCCTGACCGGCCCGGTCTCCGTCCGGGTGACCGTCTCCGCGGTGCGCGACGCCGCCGGGCACGTCGAGCTCGTCAGTTCCCCCGGCCTGGACGTGGCCGCGCCGGACGGACTTCGGTACGACATCCGCGCCGGGGGTTACGAACAGTTCGACGTGGTCATCCGCCCCCGCGCCGGCGCCGCTCCCGGGATCCATCACTTCTGCGCGCGCATCACCGACGACCTGGGCCAGACCCTCGAGGACATCACCACGTTGTCCGTCGGAGAAGCGGGCGACGCGCCGGCCGAGCTGGACGTTCAGATCGATACCGAGGACGTCACGGTCGCGCCGGGCGGCCGCGCGCAGTTGCGCGTCCGGGTGTCCAGTCGCAGCCGGGACGAAGTACATGGCGAGGCCCAGCTGATGAGTCCGTTCGGCACATGGGAATTTGCCACCCCGTGGACCCAGGGCTTCAACGTTCCGGCCGGCGGGCACACCATGCTCAGCTACGACGTGCAGGCCCCGGCCGGCGCCCGTCCCATGACGGCCTGGGCCCTGGTCAAGGTCATGGCCGGTGGCCGCACCTACTACACCGAATCAATTCCGCTCCGGGTAGCTATCTAAAGGAGTCCCCAGGCACCATGCGTACTCGACCACTGGGCCGGACCGGGCTCATCGTCTCGGAATTTGCCCTTGGCGCCATGACCTTCGGCAAGGAGTCGGACGAGCCGACCGCCCACACTCTGCTCGACCGGTACGCCGAAGCCGGCGGCAACTTCGTCGACGCCGCCGATGTCTACCAGGCCGGAGCGGCCGAGGAGATCATCGGCAACTGGCTTGATCGCCGGCCCGGCGCACGAGACCGGCTGATCCTGGCGACCAAATGCCGATTCTCCATGGGCCCCGACCCGAACCAGGCGGGCCTGACCCGGCGGTGGATCCTGCGCGCCTGCGAGGACAGCCTGCGACGCCTGCGCACCGACCACATCGACCTGTACCAGGCCCACTCGTGGGATCCGCTCACGCCGGTCGAAGAATCGCTGGCCGCGTTCGACGATCTGGTACGCGCGGGGAAGGTGCGCTCGGTCGGCGTCTCGAATTTCACCGGCTGGCAGCTCCAGCGCGCGATCCTGCTGGCCCGCCACGCTGGCCTCAGCCCGGTCGTCTCCCTCCAGCCGCAGTACAGCCTGCTGGCCCGGGAGATCGAGTGGGAACTAGTGCCGCTGAGCGTGGACGAGGGGATCGCGCTCCTGCCGTGGAGCCCCCTCGGGCAGGGCTGGCTCACCGGCAAGTACTCCCCCGCTGAGCGGCCGGCCGGGGCCACGCGCCTCGGTGAGGACCCGAACCGCGGTGTCGAGGCCTACGACCGGCGCAACACCGACCGGACCTGGCGGGTGGTCGACGCGGTGCGGCAGGTCGCCGGGGAACTGGGGGCCACTGCGGCGCAGGTGGCGCTGCGCTGGGTCGCCGGCCGGCCGGCCGTGGTCGCCCCGATCGTCGGGGCCCGGACCACGCGGCAGCTCGACGACAGCCTCGGCGCGGCCGGCCTCCGGCTCGACGATGCGCAGCGGGCCCGCCTCGACGAGGTGAGCGCCCCGCCGACGCCCGACTACCCGTACGGGTTCATCACCGAACAGACCTCGGACCGGGCCGGGGCCGGGGCGGGTCCGGGGGCGGCGGCTGAGGCTGAGCGTGACGTGCAGCGCGGCCGCTGACCCCTGATGCCCGGACCTCCGGCGCCCGGTTCCCGGTAGCTAGGCTTGCAGTGGATCAGCGCGGAAGATGAGTACGCTGGGGGTCGAGATGCCCTGGTTTCCGGACTTCACCAGTGCCGTGGAGCTGGCTCGCAGCCAGACGCGC
>CAVQZM010000082.1:0-15915 GCA_963718475.1 uncultured Actinomycetes bacterium | reverse complement strand
CAAACTGCCGGGCCTGGATTTCGCCGGGATGGATGGAGAGAAGGTCGGACTGCGCGCCTGCCCCGTACAGGGCGCCGCGCGGCTGCTCAAGCTCGATGCGCTCGACGCCATCCGTGGCCAGGATCGCGACCTTCATGCCCTGGAGTTCGTGTGCCATGTGTCGATTTCCTCCGCTACTAGCGACTGTGCCAAAGCCACTGTCGCGACCCCGGGCCGGCCCGCATCCCCGAGGCTGACGGTTCCGCGTACCGGCCTGAGCAGCCCCGAGGGGTGCCGCCCGGCCGGGCGGCACCCCTCGGGAACAGACGGGCGCGGTGGCGGCTACGAGTCGCCGGTGGACGCGCCGTGGCCGCTGCGGGAACCTCCGGCGGCACCGTTGACGCCGGGCACCGCGGCACCCGGGACGGGGTGGCCGCACCCGGGGCGGGGGTGGCCGCACCCTGGCCGGCCCGCAGCATCCGGCGTCGCGTCCTGCGCGATCGCGTCGACCGTGCCCGCGACCTCCGAGCTGCCCGCGTCGATCTCCGCGCCCCCGCCGGCTGACCGCCGCTTGGAGATCACGACGGCGCCGACGATGATGATCACGGCCGCGAGCGCGACGCCGGTGCGCAGGCCCACGTTGCTGCTGTACTTCACGACGCTGGTCGCGATCAGCAGCGACACCAGGTTCATCACCTTGAGCAGCGGGTTGATGGCGGGGCCCGCCGTGTCCTTGAACGGGTCGCCCACGGTGTCGCCGATGATGGTGGCTTCGTGCGCCTCGGAGCCCTTGCCGCCGTAGTTGCCGTCCTCAACCAGCTTCTTGGCGTTGTCCCAGGCGCCACCGGAGTTGGCCAGGAACACGGCCATCAGGACACCGGCGGCGATGGCGCCGGCCAGGAACGAGCCGAGCGGGGCGTAGCCGAGCGCGAAGCCGATCGCGATCGGGGTCAGCACGGCGAGCAGGCCCGGGGTGACCAGTTCACGCAGGGAGTCCCGGGTGCAGATGTCGACCACCCGCCCGTACTCGGGCTTCTCGGTGTAGTCCATGATCCCCGGGTGGGTCCGGAACTGGTTGCGGACCTCGAGGACCACCCGCTGGGCGGCCCGGCCGACCGCCATGATCAGCAGGCTGGAGAACATGAACACCACGGCGGCGCCGAGTATCACCCCGACCAGGACGTTGGGCCGGTCCACCGACAGGCTGAACGATCCGGCCGCTTTACCGAGAGAGGTCTCGACCGTGGTGCGGAACGAGCCGAACAGCGCCGTCGCGGCGAGGACCGCGGTCGCGATCGCGATGCCCTTGGTGATGGCCTTGGTGGTGTTGCCGATGGCGTCCAGCTGGGTGAGGATCTGCGCGCCCTCGCCCTCGACGTCCCCGGACATCTCCGCGATGCCCTGCGCGTTGTCGGTCACCGGGCCGAACGAGTCCATCGAGACGATGACACCGACCGTGGTGAGCGGCCCGGTGCCCGCCATGGGCCACCGCGAACAGGGCGATGGTCGCGTTCCCGGTGCCGAGCAGGAATCCCCCGAACACCGCCCCGCCGATCAGCAGCGCGGAGTAGACGGCGGACTCCAGGCCGGACGAGATGCCGGACAGGATGACCGTGGCGGCACCGGTGGCCGAGCTTTCCCCCGATGTCACGGGACCGGGCGGGCGGTTGGTCTCGGTGAAGTACCCGGTGAGCAGCTGGATGGCGCTGGCCAGGACGATGCCGATCAGTATCGCCCCGAACGCGATCCAACTGCGGGTTGCCGCCGTGGTTCAGGATGCCGGGATCGGTGACGCCCTTGAGCTGGCTGAACTTGTCCGGCAGGTAGAGGAAAGCAGGCGATCGGCCACGCCGATGACCGAGATCACCGCGGAGATGAAGAAGCCGCGGTTGATGGCCGTCATCCCGCTGCGGTCGCCGCTGCGCGGCACGACGGAGAAGATGCCGATGACGGCGGTGATAATGCCGATGGCCGGGATGAACAGCGGCAGGACCAGGCCGTAGTCGCCGAAGGCGACCTTCCGAGGATCAGCGACGCCGCCGGCATCACCGAGTACGACTCGAACAGGTCGGCCGCCATGCCGGCGCAGTCACCCACGTTGTCGCCCACGTTGTCGGCGATCGTCGCGGCGTTCCGCGGGTCGTCTTCGGGGATGCCCTGCTCCACCTTGCCCACCAGGTCGGCGCCCACGTCAGCCGCCTTGGTGTAGATGCCGCCGCCGACCCTCATGAACATCGCCAGCAGCGCCGCCCCGAAGCCGAAGCCTTCCAGCACCCTGGGGGGCGTTGGCCCTGTAGATGGAGCACAACGATGGTCGCGCCCCAGCAGGCCCAGGCCGACGGTGAACATGCCGGCCACCCCGCCGGTCGGAAGGCGATCCGCATCGCGCGCGTTCCGCTCGCCGTCTCGCGGGCCGCCGCGGCGACGCGGACGTTGCCGCGCACGGACAGCGACATGCCCGGTGAAGCCGGTCAGGGCCGGAGAACAGGGCGCCGACGGGAAGAAGCCGCTCCGGCCCCAGCGCACTGCGTTGTGTCCGCGGGCAGCAGCAGCAGGATGAAGAAGATGAGGACGACGAAAAAGCCCAGCGTCCTGAACTGGCGCCGGAGATAGGCGGCCGCGCCCTCCTGCACCGCCTGGGCGATCTCCTGCATCTTCGCGGTGCCCTTGCTCGCGGCCAGGACCTCGCGGACCAGCCCGGGGGCAACGCCCAGGGCCAGCAGTGCGACGACCCGGGCGATGATGACCAGTACCAGGTTCCCGCCGGTCACGTTGACCGGCGCGGCCGACGCCGGCGCGGCGATAAGGCTTGACAATTCGTGTCCTCCTTGACCTTCATGCCAGGCGTCGTGCCCGCTCTGGCGGGGCCGTGCGTTACTTCGCCGCACAGGCCACACTCGCGCGCCCGCGGGCGGCGGTCCGCCGCGCCCGGCGCCAGGCTGGTGGCGTACGCACTGAGTAGTGCCACCAAGACAGTGGCGGGAGTCTACGCAGGCCTGGCCGCGATGGTAAAGACCGGCCGTTCCTAACCGTTTAGTGATATATTTGTGATCTAACGCTTACGGATCGATACTTACGGATTCGGGGCCGAGGCCACCGGACGGGGTCCCGGCGGGAGTCCCGAGCAGCCGGGACGGGAAGAAACCCAGCGGGCAGTGACCCGCGCCGCCCGCCACGGGACGGGTCAACGGCGACCCGCTGGCCTTCCTGCGGGGCGTCGGGGGCTGGCGGGGGGGGTCCCGCCGGCGTACGCGGGCTGTCGCCGGCCAGCTCATCCGGACGCTGAGCCCGGACTCCTTCGAGGAGACCTGCACATCGTCGGCCAGCCCTGAGATCACCGCCAGGCCGAACGCGGCGGGGAACGCCCCGTCCGGCTTTCCGCCGGCACCGGGTGGAACGGCGCCCCGCCGCCGTTGAACGCGGAGACGCTCGGCGGCGTCCATGGCCGGGGCGAACCCGCCCGGATCCGAGGAGGCGTCCGGGGGGGCCACGTCGGTCACCACCACCTGGAACCGCTCACCCAGGTCGTTCAGCTCGATCCGGACCGGCTCCGCGGGGCAGTGGCGCCGGTGGGCCTCCACCGCCCGGGAACAGGCCTCGCCCACCGCGAGCCGGACCTCATCCAGCAGCGCTTCGGCCACTCCGCTACGGCGGGCGACCGCGGTAGCGACCAGCCGCGCCGTGCGAACGTCGCCGGCAGCGGCGTAAACGTAACTTCAACTGTCGCCATCACGTATATCAGCCAGCCCCGGCTACTTCTCCGACTTGCGGGCCGCGATGGCCTCGTCCACGGTGTCGTGGATGCCGAAGACCTTCGTGAGCCCGGTGATGCGGAAGATCTTGAGTATCCGCTCCTGGGTGCACACGAGGTCCAGCGAGCCGTCGTACGCGCGGACCCGCTTGAGTCCCCCGACGAGGACACCGAGGCCGGTAGAGTCGAGGAACTCGACCCTCTCCATGTTCACGACCAGCTTGTAGTTGTTCTTGTTGACCAGGTCGATCAGCAGCTCGCGGACCGCGGCGCGGTGTACACGTCGATCTCGCCCTCTACATCGACGACCTCGATGCCGTCCTTGGTGTGGTGACCCAGCTTGGGTTCCAAAAATCCTCCAGCGCCATGCAGTCGTCGTCTAAGCGTCCCGTCCTCCCGGGGCGCGGTGGGAGGACCGGGTCGCGGGATGATCCTCGGGGCATTCAACCACGCTCCGGTGTCATGTCTATACGAAATCGAGGTGCCCGGCATGCCGGGCCGCTAGATGAGACACTGAAAAACCGTGGCTTCATCACCCCTGTTCCGAGTCCGGCGCAGGACGGCTCGCCGCCGGTTTACCCGGCGGCACCGGCCAGAGGTGGGCGTGCTGCGAGAGGGCCGGCAGACGGGGCGGCTGATCCACCTGGAGCAGATCCCGGCCCGGGCCGGGGTCCCGGTCCCCGTGGCCCGCCTGGGTCCCGCCCGGGGTCACCGCGGGGTTCGGCCGCCGCGGTGTCCGCGCGCCATGGTCCCATCAGGTCACCGCGGCCAACCACGCCCGGGCCGGCCGCAACGTGATCATCTCGACCGGCACCGCCTCGGGAAAGTCCCTCGGCTACCTGCTGCCCGCGCTGACCTGGGTGCTGGAGGGCGGGGCGGCGCTGTACATCGCGCCGACCAAGGCCCTGGCCGCCGACCAGCTGGCCGCGATACGCGGGCTGGGGCTTCCCCGGCTCCGGGCCGCGCGCTCGACGGGGACACCAGCGCGGGGGAGCGGGCCTGGGCTCGCGCCCACGCCGGCTACCTGCTGACCAACCCGGACATGCTGCACCATGTCCTGCTGCCCCAGCACCGCCGGTGGTCGGGCTTCTTCAGCCGCCTGCGGTACGTGATCGTCGACGAATGCCACGGGTACCGCGGCGTCTTCGGCTCACATGTCGGGCACGTGCTGCGCAGGCTTCGCCGGGTTTCCGCCCACCACGCCCCGGCCGGGCCCTGCGTCTTCGTTCTGGCCTCGGCCACCGCCGGGCAGACGGCGGAGACCGCCCGGCTGCTGCGGCGCCGAGGCGGAGGAAGTCACCCCGGACGGGTCACCACGCGGGCCGGTCTCGTTCGCGATGTGGGAGCCGCTGACGTCGGCGCGCGGCGAGGCGGGCGCTCCGTCCGCAGGACGGCCACGGCCGAGGCGGCGGAACTTCTCGCCGGGCTGGTCCGGGAGGACGTCGCGACGCTGGCCTTCATCCGGTCACGCCGGGGCGCGGAGGCGGTCGCGCTGCACGCCAAGCGGCTGCTCGCCGAGCAGGGCGCCGCGGACCGCCGGCCGGGTCGCCGCCTACCGGTCGGGCTACCTGGCTGAGGACCGGCGGGGGGTTGAGGCGGCGCTGCGCGGCGGGCAGCTCACCGGCCTGGCCACGACCACCGCACTTGAGCTGGGTGTCAACATCACCGGCCTGGACGCGGTGCTGATCGCCGGATGGCCGGGCACGAGGGCGTCCCTGTGGCAGCGGCGGGCCGGGCCGGGCGGCGGGGGGCGAGCGCAGTCGCGGTGCTGATCACCCGGGACGACCCGCTCGATACGTATCTGGTCCACCACCCGGAGATCCTGCGCCGCCCGGTCGAGGCGACGGTGCTCGACCCCGCCAACCCCTACGTGCTCGCTCCGCACCTGTGCGCGGCCGCCGGCTAGCTGCCGCTCACCGAGGCGGACCTGGCTCTCTTTGGGCCCGCGGCCCGCCGCGTCGCCGAGGAGCTGTGCCGCCGCGGGTTGCTCCGCCGGCGGCCGTCAGGCTGGTACTGGACCCGCCGGGCCCACGCGTCCCGGCTGACCAGCCTGCGCGGTACGGGCGGGGAACCCGTCAAGATCGTGGAAGCGACGACCGGCCGGCTGGTCGGCACGGTGGACGAGCCGTCCGCGCATGTCATCGCGCATGAGGGCGCGACCTACCTGCATCAGGGCGACACCTACCTGGTCAGTTCCCTGGACCTGGCGGACGGCGCCGCGCTGGTCCGCGCCGTGTGACCCCGGGTACGTGACGTCGGCCCGGCAGGTGACCGACATCGAGGTGATCGCTGCCCGGCGGCAGATGAGCTGGGGGGACGCGGCGGTGTGCTTCGGCGACGTCGAGGTCACCCGGCAGGTCACCTCCTTTATCCGGCGACGCGCCGACAACGGCCGGTCACTTGGCGAGACGGCGCTCGATCTGCCGCCGCGGACGCTGCGGACCCGCGCGATGTGGTGGACGATTCGCCGCCCGGGCCTCGCGGCTGGCCTGCGCCGGGGTCGATCTGCCCGGCGCCGCGCACGCGGCCGAGCACGCCGCGATCGGCCTGCTCCCCCTGTTCGCCACCTGTGATCGGTGGGACATCGGCGGGGTCTCCACCGATCTGCACCCGGCGACCGGCCGGCTGACCGTGTTCGTCTACGACGGGCACGAAGGCGGGGCCGGTTTCGCCGAACGCGGATTCGGCGCGGCAGGCGAGTGGCTTACCGCCACGATGCAGGCGATCGGCTCGTGCGAATGCGAGGCCGGATGCCCATCGTGCATACAGTCACCTAAGTGCGGAAACGGCAACACGCCGCTGGCAAAGAATGGGGCGCTCGCGCTTCTGGAAACACTGCTAGCCGTCACCGAGAAGCCCGCCGCCAGCCTTAACGGCGAAAAGGGGGCGGCCCCCGCCGGGGGGGAGAGCGGGGGCCGCCGTACGGTCCGGCCCTGGGGGGGTGGAGCCGGAACCGTCTTCTAGTAAAGCTTATCCCCATTCGGGCTTGTGTACACACTTCGGGACACCGAAGGAGCTTCCGCAGCAAGAATTCGAACATATGGGACCTGATCTGGATAGTTCGGGGAGGGAACCGGCAGAGAAGATGACGACACGGGCCGCCGCATTTTTTGATCTCGACAAGACCGTCCTCTCGAGGTCGAGCACGCTGGCGTTCACCCGTACGTTCTACCGCCATGGCCTGATCTGCCGCACGGCGCGATCCGCGGCGCGATTGCCCAGGTTGTGTTCTCCAGTCGGGAGCGGGCCAGCACCGCATGGAACGCATCCGCAGCCAGGTCAGCCAGCTGTGCCGCGGCTGGCCGGCCGAGAGGTGCGCGAGATCGTCAGGACCGCCTGGACGACATCATCGTCCCGCATCTGTACGACGAGGCCCGGGTCCTGGTGTCCGGCCACCGCGCGGCGGGCCGGGACGTCATCGTGGTCAGCGCCTCGGGCCACGAGGTCGTCGACCCGATCGCCGCGCTGCTGGGAGCGGACACCGTGATCGCCACCCAGATGGTGGTCGCGGATGGCTGCTACACCGGGGATATGGCCTTCTACGCCTACGGCGAGGCGAAGGCGGCCAAGATGCGCGAGCTGGCCGCGGAACGCGGCTACGTCTGGCCGACTGCTACGCCTACAGCGACTCGATCACCGACCTGCCGATGCTCGAGGCGGTCGGCCACCCGACCGCGGTCAACCCGGACCGCGCGCTGCGGCGCGTCGCGGCCCAGCGCGGCTGGCCCATCCTCTACTTCACCGCACCCAGCCGGGCACCCGAGTCAGCGCGACTTAAACCACCAGTTCACGGCATGTGAGCTGGGCCACTGATTGACGTCACGAATTGATTACGCCAGGGCCTTTCCAAGTCCCGCAGTTCGTCGTAGAAAGGTCTCACGGACCTAAACGTCCGGGCACAGCAGCCGGGAACCCACGCGCGACCAGCCGCGACAGGCTCGTCGGTCCAGGTAGGCCGGAGACGTCCTTGCGCCCCACACCGGCGCAGGCGGAGGCGGCGGCCTGGCCGACGAGCAACGTGCACGCTTGGTACCCGGCAGGCGGTGCCTTGCGACGGCGCCCCCGGTCTGGGGCGCCGTTCGCGTGTCCGGGATGGCTCCGGTGGTGAGGCGACTGTCACCACAGCCTCGTTCGGGATATCGGGATCGCCGGGCTCCGGCCGCCCGGCAGCAACGGTCACCGCCCGCAGCCGCTTAGGCACGCCCTGACACAGACCGGCGCACTGGCGGGCTCACCTGCAGCAGCGCCGGGCCGAACCGGCGCCGCCGCCCTTGCGCCGGCGGGCGATAGCGCTGAACTGGTGGCGAACGCAAGATACCGGTGAGGCGTGGCGGGCGCGCGTGGACACGCGCGGCCGGCGCTGACCCGGATCTCATAGGCGGCTGGCAAGGAGGACCATATCTCATCGTGAGGATGAAATAATTTACCCAGTTGGTAAATGCCGCAAATATCGCAAATGCCGCGAGTCGGCGGACGCGAAAACGGCTCGCCGCATACAGTCCGCGCAAGAACGGAGTCAGCGTTGACCAAAGAGACTCTTTCCAACCTGTTGAAAGAAAAGCGCCGGTTCGACCCGCCACCCGAACTCGCCGCCAACGCGAACGTGACCGCCGACGTGTATTCCGAAGCCGCGGCCGACCGCCTCGCCTTCTGGGAGCGCCAGGCCGAGCGGCTGACCTGGGATCAGCCATGGGATCAGGTGCTCGACTGGTCCCACGCCCCGTTCGCCAAGTGGTTTGCCGGCGGCAAGCTCAATGCGTCGGTCAACTGTGTCGACCGTCACGTGGCCGCGGGCCGCGGCAGCAAGGTCGCGTACTACTGGGAGGGCGAGCCCGGCGACGAGCGCGTGATCACCTACTCCGAGCTCAAGGATGAGGTCTGCCGGGCGGCCAACGCCCTGACCGAACTCGGCGTGCGCAAGGGCGACCGGGTCGCGATCTACATGCCGATGATCCCGGAGACCGTCGTCGCGATGCTGGCCTGCGCCCGCCTGGGCGCACCGCACATCGTCGTGTTCGGCGGCTTCTCCTCGGACGCGCTGAGCACCAGGATCATCGACTGTGACGCCCACTTCGTCATCACCGCCGACGGCGGCTACCGGCGCGGCAGCGCCAGCGCGCTGAAGCCGGCCGTGGACGAGGCGCTGCAGAGCACCCCGGGCGTCAACGCGGTTCTGGTCGTCCGGCGGACCGGCCAGGACGTGGCGTGGACCGAGGGCCGGGACACTGGTGGCACGACGTGGTCGACCGGCAGTCCCCGGAGCACACCCCGAGGCGCACGACGCCGAGCACCCGCTGTACGTGATGTACACCTCGGGCACGACCGCGAAGCCCAAGGGCATCCTGCACACGACCGGGGGCTACATGACCCAGGTCGCGTGGACCCACTGGGCGGTGTTCGACATCAAGCCGGACACCGACATCTTCTGGACCGCCGCCGACATCGGCTGGGTCACCGGCCATTCCTACATCGTCTACGGCCCGCTGGCCAACGGGGCGACGTCGGTCATGTACGAGGGCACCCCGGACACCCCGCACCGCGGCCGCTGGTGGGAGATCGTCGACAAGTACAAGGTCTCGATCCTGTACTGCGCGCCCACGGCGATCCGCACGTTCATGAAGTGGGGCGAGGAGATCCCGGCCAAGTTCGACCTGTCCAGCCTCAGGATCCTCGGCACGGTCGGCGAGCCGATCAACCCCGAGGCCTACGTCTGGTACCGGACGTTCATCGGCGGCGGCCACACCCCGGTGATGGATACGTGGTGGCAGACCGAGACCGGCGCGCACATGATCAGCCCCCTGCCGGGGGTGACGTCATGCAAGCCCGGCGCGGCCATGCAGCCGCTGCCGGGCATCGTCGCCGACGTCGTGGACGACACCGGCCAGAGCGTGCCGAACGGCGGCGGCGGGTTCCTCGTCATCAAGGAACCGTGGCCGTCGATGCTCCGCACCATCTGGGGCGACGACGAGCGGTACATCAAGACGTACTGGTCGAGATTTGAAGGGATGTACTTCGCCGGCGACGGCGCCAAGAAGGACGAGGACGGCGATCTCTGGCTGCTTGGCCGGGTGGACGACGTCATGCTCGTCTCCGGGCACAACATCTCCACCACCGAGGTCGAATCGGCCCTGGTCTCCCACCCCCGGGTGGCCGAGGCCGCCGTGGTCGGCGCCACCGACCCGGTGACCGGGCAGGCCATCGTCGCGTTCGTGATCCTGCGCGGAGACGAGGCGCCGCCGGGCGAGGACCTCGCCTCCGAGCTGCGTGATCATGTCGCGCGGGTCCTCGGGGCGATCACCAAGCCCCGGCAGATCATGGTCGTCCCCGAGCTGCCCAAGACCCGGTCCGGCAAGATCATGCGGCGGCTCCTGCGTGACGTCGCGGAAAACCGCTCGCTCGGAGATGTCACCACGCTGACCGACAGCACGGTGATGGACCTGATCAAGGAGAAGCTGCCTTCGGCGAAATCCGACGAGTAGGGCGCCCCGGAGCGTTCCTCGCTTTTACGATCCACCGCCTGCGGCGTGGCCCCCGAACGGGCCGCGCCGCGGCGATAATGACGCCGCGGGCATGATGCATTCGGCATAATGATCTTTTACGGTGCGGGTCCCGCCGACGATGATGATCGCGGGGTCTAGCCTTGAACGCGGCGGTAATGGGGGAACGGTTACCGGCGGACGGCTGGCGGCATCAGCCGCCGGGGACGGCCAGGCGGCACCGTCCATTTCGGGGAAAGCGCGAACAGGTCCGAGCGCACGATGGGAGAACAATCAATCGCCCAGACCGAAACGCCGCGGCCTGCCGGCAGCGACCAGTCGCTGGGCGACCTGGTGGCGCTGGCAGCGAAGGACGTCTCCCAGCTGATCCACTACGAGATGGACCTGGCCAAGAGCGAACTGCGCGGTGACGTGCGCCGAATCGGGATGGCCGCCGCGCTGGGCGGTCTGGCCGCCTTCACCGGCTGCCTGATGCTGGTGCTGCTCTGCTTCGCCTTCGCCTACGGGCTGATGACCCTGGGAATCTGGGATTGGGCCTCGTTCCTGATCGTCTCGGGCACCTGCTTGCTGCTTATCGCGGCCGCCGCCGGGATCGCCATCCTCCGGGTCCGCGGCTGACCGGCCTGCGCACGACGCGGGCATCGGTGCGCGACAGCATCGCGGCGCTGCGGCGTAGCAGCGGCCAGCCGGAAATCGCCGGGCCGACCCAGCAGTGAGCGCCGCCCCATGACAGTCGCCGCCGATACGGCCGTCCATATCGACGGGCCGTGGGCCCACCGCTCGGTGAGCGCCAACGGCACCCGCTTTCACATCGCCGAAAGCGGGGACGGGCCGCTGGTGCTGCTCCTGCACGGCTTCCCGCAGTTCTGGTGGGCCTGGCGGCACCAGCTTGTCTCACTGCCCCCGGCGGGCTTCCGTGCCGTCGCCGCGGACCTGCGCGGCTACGGGGGCAGCGACAAGCCACCGAGGGGCTACGACCTGGTCACCGCGGCCGCCGATGTGGCCGGGCTCATCCGCGCCCTCGGCGAGGCGAACGCGATCGTGGTGGGCCACGACTGGGGCGGCATGGTCGCGTGGACCGCCGCCTCGTATTTCCCCAAGGTCGTGCGGCGCCTGGCCGTGGTATCGGTGGCGCATCCGCTGCGCATGCGGGCCGCCATGCTCGCCGAGCCGGTGAGCCGCGGCCGCGGGGGCGGGGGTGGTTACGCGCTCGCCTTCCAGCTGCCGATCATGCCCGAGCGGCAGCTTCTGCATGACGGCGCGCAGCGCGTCGGCCGCATGCTGGCCGACTGGTCCGCTCCGGGGTGGCCCGACGAGGAGACCGAGCTGACCTACCGGCGGGCCATGAGAATTCCTTCGGTCGCCCACTCCGCGCTTGAGTATTACCGCTGGTTCCTCCGCTCGACGTTGCGCCCCGACGGCATCCGCTACGCCCACCACATGCGGGCCCCGGTCCAGGCGCCGACCCTGCAGGTTCATGGCGCCCTGGACAACTGCGTGCGGCCGAGGACGGCCCGCGGCGCCGGGCGCCACGTCGAAGGCCCGTACCGGTGGCGCATGATCGACGGAGCGGCCACTTCCCCCACGAGGAGCGCGCGGCCCAGTTCGACGCCGAACTGCGGGGCTGGCTGACGGACCCCGAGCCCGAGCGATGAACGACCCGGCCAACCGGGACAATGGCCCGGCGGGCCGGGAGCGTGATCCGGCGGCCCGGGACCGTGATCGCGGCGGCCGCCGGGACCGTGACGCGGCAGCGCGGACCGTGGCCGCCGCCCGGGACCGTGATCCGGCGCCCCGGGACCGTGACGCGGCTAGCGCGGACCGTGGGCCAGCCGCCCGGGACCGTGACCCGGCGGGCCGGCCGCGTAACGCCCGGCCACGGGATGCCCTCGGCCGCCCGCTGCGCAAGTCGGCCGCCGGCGAGGCACGGGTGCCAGACGACCTGGTTCTCGCGCCGGACGCAGCCCTCGACTCCGCGGACGGCCTGATCGTTTCCGGGCGGCCGTTCCATGCCCACGAGGTGCTCGAGGCCTCCTGGAAGTCCGCGCCGGATACCGAACGGGACTTCTGGCAGGGCCTAGCCCAGCTCGCCGTGGGCCTGACCCACGCGCAGCGCGGCAATGCCCGCGGAGCCGTTACCCTGCTGGGCCGCGGCGCCGCCCGCATCCGGGCCTATTCGCCGGCCAACCCCTATGGCGTGGACGTGACCGCCGTAGCGGCCCGGGCCGAGGCACTGGCCGACCAGATCGACGCCGATGGCCTGGCCGCCCTCCCAGACGGCAGCCTGCGGCTCCGGCTGAGGCCGAGGCCCGCAATCTAAGCTGCCGCGCCAGACTCCACCGGGATGCCGCGGCCTGTTGCCTTCGATCCCGGCACTTCGGGCGTGTCGTGTTGCATTACTGAAAGCGTATCGCTAGTCTATTCGATAGACAAGTGCTTCTGGCATTCGTTATCGAACGGATGGTGGTGCATGACTCACGAACCGTCCCCTGGTCAGGGGCAGCCCGACCAGGACCCGCTCAGCGGCGGACCGGCCGCTGAGCGGGACCGGCCTGCCGCTCCGGACAGGTTCGTGAATGGCGCCGCGAGCCAGCCGGCGCGGCAGCCAGCCGAGTGGCAGCGTCCAGACCGCCCGCAAGCGGCAGCCGGGCCGCGGCCCCCAGCCGGGCCGACCTCCGGCGTGGACCGGGATCAGCCGGACGCTGAGGACGACTGGGACCAGGACGCGGCGCTGGATGCCCTGGTCGCGGCGGTCCAGGCGGGCCGGGTCGCGATCCCTCCCGATGACGAGGACAACAGCCCGGGTAAGGGATCGGCCAGCGCGGCGGCGGAGCCAGCGGCGGCCAGTGAGTGCATCGACGCGGGATTCCTTCCCCGTGATGCCGGATCCGGCCAGTTTCGCGACGGAAAGACCGGCGGCGGACCCGCTGCCGGGTTTGCGTCCGGCGGCGTGCTGGATCGCGGTTTGCCCGGTCCGGCGATCGCCGGGTCCCTGGATGCGGCGGCCGGGACCGATCGTGGTTATGCCGGTGTGGATGATGATCAGCTGATCGGGATGCTGGTCAAGTGGCAGCAGACCGAGGCGTGGGCGGCTTCGGGGAAGCTGTCGGCGGTCGCGGAGTTGATCCGCCGCCGCCCCGGCGACGGCCCCTCAGAGGCGGCGCCCGGCGTCTTGCGCCCGGAGTGGGGGAAGTTCTGCGGTGATGAGCTCGCGGTGGCCACTGCCACCTCGAAGGTTGCCGCGGAGAAGACGCTGGCCTTGGCCTATGACCTGGCCGCCCGGCTGCCCGGTACGGCCCGGGCACTACGCGAGGGCGTCATCGACGGCTATAAGGCGCAGATCATCGCGGACGCGACCCGGGTCCTGGACGACGCCGGGGCGGCCGCCGCGGAGGCATTAATCCTGCCGGAGGTCGCCGGGAGGACGCCCGGGCAGATCCGGGTGAGGGTGGGCCGCGCGGTGCTGGCGGTGGATCCCGAGGCGGCCCGGCAGCGCCGCGAGCGGGCCCAACAGGACGCCCGGGTCGAGCTGTGGCGTGATGATGCGGGGACCGCGGCGCTGTGCGGGTACAACCTGCCGCCCGATGAGGCGCTGGCCGCCGACCAGGCGATCAGTGCCCGCGCCCGGGAACTGAAGGTGGCCGGGCTGGCCGGGACCATGGACCAGCTCCGGGTCCGCGCCTACCTCGACTTCCTGCTCGGCAAAGACTCCCTCGCCCAACTGGCCACGCCCACCCAGCCCGCCGCACGCGGACGACGCGACGGCCCGCGACCTGCCGCGACCGCGGCCGGGAGCGACGACAGACGGGGCAGCGCCGTCCCCGGACGGCGCCGGCCAGCTGGGCAGCCCTGCCGAAGGCAGAGGTGAGCCGGGCGCCACCGGGCGAAGGCACGGGTCAGCCGGGCGGCCCGGGCGGACGCACGGGTCAGCCGGCGCGCGCAGGCGACGTGACGGCGTGGGCCCGGCGGCGCGCGCGCGGACCGGCCCTGGCCTGGCTGGCTTGGCGGCCCGGATCAACTTGACCATTCCGCTGGCCACGCTGCTGGGCCTGGCCGACCGGCCGGGCGAGGCGGCCGGGTTCGGCGCCATCGATCCCGCCACTGGCCCGCGCCATGGCCGCCGCGGCGGCCACCAACCCGTTCACCAGCTGGTGCATCACCGTCACGGACGACCACGGCCACCCGGCCGCGCACGGATGCGCCCGCGGCGGTCCCAGCCCCTGGCCGTCCCGGCCCAGCACGGCCCCGGCGGTCATCGGCCGCCCTCGTTCACCCGGCGGATCCGGGCCTGGGCCACCCGGCGGGTACGGGACTTGGCGGCTGGATACCGGACGAGATGGGCCGCCACTGACCGTGGACATCGAGCCGGTCGCGGTGACCGGTTGTGACCACCGGCACGAGACCGCCGCTTACGAACCGGGCGACCGGCTGCGGCATCTGGTCGAGATTCGGGACGGCGAATGCACCTGGCCGCCCTGCCGCCGGGCCGCCCGGCGATCCGACTTCGAGCACGCCATCCCCTGGACGCAAGGCGGCCGGACCTGCGCGTGCAACGCCGGCACCTGGTGCCGGCACCATCATCACCAGAAACAGGCCGCTTGCTGGCGCCTCGACCAGCACGCCCCCGGGTATCACACGTGGACCACCCCGTCCGGCCGCCAGTACACGACCGGACCCACGACCTACCCCGTGTGACTAACTGGCACAAGAACTGAGCAGCGCCACCGTCCCCGGGCTCAGGACACTAGACGATGATGCCGCGGACTTGGAGGAGGGGCTCGGTCAACGTTCGGTCACCCGAGAGCTGCAGCTGGCGCGCGTCGTAGTGGGCGCCCGTGAGCAGCCGCCAAGCCGCCTCACCGCTTATCCGCAGGCTAGCGGCCTGCGCAGCGGCTTGTCCTTCGTCGAGGGACCATCCGGTTGCTGTCCTGGTCAGGATCCACGCGCCGATGCCCGGAATCTCCACGGCGATCGCGGTGTTGGCTGGTGCTGGAGCTTGGTACTCGTGGGGAAAACCCCAGATAAATGTCGCAGCACCAGGGGCAGGTACTCGTCCTCCTGCTGATCGTGTTTGGCCTGCTGGGCCGCCTCCCGAATCTGCCGGTAATGCACCCACCGCTCGGTGAACTCGCGGGCGAGGTCGAACCACAGCGGGACCTCGCCGGCCGAGTAGACGGAGCTTGAGCCCGCGAGATTCAACTGTGCCGAGGTGGGCATCGAGCTGCTCACCTGACCAGGAAAGCAGGTCCGTGATCAGACGCGGGCTCAGTATCCGGGTCCCGTCGACCCACCGCTGATTACGCTGGGCGAGCCCGGCGACAAACTCCTCGTGATCGGAAGGCACGGGAATGATCCCGGCTTGGTCGTGATCCCGATCGTGGGCGAGCCAGCTGAGGTCCTCATTGAGCAGGTGAAGGGCGATGTCCTTAACCGGCCACTCCGGTGCTGCCGTGGCCGCTGCCCACTGTGCGTCGCTAAGCGAGGAGAGCAGGCTCAACAGTCGTCCGCGTTGTGCCGTGAGTGACCCACGCACGTCAGCAACTGGAACCTCGCATATCCGGATCCGCCTCCCTGGTACCTTGCCTGGCTCAGGCTAGGCGCAGGCGGCCGCGCTGCGGTACTTCGCGCTCGACGGTACCGACCGCTCCGACGGGCCGAGGACAGTCCCGTCCGGCCAGGCCGTTAAAC
>CAVQZM010000081.1:0-14585 GCA_963718475.1 uncultured Actinomycetes bacterium | reverse complement strand
CCGCAGGCCCACGTTGCTGCTGTACTTCACGACGCTGGTCGCGATCAGCAGCGAGACCAGGTTCATCACCTTGAGCAGCGGGTTGATGGCCGGGCCCGCGGTGTCCTTGAACGGGTCGCCCACGGTGTCGCCGATGATCGTGGCCTCGTGCGCCTCGGAGCCCTTGCCGCCGTAGTTGCCGTCCTCGACGAGCTTCTTGGCGTTGTCCCAGGCGCCGCCGGAGTTGGCCAGGAACACCGCCATCAGCGACACCGGCCGCGATCGCGCCGGCCAGGAAGCGAGCCGAGCGGCGCGTAGCCGAACGCGAAGCCGACCGCGATCGGCGCCAGCACGGCCAGCAGGCCCGGCGTGGCCAGCTCACGCAGCGAGTCCCGGGTGCAGATGTCCACCACCCGGCCGTACTCGGGCTTCTCGGTGTAGTCCATGATCCCGGGGTGGTCGCGGAACTGGTTGCGCACCTCGAGGACGACCCGCTGCGCCGCCCGGCCGACCGCCATGATCAGCAGGCTCGAGAACATGAACACCACGGCGGCGCCGACGATCACCCCGACGAGGACGTTCGGCCGGTCCACCCGAAGAGGTTGAACGCAGCCAGGGCCGCCCTGGCCCCAGCGACCGACTCGACCGTGGTCCGGAACGAGCCGAACAGCGCGGTCGCCGCGAGCACCGCGGTGGCGATCGCGATGCCCTTGGTGATCGCCTTGGTGGTGTTGCCGATGGCGTCGAGCTGGGTGAGGATCTGCGCCCCCTCCCCGTCGACGTCCCCGGACATCTCGGCGATGCCCTGGGCGTTGTCGGTGACCGGCCCGAAGGAGTCCATGGAGACGATGACGCCGACCGTGGTCAGCAGGCCGGTGCCGGCCAGCGCCACCGCGAACAGCGCGATGGTGGCGTTCCCGGTGCCGAGCAGGAACGCGCCGAAGACCGCCCCGCCGATCAGCAGCGCGGAGTAGACGCCGGACTCCAGGCCGGTCGAGATGCCGGACAGGATGACCGTGGCCGCGCCGGTCTGCGAGGCTTCCCGATTTCCCGGACCGGCCGGCGGTTGGTCTCGGTGAAGTACCCGGTCAGCAGCTGGATGGCGCTGGCCAGCACGAGGCCGATCAGGACGGCGCCGAGCGCGAGCCAGCGCGGGCTGCCGCCGTGGTGCAGGATGCTCGGGTCGGTGACGCCCTTGAGCTGGCTGAACGAGCTCGGCAGATACAGGAACCACGCGATGGCCACGCCGATCGCGGAGATTACGGCCGAGACGAAGAAGCCGCGGTTGATAGCGGTCATCCCGCTGCGGTCACCCCGGCGCGGCGCGACGACGAAGATCCCGATCACCGCCGTGATGACGCCGATCATGGGGACGATCAGCGGGAAGACCAGGCCGTCGTTGCCGAACGCGACCTTGCCGAGGATCACGCG
This sequence comes from uncultured Actinomycetes bacterium, assembly GCA_963718475.1. Taxonomy (GTDB): domain Bacteria; phylum Actinomycetota; class Actinomycetes; order Streptosporangiales; family Streptosporangiaceae; genus CAVQZM01. Next base: position 13,175 of record CAVQZM010000081.1, on the reverse strand, counting down.
GCGACCAGCATGACCGCGTAGGACTCGAACAGGTCGGCCGCCATGCCGGCGCAGTCGCCGACGTTGTCGCCCACGTTGTCGGCGATGGTCGCGGCGTTCCGCGGGTCGTCTTCCGGGATGCCCTGTTCGACCTTGCCGACCAGGTCGGCGCCGACGTCGGCCGCCTTGGTGAAGATGCCGCCGCCGACCCGCATGAACATCGCGAGCAGCGCGGCGCCGAAGCCGAAGCCCTCCAGCACGCTCGGCGCGTTCGACTTGTAGAGCAGCACCACGACTGGCCGCGCCGAACAGGCCGAGGCCGACGGTGAACATCCCGGCCACGCCGCCGGTGCGGAAGGCGATCCGCATGGGAGCGTTCCGCTCGCCGGTCTCCCGCGCCGCTGCCGCCACCCGGACGTTGCCGCGCACCGCCAGCCACATGCCCGTGAACCCGGTCATCCCCGAGAACAGGGCGCCGACCAGGAAGAAGATCGCGCGGCCCCAGCGGACGCGGAGCCGTCGGCGGGAAGCAGCAGCAGGACGAAGAAGATCACCACGACGAAAACGCCGAGGGTCCTGAACTGACGCCGGAGATAGGCGGCCGCGCCCTCCTGGACCGCCGTGGCGATCTCCTGCATCTTCTGGGTGCCCTGGCTGGCGGACAGCACCTCGCGCACCAGCCCGGCGGCCACACCGAGAGCCAGCAGAGCGATCACCGCGGCGATGCCGACCCACAACAGGTTCCCGCCGCTTACGACGGGCCCAGCCGCCGCCAAAGCGGGGTTAAGCGTAGACAATTCGTCCTCCTTGACCCTTTTGCCAGGCACAGCGCCCGCTCCGGGCGGCGGTGCGTCAGTTCTCCGCACCAGCCGCGCGGGCGCGCCCCGGGGGCAGCGATCCGCCACGCCCGGCGCCAACCAGGTGGCGCGTGCGCTGAGTAATGCCACCAAGACAGTGGCGGGAGTCTACGCAGGTATGCCCTCGCTGGTAAAGACAGGCCGCTTCCTAACCATTTAGTGATCAGTTCGTTATCAAGCGCTTATTAAAACGAGACAAACGGGAGGGGGGAGAGAGGGAGGGGGGGGGGGGAAGGGGGGAGGGGGGGGAGGCGGGAGGGAGCGGAGGGGGAGAGAAGGGAGGGGGGAAGGGAGGGGGAGGGGGGAAGGGAGGGGGAGGGGGAAAGGGAGGGGGAGGGGGAAAGGGAGGGCAGGGGAAGGGAGGGCAGGGGAAGGGAGCGGCAGCGGGACAGGGAGCGGCAGCGGGACAGGGAGCGGCAGCGGGACAGGGAGCGGCAGCGGGACAGGGAGCGGCAGCGGGACAGGGAGCGGCAGCGGGACAGGGAGCGGCAGCGGGACAGGGGCGGCGCGGGACAGGGAGCGGCAGCGGGACGGAGGCGCGGGAAAGGGAGGGCAGCGGGCGGCCGGGCGTGCGCCGGGAGCGGCTAAGCGGCCGGTGCGGCGGCCAGCTCATCCGGACGCTGAGCCCGGACTCCGTCGAGGAGATCCGCACGTCGTCGGCCAGGCCCAGATCACGGCCAGGCCGAACGCGGCGGGAAACGCTCCGTCGCGGCTCTCCGCCGGCACCGGGTGAAACGGCGCCGCGCCGCCGTTCGACGCGGAGACGTTCACGGCGGCGTCCATGGCCGGAGCGAACCCGCCCGCCTCCGAGGAGGCGTCCGGCGGCGCCGCGTCGGTCACCACGACCTCAAACCGCTCACCCAGATCGTTGAGCTCGATCCGGACCGGCTCCGCCGGGCAGTGCCGCCGGTGGGCCTCCACCGCGCGGGAGCATGCCTCGCCCACCGCGAGGCGGACCTCGTCCAGCAGCGCTTCATCCACGCCGCTGCGGCGGGCGACGGCCGTGGCAACCAGCCGCGCCGTGCGCACATGCGCCGGCAGCGGCGTGAACGTGACTTCGACTGTGGCCATCACGTATCGTCAGCCAGCCCCGGCTACTTCTCGGACTTCCGGGCCGCGATGGCCTCGTCCACGGTGTCGTGGATGCCGAAGACCTTCGTGAGCCCGGTGATGCGGAAGATCTTCAGTATCCGCTCCTGGGTGCACACGAGGTCCAGCGAGCCGTCGTAAGCCCGGACCCGCTTGAGCCCGCCGACCAGGACGCCCAGACCGGTAGAGTCGAGGAACTCGACCTTCTCCATGTTGACGACCAGCTGGTAGTTGTTCTTGTTGACCAGATCGATCAGCAGCTCACGGAGCCGCGGTGCGGTGTACACGTCGATCTCGCCCTCAACATCGACGACCTCGATGCCGTCCTTGGTGTGGTGACCCAGCTTCAGTTCCACAAAATCCTCCAGCGCCATGCAGTCGTCGTCTAAGCGTCCCGTCCGCCGGGCCACCGTGGCCGGCCGGGTCGCGGGATGATCCTCGGGGGCATTCAACCACGCTCCGGTGTCATGTCTATACGAAATCGAGGTCCCCGGCATCCTGGGGCGCTAGATGAGACACTGAAAAACCGTGGCTTCCATCACCCCCCTTCCGAGTCCGGCGCAGGACGGCTGGCCGCCCGTTTACCAGGCGACACCGGCTCTGGGTATGCTCCAGCACGGCTGGCAGACGGGTCGGCTGATCCACCTCGAGCAGATACCGGCCCGGGCCGGTGTCCAGTCCCCGTGGCCCGCCTGGGTCCCGCCGAGATAACCGCGGCCTTCGGCCGCCGGGGTGTCCGTGCCCCCTGGTCCCATCAGGTGACCGCGGCCAATCACGCCCGGGCCGGCCGCAACGCGATCATCTCGACCGGCACCGCCTCGGGAAAGTCGCTCGGTTACCTGCTGCCCGCCCTGACCTCGGTGCTGGAGGGCGGCACCGCGCTCTACATCGCGCCGACCAAGGCCCTGGCCGCCGACCAGCTGGCCGCGATCCACGGGCTGGGGCTTCCCGGGCTGCGGGCCGCGACCCTCGACGGTGACGCGAGCGCGGCCGAGCGGGCCTGGGCCCGCGCCCACGCCGGCTACCTGCTGACCAACCCGGACATGCTGCACCATGTCCTGCTGCCCCAGCACCGCCGGTGGTCGGGCTTCTTCAGCCGCCTGCGGTACGTGATCGTCGACGAATGCCACTCCTACCGCGGCGTCTTCGGCTCCCATGTGGGACACGTGCTGCGCAGGCTGCGCCGGATCACCGCCCATCACGCCCCGGACGGGCACTGCGTATTCGTTCTCGCCTCGGCCACGGCCGGGCGGCCTGCCGAGACCGCCCGCCTGCTGACCGGCGCCGAGGCGGAGGAAGTCACCCTGGACGGCTCACCACGCGGGCCGGTCTCGTTCGCGATGTGGGAGCCGCCGCTCACGTCCGGACGCGGCGAGGCGGGCGCTCCGGTCCGCAGGACGGCCACGGCCGAGGCGGCCGAACTGCTCGCCGAGCTGGTCCGGGAGGACGTCGCGACGCTGGCCTTCATCCGGTCGCGCCGGGGCGCGGAGGCGGTCGCGCTGCACGCCAAGCGCCTTCTCGCCGAGCAGGGCGCCCCGGACCGGGCCGCCCGGGTCGCCGCCTACCGGTCGGGTTACCTGGCCGAGGACCGGCGCGGGGTCGAGGCGGCGCTGCGCGGCGGGCGGCTCACCGGGCTGGCCACGACGACCGCACTCGAGCTGGGCGTCAACATCACCGGCCTGGACGCGGTGCTCATCGCGGGCTGGCCGGGCACCAGGGCGTCGCTGTGGCAGCAGGCCGGGCGGGCCGGACGGCGGGGGGCCAGCGCCGTCGCGGTGCTCATCGCCCGGGACGACCCGCTCGATACCTACCTGGTCCACCACCCGGAGATCCTGCGCCGTCCGGTCGAGGCGACCGTGCTCGACCCGGCCAACCCCTACGTGCTCGCTCCGCACTTGTGCGCGGCCGCCGCCGAGCTGCCGCTCACCGAGGCGGACCTGGCTCTCTTCGGGCCCGCGGCCGGCCGCGTCGCCGAGGAGCTGTGCCGCCGTGGCATGCTCCGCCGGCGCCCGGCCGGCTGGTACTGGACCCGCCGGGCCCACGCGTCGCGGCTGACCGGCCTGCGTGGTGCGGGCGGGGAACCCATCAAGATCGTGGAGGCGACGACCGGACGCCTGGTCGGCACGGTCGACGAGCCGTCCGCGCACGTCCTCGCGCACGAGGGCGCGACCTACCTGCACCAGGGTGACACCTACCTGGTCAGCTCCCTGGACCTGGCCGACGGGGCGGCGCTGGTCCACGCCGGCGACCCCGGCTACGTGACGTCGGCCCGGCAGGTGACCGACATCGACGTGATCGCTCCCCTGCGCCAGACGGACTGGGGCGACGCCGCGGTGTACTTCGGCGATGTCGAGGTCACCCGGCAGGTCACGTCGTTCGTCCGGCGACGCGCCGATACCGGCCGGACGCTGGGCGAGACAGCGCTCGATCTGCCGCCCCGGACGCTGCGGACCCGCGCGATGTGGTGGACGATCTCCGCCGCCCAGGCCGCGCGGCTGGGCCGCGCCGGAGTCGACCTGCCCGGCGCCGCGCACGCGGCCGAGCACGCGGCCATCGGCCTGCTCCCCCTGTTCGCCACCTGCGATCGCTGGGACATCGGCGGGGTCTCCACCGACCTGCACCCGGCGACCGGCAGGCTGACCGTGTTCGTCTACGACGGGCACGAAGGCGGGGCCGGTTTCGCCGAGCGCGGATTCGACGCGGCAGGCGAGTGGCTTACGGCGACGATGCAGGCCATCAGCTCATGTGAATGCGAGGCCGGATGCCCATCGTGCATACAGTCGCCTAAGTGCGGAAACGGCAACTCGCCACTGTCAAAGAGTGGAGCGCTCGCGCTTCTGGAAACGTTGCTTAACGTAACCGAGAAGCCTGCCACCAGCCTTAATAGAGAAAAGGTGGCGGCCCCCGCCGGGGGGAGAGCGGGGGCCGCCGTGCGGTCCGGCCCTGGGGGGGAGGAGCCGGAACCGTCCTCAAGTAAAGCCTATATCCATTCGGGCTTGCGTACACACTTCGGGACATCTGAAGGAGCTCCCGCAGCAAGAATTAGAACATATACCACCTAGTCCTGGATAGTTCCGGCAGAGAACCGGCAGAGAAGATGACGACAAGGGCCGCCGCATTTTTCGATCTGGACAAGACTGTCCTCTCCAGATCGAGCACGCTGGCGTTCACCCGTACGTTCTACCGCCATGGCCTGATCAGCCGAACGGCCGCGATCCGCGGCGCGATTGCCCAGGTTGTGTTCTCCAGATCGGGAGCGGGCCATCACCGCATGGAACGCATCCGGAGCGAGGTCAGCCAGCTGTGCCGCGGCTGGCCGGCGGAGAGCGTGCGCGAGATCGTCAGGACCGGCCTGGACGAGATCATCGTTCCGCATCTGTACGCCGAGGCCCGGGTCCTGGTGTCCGGCCACCGCGCGGCGGGCCGGGACGTGATCGTGGTCAGCGCCTCGGGCCACGAGGTGGTCGACCCGATCGCCGCGCTGCTGGGAGCGGACACCGTGATCGCCACCCAGATGGTTGTCGCGGATGGCTGCTACACCGGGGATATGGCCTTCTACGCCTACGGCGAGGCGAAGGCGGCGAGGATGCGCGAGCTGGCCGCGGAACGCGGCTATCGCCTGGCCGACTGCTACGCCTACAGCGACTCCATCACGGACCTGCCGATGCTCGAGGCGGTCGGCCACCCGACCGCGGTCAACCCGGACCGCGCGCTGCGGCGCGTCGCGGCCCAGCGCGGCTGGCCCGTCCTCTACTTCACCGCACCCAGCCGGGCACCCGAGTCATCGCGACTTAAACCACCAGTTCAGGGCATGTGAGCTGCGCCACTAATTGACGTCACGAATTGATTACGCCAGGGCCTTTCCAAGTCCCCCAGTTCGTCGTAGAAAGGTCTCACGGACCTAAACGTCCGGGCACAGCAGCCGGGAACCCACGCGCGACCAGCCGCGACAGGCTCGTCGGGTCCAGGTACGGCCGGAGACGTCCTTGCGCCCCACACCGGCGCAGGCGGAGGCGGCGGCCTGGCCGATCGAGCACACGTGCACGCTTGGTACCCGGCAGGCGGTGCCTTCGCGACGGCGCCCCCGGTGTGGGGCGCCGTTCGCGTGTCCGGGATGTCTCCGGTGGTGAGGCAACTGTCACCACAGCCTCGTTCGGGATATCGGGATCGCCGGGCTCCGGCCGCCCGGCAGCAACGGTCACCGCCCGCAGCTGCTTAGGCACGCCCTGACACAGACCGGCGCACTGGCGGGCTCACCTGCACCAGCCCGGGGGCGAACCGCACGCCGCCGCCCTTGCGCCGGACGGGCGATAGCGCTGAACTGGTGGGGAACGCAAGAGACCGGTGAGACGTGGCGGGCGGCGCGTGGCACACGCGCGGCCGGCGCTGACCCGGTATCTCATAGGCGGCCGGCAAGGAGGACCATATCTCATCGTGAGGATGAAATAATTTACCCAGTTGGTAAATGCCGCAAATTTCGCAAATGCCGCGCGTCGGCGGACGCGAAACGGCTCGCCGCATACAGTCCGCGCAAGAACGGAGTCAGCGTTGACCAAGAGACCTTTCCAACCTGTTGAAAGAAACGCGCCGGTTCGACCCGCCACCCGAACTCGCGCCAACGCGAACGTGACCGCCGACGTGTATTCCGAAGCCGCGGCGGACCGCCTCGCCTTCTGGGAGCGCCAGGCCGAGCGGCTGACCTGGGATCAGCGATGGGACCAGGTCCTCGACTGGTCCCGCGCCCATTCGCCAACTGGTTTACCGGCGGACGCTGAACGTGGCGTACAACTGCGTCGACCGGCACGTGGCCGCGGGCCACGGCACCAGGTCGCGTCCACTGGGAGGGCGAGCCCGGTGACGAGCGGAGCTCACCTACGCCGAGCTCTAGGACGAGGTGTGCCGGGCGGCCAACGCCCTGGTGGAGCTGGGCGTGCGGGCCGGCGACCGGGTGGCGCTGTACATGCCGATGATCCCGGAGACCGCGATCGCGATGCTCGCCTGCGCCCGGCTGGGCGCGCCGCACGGGTGGTGCTCGGCGGCTTCTCGGCCGAGGCGCTGCGCGGGCGCATCCTGGACTGCGACGCCCGGGTCGTGATCACGGCCGACAGCAGCTTCCAGCAAGGGAGCCGCGGCTGCCCTGAAGCCGGCAGTCGACGAAGCGGTGGCGGGCTGCCCGGACGTCCGGGCCGTCCTGGTGGTGCGCCGCACCGCCCAGCTCCGGTGGCGTTCACCGAAGGCCGCGACGTGTGGTGGCACGAGGTGGTGGACCGTCAGTCCCCCGAGCACCCAGGCGCAGGCGTTCGACGCCGAGCACCCGCTCTACATCATGTACACCTCCGGCACCACCGCCCGCCCCAAGGGCATCCTGCACACCAGCGGCGGCTACCTGACCCAGGTCGCCTGGTCGCACTGGGCGGTCTTTGACATCAAACCGGAGCAGGGTCAGTCTTCTGGACCGCCGCCGACATCGGCTGGGTCACCGGGCACTCGTACATCGTGTACGGTCCGCTGGCCAACGGGACCACCTCGGTGATGTACGAGGGCACGCCCGACACCCCGCACCAGGGCCGCTGGTGGGAATCGTCGAGCGCTACGGGGTCTCGAACCTGTACTGCGCGCCCACGGCGATCCGCACGTTCATGAAGTGGGGCGAGGAGTTCCCGGCCCAGTTCGACCTGTCCAGCCTGCGGATCCTCGGCACGGTCGGCGAGCCGATCAACCCCGAGGCCTAGATCTGGTACCGCAAGCCCATCGGCGGCGACCGCTGCCCGGTGATGGACACCTGGTGGCAGACCGAGACCGGCGCGCAGATGATCAGCCCCCTGCCCGGTCTGACCTCATGCAAGCCCGGCTCGGCCCTGCAGGCCCTGCCGGGCATCGGCGCCGACGTCGTGGACGACACGGGCCAGCGGTGCCGGACGGCTGCGGCGGGTTCCTGGTCATCAACGACCGTGGCCGGCGATGCTCCGCACCATCTGGGGCGACGACGAGCGCTACATCAAGACGTACTGGTCGAGATTTGAAGGGATGTACTTCGCCGGGGACGGCGCCAAGAAGGACGAGGACGGCGACATCTGGCTGCTCGGCCGGGTGGACGACGTCATGCACGTCTCCGGGCACAACATCTCCACCACCGAGGTCGAATCGGCCCTGGTCTCCCACCCCCGGGTGGCCGAGGCCGCCGTGGTCGGCGCCACCGACCCGGTAACCGGCAGGCGATCGTCGCGTTCGTGATCCTGCGCGGAGACGAGGCGCCGCCGGGCGAGGACCTCGCCGCGGAGCTGCGTGATCATGTCGCGCGGGTCCTCGGGGCGATCACCAACCCCCGGCAGATCATGGTCGTCCCCGAGCTGCCCAAGACCCGGTCCGGCAAGATCATGCGGCGGCTCCTGCTGACGTCGCGGAACACCGCTCGCTCGGCGATGTCACCACGCTGACCGACAGCACGGTGATGGACCTGATCAAGGAGAAGCTGCCTTCGGCGAAATCCGACGAGTAGAGGGCGACCCGAGCGTTCCTCGCTTTTACGATTCCACAGCCGGCGGCGTGGCCGACAACGGCCTGCGCCGCCGCTTAATAATGACGCCGCGGACATGATGCCTTCGGCATAATGATCTTTTACATGCGGGTACCCGCTGTCCATGATGACCGCGGGGTCTAGCCTGGAACGCGGCGGTAATGGGGGAACGGTTACCGGCGGGCGGCTGGCGGCATCAGCCGCCGGGGACGGCCAGGCGGCGCCGTCCATTTCGGGGAAAGCGCGAACAGGAACCGAGCGCACGATGGGAGAACAATCAAATGGCCCAGACCGAAACGCCGCGGCCTGCCTGCAGCGACCAGTCGCTGGGCGACCTGGTGGCGCTGGCAGCGAAGGACTATCTCCCAGCTGATCCACTACGAGATGGACCTGGCCAAGAGCGAACTGCGCGGTGACGTGCGCCGCATCGGGATGGCCGCCGCGCTGGGCGGTCTGGCCGCCTTCACCGGCTGCCTGATGCTGGTGCTGCTCTGCTTCGCCTTCGCCTACGGGCTGATGACCCTGGGAATCTGGGATTGGGCCTCGTTCCTGATCGTCGCGGGCACCTGCTTGCTGCTTATCGCGGCCGCCGCCGGGATCGCCATCCTCCGGGTCCGCGGCGTGACCGGCCTGCGCACGACGCGGGCATCGGTGCGCGACAGCATCGCGGCGCTGCGGCGTAGCAGCGGCCAGCCGGAAATCGCCCGGCCGACCCAGCAGTGAGCGCCGCCCCCATGACAGTCGCCGCCGATACGGCCGTCCATATCGACGGGCCGTGGGCCCACCGCTCGGTGAGCGCCAACGGCACCCGCTTTCACATCGCCGAAAGCGGGGACGGGCCGCTGGTGCTGCTCCTGCACGGCTTCCCGCAGTTCTGGTGGGCCTGGCGGCACCAGCTTTTCTCACTGCCCCCGGCGGGCTTCCGTGCCGTCGCCGCGGACCTGCGCGGCTACGGGGGCAGCGACAAGCCACCGAGGGGCTACGACCTGGTCACCGCGGCCGCCGATGTGGCCGGGCTGATCCGCGCCCTCGGCGAGGCGAACGCGATCGTGGTGGGCCACGACTGGGGCGGCATGGTCCTGGACCGCCGCCTCGTATTTCCCCGAGGTCGTGCGGCGCCTGGCCGTGGTATCGGTGGCGCATCCGCTGCGCATGCGGGCCGCCATGCTCGCCGAGCCGGTGAGCCGCGGCCGCGGGGCGGGGGTGGTTACGCGCTCGCCTTCCAGCTGCCGATCATGCCCGAGCGGCAGCTTCTGCATGACGGCGCGCAGCGCGTCGGCCGCATGCTTGCCGACTGGTCCGCTCCGGGGTGGCCCACGAGGAGACCGAGCTGACCTACCGGCGGGCCATGAGAATTCCTTCGGTCGCCCACTCCGCGCTTGAGTATTACCGCTGGTTCCTCCGCTCGACGTTGCGCCCCGACGGCATCCGCTACGCCCACCACATGCGGGCCCCGGTCCGGCGCCGACCCTGCAGGTTCATGGCGCCCTGGACAACTGCGTGCGGCCGAGGACGGCCCGCGGCGCCGGGCGCCACGTCGAAGGCCCGTACCGGTGGCGCATGATCGACGGAGCCGGCCACTTCCCCCACGAGGAGCGCGCGGCCCAGTTCGACGCCGAACTGCGGGGCTGGCTGACGGACCCCGAGCCCGAGCGATGAACGACCCGGCCAACCGGGACAATGGCCCGGCGGGCCGGGAGCGTATCGGCGGCGGGGACCGTGACGCGGCCCGCCGGGACCGTGACGCGGCGGCCCCGGCGCCGGGACCGTGACGCGGCGCGGAGGCCGCCGGACCGTGACCCGGCGCCCCGGGACCGTGACGCGGCTAGCGCGGACCGTGGGCCAGCCGCCCGGGACCGTGACCCGGCGGGCCCGCCGGTAACGCCCGGCCACGGGATGCCCTCGGCCGCCCGCTGCGCAAGTCGGCCGCCGCGAGGCACGGGTGCCAGACGACCTGGTTCTCGCGCCGGACGCAGCCCTCGACTCCGCGGACGGCCTGATCGTTTCCGGGCGGCCGTTCCATGCCCACGAGGTGCTCGAGGCCTCCTGGAAGTCCGCGCCGGATACCGAACGGGACTTCTGGCAGGGCCTAGCCCAGCTCGCCGTGGGCCTGACCCACGCGCAGCGCGGCAATGCCCGCGGAGCCGTTACCCTGCTGGGCCGCGGCGCAGCCGCATCCGGGCCTATTCGCGCCAACCCCTATGGCGTGGACGTGACCGCCGTAGCGGCCCGGGCCGAGGCACTGGCCGACCAGATCGACGCCGATGGCCTGGCCGCCCTCCCAGACGGCAGCCTGCGGCTCCGGCTGAGGCCGAGGCCCGCAATCTAAGCTGCCGCGCCAGACTCCACCGGGATGCCGCGGCCTGTTGCCTTCGATCCCGGCACTTCGGGCGTGTCGTGTTGCATTACTGAAAGCGTATCGCTAGTCTATTCGATAGACAAGTGCTTCTGGCATTCGTTATCGAACGGATGGTGGTGCATGACTCACGAACCGTCCCCTGGTCAGGGGCAGCCCGACCAGGACCCGCTCAGCGGCGGACCGGCCGCTGAGCGGGACCGGCCTGCCGCTCCGGACAGGTTCGTGAATGGCGCCGCGAGCCAGCCGGCGCGGCAGCCAGCCGAGTGGCAGCGTCCAGACCGCCCGCAAGCGGCAGCCGGGCCGCAGCCCCCAGCCGGGCCGACCTCCGGCGTGGACCGGGATCAGCCGGACGCTGAGGACGACTGGGACCAGGACGCGGCGCTGGATGCCCTGGTCGCGGCGGTCCAGGCGGGCCGGGTCGCGATCCCTCCCGATGACGAGGACAACAGCCCGGGTAAGGGATCGGCCAGCGCGGCGGCGGAGCCAGCGGCGGCCAGTGAGTGCATCGACGCGGGATTCCTTCCCCGTGATGCCGGATCCGGGCCGGCGGCGCGACGACGACCGGCGGCGGACCCGCTGCCGGGTTTGCGTCCGGCGGCGTGCTGGATCGCGGTTTGCCCGGTCCGGCGATCGCCGGGTCCCTGGATGCGGCGGCCGGGAGCGATCGTGGTTATGCCGGTGTGGATGATGATCAGCTGATCGGGATGCTGGTCAAGTGGCAGCAGACCGAGGCGTGGGCGGCTTCGGGGAAGCTGTCGGCGGTCGCGGAGTTGATCCGCCGCCGCCCCGGCGACGGCCCCTCAGAGGCGGCGCCCGGCGTCTTGCGCCCGGAGTGGGGGAAGTTCTGCGGTGATGAGCTCGCGGTGGCCACTGCCACCTCGAAGGTTGCCGCGGAGAAGACGCTGGCCTTGGCCTATGACCTGGCCGCCCGGCTGCCCGGTACGGCCCGGGCACTACGCGAGGGCGTCATCGACGGCTATAAGGCGCAGATCATCGCGGACGCGACCCGGGTCCTGGACGACGCCGGGGCGGCCGCCGCGGAGGCATTAATCCTGCCGGAGGTCGCCGGGAGGACGCCCGGGCAGATCCGGGTGAGGGTGGGCCGCGCGGTGCTGGCGGTGGATCCCGAGGCGGCCCGGCAGCGCCGCGAGCGGGCCCAACAGGACGCCCGGGTCGAGCTGTGGCGTGATGATGCGGGGACCGCGGCGCTGTGCGGGTACAACCTGCCGCCCGATGAGGCGCTGGCCGCCGACCAGGCGATCAGTGCCCGCGCCCGGGAACTGAAGGTGGCCGGGCTGGCCGGGACCATGGACCAGCTCCGGGTCCGCGCCTACCTCGACTTCCTGCTCGGCAAAGACTCCCTGCCCACCCCCGGCACCCCCCGCCCCGCGAACGATGCGACGGCCCGCGACCAGCCCGACCGCGGCCAGGACGACACAGACGGGGCAGCCCCGTCCCCGGACGGTCCGGACAGTGCAGCAGGTCGGTCTGGCTGCTCCACCGGCGCCAGGTGGCCCGGACCCGCGGACGCCACAGCCGACACCGCAGGCACGGCCGGCGTTGCCCCGCCCGCCCGGACCGGTGGCCTGGGGGGCTTGGCGGCCCGTATCAACTTGACCATTCCCCTGGCCACGCTGCTGGGCCTGGCTGACCGTCCGGGCGAGGCGGCCGGGTTCGGCGCTATCGATCCCGCCCTGGCCCGCGCCATGGCGGCCGCGGCGGCCATCAACCCGTTCACCAGCTGGTGCGTGACCGTCACCGACGACCACGGCCACGCGGCTGGGCACGGATGCGCCCGCGGCGGCCCCAGCCCCCGGGCCACCAGCACCGGCCCACCGGGCAACGGGCCCGGGCCGGCGGACCATCCCGGCCGCCGGATCAACCGTCGCGGCGGCCCCGGCCCCGGCAGTGCGGCACCCTACAGCGGCCATGGGCCCGCGCCCGCATTCACCCGCGGATTCGGGCCCGGGCCGCCGGGCGGCTACGGGACCTGGCGGCTGCAGACCGGACGAGACGGCCCGCCACTGACGGTGGACATCGAGCCGGTCGCGGTCACCGATTGTGACCACCGGCACGAGACCCCCCTCGAACCGGGCGACAGGCTGCGGCATCTGGTCGAGATCCGGGACGGCGAGTGCACGTGGCCGCCCTGCCGCCGGGCCGCGCGGCGAAGCGATTTCGAGCACGCCATCCCCTGGCAGCAAGGCGGCCGGACCTGCGCGTGCAACGCCGGGCGCCCACTGCCGGCACCATCATCACCAGAAACAGGCCGCGGGCTGGCGCCTCGACCAGCAGGTACCCGGCTACCACACGTGGACCACCCCGTCCGGCCGCCAGTACACCGGGCCGGAACCACCGCCTACCCCGTGTGACT
>CAVQZM010000080.1:0-18333 GCA_963718475.1 uncultured Actinomycetes bacterium | reverse complement strand
TCGAGTGCATGGTGCCGATGGTGCCCGGGTTGGTCAGGCTGATCGTGGTGCCGGCGAAGTCCTCGACGGTCAGCTTGCTGGTCCGGGCCTTGCGCACCACGTCCTCGTAGGCGGTCCAGAACTGCCGGAAGTCCATGGACTCGGCGCCCTTGATGTTGGGCACGAGAAGCTGGCGGGTGCCGTCGCTCTTGGCCACGTCGATGGCCAGGCCCAGGTTGACGTGCTCCGGCGTGACCAGCACCGGCTTGCCGTCTTCCTCGGCGTAGGACTCGTTCATGGCCGGGATGGCCTGGAGCGCGCGGACCACCGCGTACCCGATCAGGTGGGTGAACGAGACCTTGCCGCCCCGGCCCCGCCGGAGGTGGTTGTTGACGACGATGCGGTTGTCGATCAGCAGCTTGGCCGGAACGTCGCGCACGCTGGTCGCGGTGGGGACCGCGAGGCTGCTGGCCATGTTCGCGGCCGTCCGGGCGGCCGCGCCGCGCAGGCGGCTGTGCTCCCCGTCGACGGCCGGCTGGGGGCCAGGCGGCTGGGACCGAACCGGGCCGGGCGCGGCCGTCCCCGGCCGCGGCGGTGCGGGGGCGGGGCTGGGCGCGGGCGGGGCCATGGTCCCGGTCGCGCCGGAGCCGGCCTCCGCCGGGGCGTTTACCGCGCCGCCCGCGGCCTGGCTGTCGGACCGTGAGGGCTGGTCCTCGCCCGCGGGGCCCGTCGGCCGGTAGTCGGCGAAGAAGCTCCACCAGGCCGGGTCCACGGACCCGGGATCGGCCAGGTACCGCTGGTACAGCTCGTCCACGAGCCACTGGTTGGCGCCAAAGTCGGAGGCATTCGCGTGCGCGTCGGGTGCGTGCGAGCGGGCCGGCGGCGGGGCGCCGTTGCGAGCCGGCGCGCCGGACGGCTGGCCTGCCCCGCCCTGGCTGGTCCTAAGCGGCTCCCCGGGGCGGCCTGCGGCCTGCGCCGCCGTCCCGGTCTGCTCACGCTCTGACTCGCTGAGATCCGCGGTGGCCCGCGGTGACTCAGAAGACACGGCGACAATCGCCCTCTTCCGCAGCTTGAATACGATCCTGGCTGATTACCCAGGTTACCCGGCGGTTCCGGCCCGGGAGCCTGAAGAGATTAAGGTCCCGCCGTAACCCGTGTGGCACATGTCACCCCCCGTGATGAGCGCCCCCGGGGGCGTCCGCGCGATGCCCCGGGCCGCCGGCGGCGCGCGTCCCGCACCCGCGCCGGGACCGGCCGTCCCGAGAGGGGCCCGCCTGACCTGTGGCGACTCCCAATCCCCGGTCCGATCACGATGCCGGCGAGTAAGATCGCCGCAAAGGGGATATAGGCCGCCCGCCCTTTATGTCCAGGCTTGTGCCCCGACTTCGGCTTAAAAGGGAAAAGGTGAGTACGACCGGCAACCCCTGGGATAACGGCGCCCGGCGACCTCGTCGCGTGCGCGTCCGTCGTCCCGACAATAGGGGAGCGGAAGCTTGGCGTGGGCCGGACTCCCCGGCCCGCCCGGCGCCGCCGGCCGAAGGCGGGCGATCCGGCGGAGGCGGGCGACCGCGGGTCACGAACGGCGACGGATACCGCGGCCGGGCGCCCGGCGGTTTCGGCGCGGGTGACGGCGATCGCTACCCGGGCCCGCCGGGACGCGACCGGGCCCGCGATCCGCGCGCCTACCGGGGCGGCGGCCCCGGACGCCCGGGGTCCCCGGCCGCAACTGAGCAGGCGGGCTACGAGTCCGGCCCGCGCGCGGGCGGACGGCGCTACCCGGCCGGTTCCCCCGGACCGAGGCCCCGTACGGCCTCGACGCCGAGCCAGGCCCGGGCTGGGCGGGCGGATCGGACGGATATCCCACCGGGCCGATGCCGGCCTACCCAGCCGGCGGCGAGCCCGGCTACGGGTACCAGGCCGAGCGTGATCCGTACGGCTACGGCCCGGATGTGCCCCGCTACGACCGGGATCCGCGCGGTTATGGGGGAACGCCGGGCCAGGCGCCGTTCGGCTATACGACCCCGCCGGCCAGGATCGGCTCCGCACTGGCCTTGACTCCCGAACCGGCTACCAAACGGACGGTGGCTACGTCGGGCGGCGCTTCTGAGTCCCGCGGCGCTTCTGAGTCCCGCGGTGGTGCTGAGTCCGGCGGTGGCGCTGGGCCCGGCGGCGGCTTCGGGCCCAGCAACGGCTATCGGCCGGGTCCCGGCTCCGAGGCCGGCGCCGGCTACCGGTCGGCCCCTGGCTACGAGGCCGGCCCTGGCTACGAGCCCGGCCCTGGCTACGAGCCCGGCAGCGGGTATGAGCCCGGCTCCGGCTATCAGTCCGGCCCGAGATACCAGCCCGGCCCTGGCTCCGAGGCCGGGCCTGGATACCAGCCCGGCACTGGGTACGAGCCCCGTCCTGGGTACGAGTCCGGCAACGGGTACGAGTCCGGCTCCGGGTACGAGTCCGGCACTGGCTACCGGTCCGCCCCGACCTACCAGCCCGGCCCCGGCTATGAGCCCGGAACTGGCTATGCCCCTGATACCGGGTACGGGCCCGCAACCGGCTACCAGCGCGGAACCGGGTACGAGCCTGGCTCCGGCTACCAGTCCGCCACCAGCTACGAGGCCGGCGACGAGTACGAATCTGGCGCTGGGTACGAGCCGCCCAGCGGCTACCAGGGCAGCGCCGGCTACCGGCCCGGTGACAGCTATCCGCCCGTCCCGGGCGGCCCTGGCTACGAGTTCGGCTACGGGTTCGGCATCCCGGAGCCGGTCGAACCGCAGCCGAGGGCCCTGGAGGCGGGCGCCGGCGACCGGGCCGGCCAGGGGATCAGCCCGGACGACTTCGGCGCGGAGGAGAGCCTCGACGCCGGAGCGGGCTACGAGGGCGCCGCTGGCTACGGCGGAGCCGCCTTCGCCGATGACTTCATCCGGCCTGGGTTCGGGCCCGGGGACAACGCGGGTCCGGCCCAGGGACTGGCCCAGCCGGTTCAGCCCGCCTCGCCCGCCCCGCCCGCGAAAACCGGCGTCCCGGGATATGAGTTCGGGTACTCCCCGGCGGATGAGGCGTTCCCGGCCCCGGCGAATTACATGTACACACCGACGGTGGCCCAGCCGCAGCCATCCCGCGCGGAAACCAGCCCCGGACCGTCCGGTCCGCCCGGGTTCGAGTTCACCGGCTCCGGGCGAGTGGGCCAGTCATCCACCCGGGCGCCGCTGGCGCTCCCCGCGGGGCTGGGCGGACGGCAAGACGGCGACCGCGACGATCCGAATTCCGCCGGGGCGGGCTGGGCCCGGCTCCGCGCCCTGGCCACGTCGCGCCCCGCCACCAGAGACACCACGCCGGGCGGGTCGGCTCACCCCCCGCCGCTGTCCAAGGAGGGGGTGAAACGCTGGGCCCTGCGCGTGGCGCTCCCGGCCATGTCGATGGTCGCCGTGGGCGTCGCGGCCGTGGCGACGTTCGGCGGCAGCAGCGGCGCCGCCGGACCCGCGCCCGCCACCCTGAACGTTGGCTTCCCGCCGGCCACGTCCGCGGCTGGCGCCTTTACCGCCACGCCGGCCGACCAGGCGCGGGGGATCAGTCAGTCCCTCAGCCGGGTCGCCAGCTCGGGTTCGGTCGTGGTCGCGGCCGGGTCGCAGGCGGGCGCGCGGATCGGGCGTGCGCAGTTCTTCGTGTCCGTCGACGGCGGGCGGACCTGGCGCCTGGCGCCCGAGCGGGCGCAGGATGGCGGCGATCCCCCACCCGGGCACGCGGCGGGGCTGATCGCCGGCGGCCAGGGCGCCTGGCTCGCGCTCGGGCCCAACGCCATATGGACCAGCCAGGACGGCATGTCCTGGACGCTGGCCTCGACCGGGGGGATCGCACCGGTCCAGCGCGGTGACCGGGTGAACGTCCTGCGCCGGACGGCCACGGGCTTCCTCGCGGCCGGCGAGAACGTGCCGCCGGGTGACCCAGCCGCCAGCACCCCGGTCGTCTGGACCTCCTCGAACGGCGTTACCTGGCAACGGCTCGGCGCCGCCCAGCTGCACCTGACCGCGGCCGGCGCGGTGGGGAGCATCAACTTCGCCGCCGTGTCCGGGAACACGGCCGTGATTTCCGGCAGCGTCACCAAGACCGTGCGGGGCGCCGTGACAGCCAGCACCGCCGGGGCGTGGCGTAGCACCGACGGCGGCGCCACCTGGACCGCGGTGAACGTTCCGGTCAGCAACGGCGCGGCGAACACGCTGGCCGGCCTGGCCGCGACGGGTACCGGGTTCGTGGCCATCCGCCCGGGCCAGTCGAGGCAGGCCGGGGCCGATGCCGTGGCCTACGCTTCCGCTGACGGCGTGACCTGGAAGTTCGGTGCCACCATCACCAGCCCGGGCGGCCTCGGCGTGGGAGTCGTCAACGGCGGCCCGGCCGGCGCGGTCGTCACCGGGCGGGGCGGCGGCGCCACCGTCGCTTTCACCACCGCCAACGGCACCTCCTGGAGCGCGGGCGCAACGATCTCCGGCGCGGCCGGGCAGGCGATCTCCGGCGTCGCCGTGGCCGCTGGCGGGACCGTCGTGGCGGCGGGCAGCGCGGCCGGGCAGGTCAGCCAGCAGGCCGTGCTCACCGTCGACACCGCCGGCCGGGTCAGCCCGGTCAACATCGCCGCCATCCCGGGCGCTACCGAGCCCGAGGTCGCGGTCAACGGCATCGCGGCCAGCGGTAGCAGCCAGGTCGCGGTGGGCAGCGCGAACGGGTTCCCGGCGACCTGGGTGTCCGCCGACGCGGGCACGACCTGGGCCCGCGGAGTCGGCGCGCCGGCTGCGGCGCTGGACCGGCCAGGACTGCAGGAGCTGTCCGGCGTCGCGCACGGCCCAGCCGGATGGGTCGCGGTCGGCGGCGTCCGGTCGGCGGCCGCGCCGCACCCGGTCGTGGTCACCTCGCCGACCGGCCAGACCTGGCAGGCGGCCGACGCGTCGGCCGCGTTCGCCGGGAGCGGCCTCTTCACCGTCGCCGCCGCGGCGGGCCCGCGTGGTTATGTCATCGTCGGACGGCAGGTCATCCAAGGCCGTTCGGTCCCCGCCGCCTGGTGGTCGGCGGGTCTGGCCGGCTGGCAGCGCGCCGCCGGCCTGGGCGGGGCCGGCGGCTCGCAGCAGATGCTGGCGGCCGTATCGTCCGCGGGCGGCTTTGTCGCCGTCGGCTCCGACGGCAACCGGCCGGCCGCATGGACGTCGGCGAACGGCCAGACCTGGAAGCTGGCCAGCCTGGCCCTCCCGCCGGACGCCGTCCGGGCGCAACTGCAGCAGGTGACGGTCAACGGGCGGCGCATCGTCGCGATCGGCATGTCGGCCACGTCAGCCGGGCAGACGGCGCCGTTCGCCGCCGAATCCGTCAACGGCGGTGCCACGTGGACCGAGTCCCTGCTGCCATCCCCGGACGGAGCCTCCGCGGTGGACGCGGCGGCCGCGACCGGGGCCGGGTTCACCGCGACCGGCACGTTCGGCACCGGCGGCCGCCGCGACGTCGTCATCTGGACGTCGACGGACGGACTGACCTGGAAGACCAACTCGCCGTCGGTGACCGGCCTGGGCGGCCAGGGAATCCAGGAGATCACCGCGCTCGCCGTCTCCGGCAGCACGCTCACCGGCGTCGGCTTCACCGCCTCGCCCACCAGCGAGTCCCCCACGATCTGGCGTTCCCCCATCCGCGGCTGAGCGGGGCGGCCCCGCCGCTGCGCTGGCCCGCGCGCCGCAGTCCGCGGCCTCGCCGCTGCGCTGGCTCCCGCGCCGCAGCCTCCCGGCTCCGCCGCTGTGCTGGCTCCCGCGCCGCAGCCTCCCGGCTCCGCCGCTGTGCTGGCTCCCGCGCCGCAGCCTCCCGGCTCCGCCGCTGTGCTGGCTCCCGCGCCGCAGCCTCCCGGCTCCGCCGCTGTGCTGGCTCCCGCGCCGCAGCCTGCCGGCCCCGCCGCTGTAGCTGGCTCCCGCGCCGCAGCGCCCCGGCTCGCCACTTAAGTCACAGTGGCACCAGGCTCAGGCTGCTCGCTCATGATCGTGCGGCAAAAACGTCGTATTTGGCGGAAAACCACACATGATCATGGAAGGACCGGGGGCGCGGAGCGGAAACTTCACATGATCATGGGAAAACGCAGCCGGCGCAGCGACCCCGCGACCCCGCCGCTCCGGAGGCTCCCGCGCCGTATTCCCGCCAGCCACTCACACCACACGGGCCCCGGGCCGCGCTCGCTTGCCCGGACTCGGGTCGAGAAATCCCCAGGTGGTGCGGAAAACTAGGGCGGTCAGGCCAGGAGCTCGGAACCGCGTGCCGCGGCGTGCAGGAGGACCGGGTCGGGTGATTCGGAGTACAGGCGCAGGCAGGCCTCGGTGAGCTTGATCGCGTGGACGTCGCCGGTGGCGGTGGCGCGGTCGGCCAGGACGCTGGGTGCCGGCGGCTCACCGGACGGCAGGGGCTCGCGTCCGGCTTCCCCGGCGTAGGCGGTGTAGAGGGCGGCCGCGGTCTGCCAGAGCGCGTCGTGGGTGGGCCGGGCGTACTCGGGTGGCAGCAGCGGGAGGACGGAGCGGGCGGCGACCGGGGCCGTGACCGCGTGCAGGAACCCGATCGGCCGGGCCCGGCCGTGCACCAGGAAGATCCGCGCGAACGCCGTGCTCAGCCGGAGCAGGTCCCCCGGGACATCGGTCGGCGGCTGCAAGGCCGCGATCGCGGCGGGGAACTCTGGCTCGCTGGCCAGGCTGTCCTTGAGGCGCTCGGTGATCAGGCCCGGTTGCGAGGTCGCCGGCGCGACCGGCAGCCCGTCCACGGCGGCGGCCACGTCCAGGCGGCCGCTGGTCCGGGTAAGCCCGGGCAGTTCGAGATCGCCGGGCCGCCCAGTAGGCCAGGCCGCGGGCGAGCTCGGCCACCCGCTCGGGGGTCTCGGCCGCCGCGAGGCTGCGCGCCGCGTGCGACGTCCGGATGATGCCGTGCGTAGCGTTGGCGGCCAGTCCCGGGACCAGCCGCGGCCACCAGCGGGCCAGGACCTGCCGCCAGGGCGCCTCGCCGAACTGGTCCCGCAGGTACAGCTCCCAGTCCGCCACGCGCGCAGGTGAGCCGAGAGCGTCGGGCCAGGTCTGATCGGTGATCCGTTCGGCCGGACGGGGTGCGTCCTCCAGCAGCCGCAGGTAGCCGTCGAGCCAGGGCCCCACGTCGTCGGCGCGGCCAAGCCGGATCATGGCCTCGGCCGCCATCGGGCCGTGGTTGGACAGGCCGCCGCGGAACTCCGGCCCGGTCGAGGCCAGCCGCTGCAGGCTTTCGTCCAGGACACCGGCATCCAACTGCCGTTCGCTGTACTCAGACATCATCGTCTTCCTTCTATATAGGCTCGACACTATATCGGCCGGGAACGATATGCTAGGGGAGTGAACGACGAGATCGAGGTCCTGCGGGCGCTGGCCCACCCGGTGCGCTGGGGCATCCTGGAGCGCCTCGCGGCTGAGCCCGGCATCTGCGCGTGCGACTTCACCGAGTTCTTCGACGTGGCACAGCCGACCATCTCCGCGCACCTGAAGGCGCTGCGCCAGGCTGGGCTGGTGACAACGGAGCGACGGGGGACCACGATCTGCTACACGCTCGCTCCCGCGGCGCTGGCCCGGCTGGCCGACCGGCTGAACAGCATGGCCGGCACGGCGGCAGTCCCGTCCGGGCCGAGCACGGTGCCGCGCGACGTCGCCTAGTGCCGGGCGGGCTCGGACGCCGGGCCGAACACGTCAGGCCGGCGGTGCTCCAGGCACGGGAGGGCGGCGCGCACGCGGGCGGTCAGGTCGAGGTCGACATCGGCCACGCCCACCCCGGCGAACGGGCCGAGGTCGAGGCGGACCGTGCCCATCGGGTCGATGAGGACGCTGCGCCCGATGCCGGTCGGCGCCCGCGTCGGCGGCTCGTCGGGATCGGGCACCTGGCCGGCCGCCGCCAGCCACACGGTGTTCTCGATGGCCCGGGCCCGGGTCAGCGTCATCCAGTGGTCTTCCTTGAACAGGCCCGCGCCCCAGGCGGCGGGGACCACGATCAGGTCCGCGCCCACGCCCCGTGAGCAGCCGCGTCAGTTCCGGGAACCGGAGGTCGTAGCAGGTCTGCATGCCGACCGACAGGCCCGCGAGCTTGGCCACCACCGGCTCGGTGCCGGGCGCGACCAGAGCGGACTCCTGCTGGCCGAGCGCGTCGAACAGGTGGAGCTTGCGGTAGGCGCTGACCAGCTCGCCGCTCCGGTCGAAGGCGACGGCCGTGTTGAAGACCCGGCCGTCCGGGGCCGGCTCGAAGATGCCCGCGACCACGGCCACGCCGGCTTCCTTGGCCGCCGCCGCGAGCGCGGCGCCGAACGGGCCGTCCGGCGGCGCCGCGACCGGCCGGGGATCGGCGCCGAAGCGGATCTGGGTCGCCTCCGGGAACACCGCAAGGTCGGCGCCCTGGGCGGCGGCCTCAGTCAGGGCGGTACGTACCCGGCCGAGGTTGACGGCGGGGTCGGAGCTGACCGGGATCTGGCAGAGCGCGACTCGCATAGCGTCAGCCTAGACGTGCATGTCCTATCCGGGCAGCACGCGTGATGTCATGGCGGGGTGAACCGACCACTGCTGAGCCGCCGCCTCACCGGCATGGGAACGACGATCTTCGCCGAGATGTCCGCCCTGGCCGTCGAGACCGGATCGGTCAACCTGGGCCAGGGATTCCCTGACACCGACGGGCCGCGCGCGGTCGCGCAGGCCGCCGCGAACGCGGTGCTCGACGGCCGGGGAAACCAGTACCCGCCCGGTCCCGGCGTCCCCGAACTGCGGCACGCGATCGTGGATCATCAGCGCCGCTTCTACGGCCTCGGCTACGATCCCGGCACCGAAATCCTCGTCACCGCGGGCGCGACCGAGGCGATCGCCGCGGCGATGCTCGCGCTGGTCGAGCCGGGCGACGAGGTCATCGCCTTCGAGCCGTACTACGACTCCTATGCCGCCAGCATCGCGATGGCCGGCGGGGTCCGGGTTCCGGTGACCCTCCGGCCGCCGGGCTTCCGGCCGGATCTGGATGCCCTGCGCGCGGCGGTCACCCCGCGGACCCGGGCGATCCTGGTCAACTCGCCGCACAATCCGACCGGGGCGGTGTTCACCCGGGACGAGATGACGGAGATCGCGCGGATCGCCATCGAGAACGACCTGCTGGTCGTCACCGACGAGGTGTACGAGCACCTGGTCTATTCGGGCGAGCATGTGCCGATGGCGTCGCTGCCCGGGATGCGCGAGCGCACCGTGTCGATCAGTTCGGCCGGGAAGACGTTCTCGTTCACCGGCTGGAAGATCGGGTGGGTCACCGCGCCGGCTGACCTCGTGGCCGCGGTCCGCGCGGCCAAGCAGTTCCTCACCTACGTCAGCGGCGGCCCGTTCCAGTACGCGGTCGCGGAGGCGCTCGCGATGCCCGACTCCTACTTCACCGATCTGCGCGACGACCTCCGGATGAAGCGCGACCTGCTGAGCGGCGGCCTGGCCGACCTGGGGTTCGAGGTGTACCCGTCGGACGGGACCTACTTCGTCACGACCGACATCCGGCCGCTCGGCGAAACGGACGGCATCGAGTTCTGCGCGTCCCTGCCGGCGCGGGCCGGCGTGGTGGCCATCCCGAGCGCCGTGTTCTACGACGACCGCGAGGCGGGCCGGACCCAGGTCCGGTTCACCTTCTGCAAGCGCCCCGAGGTCCTGAAGGAGGCGCTGTCCCGGCTAAGCGGCTCCGCCAGTAAGGCCGGGGATCCACCCGGCTGGACAGCATTGCCCGCCTCGCACGATGCCGCATCGATTCCCGGCGCCTTCCGGAGCAGGACGGTGCCGCTACCGTGGACCGGTGGACACCGAGCTGCTGCGTATCGCCGAGAAGGCCAAGGGGTTCATGCCGCCCGAGGAGGGGCTGGCGCTGTATGAGACCGCCGCGGCGTATGCCCCGGCCGGGCCGATCCTGGAGATCGGCACGTACTGCGGGAAGTCGACGATCTACCTGGCCGCCGCGGCGCGCGAGCACGGCCAGATGGTCGTCACCGTCGATCATCATCGCGGGTCGGAGGAGCACCAGCCGGGCTGGGAGTACCACGACACCGGCCTGGTGGACCCGCATGCCGGGCGGATCGACACGTTCCCGCACTTCCGGGCGGCGCTGGGGGAGGCGGGACTGGAAGATCACGTGATCGCGATCGTGGGGCGGTCCGCGGACGTGGCCCGGCTCTGGCGGACACCGCTCGGCATGGTGTTCATCGACGGCGGCCACACCGACGAGGCGGCCCAGGCCGACTACGGGGGCTGGGCTCCCTGGCTGGCGGTGGGCGGAGCGCTCGCCATTCACGACGTGTTCCCGGACCCGGCCGACGGCGGCCAGGCGCCGTACCGCATCTACCGGCGGGCGCTGGAATCCGGCGGCTTCACCGAGGTCAGGACGGCCGGGCTCGCTACGGGTGCTCGAGCGCACCGGCCCGGCCACCGGCTGAGCCGGACGCGCAGCCGCAGACGGACGGATCCGCGGCGGCCGCCCCGCCGGCCTCGCCCGCCGCGCACGGCTCCCGGAACACCCCGGCTCCGCCGGTGGCCCCGGACAAGGCGTCCGCCGCGAGGATGACGGCCGCCGCGGTCCAGGCGCTCTGCTCCCGCGGGAAGTGAGCCCGGTTGGCGAACTGCCAGCCCGTCCAGTAGGCGCCGTCGCGGTCCCGCAGGTGCTGGATGTCCGCGAACAGCGTGGCCGCGGCCGCGTGCTGGCCCGCGGCGTCGAGGGCCAGCACCAGCTCGGAGCTTTCCGCCCCGGTGACCCACGGCTGGTCGCTGACGCACCGGACGCCCAGGCCGGGCACGACGAAGGTCTCCCAGCCCGCGGCGAGGCGGGCCGCCGCGGCGGCGCCCCGCACCGCGCCGCCGAGCACCGGGTAGTACCAGTCCATCGAGAACCGGCTCTTGTCCGCGAACGACTCGGGGTGGCAGGCGATCGCGTGCGCGAGCTGATCGGCGGCCAGTTCCCAGTCCGGCTGGGCGTCGCCGACCTGCTCGGCGAGGGCGGCGCCGCACCGCAGGCTCTGATGGATGCTGGAGCATCCGGTCAGCAGGGCGAAGTCCGCCGCCACGCCCCGGGAGTCCCGCTCCCAGGCGATCTCGCCGCCGGGCGCCTGCATGCCGAGCACCCACTCGATGGCCCGGCGCACCGTGGGCCACATCGACACCGCGAACCCGTGATCCCCGGTGACCTGCAGTTCGTGCCAAACGCCGACCGCCACGTAGGCGGCGTGATTGCTCTCGGCGGCCGGGTCGGCGCACCGGCTGCCCACGATCTTCCGGGGCCAGGACCCGTCGGCGCGCTGCGAGCGGCGCAGCCACTCGTAGGCCTGCCGGGCCGCCCCGGCGAGCCCGCGCGGCGCTCAGCGCCATCGCGCACTCGATGTGGTCCCACACGTCGATATGGCCGTCGGGCCAGCGGATCGCGCCGGATGCCTCCTGGGCGGCCTCGATGCTGCGCGCCGTGGCCAGGACGTCGTCGGCGCTGATGACTCCGGGGACCGCGGGAACCACGTTCGGGGCGTGCGGCTCACGCTGCCGCATGCGCGCTCTCCGGGTCGCTCTTCTCCCGTGCTGCTCCGCCGACAGGCGCTGTCACCGCCGTCTCGTTCGGCTGCTGTTTGATGGCATAGACGACGACGCTCTTGCCGATGAGCGGGTTGAGCGCCTGCTCGGCGAGCCGCGTGGCGGCGGGCCGTTTCATGATGTCCCAGACGAGCATGCGGTGGTAGGCGCGCGCGAGCGGGTGGTCGTCGTTGCCCACGCCGACCGCGCATTTCACCCACCAGTACGGCGAATGCAGGCCGTGCGCGTGATGGTGGCCGCTGATCCCGAAACCGGCCCGCCGGAGCTTGGCCTCCAGCTCGACGCGGGTGTAGATGCGTACGTGGCCGCCGGGGACCTCGTGGTATTCCTGCGACAGGGCCCAGCAGATCCGCTCCGGGAGCCAGGCCGGGACGGTGATGGCGGCGATGCCCCCGGGCCTGAGCACCCGCGCCACTTCGTTCATGGCCTGCTGGTCGTCGAGGATGTGCTCGAACACCTCGGCCGCGATGACCCGGTCGAACGACCCGTCGGCAAAGGGCATCGCGGTGGCGTCACCGGACACCCCGGCGGCGGCGGCCGCGCCGGGCACCTCGCCCTCGGCCCGCATCGCCGCGCACATGCCGGTCACCGAGCGCAGCTCGCCGCGGTCCATGTCGAAGGCGACCACGTCCGCGCCGCGCCGGTACGCCTCGAACGCATGGCGGCCGGCGCCGCAGCCCACGTCGAGGACGCGGGCCCCGGGGGTGATCTGAAGCCGGCGGTAGTCGACGGTCAGCAAGGTCTGGTTCCTCCCGGCTGGGCCCGGCGGGCGGGGCGGGCAAGGCGGCCAGGGCGGGGCGCGGCGGGGCGGGCCGCGATGGCGTCCTCGTAGCGGTCGGCGGTGGCCCGGGCGACGGCGGGCCAGGCGAACCGCTCCTGCACGCGGTGCCAGGCCCGGCCGGACAGGCGGTCACGTTCGACGGGCGAGTCGTGCAGCCGCCGGAGCGCCGCGGCCAGCTCCTCCGGGTCACCGGGCGTGACCAGCTCCGCGGCGTCGCCGGTCACCTCGGGCAGCGCGCCGGCCCGGCTGGCGACCAGCGGCGTGCCCGATGCCATGTGCTCGACGGCCGGCAGGGAGAAGCCCTCGTACAGCGACGGGACGACCGCGATCTCGGCGCTGGCCAGCAGGGCGGCCAGCTCGGCGTCAGACAGACCGGAGGTGAAGGTGACGCGGTCGCCGAGCGACAGCTCGCCGACCAGCCGCGCCGTCGGGCCGCCCGTTGCCGCCCGGCCGACGACGGTCAGGTGCACGTCCCGCTCGGTGACCAGCTTGGCCACCGCCCGCAGGAGCACGGCCACGCCCTTGACCGGCGAATCGGCGCTGGCCACGGCGACGATCCGGCCGGGCACGCGCGGCCCGCGGGGATGGAACACCCGCGTGTCGACGCCGAGCGGGACGATGTCCACGCTGCCCGGCCGGAGCCGGAAGTCGCGGTAGATGTCGCGGCGGGACGACTCGGAGACGGTGATGACCGGGCCGGACCGCGCGACCTGGCGGGCGACGCGGGCCTGCATCCGCACGAAGGAGTACCAGCGCCGCTTCGACAGCCGGGCCAGGCCGCTCGTGTCGGCCAGCTCGATCCGCCGGTCCACGCTGATCGGATGGTGGATGCTGGTCACCAGCGGCAGGCCGAGCCGGGCGATGCCGAGCAGCCCGTAGCCCAGGCCCTGGTTGTCGTGCACGACGTCGAAGTCGCCCCGGCGGGCGCGCAGCTCGCGCAGGGCCCGGAGGCTGAACGTGAGCGGTTCGGGGAAGGCGCCCGTCCACATCGTGACGGTCTCCAGGACATCGATCCAGTCCCGGTACTCCTCGCGGTGCGGCGTGCGGAACGGATCCTCGTCCCGGTACAGGTCCAGGCTCGGGACCTCCCGCAGCACGGGCCCCGGCTCGAGCTCCGGGTACGGCGGCCCGGAGAACACCTCGACCGTGTGCCCGAGCGCGGCCAGCTCGCGGCTGAGGTGCCGCACATAGACGCCCTGGCCGCCGCAGTGGGCCTTGCTCCGGTAGGACAGCAGGGCGACCCGGAGCGGACGGCTGATGGTCACGCGGTTCACCGTCCTCGTCCGCTGCTGCCTGCCGCACCTGGGCCCTTAGGCTGCGAACCTTACCACTGAGTAGTCAGGATCCCGGTGGGCACCACCCGTTGCGTGCGCCCCTCCATCATGCCGCCGCCAGACCGGGCCCGCATAACCTTGACCCGTGTCCGTGCTGACCCGCCGCGCGGCGGCGACCGCCGCCGACGGGCGGATACGGGGCCTGGCGCGCACGGCCGCCCGCCGGTACCTGGTTGCGTCGTGCTTCCTGGCCGGCTTCGTGGCGGCCGCCGTCGCCGGCGCGGTCGTGCCCCCGCACGCGTGGTCGGCGGTGGCCGCGTGGGCGAGCACCAGCGTCGCGAACATGGAGCACCACCCGGTCGGATCGCTGGTGGCGTCGGCCTTCGTCACGGAAGGTTCGGAATATGCGTGGCCGGCGCTGATCGCGCTGGCCATGTTCGGCGCCAACCGGGCCCTGGGCAACGTCCGCACCGTCGTGGTATGCGCGGCGGGCCAGGTGATCGGGACGCTGGTCAGCGAGGGGATCGTCGCCTACCGCGTGGATCAGGCCGACCTTCCGGTCTCCTCCCGGCACCTGCTCGATATCGGCCCGTCCTACGTCGTGGTGGCCGCCATCGTCGCGGCGCTCATCGCCGGCTCTGGCCGGCCCGGGCGGCGGCCGCGCTGGACTTCGCGCTGCTCGTCTTCGCCGGGCATATCTTCAGCGGGCTCGGGGACCTCGACGTGGCGGCCGTCGGCCATCTCACCGCGCTCGTGACCGCGGCGTGCGCGGTGATATTGATGCGGACCGGCCGGCTCCGGTGGCCGTGGCGGTCTGGCGGCCCGGGTCAGTCTGGCGCCCCGGGTCGGCCCGGCGGCCGGGGTCAGGCCGCGACCGCGCCGATCAGGGCGCCGACCCCGTAGGTGACGGCGGTGGCCAGCGCGGCCAGCAATAGCTGCCGCAGGGCTCCGAGGAAGAACGGCCGGTCGGTCATCCGGGCCACCGCGCCGCCGCCGGCGATCGCCGCCACCGCGGCCAGGGCCAGGGCGAGCCAGAGCAGATTGACGCCGGCCAGGTAGGGGATCAGCGGCACGATCGCGCCCGCCGCGAACGAGACGAACGACGCGCCGGCCGCGGTGACCGGCGAAGGCAGCTCACCGGGGTCGACGCCCAGTTCCTCCAGGGCGTGCACGGCCAGCGCCGTCTCGGGGTTCTGTGAGATCTGGGCCGCGGCGGTGCGGGCGATGTCGGGGGAGACGCCTCGCGCGCGGAGCATCGAGGCCAGTTCGGCCTGCTCGGCCTCGGCGTTGTGCTCCAGCTCGTGACGTTCCTTGTCGACCTCGGCGGAGACCAGTTCGTTCTGTGAGGACACCGAGACGAACTCGCCGGCCGCCATGGACATGGCCCCGGCCACCAGCCCGGCCAGGCCGGTGAGGACCACGGTGTGGGCGGCGCCGCCCGCCCCGCCGACGCCCGCGATCAGGGACGCGTTCGTGACCAGCCCATCCATCGCGCCGAACACGGCGGGCCGGAGCCAGCCGCCGGACACGTCGCGGTGCTCGTGGCCGTGGGTCTCGGGCTGACTCCGCTTTTCCGTCGTCACGATGGCTGCTTCCTGCCCCGGAGAGCCTGGCATGAATCCATGCGAGAACTTACGATGTGAATGAATCTGTACACGCTGGCCAGCGAGCGAGGGGCGATGGAGGGCCGCAGCGGCGAATGCGTCCCTGCCGACGCGCTTGTGGCGCTGCTCGACGGGCGCCGGCTGTCGCCCGTCCAGCGGCGGATCGCGCAATACCTGCTGGACCACATGCCGGACTCGGCCTTCCTGTCCAGCGTCGCGCTGGCGAGGTCGGCCGGGGTCAGCCAGCCGTCGGTGACCCGGTTCGCGGCGGCGCTGGGCTTTTCCGGCTATCCGGCGCTCCGGGACGCGCTGCGCACGATCGCGCTGGAGGGCGCGGGGGCCGCTGCGGAGGACAACCGCGGCAACGAACTCCAGGCGGCGGTGGCGGCCGAGATCGCCAACCTGCGTGCGCTGCACGAGATGCTGGCCGACCCCGGGGCCGTGGCCGAGCTGGGCCGCGAGCTGGCCGCGTCCGTGCCCCTCGCCGTGCTCGGCGAGCGCATCTCGGCCCCGCTGGCCCAGTACTTCGGCTACGTGGCCCAGCGGATCCATCCCGACGTCCGCTGCCTGACCTGCGGCGGCAGCGTCGTCTGCGACGCGCTGCTGCACGTGCGGGAGGCGGGCGGGCGCTGGCTGCTGGCCTTCGCGCTGCCCCGGTACCCGGCCGAGACGGTGCACGCGCTGCGGTCCGCCCGGCGGCTCGGCCTGCGCACGGCCGTCGTCACCGACGCGCGGTTCGTGCCGTTCGCCAGCGACGCCGACGTGCTGCTGCCGGTCGGCGTGGGTTCGGCGCTGGTCGCCGATTCGCACGCCGCGCCGATGGTCCTCGCCGCCGCGATCGTGCAGGCCATGGCCGACGCGGAGCCCACCCGGGCCCGGGCCCGGCTGCGCCAGCACGAGGAGCTGTCGGCGGCCCATGGCGTGTTCGTCGAGCGCTTACGGCGGTCTGGTCCCGGGGCGGGGCCGGCCGGGATCAGAACGTCGTCAGGGCGGTGAGCAGCCGGTCGGCCGTGTCGATGTCGGCATCGAGGGGGCGGTCCTCGGTCCGCGGGTCCAGCGCCGCGGCGGCCAGATCGTAGGCGGCCCGCAGCGGCCCCGGCGCCGGCGCAGCCCCCTGCATCCGCAGCGCCCGCACCGCGGCGACCAGCTCACAGGAGACCACGATGCGGTAGGCCGCGACGGTCTCGGTGGTGCTGCGGGCGGCCTGGGTGGAGAAGTCGGCCTGCTCCTCCATCCCGCGCGAGAGCACCGCGGTGCCCAGCGCGGCCGGCGAGGCCAGCCGCCGGATGTCGGCCAGGGCCGAGTGGGCGACGTACTCCAGGGTCATCACGCCGGAGCTGGCCGGCGCGTCGTCGGCCAGGAACGGCCGCAGCCCGGTCATGCCCGGCTCGACCAGGGTGCCGAGGCGCGCGGTGGACAGCGCGGCGGTCTGGAACAGCGCGGTCCGGGCCGCGTCGAGCGCCAGCCCCAGGTACGCGGTGTAGAAGTTCCCGTTGTGGAACACCTCTCCCGAGGCCGCGTCGATCAGGGGGTTCTCGGCGGCCGCGTTCATCTCGACGGCGAGCACGTCGCCGAGCGCGCGGGCGGCGTCGGCCGCCGGGCCGTGGACCTGGGGCAGGGCGCGGTAACCGTACGGGTCCTGGATGCGGGCGGGCCGGATGTCCTGCCCGGCGAGCAGCTCGCGCATCCGCGCCGCCACCGCCACCTGGCCCGGATGCGGGCGGGCCCGCTGCACGGCGGCGGCGTACGGCTCGGGCGATCCGCTGACCGCGAGGAACGACAGCGCCGCGACGACCAGGCCCGCGCCGAGCAGCTCGGACAGGTCCGCGCTGGCCACCGCGGCCTCGCCGATCGTGGCCGCGTTGCTGCTCATGAAGGCCGGGGCGTCGGCCGGATCGAGCGGGAAGGGCGGCAGCGTCCCGCCCTGCCAGGGCCCCTCGCCGAGGATGCTGAGCGCGGTCGAGGCCAGGGCGCCCAGGTCTCCGGTCCCGATCGCGCCCACGGTCCGGACCGGCGGCACCAGGCCGCGGTTGAGCGCCTCGGCCAGGACCGACAGCAGCGCCGGGTCCACCCCGGAGCCGCCGGCGGCCAGCTGGTTCAGCCGCACGACCAGCATGGCCCGGGCCAGTGTCACGCCGAGCATGGGTCCCGCGCCGCCCGCGTGGCTGCGCACCAGGCGCAGGCCGTGGCCGTGGTCCGCGACGTCGACGGCCCGGTTGGCGCCGACTCCGGTCGTCCGGCCGTACACCGGCCGCGACAAGACGGCCGACCGGACCACGTCGCGGGCCAGCCGGGCTCGCTCCAGCCCGGCGGGATCGACGGCGACCGAAACGCTGCCGCGCGCGACGTCGCGCACCTTCCCGCACGTCAGCCCGATTCCGTCGATGACGACGGGCGCATCGGGATCCGCGGCCTGAGCCGGCAAGGACAGCTCCCCACGCAGGTAACAAGTTCGCAACCCCCGGCGACTATCGTCTTGACACTCTCTTCATGAGTCAAGAGCATGAAGAGAACTATTCATGCCGGTGCCGGTTGGGGTCCCTGCCGAAGCTGGGCAGAGAACGAGGATGATCATCCGGGACGGCATGCCGCCGACGACGAGCGAGGCCACCCTTTGATCACCTTCGAGGGCGTGACGAAGCGGTACCCGGACGGCACGGTCGCGGTCGACTCGCTCAGCCTGGAGATTCCGGCCGGGAAAACGATGGTCCTGGTCGGGCCGAGCGGCTGCGGCAAGACGACGACGCTGCGGATGATCAACCGGCTGGTCGAGCCGACGGAGGGCCGGATCCTGCTCGACGGCCGCGACATCGCGCTGACCGAGCCGTCCTCGCTGCGCCGGGGCATCGGGTACGTCATCCAGCAGACCGGCTTGTTCCCGCACCGCACCGTGGAGGACAACATCGCCACGGTCCCGCTGCTCAACGGCTGGAGTAAGGCCAAGGCACGCGAGCGCGCCCACGAGCTGATGGACCTGGTCGGCCTCGACCCCGCCATGGGCCGCCGGTACCCGCACCAGCTGTCCGGCGGCCAGCAGCAGCGGGTCGGGGTCGCGCGGGCGCTCGCCGCCGATCCGCCGGTGCTGCTCATGGACGAGCCGTTCA
>CAVQZM010000079.1:0-50221 GCA_963718475.1 uncultured Actinomycetes bacterium | reverse complement strand
CTCCCGGATCGACGACGTCAGCGCGCCGAACAACGCCCCGGCGACTCAAGTACAACCAGCTGCTCATCGCCCAGGGTTACGACCACAACTGGGCGCTGAACAAGCAGACCCCGGCCACCACCGGCCCGGACGGGCTTAACCTGGCCGCGCACGCGTGGGACCCGAACAGCGGCCGCGAGCTGAGCGTCTGGACCGACCAGCCGGGCGTCCAGTTCTACAGCGGCAACTTCCTCACCGGAACGCTGGTGGGCATCAGCGGCCACACCTACCGGCAGGGCGCCGGCTACACGTTCGAGACCCAGCACTTCCCCGACTCGCCCAACCAGCCCAGCTTCCCGAGCACCACGCTCAAGGCGGGCAACACCTTCAACTCGTCGACGATCTTCGCAGTTCTCGTCCTGACCACCTGATTTGTGCTGGCCTCCGGCCAGTTCCCGCTCACGGGCCCGGCGGCATCTCGCCGCCGGGCCCGCACGCGTCCGGCGCTCATGCCCCGTGGCGCGTCGCCATAGCGGGGCCGCGTGACCATAGGATTTGACCCGTGGCGACGAAGAACACGGCCGTGCCGGGCGGCCAGAAGCCAGCGCCCCGCAGGCCAGCACCCCGCAGGCCAGCGGCGAAGCGGCCAGCACGGCCGACACCAAGCCGGGCGAGGCGCGGCTGCTGCTGCTCGACGGGCACTCGCTCGCCTACCGGGCGTTCTTCGCCCTGCCGGCCGAGAACTTCTCGACCACCACGGGCCAGCCGACCAACGCCGTGTACGGGTTCACGGCCATGCTCATCAACGTCCTGCGCGACGAGCAGCCGACGCACGTGGCGGTGGCGTTCGACCGCAGTGAGCCGACCTTCCGCCACGAGGCGTACGTCGAGTACAAGGCGAACCGGCGGGAGACCCCGGCCGACTTCCGCAGCCAGCTCAGCCTGATCTTCGAGGTGCTCGACGCCCTGGGCGTCCCCCGGCTGTCGGCCCCCGGTTTCGAGGCCGACGACATCATCGCCACGCTCGCCACCCAGGCCGAGAACGAGGGCATGGACGTGCTCATCGTCACCGGCGACCGCGACGTGCTGCAGCTCGTCGACGACCACGTGACGGTGCTCATGACCCGCCGCGGCATCAGCGACATGTCCCGGTTCACCCCCGAAGCGGTCGAGGAGAAGTACGGCCTGACCCCGCAGCAGTACCCCGACTTCGCGGCCATCCGCGGCGACCCCAGTGACAACCTGCCCGGCATCCCGGGCGTGGGGGAGAAGACCGCGACCAAGTGGGTCAGCGAGTTCGGGTCGCTGGAGGAGCTGGTCAACCGGGTCGACGAGGTCAAGGGCAAGGCCGGCGACGCCCTGCGCGAGCATCTCGGCGACGTGCTCCGCAACCGGCAGATGACCGCGCTGGTCCGGGACATGCCGCTGGAGACCGTCGGCGCCGGGCCGCACGAGCTGGTGCCCACGTCCTGGGACCGGGAGCAGATCCACCAGCTCTTCGACACGCTCCAGTTCCGCGTGCTGCGCGAGCGCCTGTACTCGACCCTGCCCGACGGCATCGCCGGCACCGGGGGAGGCGCCGCCACCACCGCCGAGCCCGCCGCCGGGTTCGAGGTCGAGGTCGCGCTGCCCGGCCCGGACGAACTAGCCGAATGGATCTCCGGCCACGCCGCCGAGGGGGACCGGTTCGGCGTGGCCGTCTCCGGGACCTGGGGCCGCGGCACCGGGACGCTGACCGGGATCGCCATCGCCGCCCCGGACGGGCACGGTGCCTTCGTCGACCCGACCGCGCTGACCGAATCCGACGACCAGGCGCTGGCCGGCTGGCTCGCCGCCGACAGCCTGCCGAAGGTCATGCACGACGCCAAGGGCCCGATGCACGCGTTCGCCGCCCACGGCATGGAGCTGGCCGCGCTGACCAGTGATACGGCGCTGGCCGCCTACCTGGCCCTGCCCGGCCAGCGCTCGTTCGACCTGGCCGACCTGACCCTGCGCTATCTGGGCAAGGAGCTGCGGGACGACTCGGGCGTCCCCGAGCAGCTCACCCTGGACGGGTCCGGTGAGGAGGACGCCGCGGCCAACCTCGTGCTGCGCGCCCGGGGCACCGCCGAGCTGGCCGACGCGCTCGACGCCGACCTGGAACGCCGCGGCGCGGCCCGGCTGCTCCAGGAAGTCGAACTCCCGCTGGTCGGCGTGCTGGCCCGGATGGAGCGCACCGGCATCGCCGCCGACACCGACCACCTGGCGAACATGTCGTCCGAACTGCACGGCCAGGTGAAGGCGGCCGAGCAGGCCGCGTTCGCGGTGGTCGGCCACGAGTTCAACCTGGGCTCCCCGAAGCAGCTCCAGGAGGTGCTATTCAACGAGCTCGGCCTGCCGAAGACCAAGCGGATCAAGACCGGCTACACCACCGACTCCGACGCCCTGACCGCGCTGCTCGCGCAGACCGAGCACCCGATTCTCGAGCACCTGCTCCGCTACCGGGACGTGGCCAAGCTGAAGAGCATCGTCGACTCGCTGATCCCGATGGCCGGCGAGGATGGCCGGATCCACACGACGTTCAACCAGATGATCGCCGCGACCGGCCGCCTGTCCTCCACCGACCCGAACCTGCAGAACATCCCGATCCGCACCGAGGAGGGCCGCCGGATCCGGCGCGCGTTCGTCGTCGGAGCCGGTTACGACTGCCTGCTGACCGCGGACTACAGCCAGATCGAGCTGCGGATCATGGCCCACCTGTCCGGCGACGAGGCGCTGATCGCGGCGTTCGAGTCCGGGCATGACTTCCACGCGGCCACCGCGTCGCGCGTGTTCGGCGTGCCGCCCGAGCAGGTCAACGGGGAAATGCGGAACCGGATCAAGGTCATGAACTA
Organism: uncultured Actinomycetes bacterium; assembly: GCA_963718475.1. Lineage (GTDB taxonomy): Bacteria > Actinomycetota > Actinomycetes > Streptosporangiales > Streptosporangiaceae > CAVQZM01. The sequence goes on along the minus strand of CAVQZM010000079.1, from coordinate 47,369 downwards.
CGGCCTCGCCTACGGGCTGTCCGCGTTCGGGCTCGCCCAGCAGCTGCGCATCAGCCCGGAGGAGGCGCGCGCGCTGATGGAGGAGTACTTCAAGGAGTTCGGCGGGGTCCGGGACTACCTGCGGGACGTCGTGGCCCGGGCCCGGCAGGACGGTTACACCGAGACCATGTTCGGCCGGCGCCGCTACCTTCCGGACCTCAACTCCGACAACCGGCAGCGCCGGGAGATGGCGGAACGGATGGCGCTCAACGCCCCGATCCAGGGCTCCGCCGCCGACATCATCAAGATGGCGATGCTGTCGGTCGACCGGACGATCCGGGAGCGCGGCCTGGCGTCCCGGATGCTGCTCCAGGTGCACGACGAGCTGATTTTCGAGGTCGCCCCGGGCGAGTTCGAAGCGCTGCGGGAGCTGGTCTGCACCGAGATGGCCGCCGCCGTCGAGCTGCGGGTACCGCTGGAGGTTTCGGTGGGTTCCGGCCACAGCTGGGCCGACGCCGCCCACTGAGCGTCTCCTGAAGCGGGCGCTCAGTCCGCGGGCGAGCGTGGCCCCCCGATTGACCCACCGCCATTGCTCTCATATTCTGAACGCTGCGCTGTGTCTCGTGTGGTCCGTCTGTCACTTGACCTCACCGGCGGCCCTCGGCCGTTCTTCGGATGTCGGCCTCGGCCGGCTTCGGCAGGTTTCGCGATTCTTGGTCCTTCCGGCGGGTACACGGGTCGCAGCGCGCCCACATACATTCCTGTCCGCATCCGGAGCCAGCCCACACATGACGAGCAGTACAGAAGCCACCTCGACCCCTAAGGTAGCGGTCAACGACATCGGGTCCGAGGAGGCATTCCTCGCCGCGATCGATGAGACCATCAAGTACTTCAATGACGGCGACATTGTCGAAGGAACCGTCGTCAAGGTCGATCGAGACGAGGTCTTGCTCGACATCGGCTACAAGACTGAGGGAGTCATCCCCTCTCGCGAGCTGTCGATCAAGCATGACGTCGATCCCCACGATGTGGTCAAGGTCAGCGAACACATCGAGGCCCTCGTTCTCCAGAAGGAGGACAAGGAGGGACGCCTGATCCTGTCCAAGAAGCGCGCGCAGTACGAGCGCGCCTGGGGCACGATCGAGAAGATCAAGGAAGAGGACGGCGTGGTCACCGGCACGGTGATCGAGGTCGTCAAGGGCGGCCTGATCCTCGACATCGGGCTGCGCGGCTTCCTGCCCGCCTCCCTGGTGGAGATGCGCCGCGTCCGCGACCTGCAGCCCTACGTGGGCCGCGAGCTCGAAGCGAAGATCATCGAGCTGGACAAGAACCGCAACAACGTGGTCCTGTCCCGGCGCGCCTGGCTGGAGCAGACCCAGTCCGAGGTCCGTCACACCTTCCTCAACACCCTGCAGAAGGGCCAGATCCGCAAGGGTGTCGTGTCGTCCATCGTCAACTTCGGCGCATTCGTCGACCTCGGCGGTGTGGACGGCCTGGTGCACGTGTCGGAGCTGTCCTGGAAGCACATCGACCACCCCGGCGAGGTCGTCGAGGTCGGCCAGGAGGTCACGGTCGAGGTGCTGGACGTGGACATGGACCGCGAGCGCGTCTCGCTGTCGCTGAAGTCCACCCAGGAAGACCCCTGGCAGCAGTTCGCCCGCACCCACCAGATCGGCCAGGTTGTCCCGGGCCGGGTCACCAAGCTCGTCCCGTTCGGCGCGTTCGTCCGCGTCGAGGAGGGCATCGAGGGCCTGGTGCACATCTCCGAGCTCGCGGACCGGCACGTGGAGATCCCCGAGCAGGTCGTGCAGGTCGGCGACGAGATCTTCGTCAAGATCATCGACATTGACCTGGACCGGCGCCGGATCTCGCTGTCGCTCAAGCAGGCCAACGAGGGCACGATCGGCGAATCGGCCGGCGAGGACTTCGACCCCACGCTGTACGGCATGCCCGCCGAGTACGACGAGGCCGGCAACTACAAGTACCCGGAGGGCTTCGACCCCGACACGGCCGAATGGCTGGACGGGTACGACACCCAGCGCGAGGAGTGGGAGCGCCAGTACGCCGAGGCGCGGACCCGCTACGAGGCGCACCGGCGTCAGGTCGAGGAGGCCCGCAAGGCCGACACCGACGCGGCCGTCGAGGCCGTCGAGGCCCCGCCCGCCGCAGTCGTCAGCTCGTCCAGCTCGAGCAGCTCGTCCTCGTCGACGCCGGCCGCCGCGCGGCGGCTCGTCCCGCTCCAGCAGCGGCCCCTCGGGTGGCGGCGCGCTCGCCTCGGACGAGGCGCTCGCGGCGCTGCGCGACAAGCTGTCCGGTAACCAGGGCTGACCGTTCGGCCTCACGAGCAGGACCACGACCGGGTGGAGTTTCCCGCATCATCTGCGGGAAACTCCACCCGCTCGCTTTTGGGCAGGGGGTAGGGCGCGTTGCTTCGGGTCGGGCTCACTGGAGGGATCGGTTCCGGCAAGAGCGAGGTGTCCCGGCGGCTCGCCGCCCGGGGCGCGGTGCTGGTCGACGCGGACGTCGCCGCCCGGGAGGTCGTCGAGCCCGGAACGCCGGGGCTCGGCCAGATCGTCGCGGTGTTCGGCCCCGACGTGGTGCGGCCGGACGGCCGCCTGGACCGGGAACGGCTGGGCGAGATCGTCTTCTCCCGCCCCGAACTGCGGGCCAAGCTCAACGCCATCGTCCATCCGCTGGTCCATGAGCGGATGCGCCAGGTCGAGCAGGAAGGCATCCGGTCGGCCGGCCCGTCCGCGATCGTCGTGCACGACGTCCCGCTGCTGGCCGAGAACGGCCTGGCCAGCGGGTTCGACGTGGTGGTGGTCGTCGACGCACCGGAACACGTCCAGGTGGAGCGGCTGGCCGCCAGCCGGGGCATGTCACCCGAGCACGCCCGGGAGCGGATGGCCGCTCAGGCCAGCCGGGACCAGCGGCGCGCCGTGGCCGACATCGTCATCGACAACTCGGGGACCCTGGACGACCTGGATCGCCGGGTCGACGAGGTATGGGCCGGCCTGCGCCGCCGCGCGGCCGTTACCAGCGCGGAGGCGTGACCGTCTGGAATGTCAGACCCCCGCCGTACTGTTGAACCGTGAGCTGGCCGGGGCCGGGGATCTGAGCCGGCGGCAGCTGAGTTTTGGAGGTGGCATCGTGCGTCCCGTGACCGATCTGAAGCGTAAGGTCGCGCCCTTCCGCGTGGTCACCGACATGGTGCCCGCCGGGGACCAGCCGCAGGCCATCGCCGAGATGGAGCGGCGGGTGAAGAGCGGCGAGCGGGACACGGTCCTGCTGGGCGCGACCGGCACCGGGAAGACCGCCACCGTCGCGTGGCTGGCGGAGCGGCTGCAGCGCCCCACCCTGGTCATGCTGCCGAACAAGACGCTCGCCGCCCAGTTCGCCAACGAGCTGCGGGAGATGCTGCCGGAGAACGCGGTCGAGTACTTCGTCTCCTACTACGACTACTACCAGCCCGAGGCGTACATCCCCCAGACCGACACCTACATCGAGAAGGATTCCTCGATCAACGACGAGGTGGAGCGGCTGCGGCACTCGGCGACCAACTCGCTGCTGACCCGCCGGGACACGATCGTCGTCGCGTCGGTCTCCTGCATCTACGGCCTGGGCACGCCCCAGGAGTACGTGGACCGCATGCTCACCCTCAAGGTGGGCGACACCATCGACCGGGACACGATGCTCCGGCAACTGGTCGGCATGCAGTACACCCGCAACGACCTGTCCTTCACCCGGGGCACGTTCCGGGTCCGCGGTGACACCATCGAGGTCATCCCGGTCTACGAGGAGCTCGCCATCCGGATCGAGATGTTCGGTGACGAGATCGAGCGGCTGATGACGCTGCACCCGCTGACCGGCGAGGTGATCAGCGAGGACGAGGAGCTGTACATCTTCCCGGCCTCGCACTACGTGGCGGGGGCCGAGCGGATGGAGCGGGCCATCGCCGGCATCGAGGCGGAGCTGGCCGAGCGCCTCGCCGAGCTGGAGCGCAACGGCAAGCTGCTCGAGGCCCAGCGGCTGCGCATGCGAACCACCTACGACATCGAGATGATGCGGCAGGTCGGGAGCTGTGCCGGCATCGAGAACTACTCACGGCACATCGACGGCCGCGAGGCGGGGACCCCGCCGAACACGCTGCTCGACTACTTCCCCGAGGACTTCCTGCTCGTCATCGACGAGTCGCACGGCACCGTCCCGCAGATCGGGGCGATGTACGAAGGGGACGTATCGCGCAAGCGGAACCTGGTCGAGCACGGCTTCCGGCTGCCGAGCGCCGTCGACAACCGGCCACTGACCTGGGATGAGTTCGTCGAGCGGATCGGGCAGACCGTCTACCTGTCCGCCACGCCGGGACCGTACGAGCTGCAGCGGGTCGGCGGGGACGTTGTCGAGCAGGTGATCCGGCCGACCGGGCTCGTCGATCCGGAGGTCCTGATCAAGCCGACCAAGGGGCAGATCGACGACCTGCTGCACGAGATCAGGACCCGCGCCGAGCGGGACGAGCGTGTCCTGGTCACCACCTTGACCAAGAAGATGGCCGAGGACCTCACCGACTACCTGCTGGAGAACGGCGTGCGGGCCCGGTACCTGCACAGCGAGGTCGACACGCTGCGCCGGGTGGAGCTGCTGCGGGAGCTGCGGCTCGGCGAATTCGACGTGCTGGTCGGCATCAACCTGCTCCGGGAGGGCCTGGACCTGCCCGAGGTGTCACTCGTCGCGATCCTGGACGCCGACAAGGAGGGGTTCCTGCGCTCGGGTACCTCGCTGATCCAGACGATCGGCCGGGCCGCGCGGAACGTCTCCGGTCAGGTGCACATGTACGCCGACCAGGTCACGCCGTCCATGCAGCGCGCGATCGACGAGACCAACCGGCGGCGTGAGAAGCAGATCGCCTACAACGTCGAGCGCGGCGTCGACCCGCAGCCGCTGCGCAAGCGCATCGCCGACATCCTGGACCAGATCGTCCGCGAGGACGCCGACACCGACCAGCTCATCGGCGGGAGCGGGCGGCAGCAGAGCCGGGGCAAGTCGCCGGTTCCGGGGCTGTCGTCCCGGGCTCGCGCCCTGGCCCGGGCGGCCGGCGGCGACGGGGAGCTGGCCGGCGAAGGTGGCGGCGGCCCGGCCCGCGACGACCTGATCGAGCTGATCAAGCAGCTGACCGAGCAGATGCACGCGGCCGCGGCGGAGCTGCAGTTCGAGGTGGCCGCGAGGCTCCGCGACGAGATCAGGGAGCTGAAGCACGAGCTGAGGGGGATGCAGGCCGCAGGCGTGTGACCCGGCGGGCCAGGGCGGCGGCAGCATAGCCGGCCAGCTCACGGAATGCTGGAGGAGTGCTGAGTGTTCGCCCAGACAGGGCACACCCCCGGGAAGCGCGTCGGCTGACGGCGGGAGAGACGATGCGGGTGGTAGGCCGGAGAGCCGGCAGGCGAGGCGTAGGGTCAGATCATGGTAGCTAGCCTGGTAGCTGCCGTGTTCGCGGCACTGTGCTACGGCGTGGCCTCCATCATGCAGGCCATCGCCGCCCGTTCGGCGAGCCACCGGCCAGCGCCGGGCGACGAGCCCGGTTCGGCTTACGGCGTCGATCCGGGCCTGCTGGTCCGGATGCTCCACCAATGGCGGTTCGTGGCCAGCCTGGGCCTGGACGCGCTGGGCTTCCTGGCCCAGCTGGTGGCGCTGCACCGCCTGCCGCTGTTCGCCGTCCAGGCGATCATCGCGGCCAACCTGGCCGTGACGGCGGTCTGCGCGTCCTGGCTGATCGGCGCCGTCCTCAGCTGGCGCGAGTGGCTGGCCGTCGGCGGGGTGGTGACCGGGGTCGGCCTGCTCGGCTCCTCGGCCGGCCCGGAGGGGGCGACGCAGGCGGGCGCGGTGTTCAAGCTGGCCCTGATCGTGGCCGTCACCGGTCTCGGCCTGCTCGGCTGGGCCGCCGGTAAGCTCCCCGACCCGTTCCGCACCCCAGTGCTCGGCCTCGTCGCCGGGACGGGATACGGCGTACTCGGCGTCGCCGCCCGCGTGCTCAGCGGCTTCGCCCCGCTGACCCTGTTGCGCGATCCCGCGACCTACGCCCTCATCGCCGCGGGCATCGTGTCGTTCCTCTTCTATGCCTCCGCCCTGGAGGGCGGCAGCGTCACCGTCGCCACCGCCGCGGTCGTGCTCGCGGAGACCCTGCCCCCGGCGGCCGTCGGCGTCGTGTTCCTCGGTGACCGCACCCGGCCCGGCCTGGGCGGCCTGGCCATCGCCGGATTCGTCCTGGCCGTGTGCTGCGCGGTCGCGCTCGCGAGGTTCGGCGAGGCGCATCACGACGACGGTGAGTCCGGTCCAGGCAGCGGCGCCCAGCCGGAGCTGGCCGGCCGGGCCAATGACCGCTCGCTGGGCGGGATAGGCGGCCTGGGCGGCCTGGACAACGACGCCCGCACATCCCCGGCATAACCGCCCACGGGCTGGTGCGCCCGGATGTGGCGCGCTAGTGAATGGCCAATGCATCGCCGGTCACCTGCGGCCTGTTATTCTGGTGGCCCGTGGACAGGCGGAGTTACCGCCGTATCAACGACCACGGGAGCCCCATCTTGGCTGGATCACCGCACCGATCAGGGCTGGCTTCTACCAGGCATCTTTTCGTTACCGGGGGGGTCGCGTCCAGCCTCGGCAAAGGACTCACCGCCTCCAGTCTCGGGCGGCTTCTCAAGCTCCGCGGGCTGCGCGTCACGATGCAGAAGCTGGACCCTTACCTCAACGTCGACCCCGGCACGATGAACCCCTTCCAGCACGGCGAGGTGTTCGTCACCGACGACGGCACCGAGACCGACCTGGACGTGGGTCACTACGAGCGTTTCCTCGACACCGAGCTGCAGGGCTCGGCCAACGTCACCACCGGGCAGATCTACTCCGCGGTGATCGCGAAAGAACGGCGCGGCGACTACCTGGGCGACACCGTGCAGGTCATCCCGCACATCACCAACGAGATCAAGGCGCGGATCCTCGACATGGGCGGTCCCGACGTCGACGTCGTGATCACCGAGGTCGGCGGCACGGTCGGCGACATCGAGTCGCTCCCGTTCCTGGAGGCCATCCGCCAGATCCGGCACGAGATCGGCCGGGACCGGTGCTTCTTCCTGCACGTGTCCCTGCTGCCCTACATCGGGCCGTCGGGTGAGCTGAAGACCAAGCCGACCCAGCACTCGGTCGCCGCCCTGCGCAGCATCGGCATCCAGCCGGACGCGATCGTGTGCCGCTCGGACCGCCCGATCAGCGAGCACCTCAAGCGCAAGATCAGCCTGATGTGCGACGTGGACGAGGAGGCGGTGGTCTCCGCGCCGGACGCCCCCTCCATCTACGACATTCCCAAGGTCCTGCACGCCGAGGGCCTCGACGCCTACGTGGTGCGCCGGCTCGGGCTGCCGTTCCGCGACGTGGACTGGAGCGAGTGGGATGACCTGCTCCGGCGCGTGCACCGGCCGGCCCGCAGCATCACGATCGCCCTCGTCGGCAAGTACGTCGACCTGCCCGACGCGTACCTGTCACCGGCCGAGGCGCTGCGGGCGGGCGGATTCGCCAACGACGCCCGGGTCAACATCCGGTGGGTGATCAGCGACGACTGCAGCACCCCGGAGGGAGCCGAGCAGCAGCTCGAAGGGGTGGACGGCGTCCTCATCCCGGGTGGCTTCGGCGTCCGCGGGATCGAGGGCAAGGTCGGCGCCATCCGGTACGCGCGCACGCACGGGATCCCGCTGCTCGGCCTCTGTCTCGGGCTCCAGTGCCTGGTCATCGAGGCCGCCCGCGACCTGGCCGGGCTGGAAGGCGCGGACAGCACCGAGTTCGACCCGGAGACCCCGTATCCGGTGATCGCCACGATGGCGGATCAGGAGGACGTCGTGGCCGGGGAGCGGGACATGGGCGGCACGATGCGGCTCGGTCTCTACCGCGCCGTCCTGGAGGAGGGGACGCTGGTCCGCGAGCTGTACGGGAAGAGTTCGGTGGAAGAGCGGCACCGGCACCGCTACGAGGTCAACAACGCCTTCCGTGACGTGCTCGAAAAGGCCGGGGTCGTCTTCTCCGGCCTCTCGCCCGACGGGCGGCTGGTCGAGTTCGCCGAGCTGCGGCCGGACCTGCACCCGTTCTTTGTCGGCACCCAGGCCCACCCGGAGTTCCTGTCCCGGCCGACCCGGCCGCACCCGCTGTTCAGCGGGCTCATCGCCGCCGCGCTCAAGCTCTCCCGCACCCGCGCCCCGTCCGCCGAGAGCCGCGCGGCGGCCAGCGCATGACCGCGACCATTTCCGACGTTCCCGAGCGCTGGCCCGTCGTCTCCTCGGAGGAACACTTCAGCGGCAAGATCATCCAGGTGCGCAGCGACAAGGTCCGTACCCCCGACGGATCCATAGCCGAACGGGAGGTGGTGACCCACCCGGGCGCCGTCGGCGTGGTCGCGCTGGATGAGTCCAGCCAGGTGCTGATGATCAGGCAGTACCGGCATCCCGTCGGGCGGCTCCTGTGGGAACTGCCCGCCGGCCTGCGGGACGTCAAGGGCGAGTCCCTGCTGCGGAACGCGCAGCGGGAACTGCTGGAGGAGACGGGCTACCGGGCGCGCCGGTGGAACGTGCTCACCGACCACTACAGCTCGCCCGGCATCATCACCGAGCGGCTGCGGATCTTCCTGGCCCGTGACCTGGAGCTCGTGCCCGAGTCCGAGCGCGACTTCGTGCCCGAGGCCGAAGAGGCTCACCTGGTACTCGACTGGGTGCCGCTGGAGGCGGCCGTGCCCCTTATTCTCGCTGGTGAAGTGCATAATGGCGTCGCTGTGATCGGAATCCTGGCCGCGCACGCCGCCAGCGCCAACGACTTTGGCGGACTGCGCTCGGCCGAGGAACCAGAGAAGTGACAACGTCGTTGCTTTGGAAGGACAGGACATGAAAGTAGGCGTCCCGCGGGAGGTCAAGAACCACGAGTACCGCGTGGCGATCACCCCGGCCGGAGTACACGAGCTGGTCCGGGCCGGTCACGAGGTGGTGATCGAAGCCGGAGCGGGTATCGGCTCCTCCCTCCCGGACGAGGACTTCACCGCCGCCGGGGCGAAGATCCTGCCCCACGCGGACGACGTGTGGGGCACGGCCGAGCTGGTCCTCAAGGTCAAGGAGCCGGTGGCCGAGGAGTACCACCGGATGCGCGACGGGCAGGTGCTGTTCACCTACCTGCATCTGGCCGCCTCCCGGGCCTGCACGGACGCCCTGATGAGCGCGGGCGTCACCTCGATCGCGTACGAGACCGTGCAGCTGCCCGACGGGTCGCTGCCGCTGCTCGCGCCCATGTCCGAGGTGGCCGGGCGGATGGCGCCCCAGGTCGGCGCGCATCACCTGCAGCGTGACGGCGGCGGGCGCGGCGTGCTGATGGGCGGCGTCTCCGGCGTGTACGCGGCCAAGGTGGTCGTGCTCGGCGCCGGCGTCTCGGGCATGAACGCGGCGGCGATCGCCCTGGGCATGCAGGCCGAGGTGCTGCTCATCGACAAGAACGTCGCCCGGCTGCGCTCGGCCGACGCGATCTACCAGGGGCACTGCCAGACCGTGGCCTCGAACGCCTACGAGGTCGAGCGGGCCGTGATCGACGCCGACCTGGTCATCGGGGCGGTGCTCGTGCCGGGCGCCCGCGCGCCCAAGCTGGTCTCCAACGATCTCGTGTCCCGGATGAAGCCCGGTTCGGTGCTGGTGGACATCGCCATCGACCAGGGCGGCTGCTTCGAGGACTCCCACCCCACCACCCATGCCGATCCGACCTACCGGGTGCACGACTCGGTGTTCTACTGCGTGGCCAACATGCCGGGCGCGGTGCCGCACACGTCCACCTACGCCCTGACCAACGTCACGCTGCCCTACATCGTGGAGATCGCGGGCCGCGGCTGGCGTGACGCGCTGCGGGCCGACCCGGCGCTCGCCCTGGGGCTGTCTACCCACTCCGGCGCGCTGACCTGCGGCCCGGTGGCCGAGGCCCACGGGCTGCCGTACAGCTCCGCGGCGGAGGTACTCGGCTGACCAGCCCGGCCGAGGCGGTCCGCGGCTATCTCGACCACCTGCTGGTGGAGCGGGGCCTGGCCGCCAACACGCTGGAGTCCTACCGGAGGGACCTGGCCCGTTACGAACGGGCGCTCGCCGCGGCCGGCCGGGCCGACATCGGCGAGGTGACCAGCGGCGACGTGGCGTCCTACGTGGCTGGGCTGCGTGAGGGCGACGCGGATCATCCGCCGCTGGCCGCCAGCTCGGCCGGGCGGGCGATGGCCGCGGTGCGGGGCCTGCACGCGTTCGCGTGCGCGCAGGGCATGACGGCGGCGGACCCGGCCCGGCCGGTGCCGCCGCCGCCCCCGCCGCGGCGGCTGCCCAAGGCCATCTCGGTCGAGGAGGTCGTGCGGCTGCTGGAGGCGGCCGGCCCGGAGGCCGCGGGGCAGGTGCCCCCGCGATGCTCCGGGACCGGGCGCTGCTGGAGTTCCTGTACGCGACCGGCGCGCGCATCTCGGAGGCGACCGGCCTGGACGTGGACGACCTCACCCTGGAGGACGAGCCCGTCGTGCTGCTCGACGGGAAGGGCGGCAAGCAGCGCATCGTCCCGCTCGGCCGGTACGCGGCGGCCGCGATCGACGCCTACCTGATCCGGGCGCGTCCCGCGCTGGCCGCCGGGGCGGCCCGGGCGCGGGCCGCCCAGAAGGCCAGCCCCGGCCGTCCCCGGGGCTCGGTGTCGCCCGCGGTGTTCCTCAACGCGCGGGGCGGCCGGCTGACCCGGCAGGGGGCCTGGGCGGTGCTCCGCGCGGCGGCCGAGCGGGCCGGGCTGGCGCGGGTATCGCCGCACACCCTGCGCCACTCGTTCGCGACGCATATGCTCGATGGCGGCGCGGACATCCGGGTGGTCCAGGAGCTGCTCGGGCACGCGTCGGTGACCACCACGCAGGTCTACACCCTGGTGACCGTGGAAAAGCTCCGCGAGGTCTACGCGGCCGCGCACCCTCGCGCCCTGGGCTGAGTGAGCACTGAGGGGTCGGGCTGCTTTGCCCATTTCGGGCGTGACCGGCGAGTCAGCTTGCCCGGGCCAGGCGCAAGGCCTAGAGTCCGGGATTCAAGTGGAGGTTTTGCGGGCCCACGCGCCAGTCCTTCTGACGGTGGCCAGGAAGGCTTCAAGAAGACCATCTCCACCCGGAGGTTCAGCAGCTTGTGGCAGCATCCCGTACGTCAGAGGCCCCGGCCACGGAGCTAGGGCCGACTGGTCGCCCGATACCGGCATTTCCCGACCCCGAGCCACTCGAGGTGCACGGACCCGCGCGGGTCGTCGCGGTCTGCAACCAGAAGGGTGGCGTCGGCAAGACGACGACCACCATAAACCTCGGGGCGGCGCTCGCCGAGCAAGGCCGGCGGGTCCTGCTGGTTGACTTTGATCCCCAGGGCGCGCTCTCTGTCGGGCTCGGCATCCAGCCGCACGACATCGACCTCACCGTCTACAACTTGCTCATGGAGCAGGGCACCACCCCGTACGACGTGCTGCGCAAGACGCAGGTCGACGGCATGGACCTGGTGCCGAGCAACATCGACCTGTCCGGCGCCGAAGTTCAGCTCGTGCACGAGGTCGGCCGGGAGTACGTGCTGGGCGGCGCCCTCGAGCCGATCATGGGTGACTACGACGTCGTGATGATCGACTGCCAGCCGTCGCTCGGGCTGCTGACGATTAACGCGCTGGCCAGCGCGGACGGCGTACTCATCCCGCTGGAGTGCGAGTACTTCGCCATGCGGGGGGTCGCCCTGCTGCAGGAGACCATCGAAAAGGTGTCGCGCCTGCTGAACCCGAAGCTGCAGATCGACGGGCTCCTGGGCACTATGTACGATTCGCGCACGCTTCATACCCGTGAGGTGCTGACAAACATCGTCAACGGGTTCGGCGACAAGGTCTTTCACACCGTGATCAGCCGCACCGTCAAGTTCCCAGACGCTACCGTTGCTGGTGAGCCCATCACCAGGTTCGATCCGGGGTCGATGGGGGCGAGTTCCTACCGTGAGCTTGCCAAGGAGGTACTTGAGCGGTGGCGGCAGGCAGGGGTCGGTCACGGAGGGTAAGCCTTCCGGGCATAGCGGAGTTGCTTCGTCCCGTTGCGCCCGGCCCGGACGTGGCCGCGCACCGTCCGGCCAGTGGCCGGGAGCAGCACCCGCACAAGATCACCGTTTACCTGTCCGCCGACGAGCTGCTCGACTTGGAGCACGCCCGGCTGACCCTGCGCCGCTTCGGCCTCACCGTGGACCGGGGCCGCCTCGTCCGCGAATCGATCGCCGTCCTCCTGGCCGACCTCGACGCCCGGGGCGAGGCGAGCGTGCTGGCCCGCCGCATCCGGGACACACCTGTCGACGGGACGGATAGCTTGAAGCCGAACCAACAATTATTGGGATGTGATCGTCGTGGGAGTGGTCGTCACCGTCATCGTCGTTGCGATGTTCGTGGGCGCGGTGGCCTCCGCGACGCGGGCCCGCCGCCCGCGGGGCCGCAACCCGGTGCTGCCGGACCTGACGGGCGGTGCCTCACCAGCCGGGCCATCACGGCGGGCATGGCATGGATGGCGGACACCACGGCGGCTTCGGCGGTCACGATGGCGGGGCCGGTGGTGGCGGACACCACGGCTGACAGCCCGGCGGGTGGCACCCGCCCCGGGGATGCGGCGTTCGCGGCCGGCGCCGGCGATGCCGCGTTCGGTCCCGGGGATGGCGACGCCCGCGGATCCTCGGGGTCCGGCGGGTTCGAGGTGCACCTCGATGTGTTCGAGGGCCCGTTCGACCTGCTCCTCGCCCTGATCTCCAAGCACAAGCTCGACATCACCGAGGTGGCCCTGTCCCAGGTGACCGACGAGTTCATCGGCTATATCCGGGAACGCTCCGGCGGCTGGGATCTGGACCAGGTCAGCTACTTCCTGGTCGTCGCGGCCACCTTGCTCGACCTCAAGGCGGCCCGGCTGCTGCCCTCCGGCGAGGTGGAGGACGAAGAGGATCTCGCCCTGCTGGAGGCCCGGGACCTGCTGTTCGCCCGGCTGCTGCAATACCGGGCCTACAAGGAGGTCGCCGCGGTCTTCGCCGGGCGCATGGCGGTGGCGGCGCGGCGGTTCCCCCGGCGGGTCCCGATGGAGCCCCGGTTCGCGGAGCTGTTTCCCGAGGTTCTGCTCGGTCTGGGGCCGGTCGAGTTCGCCCGGATCGCGGCGCGCGCCCTCACCCCGCGCCGCCCGCCGACTGTCTCCACCGACCACATCCACGCCCCGTTCGTCAGCGTGCGTGAGCAGGCCCGGCAACTGGCCGCTAAGCTGCGCCGGGTCAACCGGGCCAGTTTCCGGCGGCTCACCGCCGAGTGCACCACGACGCAGGAGGTCGTGGCGTGCTTCCTCGCCCTGCTCGAGCTGTTCCGTGAGGACCGGATCGCGCTGGAGCAGCTCGCGCCGCTCGGCGACATCTACGTCACCTGGAACGCCGCGCGGGCCGATGACGACGAAGCGGACGGCGACGGGGACGACGACATTACCGATGACTGGGATACCGCTATCCCCGCTGGGGCAGGGGATGACTAGAGACGCCATGGACATGGACGAACGTGATGATGCTGTGAACGACGCCGACGACGGAGCCCTGGACGATGGAACCGCCGATGGCCCGAGCCTGCGCGCCTGCCTGGAGGCGATCCTGCTCGTGGCGGACGAGCCGGTGCCGGCCGTCGTCCTGGCGCAGGTTCTGGAACGCCCGACGGACGAAGTGTCGGCCGTGCTGCGGGATCTGTCAGCCAGCTACGCCGCCGACGGCCGCGGGTTCGACCTGCGCGAGATAGCGGGCGGCTGGCGCTTCTACACCCGTGAGGAGTGCGCGCCGGTCGTCGAGCGGTTCGTGAGCGAGGGCCAGGAGGTCCGGCTGACCCAGGCCGCGCTCGAGACCCTGTCGGTCGTCGCTTACCGCCAGCCGGTCAGCCGGGCCCGGGTATCGGCCGTGCGCGGGGTCAACTGTGACGGGGTGATGCGGACGCTCACCCTGCGCGGACTGGTCGAGGACGCGGGAACCGACCCGGAGACTGGCGCGATCCTGTACCGGACCACCGGTTACTTTCTCGAGCGGCTCGGCCTCGCGAGCCTGGACGAGCTGCCTGATCTGGCGCCGTTCCTGCCGGACAACATGGACGACGTTGACGAAGCCGGGGATCCGGGCCATGAGCCCGCGCGGCCGTGACGTGCGGGGCCGTCCCGGCGCCCCCCCACCCCAGACCAGTCGTCCCGCGGACTCGGACGACGACGACGACTTCGACGAGGACTTCGGCGGCGAGCGCGACAGCCTCACCGACGTGCCGGGCGGAGTACGCCTGCAGAAGGTGCTGGCTGCGGCGGGAGTCGGCAGCCGCCGGCACTGTGAGGAGCTGATCGGGGCCGGCCGGGTCGAGGTCGACGGCGAGACCGTCCGCCGGTTCGGGGCCAGGGTCGATCCGGAACGGCAGCTCATCCGGGTGGACGGCAAGCGGATCCCGTCCCGGCAGGACCTGGTCTACCTGGCGTTCAACAAGCCGCCGGGGGTGCTGACCGCGATGTCGGATCAGCGGGGCCGCGCGACGGTCACCGATTTCCTCGGTGACCGGGCCGAGCGGCTGTTCCACGTGGGCCGGCTCGACTACGAGACCGAGGGCCTGATGCTGCTGACCAACGACGGCGAACTGGCGCACCGCCTCGCGCATCCTCGCTACGGGGTACTCAAGACCTACCTGGCCGAGGTGCAGGGACCCGTGCCGAAGGATCTTGGCCGCAAGCTGATGACGGGGATCGAGCTGCCGGACGGCGTGGCGACCGCGGACCGGTTCCGCGTGGTCGAGCGGTCCGGCCCTCGCGTGCTGGTCGAGATCACGCTGCACGAGGGACGCAAGCACATCGTGCGCCGGATGCTGGCCGAGGCCGGCCACCCGGTGATCAGGCTCGTGCGCACCGACGTCGGCCCGATCCGGCTGGGCCACCTCAAGCCCGGGGCCGTGCGCGAGCTCACCACCCGGGAGATTGGTGAACTGTACGCGTCGGTGGGCCTATAGCCTGGGACCGCTGAGGAGGTAGCGACGTGACGGTCAGAGCGATCCGGGGCGCGGTGCAGGTGGACGCGGACGAGCGGGAGGCGATTCTCGAGGGAACCGCCGAGCTCGTCAGCGAGGTTATGGCGCGCAACGACTTGGTCCCCGACGACGTGATCAGTGTCCTGTTCACGGTCACCCCCGACTTGACCACCGAGTTCCCGGCACTGGCGGCGCGGAAGATCGGTTTCCACGACGTCCCGCTGCTGTGCGCGACCGAGATTCCCGTGCCGGGCGCCCTCCCGCGCGTGGTCCGGCTCATGATGCACGTGGAGACCAGCCGGACCCGCGGCGAGATACAGCATGTCTATCTGCGGGGCGCGGCGGCTCTCCGGCTGGACATCGCCCAGTGAGCCGCGCGCCGTTCCCGCGGCGCGTCATCGTCGTCGGCACCGGGCTGATCGGGACGTCGGCGGCGCTCGCCCTGCGGCGCCACGGCGCTGAGGTGTGGCTCTCCGACCGTGACGCCGCGGCCGCCGGGCTCGCGGCGGACCTGGGAGCAGGTGAGGTCGCCGAGGCCGGCGGACCGCCGCCGTCCGGCCCTGCTGACCTGGCGGTGATCGCCGTGCCGCCCGACGCGGTGGCTACGGCCCTGGCCGCGGCGCAGAAGGCCGGCCTGGCCCGCTACTACACCGACGTGGCCAGCGTGAAGGCGCTGCCGCTGGCGCGGGCCCGTGACGCGGGCTGCGACATCGCGAGTTACGTGCCCGGGCATCCGCTGGCGGGCCGGGAGCGTTCCGGGCCCGCGGCCGCCCGCGCCGACCTGTTCCTGGGCCGCACCTGGGCCCTGTGCCCGGCTCCGGAGACGGCCGCCGAGGCCGTCGCGGCGGTCACCGCCCTGGTGTCCGCGTGCGGCGCGGAGCCGGTCGTGACGGACGCCGCGACCCACGACCGCTGGGTCGCGCTCGTCTCGCACGCCCCCCATGTGGTCGCCGCGGCCATGGCCGCTCAGCTGGCCCCGGATTCCGTTCCGGATCAGGCGCTCAGCCTCGCCGGCCAGGGACTGCGGGATGCCACCAGGATCGCCGTCGGCGATACCGCCCTGTGGGCCCAGATCCTCGGCGCGAACGCGGCGCCCGTTGCCGACGTGCTGGCCGGCGTGGCCGGGGACCTCGCGGAGGCCGCCCGGGTGCTGGCCGGCGCGGCCCGGGCCGGGGAATCCGCGGCGCCCGCCGGTGCCCCAGAAGACATCGCCATGACGGGACTGGCGGCCATCCTGGACCGGGGCCGGGCCGGGGTCGGGCGGATCCCCGGGAAGCGCGGCGGCCCCGCACGGGCGTTCACCGCCGTCCAGGTGGTCATCAACGACCGGCCCGGGGAGCTGGCCCGGCTGTTCGCCGCGGTCGGCGATGCGGGCGTGAACATCGAGGATGTCGGCATCGAGCATTCGCCCGGCCTGCCGGTCGGAGTGGCCGAGCTGTCGGTGCGGCCCGAAGCATCCGGGCGCCTTATTGAGGCACTCGCGGCCAGCGGATGGCCGGTGCGCCGGTAGCATCGAAGGTGTGAGCAATTCAGCGGGCACGCACGGCGATTCATCGGGTACCGGGATTGTCATCGCCGTCGACGGCCCGTCGGCCTCGGGAAAGTCCAGCGCCTCGCGCGGCGCGGCCCGCGCCCTCGGACTCCGCTACCTCGACACGGGAGCGATGTACCGCGCGCTGACCTGGTGGCTGCTGGCCCACGGCGTCCCGGTGGATGACGAGGAAGCGGTGGCCCGCGAGGCGGCCGTCCCGGTCATCGAGGTGGGCACCGACCCGGACGGCCCGTGGGTCACGGTCGACGGCCAGGACGTGTCCGCGGCGATCCGCACCCGCGAGGTGTCCGGCGCGGTGTCCGCCGTCGCGCGGGTCCCCCAGGTACGGGCGCGGCTGATCGGGCAGCAGCGCGGGATCATCGCCCGGGCCCGGGCCGAAGGGCGGGGGATCGTGGTGGAGGGGCGTGACATCGGCACGGTGGTGGCGCCCGACGCGATCGTGAAGATCTTCCTGACCGCCAGCGAGACGGTCCGGGCCCGCCGCCGCACGGCTGACCTCGCCGCCGACCCGTCGGTGACGGTCACCACGACGCAGGCCGACCAGGCTCGCCGGGACGGCATGGACGCGGCGCAGATGGCGAAGGCGCCCGACGCGGTGGAGATCGACTCAACGCTGTTCGGGCTGGACGACGTGGTGGAGATGATCGCCGGCCTGGCCATGCAGCGGTCAGGTCTGCCGGATACCGCAAGGACCACCCGATGACCACGGGCGACGACGAGTACACCGGTCCCGGGAACGAGCAGGCCGACGCGGGCGCGGAGTTCACGGACGCCGGATTCACCGACGACGAGTACCCCGACGACGAGTTCTCCGACGGGCCAATCGCCGACCGGCCGGTGGTGGCCGTCGTGGGCCGCCCGAACGTTGGCAAGTCGACGCTGGTCAACCGGATCCTCGGCAGCCGCCTCGCGGTCGTCGAGGACACTCCCGGGGTCACCCGCGACCGGGTCGCTTACGACGCGAACTGGAACGGGCGGCTGTTCACCCTGGTCGACACGGGCGGCTGGGAGCCGTCGGCGGAGAAAACCCAGTCGCTGGCCTCGCTGGTCGCCGGGCAGGCCCGGATCGCCGTGGACGCGGCCGACGCCGTGCTGTTCGTCGTGGACGCCACCGTGGGCGTGACCGACGCCGACGAGGCCGTCGCCGACGTGCTGCGCCGCTCCGGCCTGCCGGTGGTGGTGGCGGCCAACAAGGTCGACAACGCCGCCACCGAGCTGACCGCCTCGGCGCTCTGGTCGCTCGGGCTCGGCGAGCCGTACCCGGTCAGTGCGCTGCACGGGCGGGGCAGCGGTGACCTGCTGGACGCGGTCCTCGGCGCGCTGCCCGAGGCGCCGCTCCGGGCCGCCACCGAGCCGTCCGGACCGCGCCGGGTGGCCCTCATCGGCCTGCCCAACGTCGGCAAGTCCAGCCTGCTGAACAAGCTGGTCGGCGAGGAGCGGGTGCTGGTCGACTCCGTGGCCGGGACGACCCGCGACCCGGTGGACGAGCTGATCGAGCTGGGCGGCAAGACGTGGCGATTCGTCGACACGGCCGGGATCAGGCGGCGGTTCAAGGAAACCCAGGGAGCCGACTACTACGCGGCGCTGCGGACGGCGGGGGCCCTCGAGGTGGCCGAGGTCGCCGTGGTCCTGATCGACGCCAGCCAGCCGCTGACCGAGCAGGACCTGCGGATCATCTCGATGGTCATCGAGGCCGGGCGGGCGCTGGTCATCGCGTTCAACAAGTGGGACATGGTCGACGAAGAGCGGCAGCACTACCTGGAACGCGAGATCGACCGGCAGCTCTACAACGCCCGCTGGGCACCGCGGGTCAACATCTCGGCCTCCAGCGGGCGCCACATGGACCGGCTGGTCCCCGCGATCGAGCGGGCGCTGGCGGGCTGGGAGACCCGGGTGCCGACCGGCCGCCTCAACTCGTGGCTGACCAGCCTGATCGCGGCCACGCCCCCGCCGGTGCGCGGCGGACGGCAGCCGAAGGTCCTGTTCGCGACCCAGGCCGGCATCCGGCCGCCGCACTTCGTGCTGTTCACCACCGGGTTCCTCGAGGCCTCCTACCGCCGGTTTATCGAGCGGAAGCTGCGTGAAGAGTTCGGCTTCGAAGGCAGCCCGGTGCACGTGTCGATGCGCCTGCGGGAAAAGCGCGGCGGGCGGTCCGGGTCCTCACGCGGCCGCAGCTCCGCCTGCCGGCGCTGAGCCGTCCATGGGGTTGACCTGAGGGTGTAACCGGGGGTTTCCCGGATGGAATCGTCCGGCGCGGTCATGCAGCTTTGGGGTATGACGTATCAACCGGATATCCCGTCCCGCTCCGAATCGACCTGGATCGCCCTGGCGGCCGCGAGCCGCGGACCGTGGCGAGCCGCGCTGGCCGGCGGGGTGATCGTCGGTGCGGCCGACGCCGGCCTGCACCTGCTCACCGGCAGCCTTACTGCGGCCATGCCGCTGTGGTTCGCGCTCGTCGCGTTCTTCCTCATTGGCGGGGCCGGTGCCCTGACGCGCGGCGGCCGTGACCGGGCCCGGCTCTGGGCGATGTCCCATCCGCTGCGATACGCGCTGGTCCCGGGCGCAGGCGCCGCGGCGACCGTGCTGGTCACGCGGCTGGTGCTCGACTTCTCCAGCGCGTTCTTCAACGCGCTGTTCGCCGGCCTGGCCGTCACGGCCCTGGTCGGCATGGCCGGCTACGTGGCCCGCGCCGTCCACCAGTGACGACCGCCGACGACCCCACCAGCCCATTGAGTCACACCGGCACCGGCCCGGGCTCACCGACCATGATCATGTGGTGAAAACGTCGTATTCAGCCGCAAACTTCACATGATCATGGGGAAACCGCCGACTCCGGGGCGTCGATGGTGAACCACGTGATCCAGCCCGCCTTCCCGCACCGGGTACCGCAGATGGCGGAGAGCTGCCGGAGCAGGTACAGGCCATGCGGGGACTCGGCGGTGCTCACGTCGCCCGTCCAGGGGCTGCCCTGATCTTCCACTTCCGCGTATACCGAGCCGGTGTCGTGGAGGCGGACCCGGACGGTGAACGTGCCATCGGGCTGGCCGCTGGCCGAATGGGCGACTGCGTTCGCGGGCTGGCCCCCGGGACCGCCGGGCTCCCGGCCGGCGGGATAGGTATCATACGGTCTCGTTCGGGATCATTTTCCTGCTCTGGCATGCTGGGCGGGTGCTGCCCGCAGATCTGATCGAAATTGACCGCCTTCGTGTCTGGCATCCGTACGCGCCGATGCCGGGCACGCAACCCCCGCTGGCCGTGGACTCCGCATCGGGGGTGCGCCTCCGGCTGGCCGCGCCGGCCGGCGGGCACCGGGAGCTGGTCGATGGCATGTCGTCGTGGTGGGCGGCCATCCACGGGTATCAGCACCCGGTCCTGGACGAGGCGGCCCGGAGCCAGCTCGGCCGGATGAGCCACGTGATGTTCGGCGGGCTCACCCACGAGGCGGCCGTGCGGCTGTGCGAACGGCTCGCCGCCCTGACCCCGGACGGGCTGGAGCACGTCTTCCTGTGCGACTCGGGTTCGGTCGCGGTCGAGGTCGCGCTCAAGATGGCCCTGCAGTACTGGCGCTCCCGCGGCCTGCCCGCCAAGCGCAAGCTGCTGACCTGGCGCGGCGGGTATCACGGCGACACGTTCTGGGCCATGTCGGTGTGCGACCCCGACGGCGGGATGCACAAGATCTGGGACGGGGTGCTGCCCCGGCAGGTGTTCGCCGATCTCCCGCCGGCCGGTTTCAGCGCCGGCGTCGACCCCGGCTACGCCGACCACCTGGCCGGCCTGATCGCCAAGCACGCGGACGAGCTGGCCGCGGTGATCGTCGAGCCGGTGGCCCAGGGCGCGGGCGGGATGCGCTTCCACGATCCGGGATATCTCCGGGTCCTCCGCTCCGCTTGCGACGAGCACGGCGTGCTGCTGATCTTCGACGAGATCGCCACCGGGTTCGGGCGCACCGGCGAGCTGTTCGCGGCCGGTCACGCGGGGGTGAGCCCGGACATGATGTGCGTGGGAAAGGCGCTCACCGGCGGCTACCTGACCCTGGCCGCGGCGCTGTGCACCACGGAGGTCGCGGACGGCATCTCCGGCGGGGAGCTTCCGGTGCTGGCCCACGGCCCGACGTTCATGGGTAACCCGCTGGCCTGCGCGGTCGCGAACGCGTCGCTGGACGTCCTGCTGGGCGAGGTCCCCGGCGGATACCCCGGCGGCTGGCCGGCCGAGGTGCGGCGGATCCAGGCCGGGCTGTCCGCCGGGCTCGCCCCCGCCGCGCGGCTGCCCGGCGTCGCCGACGTCCGGGTGCTCGGGGCGATCGGCGTGGTGCAGCTCGACCACGACGTCGACATGGCGGCGGCGACGGCCGCTGCGGTCCGGGCCGGGGTATGGCTGCGGCCGTTCCGGGACCTGATCTACACGATGCCGCCATATGTCACGGACGACGAGGACCTGGGCCGCATTTGCGCGGCGGTGCTCGCCGCGGCGGCCGCGTAGTTCGCGTCATCCGGCGGCGCGGCGGGCGTGCCTGGCGGCGCTACGGCACGGGCTCACCGGGCCGCCGGGGCCGCCCGCCACGCAGTTGCCCTCGGATTGAGGTCCTGACGTCACCCGGCCGGCGGTGCGTCCGGGCGGGTATCGATCCGGAACCAGACGGTGGTCCCGGCGTTGTCCTGCAGGAATCCCCAGTCGGCGGCCAGCTGCTCCACGAGGAACAGCCCGTGTCCCTGGGCGGCGTACCGGTCGCCCCGCACCTCCGGGCCGCCGCGCGGGTTCCCGTCGTCGATGACCTCGACCATCAGGCCGTCCGGCACGTCGATGACCACGACCGTCACCGTCCCGCCGTCGCGGCCCGAGCTGGTGTGCAGCACCGCGTTGGTGACGAGCTCCGAGGTGAGGAGGGCGGCCGTGTCGCCGGCGCCGGGTCCGGCTAGCGCCGCGACGAACGCCCGGGCCCGTGATACGTGCTCGGGGCGTCCGGGGACGGTGAGGCTTCCGAGGACAATCGCTGCGGGTGTCATGTTCGGCGGTGCCCGTCGGTGGTGGTTGATGGGTACTCCACGCCACATCCCTCCCCAGTTACCCACTCGATACGCACAGGGTGACCGTTTGCTCCGCAGCGGCGTCATTCAGGACGCTTTGGGTAGCAATGTCATTACCGTGCGTTAGACACGATAATGGTCTGTCCTGGACGCTGGGCGCAAGTGCATGAAACAAATTTCTTAGATGAAATCCTAGATGGGATTTCATCTCCGCTGATGGTGTTGTATCGTACTGGTTGTCAAGGAACAGTGCGAAGTGGTCTCGTTACTTTCCGCAGTCACATGGCCGGCATCCCGCCGCCTGTGGCGCCTGCCCTCAGGTCGCCGCAGCCCGGCCGGGGACGAGCTGAGGAGGTGAACCGCCTGTGGCGATGGGTCCCACCGTACGAAGGCGCAGGCTCGGTTCCGAGCTGCGGCGCCTGCGAGAGGCACATTCGATAAAGCTGGAAGAGGTCGCCGAGCGCCTGGGCGTCGCGGCGTCCACGCTGTCGCGCATCGAGACGGGCAAGGCTCCGACCAAGTCCATCTACCTCAACGCGATGCTGGAGATGTACGGGGTCAACGATCCCAGCCAGCGTCAGGTCCTCGTCGACATGGCGCGTGAGGGCCACCGCAAGGGCTGGTGGTCGGTCTACGACGACGTTCTGCCGACCGGGTTCGGCATTTACGTCGGGCTGGAGGCCGAGGCGGCCGGGCTGCGCAGCTTCGAGGCCGAAGCGGTCCACGGCCTGTTCCAGACGCCCGACTACGCCCGGGCCATCCTCCGGGAAGTGCAAAACCGGGACAGCGAAGAGCAGGTCGAGCGGCTAGTCGACCTGCGGATGAAACGCCAGGACGTGCTGGACCGTGATCCGCCGCTGGATGTCTGGCTGATCCTGGACGAGGCCGTGATCCGGCGGACCATCGGCGGGCCCGAGGTCATGGGCGGCCAGCTGGCCCGGCTGGCCGACGCGAGCAAGATGCCCAACGTCACGCTGCAGGTGCTGCCATTTGCCAGCGGATCGCACGCGGGCCTGCGCGGCCCCTTCTCCATCCTCGAATTCCCCGAGCGGGCGGACGCCGACGTGGCCTACGTCGAGTCCGTGGCCGGGATCCTGTACCTGGAGAAGGACCGTGAAGTGCGCTCGTGCGCGGAAGCGTTCGACCGGCTACGGGCCGCGGCCCTGTCGCCGGGCGCGTCGGCCGAGCTGATCGCCGGCGTTGTGGAGGAACTCGCGTGAGCCAGGA
The DNA here is from genome assembly GCA_963718475.1 of uncultured Actinomycetes bacterium. Taxonomy (GTDB): domain Bacteria; phylum Actinomycetota; class Actinomycetes; order Streptosporangiales; family Streptosporangiaceae; genus CAVQZM01. The sequence continues at coordinate 24,506 of CAVQZM010000079.1, read as the reverse complement.
GGGCCGGGCGGCCCGGGCGGGCGCCCCGGCCGCGGTGGCGCGTCTGTCACCGGAGCAATCAGGGGAAACGACGTACGTATATGGGAAGGAGAGGCGGATGGATACCGACCTCACTGGGCTGCGCTGGTTCAAGAGCAGCGCGAGCAGTACTGGCGGGTGCGTGGAGATAGCGCATCTCCCCGACGGGGGCGTGGCGGTCCGTGACACCAAGGACCGCTCCAAGACTCCGCACATGTTCAACCGGCATGAGTGGGAGTGCTTCCTCATCGGGGCGAAGAACGGGGAGTTCGATCTTCCGAACTAACAGGCCGCCGGCCTGAGGGTGTCCGGGCTCAGCCCGGGCGTGGGGGGGAGCGGCGGGTCCCGCTGAACGGCGGGACCCGCCGCATGGAACGCGTCTGCCTCAGGCCGACCGCTGCTGGGCCGGGCGGTCGAATTCCCCGTCGGCCGCGCCGCCGATGAACGCATCCCACTCCGCGGCGGTGAAGAGCAGCGCCGGGCCGCCTGGATGCCTGGAGTTCCGCACGGCGACGGCGCCGTCGCGGAGGAACGCCGTCTCCACGCAGTTGCCTCCCGTGGGGCCGCTCCGGCGGCTCTTCACCCACGTGATGTCCCGGAGTTTGCTTGCGCGCATGCCGTTGCGGATGCGGGCCATCATTCCCCTTCCAGCTCGTCGATGATTGACCTGAGGATCTCCGGTGTCGCGGTCGGCCGGGCGCTGATGACGCTGAGCCGCTCCATGGCCAGCATGTACTGGTCGACGTCGGCCTGCTTGTCCAGGTACAGGGCGCTCGTCAGGTGCTCGACGTAGACGATGTCCGGAAGCTCCTCGTCGCCGAACCGCAGCACGCTGAACCCGCTCGGAACCGCGTGCCCGCCGACGCCGTAGGGCACGACCTGCAGGGTGAGGTTGGGCCGCTGGCACGCCTCCAGCAGGTAGCGGATCTGATCCTGCTGGGTGCGGGCATCACCGACCGGGCGCCGCAGAGCCGGTTCCTCGATGATCACCCACAGCTTGAGCTCGCCGTTGGCGAAGCGCCGCTGCCGCTCCTTGCGGACCAGGACGTGCCGCTCGGCCTCGTCGGGCGCGAAGTCGCCGAGGGCCAGCACCGAAGCGGCGTATTCCTCGGTCTGCAGCAGCCCGGGCACGAACTGCGGCTCGTAGATCCGGATGGACGCCGCCGACTCCTCCATCCCGATGTAGGTCTGGAACCACTCGGGCAGGATGTCGTTGTAGCGATGCCACCAGCCGGGGCGGTTGGCCTGCTCGGCCAGCACCAGCATCTGCTCCCGCTCGCCGGCGTCCACACCGTAATAGGTCAGCAGGTCCAGGATGTCGATCTCCCGGATCGCATTGCGCCCCAGTTCGATACGGCTGATCTTGGATTCTGACCCGCGGATGACCTTGGCTGCTTCCTGGGCGGAGATGCCCCGGCTCTCACGCAGTCGCCGCAAGTGCGTGCCAAGAAGAATGCGAAGGACAGTCGGCCCGTGTGCCGGCTCCGTCATCAGACTCACCTGTCCTCTCCGGACCGCCGCTGGCGATCCGTCCTGGCTGACCACTGCACCCGACACCCCCGGCGACCAGGCGCCGGGACAGTTCTGTCGTGGAAGGCTAGACTTACGTCAGACAAACGTGTCACCGTTCCGTAGACAAAACTGTCATACAGAAGTGTCGTCCCTCATGCACATCAATTACGCAATTGCGTACAGATGCTTAGCTCCCTCTTGTGCCAAAGCAATGATAACTCATATGGGATTTCACGCCACGCTCTCAAGCGCTGCGCCGACAAGTCGTGCCGCGCGACTTGTGAATCCGAAAAGAACGCATTCGCTAGTTCCTGGTCGCGACGGGTCGGCCCGGCGCCGGGGCGGGACGGGGCACGGCGCCGGATCTGGGCCTGGGGAGGCGGGGCGTAATAGGCCCAATGAGGAGGGCCATGGCGGAAACGAGGCAGGCAGGAGCGGTCGTGACCTGCGTGGCGAGCCAGGTGGGCGCGGCCTCTGACCGGACCGGCCGGCCGGCTGGCTGCGCCGGGCCTGGTCCCGCCGGACGCGCCCCGCCCGGCCGCATCGGCGTCTTCCGCGCGGCGGCCCGGAGCGATGGCCGGGTCCCTCCTCGGCTGGTATGGACGGGACCGTGCGCGTCCGTTGGCTGGCGTGGACGGGACTGTGCGCACTTCACCGAACGGCCGGAGGTGGCTCGGCCGCGGACTACGGGGGAGCGCGGGCGGGCCGCCGGGGAGCGCGGGGGCTCGCCGGCCGCGCCGGGCCCCACCCCCGCCGGGTGCTGGCCGCTCATCGGGCCCGTCCGGGACGGGTGCTGGCCGCCTCCAGGGCCAGCCGGGCCGGCTAGCGTTGGGATCATGCTCGCCGGGTGCCCTTCCGCGCATCCCGTGAATGCTGTCCGGACGGATGTGTCCGGCCGGGTGCGCCAGCGCACCGCCTTTTTGAAATCTGATCATTTGCGGCCAGTGGGTCGTGGCCGCGCAATGCAAATGTTCCGCGCAATTTTTTATCACGGCGTGAGGGAGTAATCCGGTGAGCGAGACCGAAGGCTGGCGCAAGCAATTCAGGCCTGACATCCCGAGCACGGCCCGCATTTACGATTATCTGCTCGGGGGCAAGGACAATTATCCGGCCGACCGGGCCGCGGCCGCCGAGGTCGCCCGCGCCCTGCCCAACGTCCGCACGGCCTTCCAGTGGAACCGTGCGTTCCTCGGCCGTGCCGTCCGCTACCTCGTCGCTGAGCAGGGGATACGGCAGTTCCTCGACGTCGGCACCGGGCTCCCGACCGTCGGCAACGTGCACGAGGTCGCGCAGCAGGAGGCGCCGGACGCCCGGATCGTATACGTCGACAACGACCCGGTCGTGCTGGCCCACGGCCGGCACTTGCTCCATGGGGTCACCAACACCACGATCCTGGAACACGATTTGCGCCAGCCGGACGAGATACTGAACGACCCGGCGCTGCGGGCCCTGCTCAACTTCGACGAACCGGTCGCCGTGCTCCTCGTGGCCATCCTGCACTTCATCACCGACGAGGACGATCCCGGCAGCATCATCCACAAGCTCCTCGAGCCGTTCCCGTCCGGCAGCCACCTGGTCATCTCGCACGGCACCGCGGACGCCGCGCCCGAGGTGAACGACGCGGCCGAGGTCTACGACCAGGCCACCTCGACGGCGCACGTCCGGAGCCGGGAACACATCATGCGGCTCATCGACGGCCTCGAACTGGTGGAGCCCGGCATCGTGTGGCTGCCCGAATGGCGGCCCGCCCCCGGCAGCGTGCCGCCGCCCAACCCGGCCGAGGCGTACTTCTACGCCCTGGTGGCCCGCAAGCCGTAAGGGCCGCCACGGGCCCCGCGGGCGGGTACGGCCGCCCTGCATAAGATCACCAGTGGCGCGCGTGGCACCACACACGCCACCGGCCCGGGCCGCCCGGGCCCGCACCAAGGCAGGACGCCCCGACTAGGCAGGAGTTTGCGTGCGCTACAGGTCGCTTGGACCGTCCGGACTGCTCGTTTCCGTCGTGGGGCTCGGCTGCAACAACTTCGGCCGCAGGCTCGACCTGAACGGAACGCGGGCGGTCGTCGATGCCGCCATCGACGCGGGCATCACGCTGTTTGACACGGCCGACATCTACGGCGGCAACGGCGCGTCGGAGAGCCTCCTGGGCGAGGTCCTCGGCAGCCGCCGCGACCAGGTCGTGCTGGCGACGAAATTCGGGCACGGCCAGGCCGACATGGGATACGGCCCCGCGGCCGGCGCGAAAGGCGGGCGCAGCTACATTAAGCGCGCCGTGACGGAATCGCTCCGCCGGCTTCGCACTGATTACATCGACTTGTACCAGATTCACACACCCGACCCGGTGACGCCGATCGACGAGACAATCTCCGCACTGGATGAGCTCGTGACCGAGGGGAAAGTCCGCTACATCGGCCATTCCAATTTCTCCGGATGGCAGCTCGCCGACGCCGAGCATGTGGCCCGCGAGCTGGGCCGGACCCGGTTCATCTCGGCCCAGAACCACTGGTCCCTTCTGGAGCGGGACGCCGAGGCCGAGGTCGTGCCCGCGGCGCGGCACTTCGGGCTCGGCGTGCTGCCGTACTACCCGCTGGCCAACGGCCTGCTGACCGGCAAGGTGCGCCGCGGCCAGGAACTTCCCGGCGGCATCCGGCTGGCCGACCGGCAGGGTTACGTGACCGAGGAGAAGCTGGACCGGGTCGAGGCGCTGATCAGCTGGGCCGAGGCCCAGGGCGCCGGGATCCTGGACGTCGCCATCGGCGGCCTGGCCAGCATCCCCGGATGTGCTTCCGTCATCGCCGGGGCGATGACCCCGGAGCAGGTCAAGGCCAACGCGGTCGCGGGCGACTGGGTCCCGTCGGCCGGCCAGCTGGCCGAGATCGACGCCATCGTCCCGCCGCCGGCCGACGTCGTCTTCGACGCGCGGTCCCGCCCTGGGCCTGCTTGTACAGGGAGCCGACGCGGGATCCGAACGCGACCGAGTAGGACACGGCCGGGTCGTCCCCGCCCTCTTGGTAACCGCCGATGACGCCGACCACGGTGCCCTGCCCGGTCAAGCGGTCCACACCGACCAGGAACGGGCCGCCGCTCGTGCCGTCCGGGTAGCCTCCGCAGTCGAACTCCAGCTGGGTTGCGCTGAACGCCCGGGTCCAGTTCTGGCAGACCACCGGCTCTTTGGTCCCGTTCGGATAGCCGACGACCCGGGTGAGCTCCTGGGCCGGCCTGCCGATGCCCAGATCCTCCGCTCCGGTGACATCTTCGATGGGCACGTTCGTGCCGTGCTGGGCGACCTGCAGGAAGGCGACGTCGTCGTCGGGATTGGCCGACGACGACCACGCCTCGTCCTCGAACACCCGGGAGACGTACCAGACGCCGTACGGGGCGCTCCCGTTGGCGTAGCCGGGCACGAAGGCGACGGTTCCCGGCGTGCTGCTCATGCAGTGCGCGGCGGTGATGACCAGGTCCCCGCGCGCGCTGTGGACGACGCTCGCCGTGCAGAAGTGGGTTCCGAGCTTGCCGTTGCTGGTGGTGAACAGCGCCCCGATGGCCGCCGTCCCGCCGAACGACTTGCCGGTGTGCAGGGATGATGGAAGGAGTCCGACCACGTTCGCGATGCGGGCCGCCAGGCTGGTCGTGCCGCCGTCGGCCGGGGTGGCGAAGATGACAGCCAGCACCGCGAGCAGGCCGGCGCTGACCAGGCGCGCGGATGGCTTCGCCGGCCAGTGGCGCCGAAGAGATTTCCCTGGCTTGCCTCGCGGCTGCGGGTCATGCCGCTGCGCAGGTCTCGGGTTCTCCGGGCGCATAGCCCTCCCACTTCCGGTCCAGCCCCGACGTCTATGCCAGTTCCAATCGACCACCATCGATGCTTAATTGTGATCGAAACAGCCGGAATGAACCAGGTCTAAAGCCTTTGAAGATCCTTAAAGGTTCCTGAGTGCGCCTGGGACCGCATGGGAGAGCCCGGCGGCCGGGACGGCCGCCGGGCTCGGCCGGGAACTGAGCCCGGTTACATCTCCGGGAGTTCGCCCTGGACGGCCTCGATGTCGATGACGACCTGCAGGACCCAGCCGACCAGGACGACGCCGGCCGTGATCGACTGGTTCCAGTCGATCGCGAAGTCCTTCCGGTGCAGCTCAGCGGTGGCCCGGAAGGCGGCGCGCTGGCCGCCCCACGGGTCCGGGCCGGTGCCCAGGTAGGTCAGGTCGAGCTCGACGGGCTTGGTCGTGCCGTGCAGCGTGAGCTCACCCTCGACCGTCCACCGGTCATCACCCTGCGGGGTCACCCCCGTGCCGGTGTACTCGATGAGCGGGTAGGCCGCGACGTCCAGGAAATCCGGCGACCGCATGTGGTCGTCCCGCATCTTGTTGCCGGTGTCGATGCTGTCGGCCTGCATCAGGGCCCGCACCGTGGACCGTTCGGCGGGATCTGCGATGTCGATCGTCCCGGAGAACTCGTTGATGAAGCCGCTCACGCTGGCCAGCCCCATATGCCGGGCGGTGATCGTGACCGAGGAGTTCGCCGGGTCGATCGTCCACTGGCCCGGCGGCGGCAGGTCCGCCCCGGCGGCGCGGTCCAGCGTGACCGCGCCCAGCGTGGCCGAGCCGCTGGCCGTGACGACCGCCGTGCGAGCCGCGGGCGTGTAGCCCGGGGCCATGACGATCGCCGTGTACGTGCCGGGGGCGAGCGGCCCGGTCACCGTGAGGCCGTCGTCGTCGCCGTCGGCCCGCGCGGCCTGGCGGCCGGTCAGATCGGTCACGGTGAGGACGGCATTGCGTACGGCCCAGCCGTCCTTGCTCCGGACCCGCGCCGTCACGCCTCCGGCCGCGGGCGCCTCGTCTCGCGGCCCGGACGGCGCGGCGGCGCTTTCACGGTTCGGTGGTTCCATGCTCAACGCTTATGCCTCCGGGTGACCTAGCTGGACGTCGTGTGAATGCGGCTGGCCGGACGAGATCTGGAGCCTGCTCGCGGCCGGCGGGTACCCGCTCGCGATGACCGTGTAGTCGCCTTCGGCCAGGTTCTCGAACGAGTAGCTCCCGTCCGGGCCGGTCGTCGCCACCCCGGCCACGTTGCCGTCGGAATCGAGCAGCGTGACCCGGGCATCCGGCACCGGGGTGCCGGTGGCGCTCCGGGCGGTTCCCTCTACCCTGGCCCCGGAGCGCAGCTCGGCGTCCTGCGTCGTTTCCTGCCCGTCGGCCACCGTGACCGGCAGCGCGGCCGGCTGGCAGGACGGAGCGCTCAGCGCGAGGGTGTACCGGCCGGAGGCCAGATCCTCGATCAGGTACAGGCCGCCCGGGCCGGTCTGGACGGCCGCGACGACCTCCCCGCGCATGTCGGCCAGTGTGACGGTCGCACCCGGCAGCGGCACCCCGGTTCCGGCCGCGCGCACGGTCCCGGTCAGCCGGGACGCGCCGGCCAGCAGGACGTCAAGTTCCACCGGCTGGCCGCCGATGCGCACGGCCGAGGCGTGCGGCTGATGAGAGTTGGCCATCGCGATGAGCGTGTAGGTCCCCGACCCCGGCGCCGGGATCCGGTAGGCGCCGTCCGGGTCGGTACGGCTCCGCCCGGCCTGCCGGCCGGTCGGGTCGATCAGCGTTACCGTCGCCCCGGCCAGCGGCGTGCCGCCCGGCTGACGGACGTGCCCGTAGACCGGAGCGCCGGCGGGGGTGGCGGTCTCCATCACCGGCACCGGGGCGGACAGTTGCGCCGCCGCGGCCGGATCCGGGTGGTTTCCAGCCGGCCCAGCCTGGGCCGCGTGGCCATTCGTCGCGGCCGGCGATGCGCCGGCCCGACGCCGGCCAGGGCCAGCGTGCGGTCACTGGCGTCCGCCCCGAACTGGCCGGTCGCCTCGGCCCCGAGCCCCACGGCCGACAGGCCTGCGGTGGCGGGCGCGGCCGCGAACGCCGCTTGCGCGGGATCGACCGCGGGCGCCGCTGCCTGCCCGTTGGCCGAGGCCTCAGCCGCAGCGGCCTCCGGGCCGACGCTGGTGCGGAGCCGCTTCTCCTTCAGGAAGAAGGACAGGATGAAGGCCGCGCCGAGCACCGGGACCAGGTACAGGAAGATCGGCGGGAGCGCGTAGGAGTACGCCTCGACGAGCGCGTGCTCCACGTTGGCCGGCAGCGCGGACAGTTCCTTGGGCGTCAGCCCCTGGAGATTGGGCAGGTGGGCGCTGGAGCCGGGCGGGAGCAGGTGCGAGATCTTGAACGTCAGCCGCTCGGTGAACAGCGCGCCGACGATCCCGCTGCCGACCGTGCCGCCGATCTGCCGGAAGTAGTTGTTGGCCGCGGTGGCCGCGCCCAGATCCTCGCGGGCGGCGGCGTTCTGCACGGCCAGGACCAGGATCTGCATGACCAGGCCGATGCCGAAACCGAGCACGGCCATGTAGATGCCGTTTTCCACCCGGGTCGAGGTCAGGCTCATCCGGGACAGCAGGCCCATGCCCACCGCGCCGATGGCGGTCCCGGCGATCGGGAAGACCTTGTACCGGCCGGTGGCGCTCACGATCCGCCCGGAGGCGATCGACGACACCAGCAGGCCGCCGACGAACGGCAGCATGAGCAGGCCCGAGGTGGTCGCGCTCACGTGGTCGACCGTCTGCAGGAAGAACCCGATGTAGGAGACCGCGCCGAACAGCGCGACCCCGACGACCAGCCCGATCAGCGCCGAGATGTTGAAGATGCTGCTGCGGAACAGCCGCAGGGGGATGATCGGCTCGGCCGCATAGTGCTCGGCCAGCACGAACAGCGCGGCCAGCACCACGAACCCGGCCCCCAGGCCGATGATGACGGGGGAGTGCCACGAGTACTTGGTCCCGCCCCACACGCTGAACAGGACGATGCACGCCGACGCGGCGGACAGCAGGACCATGCCCAGGATGTCGAGCTTGGGCTTGTTGTTCTGCTTGGCCAGGTGGAGCGTGAAGACGACGACCGCGAGGGCGATGATGCCGATCGGGACGTTGACGTAGAAGACCCAGCGCCAGCTCGCGTGGTCGGTCAGGGAACCGCCGATCAGCGGTCCCGCGACGGTGGCGATGCCGAACACGGCCCCGATGAAGCCCATGTACTTGCCGCGTTCGCGCGGTGAGACGACATCGCCGATGATCGCCTGCGCCCCGATCATCAGGCCGCCCGCGCCGACCCCCTGCACGGCGCGGAACGCGATCAGCTCGGCCATGTTCTGCGACAAGCCGGACAGCACCGAGCCGATGAGGAAGATGACGATGGCGAAGATGAACAGGCCCTTGCGGCCGAACAGGTCGCCGAGCTTGCCGTAGATGGGCAGGCCGATCGTGGCGGTCAGCAGGTACGCGGTCGTGACCCACGTCAGCTGGCTGACGCCGTGCAGGTCCCCGACGATGGTCGGGAGCGCGGTGGCCACGATCGTCTGGTCCAGCGCGGCGAGGAAGACGGCCAGCATCAGCGCCACGAAAATGACGGTGACGTTGTTCTTCTGCCCGCCGCCGCCGGCTGCGTCCCGGCGATGCTGCGGTGCCGGCGCCGCGTGGTTACGCAAGGCTGCCTCGCTCAACTCGTTCCTCCTCGTACCCGGCCCTCGAATGACGCAAGGGCTCCCCGTCTCGTCTGCGATCTGTGCGGGCTGGCCGTCCCGCCGTCCCCGTTCACCCGGCGCGTCGCGCGCCGGGCTGTCCATCGGCCTCGCGGTGCCCGGAGGGCCCCGCGAGGCCCTCCCGGAGCAGGCCGAATACCTCGTTCATGTGGTGCTCGAGCGGATGATCTCCGTGACCGGCCGTCCACCGTCGCACCGCGGTCCGCATGGCGGTGCTCGCTATGGCCGCCATGAGCTGCGGATAGGCGTCGCCCGGAGCGCCGCCCGTCCGGGCCGCCACCGCCGACGCCAGGACCTTCTCGAATTCCTCGAGCCTGGCGAATATCCGCGGTAGCAACGCAGGGTAACGCTCCATGAGCTGCCAGCGCATCAGTACCTGCTCACGGCGGGTGGCCGTGTCGGCGGCGAGCACGATCGCGACGTCGTACAGCCCGTCCAGCACGCTGCCGGCGCTCAGCATCAGCGCCGTCGTCTGTGCCTCGTCAGCCCCGAACATGTCATCGCCGAGGATGGCGTGTTCCTTGCTCGGGAAGTAGTTGAAGAAGGTCCGGACGGACACGTCGGCGGCCGCGCTGATCTCCTCGGCCGTGAGGTGCTCCAGGCCGCGTTCGAGCGCGAGCCGCAGGGCCGCGTCGTGCAGCGCACGCCGGGTGGCCTGCTTCTTGCGCTCGCGGAGCCCGCACCGCGCCGATGGATCCTCTGCCATGCCACTATTATTGCACGCACTGCAAAGTTGCACAAACTGCAACCATGTGACCTGGGTTACGAGCAGGCGAGATTGCGGGCAGCCGAGGCTTACGGGCAGCCGAGGTTACTGGCAGGCCACGTGGTCGAAGTAGCAGTCGGCCGGGGCCGTCGTCGGGCCGGACCCGTAGATCGTCACCACCAGCGTGCCGCCGGGGCTGATCGGCGGATCACCCGGGGCCGGGCTCGCGAACACCACGTCGCTGTCGTAGGAGAAGTCGGCGTTCTGCACGGCCGACACGCTGTCCAGCGGCAGGGCCACCACGAGCTGCCAGTTGCTGATCGGGGCCGTGCCGTGGTTGACCACGGTGACCTGGCCGGCGAACCCGCCATCGGCCGCTTCGGTCGCCTGGTAGGTGACGCCGGGCGGGGCGCCCGGCGAGGTCGGGGCGGCGGCGCTGGTGCTGGGGGCCGGGGTGGACGGCATCGTCACGGCCGCGGCCGCGGGCGTCCGCCGGACGGGCGGCGCCGCCCGGGCCGGGGCGGTGGACGGCGCGGCCGAGGGGGTCTGGGGCAAGAGGGAGGAGCTCGGGATGGGGCCGAGGCACGTGGCACACAGGCCCGGGCCCGGGGCGGGCGTGCCGATGCCGAGATGCTGCAGGACCGGGGGAACCATCCGGAAGCCGGCGAAGGCCACGATGGCCACGCCGCACATGGCCATGGCCAGCCGCCCGGCGGTGCCGGCCGGCGACCAGCGAGACGGCGGGCGGTCCCGGGGTGCCCCCATTCGGCCGAGGACGAGGGTGTCCTCGGCGCCGCCTGCCGCGTCCGGGTCCGGTCCGGCGTACGCCGGTTCCGGGGCATAGGCGCGCGGCGTGCTGGCCTGGTCGGACGGCGGCCCGGCCGGGTAAGAGGCGTAGGCGTCCGGACCGCCGGCGTAGGCGGAGTAGGCGGAGTAGGCGTCGGCCGGGTCGGCCGCACCGGCCTCCGGGCCGCCGACCAGGCTGGTTCTGGGCAGCGGGGTGTGCCGCCCGCCGGTCCGGCGCCGGGCGCCTCGCGGGATGTGGCCGCCCGTGGAACGGTCCAGGCTCATAGGCGTCTCTCCCCAGCTAGAGCCGACTGGCCTTTAGCTGTGAATTTTGCCTCGTGAGTAACTCCTGCGGTCAATCTGGCAGGAAGTGATAAGAATTTCGTAAGCGCGGGTCGGGCCGGTCGAGATTCCAGTGGCGGCCCACGGTCGCCATCCACGGGCCGCGCTCATTGCCCGGGACCCGGGGGGCGCGCTCGCGGGTGAAAATCTGCATCCGGAACCGGGTGATGACCCGCTGGCCGCCTTCCTGATCTCCGTAGAGGAGGTCCAGGAACCAGTCTGCGCACTCTTCGACCACCCGGCGCGCCGGCTCGTATTGCGGCTCGGCCGGGTCGCGGAACGCCCCCTGCCAGAAACCGGGTTCACCCACCGGGAGGTACAGGTCCCGGGTGTGCGGCCGGAATTCTTCGACGCGGCGGATGGCTGTTGTCGGGCGGTCTGTCGTGGTGGAAGCGCCAGCCGTGCAGGACCGACATCCCGTTGCCCACGTTGCGCAGCGACAGCGCGAGGTAGACCACCCCGTCCTTGGGCCCCATCGACCCGTCGCCGCCGCCGATCTCCCCGACGGCGCAGCCGCCGGGGACGCCCACCCACTTGCCGTCGCCGAAGTTCACCTTCAGCGGCGCATCCTCACGGTGCGAGGCCATCAGCACCGGCCGCAGGCCGGCCAGCAGCGAGCGCTCGGCCGCCCGGGCGGTGCGGTTGCCCGACCGGACGGCGGAAAATGTCGCGAGGGCCAGCACCAGGGTGCCTGCGGCCGTGGCGAGACTGGCCACCGTCGCCCAGTCGTTGGCGGTCACCAGCGGGAGTGGACCTGCGCGCGGAAGTACTTGTCGTAGAGGTTCTCGATCGCGTCGAGGGACCGCTGGTCCAGCGGCGGCAGGTCGGCCGCCGCCGAGTTCTGCCGGGCCTGGTCCGGGTTGCGGGCCCCGGGAATCACGGTCGTGACCCCGGGCTGCTGGACCACCCACCGCAGCGCCGTCTGGGCGGCCGTGCCACCCGGCAGCGCCAGGGCGGCGAACTCGCGGGCCGCGTCCACCCCGGCGCCGAAGTCGACCCCGGAGAACGTCTCGCCGACGTCGAATGCCTCACCATGCCGGTTGTAGTTGCGGTGGTCGTCCTGGGGGAACGCCGTGTCCCGGGTGTACCGCCCGGACAGCAGGCCCGAGGCGAGCGGCACGCGGGCGATGATGCCGACGCCGGCCGCCGCGGCGGCGGGCAGCACCTCGTCCAGGGGCTTGCGGCGGAACGCGTTCAGGATGATCTGCACGCTGGCCGGGCCCGGGCGGGCGATGGCGGTCAGGGCCTGCTCGCACGTTTCGACGCTCACGCCGTAGGCGGCGATGCGCTCCTCGCTGACCAGCGTGTCCAGGGCATCGAACACCGCGTCGCTGGAGAATACCGGCGTGGGCGGGCAGTGCAGCTGGACCAGGTCGAGGGTGTCCACGCCGAGGTTGACCCGTGACCGGTCGGTCCAGGCCCGGAAGTTGTCCAGGGTGTAGTTCTCCGGCACCTGGTCGACGCGCCGGCCCATCTTGGTCGCCACGGTCAGCCCCTGGCCGGCGTTGCCGGCGATGAAGCGGCCGATGACGCGCTCGCTGCGCCCGTCGCCGTAGACGTCGGCCGTGTCGAGGAACGTGACCCCCGACTCCACCGCCGCCTGCAGCACGGCCAGCGCCTCGCTGTCACTGACGTTGCCCCAGTCGGCGCCGAGCTGCCATGTTCCGAGCCCGATGACCGAGACTGGCCTGCCTGTCCTGCCGAGTACCCGCTGTTCCACGAGTGGCGATCCTACCCTGGGGCAGGATGGAGCCTGAAGACGACGACGGACCCTGCCCAGGAGGACGGATGAAGGCTGCGCTCTACGACGCCACCGGTGCGGCCCGGGACGTGCTGAAAGTAACCGAGACCGAGCAGCCCGAGCCGGGCCCGGGCCAGGTCAGGGTCCGCGTCTCACGCGTCCGGGATCAACCCGACCGACGTCAAGGCCCGCAGCGGGGCGGTCCCGCGCCCGATGGACGGTTTCCAGGTGCCGCACCAGGACGGGGCCGGGGTGATCGACGCGGTCGGCCCCGGGGTCGACCCGTCGCGCGTGGGGCAGCGGGTGTGGGTGTACTTCGCCGCGCACGGCCCTCAGAGCAAGTGGGGCACCGCGGCCGAGTGGACGGTCGTGCCCGAGCGGCAGGCGGTGCCGCTGCCCGACGGGGTGGACATGGAGTTCGGCGCGAGCCTGGGCGTCCCGGCGATGACCGCGCACCACTGCGTCTTCGCCGACGGCCCGGTGACCGGCAAGACGGTGCTGGTCGCGGGGGGCGCGGGGGCGGTCGGCCACTTCGCCATCGAGCTGGCCAAGTGGGGCGGCGCGCGGGTCGTGGCCACGGTCAGTAACGCCGAGAAAGCCGAGCTGGCCCGGCAGGCCGGGGCCGACCTGGTGGTGAACTACCGCGAGGGGGACGTGGCCGAGCAGGTGCGGCCCTTCGCCGAGCGCGTCGACCGGGTGGTCGAGGTGGCGCTGACCGCCAACCTGGAAACCGACCTGGCGCTTTCGGGGCCGGAGACGGTCATCGTCACCTACGCGGCCCAGCCCGGCGATCCGGTGCTCCCGGTGCGGAAGTGCATGACGGCCAACGTCACGCTCCGGTTCGTCCTGGTGTATACGGTCCCGGCCGCCGCGCTCGAGCAGGCCGCCGCCGACATCACCGCGGCCCTGCGCGACGGGGCCCTGACGCCGCTGCCGGTCCACCGCTTCCGGCTGGACGATATCGCCGCCGCCCACGAAGCGGCCGAGAGCGGTGTCACCGGCAAGGCGATCGTCGTGCCCGACAATAATGAACCGATATAAGCCGGGAAATTCCGTCTAAATCGGCTCCGCTAATCTGCGCGGGAAAACCCCCGTGTTGCCGGTGCCGCCGAAGAAAATCTTCGCGCCCAGCCGGTCCTGCCGCCCCGAGCCGCCGCACGTGCGGCAGCGCCGGTAGGCGTATTTGTACACGCTGCCGAAGTGCCGGCCCTGCATCTTGCAGGTGCGGCAGCGTTTGAGGGGGTGGATCCGCAGGGACACGAAGTAGCCGACCGCAACGACTACGACCACGATGACTAGCGCTGACATGCGTGATGCTCCGATCTGGGCTGTACGACAGGGTAGACCTGTGCAATCCCAGATGAGAGCTATTTAATTAGGCGAGTCCGGTTATGTCCTATCGGTAAGCACCGTCCTATCGGTAAGCACTGAGGCCGAGCTTCACCGCAAGGCCCACGCCGGCCACGGCCACCACGGCCCGCAGCGCCGGCCCGGCATCCGGCGGACGACCTTCGGGCCGGTCCAGCCGCCGATCAGGAAACCCGCCGCCAGCGGCGGCACGAACGCCCAGTGGACCGGGGCGAAGATGGCGAAGCACACCGAGGCGACGCAGTTGGCCAGCCCGCTGATCACGTTCTTCAGCGCGTTCAGCCGGGGCAGGGCCTCGTCAATCATCACGCCCAGCACGGCCATGAGCAGGACGCCGGCCGCGGCGCCGAAATATCCGACGTACGCGCCCACGGCGAACAGGGCCGCGTGCAGGGCGACGCTGCGCTCGGTGCCCGGCCGCGCGTTCAGGGCCCGGATCCTCGGCTGGACCAGGAAAAGCAGGGACGCGGTGCCGATCAGGACCGGGACGACCCGCTCGAACGTGGCCGCCGGAGCGACCAGCAGGACGCCCGCGCCCGCGCCGCCGCCCAGGGCGGTCAGCACCCCGAACCGGATGACCCGTTCTCGCTGGCCCGCCAGTTCGGGCCGGGATCCGGCCGCGGACCCGGCCCCGGTCAGGACCAGGGACACGGTGTTCGTCACGTTCGCGGCCAGGGGCGGGAGCCCGAGTCCGAGCAGAACCGGATAGGAGACCAGCGAGGCGAGGCCCGCCACCGTGCTGAGGATGCCGGCCACGGCCCCCGCCGCCACCAGCAGCAGCAGCGCATGGGTAATGGTCATACGGACCTAAGCATGGCCTGAGCGCCTGGGCCGCCACCACCGGGCCTCCACCCCGGGCCCCCACCACCGGGCCCCCACCACCGGGCCTGGGTTACTTCACCAAAGGGCGGGCTCCTCGGCCTGGATGCCGGTCGTGCCCCTGACGCTGAACTCCGCGAACGACCGTTCGTCGGCCCGGCGGGGCCAGACCAGGCTGCCGAGCCAGCAGGCGATGAAGCCCAGGGGGACGGAGATGATCGCCGGGTTGGCCAGGGTGATGAGCGGATGCGGGCCCGGCCAGACGCCGGGGCTGAGCACGATGAGGACGATCGTCGACACGCCGCCGGCGATCATGCCCGCGATGGCGCCGCCGGTGGAGAAGCGCCGCCAGTACATGGCCAGGACCAGCACGGGGAAGTTCGTGCTCGCCGCCATCGCGTAGACCAGCCCGGTGAGGAAGGCCAGGTTCTGGTTCTGCAGGCTGAGCGCGAGCAGCAGGCCGACGACCACGATGACCACGCTGGTGATCCGGCCGGCCCGGATCTCCTCCCGGCCGGTGATCTGCCCCTTGCGGATCACCTGCGCGAAGACGTCGTGGCTCACCGCGCTGGACGAGGCGATCACCGTGCCGGCCACGTAGGCGAGGACGGTCGCGAAGGCGGCCGCGACGAACACCGCGAGGAAGAGTTCGCCGCCGGTGGTGTGCGCGCCGCCCCCGAGCACCTGGACCAGCACCGGCGCGGCATTGTTGCCCGACTTCCCGGCCGCCTTCACCTGCGCCGGGCTGAGCAGGGCCCGGGCGCCCATGCCGACGACGATGGTCAGCAGGTAGACGACCCCGATCACGGCCACGGCCCAGCCGACCGACGCGCGGGCCGCCTTCTTGCCCGGCACGGTGAAGAAGCGCATCAGCAGGTGCGGCAGCCCGCCGACCCCGAACACCAGCGCGATTCCCAGTGAGACCGTGTTGATCGTGGACTTCAGGTACAGGCCGGGGGCGAGGAACCGGTCCCCGGCCGGGGACCGGGCCGCGGCGCGGGCCAGCAGCTTCCCCGGGTCCCATCCGGTCTTGGCCAGCACCCAGAACGCGATCACGGCGGTGACGGCGAGCAGGATGAGCGCCTTCACAAACTGCAGCCAGGTCACGCTGATCATCCCGCCCAGCAGCACGTAGGCGATGATGCCCGCGCCGGTGATCAGGACGCCCGCCGCGTACGGCATTCCGGTCAGCGCCTTCAGCAGTACGCCGCCCGCGATGACCTGGATGAACATCAGCAGGGTCGAGATGATCAGCGTGGTGACGGCGACGGCGCACCGGATGGGGGCCTCGCTCAGCCGTCCCGCGAGGGCGTCGGCCATGGTGAACTGGCCCGAGTTGCGCAGCCGCTCGCCGATGAACAGCAGCACGGTCACGAACCCGACCAGCCAGCCCAGGCTGTACAGGGCGCCGTCGAAGCCGTACAGCATGATGAGGCCGACGGAGCCGAGCATGGTCGTGGCCCCGAGGAAGTCGCCCGACATGGCGACGCCGTTGCGGGAGGCGGACACCGAGTGCCCGGCCGCCCAGAACTGGCTGACCGAGTCCATCCGGCGGGCCGAGCGGACCAGGATGAACGCCGAGATCGCGAGCAGCACGATGAAGATCGCGGTGCCGAACGCCTGCGCGCCGGTCACCGCGCGGCCTCCCGGGCACTGGAGGCCACGAGTTTGCGCGCCTGGTCGCTGACCTCGTCCGCCCGCCGGTCCAGGGGGCCGTTGGACACCTTGACGTAGACGAGGGCGACCACCCAGACCAGCACGAAGACCGCGGCCATCAAGATGAAACCGACGGTGAGCCCGCCGTGGACACCGTGCCCGAGCACGCCGGGGGCCAGGCCGGCCAGCAGCAGGAATCCGAAGTAGCCGGCCAGATAGATCACGGCCGCCGGCACGACCACCCGCCTGCGGGCCCGGGTGAGCTCGCGGTACCCGGGCAGGTCGCGGATCGCGTCCCAGTCGGTGCTGCCACCGGCGGCGGAGTCCCCCGGCCCCGCCGCCCCGTCACGGTTCAAATTGTCGGGCATCCCATCTCCGCCTTCGTCCGGTGTGGCCATCGGGGGAGTCACCACGTATTTCAGTGGTGCTAAAGATAGGGAAAATGTCGGTAACCGGACGATAGCAACGCTAAACGAACTTGTGAACCCCTGGGCCGGAATCTTCCGTGCTGCTGGTGTTCATCCTGGCGTGGCCTGGGATAACCGGATTTGCCGTGCAATAACATTGTCGGCATCATGTCTGACGCACGCGCGGCACGCGCGGGATCATCCAGCCGGTCCCCGGCGCCGGCCGAGCTGGCCGACGGGATCGGCCGGCGGGTGCGGCCCACCGGGAGCGGCGTGGCCTGCGGGTGGCCGAGTTCGCCCGGGCGATCGGGGTGTCACCCAGCCTGATCAGCCAGATCGAGCGCGGTCAGGCCCGCCCGTCGGTGTCCACGCTGTTCGCCATGGCCCAGGCCCTGGATGTCCCGGTCGACGCGTTCTTCCGCGAGCAGGAGCCGGACGGCGCCGCGGGCCCCGGGCACCGGAGCCTGGCCCGGGAACGGAGCCCCCGAGGCCGACCCCCAGGAGGCCGGCGACCTGCGCGGCGAGCAGCGCTACGTCGTCCGGCGCGGCATCTCGGGCCTGCCCAAGCGGGAGGACATCGAGAACGTAGTGGTGATCGGTATGGGCGGTAGCGGCATCGCCGGCGATGTGCTCCAGGCGGTCGCTTCACCGCTGCTGCCGGTGCCTGTAACGGTGGTGAAGCACTACGAGTGCCCTCATTTCGTGAACGAATCGTCCCTCGTCTTTGCCGTCTCGTGCTCGGGGCGGACCGAAGAGACGATCGAGGCGGCGACCGACGCCGCCTTGGCGGGGGCGAAGCTGGTGGTGGTCACCAGCGGGGGCGAGCTTGCCAACTGGCCGAAGCGTGGCGGGCGCCCGTGATCGGCCTGCCCGAAGTGCCGTGGCCGCGGGTTGCTTTCGGCGCCATGGCCGTGCCCTTGCTGGTCGTTTTGTGGAGGATGGGACTTCTGCCGGGGGCCGACCTGTGGGTGGAGCGGGCCGTGGAGCAGTTGAAATGGCGCCGCGAGACCTGGTGAAGGCGGGCAAGTCATCCGAGGCGGCTGACGTGGCGCGCCGCATCGGGACCAGGTGCCCATGTTGCACGGAGGGGGGGCGATCGGGGCCGTCGCTGCCCAGCGCTGGAAGACCCAGGTGAACGAGAACGCCAAACGCCTTGCCTTTTCGGCTACCCAGCCCGAGCTGTGCCACAACGAGGTGTGCGGTTGGACCGAGGCGTCCAAGCCGGTGGCCGAGTTCATGAGCCTCGTCATGCTCCGCCACGACGGCGAGCACCCCCAGGTGGGAAGGCGGTTCGAGATCACGGCCGAGGTGGTCCGTCCCTTCGTGGCCGATGTCATCGAAGTGCGCGCCCAGGGAGAAGGCGACCTGGCCCAGCTGCTGGACCTCACCTACTTCGGCGATTACGTCTCGCTGTGGTTGGCGGCCGACGCCGGCGTCGACCCGGGGCCTATCGAGGTGCTGATGTGGATGAAGAAGCAGCTGAGCGGACTCCCGGGGACCAACAAGACGTTGTAACCTGGCCAGAGGCCCCCGGCGGGTCTGTGGTTGCAAGTCGAGCCCGTCGCAGGCGAAACGACCCACGTAAGGCAACCGGTTGCCGAGCAGGTGCGGCTTAGGAGTAAGCCCTGCCCGCCGGTGGGCCGACCGTCGGCCCGGGACGGAGATGGCGACTATCGGGGCGCTGATGGCTAGGGCCACTTGCCGCCCCACCGGCCCGCTGAACGTCCGCCGCAGGCGAGTGTGGGGGCAAAGACCAGGTCAGCCGCCGGGACCTCAATTCTTGAACGTGTTTGGGGTGGGTAACCTCCTATCGTGGCCCGGATCGGATCAAGCGGCGCCCGGTGAGTTCCCCTGACAGGACCGGCGTCCGGACTCGGGCGCGATCCGGGTCTTGGTGGCCGACGACCAGGCACTTTTCCGCCGGGGCCTTACCGTGGTGCTCTCGGTCAGCGAGGACATCGACGTGGTCGGCGAGGCCTCCGACGGCGAGGAAGCGGTCGCCAAGGCGCAAGAGCTGCGCACCGATGTGGTCCTCATGGACGTCCGCATGCCGCGCCTTTCGGGGATCGAGGCCGCCCGCCACATCCGCCGCCTGCTTCCGGCCGACCGAGGTCCTGATGCTCGACGGTCAGCGACGAAGAACAGGACCTGTACGAGTCGGTCAAGGCGGGCGCCAACGGCTACCTGTTGAAACAGATCGCGGTCGAGGAGATCGCCGAGACCGTGCGGGCGATCGTCCAGCGCCAAGCAGTCATCTCGCCCTCCATGACGACCAAGCTGCTGTCCGAGTTCAGGTCCTTGGCCCGGCGGGCGTCCGAACGCGAGGAGCTGGCCCCCACCGGGCTCACAGACAGAGAGATGCAGGTCCTGCAGCTCATGGCCCAGTCCAAGAGCAACAAGGACATCGCCTCCGCCCTGTTCATCTCGGAGAACACGGTCAAGAACCACGTGCGCAATATCCTGGAGAAGCTCCACCTTCACTCGCGGATGGAAGCCGTCACCTACGCCTGGCGAAAGCGCCTCGCCCCTCGACCCGACGGCCGAGTAGCAGCCAAACCCGGAGCACCTCGCTGCTGGCCCGATCAAGGGGCGCCTGCGCTGGTAGTTTGGTAGGCGAAATGAGCGTGCTGACCAAGTTCCTGCGTATCGGCGAGGGCAAGAAACTGCGGGCCCTGCAGTCCCTCGTGCCTGACATCAATGCCCTCGAGCCGGAGTATGACGGCCTCTCCGACGAGGCTCTGGCCCACAAGACGATTGAGTTCAGGGAGCGGATCGCCAACGGTCGAGGATCTCAACGACCTCCTGACCGAGGCGTTCGCCACCGTTCGGGAGGCGGCCACGCGGACGATCGGCCAGCGCCACTACGACGTCCAGCTGATGGGCGGTGCCGCCCTGCACTTCGGTTGGATCGCCGAGATGAAGACCGGCGAAGGCAAGACCCTGGTCTCCACCCTGCCCGTGTACCTCAACGCCCTCAAGGAAGAGGGCGTCCATGTGGTCACCGTCAACGACTACCTGGCCGGGCGTGACGCCGAGTGGATGGGCCGGTCCACCGCTTCCTCGGTCTTACGGTGGGCCGGATCTCGCCCGACTTCCCCGAGTGGGACGACAAGAAGCAGGCCTACAACTGCGACATGACCTACGGCACCAACACCGAGTTCGGCTTTGATTACCTGCGCGACAACATGGCCCGGAGCCTGGACCACATGGTCCAGCGTGGCCACCATTTCGCCATCGTCGACGAAGTGGACTCCATCCTCATCGACGAGGCCAGGACACCGCTCATCATCTCCGGCCCCTCGAACGAGTCGGCCCGCCTGTACTACCAATTTGCCGGCGTGGCCCGCAGCCTGTCCCGTGAGGCCGACTACGAGGTGGACGAGGAAAAGCGCACGGTTGCGCCCACCGAAGAGGGATCGAGAAGGTCGAGAAGCCTGCTCGGCATCGACAACCTCTACGACCTTGGCACGGCCAACCTGGTCCACCAGCTCACCAAGGCGCTCCAGGCCAAGGAGCTGTACAAGCGGGACAAGGACTACCTCGTCGCCGACGGTGAGGTCAAGATCGTCGACGAGTTCACTGGGCGCATCCTCGAAGGCCGGCGCTGGTCCGACGGGCTGCACCAGGCGGTCGAGGCCAAAGAGAGGGTGGCGATCAAAGAGGAGAACCACACCTGGGCCACCGTGACCCTCCAGAACTACTTCCGCCTCTACGACAAGTTGTCGGGCATGACGGGACGGCCCTCACCGAAGCGTCCGAGTTCGGCTCGACGTACCAATCCAGGTCGTGCCCATCCCGACCAATTTGCCCATGGTCCGCCAGGATTACCCGGACCTCATTTACCGGACCGAAAAGGCCAAGTTCAATGCCGTGGTCGACGACGTGCGCGAGCGCTTCGAAAAGGGCCAGCCCGTCTTGGTGGGCACGGCCTCGGTGGAGAAGTCCGAGGTGCTATCCCGGATGTTCACCAGGCGAGGTATCCCCCACGAGGTCCTCAACGCCAAGCAGCACGCCCGGGAGGCGGCGATCATCGCCCAGGCGGGCCGGCTCAACGCCATAACGGTGGCCACCAACATGGCCGGGCGTGGTGTCGACATCCTCCTCGGAGGCAACCCCGAAGACCTGGCCCTGGAGGGTGCGGGCCGAGGGCCTCGACCCCGTCAGCGAAGAGGGCGTCGCCCGCTCGAACGAACTGTTGGCCAAGTACAGGGAGGATGTTCCGCCGAAGGCGACCAGGTGCGCGAGCTCGGCGGGCTGTACGTGCTCGGCTCCGAGCGTCATGAGCCCGCCGCGTCGACGACCAGTTGCGCGGCCGCAGCGGCCGCCAGGGCGACCCGGGTGAAAGCCGGTTCTTCCTGTCCCTGGAGGACGAGCTCATGCGGCTGTTCGCCCAGGGCATGATGACGTGGGCCATGGGCCGGTTCCCCGAGGACATCCCCATCGAGAACCGGATGGTGACCAGGGCCATCGAGAGGGCCCAGCACAACGTCGAAATCCGCAACGCCGAGATGCGCAAAGACACCCTCAAATACGACGAGGTGATGAACGAGCAGCGCAAGGTCATCTACGCCCGCCGCATCCAGGTAATGGAGGGCGAAGACCTGCGCCAGCGCACGATCGACATCCTCACCTCGGCGGTCGACTCGATAATCCGTGCCCATTGCCCCTCGGACTTCCACGAGGAGTGGGACATCGACGGCCTGTTGACCGAGGCCCGCGAATATTTCCCGACCCAGATGGGGGTCGAGACGTTGAAGGAGCTCCCCTCCACCGACGCCATTTACGAGGCGGTGGTGGGCGAGGCGCTCGAGTATTACGAAAGCGCGAGCATCGATGCCGGCCCCGCCGGAAGGTGAGCCGGCGGACACCATGCGCCAGATGGAGCGCGAGATAATGCTCCAGCTGATCGACCAGCGCTGGCGCGAGCACCTGTCAGAAATGGACTACCTGCGTGAGGGCATCAACCTGCGCTCGCTGGGCCAGAAGGACCCCCTGACCGAGTGGCAGAAAGACGGCTATGAGATGTTCGGCCAGCTGATGGCCAGCATCGATGACGACTACGTGAAGTACGTCATGCACGCCCAGGTGCAGGTCCAGGAGCGGCCGGCCCGGAGCCGAGCTTGGCCCGGGCCCAGTACCTGGCTCCGGAGGGCCCGGTGCTCGGAGCACAAGCCATCGCCGGCGCCCTGGCCGCCGGACCGGTGGCGGGTGAGGAGGTGGTGTTCGCCTCCGAAGAGGACATGGTGGCCATGCGCAGAGGCGACGGCGCCAGCCAAGCGAGCCGGGCCTCAGGGACGCCGTCGGTAGCGGCTATGAAGGGACCGGTCCCCGCCGCCTCGGGGTTCGAAAACGCGGGCCGCAATGACCCGTGCCCGTGCGGGAGCGGTAAGAAGTTCAAGTTTTGTCACGGCAGTAGGTCCGTCTCCGGATGCGGGACTTTAGCGAGGATCTGCGCGCCCTACGGCGCCGGCTTGACGAGGCAGGTGTCTACCTTGACATCGAGCCAGCCGCAAACGGCTGGCCGAGCTCGAGCCCGACTTTCGCGCCCCGACCTGTGGGACGACCCCGACGCCGCCCAGGCCATCGGGCGCGAGTACGCCGCCTTGAAGGACGACGTCGACTTGCTCGGCTCGCTCGAGCGCCGCCTGGCCGACGCCGAAGCGTTGTTCGAACTGGCCCGCGAGGAAGATGACGGTTCGGTAGCCGGCGACCTGGAGACCATGACCGCTGAGCTGGCCGCCGAGCTCGACCAGCTGGAGCTGCGGTCGTTGTTCACGGGCGAGCACGACGAACTCGACGCCGTGTGCGAGGTGCACGCCAAGGACGGCGGCACCGACGCCCAGGACTGGGCCGAGATGTTGCTGAGGATGTACCAGCGCTGGGTCGAGCGCCGGGGCTTTTCCCTGGAGATAGCCGAGATCAGCCAGGGCCAGGAAGCCGGCATCCTGTCCGCCACCTTCATCATCAAGGGCCGCTACGCCACCGGCCTCATGGCCTCGGAGCGAGGCGTCCACCGACTGGTGCGCATGTCGCCCTTCGACGCCCAGCACCGGCGGCACACGAGCTTCGCCGCCGTAACCGTGGTGCCGTTCTTCGAGGACGCCAGCAGCGAAGTAGAAATCGACGAGAAAGACCTGCGTATCGACACCTACCGCAGCTCCAGCGCCGGCGGCCAGCACGTCAACGTGACCGATTCCGCCGTTCGAATCACCCACCTGCCCACAGGTCTGGTGGTGTCGTGCCAGAACGAGCGCTCGCAACATCAGAACAAGGCCGCGTGCCATGCAGATCCTGGCCGCCCGGCTGGCGGCCCGAGCCCACGAAGAACGGGTGGCGGAGATGGCCGTCATGGCCGGCCCCAAGGCCCAGATCGGGTGGGGCTCGCAGATCCGCAGCTACGTCCTGGCTCCCTTCCAGCTGGTAAAGGACCTGCGCACCGACTACGAGACGGGCAACGTGGCCGCCGTACTCGATGGGGACCTCTTACCGTTCATGGAGGCGTACCTCCGCTGGCGCCGGACGGCGGCCATTCTCAAATAGTCGGGTTGAAGGTCTGGTTAGAGTGAGCCGGTGCCCCTCGCTGTTCCCCTCCGGTTGTACGGACAGCAGAGCCAGAAACCGGCCCTCGGATGGGCCTGGGCCCAGTTCCAGCTCGAGTCCGCTGGTACCTACTGGGTCGTGCCCCGTTCCGAGGGCCATCCTCATCCCCGCCCTGTCTGGGGCGTGTGGCGGGAAGAGTGCCTCTACCTCAGCATCGGCACGCCGGCCACGCTCAGGGCCCTGGCGGACGATCCCAATGTCACTGTCCACCTCGACAGCGGCACCGATGTGGTCATTGTCGAAGGGCGCGCCCGCCAGCCGGTGAGCAGCGGGGACCGCATCACGGCCTATAACCAGAAGTACGACTGGGACTACGACGTCGGAAAGTACGGGCCTCTACAGTGCGTCGAGCCTGCCGTCGTGCTGGCCTGGCGTGCCGCCGGTTGGGCGGGACGCGACAGCTTCCAGGAGACCGGGCGCTGGCAGTTCTAGGAACCCTGCCCTCAGGCCAAGTTGAGGCGGGACAATCAGGTCGGCTGATGACTCCGTGAAGGGCTAGTCCGTGAAAATCTAGTCCGTGAAGGTCTTGAAGAAGGCCGTGCCCCCGTTCACGGTGGCCCTGCCGAGGCGGCGCCCTACTTCGCTCCCGATGGTTGCCCCGATAACTGCACCGACGACTGGTCCCAGGATCGGGACGGGGATCAATGACCGGACGAGCACGGCGCCGGTAAAGCCTCCTGCGACTGACCCAGCGGTCCCGGCCGTCTTCTCGGCTCGGTCCTCGAAGCTCTCTTCCATGTTTTGGCTCCTAACTCGGTTGGTGACGTACCAACGGTAGCGCGCTGAGTCGCTCGATCAGTCAGGGTTTACCCTGGTCTTTCCCTATATGCACGCCTGCGGCGGCCAGGACCACGACGCGCCGGAGGCGTCTCGCCCCTGCGCCCTCAAGACTTTCCCCTAGTCTCAGCGGGTTGTGATATCGACTGCCGATGACCTACTGCTGGTCGGTGCAGGCCTGCTTGCCGGAGTGGTCGGGACCGCAGGGGGC
>CAVQZM010000078.1:0-19011 GCA_963718475.1 uncultured Actinomycetes bacterium | reverse complement strand
CGTCTGCTGCCTGATCCTGATGCCGCAGCGCTACTGATCTGCTCCGGCGTACGCGCGGAGCCAACCAGCGGGCCAGCAGCGGTTCGGTTTGCAGGCTCGTCACCCAGCCTTCCCTGAGCCCGTGGCCGAAGCCTCCGAAGGCGGCCGGGGTCGCTGCCGTCCTGGAGGCTGGTCAGGATGCTGCGCAGAAACCAGCTGGAGAAGGTCTGGGCACGCCAGATCGCCGGGAGGCGCCGCTGCGAGTAGGCCGGCAATCGGGCGCCGTCCTTCGGCGCGCCGAAGCGCTCGATGAGCCCATGGGCCAGTTCGACGGCATCTTGAATGGCCAGTTCATGCCCTTGGCCCCGGCCGGGGTGATGAGGTGCGCGGCGTCACCGGCCAGCAGCAGGCGCCCCTGCTGCATGGGCTCGGTCACCCTCATCGCAGATCGAGCAGCGCGATATCGCCGAACGGAACGCCGCGCAGGCGTTCTCCCGCACCGAGCCGGGCCGACAGCTCGTCCCGGACGCGCTGCTCCGGCCAGTCGTCCACCGTGTCGGCGAGAGGGACCTCGAGGTAATAACGGGTCTGGCGTGAACCCCTCCGCATGTGACCGGCAAAGCCATCCGGGTGGGCGGCGTAGATGGTGTGGTCCGCGATCGGCGGCGCGGCCCCGATCGCGGCCAGCCACCGGGCCGGGACTGCCCGGTCGTTCGGGTCTTGTCCATGGCGGCCGCGACGGCGCTGTGGGCTCCTCACAGCCGACCGCGACGTCACAGCGAATAACGGACTGGCTGCCGTCCGGCCCGGTGACTGACAGCGCCACTTCTCCGGGCTCCTGGCCCACTCCGCGACGATGTACCCGACCGACGTCTCCCCCGGCGTCCAGCAGGTTGTCGCACAGCCGTTGCACCAGCTGGTGCTGCGGATAGACGTGGTGCGGGCGGCCGCCCGTCAGCCGCCCGTAGTCCAGCACGGCCGAGCCGTTCGGCGTCCTGAACTCGCACGGGTCATTCTCGTTCCCGAACTCGAGGATCGGCCCGGCGATGCCTTCGCGCTTCAGCAACTGCACGGTGCGGTACTCGATGAGTCCGGCCTTCGGCAGGCTGGCTAGATCGGCGGCCCCGCTTTTCCAGCACGACGAACGGGATGCCTTCGCTCGCAGCAGGTGGGCCAGGATCAGCCCGGCCGGGCCCGCCCCGGCGATGGCGACCACTGTCGTGTCCGGGCTCTGCGTCATGGCATGCCGGCCGTCACGTGCCGAGCAGCGCCCTCAATTGCTGGGCGTTGACCTGGGCGTCGTTGCTGTAGCAGTTGTTGAACAGGACGTGGGTGGTTTCCGTCTCCCCGGCGAGCTCGCGGACTTTCGGCGCCCACTCCTTGAGCTCCTTTTCGCTGTAGCGGTAACGGTACTTCTCCTGGATGTTCTTGCTGTCCCATTTATCGGACTGGCCGTGCATGCGCACGACGCCCAGGTCCGAGGTGGCCGCCACGACCGGCGGAATGGAACTGGGATGCCCCTGCGGCATGTCCACGCAGACGTAGGCCAGCCCGTAGGAGGAAAGGAAGTCCAGCGTCTCCTCGCGGTTTTCCTCCGTCATCCAGGTGCGGTTGCGGAATTCGATACACGGCCGGCGCGGCGCCACCCGCTCCTTGCAGAACAGGATGTAGTCCTTGTGGGCCCGCGAGATGGGGAACCATTGCGGGAACTGGAACAAGATCGCGCCGAGCTTGCCGGCTATCCGCAGCGGCTCCAGCGCGGCCAGGAAACGGTTCCAGGCCTGGTCGGCCACCTCCGGATCGACGTTCTTCAGGTAGACGTTGTCCTTGCCGTCGCGCTGCGCGGCGGCCCGCAGGTCCTTGGGCAGCGCGGCGATCCGGGTCGGATGGTGGGTGAACAGGCTGAACGCCTTCACGTTGAAGGTGAATCCCCCCGGGGTGCGGTCGGCCCAGGCCGCCGCGGTCTGCTCCGCGGGCAGCGCGTAGTAGGTGGAGTCCACCTCCACCAGCGGGAACTGCCGCGCGTAGTACCGCAGCCGCTTCTCCGGCGTATTCGCCTCCGGCGGGTACCAGCCCGACTCGATCAGCGTCTTGTCCGTCCACGACGCCGTGCCTACCCGGATCTCACCCATACCGGCAGACTAAGCGCACCCGTCGGCCGGGGGCGTCCAGCCCGAGGCGGCGCTGCTCGATGTCAGGCACCGGTCTTCCACGTAGAGCAGGCCGGCGCCTCGGCGATGGCACGGGCCTCGGTTGAGGCGATGCCCAGTTGCAGCCACAGGGCGGTGGCACCGGCTGCGACCGCCTGACGCGCGATGTCTGCCGCCTGCCCGGGCGGCCGGAACACGTCGACCAGACCGACCTGCTCGGGGACGTCGCCGAGCGTCCGGTGGACCTGCTCGCCGAGGATCTTGTTCGCATGCGGGTTGACCGGGATGATGCGCCAGCCATGGCGCTGCATGTGCGCGGGCACGTAGTGCGCGGCCTTGGCCTCCGCGGCACTCGCGCCGACGACGGTGATGGTGTCGTAGGTGGTCAGGATGCGCTCGACGATGCCATCTGTGCCGGTCACCCGGTCACCTTAACCCGCCCAGGTACGCCGCGATGCGCTCATGCGCGGCGGCGGTGTCGTTGGACCGCCCGGGTGTGGGCGTCGGTGAGCAGTGAACATGCCAATGCGGCGGTTGTCTCCCCGGGGTTGAGGATTGCGGTGACGGCAACGACGCCCGGCAGGCTGGTCACGGACGCGATGATCTCGCAGATGAATCAGACGACGTGGAGATCAAACTGGTGACCCATCAGGGTGCAGGTCGACGGCACACATCACCGGGCGCTCCTGGCCTACCGGGCACTGGCGACGCCAGGCACGCCTCGCTGCACGAGCAGCGGCTCTCCTTGCAGGCGACAGGAGAAGCCCTCGAAGCCGCCAGCCATTTGCAGCACTGCATCACGACCGAATCGCCGAAGCATCGGGGGTGACGGCGGTGGCGGCTAAGTTCGCGTGTGAGGCTGTATGCCCGTGGTGGATGTCTGGTAGCGTCGCCTGCACGTGACCGGCCGAGGAGGTGAGACCCATTACCGCTCTATCAGATTGGGTGCTCTCCTCCCCCATGGCTGTGCGGTTCATCTGACATAGGTGGCCCTGGGAGCGCCCGCAGGCACTCCCGAAAGGCAACGAACCTATGCGCTTCACCTCGGAGACGACCTCGGACGGCGTCTTGGAACGTCTCTTCACCCTGGATCACATCCCTGGCGTGCTCTGGTCACCCGCCGATGCCGCCGGTCGCCTCCCCCTGGTGCTGCTGGGTCATGGCGGCGGCCACCACAAAAAGGCCGAGGGCCTGGTGGCCCGCGCCTACCGCTACGTGGCCTGCGGCTTCGCGGTGGCGGCCATTGACGCGCCCGGGCACGGCGACCAGCCGGGAACCGAGCAAAACGAGCGCTCCGTGGCCGTCATCAGGGAACGAGTGGCGGCCGGTGAGCCGCTCGGCCCGCTGATCTCCCGCCACAACGCAGCGCTGGCGGCGCGGGCGGTTCCCGAATGGCTGGCCACCCTGGACGCGCTCCAGAAACTCGACTGCGTTGGCGCGGGCGGGCCGGTGGGGTTCTGGGGCGTGTCGATGGGCAGCGGGATCGGCGTGCCGTTCGTGGCGGCCGAACCGAGGATCACCGCGGCCGTCTTCGGCCTCGCGGGCGGTGAAACCCTCACTGAGGCGGCGGCCCGGATTTCCGTCCCCGTCGAGTTCCTGCTGCAGTGGGACGACGAGGTGGTGCCGCGCGAGTCGGGCCTCGCGCTGTTCGACGCCTTCGCCTCCCCCGAGAAGACGCTGCACGCCAACCCCGGCCGCCACGTGGGCGTACCCGCGTTCGAGGCAGACAGCTCGGAGCGCTTCTTCACCCGCCACCTCCGCGAAGGAGGCGCTTCCGCAGCCGCTGCGTAGCCCACCGGCTGCGCCGCTGCCTGCGTTGCTTATGCGCGCGTAGCGGCTCGCAGGTGGGCGGCGGTCAGGTTCGCGGGGTCGTGGGCTAGGGCCGGGTCGGCACCGATCACGGCAAGGGGCAGCTTCCGCACGCGGCGGCCGTCCCATCCTTCGGTCAGACCGGCCAGCTCGGCGTGCAGAGCGCTGTTCTCGGCCAGGTCCTTGAGGGCGGGCCACAGCCCGGCCAGGTCGGCCAGGGCCGCCGCGAGGATCTGGGCCCTGGCCGGCGCGTCGGGCAGGGCTAGCTCCACGATTAGGTCGGCGCGGGACAGGAACGCCTCGTCGACCGCGCGCAGGAAGTTGGTCGCCGTCACGAACAGCGTGCCGGGCAGCGTGGCGGCCAAGTGATCCATGCCGGTCAGCACGGCGTCGGTGGCCCGCTGCACGTCGACCGGGTTGGTCTCGAACGAGGCGAGGTCGCGCCGGACCGCGAAGCTGTCCACCTCGTCGATCAGGACGATGACGTGCGGGCGGCCCCGGGCCAGCTCGGGGACGACGTCGCGTAGCAGCCGGACCACGTTGCGCTGGCTCTCCCCCAGCATCTCGCTCGGCATGGCGTGCGGGTCGATCTCGATGAACGTGGTGGCGCCCCGGTCGGCGACGGCGAGCGCCGCCGCCTGGGCCAGGCCGTGAGCCAGCGTCGTCTTCCCGGTGCCGGGCGGCCCGGCCAGCAGGATCAGGCCGCTCGGCGGGCCGGGCAGGGCGGCCAGCCGCCGCCCGTGCCGCATCGTCAGCGCCGCCGTCCCCAGCAGCCGTTCCTTGGTTCCCGGCGGCGTGACGATGTGGTCCCACGGGCCCTCATGGTGGGAGGACGGCAGCGCATGGACGGACGCGACGCCGCGGGGCAGTGAATCCGTCGTCACGGCCAGGTGGGCCTGGTCAGCTCCGGCCAGTCGACCGTGGCCGGGTCGCCGGCCTGCTGGTCGCGGATGTGGTCGGGCGGCTCCTCGAACAGGACGAGCGGGTCGCACAGGGCCCGCATCGTCTCCAGCAGGCTGTCGAACATGTGGATCCGGACGACCCGCGCGGTCCGTTCGGGATCGTCGTTGATGTGCTGGTGCCACAGGAAGTGGTCGACGACGATGATGTCGCCCTTCTTCCACGGGTACGTCGTGCCGCCTTCCGGCTCGGACCCCAGGTAGGAATGGCCGTGGCCCTCGACGACGTACAGCCACGCCTCACCGGGGTGGCGGTGCATCGACTGCCCGCGGCCCGGGCCGATCTCGAACATGGCCATGGTGATGCCGGACGCCTGGTAGCCGATCGCCCGGTCCAGGAGGAAGGTCGTCCGGGTCCCGCGCGGCGTCGGCAGCATCTCCAGGCAGTCCCAGCTCGTGTGCAGCCGGCCGCTGCGGCGCGCCTGCTGATCGGAAGCCAGCCGCCGGAGCCGTTCGGCATACGGGTCGTCGCCCTCGATCGCCGGGCTGAACGGCGGCCTCGGGGACAGCGTGGCGACGTCGGCGTCACCGCCCTCCTCCTGGATCGCCATGCCCATCGTCTCCAGCATCGGCTCGGAGGAGAAGCTCAGGAAGCGGGCGGCCCCGCTGCCCTCGTTGCCATGCCGGTGCCAGCTCCAGGCGGGCAGATGCAGGGAGTCACCCGGTCCCCAGTTGATGCGCTCGCCGTCGATCTCGGTCCACGCCTGGCCCGCGATGCAGAACAGCATGGCGTCCCACGAGTGGCGGTGGACCGTGCTGACCGCGCCCGGGTCGATCTCGTGCGCGGTGGCGTCCATCGAACGGGTGGCCCGCCCGCCGTCCGCCCCGACGTAGACGCCCCGGCGCATCCGCCGGCTGGTCTCGTGCATCTCGACGTCTTCCAGGGCCACCACGGTGCGGTGGTTGGCCCGCCAGTTGTCGATGAATTCCGCCCGCCGCTGCTTCTGCACGTAGTAGTGCGCAACCTTGGTTGTGGTCCTCGTGCTCACTGTCCGCCCTTCTGGTTGAAGTGCTGGCTGGCTAGCTGACGTACGGGGCGATCGCGTTCGAGTTGGCCAGCGCCGTGTTCACCTGGCCTGCGAGGGCAGAGCCAGGGGTGAAGCTGAGCGGCAGTGAGGCCTTCGAAGCCTGAGCCTTCAGCGCCGGGAGGGCAGCCGCCTTCTCGAACGCCTGCCGCAGTGCGGTGAGCTCCGATGCCGGCAGGCCGGCCGGGGCCGCGAAGTCGTCGGCCAGGTTGCTGAGGTCCAGCGCTTCCTTCACCGCGGCCGAGTTGGGGCTGGACAGGGACACCTGCGACAGCTCGGACTGGATGGTCGGGACACCGCTCAGCACCTTCTGGTAGCTGGGCAGCGCGACCGAACCGGTAACGAGCAGCGGCTTGGCCTCGCTCCCGGAGATCAGCGGGTACAGGGTCGACATGGCCTCGAAGATGGTCTGGCCGTCCTTGGCCAGGAAACCCTGCTTCAGCGAGGACGTGGACTCGAACCCGGTGTCCACCTTGTGCTTGATGCCGAAGGCGCCGAAGATCACCCGGTTCAGCATGTCGCCGATCCCGTTCCGGATGTCGAGCACGTTCACCGTGCTCCCGGAGTGCACCAGCGCCGTGAAACTCTGCGCGGCGGCCCCGGGCTGGGTGACCAGCGCGTTCGGCACGACGGCCGGCTGGCCGATCCAGCTCAGCTTGTCCATCTTGAACGTCTGCCCGGGCTGCTTCTCCACCAGGCTGGCCGTGTCGCCGCCGACGCTGACCATCCCGATGGTCAGGCCGTTGGGGCTGGCCGCCGCCATCTGGTTGGTTCCCTCGACGGTGCCGGCCCCGGCCACGTCCTCCACATTGATCGTGGCGCCGAGTTCCTGGCCCACGTACGGCGCAAATAGGCGTGCGTAGGCGTCGTAGCTGCCGCCGGGCTTGTCCGGGGCGATGAGCGTGATGGTCTTGCCCTTGAAGTAGCCCGCTCCCCCGCCTGATCCCGACCCGGACGAGCCGGACCCCGAGGATGTGCCGCACGCCGCGAGCATCGCGACCGAGGCCACGGCGGCGGTGGCCAGCGTTCCACGGCGGCCCGCGCTCGTCCGCCACCACCGGGTGTTACAACGACGTCCCTGTCGGTTGTGCATCATGCTCTGCCTTTCTTGGTTCATCAGGCCGCGTTTACCGAACGGCGCTCGCGCTGGGAAAGCTCAGGCCAGGAGTCCGGTGAACGTGAGGTGAAAGAGGGAAACGAAGCCGAAGGCGATCAGGAACGCCGTCCCCGTGACCGCGGCCGCGAACGTGAGCCGCTGCCAGCGGCGCGCCCACCCGATCGCGGTCAGGCAGTAAGCGGCCGCGACGACCGGCACGCCGATCTCGAAGCCGAACAGGTAGCTGGCGGCCACCGCGGCCCAGATCCAGCCGAGCGCGACCAGTTCACGCTTTGTCCGGCGGCGGCGCTCGCCGGGCAGCGCGGCCTCCGGCTGGCCCAGGTCCGGGTCCGGGGCGCCGCCGTCCGGCCGGGGACGTGCGGGTCCTCCAGGTCCGGTCCGGCGAGATCGGGTCCCGCGGGCTCACGGCCGCGCGGTCCCGTTTCGGGTGGGTCGGCTGCGGCGTCGGCGGTCAGCGTGGCGCCCGCGGTGTGAGCGGCTATGGAGGCGGGCGCGCCCGCCATGGCCGGGGTGCCATCCGCGGTCGCCACCGTAGCGCCGGACCGGCGCATGTCACCCAACCGCCGCAGGCCCCAGGAACCGAGCCGGAACAGCGCGACGGCCGCGGCGATGCCCGCGATGATGGCCGGAACCCGCCCGGCGTCGGGCGTGTAGCCGAGCGCGATGACCAGGTAGACGATCGAGAGGACCGCGATCACGGCCTCGGTGACCGGTTCGAGGACCGGGTGCGGGGGCCGGGGCCCGCGCGCGGCGCGTTCGGGGGTGACGATGCCGCCGCCGTGGTGCCGCCGTCCCCGCACGGTGATCACCACGAGCAGAACGGCGCTGATGACCAGGAACACGTCGGCGAGGGGGCTGCGGGTGACGAAACCCCAGCCGTAGATGCTCTGGGTCAGGTGCAGGTTGTCGGCGAACGTGGCCCCGAGGACCAGCCCGATCGTCATCGCCGCGAGGGAGTAGCCGAGCTTGCGCATGACCACCCCGGCCAGGGCGAACACCGCGAGCTCGACCACACCGGTGAAGCCGGTCACCGCGGCGAAGCTGCCCAGCACGGCCAGGGAGACGATCACCGGCATCATCACCGGGCCGCGAACGGTGGTCGCCCGGCTCAGCCAGGGGGTGATGGCCAGGCCGACCGCGCAGGACACGAGGCCGGCGATGGCCATAACCCACATCATCGAGTAGGGCAGGGTCGGCTGCGCCTTCAGCAGGGTGGGCCCGGGCTGGACGCCGAGGATGGTCAGGGCCGCGATGAAGATGACCATGCCGACGCCGGACGGCAGGCCCAGCGCCACCGCCGGGGCCAGAGATCCGACCTCTTTGGCCAAGGATGAGCCCTCGGCCGAGGCCACGCCGGCCGGGACCCCGGTGCCGAATTCGCGGCCGTTCCGCGAGACCTGGCGGCCCAGGCTGTAGGAGATGAAGTTGGCGCTGAACCCGCCGATGCCGGGGATCAGCCCGAGCACGCCCGCGACGACCGCCGAGCGCACGACGGAGATCCAGTTCGCCCCGGTGTCCCGCAGGCCCTGGCCGACCTGCTGCCGGAACGTGTGGCGCAGCATGTTGTGCGCGCCGCTGGTGACCGACTCGTTGCGGCCGTACATCACCACCATCTGCGTCATGGCGAACACACCGAGCGCGAACGGCACCACGTTCAGCCCGCTCATCAGAGACGTGGAGCCGAAGGTGAACCGGGAGATCCCGGTCACCGGGTCGCTGCCGATGAACGAGAGCATCAGGCCGATCGCGCCGGACAGGATCACCTTGCTGCTCGAGGTGCTCTCGCCCGTGCCGCCGATCAGCACCAGGGCCAGGATGATGATGGCCACGAACTCGGGCGGGTGGAACACGTTGATGAACGACCCGGCCACCTGGAGCAGGGCGACCAGCAGGATGCAGCCGATCCACCCGCCGGCCCAGGTCGAGGCGGCCGAGATGGCCAGGGCCCGGCCCGCCTCGCCCCGCCTGGCCATGGGGAACCCGTCCAGCGTCGTCGGGTAGGACTCGGGGGCGCCGGGCGTATTGAGCAGGATCGCGGTAATCGACGCCGCATAATAAGAGGCGGCCTGCGTGGCCAGCATGAGCGTCACCGCCGGCACCACGCTCATGTGGTACAGGAACGGGAGCATCAGGCTGAGCGCGAGCGACACGCCCATCCCCGGCAGCATGCCCATGAACATGCCGATCGCCATGCCGGCGATCAGCAGGCCGATGGCCTCGGGGGTGAGCAACTGGGAGAAGCCGGACAACAGATCGTGCGTCATCGGGACCCTATCTCGCGGCCGGGCGGCGATGCCCTGCTGGCCTGCCCGGCGCTGGGGGGGTAGCACGGACCGGCCACGGGCGGCCTATGGCTGCGCGCGAGGAGCCGCCGGGTACCGCTGGGTACCCTCGGCCGCACATGCCTTAGCGGGGAAAAGTGCGCGAGGCCGGTGATCGTGGCGCACGGTACCTCCCTCCGGGTCGGGGCCGTGCCGGGCCCCTCTCACAGCGTGACGTGTGCTTGATCACCAAGAGTGGCATAAGGTCATACCATTCGCAAGAAATCGGTTCGTCACGTTTGCGTAACGAGGACGTATCCGGGCAGGCCGGAACCGCGGCCCGCAGCCGTTATCCCTCGCTCCCCCGCCCCGCGCTGGCCGGAACGTCGTGATCGCCGTTTCCCGGGCTCACCCGGACGTCGACGACCGCGGCCCCGCCCGCCTCGACGTCGGCAACCGCTTTGGCCAGCGACTCCTTCAGTTCGACCGCGGTGGCGACCGGCCCGTAGCCCTGCAGGCCCATCGAGCGGGCCATGGCCGCGAGGTCCGGGGCCGGATTGCGGATGTGCTGCCCCACCGAACGATTCTGCACCGGGCGGTCCCGCATCCGTGCGACCCGCTCCTGGTGCACCTCGTCGTTGAAGTAGGAGCGGTTGTTGGCCACCACGACCAGCAGCGGCAGCCGGTGATGCGCCGCCGTCCACAGCGCCGAGTTCCCCATCAGGTAGTCGCCGTCCCCCAGGACCGCCAGCGGCAGCCAGGCCCGCGCCCTGCAGCGCCAGCGCGGCGCCGACCGCCACCCCGGGGCCCGCGCCTACGCCGCCGCCGCCTTCCTTGCCGAGGTAATCGAGGGGGCCGGTGATGTCCACCTGGTCCGCCGGCCATCCGCGGGGCAGGCTGATCCAGCAGGCGGGCCGGTTCCCGACCGCCTGCCACAGGCCCGCGGCCAGGTCGGCCAGGACGAGGTTGCCGTCGCCGGTCCCCGTGCGCGATGGCACCGGCGACGCCACGGCACCCGGCCATCCTTCGCGCCCGTGGTCCGCGCCGTCGGGCAGGGCGGCCAGCAGGGCCCCGACGAACGCGTCGGGGTGGGCGCACACCGGGACATCGCTCACCGGCAGGGCGAAGTGATCCTTGCTCCACCCGTTGTGCAGTGCCCCGTCATTGGTGCACGAGATGACCGGCGGAACGGTGCCGTCCCCGAACGCGACCTTGAGCGTGCCAGGCCAGGTCGATCCAGTCGAGGCTGAGGATGAGGTCGCTGCGCCGCAGCAGGTCCAGCCCGGAGGCGGTCACCCGGGTCCCCGGCGGCGCCGGATGCAGCCGGTGGCCGGTCGGGAACATCGCGGCCGTCTTCAGGTCGGTCAGGGCACACGCGCCCAGCCGCTCGGCCAGCCGCACCCGGCCGGCCCACGCATCCTCGCCCCGGCCGCCGCGGCCGAAGAGGATCAGCGGCCGCTGGGCGCCGCGGAGCAGGCCGAGGGCCCGCCGGACCACATCGGTGCTGGGCGCCGGCGGCTCGGGCAGACGGTGCCTGGCCAGGTCCGGCAGGTCCACCGGGTCCAGGAGCCGGGATTCCTGCAGCCCAGCGTCCAGGCACACATAGGTGGGCGCCGACGGGTAGCTCCGGGTGATCTGATCGGCCCGCACCAGCGACTCGACGGCAGCCCCGACGGACGCCGGCTGGTCATCCCACTTGCAGTAATCCCTGATCAGCGCGCCCTGGTCGGCGGCGGTGTGGATCCAGTCGATCCACGGCCGGCGTTCGCTGGCGTCGAGCGGCCCGGTGGCGCCCAGGACGACCATCGGGACACGGTCGCAGTAGGCGTCGAAGATGGCCATGGTCGCGTGCATTAGGCCGACGTTGCTGTGCAGCGCAACCGCCATCGGCCGGCCGGTGACCTTCGCATACCCCTGAGCCACGGCGACGGCGTGCTCCTCGTGCAGGCACAGCACCATCTCCGGGCTGGTGTTGCCGAGATAGTTCACCAGGCTGTCGTGCAGCCCGCGGTAGCTGGCCCCGGGCACGTAGCTGAGGTAGGACAGATCCAGCCGGCGGAGCACTTCGGCGATGACGTCGCTTCCCCACGCCATCTCGGTGTGCTCGTCCACCGGCACCGCCAGCTCGTCTGCTCTCACGCCGTCTCCTCGAAGATCTGTTGTCGTGTGGCAGGCAGCTTCCGCTCTGGCCGCCGGGCCGTCAGTTTTCCTGCCACTTCAGCACCCGCCGCTGGAATATATTCACGATGCTCAGGCCGATCAGCACCATGGCCACCATGATCACGATTCCCGCGAACAGCCCCGCGGCGTCATATTGCTGGGTCGCCTCGAGAACGTAGTAGCCGACGCCCTGGTCGGCGGCGACGAATTCACCGACGATGACGCCGATCATCGCGAACGGGACGCCGGCCTTGAGGCCCGCGAAAATGGATGTGGCCAGCGACGGGAAGACGACTCTCCGGATTATGTACAGCCGCGACCCGCCAATGACGCGGATAACATTTACCAGTGGCTCCGGGACGTTCCGCATTCCCATGTAGACGTTGTAGAACATGACGAAGAAGACCACCATGCCGGCCTGCGCGACCTTGGACCAGATGCCCAGGCCGAACCAGAGCAGGAAGAGCGGCGCCAGCGCGATCTTCGGGATGCCGTTGACGGCGTTGATGATCGGCTCGCACACCGCGCCGAAGAACTCGGATATCCCGAGCGCCCAGCCGACCAGAGCGCCGCCGAGGACCCCGGCGGCGTAGCCGATCACCAGTTCCTGGGCGGTGATCGAGATATCGGTCCACATCAGCCGGGTCCGGATGACGTCGGCCAGCTTCCTTATGACGTCGACCGGGTTGCTGATCAGGAACGACGCGATGACGCGCCCGCTCAGCAGCTGCCACAGGCCGAGGATGACGACGACCGCGAGCACCTGGACGCCCAGCCGGATGAGGCGCTGCCGCCTACGTCCCGCTACCTTCTCCGCTGGTGGCCTGATGACCTCGCCGGATGCGACGGTAACACTGGCATCCTGCTGATTCGCTGGCCTGACCGCCATGACTTCCTCCCTCCGTCAGGACCGTATCCGGCGGCTTATTGCGGGCCCAGGTCCGGATCGAGGCACGACCAGAGCTGGTCGTGGAGGTCCTGGAAGCCGGGCTCCCTAGTGATGTGATAGATGTCCCGCGGCCGGCCGAACGGGATCTGCACGACGGTCTTGACCCGGCCCGGCCGGCCGCTCATCACCGCCACCCGGTCAGAGAGCGCTATCGCCTCGTTCAGGTCGTGCGTGATGAAGATGATCGTCTTCAGGCTCGCGTCACGGAGCTGGAGAAAGGTCTTCTGCAGAACCGATTTTGTGATCGCGTCCAGTGCGCTGAACGGCTCGTCCATGAAGATGATGTCCGGCCCGTAAACCATCGTCCTGGCGATTGAGCACCGCTTCTGCATGCCCCCGGAGAGCTGGCGCGGGTAATGATTCTCGAAACCCGCCATTCCGACGCGGCAGGCCCATTCCCTGGCCCGGTTCTTCCGCTCCGGCTTCGGCACGCCGCGGGCCTCGAGCCCGACCATGATGTTCTCGATGACGGTGCACCACGGGACAGGTTGGAGTCCTGCGTGATGTAGCCGATGGTGGGGGCCGCGCGGCCGGCGGGCCCGCGGGAAGGAGAGGGCGACTGTCCCGCGCGCGGGCGCGACGAGCCCGGCCGCGATGTTCAGCAGCGTGGTCTTCCCGCATCCGGTGGGCCCGACCACGGTGAAGAACTCGTTCTCGGCGACGGTGACCCAGACGTCCTCCAGGGCGGTCATCGTCGTGCCGGCCGGCGTCCGGAATGAATGGGAGACGTTGCTGATGACCAGGGCCGCGGTTGCGCCGACACCCGGCGCCCCGGACCGGCATCGGCCATCGTTCCCCGGATTGGCATAACGGCCCCCTTACGGCGCGGGAAGGTACCTGGTGCTGAAGGCGCCGGTAAGTGTCGACGATGACGGCTTGCTGATCAGGCCGAACTGGGTCAGCAGGCTGGCGCCGCAGGCCCATTGCGCCGCGGTCATCCAGGCGTTGGGCGCCACCGGTAGGACTGCACCGCGTCTTTGAGCAGCGCGGGGCTGAGGCTGGGGAACGTGCCGCTGAGCGCGGTCACCGCCGCGGCCGGGCTCTTCAGCAGATAATTGTCCGCCTGGCCGATGGCCGCGCACACCGCCTTGTCGATCTTGGCGTTGGCCCCGACGTAGGTCCTGGTCCCGACGACCCCTTCCCATGGAATCCGGGCCAGCGCGGCCAGCTGCGTCGTGTTGAAGATGACCTTGCCGGAGATCTTCTGCGTCAGCTCGTCGGGGGTGGGCTGGGTGTCGAATACCGCGCCGACCTCGCCGTGGGAGTAGGCGCCGGACAAGTCGGCCGACGCGCCGACCCCGACCAGGCTCAGCCAGTCCGCGGGCAAGCCCTCCTTCTTCAGCAGGCCGGTGAGGATGAGCCCGGGCGCCGACGCGGCCGTGCCGATGATGGCCACCTTGGTGCCGTGCAGCGCCGTCAGCATCTGCTTGACCGGCATGGCGGCCGAGACGTGCGTGCTGTTCAGCACGCTCTGGCTGACCGCCAGGGCCCAGGCGGGGCCGTCGTACTCGGTGCAGACGTCCTGCACGGGCACGCCCTTCTCGGCCGCGGTGATCAGCGCGACGGCGTTCACCGACGTGTACTGGACGCTCCCGGCGACCAGCGCCGCGTCCGCCGCGGTGTCGCTGGCCAGGACGATGACGTGCGCATCGATGCCTTCCTGGCGGAAGTAGCCCAGCTTGCTCGCCAGGTAGACGGGCGACTGGACCGGTTCGGCCACCGGAAGCGCGATCGTCACCGGCGTGAGCTTGGCGCCACCGGATCCGCCGGATGCCGCGGACCCGGCCGGCCCGGACGCGCAGGCGGTCGCCACCGTGGTTGCGGCGGCCAGCGTGCCCGCCGCGCCCAGCAGGCGCCGGCGCCGCGACCGCGCATGGCCGGGGAATCGGCTCCCGCGCCGCGGCCGGGGAAGGGCTATCCGGCCGGTGAGATGGCGCAGGGGCCTGACGGAACGGTCCTGGCCGTCGTGGCAATCCTGGCTGTCCTGGCTGTCCTGGCGCACGGCATCTCCCTTGGTCCTTGGGACAGAGCGGGCCCTGTCGTGTGCGCTAGATCACCTCCAACGTGGCATGACGTCATACCATTGACAAGAAATAACGTTGTCACGATTGCATAACACAGCCTATTTTTAATGCGGGCCCATTATCGCCATCTGAGAATTAGCGCCACTCTTCTCAGGCAATGAGAAACGGCCCGGGTAATCGAGCCGGAGTACCCGAATCTGCGCCAGGCCCGCGCCGCAGCGACAATGGCCGGCGATGCAGGCCAGGACGTGCTCAAAGGCGCCATCGAGCGAGCCCCGGACCAGCGGGCTCACGGGCTACCAGGCCGGGCACGGGCGGGCCGCCGTCGGCATCCAGGCAGGCGCGCAGGACCCGGCCGGTCCATTCGCGCGCCATGGCCTTCTTGTAACGCGCCGAACCGCGCTGATCGTCGGACGGGTCGGCCGCCGCCTCCGCCGCCGCGGCCACGGCCTCGATCTCGCGCGGGCCCGGCACGGTCCCGGCCAGCCCGGCCGCCTCGGGGACCAGCAGCGGGGTCGGGCCGACTCCGCCGAGGGCCAGGGTGGCGCTGGTGATTCGCTGGTCATCGCCGCGCACGATGCTCGCCGCCGCGCTGACCGTCGGGTAGTCGTCGTCACTTCCCGGGGTGAACCGGGCGTAGGCCGCCCGCCGGCCAGGGACGACGGGGATGACGACGTGGGTCACGAGTTCGTCCTCGGCCAGGACGGTCTCCATGAAGCCCGTGTGGAAGCCCGCGACGGGAACCTCCCGGCGGCCCCCGGGGCCCGCGGTCGGACGCGGGCCCCCAGCGCGTACAGGATCGGCGGGACATCCTGCCGAGCGTCGGAATGGGCCAGCGCGCCGCCGAGCGTCGCGACCGCACGGACCCGCAGGTTGCCCACCTGCCCAGCGGCGTAGGCCAGCGCCGGGAACTCCAGGCCGACGACGTCGGAGCGGGCTTGCTCACGCAACGTAACCGCGGCTCCCGCGCTCAGCTCGGCGCCGGGCCCGGCGAGGCCGGCGCCGGGCCCGCAACTCGGGAATTCTCGCCGGCCATAGATCTTGCGCGGCTCGATCAGGTCATTCTTGAGCAGCAGGCCCACCGAGGTACCGCCGCCCATGGCGATCACGTCCTCGCCCCCGGCGAGCTCGGCGAGCGCGTCGCTCAGCGTGGCCGGTGCGGAGAAGGCCAGGTCAGCGGGCGGCAAGGTAGGCCCTCACCGACGCGGCGATCGTCTGGTACCCGGTACACCGGCACAGGTTGCCGGCGTGGTGCTCACGTACTCCGCTTCCGTCGCGGCGGGATGTTCCCGGGCCAGCGCGGCCGCCGCCACCACCTGGCCGGGCGTGCAGATCCCGCACTGCATGCCCTCGTTCTCGACAAACGCCCTGATCAGCCCCGGATCCTCGCGGGCCAGACCCTCCACCGTCCAGATCTCGGCCCCGGCCGCGCAGGCCGCCAGGTAAAGGCACGAGCTGACCGCCAGGCCGTCCACCAGCACCGTGCAGAGCCCGCAGACGCCCACCCCGCAGGCTTCCTTGGTCCCGGTGAGGCCGAGCTCACGTACCAGGTCCACCAGGAGAACGCCCGGCTCGATGTCGGTCTCGAGCGCCTCGCCGTTCAGTGTGAACGAGAGCCTCACCTCTGCCGCCTCTCCTGGCCGGTACCGGCTTCCGCGGTCTCACGCAGGGACCAGAACACCTTCTCCGCCGTGACCGGAAGATCCCGGATGCGGCAGCCGGTGGCGTCCGCCACCGCATTGGCGACCGCGGCGGCCACCGCCACGTTCGTCAGTTCCCCGACCGGCTTGACGTTGGCCGACGTCACCCCCTGGCCGCCCTCGACGAGCACCGTCCGCAGCTCCGGGGCGTCGTTCATCGAGGCCAGCTTGAACTCGCCGAGGTTCGCCGCGGTGATCTGGCCGTCGTCCTCGGCGAGGTCCTCCAGGCAGGCGAAGCCGTAGCCCATGATCACTCCCCCATCGATCTGCATCTGGTGCCCGGCCGGGTGGACGATCTGGCCGACGTCGACGGCGGACAGGATCTCGAGCACCTTCACCTGGCCGGTGGCCGGGTCGACGGCGACCTGCACGACCTGGGCGCAATAGGAGGCCACCGGCGCGGCCGGAGACCCACCGGCCCCACCGGACGCGGCGGGCCCCGCAGCCGCGGCGGGCCCCCCAGCCACGGCGGGCCCGCCGGGCCGGCCTGCACGACGACGGGCTCGTCGCCGGCCCGCCCGCGCCACGCCCGCGCCGCGCGGTCCAGGGCATCCGACATGCCCACCGTTACCCGGCTCGCGCCCACCCCGGGGTCACCAGGCAGTTCGCCGGTGGCCACGTGGACCACGTCGACGTCTCCCGGGCTGATTCCCAGCTCCGCGGCCAGGCGGTTCCGCACCACGGTGTGGCTCCCGGTGCCGGTCTCCGGGATCGGGACCTCGACCCGGATCCGCCCGCCGGCGGCCGGTACCAGCCGGATGCTCGTGGCGGCCAGGCCGGGCGCCTCCCTGGCGTACACCGCGATACCGGTGCCGTGCCGCCAGCCCGGCGGCGCCACCGCCCGGCTGAGCCGCGCCTGCCCGAGGGCGGCGTCCAGGGTCTCCGGGCCGCGGGCCTCCGCCCAGACCTTCCCGGTGACGCCCGGCACGCCGGCCGGCACCAGATTGCGGCGCCGCAGGCCGGCCGGTCCAGCCCGGCGACCGCCGCCAGCTCATCGAGAGCGGACTCCAGGGCAAAGGCCGCCTGCGGGGAGCCAGGCGACCGCATGTGGCCGCGCGGCACCGTGTTGGTGTAGGCGATCACGGACTCGATGAACAGCACCGGGACGTCGTAGGCCATCGTGCAGTCGTCGATCCCGTGCAGGCTCGCGTTGGCCAGCGGCTTGAAGCCGGCGTACGCTCCGCCGTCGAGCAGGGCCCGGACCGTGACCGCCGTCAGGCGCCCGGTTCCGTCGCAGCCCGCCTGGACCCGGATCCGGGCCGGGTGGCGAGGATTCGTGGCCGTCAGGTCCTCCGCGTAACGCAGCACCAGCTTCACCGGCCGGCCCACCAGCCGGGCGAGCTCGACGCACAGCGGGATATCCATCGGCGAGCCCTTGCCGCCGAAATCCCCGCCCAGTGGCACCGGCTCGATCTCAATCGACGCCGGATCCAGGCCCAGGCACTCGGCAAGCTGGGCGCGGAGGCGATAAGGCGACTTGTTCGTCGCCCAGATCCGGACCCGGCCCCCCGCCGCGGCGGCGACGCAGGCCTGCGGCTCCAGGTAACCCTGATGGACCGACGGGGTGGAGTACGTGCGCTCGATGACGTGCTCGGCCGTCTCGAGCGCCGCCTCCGCCGCCGAAAGCGAACCGTGCTCGACGCGGGACTGCACATTGCGCCCGTCGGCAGCGCTCACGGTGGGCCGGGGGTAGTTCCATGGCTGGTCGTGGACGGCGGGGGCATCCGGCGAGATCGCGTGTTCGGCCGACAGCGCGGCCGGCAGGTCGTCGTAGGTCACCTCGACGAGTGCGGCCGCGGCCTCGGCCGCGCGCCGCGATTCCGCCACCACGGCGGCGACCCGCTCCCCGGTGAAGCGAACCTTGTCGCGGGCCAGGATCGGCACGTCCCGGACCGAACGCCCGTAGGTGGCCGGGTTCACGTCCGCGGCCGTGAACACCCCCGCCACGCCGTCCGCCGCCGCGGCCTGCTTGGTGTCGATGTCGACGATGCGCGCGTGCGGGACCAGGCTCCGGACGAGCGCGACATGCAGCATGCCCGGCAGGCTCAGGTCGCCTATGTAACGGGCCGCGCCAGATGCCTTCGCCACGCGTCATCCCTGCTCCGCGAGGCTGGTGGCATGGGAGACCTCCTTAGCGCGGGCCATGGGTGCGCCGCCACCCTCGAATATGGCATGACGTCATACCGCTAGCAACAACGCGCTCGTCATGAAGCCCTCCCTGCGGGTCAGCCGCGGCGGCTTACGACGTCGGCGAGCCGGGCGCTTCACGCAGGAACCTCTTGTAACCAATGGAGTAATGGATATACCTTATCCCCATCGCTGTGATGATCATCCACTGCACACGAACGACCGAGGGCTCACGCCAACCGTCAGTGCAAACGCATCATGGAGGGTTCAAGGCAATGACGCCGTATCTGCGCAGACCGGCCCGACCAGGCGTAGTGGTATCGGTGACACTGGCGGCAGCGCTCACCGCGTGCGGTACCTCAGGGATTTCCGGCCATGCCTCGTCGTCGGCCCCGCTGGCCGGCCAGACAATCAACCTCGTGTCTTCGGGCGCTGCCGGGTCCAGCCACGATCTCGAGGCCCGGGCCGAAGCGCCCTACATCGCCAAATACCTCCATGCAACGGTGCACGTCGTGGACAAGCCCGGAGGCGGGCAGATCCTCGCGTGGAACTACGTCTACGCGGCACCCCCGGACGGGCTGACAATAGGCACCGTGGACGTTGAGGGCGTCCTCGCCAACATGTGGGAGGAGGTCCCCAACAACAACGTCAAACCCGACAAGATAATCATGCTCGGCGGGATGGCCGGCGGTGTCACGGGCGCCTCCGAGGTGATGTTCGCCCCCACGTCCCTT
This sequence comes from uncultured Actinomycetes bacterium, assembly GCA_963718475.1. Lineage (GTDB taxonomy): Bacteria > Actinomycetota > Actinomycetes > Streptosporangiales > Streptosporangiaceae > CAVQZM01. The sequence goes on along the minus strand of CAVQZM010000078.1, from coordinate 17 downwards.
CCGTGGCACGACATCTA
>CAVQZM010000077.1:0-19649 GCA_963718475.1 uncultured Actinomycetes bacterium | reverse complement strand
GCCGGCTGCGCCGCGGCCCTGCAGGTGGTGCTGGATGCCCTGTCAGGCAAAGTGGGCCCGGAGGATGTCCGGAGCCTGCCGCAGCGCCGCCACGACGCGCTTCAGGAGGCGTGCCTGCGGCTGATCGACGCCCGGATGCTGCCCGGCCGCGACGGCCAGCCCGTCCATTTGAACGTCCACATCGACCTCGCGGACCTGCGCGGCCTGCCCGGCGCCTCCGGCCTGGAAAACAAGTGGTCGGCGGCCCGGGCCGCGGTGACCCCCGGGTCGGTCTACCTGACCGGCGCCGACGCCGAAGCGGCCGCCTGTGACGCCACCGTGCTGCCGGTGGTGACCGGGCAGATCGACTGGACGGTCCTGGACCACCTCACCGACCTGCTCCTAGAAATCCTGGCCCACCAGAGCGACGGGCATCCCAACGCCGACTGCTGCGACGGCTCCGATCACGGGGACAACGACGGCTCCGATCACGGGGACAACGACGGCTCCGATCACGGGGACAACGACGGCTCCGATCACGGGGACAACGACGGCTCCGATCACGGGGACAACGACGGCTCCGATCACGGGGACAACGACGGCTCCGGCTACGGCGACGGCGGCCACGACGGCGATGGCCACGACGGCGATGGCCACGACGGCGGCGGCCACGACGGCGACGGCCACACCGACGGCGGCGCCGGCCGCCGCCAAGCCGGCCACGGTGGCGGCTGCGGCTGGGACGAGGGCCGGTGCGACCTCCAGCACCGTCCCAGCCCGGGCATCTGCCCGATCGGCGGCGGCCCCGTCCCCCGGCCTGGCGGCCCGGTCTCCGAGGCGCTGCGGACCCGGATCAGGGAGACCTTCCTGGCCATGAGCACCGGCCTGCTGTCCGGGCCCGGCGGCCTGGCCGGGTACCTGCGGGTCAACCTGCTGGACCGGCCTTACACCGGGCTCAGCCAGCCCCTGGACCTGGGCACCCCCACCCCCGAGATCCCCCCGCACCTGCGCCGGGCGGTGATCCTGCGGGACAAGCACTGCATCTTCCCCGGCTGCCACCAGCCCCCCTCGGTATGCCAGGCCCACCACCTGGTGCCCCGGTCCAAGGGGGGCATTACCTGCCTGACCAACCTGGCCCTGTGCTGCCGGTTCCACCACCTCGTGGTCATCCACCGCTGGGGCTGGACGCTACCCGCCACCCGGACGGCACCAGCACCGCCCACGGCCCCCACGGCCCCCACGGCCAGACCCTGCACAGCCACGGGCCACCCAGCCAAGCCGCCTGACCAGGGCGGCGGCCCCGGCCTTCGGTTCAGTTGTCGAGGCCCAGGGTGAAGGTGGGCTTAGGTGACGTCTCGGGGACCCGCTGCTCGGGACGAGACGCCGGATGGCCGTGCCGGTGGCGAGGAATTCGGTGGCGTGCTCGCCCCAGACGTGATTGGAGACGGCCACGTCGACGCCGACGATCCCGGACGCCCGCGCGGCGGCCGCCTCGGCCTGCATCCGGGACAGCGAGATCTCGCGCGCGTCGTAGACGCCCTGAGTGAACTGCACCATCTCCTGGTTCTGGCCGCCTGCCGCAGGGCCTGCATCGCCGACTGGTGGGCGATGTGGTAGACGCAGGTGCCGAGGACGAAGGCCACGGGCACCGCGCCGCCGGCCAGCAGGCGGAAGAAGTCCTGGGCGGACAGGTCCGAGGTGAAGGCTCCGCCGTCGGGAGCGCGGTGGGCGCCGGTGCCCCCGATCGCCTTGACCGCCGTCCCGGTGGCCACGAACTCCAGCACCTCCTGGCCCCAGGCGTACATCTGCAACCGGAGCTGCACGCCGACGATCCCGTCCGCGCCGAGGTGATCGGACTCGGCCCGCATCCGGGACATGGCCAGTTCCCGGGCGCTGTACATGGCCTGGCTGAGGACCTGCAGTTCCTGGTTCTGGCCCCAGCGTCCCACCTGCAAGCCGACGTGGTAGATGGACGAGCCGACCACGAAGCCGAGCGGCTCGAAGCCGCGCCTCGCCCAGCAGCACGTACTCCGACACCGACAAGTCGGAGGTGAAGACTCCGGCCGGGTCGGCGCCTGCGGTGTGGGCCAGGCGGCTGTCGGCCGCCTGGGGCTCCCAGGTGGATTGCGTGTCCGCCGGGTTCTTCCCGAACAATGGCATGGGAGTCCTCGTTCCTGTGCTGCGGCCGGTTATTTGGTGGGCGGGGACGCCTTGGCCTTGGCTGCCGTCTTGAGCTGCTGCTTGTAGGCGCGGACGCGGCCCAGCGATTCCTCATCGGAGATGTCGGCGACCGAGAAGTAGGTGCCCTCGTCGCCGAACTGGCCCGCCGCCTCACGCCAGCCCGGCGGCCGGACGCCGAGCTGCTTGCCGAGCAGGGCCACGAAGATCTTCGCCTTCTGCGGGCCGAAACCCGGCAGCTCGCCGACCCGCTTCAGCAGGTCGGAGCCGTCCGGCGCGTCGGACCAGACCCGGCCCGCCTCGCCGTCGTAGCGGTCGACGATCAGCTGGGACATGGCCTGGACCCGGGCCGCCATGGACTTCGGATAGCGGTGCAGCGCGGGCCGTTCGGCGAACACCGCGGCCAGCGCTTCCGGGTCGAGCCGGCCAGCTCCTCCGCGGTCGGTTCGTGACCCAGCCGCCCGGCCAGGTCGTACGGGGCGCTGAAGGCCCGCTCCAGCGGAACCTGCTGGTCGAGCAGCATGGCGATGAGCAGGGCCAGCGGGCTGCGGGTCAGCAGGGCGTTCGCATCGGGCGGGACAGGCATCGAGATGGTCACATGATCCTCCGTGTCGCGGGCACTATCATCGCGCATTCTCGCGGCCGTCGTTCCCGGCGGCCCCGCGGCCCGGCTGTTAGTGTCGCGTAAGGCCGGTGGCGCCGGCCCCGGAGATGTCATCGTGGAATCTGGCGGGCGGGCCGGTCGTTCTCCTAGTGACGGGCAACGCGTGCGTCGGCCGGCTTGCCAGGAAGAAGCCGGGGCGCTGCGTCCCAGCCCGGATGGATGGAGTCATACATGACGCCCCACATGAAGTGGGCGATCGGCGGAGTCGTCGTCGGCCTGATCCTGCTGGTGGTCAGCCCCTGGCTGGCCCTGGCTCTCATTGTCGCGGCGATCGCGATCCCGACCGCGGCCTACCTGATGCTCGACCCGTCTCAGCGGCGCCGCCTGCGCGAGACCAGGAACAGGCAGATCCGCCCCTGACGCGCTGACTCGCTGATCAGCTGACCCACACGGCCTTCGCGGCCGCTTGATGCCGGCCCTGGCCGGTCCGGTAATGCCGGGCCTGCGCCGGGGCCGCGTCAGCATGCCCGGCGGAGGCCGGTTTCCCGGCTCAGCGGCCTTCGGCGACCCGCGTGATGTAGCCGACGGCGACGAACGAGCGGAAGATCGCCATCGGGTCGTCGCCCTCGATGGTCACGGTCCGGACGTTGGTCCGCACCGCGCCGCGCACCCACGACGCGACCTCGGCCATGTCGGCGGTGAGCGTGTAAACGTCCAGCCGGGCCGGCAACGAGATGGCCGGCGCGGGGATCTGGGCGGCGGCGGCGCGTTCCACCGCCCGGCGGGCGCCGTCGGCGATCGCCAGCCGCGCCGCCTCGGGATGCAGGCTGGCCGCGGCCATCCGGGTGATGGACTCCTTGACCACGACCCGCTCTCCGCCGGGCAGGAACGGGTCAGCCTCGGTGATCGTGCGGGCGTCGCCCGTGATGAGGGCGACCGGCGCCTGGCAGGCCATGGCCACGAGCGCGTTGATTCCGCTCTCGCCGACCTCGGTGCCGTTCAGCTCGACCCGGGAGATCACCCCCGGGTTGTAGGTGTGGGACAGGACCGAGCTGTCCCCCGAGACCGACCCGTGGTAGCCGATCATGAAGATCGCGTCCACGCTCGGTTCCATGCCTTGCATCATGTACAGCGGCTTGTGCCGGCCCGACACGTAGCTGGCCCGGCCGTGCAGCGCCTCCGGGTCCAGGTTGTTCATGGTGCCGTGCGAGTCGTTGCAGATGATCTCGTCCGCCCCGGCCGCCACCGCGCCGTCGATCGCCGCGTTGACCTCGCCCAACAGCAGGCGGCACCCGGTGTCGTAGTCGGGGCCGGGGCCGATGCACTGGGACCAGTCGACGATCCCGGCGACGCCCTCCATGTCGAACGAGATAAAGATCTTCATCCGGCCACCCTAAGGGCCGCCGGGGGAATCACGGCGGGGCTGGCGGGCATTCTCCTGATAGCAGGGTCCCCGACCGGAGGAAGCCCGCCATGCCTGTTCGCCGCCTCAACCACGCCGTCCTGTACGTCCGCGACCTGACCGCCACGGTCAGCTTCTACCGCGAGACGCTCGGATTCGAGATCCGGATGGAGATCCCCGGGCAGGCCGCGTTCCTGCGCGCACCCGGGTCCGACAACGACCACGACCTGGGCCTGTTCGAGATCGGCTCCGCGGCCGGGCCGGCGTCCGGCCCCCGGGTGGGCCTGTACCACCTGGCCTGGGAGGTGGGGACGCTCGCCGACCTGGCCGAGGCGCGCGACAAGCTCGCCGCGGCCGGCGCGCTGGTCGGCCAGAGCGACCACCGCGTCTCCAAGTCCCTGTACGCGAAGGACCCGAGCGGCATCGAGTTCGAGGTGATGTGGCGGGTCCCGGCCGAGGACTGGGAACAGGAAATGAGCAAGGGCGGCATGACCGTCCCGCTCGACCTCGACGACGCGCTGGCCCGGTGGGGTGACCGGGCCACGGGCGCGGCCGCGGGCTCCGCGACCTGAGCCGTCAGGCCAGCTGGCGGCGGTCCGGCGGCCGGGTGGAGGTCTCGACCGTCCCCTTGTAGGCGATCCCGCGGACGTGCAGCACCGGGGCGTCGGGCCCGAGGACGAGCTCGTCCGCCTCGTCAGACTGCCCCTGGGTCACGCCGAACCCGGTCATCTCGACCCGCACGCCCGGCGGGACCAGCAGCGTGATCCGCGACTTGTACGCCACCGCGACGATCGTGGTGACCGGGCCGCTCAGCTCGGCGGCCCGCAGGTCGAGCAGCCCGCCGCCCTTGTACACCACGGCCGTGTACCGCTCGGGGACCCGCCAGCGGCCGCCCCGGCGGACCGAGCTCTTCAGCGCGATCGCGAACCGCCCCGGACGGCTGGGCGTCCCCGGAGCCACGCGCCCGGCGGCGCCGGCCGCAGCGGGCAGGTCGGTCAGCAAGGCGTCGAGGTCCCCGTGTGTGCGCGCGGTGAGCGCGGCGCGCATCCGCTGGTCGAATTCGGCGTCGTCGAGCCGTCCCTCGGCGAACGCGCCCTGCAGCCGCTGGACGACCGAGTCGCGTTCCTGATCCGACGCACGGACTGCCGGGCGGTCACCACTGCCTCGTTCGGCACCTTCTGCTTCGCGCGCCAGATGCGCGCCCGAGCTATATCGCTCACCGGTTCCACTGCTGTTCCCGCCTGGCTCTCCTATATCGCGATGTATCTGGCCCGCATACCCACTCGAAGTTGAGCTCCCGGGCGATCAGGTGGGCGGAGCAGGCTGCGCCGTCAGCGCTTGCCCGCCGCCCCGCGGAGGATGGCGAACGCGCCCAGGCGGGCGCCGACCGTGGCGATCACCGCGACCGGAAGCACCTGGGGCAGTTCGTCGGCGGGAACCGCGGCGACCGCGATGAAGGCGACCGCGACACCGCCGACGGCCACGGCGAGCGCCGCCGCGGCCCGGCGGCTGCGCAGCGTCCGGCGTACCAGCAGGCGCGCCTCGGGCGGCAGCCGCAGCACCATCCAGGCGAAGCTCGCGACGGCGACGCCGCCCAGGACACCCAGGCCGATCGCGAACGGGAACCGGCCCAGGTGGGCGACGACCGGAATCCAGATCAGCAGCAGGGCGGCCAGCGTGAAGACGTAGATCAGCCGGGACACCGTCCGCAGGATCACCACGTCGATGTTCCGGCTGTAGACGCTCTCGGCGGGTGAGATCCGGGCCGCCTTGATGAAGTGCCGGACGGCGCCCCTGGTGTCGTGGCGGCGGAGCCTGATCCGGCCCAGCTCGTTCATGGCCCCGCTGTGCGCCGGATCCAGGGCCAGCGCGCGCTCCTGGTGCTGGCGCGCGGCGTCCAGGTCGCCGGCCGACAGGCTCACCTTGCCCGACAGGAAGTGCACGTCCGGCTCGTTCGGGGCCAGGGCCCGGGCCTTCTGCGCCGCGGCCGACGCGATGTCGAGCCGCCGCGCGCCGAGCGCCGCCTGCGCCACGCAGATGTGCGCCTGCCAGTGGGCGGGCGCGAGCCTGCGGGCCTCGGCGCCGGCCCGCAGCGCTTCGGCGTAGTTGCCCGTGTGCAGCATCGCGTTGCTGGCCAGCCGGTGCGGCCACTCGTCCGCCGGGTCCAGGCTCACCGCGCGGTTGGCCGCGTCCACGGCCTGCTGGTGGCGCCCGGCGCCCAGATGCGCGCGGGCCAGCAGGCACCAGGCCCGGGCGCTTTCCGGCTGCGCCGCGACCAGCCGGGACAGCAGGCCGGCCGCCTGGTCGTAGCGCTTCATGTCCAGCATCGCGTCAGCCCGCGCGAGTTCCTGCCTGAGTTCGGCCATGTCAGCCGGCCAGCACCGTCAAATTCGGTGCGGTCATAGCAGCCGGCGCTTTCGCAGGTAATCCGCCAGATCGTCGTAGGCTCCGCCCTCGTTGGCGAACAGCGCCACGTTGCGGGCCGTGTCGAACCACGTGCCGAGGGACGGCTTGACCTCGGTGATCGCTGCCTCGAGGTCGTCCTGGCCGATCATGCGGGCCTCGCCGCGGTTGATCGAGTCGAGCAGGGCCCGTTCGGATGCGGTCTCGCAGATGTGAGCGATGTCGGCGCCCGAGTAGCCGTCGGTCCTCTTGGCCAGCCGGCCCAGGTCCACCCCGGCCACCGGGCGCTCCCGCAGGTGAAAGCGGAAGATCGCCTCGCGCGCCGAGCTGTCGGGCGGCAGCACGAGCAGGGTTCGGTCAAAGCGGCCCGGCCTGCGCAGCGCGCTGTCGACGTCCCACGGGTGGTTCGTCGCGGCGAGCAGGAACACCCCGTCGTTGCCGCCGTCCACGTCATCCAGCTCGAGCAGCAGCTGGTTCACGGCGCTGCGCATCGGCGTGTTCCGCAGCTGGCTGCGCTTCTGGCCGATCGCGTCGACCTCGTCGAGGAAGAGCACGCACGGTGAGCTGCGCCGGGCCGTCTCGAACAGCTCGTGGATATTCCGCTCGCTCTGCCCGACGAACATGTCGATGATGTCGGCGAAGGACACCGAGATGAACCGCGCGCCGAGCTCCCCGGCGACGGCGCGGGCGATGAACGTCTTGCCGCAGCCGGGCGGCCCGTAGAGCAGCAGGCCGCCGCGCAGGCTCTTGCCGTAGAGCTTCCGGAGGTCCGGGTTGCGCATCGGCGCCAGGAACGCCGCCTCGAGCCGCTGCTTGACCTGCGTCATCCCGGCCACGTCGGCCAGCCGGAGCGTGCTCCGCTCCGCGTCGTAGGCGTCCACCGCCTCGCGGGCGGCCGCGTTGGGTGTGTCCTCGTCGCCGCCGACGAACATCGGGGGCAGGACGTCGCGCAGCTCGGATTCGGCCTGGGACCAGTCGTAGTCAGGGGCCGGCGGCCGGTTCCGGGCGGCCGGATCGCCGGGCTGGCCGGGGTCGGGCGCGCTGGGGGCGCTGGGCTCGCTGCGGCGGGCCCGGCTCGCTGGGCGGGCTGGGCGGGTCGGCGGGGGCGACCTGGCTCGCCTGGCCTGACGGGTCCGGGTCCGGACCCGGGGCGGGCGGCGGCTGCTGCAGCAGGGCCAGCGCCTCGCCGTTGCCGGGATCCCGCTGCAGAACCGCGCCCACGTGCCGGATGGCCTCATCCCGCTGGCCCGCTCTCAGCAGCAGGGTGGCCAGATGGACGCGCAGGGGCACATCATCCGGCATGGCCTCGACGGCCTTCCGCAGACTGGCGAGCACAGTGAGATCGGGTTCCATGCGGCTGTCCGGTCGTGTCAGATGGATCGGGCTGAACGTCAGGATGGATCGGGCTCAGATTCAAACAGTACGGTGCCCGGGAGCCTGCGGGGGCCAGGGGCGCGCAGACAGTCGCGTACCGGGGCATTCCGGCCCTGGGGCCAGGTGAGTTTTCGGCCACATTTCTGGTCGCGCTATGACGGCTTTGTTGCTCGATGCCGCAACTGTCCGTCAATATGTGATGACGCCCGATAACGGTGAAGGCTGGACCGGAGGACGACATCAGGAGAAGCGCGAAGGCCCAGCCGACGGGGGAGGGCCAGGTTCCGGGGCCGGAAGGGGAGCAGGCCCGGAGGGCGGCGTTCCGGGACGTCTTCGCGGTGGGGGAGTTCCGGGCGCTGTGGCTGGCGCAGATCCTGTCGGTGGCGGGCGATCAGCTCGCCCGCGTCGCGCTGACCGTGCTGGTCTACGACCGGACGAGGTCGGCCCTGCTCGCGGCGGTCACCTACGCGGCGAGCATCGTCCCGACCTTCATCGGCGGGGTGATGCTGGGGAGCCTGGCCGACCGGCTGCCGCGCCGGGAGGTCATGATCGCCTGCGACGTGGCCCGCTGCGTCCTGGTGCTCGTCATGGCGATTCCGGGAATGCCGGTCGGCAGCGCTGGTCGCGCTGCTGGTCACGGTGACGCTGGTCGGAGCGCCGTTCACCTCGGCCCGCGCCGCCATCTACCCCGACGTCCTGTCGGGCGACTCCTACGTCCTCGGCACCGCCGTGACGCTCACCACCTACCAGGCCGCGCAGGTGCTCGGCTTCGTCGCCGGCGGCACGCTCGTCGCCGCGCTGGGGGTACGGGCCTCCCTCGTCACCGACGCCGTCACCTTCGCGGCCTCGGCGCTGATCGTCCGGGCCTGGACCCGCCGGCGCCCCGCGGCGCGCGGTTCCGGCCCGCCCGTGGCAAGCACCGGCCGGGGGCAAGGCCGGGGGCGAGGCCGGCCGGGGGCGGGCGGGCCGGGCCTTCCGCGCCTTCTCCGGTGCCTTCTCTGGCGCCCGGCTGGTGCTGGCGACGCCGGCCCTGCGCACGCCGATGTTCTACGGCTGGCTCGCGGCGTTCTACAACGCGCCGGAGGGCATCGCGGCGCCGCTGGCCCGGGCGCTCGGCGGCGGCTCCATCACGGTCGGGCTGGTGCTGGGGGCCGAGGCGTTCGGGTCCACGCTCGGCGCCGTCGCGTTCAGCCGCCTGGTCGATCCGCCGCGGCGGCTCCGGTGGATGGGGCCGCTGGCCATCGCCGCGTGCGGGACACTCCTGCTGTTCGCCACCCACCCCCGGCTTCCCGCCGCCCTGGCCATCCTGGCCGCCTCAGGGGTGTGCGCCTGCTACCAGCTGGCGGCGAACGCGGCGTTCGTCAGCGCGGCGCCGCCGGGCCAGCGCAGCCAGGCGTTCGGCCTGGCCCAGGGCGGGATGAACCTCGGGCAGGGCCTGGTGATGGTCCTCGCGGGCGCCGCGGCCGGACGCTTCTCCCCGGCCGCGGTCATCGTGGTGTGCGGTGGGACCGGTGCGGCCGCCGCCCTGGCCATCGCCGTGGGTGGTTCCCGCGGGCGGCACGTCTCCAAGCCGTGATCCGTTTCCGTGTCCGCTGCTCACCGAATGAGCATGAATCGTCGCTGATTACCCCCTAATATGTCTGTCTGTAACAGGAGCTTGACAGACAGCATCGTCCATCGTGACAATGCGGGGCAATAGATGTGCGCTCCGTGGCCGACCCTTCCATTGGACGGACCCGCTGAGGAGAGTTCATGGACTCGACCCGCCCCGGCCCAGCCGGGCCTGCATTTGCTGTGCGGGCGCACGCCCGCGCGGTGCGGGACTGGCCGGTCTGGAAACTGCCCCGGTGGCTGGTCGCCTTCGTCGCGGTGGTCGTCGTGGCCGATGCGGCCGGGATCGCGTTCGCCACTACCCGGTCAAGCCTGCGAGTCCACGACCTGTTCCTGTTCGGGCTGCTGCTGGCGTGCGACCTCGCCGGGCTGGAGCTGACCCGGCGGGCGGGCGAAAGCGCCGGCATCGCCAAGGACATGCACGCGGTCTGGGAACTGCCGGTCGCGATCCTGCTGCCGCTGGTGTACGCGCCCATCACCCCGATCATCCGCATCGCCCTGACCCAGTGGCGCGTCCGCCAGGGTCCCCTGCACCGCCGGGTGTTCAGCGCGGCGGCGCTCGGGCTCAGCTACCTGGCCGCCTCGCTCGTCTTCCACCGGCTGGCCGCCGGCGTCATCGGGACCGCCGACCCGGCCCGGCATGGCTTCGCCTGGATGATGGTCGTGGCGGCCAGCGGCGTGATCCAGCGATTCGTGAACTCCGTTCTCGTGCTGACCGCGGTCAAGGGCTCCGACCCGGCCATCCGCGTCCGGGATGTGCAGTTCGGCCGGGAGCCGCTGTACAACGACGTCACCGAGTTGTGCCTGGCGGTGCTGGTCGCGTTCGGCGTGGCGAGCAGCCCGGTCGCGCTGCTGTTCGCCTTCCCGTTCGCCACCCTGCCGCTGCGCGCGCTGCGGCACGCCCAGCTGGTGAGCGACTCGCGCACCGACTCCAAGACCGGGCTGCTCAACGCCCGGACCTGGGAACGGGAGGCGTCCGACGCGGTGGCCCGCGCGGTGCGCTCCGGCACGCCGCTGGCGGTAGCCGTGCTCGACCTGGACTGGTTCAAGTCGGTCAACGACACGTACGGGCACCTGTTCGGCGACGAGGTGCTGCGTCAGATCGGCCGCTGCCTGCCGGGCGCCCTGCGCGAGTACGACCTGGCCGGCCGGTTCGGCGGCGAGGAATTCGTCGTGCTGCTGCCGCAAACCCGCGCGGTCGACGCCTTCCGGGCCGCCGACCGGGTCCGGTCCCGGATCGCCAGCCTGCCGCTGCGGGCCCCCGATGGCGAGTTCGTCCGGGTCACCGCGTCGGTGGGGGTCGCCGCGCTGGACGCCGGCTCGCGCCGGGAGCTGAATGAGCTGCTCTCGGCGGCGGACGCGGCCCTGTACCGGGCCAAGCACGGCGGCCGGAACCAGGTCCACATGATCAGTACCACCCGGGGCCTGAGCGCCGTCAGCGGCCTCGACAGCAGCTTCGGCGCCGGCCCGGGTGCTTTCGGTGGCAGCCCGGGTGGCTTCGGTGCCGGTCAGGGCAGCTTCGGCGCCGGCGCGGACAGCTACGAGGGGAGCGCGGCCGGGTACCAGGGGCGCGCGGCCTTCGAGCCGAGCGCGGGCGGGTACCAGGGGAACGCGGGCGGCTTTCCGGGGAGCGCGGGCGGGTCCCGGGGAGCGCGGGCGGGTCCCGGGGAGCGCGGGCGGGTCCCGGGCAGCGCGGGCGGCGTGCTGCCGGGCACGCTGCCGGCCCTGCCCGGCCCCCTCAGGTGATCACGCAGAGCGGTTTATCCGCCGGGGCGGCCGAGGGTCCCACCGGCCGCCGCAATAGCCCGGAGCGCGGGCCCGGCGCCGGTGCGTCGCGGCCGCCTCCGCCTTGTCGCGGCCGGTCGCCTGGCGCGGTGCCTGGTGCGGTCGCCTGGCGCGTGCCTGGCGCGGTGCCTGCGCGTCGCAGCCTCCGTTTGCTGGCGGCTCGTCCCAGCCCGCCGGAGTTCCCCGCCGACCGGCTCCCGAGGCGCCCCGGCAGCCACTCACGTCGCACTGGCACCACACCCGGGGCGCTGGCCCGTGATCATGTGGTGAAACGTCGGTATCTAGTGGCAAACAACACACGATCATGGAAGGCCCGCGCCTAAGCAGCGGAAAACAACACCACGATCATGGGGGCGCTGGGTCAGGGCACGGCGCCGCCCGCGACTCCGCCACCTCCCGCGCTGGCCGCAAAACTCATTTCCCGGGTAGCGGCGCTCGGCGGCTGACGGCGTCCCCCGCCGGTCAGTCGGCAGGCTCCTCCACCGGCTCGTCCAGGTGGACGAGGCCGACCTCGGTGACGCGGGACGGGTGGCGGGCGTACAGGTAGAGCAGGTAGGCCACGCCCACGATCATCCAGCCCGCTACGCCGGGGCCCATGTAGGACGAGGGCGCGGTGAGCGGCGCGACGAAGGAGAACGCGCGGATGCCGGCCGAGGTGAGCCAGGCGGGCACGAACGCGGCGATCCCGAGCAGCGGGATGACCAGGTGCAGCAGCGGGTTCCAGCCCCGGCGGCGCCGGGCGAAGAACCCGATGCAGGCCGCGTTCACCACGATGTAGATGGCCGCCAGCAGGATGACCAGGCCGGTGCCGACCATCGCGAACGCGGTGACCGGGTTGTAGGCGAGGCCGAGGCCCAGGGTCACCGCGATGGTGACGACGAACGTGACCACGATGGCCACGACCGGCGACCGGTGCTTGGGGTGAACCTGGGCCAGGAGGCGGGGGAACGCGCCGATCCGGCCCATCGCGTAGGCGGTGCGGCTGGACACGTTCACGCCGGCGTTGGCGTTCGCGATCGTCGAGTTGACGATGGCCAGGAACACGAAGAACCAGAACAGCCCGTACAGCGACCGGGCGATGCCCACCCATGACGCCGGGCCGGCGGCGGTGAAGCCGGCGAACCGCGCCGGGCCGAACGCGACGTCCGCCGCGTAGGTCGTGAATACGTAGAGGATGCCCACGCCGAGGGTGGCGATCAGCACCGCCCGCTGGACGGTCCGCCGCGGGTCGCGGGCCTCCTCGGCCAGCGGCGCGGCCCCCTCGAACCCGCCGAACGCGAGGATGGTGTACACCGACCCGGCGAAAATGCCGGCGATGCCGCGGTAGCCATGCGGCGTGTACGACGTGCCAAAAACCGACCAGGTGTTGTGGGACCCGGCGTGGATGACCAGGAACACCCCGAGCACGAGGAAGACGCCGATCTCGAACGCCCCGAGCAGCGTGCCCATCCGGGCCGAGGTCCGGATGCCGTAGAAGCCGGCGGCGAGCACGATCAGCGCGCCGAGCACCGCCCACGGCCACCACAGGTTGGCCGGGTAGCCATGGAACTCCGAATTGATCGTCGAGGCCACCGTGAACCCGAGCTGGAGCAGGACGAGCGGCGAGATCAGCAGCCCGACCAGCACGTAGCCCCAGGCGACCAGGAAACCGGCGGCCGGGTGCAGGCCGCGCGCGGCGTAGGTGGCCAGCGACCCCGCGGCCGGCATCTCACGGGCCAGCACGCCGACGCAGGACGCGGACAGCAGGCACGCGATCAGGGCGACCAGCACCGACAGCGGCAGCGCCCCGCCCGCGTAGGCCGCGCCGGCCGGGATCGACGCGGCGATCGCGGCGCCGGGCGCCATGTCGGTGATGCTCTGGAACAGGACTTCCCGCAGGCCGATGGCGCCGCGGCGCAATCCCGGCGCCTGTGCCGCCGCCGTGGCCGCCGGGGCGCCCGGTTGAGTCGCCATTGCTACTCCCGCAGTTCGCAGCGTTGCCGATGCGGTGATGATCTCATAGCGCGCATCACGCTCACAGACACGATTTGTTAACACGATGATCGGCTGGGGCGGCCATGCACCTCAGGCCGGCCCGGTTCCGGTCCCTGCGAAATGTTAACCTTCGCGGCAAATATTTCTCCGGGGCGCAAAGTTTCTGCCGCGCGGCACGGGCCGGGCGCAGCAGGAGCCGGGCCGGGTCCGCGAGCCGGCTACGCAGGACGAGGCGGCCGCGGACGGACCTGGCCGCGCGCTGGGCCAGCAGCGCGGCGATCAGCAAGCCGGCCGCGGCGATCCCGTCCATCCAGAAGTGGTTGGCCGTCACGGCGACCACGAGGGTGGTGAGGGCCGGATAGGCGGCCGCCGCCCAGCGCCACCGGCTCCGGGAGACGGTGATCACGGCCATGGCCACGATGAGCGCCCAGCCGACGTGCACCGACGGCATGGCCGAGAACTGATCGGCGTCGAGCCCGCCGCTCCACGCGTAGACCGACTCCCCGTACCGGGCCGCGGTGTCGACCAGCCCGGCGCCGGGCAGCATCCGCGGCGGCGCGACCGGGATGAGCTGGACGAGCAGGGACGCGCCGGTGAACAGCACGACCGTGGTGCGGATCCGCCGGTAGTGCTCCCGGTGACGCCGAACAGCCAGACCAGGCAGCCGATCAGCACCGGGAAGTGCAGCACCGCGTAGTAAAGGTTGAACGCCCGGATGAGCGGCGGGTAGGGCAGGAAGAGCCGTTGCACGCCCGCCTCGTCCGGCAGGTGCAGCATCCGCTCGGAGTGCCACAGCCACTGTGCGCGGGGCAGGCCACCGGAGGCCGGCAGCACGGAGAAGGAGCCGGCGTACTGCCACAGGGCATACAGGGCCAGCAGGAGCGCGGCCTCGCCGGCGAACCCGCAGGCCGCGGCCAGCCGGCGGTTCCGGATCCGGGTCAGGATGACGGCGGCGACCGCCGTGCCGCCCGCCAGGATCGCGGCCGACTGCCAGGACAGCGCGAGATGCGGCACCGGGCCCCCCTTTGACGCCGCATGCGGGGGCGGGACGCCCCCTGGCCTCGCTACCTATTCTGCTACGGCGGGCCCGCGCCAGCGCGCCGGGCGCCCGGCGGCCGGGTCACACGGCCAGGTCAACGCGGGGAACCGGCGGGCGGATCAGACGATTCCGTTGCGGCTGAGCGACGCCGGGTCCATCTCCTGCCGCGGCAGGTAGACCTCGCCGGTCACGTCGGCGCCGAGCCGGACCCGGTCCGCGTCGACCAGGCGGACCTCGGCCCCGGCCGGCAGGCGCTCCTCGTTGACGAACGTGCCGTTGGTGGAACCCTCATCGCGGATGGTGGCCCGCCCGGAGTCGTCCACGGTGACCGTGGCGTGGCGCCGCGACACGTTGTCGAACCGGGCGAACGCCGCGGCGACGAGCGACTGGGCCGGGTCGCGGCCGAGCAGCAGCGTGGTTCCGGCCGGCACCTCGACGTTGCCCGTCGGGAAGGCGATCCTCAGCACCACCGGCGAGATGCGGCGGCCGCCCGTCCCGGGCAGGGGCTCCCGGCACTCGAGGCAGACCAGGTCGGCGGGGTCCTCGATCCGCGCGCCGCAGTTCGGGCAGGTGGACTGGTCGTCGCGGGACATGTACTTCTGCGAGACGGTCGGGGTTGGCAGGTCGTCGTCGGCCATGTCCATATGCGGCAGGTTGGCGCCGCACCGGAAGCAGATCAAGTCCTCCGGCTGCACCCTGACGGCGCAGTTGGGGCAGGTCAGGATGGCCATATCGTCCTCCGCGACGGCCTGGAGCGCCTATCGCTGGTCGCTCGCTGATCTCGCTCGGTCTGCCGAATCCGCCCGCTCCGGACCGCCGACCAAGGCCAGGGCAGGCCAGGGCGCGCGGGACGAGGCGTGCCTTCCTACCGTACCTTGCCAAGTCCCGGCGGCTGGCCCGGTGCCGGAGACTCCCAGGAAGTAGCATCAGGCCACGTATGACCGGCCGCTGGGCCCGAGGGGGAGTGATGATCAGTTTCCGGCTCGAACCGGAACAGGAGGAGCTTCGGCGGATCGTCTCGGCCTTCGCCCGTGAGGCCGTGGCCCCCGTCATCGGCGGCTTCTACGAGCGGGATGAGTTCCCCTACGAGATCATCGCGAAGATGGGCAAGCTCGGCCTGTTCGGGCTGCCCTTCCCCGAGGCGTACGGCGGCATGGGCGGCGACGGCTTCGCGCTGGGCCTGGCGCTGGAGGAACTGGCCCGGGTCGACTCCTCCGTCGCTATCACGCTCGAGGCGGGTGTCTGCCTGGGCGCGATGCCGCTGTACCGGTTCGGCTCGGACGAGCAGCGCGAGCGGTGGCTGCCGGACCTGTGCGCCGGTGAGCGGCTGGCCGCCTTCGGGCTCACCGAGCCGGGCGGCGGCTCGGACATCACCGGCGGCATCCGCACCCGGGCCAGCCTGGAGGACGGCCAGTGGCTGATCGACGGGACGAAGGCGTTCATCACGAACTCCGGCACGTCCATCACCTCGCTCGTCACCGTGCTCGCGATCACCGGCGTCCGAGCCGGGCGGCCGTAAGGAACTGTCGTCGGTCATCGTGCCGAGCGGCACGCCCGGCTTCACGGTCGGCCAGCAGTACTCCAAGGTCGGCTGGTGCGCCTCGGACACCAGGGAGCTGTCCTTCGACGGCTGCCGGGTACCCGGTGACCATCTGCTCGGTGAGCGCGGCCGCGGCTACGCGCAGTTCCTCCGGACCCTCGACGAGGGCCGGGTCGCGATCGCCGCGCTCGCGACCGGGCTGGCCCAGGGCTGTGTGGACGAGTGCCTGCGGTACGCGGCGGAGCGGGAGGCGTTCGGC
Source organism: uncultured Actinomycetes bacterium (assembly GCA_963718475.1). GTDB lineage: Bacteria > Actinomycetota > Actinomycetes > Streptosporangiales > Streptosporangiaceae > CAVQZM01. The sequence goes on along the minus strand of CAVQZM010000077.1, from coordinate 3,501 downwards.
CAGCGGATCGGGCACTACCAGGCCATCCAGTTCAAGATCGCTGACATGGAGGCTCGCGCTCATGGGGCCCGGCTCGCCTGGTACGACGCCGCGGCCCGGATGACCGCGGGCGAGCCGTTCAAGAAGGAGGCGGCCATCGCCAAGCTCACCGCCTCGGACGCGGCCATGGACAACGCGCGTGACGCCACGCAGATCTTCGGCGGCTACGGCTTCATGAACGAGTTCCCGGTCGGCCGGTTCTACCGGGACGCGAAGATCCTGGAGATCGGCGAGGGCACATCGGAGGTGCAGCGAATGATCATCGCGAGGGAACTGGGCCTGGAGGCCTGAGCTCCGGCGCCCCCGCCTGCGCCGCGGCTGGCCCGGGCGCCGCCTGCCCCGGCGCCGGGCGGCTGCGGACCAGGCGGCTGACCTCGGTGCGCAGATGCACGAACTCCGGCAGTTCCTTCGTCGTGATCTGGTCCCGCGGCTCGGGCAGGTTCGTGGCCAGGTCGGCCCGGACCCGGCCGGGCCCCGGGGTCAGCACGATGACCCGGTCGCCGACGTAGACGCTCTCGTCGATGTCGTGGGTGACGAGCAGGATGGTGATGCCGCGCTCGCGCCGGACCCGCAGCGTCAGGTCCTCCAGGTCCTCGCGCGTCTGGGCGTCCACCGAGCCGAACGGCTCGTCCATCAGCAGCAGTTCCGGATCACAGGACAGGGCGCGCGCGATCGCGACCCGCTGCTGCATGCCGCCCGACAGCTGCCACGGGTACTTGTGGGCCACGTCCGGCAGCCCGATCGCGGCGAGCGACGCGTCGGCCGCCGCCCGGCGGGCCTTGCGGCTCCGCTCGGTCCGGCGCAGCGGCAGCGCCACGTTGTCCCGCACGGACAGCCAGGGGTACAGGGAACGGCTGTAGTCCTGGAACACGACCGACAGCCGGTCCGGCACGCGATCGACCGGCGTGCCGGACAGGACGATGCGGCCGGCGGTCGGCGTCAGCAAGCCCGCGATGCATCTCAGCAGGGTGGACTTGCCGCAGCCGGACGGCCCGACGATGCTGACCAGCTCACCCTGCGCGACGCTGAGGCTCACCCCCTCGATGGCCACGTGGGCCGCGTCGCCGCGTCCGTAGGTCCGAGTCAGATCCGTTACCTCAAGCACGTCAGTTCCCGTCGGTTCGTCGACTGCCTAGGCACAACGGTGCCATGACGGCCGGAGCTTTTCCACACAATCCGGTCCGCTGGATGCACACATGTGCGGAATGCGCGCCCGCTGTCCCGCTGCCCCGGCGACCGGGCGGGCCGGCCCCATCCGCGGCGCCCGTCAGCTCGCGGCCTGGCGGGCGCCGCGGTGCCACGACAGCAGGAGCCGCTCGACGCCGCTGAGCAGCACGTTGAGCAGGTAGCCCAGGATGCCGAGCAGGACGATCGTGCACCACAGCAGGTTCAGGTCGAACGAGTTCTGCGCGTTGAGCATTTCGTACCCGATGCCGTTGGTGCTGCCGACCAGCTCGGAGAAGACCATCAGGATCAGGGCCAGCGACAGGCTGAGCCGGAATCCGGTGAAGATCTTCGGCATGGCCGACGGGATGATGAGCCGGGTCAGCCGCTGGCCCCGGGACAGCCGGAACGCCCGCGCCGTCTCCAGCTGGACCGGGTCCACCGAACTGGCGCCGTCGATCGTGTTGAGCAGGATCGGCCAGATGGTGCCGAACGCGATCGTCGCCACCTCCATCTGGGTGCCGATCTTGAACAGGGCGAGGAAGACCGGCGCCATCGTGACGACCGGCACCGCCCGGCCGAACTGGAGCAGCGGCTCCAGGTACTCGGAGATGGCGCGGGAACGCCCGATCGCGATGCCCAGCGGCACTCCGATGACCGTGGCGATGGCCAGCCCGGCCAGCGTCCGGCCCAGGCTCGGCAGGATGTTGCCGGTCGCGTCATGGGTCAGGAACACGTGCGAGGCGGGACCGGAGAACCACACGTGGTACATCCGCGCCACGATGGCCGACGGCGGCGGGAAGAACGGGCTCTGGTGCCCGGACGCCCACAGCTGCCAGGCCGCGACGCCGACGACGAGCACGACCCAGCGCCAGATCCAGTTCAGCCGGCGCATCAGGCGACCTCCGCCAGCCGCAGGTGGTTCCAGCGCAGCAGCCGGCGCTCGGCCGCGACCAGCGCCCGGTCGAGCACCAGGCCGAGGATTCCGGCCCACACCGTAGCGGCCAGGATGACCGGGAGGTTGCCCGCGCCCGAGCTCTGGTCGGCGATGAAGGCGCCGATGCCGGGCCCGTTGATCCGGCCGGTGATGTAGCCCGCCCCGATGTCCAGGATGATCGCCACCGAGGAGGCGAGCCGGATGCCGGTGGCGATGAACGGCGCCGCGCTCGGCAGCGAGACCATCCGGATCGAGGCCAGCGTGGAGAACCCGAACGCCCGGTGGGTCTCCTTGGCCACCGGATCCACGTCGTCCAGGCCGGCGATCGTGTTGTACAGCACCGGCCAGATGGCGCCGTAGACGATCAGCGTGACCGACATCCGCAGCCCGGACCCGAGCAGCAGGCTGACCAGCAGAATCAGTGCGACCGAGGGGATAGGCCGGAGGAACTCCACGATGGCCCGGGTGGCGACGCGCACGCCGGGCAGGCTGCCCAGCAGCACGCCGAGCGGCACCCCGACGATCACGGTGATGGCCAGGCCGACCGCCCACGCCTCCAGGGTCGCGCCGAGGTCGGTGAGGAACCGGCCGTTGCCGAGCAGGCCTACGGCGCGGGCCAGCACGGTCGAGGTCAGCGGCAGGACCGACCGGGGGATGGCCCCAGCCGGCCCAGCGCCTCGGCCAGCAGCAGGAACACGACGACGCCGGTCAGCCCGCGCCTCCAGGTAGCGGCGCGGGCCCTCCGGGCCGGTGACGCGCCGGCCGCCGGGGCGGCGGGCGCGTCAGCGGTCATGGGTGCGTGCGACATAGGCCCCTCAGTGGAACAGCAGCGAGCTTGGGTCGAGCGAGCCGGTGGGCACGCCGCCATTCTTCATCAGGGTGAGGATCTGCTGCAGCACGGCCGGGTCCAGCGTGCTCGGGAAGGTGCCGAGCGTGACGTGGCTGGCCGCCGTCGAGCTGATCTTGATGTAGGTCGGCAGGATGCTCTTGACCGCCGCCGGGTTCGCGTTGGCGTAGGCCTGGGCCTTCAGCATCGCGGTCTGGAAAGCGCGCGCGGTGTTCGGGTTCTGCTGCGCCCACGACTGGGTGGCGAAGTAACCGGACATCGGCTCGTTGGCGACCGGGCCGGTGCACGAGGAGACCACGGTCTTGGCGCCGTCGCTGGCCTGCGCGCCGGCGAGGAACGGCTGGACCACGCTGATTGCGTCCACCCGGTGAGCCGCGAGCGCGGCGATCATGTTCGGGAACGGGATCACCTCGTAGGTGACCTTGGACGGATCGACCCGTTCGCCTTGAGCACCGCGTTGGCGGTCAGCGTCTGGATGTTGTTGGTCAGGTTGACGGCGATCTTGCTGGCGAGC
>CAVQZM010000076.1:0-18243 GCA_963718475.1 uncultured Actinomycetes bacterium | reverse complement strand
CGTCATCGAGCAGACCGGGAAGTACTGGCTGGTCTACCGTGTCCGCGCCCGCTGGCGCGTCAGCGTCCCTACCGGCGGCCGGCGATGCCCGCGCAGGCTGCCCGGCTGCTGCCCGGCCCACCGATGCCTACGTGGTCCCTTGCGGCGTGATGGATGCGTTACGGCGCCGCTGGCGGGCCACCTTGATCGGTCTCGTTGATGCGCCCCCGTCGCTCCTGCATCCCCGCGCGACGGCGGGAGTCCGCCGGGAGATCGCTTCCGGTTAATCCCATGAAGGGATGGGAACATGCGAAGATCCACATGATGCGGACGGCGGCTGTCGCCGGCGCCGCGCTGGCCGGCGCTTTCGCGCTCGGCGGCGTGAGCCATGCGGCTACAGCGCCCGCCCAATCGACGGGCGGCTACAGTTCGCTTCCAACTACCAGTCAGGCGCCAAAAACGTCTGGCAGGTCAGTGACAGCCCGATCAGCCAGCCAACCGCGTCGGAAACCCTCGCGGGCAACGGCGTCGGCCTGGTGGCGGGCGACGACAGCGCCACCCCGCCCGACTACACCAGCGCGGCCGTGATCGTGGACCTGGGCAAGCTCAGTGGCCTGTTCAATACCAGCGGCACCTATGTGCCGCCGGCCGTCACGGGCAGCACCAACCTGCTCTACAACCTGTACTTCGACACCAACGGCAACGGCACCTACCTGTCGTTCTCCTACAACGGCTTCTACCAGGGACCGGATGGGGACAATCTCGCCAGCCTGGGCACCGAGAACAACACGAACGATCAGGCCGACTTCTCGACCTTCACGCAGGGCAACACGTCCATCGGCCTCTCCGGCCAGATGTCCATGGAGAACGTCCTCAAGGCGTATCAGGCCCGCACGGACGGCGGGACAACCGACCCTGAAGTGTGGGCGTGGGTTGGCGTGCAGAATTCCCCGTCCGCCACGTCCGGGCATGTCTCCTCCGTCGCCGGCCAGGCGCTCACGGAGACCGCCAGCGCCACGGGCGAGATTTCCTCGTTCGTCAATTACAGTGCGTCCTGCCTGGACAACAGCAACTACACCTGGGCCAACGGCAACCCGCTGCAACTCTGGAAGTGCGGGGCCGCTGGCGGGGTCAACCAGCAATTCCGCATCGTCGCCTTCTCTGACGGCTCTTCGCAGCTTCAGGCGGTCGCGCCGTCAGGCAGTCCGCAGGGTCCATGGTGCGTGACAGCGGGAGCGCTGAGCACCAACCGCCTGACCATTCAGACGTGCGGTAACGGCACTGGCCATCAGGATGTCATCAAGTCAGGCTCCTATTACGAGTTCACCGGAACATCCGGGCCGCTCGTGATGGATGACAAGGGATTCGGCACGGCCAACGGAAATCCGATCATCGGGTATCCGCTGAACGGTGGCAAGAACCAGCAATGGTCTTTGCCGTAAGGATCACCGGGCGTGAGGGGCGGGACTGCGGTCCCGCCCTTCCGCCATGCACTGCCGGGCCGGCACATGACTCACCGGTCATCGCGACGCGTCAGGGCAGCATGATCACGGCTGATAACAGGAATCACCACCGGGAGACATTGCCGGGGCGCTTCGGTCCATGCGCGTGCGGTCCCCGGCCGGGGTGCGCGGGGTTGGCATGCGCATGTCGCGCCGCCAGCCTGCGGACCACGTTCCGGCGGTGGCCTGGGTCTATGCCGACCGGGCGGGTGCCTGGGGCTACTTGGCGCCGGGCGTCGGTCGCTCTGGGCCGGGACTGGTCCCGGCGGGCACGCGCGCCGCCGGCCTGTTCACGTTGCCCGCCGATTTCGGGTCCGGGTCCCTCGGCGAGCGAGCGGCGCGGCGATGGCCGCGGCCGGGTACGGCCGCTGGCCAGTTTGGCCGCGATCAGTGCCGTGGCCACGGCGGGCACGGCGCCGGCCAGCAGCATGCCGGCCCGCGGGCCGATGTGCTGGTCGATGAGGCCGAGCAACGGGCCGCCGATCGCCGCCCCGCCGATGAAGACGAGCAGGTATATGCCCATGACCCGGCCGCGGATCGCATCGTGCGCGGCCACCTGGACGGTGGAGTTCGTGGCGGTCAGCAGGAGCAGCGTGCAGGCGCCGATCGGGAGCAGCAGGAGGCAGAGCATCGCCTGTCCCGGTACCGCCGCCGAGAACATGTCGATCGCGGCCAGCACCGCCCCGAAGACGATCAGCGTGCGAAGCCGGGTGCGGCGCATCCGCGCCGAGATCAGTGCGCCGGCGATCGACCCGACCGCCACGACCGCGCTCAGCAGCCCGTACCCGCCCGGGCCGGAGTGGAAGACCGACCGGGCGTAGGCCGCGAGGGTCACCGGCAGGTTGCAGGTGAACATGCCGAACACGCCGGCCAGGACCGTCGGCCAGAGCACGGCCGGGTGACTGACGGCGTAGCGCAGGCCGTCGCGTAGCTGGCGGCCCGCGCCGTCACCTCCGGCATGGCGTGCAGTTCGCTGGTGCGCATCCGCAGCAGTGCGGTGAGCGGCGCGGCGTACGACAGGGCGTTGATCGCGAACGAATAGCCGGGGCCGACCGCACTGATGAGGGCCCCGCTAATGGCCGGCCCGATAAGACCGCCGAGCTGGAACACCGAGGAGTTAATGCTGATCGCATTGCGCAGCTGGCCCGGGCCGACCATTTCGTTGGCGAAAGACTGCCGCGTCGGGTTGTCGACGGCGGTAACGAGGCCGAGGGCGAATGCGATCACGTACACGTGCCAGGCGGCGACCTGGTGAGTCAGGGTGAGCACGGCCAGGATCCCGGCGACCGTGGCCATCCCCGTCTGGGTGACCAGCAAGATCCGGCGCTTGGGATAGCGGTCGGCGATCAGGCCCCCGACCAGCCCGAACAATAGGGTGGGCAGGAACTGCAGCGCCGTCGTTATCCCGACGGCCGTCGCGCTGCCGGTGAGGCTGAGCACGAGCCAGTCCTGTGCGATTCGCTGGACCCAGGTGCCGGTGTTGGAGAAGATCTGACCGGTCGCGAATAGGCGGAAATTCCGGGTTCTGAGGGAGCTGAACATCGAATCGCGGGCGGCTTCTGGACGGGGGGAGCGGGGGCTCTGGGTTCTGGCGAGCGCAGTCAAGGACTTCCACATCGTCGCTGGTGTCGGTACAGCCCATTTTCGCTCAGCTCTAACCATTGCGAAAGTTAATTACTTCAATTACTGTAATTGCGTATCGCAATGAGAGAGGTTACTGACGTGTACGATCCGGAGCTGCTCCGCACCTTCCTCGCGGTGGCTCAGTCACTCAGCTTCACACAGGCGGCCGCGAATCTGGGCCTCGGCCAGCCGACGGTCAGCCAGCACGTCCGGAAGCTGGAGCACTCCGTCGGGCGCCCGCTGTTCATCCGCGATACGCGCAGTGTCGCGCTGACCTCGGACGGGGAGGCGATGGCAGGCTTCGCCCGCTCGATCCTGGCCGCGCACGAGCAGGCCGTCGGGTACTTCACCGGCTCGGGGCTGAGCGGGCGACTTCGGTTCGGCGTCACCGATGACCTGGCGCTCACACCCGTGCCCAGTATCCTGCGGGACTTCCGGCAGCTCTACCCGCGCATCGACCTCGAACTGACCGTCTCGCAGAGCGGGGCGCTGCAGCGGCGGGTCGAGTCCGGTCACCTCGATGTCGCGTTCGTCAAGCAGGCGGCGGGCGACACCGGCGGGCGCCTCGTCCGCCGTGACCGCCTGGTCTGGGCTGGCGCCCCGGGCACGCGGCTCGAACCCGGCCGTCCCGTCGCCCTCGTCGTCTATCAGGCGCCGAGCATCAGCCGGTCGCTCGGCGTCCAGGCCCTCGAGCAGGCCGGGCTCCCGTACCGGGTGACCTGCACCGTCCGCGGGGTGCTCGGCGTCGTCGCCGCCACCCGCGCCGGGCTCGGTGTGGCGATCTTCGCCCGCAGCCTCGTACCCGACGACCTGATCGAACTGCCCGGTGATATCGGCCTGCCCGACCTGGGCGAGATCGACCTGGTGCTCCTGACCAACCAGCGTTCAGCCACCAAGCCCACCGAGGCCCTGACGGCCGCGATCCTGGCCAGCGGCCACCCGGTCAAGCGCCGCCCGGCCTGAGTGCGGCCTCGTGAGCGGCCACGATGTCGTCGAGCGGGACCGGCGACCACGTCGTCCGCGCCCGGGGGATCGGCGCCGGCCGCCCCGTACAGCGGCGTCGGTTACTGACGGCGCCAGAGCGCCCCAGTGATCACTATGCCCCCTTCTGTCCGGCAACTGTTCGGCACCCCGTGCGGACTTACCAGGCCTAACATCGTCAAATCCGGTGCGGGCGACCGGAGCCGGTGCCGATACTCGCCTGTGTGATCGGGGACCAGTTCGCGGCCGTGCTGGCCGCCGCGCAGGGTGGCAGTGAGGATGACTTCGCCGTGTTGTGGCGTGACGTCAATCCCGTCCTGCTCCGTTATCTGCGGGTGACCGCACCGGCCGCCGCGGAGGACATCGCCGGGGAGACCTGGGTGCAGGTGGTCCGAGGGCTGCCGGGCTTCCGCGGAGACGAACAGGCCTGGCGGGCGTGGCTGTTCACGACGGCGCGGCGACGGGCGGCGGACGAGGTGCGCCGCCGTTCCCGCCATCCAGTGGTGCCGCTCGCTGAAGCGGCCGGGGCCCTGGAACCGCACACGGAGGACGCCGCCGGGCTGGCGATGGAGAACCTCGCCACCGCGGCGGCCATCGCGGCGGTGTCGGCGCTGCCGCCGCTGCAGGCGGAGGTGATCTTGCTGCGGGTCCTGGCCGGGCTGGACACCGGGGCAGTGGCCCGGATAGTGGATCGGAACCCGGGCGCGGTACGCGTTCGCTGCCCACCGCGGCCTGCGGCGGCTGGCTCAGACGCTGGCGAAGCGCGGTGTAACGCTATGACCGGTGGCGGCGTTTCGGACAATGACATGCCGATTTTCCCGTGGTCATCGCGAGGCGACGTTCCCCCCGTCGGGGATCCCGCCTTCGACGCCCTGCTCGCCGGGAATCTCCGGCCCGAGGACACAGCCGACGGGCTGGGCCCAGTGGCGGAGGCCATTGCCGCGCTCAACGCGGCGCCGGTGACCAGCGAGCTGGCGGCCGAGGCGAGCGCCCGCGCGATGTTCAGCGCCGCGGGCCGGTCTGGTGCACCCGTCCGCTCGCGCCGGAGGAGACGCCCATTGGTGACCGCGCTGCTCAGCGCCAGACTCGCCGTCGCGGCGGGCGCCGCGGCCACCGTCGGCGGAGCCGCCGCCGCGGCGTACGCCGGGGCCCTGCCGGCCGCGGCGCAGAGACATCGCGCACGACGTCATCGGCGCACCGGCGCACCGCGGCGGGCACCCAGCCCGGCCGTCGGCCCCCGTGGTGCCGGGCCCAGACGGGTCAGGGCGGATCCGGTCTGTGCACGGCGTCCTGCGCCAGGACGGCCCATCCCGGGACTGCCCCGGCCGCCGCGCCCGGTAAGGCGTCCACCCACCGCGCCGGCCAGGCGTCCACCCATCCGGCGGGCGAGTCACACGGCCATTCCGCAGGCCAGGCGTCCCGCCACTCGACCGGCGAGCCGCCCGGCCATTCGACGGGCGAGTCGGGCGGCAATTCCGGCGGGTCGGGTGGCCAGTCCAACGGCGGGTCGGGCAGCCACCGCACTGACGAGCCGGTCACTGATCCGACGCCCGGGCCGCCCGGCCATTCCACCGGCGAGCCACCCGGCCACGCCACCGGCCAGCCATCGACCCACCCGGGCGGCAAGACGACCACCACTCCCAACCCCTGACTCACCAAGCCGCTAGAGCCCTCCCCGGAGGCGGCGGCCCGGTCTCGCCCCCCTCGCCCCTGAGGAGACCGGGCCGCCGCGCATCACCCGGAGACCCGCCTGTGGGACCGGCCCCGCTGAACGGAGAACGCATGGCCCGGAAGGTACAGACCTTCATCATCGACGATCTCGACGGCAGTGAGGCCGAGAGCACCGTCCATTTCGGGCTAGATGGCACGGAATATGAGATCGATCTGAATGCGGCCCACGCCGAGGAGTTGCGGAACATTTTCGCGCCCTATACCGAAGCGGCCCGGAAAGTCACCGGCGTGACCTCGTGGCCAGCCCGGAGCGGCCGCCTGCCGTCCGCGAACAGTTTCAGCACCAGGGATCTACGCGCCTGGGCCATGGCCAATGGCATCGAGGTCAAAACCCGCGGCCGGGTCCCGGCCGGGGTGGTCGCCAAATTCCAGGCCTGGACAAGTTACGGGGATGCCTGAGTTAGGCAACAGGGTGGCCACTTTGGGGGAAGCGGCCACCCCGGTGCGTCCCCGCGCCGCTCACCGCTCACTCCTGGGGGTGGGAGAGGAAGCGGTTTAACGGCACGAGCGGGTCATATCTTCGACGCCCGCCCGGCCCGCCTGGTTTACACCGCCGTCGACGCAGGCCGCCGCATCAGGTCACTTGGCTATGGCGATGGCGAAGATGTGGGCGGTCTGCTGGCCGGAGCCGTCCCCTCCGCTGAGCGACGACGGGAGCGTCACCTCGGCCACCGTCTTTGCCCCGTCCCGACGATCAGCCCTTGAGCTGACGATCAGTGCTCAGTAGACGGATACCCGGTGCTAGCCCGAGAAGCCCAGCCCCGTGCGGCTCGGCAAAGTCCCTGAGGTCCCGGACAGCCAGTCATCGAGCATCGCGAGGTTACGGGGGCCCCAGTGACGGAGCCTGGTCCATTTGGCTATCTCGCCGACAGTCACGAACGTGAGGATCGGCGCCGCCGCCCTACCGGCCGTGCGGCCAGCTTTTGCGGAAGGCGGTTGCGGAACGATTGCGAGGCTACATCGGTATCAAGGATGACCGCCCCCGCTAAGGGCCACCTTCCACCCTGCAGCGGGCTGACCACGTGGCTGGGTGACACCGCGCCGCTGCCGCAGCCGACCGCCTTGGGCGCGGTCCCGCCGCCGCGCCGATCACCGCGATCGACTGCTTCTTGCTGGCGTCCAGCGGCAGCAGGCGGCCGCTGTTCTTCAGCAGCACCGTGCTCTGCTCGGCCGCCTGCGCCGCGAAAGCGACGTTCGCGGGTGTGGTGGCCGGCGTCCCGGGGTCCCGGTGTCCGGATGCTCGAACAGGCCGCGGGAGAACATCTCGGTCAGGATCCGGGCCACGTGGTCGTTGACGTAGGCCAGGCTCACCGTGCCGTTCTGCAGTGCGGCCTGCAGCGGCGCGCCGTAGTTGCCGACCGTCGGCATGGTCAGGTCCAGCCCGGCGGTGATCGCGCTCAGGCTGTGCGCCCCGTCCAGTCGCTCATGAAGAAGCCGGGGAGCTGCCAGCCTGTCTTGGAGCTCTGGGTGAGCAGGAACGGGTCCTGGTTGTCGTAGACGCCGTTGGTGTAGTCGGCCGCGGCCATGATGGAACCCACGCCCCTGCCGGACGGCCGACTCGAACGGCGCCAGGTAGATCTCTTCCAGCGCGCGCTGCGATACCACCGAGTTGACCTGGGTCCGCGCGAATTCCTGCGTGTAGGCGCCGATGTGCTTGGCCGTGGCGATGAGCCCCTGCGACTGGATGGCCTGAATGTCGGCGTTGCCGGCCACGCTGGTCAGGTACGGGTCCTCGCTGAACGTCTCGTAGTTGCGGCCCCAGCGCGGGTCGAGCATGACGTTGATCATCGGGCCGAGCACGACGTTGGTGCCTTGGCGCGCTGTTCCTGGCCGACGACCTGGCCGTACTGTGTCATCAGCGCCGGGTTCCAGGTGGCGGCGTCCGCCTCGCCGTCGGGCAGGGCGGTGATGTCCGGCAGACCGTCACCGACGCCGGATGCGTTGTCCTCCAGTTTGAGGGCGGGCACGCACAGCCTCGGGATCCCCGGCACGTAGCCCGCGTAGCCGTTCGATGCCGACGAGCCGTGGACCATGGCCAGCTTCTCGGCCAGCGTCATCTGGGCCAGCACCTGATCCACCTTCGCCGGCACCGGCGCGGAGGAGCCGCCCACGGGCACGACGCCGGCGGGCCTGGGCCCGGGCCGGGGTGCGGGGCGCCGAGGTGACGCCGAAACCGGCCAGGACCAGCCCGGCCACAGCGACAGCGGCCGGAAGCCGGGACCTCATCACACGACCTCCTGGGTGGTGCCGCCAAAGAACACAGTTCTACGTAAGCGCACATCAAGTGGCCGGGCAATCGCGGTGACCGGATGCGGTCATGAGCGTCTTTCACCCTTGTCCGGTGCATGGTGCGCGGTTACGTTGGACCGCGATTTAGTCACGCAGTCGCGAGGCATTCGCGGGAGGTCAGGCCAAGTGAAGCGACTCCGCCGAACCGGGTTCCTCGCCGTTACCGCGGTGGCCGTCGCCGCGGCCTCCCTGACCCCCTTTTCATCCCGAACGGACGCTGCGGTTACGTCCCAGGCCGCCGCGAGCGGCCCGGCCGCCCCGGGTAACGCCGCTCCGGCCGCCCCGGGGCACAATCCTTGGACCGACCCCGGCTACCAGCCGCGGCCGGGTGACTGGCAGCCGTACGTGCTCGCTCCCTCCAGCCACACCGTCACCCCGGCCAGCGTGCTGGCGGCGGACCCGCGCGCGGGCAGCATCACCGGCCACCCCGACGCTGTGCTCGGCCACGGCGGGACGGTCCGGCTGACCAGCTCCGGAGGGACGGCCAGCTCGCCGCTGCTGATCATCGACTTCGGCCAGGAGGTGGCCGGGAAGGTCATGGTCCGGGTCACCGGCGCCTCGGCGACGCGCCCCGCGCTGCACGCCTGCTTCAGCGAGTCCCGCGCCGAGATGGCGCTGCGCCCGAGCCAGAACAGCGGCGAGGCCGCGTACGCACCCGGCTGCGACACCGCGAACATCTGGAACGGCTACCCGGGCCAGCCGTACACCTATGACTCCGACAGCCACACCCTGCCGCTGGCCGGGGCGGCGCTGCCCGCCACGCTCACCGACCCGCAGCTGCGCGGCGGCTTCCGCTACCTGACCCTGTTCCTGTCCAGCCCGGGCTACGTCGACATCGGCGCGGTCTCGCTGCAGTTCACCGCCGCGCCGCTGCAGAAGGACCCGGCCGCCTACCAGGGCTGGTTCCTGTCCAGCGACAACACGCTGAACAAGACCTGGTACGCGGGCGCCTACACCGTCCAGGTCGACACCTCGATGTCCAATACCGCCAAGTCGTGGCCGTACAGCACGGGTGAAGCCGACCACGCCGACGCGCAGGTGCCGTACGCCGACCCCGCGCAGGAAGTCATCTTCGACGGCGGCAAGCGCGACCGCATCGTGTGGCAGGGCGACCTGGCCGTGGAGGCGCCGGTCACCTACCTCAGCACCGGCGACACCGGCGCGGTCGACAACTCGCTGTCCTCGCTGGCCGCCCAGCAGTTGCCCGACGGGTACGTGCCCGCCGAGAGCCTGGTCGGCCCGCACAACACCGGCGAGGAGCGTACGTACGGCGAGTACGTCACCTGGTTCGTGAACAACATGGCAGCGCACTACCTGTACACGGGGGACCGGGCCTACCTGGACCGCTGGTACCCGGCGGTGGTGAAGGCCATGGCCTGGCTGGAGTCGGTGCGCCAGCAGGACCCGCAGGGGCTGATCGCGTTCGGCTCGTCCGGCTCGTGCGGCCACTACGGCTACAGCGACTGCGGCCACGAGACCTACGTCAACGCGCTCTACTACCGCAACCTGGAGCAGACGGCCACGCTCGCCGACGCCGAAGGCAAGCCGGCCGACGCCGCCGCCTACCGCGCGACCGCCGCCACGGTGAAGACCGCGATCAACGCCCAGCTGTGGGACAACAGCGTGGGCGCCTACCGGCTCAGCCGGGAAACCCCGGGCGCCTACCCGCAGGACGGCAACGCCACGGCCATCCTGGCCGGGGTGGCCAGCCCGCCGCAGGCCCAGCGGGCCCTGGCCTACCTGCGGGCGAACAACTGGAGCACCCTCGGCTCGCTGACCGTCTCCCCGTCCACGCCCAACCAGGTCATGTCCCCGGTGTACGAGCCGCTGCCCAGCGGTTTCGAGGCCTCAGCCCGGCTGAGCGGGACCGACCCGGCCGAGCTCGGCTTCGACAGCGGCCTGCAGCTGACCCGGCAGTTCTGGGGCTGGATGCTCAGCCAGGACCCGGGCTCCACGTACTGGGAAAAGGCCAGCCCGGACGGCTCCCCGGCGATCGGCCAGTTCGAGAGCCTCGCGCACGGCTGGGCGTCCAGCCCGACCGTCACCCTGACCAGCCAGGTCCTCGGCGTCACCCCGACCAGCGCCGGGTACGCCACCTACTCGGTGATCCCGCATCCGGCCAGCCTGGCCTGGGCCCAGGGGAGCGTGCCCACCCCCCACGGCGGACTGCGAGCGAGCTGGGACAGCAAGCCGGGCTCGTTCGGGATGAAAATTAGCGCCCCGGCCGGGACGAGCGGGGAAGCGGCCGTCCCGACGTTCGGGCGGCAGGTCCGGGTGACCGTGGACGGGCACCTGGCCTGGGCGGGCGGGAAGTCCGTCGGTTACCGGGCGCACAGCGACGGCACGTTCGTCTATGTCGAGGGACTCCGGCCGGGCAGTCACGTGGTGACCGGGCACTACACCACCCCGCCGGCCACCGCCGTCCAGGTCGCCGCGGCGCCGGTGAGCTTGAACGGGTCGCCCGGCACGACCGCGCACGTGGCCGTGACCGTCACCGGCCTGGCCGCCCGCCGGCTCACCGGGACGCTGGCCGTCTCCGCGCCCGCGGGCTGGGTGACCGGGCCCGCCTCGGTACCCGTTTCGCTCGGCGCCGGCGGCCGGGTCGCGTCCGCGAACGCCGCTTCGACCTGCGGGTGCCCGGCACGGTGCCGAGCGGCGACTACCCGATCCGGTTCACCTTCACCGGCGGCGGGGCCACGGCCAGCGCCACCGCGACCATGCACGTGTCGCTGTACTCGTTCAGCGACGGAACGACCGGCGGCTGGCAGGCCGGCCCCAACGTGACGTCGGTGTCCGCGGTGACCGGCTTCGCCAACGGGCCCGGTCACCCGTACAGCTCGGCCTACGCGCTGGACGCGGCCTCCGCCAGCGTGCCCGCCTCCGCGCCGAAGACCGTGCAGGTCAGCCCGGCGACGCCGCTGGACCTGTCCGCCGCGAAGACGTTCTTCGCGTACGTCGACGGCTACGGCGGCGCGCCCGGCGCCAGCGGGTACCAGGCGACGGTCACGCTGACCAGCGGCAGCCAGACGCTGACCACCACCGTCCCGGTGTCCAGCGACACGTGGAATCGCGTCGCGGTGGACGTCTCGTCATGGGCCTACCGGAGCCACGTCACCGGCATTTCGGTCAGCTATGCCGCGGTCGGCAGCACCACGCCGTGGAACATGCACTTCCAGGTCGACGACGTCGGCTGGACGGCTTAGCGGGCCGGGGCCGAGGTGAGCGCTTCAAGCGCGTTCGCTATCTGCTCCGGGATCGGCGCCGGCCCTCGCCCAGCGGACCGCGCCTTGGCCGGCCTGTGCTTATCTTTCAGGCATGAGTGCGCGCGTTCTCGTCGTCGACGACGATCCGACCGTGTCCGAGGTCGTGGCCGACTACCTGCGGAACGCCGGCCTGGAGGCCCGCCACGCGGCTGACGGGCCGTCGGCCCTGTCGCTGGCCGAAGAGTGGGCGCCCGACCTGGTCGTCCTGGACCTGATGCTCCCGGGAATCGACGGCCTGGAGGTGTGCCGGCGGCTGCGCGAAGCGCGGGACGGGGAGCATCCGCTGCCGGTGATCATGCTGACCGCGCTGGGCGAGGAAAGCGACCGGGTGCTGGGGCTGGAGACCGGCGCCGACGACTACGTGACCAAGCCGTTCAGCGCGCGGGAACTCGCCCTGCGCGTGCAGGCCGTGCTGCGTCGCGCCGGCGCGGCCGAGTCCGGTGCCGCGGCACCGCCGCCGCCCATCCGCGCGGGACGTTTCGAGGTGGACGTGGCGGCCCGGCGGGTGCGCCGGGACGGCCGGGAACTGGCCCTGACCGTGCGCGAGTTCGACCTGCTGGCCTTCTTCATCCTGCATCCGGGACGGGCGTTCACCCGGGCCGAACTGCTAGAACAGGTGTGGGGCTGGTCGTTCGGCGACCTGTCGACCATCACCGTGTGTGTACGCCGGCTCCGCGAGAAGGTCGAGGATGATCCGACGTCCCCGTCGCAGCTCCAGACCGTCTGGGGCGTCGGGTACCGCTGGGAGGCGGATCCGTTGTGAACGCGCAGATTCAGATCGTCCTGATCGCCGCGGGCTGTACGGGTGCCGTCGGCCTGATCGGCATAGGAGTTATCCGGCTGCTGCGCCGGGCGTCGCTGCGGCTGTCCCTTCAGGCCGGCAGCGCCCTGGCCGTCCTGGCCATCGTGGCCGGCACGCTCGGCACGGCCAAGGCGATGTTCCTGTCCCAGCACGACCTGGGCGTGGTGGTGATGGTGTGCATCGTCGCCGGGGCGGTGGCGTTCGGATTCTGCTGGCTGCTCGGACGGCAGGTGGAGGCCGGCAGTCTCGCGCTGCGCCGGGCGGCGCGCACGCTGGGCCACGAGGAGGGCGGGTTCCGCTCGCCGACGGGACCGATGGCGGCCGAGCTCTCGGCGCTGTCGCGGGAGCTGGCCGGGACAGCCCGGAAGCTGGAGGAGTCGCGTCAGCGCGAGCGCCGGCTGGAGCAGTCCCGCCGCCAGCTGGTCGCGTGGGTCTCGCATGACCTGCGCACGCCGCTGGCCGGACTGGGCGCGATGGCCGAGGCGCTCGAGGACGGCATGGCGGCCGATCCCGGCCGGTACCACCGGCAGATCCGGGCCGAGGTCGCGCGGCTGGCCGGCATGGTCGACGATCTGTTCGAGCTGTCCCGGATCCAGTCGGGCACCCTGCAGCTGTCCCTGGACGAGATCGATCTCAGTGACCTGATCAGCGACGCCGTCGCCAGCACCGAGGCCCTGGCCCGGGCCCGGGGCGTGCGGCTGACCGCTGAGGCCAGCGGCCCGCTCGCCATTCACGCCGACCCCCGGGAGCTGGCCCGCGCGCTGGCCAATCTGATGATCAACGCCATTCATCACACCCCGGCCGGTGGCGGCGTGCACGTCGCGGCCACGGCGGATGCCGGCGGCACGCTGCTGACCGTCGCCGACGGCTGCGGCGGCATCCCCGAGGCCGAGCTGGCCCGGGTCTTCGACATGGCGTGGCGCGGCACCCGGGCCCGCACCCCCGGCACCGGCGGCGGCGCGGGCCTCGGGCTCGCGATCGTGCGCGGGATCGCCGAAGCGCATCAGGGCCGGGTGAGCGTGGCCAACACCGGCGACGGCTGCCGGTTCGAGGTCCGGCTGCCGGCGCTTTCCCCAGCTGGTGAGGCCGATTCCGGGGCCGGCGGCCAGTCCGGGACCCGGCCGGCCGGGACTGCTTATCCCTGGTTTGTAAGATCCTCCGGGCGGCAGTGGCCCGGCGGCTGCCGGAACTGAGCTGGAACGGACCGGGCGGCGCCGGGGTACAGCGACGAATTGCCTGGTCAGCGCCTTGATGGGCGGCTCGCCGAGGGTTAGCGCGGTCGCTCTGTGCGGCTCTGGGGACCGCATCCAGGCGTCGCTGAAACCGGGATATAAGCGGACAAAATCCTGTGGGTTGATCGTTTGCCCGGCGGCGGTCCCGGTGCGTGTAATACAGCGCGTGAGCAGCCCATCTATGAGTGCCGCGGTCCGTGCCGGGCGCGGGATTTCGCCGGCCGCCGAGCCCGGTGCGTTGGTCGCCCCGGGCGGTGCGCCGCTGGCCCCGGGCGGTGGGCCGCTGGCGCCGGGCGGTGGCCGCCGCGCGGCTGGCTGCGGGGTGGGACGCGCCGGGCGTGGTCCGCCTGGCCGCCGCGCTCCTCGGGCTGGCCGTGATCGCCACCTACCTGGTCATTGCCGCGGGCCGGCTGACCTATCCGTTCACGCTCGAATGGCTCGAGAGCAACTCGCTGGCCGAGGTGCACCGGATCCTCACCGGCCGGGCGCTCTACGCGGCGCCGACGGTCGGCTACGTGCCGGACGGCTACCCGCCGCTCTACTTCGCCGTCTCGTCCGCGGCCGCCAGCGTGTCCGGCGTGTCGTATCTGCCGCTGCGGCTGGTGTCCCTGGTGTCGTCGCTGGTCTGCTTCGCGCTCGTGGCCCGGCTGGTCCAGCGGGAGACGGCGAGCGCGTGCGCCGGGATCGCCGCGGCCGGTGTGCTGGCCGCGACCTACTTCGTCACGGACACCTGGTTCGACGTCGCGCGGGTCGACTCGCTGTTCCTGGCGCTGAGCGTCGCCGCCCTCTACAGCGCGCGGTGGATGCGCGGTCACGGCGGGGCCGTCGCGACCGGGCTGCTGCTCGCCGCCGCGTTCCTGACCAAGCAGATCGGGGCGGCCGAGGGGGTGGCGGTGCTCGCGGCGCTGGCGTGCGGCTCCCGCCGGCGGCTGGCCCTGTCGGCCGCACTGAGCTACGGGGCGGTCCTCGGGATCAGCACGCTCGTGCTCGGGCTGATCAGCCACGGCTGGTACGTGTACTACGTCTTCCAGCTGCTGGGGGAGCACGCCCTGAACTATTCGGTCATCGGGCCGTTCGTCACCGTGTACCTGCTGCCCACGCTGGGCATCGCCGGCTGTGCGCTGCTGCTCGGCGCGCGGCGGACGCCCCTGGTGCTGCTGGCCGGCTGCGCCGCGCTGATCGTCGAGGGGGCCGCCGGGATCGTGCACAGCGGCGGCACCGTCAACGACCTGCTGCCCGCGTACCTGGCGGTCGCGCTGCTCGCCGGGCTGGCGATGGGCGGCCAGCCCGGGGGCCTGGTCAGTTACGGGGCCGACCGGCTGGCCCGCGGCCGGATCGCGAACTGGCGGACGGGGGAGTTCGGCCGGTGGGTCGGGGCCGCGGCCGCCGCGCTGGTCATCGCGCAGCTCGCCATTCTGGTCAGCGGCTTCCACCCGGGCCGGGCGGTCCCGGCCAGCGCGGACCGCTCCGTCGGCGAGCACCTGGTCGCGGGCCTGCGGACGGTCGGCGGCACGATCGCGATTCCCGACGATCCCGGCCTGGAGCTCATGGCCGGGCTGCCGCCGGTCGCGCACCAGGGCGCGACGGACGACGTGCTGCGTGGCTCGAACCGGGTGGCCATCGCCAGCTTCACCGGCAGCGCGGCCCGCGCGGTGGCCGCGCGGCGGTTCAGCGTGATCATCACCGATCTGGCCGGGCCGCCGGACGGCTTTCCCGCGGATCTGGCTCGCTACTACCGTCGCTGCCCGCAAACCTTGCTGGCTGGCGTACCGCAGGCCCTGTTCCGGCCGTTCACCGGTTTCCGGGCCCGGCCGGCGTTCGTGTGGCTCCCCGTCGGCCACGGTTCCTGCGCCGCGACGGTCCGCGCCATCGACGGTCCGGGAGGTACACGGTGACCAGCGCCGAGAAGCCACGCGAGGGCGGCGGGCAGGGACCATCAGCGGGCGGTACGCAGGGGCCACCGGCAGCACAGGCCCCGATTGCGCAGCCTGCCGTGGCGGATCGTCGGCGGCCCAGCCTGCTGCCCGGCCAGCTGCCCGGCCCGTTCCGCCGCTCCTTCTGGCGCAGCCCGATCCGTGGGCCCTGGCTCACCTCGGTCCTCGGGCTGGTCCTGCTGCCTGGCATTGTCGCGGTGGTCGTGACCGGGCTGCTGTCCTACGCCGCCTACAACCCCGATCTCAGCCGGATCAACGACGAGACGCACGGCAAGGGCCTGCTCGGCTTCTACCTGTTCTCCTGGCCCACCCATCCGGTGTGGCTCTACCGCCTGAACCAGGGCGTGCACGTCACCCTCGGGCTGGTGCTGATCCCGATCCTGCTGGCCAAGCTGTGGTCGGTGCTGCCGAAACTGTTCGAGTGGCCGCCGGTGCGCAGTCCCGCCCACGCGCTGGAGCGGCTGTCGCTGCTGCTGCTGGTCGGCGGGGCGGGCTTCGAGTTCGCCACCGGCATCCTCAATATCCAGCAGTGGTACGTGTTCCCCGGCTCGTTCTACACGCTGCACCTCTACGGGGCCTGGGTCTTCATCGCCGGCTTCGTCGTCCACGTGGCCCTCAAGAGCCGGACGATGATCAGATCGCTCCGTAGCCGCGGGCTGGTCAAGGAACTGCGGACCGGCACCGCCCACACCGAGCCGGAACCGGCGGACGCCGACGGTCTGGTCAGCCCGGCCCCCGCCGCCCCGACGATTTCCCGGCGCGGCGCGCTGGCCTTCGCCGGGGCCGGCTCGCTCCTGCTGCTCGGACTGTCCGCCGGCCAGTCGCTGGGCGGCCCGCTGCGCCGCACCGCGCTGCTCGCCCCGCACGGTCAGGACCTCGGCACTGGGCCGAACGACTTCCAGATCAACCAGACCGCCGCCGAGTGGGGCATCACGACCGCGGAGACCGGCGCGAACTGGCGGCTCGCTCTCAGCCACACCGGGGGGACAGCCAGCGCGCCGGTCAGCCTGAGCCGGGCCGACCTGCTCGGCATGGCCCAGCACACCGCGTACCTGCCGATCGCCTGCGTCGAGGGCTGGTCCACGCCGAACCAGGCCTGGACCGGGGTGCGGCTACGCGACCTGGCCCGGCTGGCCGGAGGGGACCAGCCGGGCCAGCCGGCCAGCGTGCTGGTGCAGTCCCTGCAACGTGGCGGCGCCTTCCGTCAGGCCGTCCTGTCCGCCGAACAGATCATGGACCCCGACTCGCTGCTCGCGCTGCGGGTCAACGGCGCCGATCTCTCGCCCGATCACGGATTTCCCGCCCGCGTGATCGTGCCGGCCAATCCCGGCGTGCACAACACCAAATGGGTGGCCAGCCTGAGCTTCAGGAGCTGACATGAGACGCCTGCTGCACTGGTACGGCGCCAGCCCGCTCCATCTGCTGGCCATGATCGCCTGCTTCGCCCTGGCCGGCTACGCCGCCGCCCGCCTGGTCCCGTACCGCCCCCTGGGCGTCGCAATCTGGTTCCTCGGCGCGGTCGTCGGGCACGACCTGCTGCTGGTGCCGCTGTACTCGCTGGCCGACCGGTCCGCCGTGGCGGTCATGAGGCACCGCGCGCCCCCGCTGCCGGTAGTGCCGTGGATCAACTACCTGCGCGTGCCGGCCGCACTGTCCGCCCTGCTGCTGCTCGTGTGGTTCCCGCTGATCCTCCGGCTGCCCGGCGGCTACCACGCCTCGACCGGGTTGTCCGCCGACCCGTACGTGTGGCACTGGCTCGCGGTGACGGGTGCCCTGTTCCTGCTGTCCGCCGCCGCGTACGCACTGCGGCTGCGCCGCATATCGAGGCGTGCCGCTCCGCCCGGGGAAGACCCTGATGCGAGCGAGCCCTCGGGGCCCGGGGGCGAGCAGCCGACCGCTAACCCCGGTTCTCCCAGGCCGCGCTCTTGAGGAAGTAGGTGTCGTACCGCTCCTGGACCTCCAGCAGGCTCTCCGGCGGCACCTGGCCGGAGGCGATGCGCCCCAGGTGGCGGAAGTACTCGAACCGTTCGACGCCGGGTGCCAGGATGATGAGGATGTCGGCGTCGTGCCCGGGCGCGGCGGCGAAGGCGTGAGCGCGGCCGGGGGGCACGACGACCAGGTCGCCGCGCTCCACGGTGACGACCTGGTCGCCGGACAGGACCTCGGCGGTGCCGTCAAGCATGTAGAACAACTCCGCCGAGCCCGCGTGGTGGTGTGGCCGGGCGCCGTCGGTGCCTCCGATCAGGGTGACCCGCTGGGTGGACAGCGCGCCGCCGGTCGAGCTGCTGTCGGCCAGCAGGCGGATGGTGCTGGGGGCCTGCCCGATCACTTCGGCCTCGGCGGAACGGACGATGACGGACTCGTCGAAGTCCGGCACGATCAGTGACATCTCATGACTCCCGGAGCGTGAGGCGATGGGGGCTAGACGGCGAACAGCAGCGCCGCGGTGGCGAGCACGACGACGGCGGTCGCGAAGTGGATGCCGAACGCGGTGGCCCTCGTACCGCCGTGGCGCAGCACGATCAGCGTGTCACCGAGCGGCGCCAGGGCCACGACCAGCATGAACCACGCCTCAGCACGGGCCCCGGCCCAGGCCAGCAGGACCAGGCCCAAGATGCCGAAGGTAGCGTCGCGCAGCCCCTTGATCGTCAGGTACGCGGGGTCGCCGTGCTGCTTGGCCGGGACGCCATAGCCGGCGGCAGCGGGCTGGGGCGCCACCAGGAACCGGGCGCCGATAAAGATGATGAACAGGTCGAGCACGATGGCCAGGCCGTAGGTGATTGGGGTAAGCACGCCAGGTCTCCTTGCTAGCGTCGATATGAACACTAGCGACGCTAGCATAGCATCGATAAAAAAGCTAGCGATGCTAGACCAAGGCGCCCCCCGGGGCGGCTGAGATGCGGAATC
>CAVQZM010000075.1:0-64940 GCA_963718475.1 uncultured Actinomycetes bacterium | reverse complement strand
GGCCCGCAGCGGACGCCGCCCCCGACGCCCCGGCCAGGCCGGGCATCCGCGGGATCGACACCCGCTCGGGCACGATCGCCGGGGGGCGGGACTCAGCCGCGGGTGTCAGAGCTTTCCCCGGGTTCGTGAGTTGAGGATGATCTGGGTGACGAGATACCGGCTGAGCCCCAGCTTCTGCGCTATCTCGTCCGGCCTGAGCCCCTGCTCGTTATAGAGGATGGCCAGCCTCTGCTGGGACGGGGTCCACGGCTGCGGCTGTCCGCCGGCCTGGGCCTGGCGTGCGGCCGCTGGGCCGGCCGCCTGGGGCTGCGGGACGGCTGCCTGCGTCTTAGCCGCCGGACGCGCCGGGGTAGCGGGCGGGGCGGCCGGAGCCGGAGCCTGCGCGGCCGAGGCCGGGGACGTCCCGAAGGATCCGCGCCGCTGGTCGTGGTACTTACCGCTGGCCAGTTCCTCTTTGGTCTGGTCGTCGAGTATCAGGTACTGCTCGGCCGCCTTGTTGACGCCCACGGCCACCATGGTCAAGCCCTTGGCGTTTTTCTCCTGGCACGCGGGCGACATGCAGTAGTTGTATTTCTTCGCTCGCTCGGGATGCAATTCGGTCCCGCACGTAATGCACTTGTACATCGCTGTTGGTAAAACACGGCGGGGCACGCCGTGTTCCCCGGGTGCGGGCGGCGGCGCGGCCGCACCCGGGCGACGGCGGATTCACCCGGTGAGAGCGGGCAGCTTGGTCAGCGCGGCATCGATCCGGTCCTGCGGAAGCTCGAAGTCCTGCATCTCCCCGGAGAGGTACCGCTGATAGGCGGACATGTCGAAGTGACCGTGGCCGCACAGGGCGGTCAACATGCTTTTCTCCTCGCCCGTCTCCGCACACCGCTTGGCCTCGTCGATAACCGAGGCGATCGCGTGGGTCGGCTCGGGCGCCGGGATGATTCCTTCCGCCCGGGCGAAAGCGACACCGGCGGCGAAGCATTCCCGCTGCGGCTTGGTCACTGCCTCGAACAAGCCCAGTTCGTAGGCGTGGGAAAGCAACGGTGACATGCCGTGGTAGCGCAAGCCGCCCGCGTGAATCGGGTCGGGGACGAAATCATGGCCCAGCGTGTGCATTTTCAGCAGCGGCGTGAACCCGGCCGTGTCGCCGAAGTCGTAGGCATACTTTCCGCGCGTGAACGACGGGCACGCAGCGGGCTCCACCGCCCGGAACACCGGGTTGCTCCGCCCGGCCAGCTTGTCCCGGAGGAAGGGCAGGAAAAGGCCGGCGAAGTTCGATCCGCCGCCGGTGCAGCCCACGATCAGGTCGGGCGTGTTCTCCCCCGCCGCCGCGAACTGCTTGACGGCCTCCTCACCGATCACCGTCTGGTGCAGCAAGACATGGTTGAGGACGCTCCCGAGGGCGTATCGCGTGTCGGCACTGCCGCCGGCCACCTCCACGGCCTCGCTGATCGCGATGCCGAGGCTGCCGGGCGAGTCCGGGTCGTCGGCCAGGATCTTCGCGCCCGCGGTCGTCTCCCGTGACGGGCTGGCGTGCACGGTGGCGCCCCAGGTCTCCATCATCGTGCGGCGGTACGGCTTCTGGTCGTAGGAGGCCCGGACCATCCAGACCTCACAGTCCACGCCGAACTGGGCACACGCGAAGGCCAGCGCGCTCCCCCACTGCCCGGCGCCGGTCTCGGTGATGAGCCAGGCGGGTGCCCTCGGCCGCGTTGTAGAACGCCTGGGGAACGGCGGTGTTCGGCTTGTGCGATCCGGCCGGGGACACCCCTTCGTACTTGTAGTAGATCCGGGCCGGGGTGTTCAGCGCCTTCTCCAGCCGCCGGGCGCGGTAGAGAGGGGTCGGCCGCCAGAGCCGGTAGACGTCAAGGACCTCGTCCGGGATGGGGACGTATGAGCTCCCGGTCACTTCCTGCTCGATGAGCGCCATCGGGAACAGCGGCGCCAGGTCATCCGGGCCGACCGGCTGCGACGTACCGGGTGAGCGGCGGGGGCGGCGGCGCGGGGAGGTCGGGAATGACGTTGTACCACTGCCTCGGGATCTCCGACTCGTCAAGAAGGATCTTGGTGGGGCCCGTCATAGGTCCTCCGCTCGTGGTGGGATGGTACTCATCGACCATCCGACCAGAGGCCGCCAGCACGGGCAAGCCTGCGACCGCGTGTACCCGACGCGGCCCCGCTGCGGCGCCCTGGCCAAGCTGGCTACTAGGTCGCGATCGAGGAGGCATCTCGATGCAGAGGCCGCGAATGAAGTTGTTGGACGTCGTGCTGGACTCGCCGGAGGCCGGGAATCTGGCCCGCTTCTACCGCGAGCTTCTCGGCTGGACGGTCGAGCAGGAGGAACCCGGCTGGGTGAAACTCCGCTCACCCGACGGCGGGGCGGCCCTGTCATTCCAGCCCAACGGGCTTACTTCCGGCCCAACTGGCCTGCTGGTCCCGGTGACCAGCAGATGATGGTTCACCTGGACATCGAGGTCGACGACCTTGATGCCGCAGGAGCACATGCGGTCGCCGCAGGTGCGGTCCTCGCGGTGTACCAGCCTCAGGACGACGTGCGCGTTTACTTCGATCCCGCGGGCCACCCGTTCTGCCTGTTCCTGGCCAAGTAATGCGCCCGCGCCACCGGAGCCGTGAATGTGCTAGACGAGCGGCCCCACCAGTCATTGCTTGAGGGACGCTGGGGCGAAGCTGGCGTCGATGCTGGCCCGGGCGCGTGCGTGCAACTGGCCAGCGGTCAGCCCGAGATGGTCGCGAGCACGCTTGCCGGGGCCGCCGTGCTGGTTAGGCGGCTTGGCCGGGTGGTCCGTGGCTGTGCAGGGTCTGGCCGTGGGGGCCGTGGGGGCCGTGGGCGGTGGTGGTGCCGTCGGGGTGGTAGGTCTGAGCTGCCCCGCGTTTTCCGGACAGGGAATTTACGGCTAATTCATGCAGCTTCCTGCATTTCCAAGTACTCGTCCATGACCTCTTGCGGGGTCCGGTAGCCGAGTACGGAATGAAGCCGGGTCCTATTGTAGCGAAGCTCGATCCACCGCGCAATGTCTTCCCGGGCCTTCCGGCGTGTCGGGTAAACGGTTCGGTGGACCAGCTCGACCTTCAGTGCACCGTTGAACGATTCGGCGAGAGCGTTATCGAAACAGATCCCGGTCCGCCCGACGGATTGCCGTATCCCGAGCTCTTTCAGCACCTCGGCGAACTCGGCTGAGGTATAGTTGCTTCCGCGGTCCGAGTGGAATATCACTCCTTCCGGCAAGTTCAGGTTCCGGGCCGCCATCTTGATAGCGTCACTGATAAGGGGCGTCTTGTAGTTATCGCCCATCGCCCAGCCGACTAGCTTGCGGGTCGCGCAGTCAATGACCGTCGCGAGATGAAGCCATCCCTCCCAGGTGAAGATGTAGGTGATGTCGCCGACCATTTTCTCACCGGGCCTTCCCGCGGTGAAGTCGCGGTTGACCAGGTCCGGGATCGGCCCGGCCTGGCCCTGGGCGGTCAGCGACCGGCGCGGCCTCGGCTGGCAGGGCACCAGGCCCAGCTCCCGCATGAGCTGACGGACCAGCTCATCACTGACCTGCTCGCCGCCCCGCACCAGGGCCGCGTGGATCCGCCGGTACCCATACGTCTCGTCGTTGGCATCGAACAGTGCCTTTACCTTGATTTTGAGCAGTTCCCGGCGCGCTGCGGTTGCGCTTTCCGGCCTGGACCTCCATTCGTAGTAGCCGGATTTCGAGATGCCGAGCCATTTGCACATCTGCATGATGGCGGGAGCGGCGTCCGCCTCGGTGGTGGCAGCATCGTACTCAGCGTCGATGAACTCGAATTTACCGGTCACCGATGCTCCCTCGCGAAGTACGCGGCTGCTTTTTTCAGGAACGCCAGTTCCATCTCCAGCTCACGGTTGCGGCGCTCCAGTTCCCGCAGCCGTGCCCGGTCCGGCATGTCCATTGGCAGCTCGTCCCCCGAATGCTGCTGCCGGTACGCTTTGACCCAGAATCCAAGAGTGGTATCGTTTATCCCGAGTTCCCGGGCCACCTGAGCGATCGGCCTGGATAGGTCGACCACCATTTTGGCGGCTTCCTCCTTAAACTCCGGAGAATACCTTTTAGGATTCGTGCTCCCCGTCACTTGATCCCCCGTCCTTTCCGGCGAAGATCCTATTGGATCCCTGTCCGGAAACTCCGGGGCACCTCAGTCAGTTCCCAGCCCCAGCGGTGGATGGCGATGAGGTGGTGGAAGCGGCAGAGCAGGGTGAGGTTGTTCAGCGCGGTGGTGCCGCCTTTGGAGCGGGGGATCCGGTGGTGGCATTGGCTGACGGATGGGGGCTGGTGGCAGCCGGGGAACTGGCAGTGCTGGTCCCGCAGGATGACCGCGCGTCGCAGGTGCGGGGGGATCTCGGCGGTGGGGGCGCCCAGGTCCAGCGGCTGGCTGTGCCCGGTGCAGGGGCGGGCGAGCAGCTGGGTGCGCAGGTCGCCGGCCAGGCCGCCCGGCCCGGACAGCAGGTCGGTGCCGAACTGGAGCAGGGCGTCGTGCAGCCGCCGCCGGATGTCGGGGGTCAGCGGGTGGGGGGCGGGGCAGTGCCGGTCCTGGCAGGTGCACCCGTCCCGGGGCCGGCTGGGCGGCGGCCGGGGGGCCGGGCGCTGGGCTGGCCGGGGCCGGGCCGGCCGGACCGCCGCCGGGA
The DNA here is from genome assembly GCA_963718475.1 of uncultured Actinomycetes bacterium. Taxonomy (GTDB): domain Bacteria; phylum Actinomycetota; class Actinomycetes; order Streptosporangiales; family Streptosporangiaceae; genus CAVQZM01. The sequence goes on along the minus strand of CAVQZM010000075.1, from coordinate 60,280 downwards.
CCGGAGCGGCCGCGGCCGGCCGCCTGACCGTCACCGGCACCCGTCCTGCCGCCGCCGGAGCCGCTGTCGCGGTCGTCGTCGCGGCCAGCCGGGTGGCTGTCGCTGTCGTGGCGGTGGGCCAGGATGTCCAGCAGCAGGTCGGTGAGCTGGTCCAGGGCGGCCCAGTCGATCTGGCCGGTGACGACCGGCAGCACGGTGGCGTCGCAGGCGGCGGCTTCGGCGTCGGCGCCGGTCAGGTAACACGAGCCGGGGGTGACCGCGGCGCGGGCCGCCGACCAGGTTCTTCTCCAGGCCGGAGGCGCCGGGCAGGCCGCGCAGCTCCGCCAGGTCGATGTGGACGTTGAGGTGGACGGGCTGGCCGTCCCGGCCGGGCAGCATCCGGGCGTCGATCAGCCGCAGGCACGCCTCCTGCAGCGCGTCGTGGCGGCGCTGCGGCAGGCTCCGCACATCCTCCGGGCCCGCCTTGCCGGACAGGGCGTCCAGCACCACCTGCAGGGCGGCGGCGCAGCCGGCGGTCAGGTCCCCGTCCAGGCGCCCGGCCCCGCCCAGCGTGGTCTCCAGCCCGACCTGCCGGTCGGTGAAGTCCCGGCCCGGATCCGGATCCGGCGCCGCGCGGGACCGGTCGATCATCTCCTGGGCCAGGGCGCCCAGATCGCGCAGGTCCGCGCCGCCCGGCCGCGGCGGCGAGCAGGATCTGATCCGCGTCGCCGCGCAGGTCCGCGGGCAGCTGATCGGTCCAGGAACACAGTTCCCGGGCCCAGGATGCGGTGATCTCCCCGGCGGCCAGCGCCCCGGCCACCGCCGGGTGGGCGTCCAGCCGCCGGGCCCACCCGACCGCCCCGGCCGCCGCGCCCTTGGTGACCTTGGTCAGGCCGCGCAGCCACGGCTTGGGCCCGTACTGGCCGTCGGCCTCGAAGCCACGGGAGGCGGTGAACGCGGACAGGACCCGGGCCCGGGCCGCGGTGTGCATGCCCTCGGCCCGCTCCAGCGCGGCCAGCACCTCGGCCTGCCCGGCCGCCCCCAGCCCGGGCGCGTCACAGCCGGTCAGGTAACCCAGCGCCGTGTTGAGCATTAACAGCGCATCGCCCATGCACGACGGCGTCCCGCCTGTCCTTCGCACATCTGGGTCACCTCCCTCCGGCCGACTCCGAGTCTCGATGTCTAGTTCGACCCTACCGAGAGGGTCCGACATTTCCGGGGCCCCAGGCGAACACCCGAGCGAGAGATTTCGGGGATTATTTGAGGGCGGGATCCAGGTCGAGCCAATGGGCCAGGTCGTCGATCTCGCGGCCGATTGCGGCGGTCATGGCCGGGGTGAAAGGGACGTCCTGGTGGATGGCATGGACCCGGAGCACACCGGCTTTGCGGTCGGCGGTGGCATCGAGCTTGCCCACCAGGCGGTCGCCGTACAGGATCGGTAGCGCGAAGTACCCCCACCGGCGTTTGGCCGCGGGCTTGTACATCTCCAGCTGGTAGTCGAACTCGAAGAGCTCGACGGTGCGCTTGCGGTCGTGAATGAGCCGGTCGAAGGGGGACAGCAAGGCCGCGCGCCCGGAGAACGGCTGGGCCAACTGGGATGGATCAACTCGCCATGTGGCCTTGACCCCCTCGACCACGGCCGGCTCGCCGGCCTCGCCCACGTCGGCTGGCTCGACCGGGCATTCCGGCCCTCGGGCCCGGGCGATGCCCAGAGCGCGCAGGCGCCGCTCGTTGCGAATGTGCAGCGCCTCGTCGGCCGGGACCACTGGGTCGTCGGGGTAGACCCGCGTCGCCAGGTCCCACAGCCGGTCGCCGCCGCTACGTCCCGCTACGGCCACCTCGCCTCGCAGGACCATGAATTCCAGCAGCTGAGTGACGTTGCGGTTGTTGGTCCATCCGGTCGACTTCCACGGCACCTTGCAGGTGTCCGGAAGATCGCGTGATGGGAGCGGCCCCGAAGAACCAAGCCGATCGAGTATGTCGAGGCGGCACTGGTCATTGGCGCGCACCCAGTCGCGGTGGTACTCACGCCAATGGGGCAGCTTTCCCCGTCCGGGCCACTGGGCCATCTCGGCGCGGTACAGCGCGAGATCTTCGCCGGGCCGGATCATCGCCCGCAGCTCCAGCAGGGTCCGGTTGCTCCAGCGCGGCGTCCAGCTCGGCCGGTGAGTACGACAATCCGAGACGACTCCAGGCCACGAGGTCCGCATTCGGTGCGATGGCCGCGGTCGGGTCGACCTGCAGCAGCGTCAGCTGGCGCACCACATCACGCAGCTCAGCAGGCCGCGAGCTGTCCAAGAGCTGCGCGCGCACGGCGATGCGGCGGGCGTCGGTCCGGGAAAGCTCGTGGACGGTCACGACAGGAGACTAAGGCGAACCCGCGCGCGGGGACGCTGACGGCCGGCTCAGGCGGACTTGCGGCGGCGGAAGATGCGGCGGGCGCCCCAGGTGAGCAGGGCGACCCCGGCCGCGGCGCCGACGACCGGGACGAGCCGCTTCGCGATGACCGGGCCGACGATGCTCAGCAGGTCGAGGTGGTCGTCCGGCTCCTGCGCCGGGACCGGCCGCGTAGCCGGCTGCACGGGCGCGGCCGGGGATGTGGGCGCGGGGGTCTCGCCCGGGGCATACGAGGCGGCGGCCCGCGGCGCTGCGGCGGGCGCGGCGGCGGTCTCGGGCGTGCTGGGCGATGCCGCGGCGGCCGGTGAGGCGGCAGCGGCGGGAGCGGCCGGTGAGGCGGCGGGGGAAGCGGAGGCGGCTGACGCCGGCTCGGGGTGACCCGCTGGCGAGCTGCTGGGCGAGGTTGTCCGCGAACTTGTCGATCAGCCGGGAACCGACCTCGGCGATGACCCCGCGGCCGAACTGCGCGGGCCGGCCGGTCACGTTCAGCGTCGTATGGATGGTGACCAGCGTCTGGTCGTCGGAACCCGCGCCGTCGCCGTTGGACTCCGCGCTTTCGTACGGGCTCAGCGCCGCCTTGACGGTCGCCGACGCCGTCCCGGAACCACGGGTCTCCTTGCCCGACGCCTCGACCAGGATCGAGCGGGTGTCCGGGTCCCGGTCGGTGAACTTGGCCGTCCCCTTGTACGTCAGCGAAACGGGGCCGACCTTCACCTTCAGCCGGCCTGCGACGTCGTCGCCCTCCACGGAGTCGACCGTGGCGCCCGGCATGCAGGGCGCCACCCTCTTGACGTCGAGCAGTACGTCCCAGGCCTGGTCCGGGGGGACGGGAACGGTGAACGAGTGATCAAGCTCCATGGCCATGTCTGTCGTCCCTTTCTCCGTCCGTCAAGCGGCGTCCGGCGCTATCACGCAGTCGTGCGGAATGCCTACTTTAGCCCCCGCACGGGCAGGCTAACGGCGCCGCGTCGTCGACGCGGCGCCGCTAGCTACGGCCTCACCGGGCGCGGCGTCACACCCCGGCCGCGGCGGCCAGGGCCCGGGCCGTGAGCACCCGGGACAGGTGGCGCCGGTAGTCCGCCGCCCCGTGCAGGTCGCTGGGCGGGTTGCTTTCCGCGTCGGCCCGGGCGGCGGCCTCACGCAGCGCACCCGGTTCCGCCGCCGCGCCGGCCACGGCCGCCTCGGTGGCGGAGGCCCGGATGGGGACCGTTCCCATGTTGGTCAGGCCGATCCGGGCCTCGGCCATGTGGCCATTGTCGCGGCGGGCGAGCGCGGCCACTCCGACGATCGACCACGCCTGCGCCGACCGGTGGAACTTCTCGTACCGGTAACCCCAGTCCGGGCCGAGCTTCGGCACGCGGATCCCGGTGAGGATCTCGTTTGGCTCCATCGTGGTCGTCAGATAGTCGGCGAAGAAGTCCGTCGCGTCGATCTGCCGCTCCCCGCCCGGGCCGCGCACGGTCAGGGTGGCGCCGAGCGCGACGATCACCGCGGGCAGGTCGCCGGCCGGATCGGCGTGCGCCAGCGCGCCGCCGAGGGTGCCGCGATGCCGGACGGCCGGGTCGGCGACCGTCTCGGCCGCGTCGGTCACCAGTCCGCAGTACGCCCTGATGAGCGGGTCCCTGGTTAGCTCGTAGTGCGTAGTGAGCGCGCCGATCAGCAGCGTGTCGCCCTCGTCGCGCACTCCCCGCAGTTCACCGAGGCGCCCCACGTCGACGAGCAGATTGGGATAGGCGAGCCGGAGCCGCAGCAGCGGCAGCAGGCTCTGGCCTCCCGAAATGACCTTGGCGTCCTCGCCGCCGCCGTTGAGAACACCGACCGCTTCTTCGACCGATTCGCGGCCGGGCGTAGGAGAACTTGGCCGGGATCATCGCGCGTCTCCCTCGTGCGGCGGGTTGATTTCCGCGTCGTGGGCCTGGTTGGCCGGTGCGGCGGGTGGTGCCGCCGACGGCTCGTCTCCCGAATCGGGCGCGCGCCCCATCCGGGCCAGTTCGACGGCGCGCCACACGCGTTCCGGCGTGCACGGCATCGGCACGTCGCGGACGCCGAGCGGCCGCAGCGCGTCGATGACCGCGTTCACCACGGCCGGCGTGGAGGCGATCGTGCCCGCCTCGCCGACGCCCTTCACGCCGAGCGGGTTGGTGGTGGCCGGCGTCTCGGTCCGGCCGGTCTGGAAGACCGGCAGGTCGGCCGCGCTCGGCAGCAGGTAGTCGGCCATGGTCGTGGTGACCAGGTTGCCGTCGTCGTCGTAGACGGCCTCCTCGACAGGGCCTGCGCGATGCCCTGGGCGATGCCGCCGTGGACCTGGCCGTCCACGATCAGCGGGTTCACCACGGCTCCGATGTCGTCGATCGCCACGTAGGAGCGGATCGTCACCTGCCCGGTCTCGGTGTCCACCTCGGTCGCGCACAGGTGGGTGCCGTGCGGGAAGGAGAAGTTGTCCGGGTCGAAGGTCGCGTCGGAATCCAGCGACGGCTCCACCCCGTCCGGCAGATCGTGCGCGAGGAACGTGGCCAGCGCGATCTCGGCGATGGTCTTCCCCTGCTCGGGATCACCGCGGACCGACCAGCGCCCGGGCGTCCATTCCAGGTCTTCCGGCGAGGCCTCCAGCATGGCGGCCGCGATGACCCGCGCCTTTTCGACCACCTTGTCGCACGCGCCGACCAGGGCTATGCCGCCGACCGTCAGTGAGCGTGACCCGTAGGTGTCCATCCCCTTGGGCGACACCTGCGTGTCGCCGTGCAGGACCCGGACGTCCTCGAACGGCACGCCGAGCTTGTCCGCGACGATCTGGCTCCACGCGGTCTCGTGGCCCTGGCCGTGCGCGCTCGAACCGGTCACCACCTCGACCTTGCCGGTGGCCAGCATCCGCACGGAGGCTTGCTCCCAGCCGCCGGCGCCGTAGGCGAGCGAGCCGACGACCCGGGACGGCGCGAGCCCGCACATCTCGGTGTAGGTGGAGATCCCGAGCCCGAGCTGGACGGGACTCCCGCTGGCCCTTCGTTCGGCCTGTTCTTTCCTTAGCTCGTCGTAGCGGAAGATCTCCCGCGCCTTGGCCGTAGCCGCCTCGTAGTTGCCCGAGTCGTACGTCAGCCCTGCAGATCGTCGTGAACGGGAACTCCTCGTGACGGATCCAGTTCCGCTCGCGCACGGCCAGCGGGTCCATGTCCAGCTCGGTGGCCAGTTCGTCCATCATGCGCTCGATCGCGAACGTGGCCTCCGGACGCCCGGCGCCGCGGTAGGCATCGGTCGGCACCTTGGTCGTGAAGACGCCCGTGCACTTGAACGAGTAGGCGTCCATCTTGTAGATGCCGTTGAACATGAACGCCCCGAGCAGCGGGATGCCCGGCGTGACCAGCATCAGGTAGGCGCCCATGTCGGCCAGCAGGTCCACGTCCAGGCCGCGCAGCCGGCCGTCGCGGTCGGCGGCGAGCCTGATCCGCTGGAGCTGGTCGCGGCCGTGGTGAACGGCCATGTTGCCCTCGCTGCGGGACTCGGCCCACTTGACCGGCTTGCCGAGCCGGCGCGCCAGCAGCAGGGCCAGCACCTCCTCGGCGGTGACCTGGAGCTTCGATCCGAAACCGCCGCCGACATCCGGCGCGATCACCCGCAATTGCTGCTCGGGGATGCCGGTGACCATGCGCCAGCATCAGCCGCAGCACATGCGGGATCTGGGTCGACGACCACAGCGTGTACTCGTCGCCGACCGCCGCGCAGACGACCGCGCGCGGCTCCATGGCGCTCGGGATCAGCCGCTGCTGGCGGAAGGTCCGCTCGATGACGACGGGCGCGTCACGGAACGCCTGCGTCCAGGTCGCCGGAGCCGAGCGGCCACACGAAGCGACTTGTTGCCCTCGGCGTGCACCTTGGGCGAGTTCTCCTCCAGCGCGGCCCGCATGTCGAGGACCGGCGGCAGCGGCTCGTAGTCCACGTCGATCGCCTCGAGTGCGTCGGCGGCGACGTAGCGGTCGCGGGCGACCACGCAGGCCACGATCTCGCCGACGTAGCGGACCTCGTCCACCGCCATCGGCGGGTGGGCGGGCATCACGATGTCCTCGGTGACCGGCCAGGCGCACGGCAGGCTGCCCTGCTCGGCCGCGAAGTCCGCGCCGGAGAACGCGGCGATGACGCCCTGCGCCCCGCGGGCCCCGGTGACGTCCACCGAGTTGATCCGCGCGTGCGCGTACGGGCTGCGCAGGAACGACACGTGCAGCATGCCCGGCAGGCGGATGTTGTCCGTCCAGTTGGTCTGCCCGGTGACCAGGCGGGCGTCTTCCTTGCGGACTCGCCGGCGGCCGATTTCGCCGGTGACCTCGCTGCTCGCGGGCACGGCGGCGCCGGGTGCCTCGGTGGCCGTCATGACGCTGCTCCCGCCTGCTCGTGATCGGTAACCGGCTGGCCCGACATCTCGCCGGCGGCCCGCAGGATCGCCGCGACGATGTTCTGGTAGCCGGTACAGCGGCACAGGTTGCCTTCCAGGCCGTCCCGGACCTCCTGCTGCGTGGGCTGCGGGTTGTCGCGCAGCAGGTCCGCGGCCGCCATGATCATGCCCGGCGTGCAGTAGCCGCATTGCAGCGCGTGCTCTTCGCGGAACGCCCGTTGCAGCGGGTGCCACTCGCCGTTGGCCAGGCCCTCGATGGTGGTGATCTCGGCCCCGTCAGCCTGGACCGCGAGCATCGAGCAGCTCTTGACCGATTGCGGCCCGTCCGGGCCATTCAGCTGGACGGTGCACGCACCGCAGTTGGACGTGTCACAGCCGATCGGGGTCCCTATCCGCCCGGCCACCTCCCTCAGGTAGTGAACGAGCAGCATGCGGGGTTCGACATCGTCGGTGTAGCTGACGCCATCGACCGTGACGTTAATCTGGTTCATGCGACGGCCTCCTCGCCGTGGCAGGCGCAGGGTACGCCTGCTGCCAAACCTAAGACCGCCGCGCTCGCCGCACCAGACCCCCCTGTGTCTCAGATGTTGGCACGTCACCGGCCTGCATCCCCGCCTGGCCGGGTTCGTGCTCGACGCGTTCACCGCGTCGGGCATCCCGCCTGGCGACCCCGAATTCGAGTCGCTCACCCAGCGGGATTTGTCTGGCAGTGCGGGCCCGGGGGTGATTACGGCATCAGCTATCGGGTCATGTTGGCGACGTGACAGCCGCTGACAGTCACCTGACAGCGATCTGAAAGCCAATGGTGAAAATCTGTGTGCATCCGGCATCTGCCGATGCATACAGGAGGCGCAATGGTGAGAGCCCCACGAACTACCCGAATGGCTGTCGCGGCCGGATTCGGAGCTGTCGCACTGCTCGGTATCGCCGCTCCGGCGGCATCTGCCGCGCCGGTATCCGCGCCGAGGGCGACGGTGTCAGCCCCGGCCGCGCCCGCCCTTAACTGTGCGTACACCGTCACCACCAACACCGTACTGGTCACGAGCACGGGCCAGCTTCCGCTTCAGGAGGGTGATGTGCTCTGGGGGCCGCAGCCGGGCGCGAATAGCAGTGCCTACCTTTACTCGTATTACTGGGGAGTCTGGGGCTACGTATGGACCGGGGCCCTTTACGAAGAGTACTGCGATCCGTGATCCTGATCGTCAAATCATCATCGCACTCGATCAGAGCAGAAAGGAATAGCGTGGCTCATTTCATAGACCGGATGGTGGAGCGGATCGTCCCCAAGGCGACCGCGTCGGCATGCAGCGGTGCTTATTTCTGTAATCCATATGGCCATCCGCCTGGCTATTATTTCCGTTTCTGCTGCCCGCAGGACGGCTGCGACTGGACGCTCATCCAGCCGTTCTGCGGGTGAGGTGACGTACGGGGGGTGGCGGTACGCACCACCTCCCGTACGCCAGGGTGGAGATTCGCGAGGAGTGCCTGATGCCCTATCTTGCCGCCGCCGTGATCCTCGTCGGCGTGGTGTGCCTGCTGAACTTGATGCTCACCTTCGGCATCATCCGTCGCATGCGGGTGGAGGCGAACGAGTCCGGTCGCCGCACCGGACTGCCAGTGGAACTCAGGCCGGGTTCCCCCATCGGTGAGTTCGCCGTCGAGACGGCTGACGGCGAGACGGTCTCACATGCCGATCTCACCGGGATGGTCGGGTTCTTCTCGGCTCGCTGCGAACCGTGTCACGACTTGCTGCCCCGTTTCGCCGACTACGCGCGGGAACTGGGCCGGGACAAGGTGCTGGCGGTGATGGGCGGGGATGATGAGCCGGCCGTGCGGATCCTCACCCCGGTGGCCAGGGTCATCGTCGCGGACCTCGCGGGTGGCCCGGTGGCAGCCGCGTTCCGCAACACCATGACGCCCGCGCTCTACCTGGTCGGTGATGATCACCGGGTCGTAGCCGCGGGCGGCCGCATCGAGGATCTGCCCATCCGGGCGCGCACGTAACGTGAGCGCTGGCCTGCGACCGGCGAGCATCCGAGGAGCGAGGCGTGGTCCGGAGAGTCCGCCGCGCCCGCGAGCCGGCGCGGCGGAGCTGCGCGCGTCCGCCGCCGAGGCGGCCTCGCTCATCTGCCGGTCGGCGCCAGGCGGCGTGGTCGCTTACTTGCTGGTGACGCTGATCGGCGCCCTCGTGCCCATCACGGTGGCGTGGCTCACCAAGCTGGTCATCGACCGGCTGACGACCCCCCACGGCGCGGTAGGTGGTCTGGCGCTCGCGCTGGTCGTGACCGGGTTGGCGGTTGCGGCGGTTCCCGGGACCCTCCGCTACCTCCGCGCTCGCATCGGCCGGGCCGCCGCCCTCGTCGCGACCGACCGGCTGTTCGCTGCGACGGAGCGGCAGGTGGGGCTGGGCCGTTTCGAGGATCCGGCCTTCCTGGACCGGCTGCGCCTGGCCCAAGAGGCCGCAGGGCGCAGCGCCGAGCTGGCGGACGGCATCGGCGGGATCCTCGGCGGCGGGCTGACCCTGACCGGCTTCATTGGATCCTTGCTGGTCCTCAGCCCGGTCATGACGAGTCTGGTGCTGCTGGCGGCCGTTCCCGCGTTCGTTGCCGAGTTCTTCCTGTCGCGGAGGCGAGCCGGCCTGGAATGGGGGGTCGAGCAGTTCCACCGGCGGGAGTTCTTCTACAGTCGGCTGCTCACCAGCGTCGAGGCGGCTACGGAGATCCGCCTCTTCGGCGTCGGGTCGTTCCTGCGGGCCCGGATGATGACCGAACGGCGCCGGGCCAACGCCGTCAACCGCCGGATGGACGTCAGGGAATTCCTGGCCCAGGGCGGCCTGACCGTGCTGAGTGCCACGGTGGCAGGCCTGGGGCTGTGGTGGGCGATCACGGCGGCGAGGCGGGGCACGCTCAGCATCGGTGACGTCGCCATGTTCATCGCGGGCGTCGGCGGTGTGCAGTCGGCTCTAGCCTCGTTGATCGGGGCGATCGCCGGTGGCCATGGGCGGCTCTTGGCCTTCACCCACTACATAGCGGTGACCCGGGCCGAACCGGACCTGCCGGCGGCCGCCGGGGGCGTGGCCCCGGAACTGAGGCGCGGCATCGAGCTGCGGGACGTGTGGTTCCGCTACAGCGACGACCATCCGTGGGTCCTGAACGGGGTGAACCTGACAATTCCGTGCGGGGCCACCGTCGCTCTCGTCGGCCTGAACGGCGCGGGCAAGACCACACTGGTCAAGCTGCTGTGCCGGATGTACGACCCGACTCGCGGGCAGATCCTCTGGGACGGGCTGGACCTGCGGGACATCCCCCCGGCCGGGCTGCGCGACCGCATCAGTGCGGTGTTCCAGGAACACATGCACTACGACATGACCGCCGCCGAGAACATCGGCCTCGGCGACCTGCCTGCCCTGGGCGATGCCGCCCGCCTCAGCGAAGCAGCAGCGAAGGCCGGGATGCACGACAAGATCACCGGGCTTCCCTGGGGTTATGACACCCCCCTCACCCGCATATTCATCAGCGGAAACGACAAGGACGATCCGCGGGCGGGTGTCGTTCTGTCGGGCGGGCAGTGGCAACGTCTCGCGTTGGCCAGGGCCTTGGTGCGGGCCTGCGGGACCTGATGATCCTCGACGAACCCAGCTCTGGCCTGGATCCCGAGGCCGAACACGAGATCCATGCCCGGATGAGGGAGTACCGCGCCGGTCGTACGAGCCTGCTGATCTCCCATCGCCTCAGCGCCGTGCGCGATGCCGACCTCATCGCCGTTCTCGACGGCGGCCGGATCGTCGAGCTCGGGCCGCACGACGTGCTGCTGGCCGCCGACGGCGGCTATGCCCGGTTGTTCCGGCTCCAGGCCGCCGGTTACCAGGAGGCTCGATGAGGCGATGCGGCGGCCTCGTCGTGCTGGCGGCGGGCGGACTGCTGGGCACGGCGCTTGTACTGTGGGGCCGGGCGCGCTATCTGATCACCACAGTAGACGGCCCGAGCATGGAACCGGCCCTGCGATCCGGCGACCGGCTGCTGGTCCGCCGGACAATGCGGCCCCATAAGGGACAGATCGCGGTTTTCGCTTTCCCTGACCGCCCCGGAGGCGCCGCGCCGGAGCCCGTGGAACCCGCGGTGAGGCGACAGCGGCAGTTGCTCATCAAGCGGGTCGTTGCCGTGCCGGGAGATCGCGTGTCCCGAGCGTGGGGAGGACCGGGGCTCCGCGATGTACGGGGTATGACGGTTCCCCCGGGCTCCCTCGTGGTGCTCGGCGACAACCGCGCCACCAGCTGGGACTCCCGGCATTACGGTTTCGTCCGGATGGATCAATTCGTCGGCGTCGTGATTCGGCGATTTGCCCCGTGACCGAGGTCAGGCGGTGTCCAGGACCTGGAAGGCTTCGGCCAGGCGGCCGGGGGGCAGGGCGCCGCGGGCGGCGGTGTCGGTCAGGCGGGTACGGAGGCGGTCCTCTAGGTCGGTCATTTGCCCGGTCTGGCTCTCGTGGGCCCGCAGCGCGGCAACCTTGCGCGGGAACGTCTCGGTCACGTCCACGTAGCGGTTGGGCGCCGGGCCGGCCGCGATCCAGACCTCACTGACCGTCCAGGCGGCCAGGCCCTCGGCGGCCAGCTCGGGAAAGGCGAACGGGTTCCGCGCGTCCGGATAGACGGCGTCCAGCGCCGCCGAGCCCACCGCGCGATGATCGGGGTGGCTGATCCCCGGCCGGGTATAGCTGCGTTCCGGGCTGGGGCAGAGCACGCGTTCGGGCCGGACCTGCCGGATCACCCGGGCCAGGTCCTGGCGGAGGCCGATGCTCGCCTCGACCCGGCCGTCCGGGTATCCGAGGAACCTGACGTCGTGCACGCCGACGCATTTCGCCGCCGCGAGCTGCTCGGCCCGGCGCAGCGGGCCCATCTCCGCGCGGGGGAACTCCTCGTCGAACCCGCCCGCGTCGCCGTCGGTCACCAGGCAGTAGACGACGTCGATTCCGGCGCTCGTCCAGGTGGCGATGGTCCCCGCGGAACCGAAGTCCAGGTCGTCGGGGTGCGCGGCGATGGCGAGCACCCGGCTAATCTCAACGTCGTCCAGCACAACCGCGATCCTACGGACCCCGGCCGGGCACTGTGCGCCGCACGGACGCCGGCCGCCTCCCCCGCACCCGATCCGTGGCGTACGGATGCCGTAGATAAATCGCAGTTTCTACGTCGCATCCAGTAGTGAAACGTAGCTGTTACAACGAAAACCCTCGTAACATGCGGTTTCGTGTGCTAGAACCGTCGTCAACAGATGGGTGACGCAAGAGGGGGTCACGCGATGACTACGGTCGACCGATCCATCCAGCCGGCCGAGACGTGTGCCGACAAGGGACTGAAGCCCGGGGCGCTCGGGCTCGTGTCCAGTGTCGTCATGGGCGTCGCCTCGACCGCTCCCGCCTACAGCATCGCCGCCACGCTCGGTCTCATCGTGGCCGCCGTCGGCCTGCAGTCGCCCATCATGGCGATGCTCGCCTTCGTGCCCATGCTGCTGACCTCGATCGGCTACAGCGAGCTGAACAAGGCCGACCCGGACTGTGGCACCACGTTCACCTGGGCCACGCGCACATTCGGGCCCCGCACCGGCTGGGCCGGCGGCTGGGGCATCATCGCGGCCGACGTTCTGGTCATGGCCAGCCTGGCCCAGGTCGCGGGGCAGTACGTGTTCCTGCTGGTCGGGGCGAAGGGGATCGGCTCCAATCCGACCAGCGCCTGGGTCCTGCTCGTCGGGGTGCTGTGGATCATCGCGATGACCTACATCTGCTACCGGGGTATCGAGGTGTCGGCGCGGCTGCAGCGGGTGCTGCTCGGCATCGAGGTCGTCATGCTGGTGGTGCTGCTCGGTGGTCGCGCTGGTCCGGGTGGGATCGGGCCATCACCCGCCCGTCTCGATCCACCCGGCCTGGTCGTGGCTCAACCCGTTCAGTGTGGGCAGCTTCCAGGCGTTCGTCAGCGGGCTGATCCTGATGCTGTTCATCTACTGGGGCTGGGACACCGCCGTCGCCGTGAACGAGGAGACCGCCGACCGCAACAGGACGCCCGGGCGGGCGGCGATGATCTCCACGGTGCTGCTGCTCGTCATGTACGTGCTCATCATCTTCTCCGCGCAGGCGTTCGCCGGCATCGGAGGCAAGGGCATCGGCCTCGGCAACTCCACCAACTCCGGCGATGTGCTCTCCGTGCTCGGCACCGCGGTCTTCGGCGGCTCCGGCTTCGGGGTGTTCCTGGCCCGGTTGCTGGTCCTCATGGTGCTCAGCTCGGCGGCCGCCTCAACCCAGACGACGATCCTCCCGACCGCGCGGACCACGCTGTCGATGGCCGTCTACAAGGCGCTGCCGCGCGCGTTCGCCAAGGTCCACCCCAAGTACCTGACGCCCACCGTGTCCACGCTCGTGATGGGCGCGATTTCGATCGCGCTGTACATCCCGCTCAACTACATGTCCGGCGGCAACGTCATCCCGGACGCGGTGACGGCCATCGGCCTCTACATCGCCTTCTACTACGGCCTGACCGGATTCGCCTGCGCCTGGTATTACCGGAAGACGCTCACGTCCAGCATGCGCAACCTGTGGATGCGGGGCATTCTCCCGGTCCTCGGCGGCCTGATCATGTACTTCGCCGGCGGCTGGAGCTTGTGGGCCGACTGGGATGTCGCGACCGGTAACAGCTTCACCTCATGGAAGCTGCCGTTCCCGCCCCACTGGGTGATCGGCGGCGTCTTCGTGATCGCGTTCCTGTCCGCCCTGGCCGGGGTGATCGCCTTCGTCTACTGCCGGATCACCGGACCCGAGTTCTTCAACAAGCAGACGCTGACCCGGTCGACGCCGACGCTGGTTCCGGACACCGATGGCCTGGGTGTCGTGGCCCCCGAAGGCCCGGCCCCGGCGGGCTCAGCCTGATCGCCGCCGGGTCGCTCAGGTCAGGTCGCTCTGGATCTGCTGCAGGAGCTTGATGCTGTCCGCGGCGGTCTCGGCCTGGACGCAGAGCCGCTCCATCACCTCGAGGTACCGGTCCACTTCCGCGGACTTCTCCAGGTACAGCGCGCTGGTGAGCTGCTCGAGGTAGACGACGTCGGACAACTCGGGCTCGGCGAACCGGAGGATGGCGAACGGGCCGCCCGCGGCGGAGTGGCCGCCGACACTGAACGGAACGATCTGCACCGTCACCGACGGGTTCTCGGCCATCTCGATGAGATGAGCCACCTGCCCGCGCATGACGCCGGGTCCGCCGATCGGGCGGCGAAGCACCGCCTCGTCGAGTGCGGCCCACAGCCGGGGTGGCGACGGCCGGGACAGCAGCCGCTGCCTGCCTATCCGGAGCTCGACCCGCCGGCTGAGTTCCTGGTCGGTGATGGACGGATACCCGAGCCGGATCACTTCCCGTGCGTAGCTCTCGGTCTGCAGCAGGCCCGGCACGAACTGGACCTCGTAGTTGCGGATGACGGAGGCGGCCGCCTCCAGGCTGATGTAGGGCTCGAACCAGTGCGGCAGGAGGTCGCCGTAGTCATGCCACCAGCCCGGATTACCGGCCTCGCGCGCCAGGGCCAGCAGGCTCTCGCGTACCTCGGGGTCGGTCACGCCGTACAGGGTGAGCAGGTCCCCTACGTCGCGGTCCTTGAACCCGACCCGGCCGTGCTCCATCCGGCTTATCTTGGAATGCGAGCCGCGGATCGCCTCGGCGGCCTGTTCGGTCGTGATATCCAGGGCTTCACGTAGCCGCCTCAGTTGCGCACCGAGCACAATCCGCTGAACCGTCGGGCCGCTCGCGCGGCGGCCGATGTTCCGGACCGGGCCCTCCCAGGCGACGCCGTCAGACGTGCTCATCGCCACTCCTCGGTCGTTTGGCATAGCAGCGCGTGGCCAAGTCTCGCACGTGATCTTGGGATTGCAAAGAGCGCAATATCATAATTTGGCGGGGCTTTTTGTTACTACTGGGTCAATGCAATCGTTGGCCGCCCGATGACCTGGGTGCCGCCCGCCGGCGGAGGGCTGCGCGCCGGGTGCGAGACCGGCGCCACCGCCTCGTTCGGCATCACGGTGGGTTGTTCGGTCAGTTACTCCTCGTTACCAGGTCGCGGGCATGCGCCCGGATTTAACGCCAGAATACGGTCGAATTCGCCTTCCTTGGCGCCCCGCAGGAATGCGGCCATCTCGGCCTGCGTATAGAGCAGCACAGGACCCGCCGGATGGCGTGAGTTCCGGATCGCGATCTCCCCCGTTGGCAGGCAGGCTACCTCCACGCAGTTCCCGCTCGGGTTGCTGTGCTGGCTCTTGAACCAGGCCAGCGGGCCGAGCGCGGTGGCGGCCATGCCGTTGTGCGGCTCTTCCATGTGTTGTCTCTCCCGTGGTGGTGTCACTAAGTAAACGGTTACCCGAGCTGCCCCGTTCAGCCAGCCGAATTTCGGACACCGATAGCCGGCGCAGGCGCGGGAACGTATAGCAACGCTCGACATGGCCGGGCCAGGCAGAATCCGCGCGGCGCCATCCCCGCGGGGTGCGTAGCCCGAGTGCCGACCCTCCTTATGGCCGAACAGGCCCTTGCTTATGGTTCAGCGGCGCCGCAGGTGGTCATGCTGCCCCGAACCCCCCTGTGCATAGGCTCCATGCCCATTCAATCGCGCTGTGCACATTCCGATGAACGTGCATTTGGCCTTGCACTTGCACAATGTATCAGGCACCATAGTGAGGACGCATACCGCTACACTGCGACGGACAGGGCTCTGCACGTGCGATGAGTTCGCATGAACCTCTGGCGGTGGCCCGGGTGCGGGCCGTCTCCAGAACCAGGGGTGACGACTTGGCTGTCAGCGGCTCGGCAGGATCAGAGCCGGGGTTGTGCTCCCCCCGGCTGCTGCCTGTGCCATCCGCTTGGTGGGAAACGCCGGCGGTTACCTCCCGCGTTCTTGCCTCACGTCCTTCCTCGGCCGGAACCGCGCGCCATTTCACCCGGGAAATCCTCAGCTCATGGGGCCTGGATCGGCTTGTTGATGAGGCCGAAACCATCGTCGGCGAGCTTGTCGTTAATGCGGTTCAGCACGGCACGCCTAATCCGGCCGGTAATGGCCGGCGCGGCGCCCAGCCTGGCCGGGGCGGTAATGGATATCCGCGGCCGGGCCGCGCGCGGTCGGCGTGGGCCGCTCACCTGACCGATGCCGGCCAGCCCGGCCAGCCCGACCGGTACGGCGCCGACGGCGCGGTGGTGCGGCTGTGCCTGCTGCGGCGGGCGGGTGAAGTGATGCTCGCGGTCATCGACGCGAGTGACGACGCACCGGTACCGCGCCAGCCCGACTGGGCCAGGGAAAGCGGTCGCGGTCTGCAGATCGTGGACGCGCTCGCCACCGTGTGGGGATGGAGCCCGATCGACGGGCGTGGCAAGGCCGTCTGGGCGGTTCTGCCGGCCAGTTATCCGTGAGCCGCCGCTTCGGGCTGACCCGGAGCGCTCTCCACCGTCATGAGCACGTGCTCAACCAGGCTGATCAGCACCTCCTTGGCCGATTCCCGGCTGCGCGCGTCACACAGCACCACCGGTGAGCCCGAATCCAGGTCCAGGGCGACCCGGATGTCATCCGGATCGTGGCTGACCGTCCCCTCGAAGCAGTTGACCGCCACGATGAATGGGATCTGACGCCGCTCGAAGTAGTCGACGGCCGGGAAGCAGTCCGCTAGCCGCCGCGTATCGGCCAGCACCACGGCGCCGAGCGCACCGACCGCGAGCTCGTCCCACATGAACCAGAACCGCTGCTGGCCGGGGGTGCCGAACAGGTACAGGACAAGATCGTCGCGCAGGCTGATGCGGCCGAAGTCCATCGCCACCGTGGTGGTGGTCTTGGTTTCCACCCCGGACGTGTTGTCGGTCTGCAGGCCGCGGTCGGTCAGCGGAGCCTCGGTCCTGAGCGGCTTGATCTCGCTGACCGCGCCCACCATCGTGGTCTTGCCCACACCGAACCCGCCGGCCAGGAGAATCTTGATCGCGGTATGGGGCCGCCCAGCGGCGGCCGCCGGCTCAGAGTGCCCGTAGGCCATTGAGGACCTCCCTCAGAATGTGCCGGTCCCGCGGCCGCTGCCCGGTCGTCGGGGACCAGATCTCGATGAAGCCGAGATCGCGCAGGTCGGCGAGCAGGATCCGGACGACGCCCAGGGGCAGGTCCAGCTCGGACGCAAGATCGGCCACCGTCGTCGGGCGCCGGGCCAGGTTCAGCGCCCACATCTGCTCGGGGCTCAGAGCGGCTCGCTCTGAGATCTCCTTACGTGTCGCCCTCACCGTCGCGACGAGGTCGAACTTCGCGCCGGCGTGCCGTGTCCTGCCTCCGATCAGCGCGTACGGGCGCACGATCGGTCCGGCTTCGGAATCCAGCCACCTTTCCCCAGGGCCAGGCATCGGGCGGTTCACTCTGTGGACGGAGCCGGGCGCCCGCCCGGCATGGAATAGGGGCTGTAGACCGGGTTCGGCGAGGGCGCGGCACCCGGTGGGGCCACACCGCCCGGGACGTAGGGCGCCGTGGGCACGGGGCTGGGCCGGAGCCCGACCCCGAGGTGCTCGTTGGACCGCCTGACCAGGACGGCCATCTCGTAGGCGACCAGGCCCACGTCGGCGCTGGCCGTGCTGAGCACGGCCAGGCAGGTGCCCTGGCCGGCCGCGCTCACGAACAGGTAGGCCGATTCCATCTCGATGACGGTCTGCCGGACCTGTCCTCCGCCGAAGTGCTCCCCGGCGCCGCGGGCCATGCTCTGGAAGCCGGCGGCCAGCGCGGCGAGATGTTCGGCGTCCTCCCGGCTCAGCCCCGCGGACGCGCCGATCGCGAGGCCGTCCTGGGTGAGCATCACCGCCTTCATGACCTGCGCCACCCGGTTCACAAGATCATCGAGCAGCCAGTTGAACTCGCTCCGCTGGCCTCGGTAATTGGGAGTCATCAGCGAACCACCCCGGATTTCCTCGCTCCGCGCTGCCCTGTGCCGCAGTTGGGAGTCATCAGCCGGCCACTCCAGAGATCTCTGCTCGGTGCGGCCATCCGCCGCCGTCAGCCGTCATCGTTTCCCCCCAGATGACTCTGCTCCTCGTTGTCGTCCGCGGCCTGGCCCGCGGCACCGCGGCTGGTGTCCCGCCCTGGTTCCGCCGTCCGTGCCGCG
Source organism: uncultured Actinomycetes bacterium (assembly GCA_963718475.1). GTDB lineage: Bacteria > Actinomycetota > Actinomycetes > Streptosporangiales > Streptosporangiaceae > CAVQZM01. The sequence goes on along the minus strand of CAVQZM010000075.1, from coordinate 42,384 downwards.
TGGACCGAATGCGGCTGGCCGGCCTCGGCCGGCGCACCGCGGCGTTCCGTACTGGCCTGGCCCTCGGAGTAGACCGGCTGGGCGGAGTAGTCCGCGTAGCCGCCATTGCCGGTCCAGCCGTCACCCTCACCGTTCGCGCCGGCGGGCGAGCCGCCGTCCGGGTGCTCGGCCGGCTGGTCGGCCGGAGTGGTGCCGCTGATGATCGGCCAGCTCTGGGTGGACGCCTGGTCGTCATCGCCGTTTTCGGCGTCGCGCCGCTCGCCGGCCTGCGCCGGCGTTTCGCCGGTCATGGCCCCGGTGGCTTCGCCGGGCCCGTGGGCCGGGCTTTCGCCGCCGCCGGATCCCCGGCCCTCCTGCCAGCCGCGCTGAATCGCGGACAGGGCCGAGCGGATCTGCTCCGGCGACCGGTCGGAGGCGCCGCTGTCGCCGGACGCGGCCGGGGCCGGACGGCTCGCGCTCTTGTCCCGCAGTTGCGGCGCCAGGCTGGCCTGCCGCACCCGCCGCGGCAGGCCCTTGTAGGACTCCTCGGCGCTCGGGTACGGGTTCTCCGCCTGCGGCGCGGCGGCCGGCTCGGCCGGTGCCGGCGCGGCCGGCGCGGTCTCCGGGTACCCAGAGCCCGCGGCGGCCGGCTGGGCCGGCGGGAACGGCGGGGGCTCAGCCGACGGGAACCGCGGGGGATCGGCCGACGGGAACTGCGGCGGCTCGGCCGGCGGGAACGGCGACCGGGTGGCCGGGAACGGCGATTCGGCCTGCGGGTACCACGGCGGTGAACCGCCCGCGTCATGACCGGCCGGCTCGCCGGGCACGTAGGGAGCCGCTCCGGGCTGGCCCGCCCCGTTGGGGGAGGGCGGCTCGCGGTCATACGGCCACGGGCGGCCGGTGGCCGTCTCGCTGGAGCCGGCTTCGCCGGCGACCCGAAGTCACTGTAGGGCCGCCCGCTGGCCGGGCCGGACGGGCTCGGCGGGGCGTCGGCGAACGGGTCGGTCCCGTAGGACGGGGCCGTATAGCCGCTGTACGGCTGGCTGGCGAATGGATCAGCCGGGAAGTGCGGCTCGGTGTCGCCGCCGGGGGCTGCGGACCCATTGGTCTGGTGCGTGGTTCCCGCGGCCGCCTCGGGCGACCCCCACGTCGGGGCGAAGGCGTCGAACGGGTCAGGCCCCGGCGGCCCGGTTCCCCCGCTCCCGGCCGAAGGACCGCCGGCGCCGTTCGCGGGCGCCCCCTGCGTCAGCGCGCCCCACGGCTGGCCGCCGGTGAGCTGCGTGCGCTGGGCGGACGGCTGCACCATCATGTCGTCGCCCGCCGTCTGGCGGCCGGCGCTCCACGACGACGAGACGGCGGCGGACATCCCGGCCGGAAGGCCTTCCATGTAGCCCTCTTCGACGCCCACGATCTCGGCCGGGACCAGCGCGATGGCGGTGGTGCCGCCGAACGGGGACGGGCGCAGCGTCACCCGGATACCGTGCCGCTTGGCCAGCTGGCCGACGACGAACAGGCCGAGCTGCTCGCTGTGGAAGACGTCGAACTCGGGCGGCTCGGCGAGCCGCGCGTTGAGTTCCGCCAAACGCTGCTCGCTCATGCCGAGGCCGCGGTCTTCGATCTCGATCGCGAAGCCGCTGGCCACCAGGTCACCCGAGACCCGGACCGGCGTGTAGGGCGGGGACAGCGTGGTGGCGTTCTCGATCAGCTCCGCGAGCAGGTGGATGACGTCCGCGACCGCCGGGCCCTGGAGCGCGGCCTGGGACGGGCAGGTGACCGTGACCCGCGAATAGTCCTCCACCTCGGCCGCCGCGCCGCGCAGGACGTCGACCATCCGCACCGGGTGGACCCAGCCCCGGCCGGGTGCCGCACCGGACAAGATGATCAGGCCCTCGGAGTGGCGGCGCATTCGGGTGGTCAGGTGGTCCAGCCGGAACAGGTCTTCCAGGGTCTCGGGATCGGTCGTGCGCCGTTCCATCTGGTCGAGCGAGGTCAGCTGCCGGTGCAGCAGCGACTGGTTGCGCCGGGCCAGGTTGCGGAAGACGTCGCTGATCCCGCGCCGCATCCGGGCCTCGCCGACCGCGGCCTCGATGGCGGTCTGCCGGGCCGCGTCGAACGCCTGGCCCACCTGGCCGATCTCGTCCCGGCCCAGCCCGGTCGTCGGCCCGGACATCTCCTCGACGGGCACGTCCTCACCGCGCCGCAGCCGCGCCACGACGTCCGGCAGCTGCTCGTTGGCCAGCGTTGTCGGCCGACTGCCCTGAGCCGCGCCGAGGCGGCGGATGATGCGGCGGCCGATCAGGGTCGAGTCACGATGACGGACAGCAGCAGGCCGAGCAGGCCCAGGCCGCCGGACAGCGCCACCCGCAGCCAGAGCGTTCCTGGTGGTATGGGTGTCCTTCCCGACCTCGTATTCGGAGGCGTTCACGCCGCCGCTGAAGTAACCGGTCGACACGGCCTTGGCCACCGGGACCCACTGGCCGGCCGTGAACGGCGGGAAGGACGTGGGATCGGCGCCGACCGCGTTCTCGAGTCGCGGCAGGCTCGTCCTGCGTCGCCGGCGGGGCGGCCTTGTTGAGCGGTGCCTCGAACGAGGCCAGGTTGGGCGGGGTCGAACCGGGAGAGGCCGTTCTGGATGGTGATCTTGCGGGCCCCGGCCAGCTGGGTGAACTGGATGCGGGTGGCCGGGTGAGCTGGTGGGCGGCGATCGCCGCGGAGATCAGCGCGTCCTCCTGGAGCAGGATCTCGCGGGCCTCGGTCGCTGTCGATCACCGCCATCGACTGCCGGTCGGCGCGCTGACGTTGGTCAGGCTCGTGTTCTCCTCGAGGAAGAGATCCAGCTCCTCGGTGATGATGCGGCTGTAGGCGGCGAACACCTGGGACGGCGGCGATGGCCCTCGCGTTCACCTGGTCGCGTATCCGCCGACAGGTTGCCGATGTCGCGCAGCATTCTGTTGATGACCAGTGTCTCGCCCGTGGTGGCGCTCTTCGTCGTCGCCGGGGACGTCATCTGGGCCTGGAACGACGGGAACGCCTGGCTGGTCGCGGCCTGCGCCGCGGCGAGCTGGGCCCGGTTCGCCGCGGTGGGCGCGGCCAGGTAGACGATGGACGCCTTGCGCTCGTTCTGGATGAAGTTGTCGAACACCGCAGCCGGAACCGAGGTCGCGTTGATCAGGTTGGGCGTCCGGTCCAGGTTGATGGCGTCCCCGACCGTCGTGTACAGCACGAACGCGTACAGCCCGATCACCGTCAGCAATGGGATGGCGACCAGGAAGTAGATGCGGGTGCGTATGGAGGGGCCGCGCCGCCCCCCGGCGCTGCTCCTACCCGTGGTATTAGGCATCCTTACCCTTGGCGAGAGGCGTGCGATCAGAACGTCCGGCGGCCCGGCCCGGGATGGGCATGCGTCACCGGATTGCTCGCCTAAAGTATCGAAACCGGCAGTTAGCTGTACGCGTAACGACCGATAATCACGGCATACGCCCCAAAAAGGCACGATGGGTAACGAAGTTGTTCGGCACCGTAATCACGCTCCGCGACGAGGCCGGGCTCGAGATGGCGATCAGGCCCGGCTGGCCACGGCGCTGTGGGCCGGCTCGTGGCGGTGCGGCCGGCGCGGCTGGCGCGCGGGATGTCGGCCCGACCGCCTACCCTTGACGGGTGACGATTCCGGCCGCTGACACCCTGCTCGAGGGACTGAACCCGCAGCAGCGCGCTGCGGTCACCCACACGGGCAGCCCGCTGCTGATCGTCGCCGGCGCGGGCTCCGGGAAGACCCGGGTGCTCACCCACCGGATCGCCTACCTGCTCGCCGAGCGGGACGTCCTGCCGAGCGAGATCCTGGCCATCACGTTCACCAACAAGGCGGCCGGCGAGATGGCGTCGCGGGTCGCGGCGCTCGTCGGGCCGCGGGCCCGGGCGATGTGGGTGATGACGTTCCACTCCGCGTGCGTCCGCATCCTGCGCCGTGAGGCCAAGCGGCTCGGCTACCCGTCCTCGTTCTCGATCTACGACCAGGCCGACTCGCAGCGCCTGATGGCCCTGGTCTGCCGCGAGCTCGAGCTTGACCCGCGCCAGCACCCGCCGAAGGCGCTGCACGCCCAGGTCTCCAACCTCAAGAACGAGCTCGTCGACTACGAGACGTTCGCCGCCCGGGCCCAGACCCACCGGGAGAAGGCGCTCGCCGAGGCGTACGCGGAGTACCAGCGCCGGCTGACCGCGGCCGGGGCGATGGACTTCGACGACCTGATCATGGTGACGGTCTGCCTGTTCCAGGCGTTTCCCGAGGTCGCGGCCGAGTACCGGCGCCGGTTCCGGCACGTGATGGTGGACGAGTACCAGGACACCAACCACGCGCAGTACATCCTGGTCCGGGAGCTGGTGGGGCCGGACTCCCCGGAGCGGGCCGAGCTGTGCGTGGTCGGCGACGCGGACCAGTCGATCTACGCCTTCCGCGGCGCGACGATCAGGAACATCGTGGAGTTCGAGCAGGACTTCCCCGACGCGCGGGTGATCGTGCTCGAGCAGAACTACCGCTCGACCCAGAACATCCTGTCCGCGGCCAACGCGGTCGTCTCGCGCAACGCCAGCCGCAAGCCGAAGAACCTGTGGTCCGACCAGGGCGCCGGCCCGCTGATCACCGGCTACGTCGCCGACAGCGAGCACGACGAGGCCGCGTTCGTCGCCGAGGAAACCGACCGGCTCACCGACGCGGGCGAGGCGACGCCGGGGCAGGTGGCCGTCTTCTACCGGACCAACGCCCAGTCCCGGGTGTTTGAAGAAGTCTTCATCCGGGTCGGGCTGCCGTACAAGGTGATCGGCGGCGTCCGGTTCTACGAGCGCCGCGAGGTGCGGGACCTGCTCGCGTACCTGAGGCTGATCGCCAACCCGGCGGACGAGGTGTCGCTGCGGCGCATCCTCAACGTGCCGAAGCGGGGCATCGGGGATCGGGCCGAGGAATACGTGGCCGCCTACGCCCAGCGGCAGCGCATCACCTTCGCCGAGGCGCTGTCCCGGCCCGGCGACGTGCCGGGCCTGGCCGCGCGGTCCGTGCAGGCCATCGAGCGGTTCAACGCCCTCATCGCGGGCCTGCGGGAATTCGCCGCCGGCCACCCCGTGGCCGAGCTGGCCGAGGCGGTGCTCGACCAGTCCGGCTACCAGACCGCGCTGGAGGAATCGAACGACCTGCAGGACGCCGCCCGGGTGGAGAACCTGCAGGAACTCGTCTCGGTCGCCCGCGAGTTCGACGACCAGCGCACTGAGTCCGATGGCGGGACGCTGGCCGACTTCCTCGAGCAGGTGTCGCTGGTGGCCGACGCCGACCAGATCCCCGAGGGAGCCGAGCACGGCGGCGTGGTCACGCTGATGACCCTGCACACGGCCAAGGGGCTGGAGTTCCCGGTGGTGTTCCTGACCGGGATGGAAGAGGACGTCTTCCCGCACCAGCGGTCCGCCACCGACGAGAAGGAACTCGAAGAGGAACGGCGGCTGGCCTACGTGGGGATCACCCGCGCCATGCGGCGGCTGTACCTGACCCGCGCGGTGGGCCGGATGTGGTGGGGCCGCCCGTCGTTCCACCGGCAGTCGCGCTTCCTGGGCGAGATCCCCTCCGGCCTGATGGAGTGGCGGCGCGACGAGAAAACGGCCACCGCGCCCGCCATGGAGCGCGCCGCCCAGCGGCCGGGGGTGGCCTCACCGGGCAACCGGCAGGTCCCCGCGCTCGCGCCGGGAGACAAGGTCACGCACGACAAATTCGGGCTCGGGACGGTCGTCTCCGTCGACGGCGCGGGGGATCGCGCCGAGGCGAAGATCGATTTCGGTGCCGACTACGGCGTCAAGCACCTGGTCCTGCGCTACGCGCCCCTGGAAAAGCTTTGACCGGTAGCCTTCGCCTCAGATGGTGACAAGCCAGCCGGAGGGAAGCGCGGATGTTCTCGGCACGCGGCGGGGCGATCGCGGGCAAGCTCGGCTATGCGGTGAGCTGTGTCATGGCCGCGGTGGTGCTCGCCGCCAGCGGGGCCGCCTACTACGTGAAGAACAAGGCCGACAGCATCGGCGGCTCCAACGTGCTCAGCGGCGGCCCCTCGACCGGCCCGATGAACATCCTGCTGATGGGGCTGGAAAGCCGGACCTACTGGAGCGGGCAGCCGCTGCCGCGTGGCCTCGAGGACGCCATGCACATCGGCAGCGTCGGCGGCAACGCGACCAACACGCTGATCCTCATCCACATCTTCGCGGGCGGGCAGAAGGCGGTCGGTTTCTCGATCCCCCGTGACGACCTGGTCGACATGGTCGGCACGGGCGGCTACGGCGGGGCTCAGGGAAAGATCGACCAGGCGTACGGCTTCGCCATGTCCAGCAAGATGAGCCAGCTGGCCCAGCAGAACCCGGGCATGTCCTCGGCCGACCGGAACTTCCAGGGCAACGAGGCCGGCCGTCTGGCGGCGGTGCAGACGGTCGAGGCGCTGACCGGGGTGCACATCGACCACTTCGCCGAGCTCAACCTGGACGGGTTCTACCAGCTGGCCCAGGTCACCGGGGGCATCGAGGCGTGCCTGAAGTCGTGGCCCGGCGGCGCGGGTCTCGGCTCCCGGCCAGAATCTCCATGACTACAACTCCGGCGCCAACCTGAAGGCGGGCTACCAGCACCTCGACGCGGCCCAGGCCCTGGCGTTCGTCCGGGAGCGGGACAACCTCCCCAACGGTGACCTGGACCGGACCCACCGGCAGCAGGCCGCGCTCGACTACGTGATCTGGAAGCTGCGGCACCAGGGCGTCCTGTCCGACATCGGCCAGCTGAACTCGATGCTGACCGTGGCCAAGCAGTACCTGATCACCAGCGGCGGCTGGGACCTGCTGCAGTTCGCCACCGAGATGAAGAGCCTGACCGGCGGGAACCTGACCTTCCAGACCCTGCCCATCAAGGGCTATGCCACCGTCACCGTCGGCGGCCAGTCGCAGTCGGTCAACACCGTCAATCCGGCGGCGATCAAGTCGATCGTGCACAACGCGTTTTACCCGGCGCCGGCGTCTGCGCGCCGCCGGTGCCGTCGCCGTCCCAGAAGCCGGCCGCTGAGCTGGCGCCCGGCGCGACGACGGTGGACGTGTACAACGGCGGCTACACGCATGGGCTGGCCGCCCAGCTCTCGCAGGCGCTGACTTCGGCCGGCTACAAGGCGGGCCTGGTCAGCAACGTCCTCGAAACAGTCATCCACCGAGGTGCTGTACGGCACGGGGGCGGGAGCCAGCGCTTCCAAGATCGCCGGAGCGTTCTCCGGGGTTTCGGCGACCGCGAGTTCGTCGGTGGCGGCTGGCCACGTAAAGGTGCTGCTGGGGTCGGACGCCACCTCGGTGCCGAGCGGCATCGGCTCGTCGTCCGCGTCGAGTTCCAGTTCTTCGCCGGCCAGTCCTTCTTCGACGTCAAGTTCCGCGCCGGCGGCGCCGCCAGGCAACGGGGCGAATGGCGGCGCGGTGGGCGTGAAGGCCAACGCCCCGTACGGCATCCCGTGCGTGTACTGAGCCATTGGGTGCGGTTACCCTGCAGACGTATTCCGGCTGACGGGAGGCATCGCGGTTGAGCAGCATCAGGGTGGTAATCGCCAAGCCCGGCCTGGACGGCCACGACCGCGGGGCCAAGGTCGTGGCCCGGGCGCTGCGCGACGCCGGCGTGGAGGTGATCTACACCGGCCTGCACCAGACGCCGGAGCAGATCGTGGCGGCCGCGATCCAGGAAGACGTGGACGCGATCGGCCTGTCCGTGCTGTCCGGAGCGCACATGACGCTGTTCGCCCGGGTGCTCGAGCTGCTCAAGGAGCGTGACGCCGCCGACATCACGGTCTTCGGCGGAGGCATCATCCCCGAGGACGACATCGCCGAGCTGAGCCGGATGGGCGTCGCCCGCATCTTCACCCCCGGCGCCTCGACCCGCGCGATCGTGGACTGGGTCCGGTCCGAGCTCCCGGCCGGCTCCGCGCACAGCATCTGAGAGCCACCTCACAGCGCGCCGTCCGGCCCGGCCAGCGCAAGCCTGCCAGAGGACGGCTAGGCTGCCAGGGCAGGGCGAGCCGTCATGCGCGGCGGCCGTAAGCGATACCGAGGACGGGCAGACGTGGACCTGTTCGAGCATCAGGCGAAGGAGCTCTTCGCCGAGTACGGCGTTCCCGTGCCGAGCGGGAAGGTCGCACAGACGGCCGAGGAGGCACGCACGATCGCGGCGGAGTTCGCCGCGGCGGGCCGGCCGAAGGTCGTCATCAAGGCGCAGGTGAAGACCGGCGGACGCGGCAAGGCCGGCGGCGTGAAGGTGGCCGACGGCCCCGACGCCGCCTACGAGACGGCGCGGCAGATCCTCGGCATGGACATCAAGGGCCACACCGTGCATAAGGTCCTGGTCGAAGAGGCCAGCGACATCGCACAGGAGTACTACCTGTCCTTCCTGCTGGACCGGGCCAACCGGACCTTCCTGTCCATCTGCTCGGTGCAGGGCGGCATGGAGATCGAGGAAGTGGCCCACACCAGCCCGGAGGCGGTGGCCCGCATCCCGGTGTCACCGCTGGGCGGCGTGGACGCGTCCAAGGCGGCCGAGATTGTTTCCTCGGGCGGCCTGCCACCGGAGGCGCTCAAGGGCGCCGCCGAGCTGGCCGAGCGGCTGTGGGCGGTCTTCGCGGACGAGGACGCGACGCTGGTCGAGGTCAACCCGATGATCCTGAGCGCCGACGGCCGGGTTCTCGCGCTCGACGGCAAAGTGACCCTGGACGACAATGCCGCGTTCCGGCAGGACTTCGCCCGGTTCGCGGACGAGAGCGCCGCCGACCCGCTGGAAGCGCGGGCCAAGGCCAAGCACCTCAACTACGTGAAGCTCGAGGGTGAGGTCGGCATCATCGGCAACGGCGCCGGCCTGGTCATGTCGACGCTGGACGTCGTGGCCTACGCGGGGGAGCCGTTCGGGGGTGGGGATCCGCCCGGCTAACTTCCTCGACATCGGCGGCGGCGCGTCCGCCGAGGTGATGGCGGACGGCCTGGAGATCGTGCTGTCCGACCCCTCGGTCCGCAGCGTGTTCGTCAACGTCTTCGGCGGGATCACCGCCTGCGATGCGGTGGCCAACGGGATCGTGTCGGCGATCAGCATGCTCGGCGCGCGCGGCGAGCAGGTCAGCCACCCGATCGTGGTGCGCCTGGACGGCAACCGGGCCGCCGAGGGCCGGAAGATACTCGACGAGGCCGGCATCGGCGTGGTCGAGCAGGTAGGGACGATGGACGACGCGGCGAGGCGGGCCGCCGAACTGGCGTCAGCGGCCGCGAACGGAGCATGAGATGGCGATCTTCCTTACCGCCCAGAGCCGGGTCCTGATCCAGGGGATCACCGGGTCCGAGGGCCGCAAGCACGGGGCCCGGATGCTGGCCGCCGGCACCCGGGTCGTGGGCGGCACCAACCCGCGCAAGGCCGGGCAGACGGTCAGCCTGAACGGCGCCGACGTCCCGGTGTTCGGCACGGTGGCCGACACCGTGGCCGCGACCGGCGCGGACGTCTCGGTGGTGTTCGTCCCCCCGGCCGGCACCAAGGACGCGGTGATCGAGGCGATCGACGCCCGGATCCCGCTGGTCATCGTGATCACCGAGGGCATCCCGGTGCACGACAGCGCCGCGTTCTGGGCCTACGCCTCCGCGGCCGGCAACGCGACGAGGATCGTCGGCCCGAACTGCCCCGGCATCGCCTCGCCGGGCAAGTCCAACGCGGGCATCATCCCGGCCGACATCACCTCCGAAGGCCGCATCGGCCTGGTGTCGAAGTCCGGCACGCTGACCTACCAGATGATGTACGAGCTGCGGGACATCGGCTTCTCCACCGCCGTCGGGATCGGCGGCGACCCGATCATCGGCACGACGCACATCGACTGCCTCCAGGCGTTCGAGTGAGGACCCGGAGACCGACGCGATCGTGATGATCGGTGAGATCGGCGGCGACGCGGAAGAGCGCGCGGCGGCCTACATCGAGCAGCACGTCAGCAAGCCGGTGGTCGGCTACGTCGCGGGCTTCACCGCGCCCGAGGGCAAGACCATGGGCCACGCGGGCGCGATCATCTCCGGCTCGTCCGGCACGGCCCAGGCCAAGAAGGAAGCGCTCGAGAAGGCCGGCGTGCGCGTCGGCCGGACCCCGAGCGAGACGGCCGTCCTCGTCCGCGAGGCCATCCGGAGCGCCTGACCCCGGCCCCGGCGCGCCTGCGCGGCTTCGGGCCGCCGGCTTGCCAGGATTGAGCATTGTGAGTGCTCCTGCGCAGGCGCCCGGCCGGGCCCACCCGTCCGGCGGTTCCGGCGCGGGTCATCCGGACGGCGCCGACGGCGCTCAGCGGCCGGCCAGGCCGCTGGTGGTCACCGGCGGGATGGCGGCCTGCGCCGTGGCCGGGACCGGGCTGGCCGCGCTCACGACGCTGACCGCGGTCGGCTGGATCACCGCGCCGCACGCCGCGGGCCTGGGCAGCGGCCTGCCGGGGGTCCTGCGCACCGCGGCCACCATCTGGCTGGCCGCCCATCACGTCGCGTTCACCCTGCGCGGGGTCGGGCCCATCGGGATGCTCCCGCTCGGGCTGGTCCTGCTGCCCGGCGCGCTGCTCTGGCGGGCCGGGCGCTGGGTGGTCCGGACCGGCGAGGTGGCGAGGCTCCGGCACGTCGGCTACGCCGCCCTGGCGCTGGCGCTGCCGTACGCCCTGCTCTGCGGGGCCCTCGCCCTGGCCAGCCGGAGCGCGCTGGCCGCGCCGTCGCTGCCCCAGGCGGTCGTTGAGCCGTTCCTGGCCGCGCTGGTCGCGGGCGGACTGGGCGGGGCTCGCGCCCTCGCCCCGTGGCGCCGGCTGGCTGCGCTGCTCCCGGTCCGGTCTCGTTCGGTCATCATGGGAATGCTCGCCACGCTCGGCCTTCTCACCGCGGCCGGGGCCCTGCTGGCCGGCGGATCCTTCGCCGCGCACCTCGGCCAGGTCCGGGCCCTGACCGACAGCCTCTCGCCCGGGCCGGTCGGGTCGGTGTTGCTGCTGCTGGCGGAGATCGGCTACGTGCCCAACGCGATCGTCTGGGCCATCGCCTACACGCTCGGTCCCGGGTTCGCGTTCGGCGCCGGGACGGTCGTCGCGCCCACCGGCTCGGTGCTGGGAGCGATGCCGGCCTTCCCCATGCTGGCCGCGCTGCCGTCCGGGCCGCGGGACGGCGTCCCGGCCTGGCTCTCCCTGGTCGTGCTGGCCGTCCCGTATCTGGCGGCGGCGGCCGGCGGGGTGCTGACCGTGCGGATCATGCCGACGCCGGTGCTCGAGGCCGCGCCGCTGTGGGGCTTCGCGTCCGGCGGCTGTGCCGGGTGCGTGGTCGGTGTGCTCGCGGCGTTCGCGGGCGGGCCGCTGGGGAACGGCCGGCTGGCGGCCGTCGGGCCGTCCGGGTGGCAGGCCGGGCTGGTGGCGATCCTGGAGATGGGCGTGACGGGCGCGGTGACCGCCGGCGCGGCGAACTGGCTGATGCTGCGGCGGACCGGTCCGGGATTGCCGCCCGCGGGCGCGGGCGTCGGCGGGGACGCGGTGGACGAAGAGGACCCCGGCGACTACCACGTGGCCGGCCCGGCGGTCCCAGCTGACCAGACCGACGAGACCGACGACGCGGGCGGCCACCGCATCTACCTGGACCCCTGGGCCGGCGACCGGCACGCCGGCGACCAGCCGGAGGCGTAGGTACCGGCGTTACCCGGCGCCCTGCAGCGACTTGATCTGGTTGGTGATCGACTGGCTGAACTGCTGCTGGCAGGCTTGCTGGGCCGACACCGTGGTCGCCCCGCTGAGGCAGTTCGAGTAGGTCGTCAGCTCGCTCCAGAACACCGCGAACACGATGAGCATGATCGCGCTGAACGCGAGGCCCATGCTGCCCAGCACGGTCCCGCCGACGGCGCCGCGGGGGCGGGCCGTGCCGCCGCGCCGCGCCCGGCGGATGGAGGAGCCGCCCAGCCAGGTGGCCAGCGCCCCGATGAGCAGCGTGACGACGATGACGTAGATTGCGCGGCGCTGGCCGCCGGCCAGGGACAGGCCGATGCAGGCTGAGCACGCCGAGCGTCAGCGCGGCCCACGCCCGCTGCTGCAGGGCCGGATCGGGGGGCGCCGGCGGCCGCCCGCCGGATCCGCCTGAGCCGGGCGGCCGGACGGGCCGGGAACGCTCTGTCGGTCTGGCCATAGGCTCTTATTGTGCCGTCTTCCCGGGCATGTGCGCGCCCGGCGGCCCGGAGCGCCGCGGCGGCCGGCCCGGGCCGGCCCGTGCCCAGCCCAGTGGCATGGCCTGGCCGCGTGGTGGGCGCGGTTAAGGTAGGCCGCATGCGGGCGCGCCTAGTTGTGCTGGTCTCCGGCGAGGGAACGAATCTCCAGGCCCTGATCGACGCGTGCGCGGATGAGAGCTACGGGGCGGAAGTGGCGGCGGTCGGAGCCGACCGGGACGGGATCGGCGGCCTGGCCCGGGCGCAGCGGGCCGGCCTGCCCACCTTCGTCCACCGGGTCAAGGACTTCCCGGCCCGCGCGGACTGGGACGCGGCGCTGGCCGACGCGTGCGCGGCGTTCAAGCCCGATCTGGTCGTCCTGGCCGGGTTCATGAAGCTCGTCGGGCCCACGTTCCTCGACCGCCATGGTGGCCGGTGCGTCAATACCCACCCCGCGCTGCTACCGTCGTTTCCCGGCATGCACGGCGTGCGGGACGCCCTTGAGCACGGGGTGAAGGTGTCGGGGTGCACCGTGCTGATCGTGGATCACGGCGTCGACGCGGGACCGATCGTCGCGCAGCGCCCAGTTCCTGTGCTCGACGACGATGACGAGGCCTCGCTGCACGAACGGATCAAGGTGACGGAGCGGGTGCTGCTCGTCGAGACCGTCGGCCGGATGGTCCGCGAGGGGTGGTCCGTCCGCGGCAGGAAGGTGAGGATCGGCAGTTGAGCAAGATCGCGATCAAGCGGGCGCTCGTCAGCGTCTATGACAAGGCGGGCCTGGAGGACCTGGCCCGCGGGCTGCACGAGGCCGGGGTGGAGATCGTCTCCACCGGCAGCACCGCGGCGGTCATCGCCGGGGCGGGCGTGCCGGTGACCAAGGTCGAGGAGCTCACCGGGTTCCCCGAGACCCTGGACGGCCGGGTCAAGACGCTGCACCCCCGGGTGCACGCGGGCCTGCTGGCCGACACCCGCCGGCCGGAGCACCGGGCCCAGCTGAATGACCTCGGCATCCTGCCGTTCGAGCTGCTCGTGTCCAACCTGTACCCGTTCGAGGCGACGGTCGCGTCCGGAGCGCCTGCCGAGCAGTGCGTGGAGGAGATCGACATCGGCGGCCCGGCCATGGTCCGCGCGGCGGCCAAGAACCACGCCAGCGTCGCGGTGGTCACCGACCCGTCGATGTACGCGCGCGTCCTGGCCGCGGCCCGCAGCGGCGGCTTCACGCTGGAGGAGCGGCAGCGGCTGGCCGCCCGGGCGTTCGCCCTCACCGCGGGCTACGACGCGGCCGTGGCGTCCTGGTTCGCGTCCGCCTACGCACCCGACGAGACCGCGCGCGAGGCCGGCTGGCCGGACGTCATGGCGGGCCTATGGTCGCGCGCCGACGTGCTGCGTTACGGCGAGAACCCGCACCAGCGGGCGGCGCTGTACGTCCGGGGCGGCGATGGTAACGACGGGATCGCCACCGCCCGGCAGCTGCACGGCAAGGCCATGTCGTACAACAACTACGTGGACGCGGACGCCGCCCGCCGGGCCGCCCACGATTTCGCCGAGCCCTGCGTGGCCATCATCAAGCACTCGAACCCGTGCGGCATCGCCGTCGGGACCGACCTGGCCGACGCGCACCGCAAGGCGCACGCGTGCGACCCGGTGTCCGCGTTCGGCGGGGTGATCGCGACCAACGGCGTGGTGACCCCGGAGCTGGCGGGCCAGATCGCCGAGATTTTCACCGAGGTCGTGATCGCGCCGGGGTTCGATCCCGAGGCGGTGGACATCCTGTCGGGGAAGAAGAACATCCGCCTGCTGGCCTGCCCGTCCCCTGATCGCGGCCCGGGTGTGGAGTGCCGGCCGGTCAGCGGCGGCATGCTGGTGCAGTCCATCGACCGGGTGGACGCGCCGGGCGACAACCCGGAGAACTGGGAGCTGAAGACCGGCCGCGCGCTGGATCCGGCGGCCCTCGCCGACCTGGCCTTCGCGTGGCGGGCCTGCCGGTCGGTCAAGTCGAACGCGATCCTGCTCGCCTCGGGCGGGGCGTCGGTCGGGATCGGCATGGGCCAGGTCAACCGGGTCGATTCGTGCCGGCTGGCCGTGGCCCGGGCCGGGGACCGCGCCGGCGGGCTCGGTGGCGGCCAGCGACGCCTACTTCCCGTTCCCCGACAACATCGAGGTCCTCGCCGAGGCCGGCGTCACGGCCGTGGCCGAGCCGGGCGGCTCGGTGCGCGACGAGGCGGTCATCGAGGCGGCCGGGAAGGCCGGCCTGACCGTCTACTTCACCGGAGTCCGCCATTTCTTCCACTAATTTTTCCGCTGGGGGGAGCCGGGATGACCGCACGGATACTGGACGGGAAGGCGGCCGCGGCCGAGGTCCGGGCCGCGCTGACCGAGCGGGTCGCGGCGCTGGCCGAGCGGGGGATCGTCCCGGGCTCGGCACCGTCCTGGTCGGCGACGACCCGGGCAGCCGCGCCTACGTCAACGGCAAGCACCGCGACTGCGCGCAGGTCGGGATAGCCAGCATCCGGCGTGACCTGCCCGCCGACGCCACCCAGGAGCAGGTCGAGGCGGTCGTCGACGAGCTCAACGCCGACCCGGCCTGCACCGGCTACATCGTCCAGCTCCCGCTCCCGGCCGGGCTCGACGCGCGGCGGGTGCTGCACCGGATGGACCCGGCCAAGGACGCCGACGGCCTGCACCCGGTCAACCTGGGCAACCTGGTCCTGGGCGAGCCGGGGCCGCTGCCGTGCACGCCGCGTGGGATCGTCGAGCTGCTGCGGAAATACCGGGTGGAGATCGCCGGCGCGGATGTCACCGTCATCGGCCGGGGAATCACGGTCGGCCGCACGCTGGGCCTGCTCCTGACCCGGCGCAGTGAGAACGCGACCGTGACGCTCTGCCACACCGGGACCAAGGACCTGGCCGCGCACACCCGCGAGGCCGACATCGTGGTGGTGGCGGCGGGCGTGCCGGGCCTGCTGACCCCGGACATGGTCCGGCCCGGCGCGGCCGTCCTCGACGTGGGGATCACCCGCACCGAGGAGGGCCTGGTCGGTGACGTGGCTCCGCCGGTCATAGAGGTCGCGGGCTGGCTGGCGCCGATGCCGGGCGGCGTCGGCCCGATGACCCGCGCGATGCTGCTCACCAACGTGGTCGAGGCGGCCGAACGTGGACTGGGGTGACCCCGGTTTCCGTAGAGTCGAGGACGGGCGGCACCCCGGTTTCCCTAAAGTTACTGCTAAGTAATATAGTCGGAGAAATACGTACAGGCAGGGAGGTGGGCGTCGCGCATGAATATCGTCGTCTGCGTCAAGCAGGTCCCGGACACGGCGGCCGAACGCAAGCTGAAGTCCGGTGACGCCACGCTGGATCGCGAGGCGGTCGACGGCCTGATCAACGAGCTGGATGAGTACGCGATCGAGGAGGCCCTGCAGATCGCCGAGGCGCACGACGGTGAGGTCACGGTCTTGTCGATGGGCCCGGAGAAGGCGGCCGAGTCGATCCGCAAGGCGCTGTCGATGGGCGCGGACAAGGCCGTGCACCTGGTCGATGACGCGCTGGCCGGGTCGGACGCGCTGGGCACCTCCTACGCGCTGGCGCAGGTCCTTCAGTCCGTCGGGTTCGACCTGGTCGTCGTCGGGGCGGAGTCGACCGACGCGCGGATGGGCGCGATGCCGGCGATGCTGGCCGAGCGGCTGGGGGTCCCGCAGCTGTCCCTGGCGTCCAAGGTGGAGATCGACGGCACGGCGGTGAAGATCCACCGGCAGTCCGAGGACGGCTACCAGGTGGTCGAAGGCTCCCTGCCGGCGGTCATCGGGGTGGTCGAGAAGATCAACGAGCCGCGCTACCCGTCATTCAAGGGGATCATGGCGGCGAAGAAGAAGCCGGTGACCACGATGAGCCTGGCCGATGCGGGGATCGACCCGGCCCGGGTGGGCCTGGCCAGCGCCGCCACCGAGGTGGTCGATTTCGCGGAACGGCCGCCGCGGCAGGCGGGGACGATCGTCAAGGACGAGGGCGACGGCGGGGCGAAGGCCGCCGAGTTCCTCGCCGCGCAGAAGTTCATCTGAGAAGGGGCGGGTCATGGCTGAGGTTCTGGTCCTCGCCGAGCACGCTGGCGGCGAGGTGAAGAAGGTCACCCTGGAGTTGCTGACGCTCGCGCGGCAGTTCGGCGAGCCCGCGGTGGTGTGGGCCGGGCCGGGCGCGGCCGACGGGCAGGCGCGGCTGGCCGAGTTCGGCGCGGCGAAGGTGTACGTGGCCGACGGCGCCGATGTCACCGGCTACGTGACCGCGCCCGAGGCGGAGCTGCTCGCCTCGCTGGTCCGGGAGGCGTCCCCGGCGGCGGTGCTGCTGGCCGCGACCGGGCAGAACAAGGAAGTGGCGGGCCGGCTGGCGGTCAAGACCAGCTCCGGCGTGCTGGCCGACGCGGTCGGCCTGGCCGCCGGGGACGGCGGGAAGATCGTGGCCGAGCAGTCGGTGTTCGGCGGGGCCACGGTGGTCCACTCCGCCGTGAAGCAGGGCACCCCGATCATCACCGTCCGGCCGAACTCGGTCGCCCCCGAGCCCGCGCCCGCCGCGGCTGAGCTGTCGCCGGTGCAGGTCAGCCTGGATGAGGCGGCCAAGGGCGCGAAGATCACCGAGCGGGTGGTGCAGGAGCGCGGTGAGCGGCCCGAGCTGGCCGAGGCGGCGATCGTGGTCTCCGGTGGCCGCGGCGTCGGCAGCGCGGACGGGTTCGAGCTGATCGAGAAGCTGGCTGATGCGATGGGCGCGGCGGTCGGCGCGTCCCGGGCGGTGACCGACGCGGGCTGGTACCCGCACAAGTTCCAGGTCGGGCAGACCGGCCAGACCGTCTCCCCGCAGCTGTACATGGCGATCGGCATCTCCGGCGCGATCCAGCACCGGGCCGGCATGCAGACGTCCAAGACGATCGTCGCGGTCAACAAGGACCCCGAGGCGCCGATGTTCGAGCTGGCCGACTTCGGCGTGGTCGGTGACCTCTTCCAGGTCGTCCCCCAGCTCCTCGAGGAGATCGGGAAGCGGACGGCATCCTGACTGGCCCGGGCCGGGCCGGGATCGGCCGCGTGCGCGTCACCGGCCGGCCGGCCCGGCTAGGCTAAGTCCGTCATGGGGTCATTCGGCAGCGCTGGAGAGCGCCCAACGTCGGGCCACCCGGACGCACCTGCCCTGTCGCCGGCCGCCGCCGGGCCTGCGCCGGGTGATGAGCCCGAGGGCGTGGTGTACCTCGATCACGCGGCCACCACGCCGATGCTTCCCGAGGCGATCGCGGTCATGAGCGAGGAACTCGCTCACCTCGGCAATCCGTCGTCGCTGCACAACGCCGGGCGGCGCGCGCGGCGCGTGGTCGAGGAGTCCCGTGAGCAGATCGCCGAGGTGTTCCGCGCGCGGCCCAGCGAGGTCGTCTTCACCAGCGGTGGCACCGAGGCGGACAACCTCGCGGTCAAGGGCCTGTACTGGGCCCGGCGCGAGGCCGACCCGGCCCGGCGGCGGGTCCTGGCCACCTCGGTCGAGCATCACGCGGTCCTGGACTCGGTGCGCTGGCTGGACGTCCACGAGGGCGCCGAGGCGGTCTGGCTGGACGTGGACGCCGACGGCATGCTCCGGCCCGAGGCCCTGAACGCGGTCATCGAGCAGGACCCGGGCCGCGTGGCGCTGGTCACCGTCATGTGGGCGAACAACGAGGTCGGCTCCATCCAGCCGGTCGCCGAGCTGGCCGAGGTCGCGCACGCCCACGGGATCGTGTTCCACAGTGACGCCGTGCAGGCGGCGGCCCAGCTTCCCATCGACTTCGCCGGCTCCGGCGCCGACGCGCTCACCGTGACCGGCCACAAGCTCGGCGGCCCGGTCGGCGTGGGCGCGCTGCTGCTGCGGCGGGGCACCGAGCCGGTTCCGGTGCTGCACGGCGGCGGCCAGGAGCGGGACGTGCGCTCCGGGACCCTGGACGCCCCCGCGATCCGGGCGTTCGCCACCGCGGTAACCGTCTCGGCCGAGCGCATGGAGCGGGAGGCCAAGCGGCTCGCGGCCCTGCGCGACGACCTCATCCGGCAGGTTCTCGACGCGGTGCCCGACGCGGTGCTCAACGGCCCGCCACCCGGCCCGGACCGCCTGCCCGGCAACGCGCACTTCTCCTTCCCCGGCTGCGAGGGCGACGCGCTGCTGATGCTCCTCGACGCCAAGGGCATCGCCTGCTCCACCGGGTCGGCCTGCACCGCGGGCGTGGCCCAGCCGAGCCACGTCCTCCTCGCGATGGGCACCGACGAACTGCGGGCCCGCAGTTCCCTGCGGTTCTCGCTGGGCCGCACCTCCGCCCAGTCCGACGTCGATGCCCTAGGCGCAGTCATCGGCGAAGCGGTAGAACGCGCCCGCCGCGCCGCCGCCCGCTAAGCCCCGCCGCCCCCTGAACCCTGCCCGTCGGCGCCCCCTGAGCCCTGCCCGTCGGCGCTCCTCCCGCCCCGCGACGGCCGCCTGCCACTGACTCCCGCGCTGCACCACTCCCGGCCTCATGGGCCACTCCAGTCACATTGGCACCACACCCCCTCGGCCGGACCATGATCATGTGAAGAAAACGTGGTATCCAGCGGCAAACGCCACATGATCATGGAAAAGCCGGGGTGGCGCAGCGGAAAATTCCACACGATCATGGTGCTGGAGCCGGGGCGGACGCGTGCGCCGGGACGTCGCGGGTGCGCGTACCCTCGATAAGCGATGAGTTCTCTACGTGTGCTCGCTGCCTTGTCGGGCGGGGTCGACTCGGCGACGGCCGCCGCGCGGGCGGTGGACGCCGGCCATGAGGTGACCGCCGTCCATCTCGCGCTGTCCGCGAACCCGAGCTCCTACCGGACCGGCGCCCGCGGTTGCTGCACGCTGGAGGACGCCCGGGACGCCCGCCGGGCCGCGGACGTCATCGGCATCCCGTTCTACGTCTGGGACATGGCCGAACGCTTCCACAACGACGTCGTCGAAGACTTCGTGGCCGAATACGCGGCCGGCCGCACGCCCAACCCGTGCGTGCGCTGCAACGAGAAGATCAAGTTCGCCGCGGTCCTCGACCGGGCCCTGGCCCTCGGCTTCGACGCCGTGTGCACCGGCCACCACGCGCGCCTGGAGAACGGCCTGCTGCGCCGCAGCGTCGACATGGGCAAGGATCAGTCCTACGTGCTGGGCGTCCTGACCCGCGACCAGCTCGCGCACGCCATGTTCCCGCTCGGCGACACGACCAAGACCGAGGTCCGGGCGGAGGCAGCCCGGCGCGGCCTGGCCGTCGCCGACAAGCCGGACAGCCACGACGTGTGCTTCATCGCCGACGGCGACACCCGGGGCTTCCTGGCTAAGAAGCTGGGCACGGCCCCCGGCCCGATCATCGACAGCTCCGGCGAGACCGTCGGCACGCACGAGGGTGCCTACGCGTTCACCGTGGGCCAGCGCCGCGGCCTCCGCCTCGACCACCCGGCCGCCGACGGCCGTCCCCGTTATGTGCTCAACATCGAGCCGGTAACGAAGACGGTCACAGTGGGCACGGCCGAGGAACTGGAAGTCCGTGACATCGCGGCCGAGCGCCCGGTCTGGAGCGGCTGCGCACCGCTGGCCGAGCCGCGCGAGTGCGCAGTCCAGCTCCGCGCCCACGGGGAGGTCTACCCCGGCCTGGCCCGCCTCGACGGCGAGACGCTGCGGATAACCCTGAGCGAGCCCGCACACGGCGTAGCCACCGGCCAGACCGCCGTCCTCTACGACGGCGAGATCGTCCTCGGCAGCGCCACCATCGCCGCCACCCGCGTCGCCGCCATCGCCTGACCGGCCCGCGGCGCCCTCATCTGGCCCGGTACCGACGGGAAGCCTTGTCACGATCCCGCTTTGGGCCGAAACTGTTTTAGTCAGTCATGTGTGCCGGAACGCCGCCGTTGTCCGGTCTTACGGGGGAAGTCACTTGCTGCTGCCCACGTTCCACTGGACAACGTTTGACGTCAGCGGCGTGCTTCCGCCGAACTGGAGCCAGGACGCCGCGGTGGTGGCAACCGACGCGGACTTCAGGGACTTTCCCCGTACGCCGATTCTGTCGCGTGAGGGTGCCGATGTGCGGCATATCCCCCGAGGCCGGGTCCATGCCAATCAGGTCCGGCGCGGGCTGCCGTGGCTGCACCGGCTCTACCGTTCCGCCTTCCTCGAATTGGCGCAGCGCGTGAGCCGCGACCCGGTGGTGACGGCGCAGGATGAGCGTTATGACGTTGTACTGAATGTACAGCGCGGAACGGATATGCGTTTCGAATGCCATGTCGATTCAAATCCGCTAACTGGGCTGCTTTTCTGTTCAGATCATTACGTCGGGGCAGGCGGGGAGCTTGTCTTCGCCCATGACGCCACCGCGGCCGGCGCCGCGGACATCGACCGGTCCTGCTCGGTGCTCCGCCCGCAGTCCGGGCATCTGGTCTTCTTCGACGGCCGGCACCACCCGCACTACGCCCGTCCGCTGACGCAAGCTTCCAGCGTCCGGATCGTCGCGGTCATGAACTACTACACGACCTCGTTCCCGGAGTCGACGCGGCCGCCCGAGCTCAATCGTCACCTCTACGGCGACCAGTAATAGCGCCGTCACGGGCGGGCGGCGCGGACGGTTTGAGCACCGCGTGGTAATCATGGCGCCGCGGGTCGGTGTTTCGCTCGAACAGGGCCCTTGACGGGTAATCGGGATCATCTTCCAGATCGCGGAGTCCGGAGAACCGGAAGCCCTGCGTGCGGTAGTAGGCGTGCAGCCGCCGGTTGGTCGTCCAGACGTCGATCCTGATCCACCGGGCCTCGTGCACCCGCGCCCCGACGTCGCCGGCCCAGTCCAGCAACCTGGCGTCGACGCCGAGGCCGGCGTAACGCCGCCCAACGATCACCCGGCGGACATAGACCGCCTTCTCCCCGCGCTTCTCGGCTGGCCAGATGTCATTGTCAGCGGGATCGATGGTGATCGTTCCGGCCACCGTCGTGTCGTCCAGGGCCAGCCAGGTCTTTCCCTCGGTCAGGTCCCGGGAAATCCGCTTGTTGCGCCGCTCCTCGTCGGGCCAGGGCTAAGACCATTGGTCGATGCCCTTGCTCCGGAGCCAGCGGATCGTGCCCTCCAGCAGATCCAAGATGACGTCGCGCTCATCAGGCGTCGCCTGACGGAGCGTCAGCGGCAACCTTGTCACTGCCTTCGATTCGCCCGGTATCGCGCTTCTTCACGCTGACTGCGTGATTTGTACCGTAAGAATAAAACATGACCGGAGACGAAGGTAGCCTCCGCGTCCTCGACGCTGCCACCGGGCCTGATGGATCTAGCTGTTTGGCGGGGCCAGTGCTCGAGCATTTCGGCAGGCCATCACGACCCGCTACCGCGTTGGGTATCGATGACGTGCCACGCCGTGCCGATGGCCTCATGGAGATGCACTATGACAGACGCCGCCGACGCTACCGCTGTCTGGGGGCTGACAGCGCGAGAGCAGCGCCGGCGGCGCGCACGAGCTCGAATCAGTTCTAGTTTCGTTCCAGAAGCGCGTCGTCGAGGCCGTCGCGCAGGTCCGCGACCGACCGGTGTGCACGCCGCGGCTCAGTCGCCCCCGCCAGCACGCGGCCGGCCAGGTCCTGCCCGTCGAGCAGAACTCCGCCGCCGAGGTACCTCGGGTCCGACAGGACGGTGCGGACACCCTGTTCGCCGCTCTCCAAAATGCCGCTCCGCCAGCCGGTCACTTCGTCCCAGACGAGCGCGAGCTCCTTGGTGGAGACATTGGATGCCGGGTGCGTGAAGACGATCGTGGCGTCCCTCGGATCGCGTGGGTCGAGCCAGCTGCGCTTGACCATCAAGCCGTGCTCGCCGATGGCCTCGACCGCCTCGGTAACGTAGCCGCGCAGCGCATTGACCCATGGGTCTGGGTGCGACAGCGGCATGACTTTCCTGCTTCATATTCGTGTTCCCCTTGTGAAATATTGAATGCTGCTAACCGAACGGTCACCAGCTGTCGCTGGTGGTAGACGAATGCCGCAATAGGCGGGATGTGCCGCCAGTCTCGCGACATATGCTCCCGAGGCCGGGTGTGCCCGGGCCGGGAAGTATGAAATTCGTGCCAGTGCCTTAGACCTCTGCGGCGCTGCCGAGCCGATTGGGAACCTCTCCGGCGTTGATGACGAACTGGTTCCGGTCGGACGGAAATACGCTCTCGGTGAGCCGGAGCGGGATCAGGCCCTCTGGGCCCTCTGCAAAACCGGTGCGCAAGATAACGACGACTGGTACCCGGCCATCCTCGGGCAGCCGGAAGAACTTCACCTCGTTCTCGTCAGGCGCCCGCACCGCAACCAGGTCCCGATATCCGACCTGCTTGAGTTGGAGCGTTTCCCCCAGGTACTTCACGGTTCCTTCGTCGATGTTGGCCGCCTCAAGGAGCTTCGTCGCGCCACGCAGGACGAAGTCCATCGGATAGAACGACGTCTGAAGCGACCATGGCTGACCATCGATGTAGCGTTTCTGGTGGCGGCTGATGACCCGCGTGCCCTTGCCGACCTGGAGCCGGTCCGCCACATATCCCGTGAGCCTGTTTGACTTCACCCTTGGTGTGACGGCCCTGGCCGTCCTCGCCGGGCCTTTACCTCCGCGAGGGCAGCCGTGCCCTTCGCCGCCGCCGAGCCCGGAGTCTGTCTGCCAGTCACCCGACAGTGTCGTGATGAAGGGCTCGAACTTCTCCACGACGTACGTGCCCTGCCCGGGCCGCGTCTCAACCAGCCCGCGGCCGATCAGCCACTTCACCGCATCGCGGATGGTATTGCGTGATGCTTCGTAAGTGGCCCGCAGCTCCAGCTCGGTCGGCAGCTGACTGCCCGGGGCGAGCGTGCCTGATTCGATCTGAAGGCGCAGATCTTCGGCGATCTGCCGGTAAATAGGCTCAGGCACGGTTCCTCCCGCACATACCGGTCAGCCCATCACGGCCGCTCACGCAGCTGGCTAGCGGGAAGCTCGCTGCGACCGCTCGTATGGCCTTGATCATTAAGTACCCCTGCTGGACTGCGGCAACCGGGAAGAGGTTGGGATGACCAGGATGATGCGGCTGAGGCTAGCAGGCCCATAAGGTGGTCGCAGCCCGACAGGCTGACTTGCTGGGTAAATTCCTGCCGCCCAAGTAGCCGAAACGGGACAACTGGTGATCAAGGGACTGCTCCCCTCTGCGTCAGGCCTCCCCGCTGCGGCCGGGCCTCGGTCAGTCCCAGGGTGCTGAGCGGCCTGATGGCATTGCGGATTGGGTTCCACGACGCGGCCAATTGCTCCCTGACCAGGCGTTCCGCAGGTAGCTGGTGGCCTGGCCCGAGTCGGCCGGACTTGATCTCCTCGCGCAGATCGCCGGCGATCCGCCGGTATATGGAATCCGCCACGGCTCCTCCAGGTGATACCAACCAGCCCATCCTGACAGACTGTCCTACCTGGTCCATCAAGACCGATCATCCCAATTATAGGAATATTCGGCATCATTAGGGTTTCTCCTCGATGGAGGCCGGGGATAGTCCCTCTACAAGGTACTAGAGGTTGGGATGACTCGGATGGCAGGACATGATGGAACCAGACTAACAGATGGGTTCCTCGGTAGCAGTAGTACCTACCAGACAATCCTGTGTGGACCGATGATCCTAGCCAACCAGGCAAAATGCCCCAGATGGACCTTCCGCTATGGAGGTCATCAGGGCTGGGGCACCCGAAGCAGCCGGCGGAGGGTCGAAGGCTCGCTTCTAGCAGGTCAGATGGTGGTCGGCGGGGACGGTGCCGCCGGCCGGAAGTGCGGGAGGCCGACATGGCCGGCGGGTTCGTAACAGTAGCGATCTGGGTGTTCGCAACGTTCGCGGCAGGAGCAGCGATCGGATTGGTCGTCGCGGTGGCGGTGGCCATCCGCCAGGAGGAGCGGCGGATGAGCCTGCGAGGGTCGGCGCCGAGCTGGCTGTCCGGCGGCGCGCGGCGGGTCAACGGGGTCGGCGTCCGCAACAGGGCGGAGGAAGTGGAGGAAAAGGAACTCATCTCCCACTAGCCGACGCCAACTGAAGAAGAGCCAGCTGCAGACGGGGGCGGTGCCGTCCGTGGCGCGCGTGAGTGCACCACGGACGGCACCCAAATCCAAGGCCCGCCTCGGACGTTGAGCGGCCTGCCGTTGTCCGGCCTGTTGACTCGGCGTCCTCAGGCCGTGAAAGGCCCGGCGTGCAACCGCCGGATGGATGCGCGGGGAGGCCGTGATGGCGGCAGTGGTGGTAATAGGACTCGTAGTACTGGCCTTCTTTCTGGCCGGGGGCATGGTCGGAGCGGTGGCTCTCATCGCTCTGGCGCATTGGAGCGCACGACGGCAGGCTTCACGGCCGTGGCGCTGGCGGATCAACGCGAGGCGCCGGCGGGGTGGCCCTGGCCCGGGCGGGGGCGGCTGGGGTCCCAGGTCCGGGTGAGGGGATAGCCCGGGCAAAGGGGGGCGTGGCCCCGGCTCAGCTCGATTGGGCCGGGGCCACGCGCATGGGACCGGTCCGTGCATCAGTGCTTGTCAGCTGGAGCCTCTAAGCTCGGCAGCGTGGTGGAAAACACGCTCGGTGACACGCGCGGCGCGCGGGCTCAGTTCCCGTGGCCGGCCGCGAGTGCCACGGGCATCGGGTCGATGCCGGGCACGGACCCGGCGGAGGCGATGCGGATCGTCGTTGACGAGCTGCCGGACTTCCCCTTCCTGCCGGAGTTGCCGGACCGCGGGCCCGGCGCCGACCTGACCGGGCGGACCGCGGCGCTGCTGGTCGACCTGCCGGTGGAGACGACGCCCGGCGGATGGCGCATCGCGGAGCGGCCCGGCCGTTACATGCGGGCCGCGCGGAGCATGCTCTCCTCCGACCTGGACGCGCTGGAGGAGGTCCTGTCCGGGTACGAGGGGCCGCTCAAGATCAGCCTGTGCGGGCCGTGGACCCTGGCCGCCACCATCGAGCTGCCCCGCACCCTGAACGCCGCCCTGTCGGACAGCGGTGCCGTGGAGGACCTGACCGGGTCACTGGCCGAGGCAGCGGCCGCATTCGCCGCCGAGGTCGCCCGGCGCGTGCCCGGGGCTCAGCTGGTCGTCCAGTTCGACGAGCCGGCCCTGGCCGCGGTCGCGCGGGGTGAGATCCCGACGGCGAGCGGGCTGTCCCGGCTCCCGGCGATCGACGCCGCCGTCCTGGCTGACCAGCTCGGGACCGTGCTCGCGGCCGTGGATCGCTACACCGTTGTGCATTGCTGTGCCACCCCGGTTCCGTTCGGGATCATCATGAACGCGCGGCCGGACGGGATCGCCTTCGACCTGAGCCTGCTGCGGCGGGAAGACGCCGACAGCGTCGCCGAGGCGGCCGAGGCGGGCCGGGGGATCCTGGCCGGCGCGGTGCGGGCCATTCCCGAGCCCGGTGAGAGGACTGAGCCCGCCGGCACCGCCCGCCGGGTGCTGCGGTTCTGGCACCGGCTGGGCCTGGCCCCGGAGCGGTGCGCGGAGCAGGTCGTCATCACGCCGTCGTGCGGGCTGGCCGGCGCGTCCCCGCAGCAGGCCCAGGACCGGCTGGCGCACTGCCGGGAAGCGGCGAGAATAGTCCCTGAGCTGGCGGAAGAGACGGAGGGCGGGGCATGAGCGACCCGGGGGCCGCCGATCCAGAGGGCCCTAAGGACCCGAACGAGACACCGGTCGAGGCGCGGCAGCGGCACGCCGAGCTGAGCGCGCAGATCACCGAGAACCGGCACCGGTACTACGTGCTGGACGCGCCGGTGATCTCGGACGCCGAATTCGACCAGCTGATGCGGGAGCTCGAGCGCCTGGAGGAGAGCTACCCGGAGCTGCGCACCCCTGACTCGCCGACCCAGCAGGTCGGCGGCGCGGTCTCGACGCAGTTCACGCCGGTGGAGCACCTGCAGCGGCTGCTCAGCCTGGACAACTCGTTCTCGGCCGAGGAGCTCGACGCCTGGGCCGACCGCGCGGCGCGTGGCGGGGGCACCGGGCCGTACCTCGCCGAGCTGAAGATCGACGGGCTGGCCATCGCGCTGGTCTACCGGAACGGGATCCTCGCCCGCGGCGCGACCCGCGGGGACGGGCGCACCGGCGAGGACGTCACGCCGAACATCCGGACGATCAACTCGATTCCGGCCCGCCTTACCGGATCCGGCTTCCCGGAGACGCTGGAAGTCCGGGGCGAGGTGTTCCTGCCGGTGACGGCGTTCGAGGAGTTGAACGCCCGGCTCACCGGGGCAGGCAAGGCCGCCTTCGCCAACGCGCGCAACTCGGCGGCGGGCTCGCTGCGGCAGAAGGACCCGCGCGTCACGGCCAGCCGCGCGCTCGACGTGATCGTCCACGGGGTCGGCCGGGTCGAGGGCTTCCCCGCGGGCGTCACCCCGCCGGAGACGCAATCGGGCTGGTACGAGCGGATGCGGGAGTGGGGGCTGCCGGTCAGCGACCGGATCAAGGTCGTGCCGGACCTGGCCGCCGTGCACGAATACGTCACCTACTACGCCGAGCACCGGCACGACCCGCCGTACGAGATCGACGGGGTCGTGGTGAAGCTCGACCGGCTGGACGAGCAGCGGGCGCTCGGCGCCACGTCCCGGGCGCCGCGCTGGGCGATGGCCTACAAGTACCCGCCCGAGGAGGTCACGACCAGGCTCCTCGACATCCGGGTCAACGTGGGGCGCACCGGCCGGGTGACGCCGTTCGCGGTGATGGAGCCGGCCAAGGTGAGCGGCTCGACCGTGGAGATGGCCACCCTGCACAACGCCGACGAGGTGAAGCGCAAGGGCGTCCTGATCGGCGACACGGTGGTGCTGCGCAAGGCCGGGGACGTCATCCCCGAGGTCGTTGCGCCGGTGGTGGAGCTGCGCACCGGGGACGAGCGGGCGTTCGAGTTCCCCACCCACTGCCCCGAATGCGGGACGCTGCTGGCCCGGGAGGAGGGCGAGCGTGGACTGGCGCTGCCCGAACGCCCGGTCCTGCCCGGCCCAGCTCCGGGAGCGGCTGTTCCACCTGGCCGGGCGGGGCGCGCTCGACATCGAAGTGCTCGGCTACGAGGCCGTGACCGCGCTGCTCGACGACCACCTGGTCACCGACGAAGGCGACCTGTTCACGCTCACCGAGGACGAGCTGGCCCGGTCGCCGTTCTTCGTCAACAAGCAGGGGACGCTGAAGATCAACGCGGGCCGGCTGCTGGCCAACCTGGAGCAGGCCCGCCAGCGGCCGCTGTGGCGGGTCCTGGTCGCGCTGTCGATCCGGCACGTCGGGCCGACCGCCGCCCGGGCGCTGGCCACCGAGTTCGGGTCGCTGGACGTGATCGCGTCGGCCAGCGCCGAGGAACTGGCCGCGGTGGACGGGGTCGGGCCGACGATCGCCGCCTCGGTGGCCGACTGGTTCACCGTGGACTGGCACGACGCGATCGTGGACAAGTGGCGGTCGGCCGGGGTCCGGATGGCGGAGGAGGGTTTCACCCGCGCGGCGCCGCGCCTGCTGGCCGGGGTCACGGTGGTGATCACGGGGTCGCTTCCCGAGCTGAGCCGGGACGAGGCCGCGGAGGCGGTCCGCCAGGCCGGCGGCAAGGTGACCGGCTCGGTGTCGAAGAAGACCGACTTCGTGGTGGCGGGGGAGAACCCCGGCTCCAAGTACGACAAGGCGGCCGAGATCGGCGTGCCCATCCTCGACGAGCAGGCGTTCCGCGTCCTGCTGGCCGAGGGCCCGGACGCCGTCCGCCCGCCGGCCCCGGCCGGGTAGGCGGGCCTGCGCCCCTGGGCCAGCTTACGGCGGGGGGTAATTGGGTCGGGGCGGGGGGCCGGGGCTTCTAGGATGGCGTGCATGTCCATTACCCGCGACGAGGTGGCCCATCTGGCCCGGCTGTCCCGGCTCGCGCTCGGCCAGGCGGAGCTGGACCACTTCGCACCGCAGCTCGACCAGATCATCTCGGCCGTCGCCCGGGTGCAGGAAGTCGCCGCCGAGGGAATCCCGCCGACCTCGCACGCCCTGCCCCTGACGAACGTGTTCCGCGAGGACGAGGTCCGCCCGTGCCTCACCGCCGAGCAGGCGCTGGCGGCGGCGCCGGCCGTGGAGCAGCAGCGGTTCAAGGTCCCCCGGATCCTGACGGAGGAACTGCCTGATGAGTGACGAGCTGACGCGGATGACCGCCGCCGGCCTGTCGGAGGCGCTGGGGCGCGGCGACGTGTCGGCGGTGGAGGTCACCCGGGCGCACCTGGACCGGATCGCGGACGTCGACGGCCGCGTGCACGCGTTCTTGCACGTCGCGGCCGACGAGGCGCTGGCCGCGGCCCGGTCGGTGGACGAGCGCCGGGCCGGGGGAGAGCAACTCGGCCCGCTGGCCGGCGTCCCGGTCGCGCTGAAGGACGTCTTCACCACCACGGACATGCCGACGACCGCCGGGTCGCGCATCCTGAACCAGTGGCGGCCGCCGTACGACGCGACCATCACCACCCGCCTGCGCCGGGCCGGGGCCATCATCCTCGGCAAGACCAACATGGACGAGTTCGCCATGGGCTCGTCCACCGAGAACTCCGCGTTCGGCCCGAGCCGCAACCCGTGGGACCTCGACCGGGTGCCGGGCGGCTCGTCGGGCGGTTCGGCGGCGGCGGTGGCGGCGTTCGAGGCGCCGCTGGCCATCGGCACCGACACCGGCGGGTCGATCCGCCAGCCGGCGGCGGTCTGCGGGATCACCGGGATGAAGCCGACCTACGGCGGGTCCTCCCGGTACGGCCTCATCGCGTTCGCGTCCTCCCTCGACACGCCCGGCCCGCTGGCCCGCACCGTGCTCGACGCGGCGCTGCTGCACGAGGCCATGTCCGGGCACGACGAGATGGACGCCACCTCCATCGACGAGGCGGTGCCCCCGGTCGTCGCGGCCGCCCGGCAGGCCGACGTGAGCGGGCTGCGGATCGGCGTGGTCACCGAACTGTCCGGCGAGGGCTACCAGCCGGGCGTGCTGTCCCGCTTCGCCCAGGCGGTCGAGCTGCTGGAGTCGCTGGGGGCCAAGGTCACCGAGGTGTCCTGCCCGCACTTCCGGTACGCCCTGCCCGCCTACTACCTGATCGCGCCGAGCGAGTGCTCGTCCAACCTGGCCCGGTTCGACGCGATGCGGTACGGGCTGCGGGTCGGTGACGACGGGACCCGCAGCGCGGAGGAGGTCATGTCGCTGACCCGCGCCGAGGGCTTCGGCGCCGAGGTGAAGCGGCGCATCATGCTCGGGACCTACGCCCTGTCCAGCGGGTACTACGACGCCTACTACGGCAAGGCGCAGCAGGTCCGGACGCTCATCGCGCGTGACTTCGAGGCGGCGTTCAGCCAGGCCGACGTGCTCGTCTCGCCGACGACGCCGACGACCGCGTTCCCGATCGGCGAGCGGGCCGACGACCCGATGGCGATGTACCTGGCCGACCTCTGCACCATTCCCGCGAACATGGCCGGGAACGCGGCCATCTCGGTGCCGTGCGGTCTGGCCCCCGAGGACGGCCTGCCGGTCGGGCTGCAGGTCATGGCCCCGGTCCTCGGCGACGACCGCACCTACCGGGTCGCGGCCGCGCTCGAGGCCGCGTACGCGGAGCGCTGGGGTCATCCGCTGCTGGCCGGGGCGAAGGGCCTCGGCGACGAGACGAGGGGAGCGGGCCGATGACGACGGCGCAGGAGCTGGTGCCGTACGCCGAGGCGCTGTCGCGCTACGAGCCGGCGATCGGCCTGGAAACCCACGTCGAGCTGGGCACGCGGACCAAGCTGTTCTGCGGCTGCCCGGCCGAGTTCGGCGGGGAACCGAACACTCACGTGTGCCCGGTCTGCCTCGGCCTGCCGGGTTCGCTGCCGGTGCCGTCCCGGACCGCGATCGAGTACACGATCCGGATCGGGCTCGCGCTGAACTGCTCGATCGCGTCGTGGTGCCGGTTCGCGCGGAAGAACTACTTCTACCCGGACATGCCCAAAGACTTCCAGATCTCCCAGTACGACGAGCCCCTGTGCACCGACGGCTGGCTGGACATCACGGTGGACGACGGGAGCGGCCCGCGGCCGGTCCGGATCGGCATCGAGCGGGTCCACCTGGAGGAGGACACCGGGAAATCGATGCACGTGGGCGGGGCCACCGGCCGGATTCACGGGGCGGCCTACTCCCTGGTCGACTACAACCGGGCCGGCATCCCGCTGGTCGAGATCGTGACCAAGCCCATCACCGGCACCGAGGAGGCCGCCCCGCTGGTCGGCCGGACCTACGTCGCCGAGCTGCGCGAGATGATCCGGTCCCTGGGCGTGTCCGACGTGCGGATGGAAGAGGGCTCGCTGCGCTGCGACGTGAACACCTCGCTGGCGCCCCGCGGTTCGGGCCGGCTGGGACACCCGGACGGAGACCAAGAACGTCAACTCGCTCCGTTCGGTGGAGCGGGCCATCCGGTTCGAGATCGAGCGGCAGGCCGCGGTGCTGGACGCGGGCGGCGCGGTCAAGCTGGAGACCCGGCACTTCCACGAGGAGACCGGCATCACCACGCCGGGCCGCAGCAAGGAAGAGGCGGAGGACTACCGGTACTTCCCCGAGCCCGACCTGGTGCCGCTGGCGCCGCCGCCCGAGTGGGTCAAGCAGATCGAGCGGTCGCTGCCCGAGCTGCCGGCCGCCCGCCGGGAGCGCCTCCAGGCCGAATGGGGCCTGTCCGACGCCGACCTGACCGCGCTGCGCAACGCGGACGCGTTCGACGTCGTGGCCGAGACCGTCGCCGCGGGCGCGTCCCCGGCCGACGCGCGCAAGTGGTGGCTGGGCGAGCTGTCCCGGCACGCCAACGAGACCGCCGCCGAGCTGACCGCCCTGGCGATCACCCCGGCTCAGGTGGCCCGGGTCGCGGAGCTGGTCGCGTCCGGGGCCCTCAATGACCGGCTGGCCCGCCAGGTGATCGAAGGCGTCCTGGCCGGCGAGGGCGGCCCCGACGAGGTCATCGCGGCCCAGGGCCTGGCCGTGGTCAGCGACGACAGCGCCCTGACCGGCGCGGTCGACGAGGCCATCGCGGCCAACCCGGACGTCGCGGACAAGATCCGCAGCGGCAAGGTGGCCGCGGCCGGCGTCCTGGTCGGCGCGGTCATGAAGGCCACCCGCGGCCAGGCCGACGCCGCCCGCG
This sequence comes from uncultured Actinomycetes bacterium, assembly GCA_963718475.1. Lineage (GTDB taxonomy): Bacteria > Actinomycetota > Actinomycetes > Streptosporangiales > Streptosporangiaceae > CAVQZM01. Next base: position 11,083 of record CAVQZM010000075.1, on the reverse strand, counting down.
TCCGCGAGCTGATCCTCGAGCGCCTCAGCTAGCGGGGAAGAGCAACGCCCAAAACAGCTAGCGGGGAAGAGCGGAGCGGCGCCAGGCGCCGGGGCCGGGGAAAACGGCGCGCGCATCAGGCGGGATCTATCTGACCATGCCGAACGGGCACGGGCCGGCGTCGCATCTGCCGTCGGAGCTGGACGGCGCAGGGCGAGGACGGTGACGAGGGCGGCGATCTCCTCCGGCGTCGCGTCGCCCCGGACGACGCGCAACACGGGCGGGGCGGCCTGGGCGGGCGGAGGCGGGTCGGCGGGCACCAGGAGAGTCTACGGGCGGCTAGTCGCGGGAGCGGCCGATGATGATGCCGAACTCGCGGTGCACCCGGGCCCAGAAGGCGTCCCGCAGCCACTCGCGGGCCTCCTGGTAGGCGCGCAGCGACAGGCCGAGTTCCTTCTCCGCCTCGACCAGCAGTTCCTTGTCGATCACGGGCGGCAGGATCGGGCCCGGGAGCAGGTCACGGATGTTGTCCGTGCCGCGGGTCAGGATCCACTTCTGCGCCACGTGCTCGCCGGCCTCCTCGACCCGGGGCCGGTCCGGTCCCAGCCGGGGCAGCGGGCCTGGTTGCCGCCCGCGCTGGAGCCGACGGCGGAGGCGCCGCCGCCGGACGCGGCCTGCGCGGCGGCAGCGGACGGGAGCACGCCGCCCGGGGGCGTGGCCGGGACCGTCTTCCCGGCCGGAACGGCCGGGGCGGCACCCGGTCGCCGAACAGCTGCGCCGGCGATGGGACGACGTTGGCCGGCTGATCCACCGGCCGGGCGCTGTCGGTCACCGTAACCAGCTGCCGGGTGAAGTACGGCCGGACGAACGCGGCGTCCAGTATCTCGACCGTGTCGGACTCCCAGACGAGCCGTTCGGCCTGGTTGGTGCCGTAGGGCGGCTCGATGCCCCACAGGTGGACGCGCACGCCGTACGCCTGCGCGGCCTCGACGGCCGGCACCATGTCCTCGTCGCCCGCGACGAGGACCGCGTCGGTGATCGCCCGGTGCCGGGCCAGCGCCTCCATGTCCGCCCGGATCTGCGCGTCGACGCCTTTCTGCTGGCCCCGCGCGTTGAGGTTGCCGAGCCGCAGCTTGACCCGCGGCATCTGGGCGATGACCCGCTGGTCGATGGTCGGCACCCGGTCGCGGGCCGCGTCGTACCAGTAGACCCGCAGCAGCTCGCCGCGGACCAGTTCGTCGGCGTGCTTGCTGACGGCCTGGATGAGCGGCACGGCGTCGACCCGGAAGTCGCGGCGTGCGCTCGTGCCGAGCAGCAGCTCGCCCGCGGCCGCGTAGATATAGCCCACGTCGACCATCACGGCGTAGCGGGCCAGCAGCGGCAGCGGGGCTGCGTATTCGCTCATCGTGTTCACGACTCTAGGCCAGACCGCCCACTGGCCGGGTCACGGAGGTCTGACATACGCATTACGTGAGCCCCCGCGGGAGGACTATTTCATGCGAAAGCCCAGCTCAGACGGCATCTACCTCGGCGGGGTCGCCGGTCGCGCCGGTCGGCCGCCCCGTGGTTACTGTGGGTGACGGCAGGGTCAGTTCATAGCTCGGCGCATCGAACCGCCGGGTCTGCCACGCGTACACCCAGGTGAAGTCGGGCCAGAGGGTGACATTGCGCCCCTCGGAGTCCAGGTACCAGCTCTTGCAGCCGCCGGTGACCCACACCGTGCCCTTCATCTTCCGCTGCACGTCGGCGTCGTAGGTGGTCTGGGCATCGGGCCGGACCTCGACCCGCACGGCCCCGCGCCGCCGGGCGCCGGTCAGCGCGCGGGTCACGTACCTTATCTGCGCCTCGATCATGAAGACCTGCGAGGTGTGCCCGAGCCCGGTGTTCGGGCCGGTCAGCACGAACAGGTTGGGGAACCCGGTCATCGTCGTCCCGCGGAAGGCGGTCTGGCTGGGCGTGGCCGACCAGCGCTCGGCCAGGCTGCGGCCCCCGGCGTCGAAGATCCGCTGCGCGACGGGGAAGTCGGTGACGTGGAAGCCGGTGCCGAAGATGATCGTGTCGGCCTCGTGCTCGGTGCCGTCCCGGGTGACGATCGACTTCTCCCGGATCTCGGCGATGCCGTCGGTGACCACCGAGACATTCGGCTGGGTCAGGGCTGGGTAGTAGTCGCTGGAGATGAGGATCCGCTTGCATCCCATCCGGTAGGCCGGCGTCAGTTTCGCCCGCAGCACCGGGTCACTGACCTGGCGGCGCATGTGGTGCCGGGCCAGTCCCTCCACCTTCTTCATGATCTCCGGGTTCTTGACGAAGCCCAGTCCGAAGGTTTCCCGCGCCCAGTAGATGCTGCGCCGGGCGATCTTCTGGGTGCCCGGCACGTTGCGGAACAGCCATTGCTCCGACCGCGTGATCGCCCGGTCCCGGCGCGGGATGATCCAGGGCGGGGTGCGCTGGAACACGTTGACCTGGCCGGCCGCGGCTGGATCTTGGGGACGAACTGGATGGCCGACGCCCCCGTGCCGATGACCGCCACGTTCCGCCCGGTCAGGTCGTGACCGTGATCCCAGGTGGCGGAGTGGAACACCTTCCCGGCGAAGCGGCCGAGCCCGGGCAGTTGCGGGATCAGCGGGTCAGCCAGCGGGCCGGCCGCGCTGACCAGGAACCTGGCCGTCAGCGAGCCGCCCCGGGTCTCGATCCGCCACACGCTGCCCGCCGGATCCCAGTGGGCGGCCGTGACCTCGTGGCCGAACCTGATGTGCCCGGTCACGCCCTCGGCCGCGGCGACCCGGCGCAGGTAGTCCCAGATCTCGGGCTGCGGGGAGAAACTGCGGGACCACCCGGGGTTGGGCGCGAACGAGAAGCAGTACAGGTGGGAGGGGACGTCGCAGGCCGCCCCGGGGTAGGAGTTGTCGCGCCACGTCCCGCCGAGATCGCCGGCCCGTTCGAGGAGCACGAGATCGTTGATCCCGGCCCGCTTGAGGCGGGCGGCCATGCCGATCCCGCCGAAGCCCGTGCCGATGATGGCGACGCTGACGTCAGGCAGCATGAGCGCTCCCCCGGCCCGCCGGGCGCGATCAGCCCGGCCTTACGCCAGATATACCGCGCCGGGCCGGAGATCAGGCCCGCGGCGGCGAAGGTTTCGACGGCCTGGCGCGCGAACCAGGTCTTGGACGCCTGCCAGTGCGGGTTCCGGCGGGCGGCCCGGCGCGCCTGCCTCGGATCCAGGCCGACCTGGGCGTAGCAGGCCGGGTTGATCAGGCCGTCCGCGGCCTGGTGGGCGACGATCGCGAGCACGATCCGGCTGTGGGCGCGGGCCAGCGCGCCCCGCCGCGGCCAGTCGCGGATGAGTTCCTCGCGTGCGTAGCGCATGTGCCGGGCTTCCTCGGTGACGTGCAGCCGGGCCACCGCCCTGGTCAGCGGCTCGATCCGCTCGTCCACCATCGCCTCGCGCTGCATCTGGTCGAGCAGTTCCTCGACGAACAGCGCCGCGCTGAAGGTGAGCGGCCCGGTGGAGGTCGCCTTGAACACCCGGCCGAGAAACCGGCTCACCGGGTCCAGCCGGTAGTACGGGGCGCCCATCTTCTCGATGAACCGGGCGAACATGACCGAGTGGCGGCACTCGTCCGCGATCTCGGTGTAGGAGTACTGGACGTGGCTGGTGGTGGGATCGCGGTCGTAGGCGTGCCGGACCAGCATCTGCATGAGGATCGCCTCGAACCAGATGCCGATGCTGGCGATGCTGGCCACCTCGTGCCGGCCAGTTCCTGGCGCTGGGCCTCGGTGAGGCGGTCCCACAGCGGCGTGCCGTAGAGCGAGACCCGGTGCGGCGGTATCGCGTACCGGCCGCCGTCCAGCGGCGCGTCCCAGTCGATCTCGGTCAGCGGGTCGAGGAAGCCTTCGCCGAGGAGACCAGCAGCCGCCGGGCGATGTCTTCCCGGTCGGTCGTCCGGAGTTGCGTCGTCATGCTAGCTGCGCCTCCTTATGGCGTTCGCGCAGGCTGGCGGCGAGCGCGGCGCCCGAGAAGGTGCCGCCGCGGGCCAGGCGGTGCACGCGGGCGGAAACGGCCCGGTCCACGAGGCCGGGCGCGTGCCGGGCCAGCCGCAAGGCGCCCGTGCCGGGCGTGGTCGAGGCGACGTCGCGCGGGGCTCGGGGCGCGGCGGCGGCCCGCACCGCGGTCATCACGGTGTCCCGGACGTGCTCGGCGGGCACCAGGCCGTCCAGGGCCACGCCGGCCGCGCGGGACCGGTCGTGGATGGCGGTGTCCACGTAGCCGGGGTAGACGGTGGTCACGCTGAGGTGGGTGCCGTATTCGAGCCGCAGGACGTCCGCGTAGGCGGTGAGCGCGCGCTTGGAGACCGTGTAGGCGCCGGTGAACGGCATCGTCACCCCGGCCAGCAGCGACGCGGTGATGACCACCCGCCCGCGCGCCTCCAGCAGGGCGGGCAGGGCGGCCGCGGTGACCCGCCAGGTACCGAGCAGGTTGACCTCCAGCGCCTCCCGGACGTCGGCGCCCGGAGCCAGCCCCACGTCCACCGCGGGCCCGACGCCGGCGTAGTGGACGAGCGTGTCCAGGCGGCCGCCGAGCCGCCCGGTGGCCTCGCCGATCACCGCGCGGACCTGCTCGTCGTCGGTGACATCGCAGGCCAGTACCCCGTCACCCGGCGTGCGGTCGACGCCGATCGCGTCGGCGCCCAGGTAGCGGAGCACCCGCAGCGTGGCCGAGCCGAACGCGCCGGAAGCGCCGGTGACGATCGCCGTGCGCCCGGCGAACGCCGAACGCTCGGCCAGGCGGGCCAGGGTCTCTCGGGCCACGTGGTCTCCTTCGGCCGGGAACGCGAATGAGAGAACGTTACAATGTCAATTGTCTCAATGCAATGCCGAATTGTTTGGGCGTGCGTAAGGTTGTCCCATGGGTGAGTACCGGATCGACGAGCTGGCCCGGCTGGCCGTGACCACCGTCCGCAATGTCCGCGTCTACCAGGACCGCGGGCTGCTCGCCCCGCCCCGCCGGGACGGGCGGGTCGGCATCTACACCGACGCGCACCTGGCCCGGCTACGCCTCATCGGCCAGCTCTTCGGCGCGGGTACACCTTCGCCAACATCGGCGAGCTGGCTGAGCGTCTGGGAACGGGGCGGTGACCTGGCCGAGATCCTCGACCTGGAGTCGGCCGTGGGCCACCCGTGGTCGGACGAGATACCCGCCTACGTCACCGTGGACCGGCTGGGCGAGATGTTCGGCGCCGAGGTCACCGCGGACAACCTGGCCCGGGCGGTGACGCTCGGCCTGCTGGAGCCGGACGGCGGACGCTACCGGGTGCGCCAGCCCGCGGCTGCTGAGCGCGGGCGCCGAGCTGGTCGCGGCCGGGATGACGCTGCGGGCCGTCCTCGACCTGGCCGGGAGGCTCCGGGCGCACGTCGACGCGGCCGCGAGCGAGCTGGCCGGCACGGTGACCAGCCACGTCCTCGCCGCCCACCTGCGGGACGGCCTGCTCCAGGGCCAGGACATCGCCGAGGTCGCGGCCATCACCCGCCGCCTGCGGCCGCTGGCCCAGACCGCGGTGGACGCCATGCTGGCCCAGGCCATGTCCCAGCACGTGCAGGAGGCCATGGGCGACCATTTCGCCGAGGTCCTGGAGCACCTCCGCCACGCCGACGCCGAGCGCTCCGCCTGACCAGATTTATCTGCCGAACGGACTCGTGGTGACCCGCGTCCGCTCAGGCCAGGAGTTCGCGGACGCGGGGGATGACCTGGGTGCCGTAGAGCTCGATGTTGGTCATGAGAGCTTCGTGCGAGAGGCCCCCCATGCCGTACTTCAGGTCGAAGCGGTTCGCGCCGAGCAGAGGGAGGTTGGCCGCGATCTTCTGGGCTACGGTCTCTGGTGATCCGACGTAGAGCGCTCCCTGGGGCCCGACCTCGTGCAGGAACGACTCCTCGGTCGGGATGGCGAATCCGCGGGTTTTGCTGACGCTGCGGATGACCTCCAGCCAGCGGGGCCAGAACTCGTCGCGGGCCTGCTCGTCGGTGGCGGCGACATGACCTGGGCGAGTGCACGCCGACCGGCAGCGGGTCTTTTCCGAAGCGCCCCAGGGCCTGCTGGAAGAGCTGGGAGAAGGGGGCGAACCGGGCCGGGGATCCGCCGATGATCGCGAGCATCAGCGAGAACCCGTAGTGGGCAGCGCGGATGACCGACTGGGGGCTGCCGCCGACACCGATCCAGGTGGGGAACGGCCCGGATTCGGTGTGCGGGACGACGTTCTGGTCATGCAGCGAGGGGCGGGTCTTGCCCGGCCACGTGACCGGTCCGCCCTTGAGCAGCTCGGCGAACAGGCTGGTTTTCTCTTCGAAGAGGTCCTCGTAGTCGGCCAGGTCGTAGCCGAACAGCGGGAACGAGTCGATGCTGGATCCCCGGCCGAGGATGACTTCGGCCCGGCCGCCGGAGACGGCGTCGAGGGTGGAGTAGCGCTGGAACACCCGGACCGGGTCATCTGAGCTCAGCACCGTGACGGCCGACCCGAGGCGGATGCGGGCGGTGCGCGCGGCGATCGCGGCCAGGACCACGTCGGCGGCCGGCATCGGGAAGTCGTCGGTGTGGTGCTCGCCGATCCCGAAAAAGTCCACGCCGACCTGCTCGGCCAGGACACCTTGCTCGACGACGTTGCGGATCGTCTGGGCCTGGGACAGCGGGCGGTCGTCCTCGTCGTGGGTGACATCGCCGAACGTGTCGAGGCCGAGGACCAGCGGGAACCGCGCCGGTCCGGCGGCGGAAGGTGCTGTGGTCACGTCACATCTCTCTTCTGTTGTGAATCTGTCTAAGCCGGGGGCGCTAGGCGGCTTCGGCCCGGACGGCCAGCTCGAAGTCACTTCGGCGCAGCGCGGTACCGAAGACCGGGCCGCCGGGTTCGAGGACGCGGCCCGCGCGCAGGCTGCCCAGCCGGACCGGGTCGTAGCCGATCCGGTCGATGAGGTCTGCGACCACGCCGGCCGCGCCCGGGTCGTCGCTGGCCACGCCGAGCGCGCGGCGCTCCGGCGACCCTGCGGGCCGGCGTTCGCCGTCGAGTTCGTGGTAGCCGATGTGGTTGAGGGTCTTGACGATGACCGACCGGGCCAGCCGCCGCTGGACGATCTCGCTGCTGCCGAACTGGCGGCCGGAGAACATCTCCTGCGCGCCGTCGACGGGCGGCCAGTAGTTCATCGTGTCGACGACGAGCTTGCCGGCCACCAGGGCCGGGTCGAAGGCCGGGAACTTGTGCAGCGGGATGGCCAGCACCACGATGTCCGCCTCCTCGGCCGCGTCGGCGGCCCACCGGGGCTTGGCCCCTGGCGCCAGCACCTGGGCGATGAGCTCGATCTTCTCCGGGTCACCCGACGCCGCGATCGACGTCTGGTAGCCAGCCTCGATCGCGACCCGCGCGATCACCGGGCCGGCGTGCCCCGCGCCGAGCACCGCGATCCGCGGCCACTGCGCGGAGGGCAACGGCTCGCCGGTCATGAACGGTCACCGCTGGTCGGGGGGGCACTCAGCTCTGCGTGCAGGTGGTCCTGCAGCGCTTGCAGTATGCCTGCCAGCGCCTCGAACTGCCCGGGCGTCAGGGCATCGGCGAAATGCTTCTTGATCGCTCTCAGATGAGGCAGCTGGCGCCCCGGAACGCGCTCGCTCCGCCGTCGGTGAGCGAGACCTCGGCGCCCCGGCTGTCGGCAGCGCAGCCGTCGCGGCGGATCAGGCCGCGCCGCTCCATCCGCCCCAGGTGGTGGGACAGCCGGCTTCGCTCCCAGTCGATGGACGCGGCCAGCTCCGAGGAGCGCAGCCGCCGGCCGTCGGCCTCGCTCAGCGCGAGCAGCACCTGATAGTCGGCCGGTGAGATACCCGACTCCTGCAGTTGCGCACCGAGAATCCTGGTGAGCTCGGCGGTCGTCTCGATCAGCGAACGCCAGATCGCGAGCTCCCGGGACGTCATCCGCGGCCGCGCCACCGCTCCGGCCGTCGCGTCGCCAGCTGCCACGAGCACCCCTTCTGATTGACACGTCAATCATATTCGCGAAGATTGACGTGTCAACTACTTGGGCCGGGCAGTAGCCAGTGAGGGGGCCGGGGGCTTTGCCCCCCGCACATTACAGCGGGATGTTGCCGTGCTTCTTCGGGGGCAGGGTCTGGCGCTTGGTGCGGAGGGCGCGCAGGGCGCGGGTCAGCTCGGCGCGGGTCTCGGCCGGGCGGATGACGGCGTCGAGGTAGCCGCGTTCGGCCGCGATGTAGGGGTTGGCCAGGGTGTCCTCGTACTCGGCGACCCGCTGGGCCCGCAGCGCGTCGGCATCCTCGGCGCCGGCCAGTTCGCGCCGGTACAGGATGTTCACCGCGCCCTGCGCGCCCATCACCGCAATCTGCGCCGTCGGCCAGGCCAGGTTGACGTCACCGCCGAGGTGCTTGGACCCCATCACGTCGTAGGCGCCGCTGTAGGCCTTGCGGGTGATGACCGTGATCTTGGGCACGGTCGCCTCGGCGTAGGCGTAGATGAGCTTGGCCCCGCGCCGGATGATCCCGTTCCATTCCTGGTCGGCACCGGGGAGGAAGCCGGGCACGTCCACGAAGGTCAGGATCGGGATGCTGAACGCGTCGCAGGTGCGGACGAACCGGGCCGCCTTCTCGGACGCGTTGATGTCGAGGCAGCCGGCGAAGTGCATCGGCTGGTTGGCCACCACCCCGACCGGCGCGCCTTCGACCCGGCCGAATCCGACGATGATGTTCGGCGCGAACCCGGCGTGCACCTCCAGGAACTCCCCCTCGTCCAGCACACCCGCGATGACCGTGTGCATGTCGTACGGCTGGTTGGGCGAGTCGGGGATCAGCGTGTCCAGTTCGGCGTCGGCGCTGGTGATCGCGTGCGGCCTCGGGGTCGGCCGCGGACGCCCCGACCGGCGGCTCCTCGAGGTTGTTCGACGGCAGGTAGGACAGCAGCTCGCGGGCGTAGTCCAGGCAGTCGTCCTCGTCCGTGGCCTGGTAGTGGGCGACGCCCGACCGGACGGCGTGCGCGTGCGCGCCGCCGAGTTCCTCGAAGCTGACCTCCTCGCCGGTCACGGTCTTGATCACGTCGGGGCCCGTGATGAACATGTGCGAGGTGCCCTCGACCATGAGCGTGAAGTCGGTGATGGCCGGGGAGTAGACCGCCCCGCCCGCGCACGGGCCCATGACCAGCGAGATCTGCGGGATCACCCCGGAAGCGATCGTGTTGCGGTAGAAGATCTCGGCGAACAGGCCGAGCGCGACCACCCCTTCCTGGATCCGCGCCCCGCCGCCGTCGTTGATGCCGATGATCGGGCAGCCCACCTTGAGGGCGTGGTCCATGACCTTGACGATCTTGTTGCCGACACCTCGCCGAGCGACCCGCCGAAACCGTGAAGTCCTGGCTGAACACGCAGACCGGCCGGCCGTTGATCGTGCCGTGGCCGGTGACCACGCCGTCGCCGTACGGCCGGTTGCTGGCGATGCCGAAGTCGGTCGCGCGGTGCCGGGCCAGCTGGTCGAACTCGGTGAACGAGCCCGGGTCCAGCAGCCGTTCGATCCGCTCCCGGGCGGTCAGTTTGCCCCGGGCGTGCTGCTTCTCCACCGCCGGCCGAGCCGGCGTGGACGGCCTCGGCGGCGCCGCTCGAGGTCGATAGCTTCCCGGCGGTCGTATGCAGGTCGGGCTGGCTTTCCGGGTCCGGGCCCGGCTGGGCGGCATCGCTCGTCATGGGGCCAAGGGTAGCGAGGGTCGCGCCAGGCGTTTCGCTACGCTTGCGGCGTGGAACGCGAGGGACTTGAACCGGGACAGCGACCGGCTGCAGATGCCAGAGCCGATGCGGCATGACGTGCGGCTGCTCGGCAACCTGCTGGGCGAGGTGCTGCGCGAGGCCGGCGGCAGGAACTGCTCGATGACGTGGAACGGCTGCGGCACGCGGTGATCGAGGCGCGCCAGGCATCCCGCCCGGATCTGGAGTCCGGCGACCCGCTGGCCGGGATCGCCGCGCTGGTCGCCTCGTGGCCGCTGGAACGCGCGGAGGACGTCGCGCGCGCCTTCACCGTCTACTTCCACCTCGCGAACCTGGCCGAGGAGCAGCAGCGGATCCGGTCCCTGCGCGAGCGCGACGCCGGGCGGGCCAGCGTCACGTCCCCGATCACCGGTACACCGGTGCGCTGCGCAGCCACCATCAGCGGTGCGTCGGGCCGGAAGCCGGGGCTGGTCACCACCAGGTCGGTACCAGGCGGGGGCGCAGCCAATCCGGCGACCAGGCGTCCCGCCCGATCAACTCCGGGATACCAGCCAGCGCCTGCAGCTGAGTCGGCGACGAGTCGGTGACGGTGACCTCGGCGCCCAGCTCCGCCAGCAGCCGGGCGACCGAGGCGCCGGTGATCCGCGCTCCGGCGACCTGTACCCGGGCCCCGGCCAAGTCGGCAACGCCGCGCATGTTCACCCCCCGGCTGCGGTTAGCCATTCGCTGTAGAACACGCCAGCACCCAGCGCACAGCAAATGGCGGCAAGGAGCCAGAACCGAATGATGACAGTGGTCTCGGGCCATCCCGCAAGCTCGAACGGTGGTGAAACGGTGCCATCCGGAACGGCCTGCGGCGGGTGGTGCGAAAGACCGCCACCTGGATCACCACCGACATCGCCTCGACGACGAACAGGCCACCGATCACGACGAGGAGCAGTTCGGTGCGGGTGACAACGGACAGCCCGGCCAGCAGGCCGCCGATCGCCAACGACCCGGTGTCGCCCATGAAGATCTTCGCCGGCGGGGCGTTCCACCACAGAAACCCGATGCAGCCGCCGACCGCGGCGGCGGCCACCACAGCCACGTCGAGTGGGTCACGCACTGTGTAGCAGCCGGGGACCGCCTGCAGGGTGCAGTCCTGGGTGTACTGCCAGAAAGAGACGATCACATAGGTGACCAGCACCATCGCCGCCGCCCCCGCCGCCAGACCGTCCAGGCCATCGGCCAGGTTCACCGCGTTCGACCAGGCGGAGACCAGCAGGTAGCTGAAGATCACGAAGCCGACGACGCCGAAGGACACCACTGCGACATCCCGCACGAAGGACAGGTGAATGGAGGCCGGGGAGATGCCATCGGCGTCCC
>CAVQZM010000074.1:0-12643 GCA_963718475.1 uncultured Actinomycetes bacterium | reverse complement strand
CGCCTCGCCTTCGTCCAGCGACCCCGGGAACGTGATCACGCCAATCCGCGCCGTCACGCGGCACCGCGCAGCTCAGAGGCCGGGAAGTTGTCTAGGGGCACGCCCCGAAGATTACCGGGCGCCGGGGCCAATCAGCCCGCCGCCGAGCGGCCCGGCACGCGCCCCGGCCCACCTCGGTCACGCCAGCCTCACCAACCACAGCAGCAACACCAGTCTCACCCTCTGGGGGGCTCTTTCATGATCATGTGGTGCAAACGTCGTATAGAGCGGAAAACTTCACATGATCATGGAAGACCTAGCTGGCCGCCCGCAGCCTGGCCAGCGGGGAGTCGCTGGCCCAGTCGATCTTCTTGCGCATGGTCACGACCGTGCCCTGGCCCGGGCGGTTCCGCAGCGTGACGTCGTCAACGCAGGCCCGCATGACGTCCAGCCCGCGGCCCGATTCCGGCAGCCGGGAAATGTCCGTCTCCCGGCTCGCGTGCACCGTGTCGCTCCGGCCCGGCGCCTTCCGGCCCTGGGCCGGGCCGCCCGCTGGCGAGCCGCCCCGCCGCGACGGTTCGTGTCCGGCCCGCCGCGCGCGCCGCCGGCCGCCGCGGACCGTGAGACCGGCGGCCGACCGCGGCAGACGACGCCCGCCGAGCCCGGCCGCCCAGACGAAAGCCGTCGCCGGACGAGGCGTCGCGGAACGAGTTCCAGTTCTCGGACACTTCCACCACGCACCGGGTGGCGCCGATCGTGACGACGACCGCGTACCCGGTCGCCCGGGGTCCTCCGTGCCTGAGCACGTTCGAGCATGCTTCTGTTGCCGCGAGCAGGATGTCCGAAACGCTGTCCTCGTCGACCCCTACTGCCCGCAGGATGTCGCCGAGCACGCGCCGCGTCACCGGGACGCTGAGCGCCTCACGCTGGAAAGTTAGGCAGAACTTCATATCCATCGCCGCCCTGCCCTTCACGCCCACGGCTGACTTCCCGTAAGTAGTCACCTGAGCACGCACCTGCCTCCGCGTCTCTCTGGCACCACCGGCCTGTGATGCACCGTACGGTTCCTCCATTCCGAAGGCTTCCCGCCCGGTTCAGTCATAACCGTGAAATTCAGGTGTTACGTAACACGTAAGCCCGGGAACATAGCGACGCGCGCGAGGCTAAGCCGGAGGCATCAGCGGTGGCAGACGCACCGTCGCCGCCCGCCTACCCAGCGTGCAGGGCTACCCGGCGTGCAGGGCTACCCGGCGTGCAGGGCTACCCGGCGTGCAGGGAAAACTCCTCGATGACCGGGTTGGCCAGCAGATCGGCCGCGAGCTTGGCCACGGACTCCAGAGCCGCCTCGCCGGCCGGTCCGCCGATCTCGACCTCGAACCGCTTGCCCTGCCGGACGCTCAGCACCTGCCCGTAGCCGAGACGGTGCGCCGAGTCCGCGATGGCGTCTCCCTGCGGGTCGTGAATTTCCGGTTTGAGCATGACATCGATAACGACTCGGGCCACGTATCCTCCCAGGGCAGACGGGGCACATATCCTCACATCAACTGCGCCAGGGCCGCAGCGTACGCGATGAGACCCACGCTCGCCCGCGACCCGCCTGGCGCGGCCGCCCAGCCCGACCGGCTGGGCCCGGACAACAGCAGAGCACTCCCGCATGATGAAGGCGTCCGCCACGAGCGGACGGCAGAACCCGCCTGGCCGGTTCTGGCGATCCCACGCCGGCCCTGAGGATCAAGGAGTGGCACGTGTCCGTCGAAGCCGACGGTGCGGCCGCCGCCGCACGTGACGTCATGCCAACGGCCGGCCCGTCGCCCGCCCTGGCATCAGCGCCAGCCGCAGCGGCCGGCCTGCCCCAGGGCGCGGGTGCGCCCGAAGATCTGATCCAGCTCCTCACCCCCGAGGGCGAGCGGCTAACTCACCCGGACTACCCGCTCGAGATCTCCGCCCAGGAGGTCCAGGCCCTCTACCGCGACCTGGTCCTCGTGCGCCGGCTGGACACCGAGGCGATCGCGCTGCAGCGCCAGGGCGAGCTCGGCATCTGGGCCTCCCTGCTCGGCCAGGAGGCGGCCCAGATCGGCTCGGGCCGCGCGCTCGGGCCGAGAGACATGGCCTTCCCCACCTACCGCGAGCACGGCGTCGCGTGGTGCCGGGGCGTGGATCCCATCCGGCTGCTGGAACTGTTCCGGGGGGTCAGCCACGGCGGCTGGGACCCGGAGGAACACAACTTCCACCTGTACACGATCGTGATCGGCAGCCAGACGCTGCACGCGACCGGGTACGCCATGGGCATCCAGCGCGACGGCGCGACCGGTGACGGCACCGACGGCGCCGAGGGCGGGGAGGCCGTCATCGCCTACTTCGGCGACGGCGCCACCAGCCAGGGCGATGTCAACGAGGCCTTCATCTGGGCGTCGGTGTTCAACGCGCCCGTGGTGTTCTTCTGCCAGAACAACCAGTGGGCCATCTCGGCGCCGCTGGAACGGCAGAGCCGCATACCGCTCTACCAGCGAGCCCGGGGCTTTGGCTTCCCGGGAGTCCGCGTCGACGGCAACGACGTGTTCGCCTGCCTGGCCGTGACCCGGGCGGCGCTGCAGGCCGCGCGCGAAGGCCAGGGGCCGATGCTGGTCGAGGCGTTCACCTACCGGATGGGCGCCCACACGACCACCGACGACCCGACCCGGTACCGGCTGGCGGCCGAACTGGAGGCGTGGAAGCTGCGGGACCCGATCGAGCGGGTCAAGGCCTATCTGGTCCGGACCGGCGCGGCCGGGGCCGGCTTCCTGGACGAGGTCGACGCCGAGGCCGCCGGCTGGGCGCGCGGATCCGCGAGGCCTGCCGGTCGATGCCCGATCCCGCCCCGCTGTCCGCCTTCGAGCACGTCTACGCCGGACCGCAGGCGACCATCGATGCCGAACGGGACAGTTACGCGGCCTACCTCGAATCGTTCGAAGACGGCTCGCCCGGCGGCCTGTCGTCCGGCGACGGGCCGGCGGCCGAGCCGCAGCCCCGCGGCACCGGCGCGTTCGAGCGGGAGGGGGAGGTCCGATGACCACGCTCACGCTGGCCCGGGCGCTCAACGAAGGACTCCGCCGCGCGCTGGAGGACGATCCGAAGGTCATGATCATGGGCGAGGACGTCGGGAAGCTGGGCGGCGTCTTCCGCGTCACCGACGGCCTGCAGAAGGACTTCGGGGAGAGCCGGGTGGTCGACACGCCGCTGGCCGAGTCCGGGATCGTGGGCACCGCGATCGGGCTCGCCCTGCGCGGCTACCGGCCGGTGTGCGAGATCCAGTTCGACGGGTTCGTGTTCCCGGCGATGAACCAGATCGTGACCCAGCTGGCCAAGATGCGCTACCGCTCGCGCGGGAACGTGGCCCTGCCCGTCGTCATCCGCATCCCGTGTGGTGGCGGCATCGGCGCGGTCGAGCACCACAGCGAGTCACCCGAGGTGTTCTTCGCGCACACGGCGGGCCTGCGCGTCGTGGCCTGCTCCGGCGCCGCGGACGCGTTCACGATGATCCAGCAGGCCATCCGGAACGACGACCCGGTGATCTTCTTCGAGCCGAAGCGGCGCTACTGGGACAAGGCCGACGTCGACACCTCGGTGAGTGCCGGGGACGCGGCGCCCATGGAGGCGGCCCGGACCGTCGTCGAGGGCTCGGACGTCACGCTGCTCGCCTATGGTCCGCTGGTGAAGACGTGCGTCGAGGCCTCGGCCGCGGCCCGCCAGGACGGCCGGAACATCGAGGTGATCGACCTCCGGTCGCTTTCCCCGCTCGACATGACGGCCATCGGCGCGTCGGTCCGCCGTACCGGCCGGTGCGTGGTGGCCCACGAGGCACCGGTCTTCGCCGGCCTGGGCGCGGAGATCGCCGCGCGGATCACCGAGGAGTGCTTCTACTCCCTCGAGGCCCCGGTCCAGCGGGTCGGCGGGTTCTCCACGCCGTACCCGCCGTCCCGGCTCGAGGATCACTACCTGCCGGACCTGGACCGGGTGCTGGATGCCGTCGACCGCACGTTCGCGTACTGAGGTGGCCGGGCCGTCATGACCGAAATCAAGCAGTTCAGGCTCCCCGACGTCGGCGAGGGGCTGACCGAGGCCGACATCGTCTCCTGGCACGTCAAGGCGGGAGAAAAGGTCGCCATCAACCAGGTGATCGTGGAAATCGAGACGGCCAAGGCCGTCGTGGAGCTGCCCTGCCCGTTCGAGGGCGTGGTGGCCCAGTTGCTGGTCGACGAGGGCCAGACCGTCGACGTCGGCACCCCGATCATCGCCGTCGAGACGTCCGGCGGCGACCAGACCACCCATGATTCCGAACGATCGCGTGGTGACAGCGGGCCGGCCCCGGGGAGCCAGCCCGCCGGGGAGCGCCAGGCGGTGCTGGTCGGCTACGGCGTCAAGCCCGGCGCGACGACCCGCCGCCCCCGCAAATCCCCGTCCGCCGCGACAGCCAGTACCACACCAGTCACACCAACCGCTAGCGACACTGCCACCACTTCAGCCCCTCCGGCCACTCGCGCCGCTGTCGCCACGCCGGCACCGGGGCCCCGGCCCCAGGTGCCGGCCCCGCGGCGCTGGCTAAGCCGCCGGTGCGCAAGCTCGCCCGCGATCTCGGCGTCGACCTGAGCGAGCTGACCGGCACTGGGCCGCAGGGTTCGATCACCCGCGACGACATCCAGCAGGCGGCCGGGAGAGGAACCACCTCACGTTCGGGATCAGGGATCTCTTCTGCTCCGGCGGAGACGGGCCGGGCCGATCTGCCGCGCGAGGAGCGCATACCGGTCCGCGGGGTGCGCAAGCGCGTCGCCGAGGCCATGGTGGCCAGCGCCTTCACCGCGCCGCACGTCACGGAGTTCCTCGACGTCGACGTGACCGAGACGATGGAGGCCCTGCGGCGGCTCCGCGAGCTGCCCGAATTCGCCGAGTTGCGCATCTCGCCCCTGCTGTTCGTCGCCCGGGCCCTGCTGGTGGCCGTCGGGCGTCATCCGATGATCAACTCGATCTGGGATCAGGACGCGCAGGAGATCGTCGTCCGGAACTACGTCAACCTGGGCTTCGCCGCCGCGACCGAGCGCGGCCTCATCGTCCCGAACATCAAGGACGCGCACGCGCTCTCGCTGCCCGCGCTCGCCACCGCGTTCGCCCACCTCACCGCGACCGCCCGCGACGGCAGGTGCTCCCCGGCGGATCTAACCGGAGGTACCATCACAATTACCAACGTAGGAGTGTTCGGAGTGGATGCTGGCACGCCGATCCTGACGCCGGGCGAGGCGGCCATCCTGGCTTTCGGGCGGATCAGGGACGCGCCGTGGGCGCGTGACGGCCAGGTCGTCGTCCGGAAGGTGACCACCCTGTCCCTGTCGTTCGATCACCGGATCGTGGACGGGGAACTGGGCTCGGCCGTGCTCCGCGACATCGGGCAGATGCTCGAAGACCCCATCCGCATGCTGGCCTGGGCATGAACCAGCGATCCGGTGGAGGCCACCATGCCTGACCGTCTTTCCGGCCATCTGCTGCCCGGCGGCGACGGCCCGGTGACGCCGCGGGGCGGCGGCCGGGCGGGGCTCTCGCTGGGCAAGGTCGCCCGCGCGATGGTGCTGGTGGTTGGCTTCGTCGGCCTGCTGTGGGTCATCCAGCTCGCCAACTGGGCCGACAGCTACCGGCTCGACACCAGCTTCGGGATCATTCCGCACAACGAGAGCCACCTCGCGGACATCCTCACCGCTCCGTTCCTGCACTTCTCGTGGCAGCACCTGGAAGGCAACTCGGTCCCGCTGCTCGTGCTCGGCTTCCTCGCCGCTTACCGCGGCGTAGCGAAGTTCCTAGCGGTCACCGTGATCGCCGTGCTCACCAGCGGGCTGGCGGTCTGGCTCTTCCAGTCCAGCAACGAGCTCACGGTCGGCGCGAGCGGGCTCATCTTCGGGTACTTCGGCTATGTGGTGGTTCGCGGGCTGTTCGACCGGAACTTCACCGACGCCATCGTCGGGGCCCTCGCGGCGATCGCCTACGCCTACATCCTCACCGTCGCCATCCCCGGCACGCCCGGGGTGAGCTGGATCGGCCACGCCGGCGGCCTCGTCGGCGGCGTGCTGGCCGGCTGGATCCTGCGGGTCCGCCGGCGGCCCGCTGCCGATACGGTCAGCGCCGAGCCAGTATCGCCCGGGCCGGATAACCGCCGGGCCGCCCTCCACAAGGAACTCGGCGACATGGGACTCTGAGGGCTTGACCTGAAGTCCGCAGAGGGAGGCACCAAAAAATGATCCGGCACGTAGTGCTGTTCCGGTGGAGCGACGACGCCACGGACGCCCAGAAGAAGCGGGCCACCGACGAGGTGGCGACGCTGCCGACGCTCGTTCCGTCGGTCCGGGCCTTCGCGTGCGGCGAGGACGTCGGCATCAACCAGGGGAACTACCACTTCGCGGTAACGGCCGACTTCGAGGACGCCGGCGGATACGTGGCCTACCGCGACAATCCCGACCACCGCGCCATGGTCGAGCAGCACATCCTCCCCATCGCCGCCGACCGCGCCGCCATCCAGTTCGAGGTCTAACCGGCCCAGCGATCCCGGGCCGCAGGCCCGGGTGAGCGGCCGGTGCCACGGCGAGCACCGGCCGCGGGGGGTCGCGGGGGGGTTCGGGGGGTCGTCCCCCCGGGTTAAAAGGCTTCTTCGGGGAGTTCCATCAGGTCGAGGGTGGTCTCCTCGGCGATCTTGCGCTCCGCAGTGAGGCGGGGCAGCACCGTAGCGGCGAAGAACCGCGCGGCCGCGATCTTGCCCGTGTAGAACTCACGGTCGCTCTGGGCCCGCCCGCCCGACTCGGTCACGCCGATGTCGTCCAGCCTGGCCAGGGCGATCTCCGCCTGCCGGGCGAGCAGCCAGCCGACCAGCAGGTCGCCTAGCGCCAGCAGCAGGCGGGTGGTGTTCAGGCCGACCCGGTACACCTCGGCGGGCTGCTCCGCGGCCTGGGTCAGGTAGCCGGTCATCACGCCGACCATCGCCTCGACGTCACCGGTCGCCCGGGCGAGCGCGGAGCGTTCCGCCTTCAGCCGGCCGTTGCCGCCATCGGCGGCCGCGAACGCCTTGATCTCGCCGAGCAGCGCGCCCAGCGCCGTTCCGCCATCCCGGACGATCTTGCGGAAGAACAGGTCCATGCCCTGGATGCCGGTCGTGCCCTCGTAGAGGCTGTCGATCTTGGAGTCCCTGATGTACTGCTCGATCGGGTAGTCCTGCAGGAAGCCCGATCCGCCCAGGGTCTGCAGCGACAGCGCGAGCAGTTCGTAGGCCCGCTCGGAACCCAGGCCCTTGACCACCGGCAGGAGCAGGTCGTTGAGGCCGGCCGTCACCTCGTCGGTCCGGCCCTCGGCCTGCGCCATTTGCAGGCCGTCCTGCAGCGTGGCCATGTAGAGCACCAGGGCGCGCATGCCCTCGGCGTAGGACTTCTGCAGCATGAGCATCCGGCGCACGTCCGGGTGGTGGGTGATCGTGACGCGCGGCGCCGTCTTGTCGAGCATCTGGGTCAGGTCGGCCCCCTGGACCCGGCTCTTGGCGTAGTCGAGCGCGTTCAGGTAGCCGGTGGACAGCGTGCCGATCGCCTTGACCCCGATGATCATCCGGGCGTGCTCGATGATCTGGAACATCTGCCGGATGCCGTCGTGGACGCCGCCGACCAGGGTCCCGATCGCCGGCGGTCCGCGCCGAACGTCAGCTCGCAGGTCGTGGAGGCCTTCAGCCCCATCTTGTGCTCGACGTTGGTGACCTTGACTCCGTTGCGCTCACCGAGCGAGCCGTCCTCGTTGACCAGGTACTTCGGAACGAGGAACATCGACAGGCCCTTGGTGCCGGGCCCGTGGCCCTCGGGGCGCGCCAGCACCAGGTGGAAGATGTTCTCGGTCATGTCCTGGTCACCGCTGGTGATGAACCGCTTGACGCCCTCGATGTGCCAGGTGCCGTCGGGCTGCTCGACCGCCTTGGCCCGGCCGGCGCCGACATCCGACCCCGCGTCCGGCTCGGTCAGGACCATCGTCGAGCCCCACTTGCGCTCGACGGCCATCTCGGCGAACCGCTTCTGTTCGGGAGTGCCGACGCGCCACAGCAGGTGGGCGAACGACGGGCCGCTCGAGTAGAACCACACGGCCGGGTTCGAGCCGAGGATCAGTTCGGCCACCGCCCAGTACAGGGAGCGGGGCGCGCCCGTGCCGCCCAGCCCGTCCGGCAGGTCGAGGCGGTACCACTCGGCGTCCATGTAGGCGCGGAACGAACGCGCGAACGACTCCGGCATCCGCACGGAGCCGTCAGCCGGGTCGAAGACGGGCGGATTGCGGTCGGCGTCGGTGAAGGACTCGGCGAGCGGGCCGATGGCCAGCCGGTTCACCTCGTCCAGGATCCCCCTGGCCGTCTCCTCGTCGAGTTCGGCGTATGGCCCCTGGCCCAGGACGTCCTGGCGGCGGAGCACCTCGAACAGGTTGAACTCGATGTCGCGGAGATTGCTCTTGTAGTGACTCATCCAAACCTCTGGCTTCGTCTCGGCATGCCTGCTAGCCCCGTAGCTGTCCGCATGCTACCCGCTAGTAACTATACCGAAAACCGGACGGCCAGGCCATACCGGCGCTGCGAAAAGGTAACCGGCCGTCATCGGGGTAGCCTGGCCAGACCGGCACTGGGGAGGGCCGATGACCGAGAGGGACAACGTCCCGCCGGGCGGGGATTTCCGGGGCCCTGCGTACCGCACGCCGAAGCCGCGGCGGCAATACCTGCACTCACCGGCCCAGGCCCGGCTGGCCTCGCGGATCGCGTCGAGCCGGATCGCCCGCCGGCAGCGCCTGCTGCTGAGCCTGTGCGGCGGGATGTCCGCGCTGGTCCTCCTCGTATCGGGCAGCGCCTGGGCCCTGACCGGGTACATCAACGGCGCGATCAAGCGGGTGGACGCCGGCACCACGAACTCCGGCTCGACCGGGCCGCTGAACATCCTGGTGGCCGGCGTGGACCCGCGCACCGGCCTGACCCATCACCAGGAGGTCGTGCTCCACGTCGGCAGCGACGTCAGCTCCAATTCCGACACGATGATGCTGGTGCACGTGTCGGGGGACCGGAGCCGGGTGACCGTCGTCAGCATTCCCCGCGACTCCTGGGTCAGCATTCCCGGGCACGGGATGAACAAGATCAACTCGGCCTACGGGTTCGGCGGCCCCAAGCTCATGGTGCAGACCGTCGAGCAGGCCACCGGCCTGACCATCAACGACTACGTCGAGGTCGACTTCCTCGGGTTCGTCAAGGTCATCGACGCGCTCGGCGGCGTGAACATCTGCCTGCCGCAGGCGGTCGACGACTCCTACAGCGGGCTGCGCCTGTCGGCGGGCCCTCATCACGTCAACGGCATCACAGCGCTGGCCTACGCGCGCGACCGCCATTCGTTCGCCACGTCCGACCTCGCTCGCATCCAGGACCAGCAGCGCCTCCTGTCCTCGGCGCTCAGCGCGGCCATCCATTCGGGCCTGCTGGCCAACCCGATCCGGCTGTCCCAGTTCGTGAGCGCCGCACTGTCCTCCCTGACGGTGGACCAGGGCCTCAACGTGTCCGCGCTGGCCGACCAGATGCGGGGCATCTCCAGCCAGAACGTGACCTTCATGACCGTGCCCCTGGCCAGCGTGAACTACCAGACACCGACCGGCGCATCGGCGGTGCTGTGGAACGGCCAGGCAGCAGGCCAGATCTTCCAGAACCTAGCCACCGACCGGGCCCCGGCCAAGCCGGCCGCCCCGCGCCACTCGGGCCACGCCACCGCCCACGGCGGCTCCTCGTCCGCGTCGGGCGGCTCTGCGCCGGCCGGGGCCGGGGCCGGAAGCGGCACCGCGGGGTCCAGTCCGGGCGCGGGGTCCTCCGCCGGCCGCACAGCGGCGCAGAACGCCTGCCGCTAGGTCCGGGGCGCGCCGGCCACCTTCGATTCAGCCGCATCAGTGACGGATGGGGCCTTCTACCGGGACCACGGCGTCGTGCGGCCAGCTGGCCGGGAGCCGGGCTGGCGTAATCGGCTGGAGAGGGGTTCCGGTGCTGGGTGCCAGGAAGGTCCGCCCAGCGTGGCTGGGCGGACCTTCCTGTCGGGCGCGGGGATCCTCAGCCGGTCACCGGGAAGGTGGTGCCGACCGGTACCGGGGCAGGCGCGGCCGGGGCGGCCTGGGCGCGGGGCTAATCGACGTCGGGGCCGGGGCCGGCTTGGTGGCGGTCGACGTCGGCGTGGGGCCGGTAGCGGTCCCGGTCGGTGTCGGCCCGGGACTGGTCTCGGTCGGCGTCGGCCCGGGACTGGTCTCGGTCGGCGTCGGCCCGGGACTGGTCTCGGTCGGCGTCGGTCCCGGACTGGTACCGGTCGGGATCGTCACCGGGCCGGTCGGGATCGTCACTGGCCGGTGGGGAGCGTGATGGGACCGATCGGGAGCGTGATGGGACCGATCGGGATCGTGATGGGCGGGATCGTCACACCGGTCGGTGACGGTGTCGGGGTGGGCGTGGGGGTGGTGGCGGTCGGCGTCGGCGTTGGCGTCGGCGTCGTGCAGCCAGCCGCGGTGATCGTGTCGTCGTCGAGGCTCACTTGCCCGTTACGGGCCAGCACGCGGCCGTTGATGGTGTCGCCGGTCTGCACGGTGATCGACGTCAGGGCCAGGACGCTGCCCACGAAGCTGGAACCTGTTCCGAGTGTCGCCGAACTGCCCACTTGCCAGAAGACGTTGCAGGCCTGGGCGCTGTTGGTCAGGAGGACGGAACTGGCCGAGTCGGTGACGAGCGTGGAGGGGACCTGGAAGATCCAGACCGCGTTCGGGTCTCCCCCGGCGTTCAGGGTCAGCGCCCCGCCGACGTCCAGCGACGTGGAGGCCTTGTACACACCGGGCGCGAGTGACTGGCCCGCGCCGATGAAGCTGGGAACGTTAGCCGTGAGGGCCCGGCCGGCAGCGTCGTTGTACGCGGTGGTCAAGTCCGATTGGGCCTGTGCCGCGACGGGGTCGGCCGCGTGGATGGTGCCGGGGGGGGTCACGATACCGGGAGGGAATCCGGTGACGGCGGTGCCCGGGCTCACGCCGAGGTCCCCCCCGTTGATCTGGCTCGCGCCGGTGTTGGTGACCGTCTGGCCGGCGAGGACCGCGAAGCTGCCGGCCGTCCCGAGACCGACCGGGGCGGTCGCGGCCACGGCGGGCTGGGCGGCGATGAACATGGCTATGGCGCCGGCGGCCACGGGGCATGCGGCCAGCCAGGCGTAGCCGGCGCGCCCGCGCGGGGCGCGGCTGCCGATATCGGTCATATGTGGTGCCTTTCTCTAATGGCTTTTCCGGGAAATTAGCGAGCAATGCGTGCCGTGATGCCCTGGCGCCCGGCTGGCATTACCGAAAGCCAATCGCAGGTGCCCGCCAGCCTGTCGGCAGTTATCCAATGTCCATGGGCCTGTCAGGCCAACGGCACGCTACACGAATTCACCAATGATGCGCGGGCGAACACGCCTTTACTGTCCGCTGAATTCTCCGCCAGGCATACGTTCCGCTATCCAGGCACTAATCGGGAAATTCCGGAAACGGCCTCCCGGCCTGCGATCCGGTTCAGGCACAGAGCCTGGCGAAGCGCACTTCCTGCCGGATTCCGCCGTGTTAGGATTCCGGACGCATTGGCCAGGCCCAGGGTCGGTGGCACCTCCACTGGGCCGCCCATTTTCCGGAATGATCACGGCTCCATATGCTCGCCGGATGAGCAGCCGGATTGCCGTGCATCAGTGGCTGGTTCTTTTTTCCCGGAGGTTTCTGGATGCCTGATCGGTTCCGATTTGACTGGCCCCGCCGCCACGCCGCGGGAAGGGCAAAAGCGGCCATGACGGTCATCACGGCGGCCATCGCTGTCCTGGCATCGGGCTGCGGCACGGCCAGCCGGCCGCACGCCGCCGCCCCGCCCCCGCCCGCGCCGGTGCCGCCCATGCGGGTGTCCGCCGAACAGATGGCGCGGTTGCCGGTGGCCACCACCTTCGGCATCACGCCCGCGGCGCCGCGGGATGCCGTCCCGTTTGCGCCGGAGACGGGGATCGTGCTGCATCCTGTGGCGACGCGTGTGGTCTATGCCCATCCGGGCGGGGCGCCGGTGGCGGTACTGCCCGCGACGCAGATCGGGAGCCCGACGTGGGTCCCGGTCGTACAGTCGCAGCCGGGCTGGGACCGGGTGCTGCTGCCGGCCCGGCCGAACCGGTCCACGGGCTGGATCTATCTCGGCAGCGGAGGGCTGGAGACGGCCTATAGTGCCTACCGGGTGGAGATCAACCTGGCCGCCTACCGGCTGACCGTCGTTGACGCCGGGCGCAGGCTGGGATCGTGGACGGTGGCCGAGGGCGCCGCGGGCACCCCCACCCCGGCCGGGCGGACGTTCCTGCTCGCTTCGCTGGCCCCGCCGCACCCGACCTACAGTCGGCTGATCCTCCCGCTCGGCGCGCACTCCGGCACCCTGACCAGCTTCGGCGGCGGCCCCGGCACTGTCGGCCTGCACGGCTGGCCGGACCCGGCCGTGTTCGGCCACGCGGTCAGCTACGGCTGCGTGCGGGTTCCGGCCGGCGTGTTGCGGGCACTGTCCCGGGTTCCCCTGGGAAGCCCCGTCATGATCACTGGCTAGCAGGTCGTGACCGGGAAATCGTTATGGGCTGTCTTG
>CAVQZM010000073.1:0-59253 GCA_963718475.1 uncultured Actinomycetes bacterium | reverse complement strand
TGGGCCTGGCTGGACCGGCTGGACCGGCTGGGCCGCTGGGCTGGGCGGACTGGGCCGGGCTCGCGGTCCATGGCGTCCTCGCTTCACGGGTCCACGCGCCCGGAAATGGACCGGGAGCACTGACTGACCGGGTCAGCGGCGGTGATATCTGGCCGAAGTTGTTCGGTATTCGCCCATTAACCGGTACAGAATTACACGGATTCTCCCGCGCGATCGTCAGATGTCACAGGACTTCCGCAAAAGCCGCGGACCAGGACCTGCCCCTAACGCGCGGTTCCCTCGTCCGGCAGGTAGCCGTCGTCGGGGCCGTCGACGCGGCCGGACCCGAGGTCGGGGTCGTCCTCGTCGTCCGGCACCCAGTCGGTGTCGGCCGTCACGTGCTCGGCAGTCGGCGGAATCTCCGGGGGCGGATCGGGGATATCGGCCAGATCCGTGTCGCCTGGGCCGGGCTCGTCTTCGATCACGCCGGGCTCGTCGTCGATCACGCCGGGGTCCTCGCCGGGCGCGGGTCCCTGGATCCGCAAGCCGGGACGCCCTGGGTGCCCGGTTCGGGCACCGACGTCGGGCGGGTCGGGCGGCATCGGGTGCGGGCTCGGGCCGGGGGTTTCCACGTGGGGCTCGATTTCGTCCGTGCGGGCCGCGACCGCCTTCTCGTCCGAGCCCGCGGTCTCGGGCCACTCGTCGTCGCGCCCGGCCATGTAGCCCATGGGCTCCGCATACCCGCTGCGCGGCTCGGCGTCGTCGTCCGGGCGGCCGCCGGGCGCGGTGCCTGACCCGCGGATGGAGGCCGGGCCGATGTCGCCGCCCATGTCGTGCAGGCCCGCGTCGGCCTGACCCGGGCCGACCTTCTCCGGCTGGTTTTCTCCCCGGCCGGCAGGCGCGCCTTGCGCAGGTTCTGGTCCTCCATGCGCTCCCGGTCGTGATCCGCATCCGGCCGCGGCTGGGCCGCCTTCTCGTCGCCGTTCACAGACGTCCCTCCTTACTCCGGCTCGACCCGCATGGCCGCTTCCTCGGCCGTGTAGCCGCCCAGGTCCGGGCCCACTTCCTGCGCCACCTCGTCGGGTTCGGCGTCCGTGCGGGTCCCCTCGTCCGGCGCGACGATCCGGCCGGCCTGCTGCACGTCGTCGCGGACCCTGGTCCAGGCTCCCCGGTCCGGGTCGGCCCGTCCGGGTCGACGTCGGCGTCGGGCTGGAACCCGGTGTCCAGATCCGATCCGACCCCCAGGCCGCTGTCCTCGCTCAGGATCGGCTCCCCGGTGCGCGGGTCCACGCCGCGGGAGCCGACGTCCAGGCCCGTCCCAGCTCCAGCAGTGTCCGCCGTAGGCTCGGCGCCGCCCAGCACTGGCTGCCGGTCCGGCACCTCACGGCCGAGGCGCCCGTCCAGCGACTCGCCCTCGATCTGCTCCTCGACCGTGGTCCCGAAGTCGTCGACCGCGACCGGATGATCAGCCGGCAGCGGAGCCTCCTGGGGATCGACGGCCCACTGCTGCTGGGGCGTGCCGTCCTGCAGGTCGGGTAGGCCCTCGTCCTCGAACTGCGAGCGCGGATCGGGCTCCGGTACATGCTACACTCATCCCCGTCTCCTCCCGTGTCATATCGTCTGTGCCTGAACCCCCTGCCCATCGTTCTGGCTGTATAACGGGCGCGCGCCGTTGCCGGACCGATCGCGCACTTTTACGATGGCGGACATATTGCCGCATATTCGTCGCGGTCCATGGCGTCCTCGCTTCACGGGGTCCACGCGCCCGGAACGGGCCGGGAGCACTGACGGCGGCGGTATCTGACCGAATTTGTTCAATCTTCGCGCATTAACCGGTACAGAATTACACGGATTCTCCCGCGTTCCCGTCAGATGTTCAAGAACTGCCACGAAAGACCGCCGACCGGTTTCATCGCGCACTCTTACGATCGCGGGCATATCGACCAATATTTGTATCGAACATCCGTTTGACAGAGAGCGGTCCCTGGGGCAAGGTAAAGCTCGTCCGGTGGAACAGTCAGGGAGGAGCCGATCGTGGGCCAGAAGACCGTCCGATTCAGCGATCTGAGCGGGCAGCTCATCACCCGGGATGACGCGCTGGCGCGCATTGTGGTGCAGGAACATCCCGAGCTCGGCGACACCCCGATCGAGTTCGAGGCGCTCACCGACGAGGCCATGGTGATCGAGAAGGCGGCCCTGCGGGTGGCGGTGGTCGAGCTGCACCTGCCCGGCGAGGACGCGCCGCGCCGGGTGACGATGGACGCCGCGGCCTTCGACCAGCTGGCCAGCGACAAGCCGATGAGCGAGCTGCTCATCACCGCGCGGCCGGCCCGGCGGCCTGCCCGGTCCGCGAGCGCCCCCGCGGGACGCGGCGGGCGCGTCAACTACGCGACGCTCGAGCACGCCGGGGAACCGCACAAGGGCAAGACCACCGACGCCGAGAAGCAGCTTGTCCGCGAGAACCTGGACGAGATCAACGAGCGGCTGGCCGCCCAGGGCCTGCGCACGATCAGCCTGACGGATCCCGAGCATGTCGAGCGGTACGGCCTGGAGGACCCGGCCGGGCCGCAGCCCGGCGGCCAGGGCCCCGGTCAGCTGGCCGAGGTGCCCGCGGAGGCGGACGACCTGACGGATCTGGAGATGGATCTGACCGACGACGTTGATCCGCCGCTCGACGCTGACGAGCTGCCTGAGGTGCAGGTCGGCAGCCGGAGCCGGGGCCGGCGCCGGTAGCGCGCGGGCTTCCACCGGGCGGGCCGGGCCGCTATGTTACTGTGGAGTAGCAACGGTACCGTCACTGACCGGAGGAACCGTGGACCTGCCCTCGATGCCCGACAAGGTAGAACCGGACGCGCTGACCACGGTGCTGGACGGACGGCGGGCCCGGCTCCGGCAGGAGGTCCGGGCCCAGATGGCCGAGACCGAGATGCGGGACCGCTCGGACCTGTCGACCGAGGAGTACCGGCGCCAGATCCTCGAGGACCTGCACGTCCTGGCCAAGACCGGTCACGCCCGGCTGGGCTTCGCGCGCGAGCACGGCGGTGAAGGCGACCCCGGCGGGTCGGTCATCGCCCACGAGATGCTCGGCTTCGGCGATCTGTCGCTGATGGTCAAGGCGGGCGTCCAGTGGGGCCTGTTCGGCGGGGCCGTGCAACTGCTCGGTACCCGGCACCATCACGAGCAGCTACCTGCGCGACATCATCGACGTGGCCCTGCCGGGCTGCTTCGCGATGACCGAGACGGGCCACGGCTCGGACGTCCAGCATCTGCGCACCACCGCCACCTACGACCCCGGCGCCGGCGAGTTCGTGATCACCACGCCGGATGAGGCGGCCCGCAAGGACTACATCGGCAACGCGGCGCGCGACGGCCGGATGGCGGTGGTCTTCGCCCAGCTCATTACCGACGGCGCCGGGCGGGGCGTGCACGCCCTGCTCGTCCCGATCCGGGACGCCGACGGGCGCCCGATGCCCGGGGTGACGATCGGGGACTGCGGGCGCAAGGGCGGCCTGAACGGCGTCGACAACGGCCGGCTGACCTTCCGTGACGTGCGCGTGCCGCGCGAGGCGCTGCTCAACCGGTACGCGGACGTCGCGGCCGACGGCAGCTACAGCAGCCCGATCGCCAGCGACAGCCGGCGCTTCTTCACCATGCTCGGCACGCTGATCCGCGGGCGGATCAGCGTGGCCGGGACCTCGGGCAGCGCCACCAAGCGCGCGCTGGCCATCGCGGTCGCCTACGCGGGGTCCCGCCGGCAGTTCGGCCACCCGGACGGGCCCGACGACTCGGGCGAGGTCGTGCTGCTGGACTACCGCGCGCACCAGCGCAAGCTGCTTCCCGCCCTGGCCACCAGCTACGCGCTGCATTTCGCTCAGGAAGAGCTGGTCATGACCATGGACGAGCGGCAGCGGGCCGCGCCGGACGAGCGGCGCCAGCGCGAGCTGGAGTCGCGGGCGGCGGGGATAAAGGCCGTGGCGACGTGGCACGCGACCGCCACCATCCAGGCCTGCCGCGAGGCGTGCGGGGGGCCGGCGACCTGGCTGAGAACCTGCTGGCCACCCTCAAGGCCGATACCGACGTGTTCACCACGTTCGAGGGCGACAACACCGTCCTGCTCCAGCTGGTCGCCAAGGGCCTGCTGACCAACTACAAGAGCGACTTCGACGACCTCGGCACGCTCGCCACCGCGCGGTTCATCGCCGAGCAGTTCGTCGGCGGGGTGATGGAGCGGACCGCGGCCCGCGCGGTCATCGAGCGGCTCGCGGCCGCCGGTCCGGGCCGGGACGACGAGACGGTGCTGTTCGACCGGGGCTGGCAGGTGCGGGCGTTCGAGGACCGCGAGGAACACGTCCTCGGCGGGCTGGCCCGGCGGCTGCGCCGGGCCGCGTCCGGGGAAGCCGATCCGTTCGCGGTGTTCAACGACGCCCAGGACCACGTGCTGCGGGCCGCGCGCGTGCACGTCGACCGGGTGGTGCTCGAGGCGTTCGTGGCGGCCGTGGACCGCTGCGCCGATCCCGGCGCGAAGCTGCTGCTCGAGCGGCTCTGCGACCTCTACGTGCTCAGCAACGTCGAGGCGGATCTGGCCTGGTTCCTGGAGCACGGGAGGCTGACCGCAACCCGGGCCAAGTCCGTGACCAGCGCCGTCAACGCCCTGTGCGCACAGCTGCGTCCGCACGCCCAGACCCTGGTGGACGGGTTCGCGATCCCCCGCCCGTACCTGGACGCCGCGATGCTGCGTACTACTGCTAGTTAATATGGGCGTCGATTCCCGCATTTCGGCTGAATTACCTGCATGGCCTGATTTAGTGTCGCGGCCAACGGTTGCAGGGGGGTCCTGCTGCACGTCAAGCAAGGAAGGCAGGGCAACAGCTGATGGTTCGAGCGTCCCATTGCATCAGCAAAATGGTGGCGGCGGCGGTGGGGCTGGCCGCGCTTGCGGCGGGCTGCAGCAGCGGTTCTGGCCGCGTGCAACTGACGGGGAGCCTGGAAAAAACGAACCTCGTCGTCGCGGCGGTGCCGGCCGCTGACTCGGCCGGGCTGTACGTCGCGCAGCAGCAGGGCTTCTTCCGCGCCGCCGGCCTGAACGTGAAGATCGCCACCGTGGTCAGCAGCGCCACGGCGATCAATGGGCAGCTCAATGGCCAGTACGACATTACGAGCGGCAATTACGTGTCCTACATCCTGGCCGCGGCGCAGCAGCATGCCGACCTGCGCGTTATCGCGGAGGGATCGATCATGCAGCCGCACGCCCAGGAAATAGTCACCCCGGCGGGATCGCCGATCACCACCATCGCTGACCTGCGGGGAAAGACGATCGGCGTCAACGTGAAAGACAACATTGGCACCCTGCTGGTCGGCACCGCGCTGGAAGAGAACGGCGTGCCCTTGGCCGATGCGCACCTGAAGCCGATCCCGTTCCCGGACATGGCCACCGCGCTGCAGAAGCACCAGATCGACGCGGCCTGGCTGCCGGAGCCGTTCATCAGCTCGGCGGAAGAGCAGATCGGCGCGCAGCAGCTGTTCGACGTCGACCAGGGCGCCACCGCGAATTTCCCGATCGCCGGGTACGTCGCGACGAAGACGTGGATGCAGAAGTACCCGCGGACCGCCGCGGCGTTCACCGCGGCCCTGGAGAAGGGGCAGGCCCTGGCCGACTCCAGCCGGGCCGACGCCGAGCGGGGCATGCAGACCTTCGCCGGCGTAGACCTGCAGACCGCCGCGATCATGGCCTTCCCCAGCTACCCGCTGGGCGTCGACCGCATCCGGCTCCAGCGCGTCGCCGACGCGATGCAGCAGTTCGGGCTGCTCACGAAGGCGTTCAACGTCGGCCAGATGACCGGCTGATTTCACCCTGCGTCAGCAGGGCTCGACGGGATCCTCGGTGGTGACCAGGGCGAACGATTCGGGCGGCAGTTCCAGGACGCAGCCGGAGTGGCTGACCTTGGTCGAGGCGAGCAGGATCGTGCCGACCGGCCGGTCGAGGCGGACGTTGTCCCATTCGTCGGCCAGGTTGCAGGCGAGCCGGAGCGATCCCCGGTGCAGCACCAGCCACCGCTCCCCCGGGCCTGCGTCGATCGTGAACCGGTCCAGTCGCGGATCGGCCAGCTCGGGGTGCCGGCGCCGCAGCGCGATCAGCGTCCGGTACAGCTCCAGCATGGAGCGGTGGGCCGGGGCGGAAAGCTCCGGCCAGTTGAGCGTGGACCGGCGGACCGTGTCTGGCGAACCTGGGTCCGGGACCTCGGCCTCGCCCCAGCCGTGGGCGGCGAACTCGGCCCGGCGCCCGCGGCGCACGGCCTCGGCCAGCTCCGGGTCCGGGAACGAGGCGAAGAACTGCCACGGGGTGCTGGCCGCCCATTCCTCGCCCATGAACACCATGGGCGTGTAGGGGGAGCAGAAGACGAGGGCCGCGCCGCACGCGAGCAGGCCCGGGTCCACGGTCGCCGAGAGCCGGTCACCCTGGGCCCGGTTGCCGATCTGGTCGTGGTTCTGCAGGTAGCACACGAACCGGCTGCCCGGGATCCGGCGGACGTCGACCGGCCGCCCGTGCGACCGGCCGCGGAACGACGACCAGGTCCCGGTGTGGAAGAACGCCTGGCGCAGCGTGGTCTCCAGCGCGCCCGGCGCGGCGAAGTCGGCGTAGTAGCCCTGCGTCTCACCGGTCAGCGCGACGTGCAGCGCATGGTGCAGGTCGTCGCACCACTGGGCGGTGAGCCCGTAGCCGCCGGCCTCCCGCGAGGTGATCAGCTTCGGGTCGTTGAGGTCCGATTCGGCGATGAGGCTCAGCGGCCGGCGCACTCCCGCGGACAGCGCGTCCACCTCCCCGGCCAGTTCCTCCAGCAGCGGGATGGCCCGGCGGTCCACGATCGCGTGCACCGCGTCCAGCCGCAGCCCGTCCACGTGGAAGTCCCGCAGCCAGCTGAGCGCGTTGTCGATGACGTAACGCCGCACCTCGTCCGAGCCGGGGCCGTCCACGTTGAGCGCGGGACCCCAGATGTTCTGCGCCGGCGAAATACGGCCCGAAGCGGTCCAGGTAGGCGCCCGAGGGCCCGACGTGGTTGTAGACGACGTCGAGCACCACGCCGAGGCCGCGCGCGTGGCAGCCGTCCACGAACCGCTTGAACCCGTCGGGGCCGCCGTACGGCTCGTGCACGGCGTACCACAGCACGCCGTCGTAGCCCCATCCGGCCGTGCCGTCGAACGCGTTGACCGGCATGACCTCGACCAGGTCGACGCCCAGGTCGACGAGGTGATCGAGGCGCTCCAGGGCCGAATCGAACGTGCCGCCTGGTGTGAACGTGCCGATGTGCAGCTCGTACAGGACCGATCCGGGCAGCGCGCGGCCGGTCCAGGCCGTATCCGACCAGCGGTAGGCGGCGTGATCGTAGACGCGGGACGGGCCGTGGACGCCGTTCGGCTGCCATTTCGATCTGGGATCCGGGAGGGGCGTGTCGTCGTCGTCGAGCAGGAACGCGTAGTCGGTGCCGGGGGGCAATTGCTGGGCGGGATGCCACCAGCCGCGATCGTCCCGGGACAGGTCCATTTCTTCCGAACGGGCCAGCAGGCGGACTCGCTGCCGGTCCGGCGCCCACACCGAGCCGGCGTTCATGCGTTCCCCCTCACCAGCAGGGCGACCGGATAGCGGGCCAGCAGCTCGGCCAGGTCGGCGCTTGCGCCGTCGGGGCCGGGCTTGACTGGCTGCCCGGTGAGAACGTCCGTCCAGGCCCCCGGCCCGGGCGGAAGGGGCAGGGTGGTGGCCGTCCAGCCGCCGTTTCGCTGCAAAGTCAATGGGAACCTGGTGGCCACGGCGACGAGGTTTCCGCCGCCGCGCTCGAACGCTAGCACGTGCTCCGCGGCCGGGCCCTCGGCCTGCAAGCCGCGGTATCCGGTGAACAGGTCTGGGCGGTCCCGGCGCAGGCGGAGCGTCCGCGCGACCACGAGCAGCTTGGCGGCGCCGGATTCGTCCAGCTCGGGCAGCCAGCCATCGTCGATGCGGGCCAGCAGTTCGCGGCGGGCGGCGAAGTCGACTGGGCGGCGGTTATCGGGATCGACCAGCGACAGGTCCCACAGCTCGGTGCCCTGGTAGATGTCGGGCACGCCGGGCATGGCCAGCTGGACGAGTTTCTGGCCGAGCGAGTTGGACCATCCGGCCGGGCGGATGCGGGCGACGAATTGCCCGACGTCCGCGCTTAGCTCGGCGTCGGCTAGCACCGTCGCCGGCCACGCGGCGACCGCGGCGTCGAAATCAGGATTTGGCTCGGTCCAGCTGGTCGCGATCTTGGCTTCCCGGGATGCCTTCTCCAGGTAGCGGGCCAGCCGCTCCTCGCTGATCGGCCACGCGCCGGCCAGCGACTGCCACGCGAGCAGGTTCAGCGCCGGCTCGGGCAGCCGGGCCCGGGCCGACCACCGGCGGACCGCCTCGGCGAACTCGCCGGGGATCTCGGACGCCGCGGCCAGCCGGGCCCGCACGTCCTCCGACCGCTTGGTGTCGTGCGTGGACAGCGCGGTCATCGAGCCGGGGTGGTCACCGGCCGCGGCCCGCCGGTGGAACTCCTCATCGCTCACGCCGAACCGTCCGGGGTCGCCGCCGACCTCGTTCAGCGCGACGAACCGGTTGTAGCGGTAGAACACCGTGTCCTCGACGCCCTTGGCCATCACCATCGCCGCGGTCTGCTGGACCCGGGCGGCCAGCTCGCCTCCCGGCTCCGCGGTCATCCGGCGGACCAGGTCGGCGATCGCCCCCGCGAGGGCTGGCTGCCGCCGGGCCGCCTCGGCCGCCGCCTGCTGCAGCGCCGCCGGCTCGCCGTCGGCCAGGTAGGACCGGTAGACCGGGAAGCTGGCCAGCAACTCGATCACCGCGGGCTCGGTCGCGTCACCGGGCACGAGCCGGGCGATCCGGCGGACCTCGGCCCGCAGGATGTGTTCCGCCACCCAGCGCTTGGCCGTGTGCTCCATTTCGCGGAGATCCTGAGGGCCGCACTCCTCCGCGGCCAATGCGGTGAGCCCGGCCTCGCCGTCCGGGTCCACGAACAGGCCGGACACTAGTCTGAGCGCGTCGTACCCGGTGGTGCCGTCCACCGGCCAGCGGGCGGGCAGGGCCTCGTCCGGGCCGAGGATCTTCTCGACCACGAGCCAGGCGGACGGGGCAGCTTCGTGGAGGCGGCGCAGGTAGGCGCCCGGGTCGGCCAGGCCGTCCGGGTGGTCGACGCGGAGCCCGGTCACCTGGCCGGCCGCGACCCAGCCGAGCACCGTGCGGTGGGTGGCCTCGAACACGTCTGGGTCCTCGACCCGGACGGCGGCCAGGGTGGTGATGTCGAAGAACCGCCGGTAGTTCAGCTCGCGATTGGCCCGCCGCCAGTCGGTGAGGCGGTAGTGCTGCCGCTCGTGCACCTCCTGCGGGGTGCCGCCGCCGGTGCCCGGGGCGATCGGGAACCGGTGCTCGTAGTAGGCGAGCTGGCCGTCTTCGACGGTGAGATCGGCCACGGCCGCGTCGTCGGCCAGCACCGGCACCATGATCGGGGCCGCGGTCCCAGTCGATGTCGAAGAACCGGGCGTACGGCGACTGGCGGCCGAGCCGGAGCACGTCCCACCACGCCGGGTTGGCCTGCGGTACCGCGATGCCCATGTGGTTGGGCACGATGTCGATGACGAGGGCCAGCCCCGCTTCGCGGAGCCTGGCGGCCAGCTGGGTAAACCCTTCCGGCCCGCCGAGGGCCGGGCTGGCCAGTCTGGGATCGACCACGTCGTAGCCGTGGGCCGAGCCGGGCGTGGCGGCCAGCACCGGGGACGTGTACATGGCGCCCACGCCGAGATCCCGGAGGTAGGCGGCCAGGTCCGCGGCGGCGGCAAAGCTGAGGTCCGGCCCGAGCTGGACCCGGTAGGTGGAGGTGGGCGGGGTCACTCGGCCGGCTCGCTGCGCTGCAGCACGACCAGGGACCGGCCGGCGACGCTCAGCGTGGACTTGGCTTCCACGGTGCGGGCGCCCTCGAGCGCGTCGAAGCCGGTGGCGTTCGCGGCCGCGCCGGCGCCCAGGCCGCCGAAGCCAGGCACGCTGATGCCGCCGGGCACCTCGGCGGTCGCGGTGTCCAGCACGACGGCCCACTTCTGGCCGTAGTCCCTGGCCGGCAGGACCATGTCGACGTCCTCGGGCGCGGCGTTGAAGCAGAGCAGGAACGAGTCGTCGACGACCCGCTCGCCCCGCGAATCCACGTCGGGGATGCCCTGGCCGTTCAGGAAGACCATGACGCAGCGGCCGATGTCGGTCTCCCAGTCCTGCTCGGACATCTCGGTGCCGCTGGCGCTGAACCAGGCGATGTCGCGCAGTTCGTCGTCCCGGCGGCTGGGCCGCCCGGCGAAGAACCGGCGGCGCCGGAACACCGGGTGGGCCCGGCGGAACTCCGACACCACCGTCGTGAACGCCAGCAGGTCGGCGTGGGCGTCGGCCAGCGACCAGTCGATCCAGGAGATCTCGTTGTCCTGGCAGTAGGCGTTGTTGTTGCCCTGCTGGGTCCGGCCGATCTCGTCCCCGCCGAGCAGCATCGGCACGCCCTGGGAAACCAGCAGGGTGGCCAGCATGTTGCGCCGCTGCCGGGCCCGCAGGTCGTTGACCTCCGGGTCGTCGGTCTCGCCCTCGGCGCCGCAGTTCCACGACCGGTTGTCGTCCGCGCCGTCCCGGTTGTCCTCGCCGTTGGCCTCGTTGTGCTTCTCGTTGTAGGAGACCAGGTCACCCAGGGTGAAGCCGTCGTGGGCGGTGACGAAGTTGATCGACGCGTACGGCCGCCGGCCGTCGTGCTGGTACAGGTCGGACGACCCGGTGATGCGGGAGGCGAATTCGCCGAGGGTGGCGGGCTCGCCTCGCCAGAAGTCGCGGACCGTGTCCCGGTACTGGCCGTTCCATTCGGTCCACAGCGGCGGGAACTGGCCGACCTGGTACCCGCCGGGGCCGACGTCCCAGGGCTCGGCGATGAGCTTGACCTGGCTGATCACCGGATCCTGCTGGACGACGTCGAAGAACGCCGACAGCCGGTCCACGTCGTAGAACTCCCGGGCCAGGGTGGCCGCGAGGTCGAAGCGGAACCCGTCGACCCGCATCTCGGTCGTCCAGTACCGCAGCGAGTCCATGATGAGCTGCAGCGAGTGCGGGTGGCGCACGTTCAGCGAGTTGCCGGTGCCGGTGTAGTCCATGTAGTACTGCGGGTCGTCGTCCACCAGGCGGTAGTACGCGGCGTTGTCGATGCCACGCAGCGACAGGGTGGGCCCGAGCTGGTTGCCTTCGGCGGTGTGGTTGTAGACGACGTCCAGGATGACCTCGATGTTCGCCTCGTGCAGGGCGCGCACCATGGCCTTGAATTCCTGGACCTGGCTGCCGTCGCCGGCCGGCGGCGTAGGCCGCGTGCGGGGCGAAGAAGCCGATGGTGTTGTAGCCCCAGTAGTTGCGGAGCTTCCGGTCGGCCAGGACCTTGTCGGTGAGGAACTGGTGCACGGGCATCAGCTCGACCGCGGTCACGCCGAGCCGGGTCAGGTGGTCGATGACGGCCGGGTGGGCCAGGCCCGCGTAGGTCCCGCGCATCTCCTCCGGCACGCCCGGATGCCGCAGCGTCAGCCCCCGGACGTGGGCCTCGTAGATCACGGTCTCGTTGTACGGGGTTCGCGGCGGACGGTCGTTGGCCCAGTCGAAGAACGGGCTGACCACGACGCCCTTGCACATGTGCGCCGCGGAGTCGTCGTCGTTCCGCTGGTCCGGGTGCGCCGAAGTGGTAGCCGAACAGCGACTCGTCCCAGTCCAGCTCGCCGGTAACCGCCTTGGCGTACGGGTCGAGCAGCAGCTTGGCCGGATTGCAGCGCAGGCCCTGGGCGGGGTCGTACGGGCCGTGCACGCGGTAGCCGTACTGCTGCCCGGGGCCGACGCCCGGCAGGTAGCAGTGGTGGACGAAACCGTCCACCTCGGTCAGCCGGATCCTGGTCTCCGCGCCGTCGTCGTCGAAGAGGCAGAGCTCGACGAAGTCCGCGACCTCCGAAAACAGCGCAAAGTTAGTCCCGGCACCGTCGTAGACGGCCCCGAGGGGATAAGACGAACCAGGCCACGGCGGCATGGACGCTCCTCGACGATCAGGCCGCCGGCGCGGCCGCTACTTTAGACTATTTGGCCTGCCCCATCGTACGGCGTGAGATCAGCGCTGCTCGATACTGGCTGGGCGGGTCGGGCCCGGGCCGCCGCCCATGTCCACGCCCGGATCCGCCAGAACAGGACCCATTGGTGGAAGACGACCGCGAAGCCCCCGGCGGCGAAGGCGGCGGTGATCACCGCGACCAGGGCCACGACGCGGGGCGGCCGTGCAGTTTGTGGCCGCCGATCGCCCGTTCGCCGGGCTTATGGTGGCCCGGTGCCGTGCCATGGCGGGTCGGCTCCGGTGAGTGCAAAGTCATGCCCCGCGTCTGCCCCAACTGGGCCGATCGTCACCCGCGGGCTGCACGGAACGGCCGGCGATTACGGTCCACCACGGCATCGTTCGGTATCGGAATGATGGCCGCCTCGCTGGCCCTCACGGCCAGGTCGGACCGGCGGCCAGCCAGCCACTGGCTGATCGGCGGCGTAATCCTCGGCGCGGCCGGGACGGTCGCCACCGGCCTGGCCCGCGGCGTCGCGTTCGCGGCCATGGCCCAGGCGGCGGCGGGCGCCGGCAATACCGCAGATCTCGTCGGCACCGACACCCTGGTCCAGCAGTCCGTTCCCGGCCACCTGCTGGGCCGGGCCTTCGGCACGGTCTACACCGCGGCCCAGTTGGCCTCCGCTATCGCCTACGCCACCGCCGGCCCGCTCGTGGCCCTGGCTGGCCCGAGGAACGCGTTCCTGGTGGCCGGGGCGGGAACGCTGGCCGCTCTGGGTTTCCTCGGCCGGCGCTCACGAGCAGCGTCCCGGCCCGGCGGGCACCGCCGGGCCTCGGCCGACGTAACCTGCGCCAGGGCCGCCCGGATCTTCTCCGCGTAAGCGCTGGCTGGGTGGTCCGCGTCGTAGGGATGGCGCGGGCCCAGCCAGAACCGGAGACCATCCTTCCGCCGCCGGGGGATCACGTGCAGGTGCAGGTGCGGCACGGACTGGCTGACCACGTTGTTGATGAGGATCATCGAGCCGTCGGCCTCCATCGCGGTCTCCACCGCCCGCTCCAGCCGCTGCGCTTCGGTGAAGAACTCCCCCACCCGGTAGGCCGGCAGGTCGCTGAGCACCCGGACGTGGATCTTCGGCACGAGCAGCGTGTGCCCGTGGAACAGCGGCCGATAGTCGAGGAACGAGATCAGCCGCTCGGTCTCGTGAATGATCTCCGCCTGCTGCTCACCACGGATGATGGCGCAGAACGCGCACTTGGCACCGTCTTCGGTCACTGCCCCAGGGTAGGGTGGCCGATGTGCCGAGCCGCAGCGACCTCGAGGCCATGTCCTCACGCGAGCTTCATGACCTAGCCGTGCGCCGCGCAATGCGCCACCTGGACGTGGGCTTCCTGTGGGAGTTGCTGCGCGCGATTCCCGCGGCCGAGGCGATCGAGGGCCACCCCGACCGGACCGGCGCCGACATGTACCGGCTGTCCGCGCTGATCTCCGACGCGCTGGAATCCGGCGAGGGCGAGACGGCGGAGGCGCTCCGCCCGCTGTACATCGATTACCTGGTCAAGCACGACGTCCCGGCCGAGCCGCAGCCGCCGGTTTCCTGACCGGCCCTCACTCGCGCGCAGGCGGGCTCGAACCGGTATCCCACCCGGTACTCGGTGGCCAGGCACTGGCCGTAGGCCGGCCCGAGCTTGCGGCGCAGCCGGCTGACGTGCACGTCCACGGTCCGCGTGTTGGCCGGCGGGCAGTCGGGCCAGACCCGGGCGAGCAGGTCGGCCCGGCTGAACACCTGGGCCGGGTTCGCGCTGAGGAACGCCAGCAGCTCGAATTCCTGGTACGTGAGCCGGATCTCGGCCCCCTCCAGCCACACCCGGCGCCGCGCACGATCGACGACGAGCGCGCCATCCGGCTGCGGTGGCGGCGGGCGGCCGTCGCGGGCCCGGGCCCCGCCGGCCCGTCGGCGCGACCTCGTAACCGACGATGGCCAGTGAGTTTTCCGTGCCCGGGATCGGGACCATGGCCAGGAGCGTTCCCGCGTCCCCTCCGGGAGTCGCGGGCGCGGCGCGGCCGGGACCGCGTCGGGCGACGGTGTTACATAGCAGGCCAGGTCGAGCCCGGCCGGCCGGACCGGGTCCGGCGTGGCGGCGAGACTTCTTTGCGCCAGCGCATGGGATGACATTCGTGACTCCTTGGCGTCGAGATGTGGCCCGCTCGATCTCGTGCGCTGCGGTCGTCCGGGGCGAGGCGGACGGGTCAGCGCGGCGGACGACACTGGGCGCTGGCGACCCGGAGGAGGTCCACGTGGCCGCGCCGTACGAGGCGCGTGGCGGTGGTCACGCCTCCTTATCCTACTTAATTGGTCTGTTTAATCAAGAAGATACCACCGCCGGGGTTAGCCGAACCGGGCGCCCGACGGCAGTTCGGCGCCGTACCAGGCCTCGATGATCCGGCGGGCAATCGACACCGCCGGGGGCAGGGCGATCTCCTGGGTCTCGATCGCCTGGCGCAGCTCGTCGCGGGTGAACCAGCGGGCCTCGGCGATCTCCTCGGCGTCGACCCGGATCCGCAGATCACCCGCGGCCGATGCGCGGAACCCGAGCATCAGGCTCCTGGGCATCGGCCATGGCTGGCTGCCGAGATAGCGCACGTGGTCCACGGTGATGCCGGTCTCCTCGTGGACCTCGCGCACGACGGCCTGCTCGGCCGACTCCCCCGGATCGACGAACCCGGCCAGGATGGAGACCCGGCCCTCCGGCCACGCCTTGTTCCGGGCCAGCAGGCAACGGTCGTCCGGGTCGGTCACGAGCATGATGACCGCGGGGTCGGTCCGCGGGAAGTGCTGGGTACCGTCCGCCGGGCAGGTCGTGGAGTGCCCCCCGGGATCGACGGTGGTCGGCGTCCCGTCGCGCGGGCAGTGGGTATGGCTCTCATGCCAGTTGGCCAGGGCCACGGCGTGGGTGAGCAGGCCGGCGTCCCGGTCACCGAGCAGGACTCCCACCTCCCGCAGCGAGGCGGGGCGAACGGCCGCACCATCCGCCTGGCCAGCACCGGCGCCGGCCACGGCGGCGATGGTGTCCAGCGGGGCGGCGACGCCGAAGTAGGCGGTCCGGCCGGCCTCGACCCCGAGCAGGAAGCGGACGCCCGGTGGCGCCTGGGCCGGCGGCACGAAGACCAGCTCGGCCTGGCCCTCGGCGAACCGGACCAGCGCCCGGCCGCCGTCGACGACCAGCACCCGGGTGTCCGGGTCGGCCCACGCGGCGGCCAGCCAGGCCGGGTCGGAGCGGCGTTCGGTCGCCCGGTCAACGGTCCCGCGCGCGAGCGCCAGCCGGCCGAGATCGCCGAGCCCCGTCACGGGCGGGGCTCGGCACCGGAGGTCAGCTCGCCGGCGGCCGACGCGAGCTCCTCCCACAGGTACGCGGCGGCCTCGGCGCCCTTCAGCAGCAGGCCCATCTCGACCTTCTCGTTCGGCGCGTGGATACGGTCGGAGTCGAGGCCGACCGCGACGAAGACCAGCGGCGCGCCGAGGATCTCGGCCAGGTCGGCCTCGGGACCGCTGCCCCCCTCCCGGGTGAACAGGATCTCTTTGCCGAACGCCCGGGCCATGGCGGTCCGCGCCGCCCGCACCGCCGGTGAGCCGATCGGGGACGCCGACGGCCGCACGCCCGGCCCGCCGAACGTCACCTTGGCCTCGATACCCGGTGGGGTCCGCGCGGCCACGTACTCTTCCAGCGCCGCGGCCACGTCGGCCGGGTCCTGGTCCGCGACCAGCCGGAACGAGACCTTGGCGTGCGCCTCGCGCGGGATGATCGTCTTCGCGCCGGGCCCGGTGTGGCCGCCCCACATCCCGTTGACCTCCGCGGTCGGCCGGGCCCAGATCCGCTCCAGGGTGGTGAAGCCCGCCTCGCCGCTGGCCGCGCGGCTGTCACCCGCGTCGGCCAGCCACGCCTTCTCGTCGAACGGCAGCCGGGCGAACAGTTCCCGTTCCTCGGCGGTGAGCGGGACCACCTTGTCGTAGAAGCCCGGCAGTGTCACCCGGCCCGCCTCGTCGTGCAGCCCGGCCAGGAGCGAGGCCAGAGCGTGCAGCGGGCTGGGCACCGCCCCGCCGAACGAACCCGAGTGCAGGTCCCGGCTGGGGCCGGTCAGGTCGATCTGGCCGTCGATGAGCCCCCGCATCCCGGTGCACATCGAGGGCACGTCTTCCGACCACATCGTGGTGTCGCTGACCACGATGACGTCGCAGCCCAGCCGGGCCCGCTCGCGCTGGAGCAGGTCGGCGAAGTGGGGTGAGCCCGACTCCTCTTCGCCCTCGATCAGCAGCCTGATCGTGACCGGCGGCGCGGAACGGCCGGACGCCGCGAGCGCCGCGCGCACCCCGAGCGGGTGGAACAGCACCTGTCCCTTGTCGTCGGACGCGCCCCGCCCGAGCAGCTGCCCGCCCCGTTCGGCGGGCTCGAACGGAGGGCTCTGCCATTCGGCCAGCGGCTCGACCGGCTGGACGTCATGGTGGCCGTAGACCAGCACGGCCGGCGCGGCGGGATCCTCGGCCGGCCACTCGGCGAACACGGCGGGCTGGCCGCTCGTTTCCCAGATCTCCGTGACCGGGAAGCCCGATTCCGTCAGGTGAGCCGCGAGCCACTCCGCGGACCTCCGGACATCGGGATGGCGCGCGGGGTCGGCGGAAATCGACGGGATCGCCAGCCACTCCTTCAGCGCGGTGAAGAACGCGCTGGCGTTCGCCTCGACGTAGCTACGGGCATCCATCCCGCCACTTTAGCCAGGACTGGCGTCATGATCGGCCGCGCCGTACGTGTAGGGAGTGGCAACCCGCCCGGCCCGCACTCGCCATCCCTGCTCCGCGGGCCGGGCGGGTTCACGGGTCCGTCGCAGGTGCCGGCTGATCCCGGCGGCTACTTGTTCGTGCCGGCCGGAGCGTGCCCGGCGTGCGGGGCCGAGGCCGTGGTCTGGCAGCCCTGGATCCAGGCGATTCCGCAGGCGGCGTCGGCCTGCCCGGCGGCTGGCCCGATGCGGCTCAGGACGGTGACGGAGACGACGATCATGCACAGCACGAAGGCGGCCATGGCCATGGGGGCAAAGCGGATGAGGCGCGACGGCCGCGGCAGCATCCGCTCCCACCAGGGCATCTCCTCGTGGGAGAACAGGCGGGTGAAGATGGCGAGCTTGCCGGCCAGCTTCGGGTCCGAAATGTGCAGCGCCCGTTCGATCTGGCCCAGCAGGCGCAGCTCTTTCGGTCCAAGGCCCATCGACTACCTCCGCAAGGATCCGGCTGGAGGCGTGACCATGAATCGCGGCGGCGTCGCCCTGGTCATCCGTCCAGAGATATGAAAACTGTCTCGCCAACAAGCGACCGCGGGTCACGGCCAGGAACTGATCCGTTCCGCCTGAGACAGGCAGCACGGCGCGGGCGCTCCTTGCGACGTCGGCGTCGTGTTCGCGCGTCACGGCGAGGAACCCGCCGGCCCAAACGGACGAAGACGGCGGTCGGTGACTGCCACCACGCATCCGTTCGGCGAATTCCTGCTTCTGGTTCTCCCGCGCACGGAGTATGCGGGGACGTCAAACCTCTGCCCTGTTCAGCGCGAAGATAACAATTCAGTGTAAAGGGCACCCAGCACCGCTCGCTGCCGGGTTGGCCAGATAACCGGCCGAACGATGCTCAGCCGACGTCCGCGGTCAGGCCGGCGCGGCGGCCCGGCGACGTCCGGCCGCCTCCGGGTGCGCGTCGCGGCGGCGGCGGACCGCCTCGGCCAGCCCGGCCAGGACGTCCGCGGTGGTGTCGATGTCCATGCAGCCGTCGGTGACGCTCTGGCCGTAGACCAGCCCGGCGGGATCGCCCGGCTCCTGCCGGCCGGCCTCGATGAAGCTCTCGAGCATGACCCCCACGATGCCCTGCTCCCCCGACGCGATCTGGTCCGCGAGCGCCGCGGCCACGACCGGCTGACGGCGGTGATCCTTCTCACTGTTGCCGTGGCTCGCGTCGACCATCAGGCGGCGGGGCAGTCCGGACCTGGTCACCGCGTCCAGCGCGGCCGACACGTCCTCGGCGTGGTAGTTCGGCCCGGAGCGGCCGCCGCGCAGGATGATGTGGCATTCGCTGTTGCCCGCGGTGGTCACCACGGCCGCCGCGCCGGCCGGCGTGACACCGAAGAACGTGTGCTTCGCCGCGGCCGCACGGCACGCGTCGATCGCGACCTGAGCGTCCCCGTCGGTCCCGTTCTTGAATCCGACCGGCATCGACAAACCCGACGCGAGCTGCCGGTGGACCTGGCTCTCCGTGGTACGCGCCCCGATCGCGCCCCACGCGACCGCGTCCGCGATGTACTGCGGGGTGACCGGGTCGAGCCATTCGCACCCAACCGGCAGGCCCAGCTCCACCACGTCCAGCAGCAGCCGCCGCGCGGTGCGCAGGCCCCGGTGAACGTCGTAGCTGCCGTTGAGGCCCGGATCGTTGATCAGGCCCTTCCAGCCGGTCACCGTGCGCGGCTTCTCGAAGTAGACCCGCATCACGATCAGCAGCTCGTCCTCGACCGAGGACCGGATGGCGGCCAGCAGGCGCGCGTAGTCGAGGGCGGCGACCGGATCGTGGACGGAGCACGGGCCGACGACGACCAGCAGACGGTCGTCGGCCATGTCCAGGACGGCCCGGACGTCGGCCCGGCCCTGCTCGATGGTGTCAGCTCGCGTCGCCCCGAGCGGAAGCTCCTGCAACAGCGCGGCGGGCGCGAGCAGAGGTTCGTAGCCCAGGATGCGCGTATCACTGGTGTGGTGGGGCATCACGTGTCTCCTTTTTACAGGACCGACGCCCGTGCCCCGGGAGCCAGTCTGCCCGTACATGACAAAGACAGAGGCAGTTGCCTCTGTCTTTCTGGCTCCAGGTGAGTGGTCAGCGTTGGCGGACGCGGCTGGCTTCTCCTGGAGCCAGCCCAAAACGCCAATACCATCGCGACATGCCAGCCATGTTACACGAGGGCACATCCACCGCGCGGGGTCCCCCGTTTCGGCGGTTCGACTGGAAGGAGAGGCACCATGCTCGTAGCGTTTTCGGTAACTCCGCTCGGCGTCGGCGAGGCCGTGGGAGAACTGGTGGCCGAGGCGGTCCGCGTCGTGCGGGAAAGCGGCCTCCCCAACCGGACCGACGCCATGTTCACCACCATCGAGGGCGACTGGGACGAAACCATGGCCGTGGTCAAACGGGCCGTGGACGCGGTCGCGGCCAAGGCGCCCCGGGTCAGCGTAGTGATCAAGGCCGACGTCCGGCCCGGCGTGACCGACGGCCTCACATCCAAGGTCGACACCATCGAGCGCTACCTGAGCTCCTGACCCAGACCGCCCGCCCGTGCTCGCGCACCCGCACCCGCACCCGGACCCGGACCCGGACCCAGGCCCCGCAATGGCGCGCCCCTTCAGTCCCATATGTCACACTGGCACCAGGCCCAGGCAGTCGGACCATGATCGTGTGAAGAAACCGTGGTATTTAGCGGCAAACGCCACACGATCATAGGGACGGTGCGCGGCCGTAGCGGCAAACGCCACACGATCATGGAAAAACTCTTCTCGATCATGGGAGTGATGTCGCACTGCCTGACACGTCGGCACTGCGCACCGAACGTCTGCTGCTGCGGCGCTGGCGCCCGGGCGACCGCGCGCCGTTCGCCGCCCTGAACGCCGATCCCGAGGTGATGCGGTACTTCCCGTCCGCGCTGGCCCCAGAGGACAGCGACGCCTTCATCGACCGGATCGAGGCCGGGTTCGGCTGGTACGGGTTCGGGCTGTGGGCCCTGGAAGTGGCGGCGACCGGGGAATTCATCGGCTTCACCGGGCTGTCGGTGCCGGGCTTCGACGCGCACTTCAGCCCCGCGGTGGAGATCGGCTGGCGGCTGGCCCGGTCCGCCTGGGGGCACGGCTACGCGACCGAGGCGGCCCGGCGCGCGCTGGCCACCGGGTTCGGCGACCACGGGCTGGCCGAGGTGGTCTCGTTCACCAGCCTGGCCAATGTCCAGTCCCAGGCGGTCATGCGGCGGATCGGCATGACCCACGACCCGGCCGACGACTTCGATCACCCGCGCCTGCCCGCTGGGCATCGCCTGCAGCGCCACGTGCTCTGGCGCCTGTCCGCCCGGCGCTGGCGCGAGCAGCGGGCCGGCTAGGCCTCCCGCTCGGCCGGAACGGCTTCGATCAGGGCGGCCAGCCCGGCCTCGTCGAGCAGGTCGGCCGGACGCACGGTCAGGTCGTGCCGGACGTAGTGGAAGGCGGCGCGGACCCGCTCCACCGGAACGCGGGCGAGCGCGGCCCAGGCCAGCCGGTAGGCGGCGAGCTGGACGGCCACCGCGTGGCGTTCGGCCGCCGAACCGGGCGGCTGGCCGGTCTTCCAGTCCACGACGTCGAACACGCCGTCATCGGCGTCGTCGAAGACCGCGTCGATCCGGCCGCGGATCAGCCGGTCCCCGATCAGCGTCTCGAACGGCACCTCCACGTCGCGCGGCCACCGGCCGCCCCAGACGCTGGCCTCGAACCGCTCCCGCAGGCCGGTGAGGGCGGCGTCCGCGTCGGCCTCGCTGACGTCGTCCGACCCGAACAGGTCGTCGGCGTCGATCAGCCGCTGCTGGCCGTAACGCTCCTCGAGCCAGAGATGGAAGGCGGTGCCCCGGCGGGCGTAGGGCGCGGGCCGCCGGGGCATCGGCCGGCGGACCTGCCGGGCCAGCTCGGCCGGATCCCGGGCCAGGGTGACCAGGGCGGAGACCGACAGGTGCCCGGGCAGGGCGACGCGGAGGCCGCCGTCGGCCCGGCGGCGCTCGCGTTCGGCGAGCAGGAGGTCGGCGTCGCCCCGCCAGGCCGCCACCAGGGCCTGGTCGGCCGGATCCAGGCCGGCCAGCTCCGCGTCCGGTGATTCCACCGCAGTGGTTCCCGCGGCCGCCGCCTCCGCCCCGGCCGCTCCCGCCCCGGCCGCCTTCGTAGCAGCGGTCTCCGCCGCCCTGGCCGTGGCCGCCGCCGTTGCTTCCATGGCGGCCTTCACCATCGCGGCGGCTTCC
This sequence comes from uncultured Actinomycetes bacterium, assembly GCA_963718475.1. Taxonomy (GTDB): domain Bacteria; phylum Actinomycetota; class Actinomycetes; order Streptosporangiales; family Streptosporangiaceae; genus CAVQZM01. Next base: position 38,128 of record CAVQZM010000073.1, on the reverse strand, counting down.
CGCACGGCGTCGTAGCGTTCACCCGCCGGGGTGAGCCGGCCAATCCGCCGATGCGGGCTCGGCGAGCGCCGGGTTCTCGGCGTCGTCCGCGGGCGGCGGCGCCCACGCCGTCACCTGGCCGGCCCCGGCTTCGCAGGCCGCCCGGACCTCCTCCAGGAACGGCGACGGCCCGAGGCGGCTGGCTCCGTCGCCCCACCAGAAGCCCGAGCAGCCCAGCCAGAACGCGGCGCGCGTCGCGGCCACGTACATGAGCCGGCGTTCTTCGGCCAGGTCGCGGTCGGCGCAGCGCTGGAAGAACGCGTCGACCGAGTCGGCGTCCAGGCCGCGCAACGGCGGCAGATCAGCGGCGTCGCCCCGCAGACCGAACGGCAGCAGCCGGGGATTGTCGGTCCACCGGGTCGAGAGCCTCGGCCGGGCCGGAAAGACCTGCGCCCGGTCACCCGCCGACAGGCCGGGGACGAAGACGGCGGGCCATTGCAGGCCCTTGGCCGCGTGCACGGTGGCCAGTTTGACCGTGTCCGTCTCACCGACGCGGCCGGTCTCCAGGCCGAACTCCTCCGACTCCGCCGCGGTCAGGTAGGCGAGGAACGCCCCGAGGGTCGGCTCCTCCCGCGCCCCGGCGAACGCGGCCGCGGCGTCGGCGAACGCGTCGAGATCGGCGCGGGCCGACAGCGGGTCCGCGCCTGGGCGGGCGGCGACCTCGATGTCGAGGCTCAGCGTCCGCTCCACCTCACCGATCAGGTCCGGAAGGGGCCGCCCGAGCTGGCCCCGGAGCGCCCGCAGTTCGGCGGCGAGCGCCCGGAACCGGGCGTGCCCGGCCGGTGAGTACGCGGCCGGATCGCCCAGGTCGTCCAGCGCCTCGACCAGGCTTCCGGCCTCGGCGGTCAGGTCCGTCAGCGCCTCCTCCAGCGGATCCTCCCCGCCCGGCCGCTCGCCGCTTTCGGCCGCACTGTCCCGGTCGGAGCTGTCCCGGGCGCGCCGCTGGGCGGGCCGCCGCTCATGCTGGCCTCGTCGGTCCGGGCCAGCGCGCGCGCGCGGCGGCCGAGTGCGACGAGGTCCCGCGGCCCGATCCGCCAGCGAGGCCCGGTCAGCAGCCGGACCAGTGCGTCGGAGGCCGCCGCGTCGTCCAGGACGCGGAGCGTCGCCACCACGTCCTGGACCTCGGCCACCGTGAGCAGGCCGCCGAGCCCGACGACCTCGACCGGAATGCCCCGGTCCTCCATGGCCCGGCGCAGCGCGGGAAACTGCGACCGCTTGCGGCACAAGACGGCGATCTCGGACGGCCGCACCGGAACGCCGCGCCCATCGGGCCAGCGCTCCCCGTCCGGGGCGGTGCCGGGCGGCAGCGCGAGCAGGCCCGCGACCTGGGCGGCGACCCATTCGGCCTCCTCGGCGGTGGTCTCCAGGAGGGCGCAGGTCACCTGGCCGCGCATGGTGCGGTCGGGCGCCGGGACCAGGCGGGGCACGTCCGGCGCCTCGGCCCGCAGGTCGTCCTGGATCACCGCCGCGGCCTCCAGCACCCGCCCCGCGTTGCGGAAGCTGGTCGACAGGAGGCGGACCGGCGCGGGGCGCGGCTCCGCGCGCCTGCTCGTCGCGGACGGGCGGGCCAGCACGGGGAAATCGTGGGCGAAACGCCGCAGGTTTCCCGCGCTGGCCCCGCGCCACCCGTAGATGGACTGGCACGGGTCGCCGACCGCCGTGACCGGGTGGCCGCCCCCGAACAGCGCGCGCAGCAGCACCAGCTGGGCCTGGCTGGTGTCCTGGTACTCGTCGAGCAGGACGACGTTGTAGCGGGCCCGTTCGGCGGCACCGACCTCCGGGTGGCGGGACGCGATCCGGGCGGCCAGTGCGACCTGATCACCGTGGTCCAGCACCTCACGGGTGGCCTTCTCCGACGCGTACGTGGCCACCAGCGGGAGGAGCTGCTCGCGGGCCCGCTGGCTTTCCCACATCCGCCGCACGTAGGCCGGCACTCGGCCGGGCAGCGCGGCCCGGCGTTCCTCCAGCCACTCCCCCACGGCCATGACGTCGGCCGGCTCGCGCAGGTGCTCGCTCAGCTCGCCGGCCAGCGTCAGCACCGCCGCGGTCACCGTGGCCGGCGCCCAGGTGATGTCCCCCATCGGGCCGTCGTAGGCAGCCACGATCCGGGCGGCCAGCTGCCAGGATTCGGCCGGGGTGATCAGCCGCATGGACGGCTCCAGGCCCTCGCGCAGGGCATGATCGCCCACCAGGCGGCCGGCGTAGGCGTGGTAAGTGCCGATGACCGGATCGCCACCGAACGGGCTCGTGGTGTCAGTGGCCGCACCCGCCGATGCCGCACCGCCCGGCGCCGCACCCACCGGCGCCGCACCGGCCGGGCCCAGACCCGAACGGCGGAGTCGCTCGAGCCTGGCCCGGACCCGGTCGCCCAGCTCGGCGGCCGCCTTCCTGGTGAAGGTGAGGCCCAGCACGCGCTCGGGCCGGACCAGCCCGTTGGCGACCAGCCAGACCAGCCGGGCGGCCATGGTCTCGCTCTTGCCCGAACCCGCGCCAGCGATCACCGCGAGCGGCTCGGCCGGCGCCGAGATCACCGCCGCCTGCTCGCCGGTCGGCTCGGGCAGCCCCAGCATGCGGGCCACCTGCTCGGGGCTGAAGCGCGCGGTCACGGCTGCACCTGCGTGCCGCTGTCGTGCACCGGGCAGCACGGCGCGACCGGGCAGGTCCGGCAGCCGGGGTTCACCCGGGCCCGGAAGAGCGGGCCGGCCATGCCGGCCGCGACGGTCTCGACGAGATCCTTAGCCCAGCCCGGATCCTCGTCGTCACCGAGGGCCGGCTGCTGCTGGATGCGGGCGCGGGCCGCGAGGCCCGCCTTGCCGACCTGCACCAGCTCAGCGCCGCCCGGATCGGTGAGGCCGTACCGCTCGAACGCGCCGAGCAGCACCGCGAGCTGGTACACACCGAGCTGGGGATGCCGGTCCAGCTCGTCTTCGCGGGGCGCGCTGCCGCCGGTCTTGAGGTCGACGACCACCGCCCGGTTCTGGGGGTCACGCTCCAGCCGGTCGACCCGGCCGGTGATCTGCACCTGCCCGATCTGGACCTGGAGGGCCTGCTCGACCGCGACCAGGTCCCGGGGGTTGGCGGCGTGCCAGTCGAGGAACCGGCGCACCATCCGCTGGGCCTGCTCCCGCTGCTTGGCGCTGTACCAGACGCTGCCGAAATCCAGGTGATGCCAGATGTCATCGATCCGGTCCCCGATCTCGGCGTCGGAGGCACCGCCCGCGGCCAGCACCGCGGCGGCGTGGATGACCGTGCCGAGGTGGCGCAGCACGTCGGACCGGCCCGCCGCGGCGGCCGATTCGAGCAGCCACCGCAGCCCGCACCGGGTGAACGCCTCGACCTGTGACGGGGACAGCCGGACCTGCTCGCCCACCGACACGATCGGCCCGGCGTCGGACAGCGGGGTGAGCGCGTACCACTGCCGCGGATGGGCGCTCCGGGTCCCGGCCGCGGCCAGGCGCGCGAGCTCGGCGGCGGCCGCGCGCCGCACCGGGAGCGGACGGCTGCGGTCCGCCGCGGCGCGGCGCAGGTCCGCGGTCAGCGCGGACAGCGACAGCCACCGGTGACCGGGCTGGCACGCCCGCTCGACCTCGATCTCGTCCCCGGCCAGCTCGGCGACAAAGCGGGACGGCCGCGTGTCGGCGCCGTCACCGCCGACCGCGGTGACGACGAGAGTGCGCTTGGCCCGGGTCGCGGCGACGTAGAACAGCCTGCGTTCCTCGGCCAGCAGCTTGGAGGCCAGCGCCGCCGCGGCCGCGTCGGCGGCCGCGGGGTCGGCGGCCGGGCTGTACGCCGCGTCGGCCAGCTCGTCCACGCCGAGCAGTGATCCGCGCAGGCGCAGGTCGGGCCAGGTTTCTTCCTGAACGCCGGCCACCACGACCAGGTCCCACTCCAGTCCCTTGGACCGGTGTGCGGTCAGGATGCGGACGGTCGCATCGCGCGTCGACTGATCGGCGAGGGTGTCACCGGCGATCTCCTGCCCGGCGAGGCTCTCGATGAACAGGGCCGGCGCGCCGGGCGGCAGCGTGTCGGTGAACCTGGCCGCCGCGTCGAACAGAGCCAGCACCGCGTCGAGGTCCCGGTCGGCCGCCGCGCCGGCGGCTCCGCCCGCGGCGCTGGCCGCCTGCCAGGCCCGGGCCAGGCCGGACGCGTCCCACACCGCCCACAGCGTCTCCTCGGCCGTCTGGCCCGCCGCGGCGCCATCACGCGCGAGGGCCAGCAACCGGGCCACCTTCTCCGCGGGCGCGGCCACCTGCCGCGGCACCATGGTCAGCTCACGCGGGTCCAGGAGGGCGGCGGCCAGGGGATCACCGGCCGGCGGCCGGCGATCCCCGGGCGACGCCGCGTCCGCGATCGCGCGCAGCCAGCGGCGCAGGCGGCGCAGACCCAGCGCGTCGGTGCCGCCCAGCGGGCCGGTCAGCAGCTCCGCGGCCGTCTGCTCGTCGAGCGTGTCTGGCCGGAGCGCGCAGCGCAGCAGGGTGAGCAGCGGCCTGGTCCCCGGCTCCTCGGCCAGCGGCAGCTCGTCTCCGGCCACCGCGACCGGGACGCCCGACGCGGCCAGAGCCCGCCGCAGCAGCGGCACCTGCCGCGTCGCCGAACGCACCAGGACGGCCATCGAGGACCAGCCGATCCCGTCGGCCAGGTGCGCGCGGCGGAGCGTGTCGGCGATCAGTGCCGCTTCCTGGCTGGCGCTTTCCGCGATGACCACCCGGACCTGGCCGGGCTCGGCTCCGGGCAGCGGGGCGAGGTCGCGATGCGCCCCGTGGGCCGGACCCGGAACCGACGCCGTGGCCGCGGGGAGGCGCTGGGCCACCCGGCGCGACGCCTGGAGCAGGACCGGCCCGCTGCGGCGGCACGTGCCCAGCGCCACCACCGGCGCCCGGCTGCCGTCGGCCGCGCGGAACCGGTCCGGGAACTCGGTGATCGCCCGCACGTCGGCCCCGCGGAACGCGTAGATGGACTGGTCCGGGTCGCCAACCGCGATCAGCTCACGCCCGTCGCCCGCCAGGGCCTGCAGCAGCGACTCCTGGGCCGGGTCACTGTCCTGGTACTCGTCCACCAGCACGACGTCGTAGGCCTCGCGCTCCCGCTGCCGAGTCGCCGCCCGGCTCAGCAGCGTGGCGGCGATACGCACGATTTCCGCGTAGTCGTAGGCGGGCACCGGCGCGAGGTCGAAGCGGGCCGCGTACCGGTCCAGGAACCGTCCGGCCGCCACCCAGTCGTCGCGCCTGCGCTGGCGGCCGAGCGCGGCCAGGCGGCGCCCGTCCAGGCCCCGCTCGGCCGTGCGGAGCAGGAAGTCGCGCAGCTCTTCCGCGAATCCGCGGGTCGAAAGGGCGGGGCGGAGCCGTTCCGGCCAGCGGGCGCCGCCGTCGGCCAGCTCGCCCCGCAGCATCCTGCGCACCTCGAGGAGCTGCTCGGGCCCGGACAGCAGCCGGGGCGGCTCCTCACCCATCAGGGCGAACTCCCGCCGGACGAGTGCGTAGGCGTAACTGTGGAAGGTGAGCGCGAGCGGCTCCCGGATCGTGGTCCGCAGCCGCCCGGCGATGCGCTCGCGCAGCTCGCCGGCGGCTTTACGGCTGAAGGTCAGCACCAGCACCCGGGCCGGGTCGAGACCGCGATGCTCGATCCGGTGGGCCACCGTCTCCACGATCGTGGCGGTCTTGCCGGTCCCGGGGCCGGCGAGAACCAGCAGCGGCCCACCGGAATGGTCCACGACCTGCTGCTGCGCGACGTCCAGCCGGAGCCGGGCGCCGGCCGCGGCCGGCCGGCGGACCAGCCGGTACTCGGGTCCGGCCGGCGGGGCCGCTGCAGGGGTCTGGGTGCGTTCCATCTCAGCACCGATTCCAGCAGAGCCCACTGACATTCCGGGGGCATTTCCCCCGGCGCGCCGCGAGCTCTCCGGGAGGAGTCACATGGGCTGGGGGGCCCAGCGGGCGCGGCGCATTTCGACCCGGACGGTCCCGCCGGCCGGGGAGACACGCAACGGCGTGTCCTCGGCGCGGTAGCGGGTCAGCGCGGCCCGCTCGTGCCCGGGCGCCGGGGAACCGTCGGCGTGGACCACCCGCCACCAGGCGACCGCGCCGCCGCAGGTGGCCATCACCCGGCCGACCTGGCGGGGACCGCCCCGGCCCAGGTACTCGGCGATGTCGCCGTAGGACATGACGTGGCCCGGCGGGATGGCGTCGACCAGGTCGAGCACGTCGCTGGAGAAGTCGTCGAGCTGGCGTTCACTCACGTATGGGTGTCATTCACACCGAACGGTGCCGCGGTGGCGGCGAGGCTGGCCATCGCGGCGGCGTCGTAGTCGTTCCGGCGGCGTATCCGGTTCAGCACGGCGAGACGGCTCACCGCCGCGGCCATCAGGACCAGCGCGGTCAGCGCGAGCACCGCGAACAGGATGAGCTGCCCGCTGCCGCGCGGCCGCACCGGTCCGGCGGGCACGGCCGACGGGCCGCCGCCGAAGTTCACGGCCGAGGTTACCCCGGCCTGGACGGCCCGCTCCAGCGACAGCTGGCCGGCGGAGGACAGCGCGGCCGCCGCGTCGACCGTGCCGAACCCGACCTGCTGGTCGTAACCGGCCGCCGGGCGGTACCGGGTGGTCGAGCTGAGCGCCCGGGCGACGAGATCGGGCGCGAGCCGCGGGTAGCTCGACTTGATCAGGGCGGCGACCCCGGCCACCAGCGCACACGCCGGGCTCGTCCCGCTGACCAGCCAGTACTGGCCGTCCCGGCCCTGGGCGGGAACGTTGACGCCGGGCGCCGCGACCTGCACCGAGAGGTTGTCGCTGGAGAAGCCGGCCGCGCTGCCGCCACTGCCGACCGCCGCGACCCCGATGACACCGGGATAGTCGGCCGGGAACGAAAGCGGCGCGAAGTCGTGCCGGTGAACGAACGGGGTGCCGCCCGAGTTGCCGGAAGAGGCGACCACGACGACGCCGTGACCGTTGGCGTACTGCAGGGCCGAGCGGACGGCGGCACTCGGCACGCTGTAGCCGATCGACATGCTGACGATGTCCGCCCCGTGGTCGACGGCATAGCGGATCCCGTCCGCGAGGGACTGCTGGACCTTGGTTTCCTGCTCTTTCTCGTACGTGCCGTACGCCGGATCGTTCTTGTCGGGGATCACCCGGACGGAGAGGATCTTCGCTTCCGGGGCGACACCGATGATGCCGCTGTCCCCGCCGGCGCCGTGGCCGTGCCCGGCGATGATCGACGCCATCCAGGTACCGTGCTGGCCCCAGTCCGCGCTGCTGGCCGGGGTGCTGACGCCGGTCAGGTCGGGCCCCCCCACCACGGAACCGGCCAGGTCGGAGACGCCGGGGTTGACGCCGCTGTCCAGCACGGCGACGGTGACGCCCTTCCCCTGACTCGCCGTCCAGGCGGCAGGCGCGCCCAGCATGCTCAGCACCCACTGCTGGCCGTCGCGGACGGTGTCGGCCGACGCCGGGGGCGCGCCCAGGGCCAGGACGCCCGCGCAGACGATGGCCAGACCGCAGGTCGCGGCGGCCGCGCGGAGCCTCAGCATCCAGGTGTCCCGGGGCAGTGCGGTACCGGCGGCGGCGCGGCGACCGTGCCGGCCACCGCCTGGGCCGCCCCGCTCGCCGCGCTCGTCATCTCGTCCTTGGCGTACATATCGTTGCTGATCGAGACGCGGGGCCGGCCGTCCGCGTATCCGGCGGTGTACATGATGACGTAGGGCCCGGCGCTGAAGCTCCGCGAGAGCTGCCGCTGCGCGTTCCCGAACCGGCCCGACGGGGTGCCGCGGAACGCCACCGCCCGGACGCCGGGGCCCGGGTAGGCGCCCTGGTCGGCCGCGGCCAGCGCGGACTGCGCGGCCGACGCCCGGGCCGCGGTGGGCAGGACGGCCACCCCGACCGTGACGACATAGGTGGCGGACTCGTCGGTGTACGTCGCCCTCAGCAGCGCCTGGCAGCCGTCCCGGCCAAGAATGGCCGCCGCGGCTGGGTCGGCGGCGCTCGCGCACGCCGCCTGCGGCGCGATTCCGACCCGCGCGGCGTCCAGGTCGACCCCGGTGAAGTCGTCCAGCGCGCTGGCCGGGAGCTGGTAGCGGACGGAGCCGGGGAAGATGGCCCCGGCCGGCAGGGTGCGCCAGCGCTTGCTGACCTCCCACGCCATGATCTGCCGCTGCTGGCTGGCGGTGAAATGCCGCGGCAGCATCTGGATGGCCAGCCCGGCGACCGCGACGACCAGACCGATCCCGCCGAAGATCGCGGCGATCAGCGCGGCCGCCTGGCCGGTGCCGCGGGTCCGGCGGCGTGACGACCGCACGGGGCCGAGGTGACGCGCCGAGCGCGGTCCGTCGCTCCACGTATCGGGCTCAGTCACCACAAACGAATGGTACGGCCTGCCCTGGGCGGGCTGACGCCTGTTTCCTGGCGATGGCACCTCAGTCAGACCGGTTTCGCCATCTAAATGTTGCCATCACGTGATGCCGCCCGAACGCAGCAACGGCCGGCCGCGACCCACGATGATCATGATCCTGGCCAGGCGATGGGCCTCTCGCAGCAGCACCCCTTCCTCGAGCCACCCGCCGTGCGCGAAGTAGTGCGTGCAGATCCGTACGAAGGCCAGCCTGGCGAGCCGGATGCGGTCGCCGTATGGGCTGGAGGTGCCCTTGGTCTCGCCGGACAGCACGGCGTCCTCCCAGGCGCACCAGTCGGCGGTGGCCTTCTCCCGGACGACGGCGTCGGGATGTGCGGCCAGACGGGCGTAGGCGGTGACAATGTCCCCGTCGCGCGGCGTGCCCGGGGCCCCAGCGAGGAATCGTTCCCACTGTTCGGGGAAGAAACGCCCGGCGCCCCGGTAGAGCCAGTCGATCTCCGAGCGCCGCGTGGTGGTGACGCTGGAGATGACGATCCCGGAGACCCGCTGGGGGTGCTGCTCAGCGTAGGCGAGGATGAGGGTGGAGCCCCAGGATCCGCCGTAAGCAGCCACCGGTCGATGCCGAGATGTTCCCGCAGGAGTTCCATGTCGGCGATCAGGTGCGCGGTGGTGTTGTAGCGCATGTCGGTCGCCGGGTCGCTGGCGCTCGGCGTGCTGCGGCCGCAGCCCCGCTGGTCGAATAGGACGACCCGGTAGCGGGCCGGGTCAGAAACCGCCGCATCCCCGGGCTCAGCCCGAGCCGGGCCCGCCGTGCACAACAAGCGCGGGCTTGCCGTCCCGGTTGCCGCACGCCTCCCAGTAGACGAGATTCCCGTCACCGGCATCCAGCATCCCGTGCTCGTACGGCTCGATCGCCGGATACAGGTCGTTCACCTCCTTATCATGGGTATTTTCCCACTCCGGGAGCGCGCTTCCCCAGCAACGAAAATGGCCGCCGGTGAGCCGGCGGCCATTTCGGCGGAACTCGGGGTGTCAGTAGGTGGGCAGTTCGGGATCGATCTGGTTCACCCAGGCCAGGACGCCGCCGCCGACGTGCACCGCGTCGGAGAAGCCGGCGTCCTTCACGATCGCCAGGCACTCGGCGCTGCGCGCGCCGCTCTTGCAGTGCAGCACGAGCCGCTTGTCCTGCGGGAGCTTCGACAGGGCCTCCCCGGAGATGAACTCTCCCTTGGGGATCAGGGTGGCGCCGGGGATCGACACGATCTCGTACTCGTTCGGCTCACGGACGTCCACGACGAAGATGTTCTCGCCCGCGTCCATCATGTTCTTCAGGTCGCGGGCGGTGATCGTCGAGCCCTGCGCCGCCTCCTGGGCCTCCTCGGAGACCGCACCGCAGAACGCCTCGTAGTCGATCAGCTCAGTGACCGTGGGGTTCTTGCCGCAGACCGGGCACTCCGGGTCCTTCTTGACCTGGACCGTGCGGTAGCTCATCTCCAGCGCGTCGTAGATCATCAGGCGGCCGACCAGCGGCTCGCCGATCCCGGTGATGACCTTGATGGCCTCGTTGACCTGAATGGAGCCGATCGAGGCGCACAGCACGCCGAGGACCCCGCCCTCGGCGCAGGACGGCACCATCCCGGGCGGCGGCGGCTCCGGGTAGAGGCAGCGGTAGCACGGCCCGTGCTCGGCCCAGAAGACGCTGGCCTGGCCGTCGAAACGGTAGATCGAGCCCCAGACGTAGGGCTTGCCGAGCAGGACGGCGGCGTCGTTGACCAGGTACCGGGTGGCGAAGTTGTCCGTGCCGTCGACGATGAGGTCGTAGGGCTCGAAGATCTCCATCGCGTTGTCGGAGTCGAGCCGCTCGGTGTGCAGCACCACGTTGACGTACGGGTTGATCTCGCGGATGCTGTCGCGGGCGGATTCCGCCTTGGAGTGGCCGATGTCGGACACGCCGTGGATGATCTGGCGCTGCAGGTTGGACTCGTCCACCACGTCGAAGTCGACGATGCCGAGCGTCCCGACGCCCGCGGCGGCCAGGTACAGCAGGGCAGGCGAGCCGAGACCGCCGGCGCCGACGACCAGCACCTTGGCGTTCTTCAGCCGCTTCTGCCCGGTCATTCCCACGTCGGGGATGATGAGGTGACGCGAGTAGCGCTTCACCTCGTCCACGGTGAGCTCGTCGGCCGGCGAGACCAGGGGTGGCAACGACACGGTGCTCTCCAGATCAAAGACTCAGGGTTACGGCTTGGGGCGGCCCCGTGGCCGTCCGCCATTACACAACCGGTGCGGGCCATCGGCTCATTCCCGTCCCGGGCCGAGGCGGGCTCACCCCAGAATCCGTCATGGGCGAACGGCGGCGAGGTGAGCAGCCGCCTGATCTCGGCCGCCACCGCGGCCGGGCGTTCCATCTGGGCGACGTGCCCGGTGCGGGGCAGCACCACGACCCGGCCGCCGCGGAACGCGCGGGCCGCGCGGCCGGCCATCCGGGGGTCCACCAGCCGGTCGTGGCTGCCGTAGATGACCAGGGTGGGGGCGGTGACGTTCGCCGCGTCGCGCCACAGCGAGCCGGTCCCCCGGCGCAGGTACTCGGCCACGATTGACCGCGCGCAGCGCAGCAGGACCGCCTCGCCGTAGCCGAGCCGGTCCCGGCGCTCGACCTCGGTGATGTCCGCCGCTATCCGGTCCGGGTGCACGCAGCTGCCGTCGAAGTAGATCGTGGCGATCGAGAGCTCGACCCGGTTCTTGGGCGGCAGTCTCTGCGCCCGGCTCAGCAGCCAGCCGCCGACCTTGGGCACGCACAGGGCCGGGAAGCGGGCGGGCGTGGGCCGGGGCCACAGGTCCGGCATGGCCGGGGCGATCAGCGTGAGCGACTTGACGAGCTCCGGGCGGGTCGCGGCGAGGCGGGTGCAGACGGCCCCGCCGAGCGAGTTCCCGAGCAGGTGGACCGGCCCGCGGCCGCGGGCCTCGATGAAGGCGGCGACCGTGGCCGCCTGGCCGCTCACCGAGTAGCTGCTGTCCTGGGCGGGCGGCGAGTACCCGAAGCCGGGCAGGTCGATCGCGTCGCAGCTGAACAACGGGTCCAGATCCAGGCCGGCCAGCGGGCGGTCCGGGATGTGAGCCCCGCTGAGCAGGTGCATCAGGTCGGTCCAGTTGGTCGACGAGCCCCCGAACCCGTGCACGAACAGCGCCGGCTCGCCGTCGCCATTCCCCGGCTGTGCGGGGGACGCGTTCCGCACGAATATGTCACCGTCGGCGGCAAGGCTCACGAACTCGCCGGGCCACACCGGAATCGGTTTCGACACGTATCGCCTCCCAGAGCACAGCCAGGTGAACAGTTGATTCACTGCGTTCTAGGTTAGTAAACGCCCTGTTCACTCAATAGCCTCAAATGGGGCCTAGGGGGTGGCCCGCCGGGCTGGGCGGGCTTCGACCGGGCCGCCTCCACGCTCCTGGCGACGCAAATATGGGTAGCAACCGCGCCGAGCGGGCAGTAATGCGCAGGTGTAGACCACAGGCCGCCCGCTCCCGGCCGCCGATACCTGGGCTTCCGGGGGCGAACATCGGGCCTGCCTGAGATGATGGACGGACCTGCGCAACCCGGGCACTGACCCGGGCAGGGGGGATGGGAAGGTGAGCTTATGCCCGAGTTCGATGTCGTCGTGCTCGGCGGCGGGACCGCGGGCGTGCATGTCGCGACCGAGGTCGCCCGGGGAGGCCGGTCGGCCGCGATCGTGGAGGCGGGCCTGGTCGGCGGCGAGTCGCCGTACCTGGCGTGCCTGCCCTCAAAGACACTGCTGGAGGCGGCCGGCCGGGGCGAGCCGTGGGAGCACGCGGTCGCCCGCCGGGACGAGGTTTCCAGCCATCTGGATGACGCGGCGGCCGCCGCCCGGCTGGCCGAGGCCGGCGTCACGCTGATCCGCGGCACCGGCCACGTCGCCGGGCCGGGACGGGTCGAGGTCACCGGATCGGGCGAGTCCGGTGAGGTGACCACGCTCGGCTACCGCGACCTGGTCATATCGACGGGAAGCGAGCCGGTCGCGCCGCCGATCGAGGGGCTGGCCGACATCCCGGCGTGGACGAGCGCCGAGGCCCTGAGCGGCCCGGACCTGCCCCGGCGCCTGGTGGTGCTCGGCGGCGGATCCGCGGGCTGCGAGCTGGCCCAGATCTACGCCGCGTTCGGCTCGCAGGTGACGCTGGTGGAGGCCGAGAACGTCCTGCTGCCCGGGGAGGCCGCCTTCACCGGGGAGATTCTCGCCGAGGCGCTGCGCCGGACCGGCGTCGAGGTCCGCGCCGGCTCCGCGGCGGCGAAGGCCGAGCGCACCGACGAGGGGCTGGCCCTCACCCTCGAGGACGGCACGCGTATCGAGGCCGACCGGGTGCTGCTCGCCACCGGCCTGGCAACCCCGGCTGAGCGGGCTCGGCCTGGACAACCTGGGCATCGACCTCAAGCCGGGGATGGCCCTGCCGGTGGACGCCACCTGCCGGGTGGTGGGCGCGCGCGGCGGTCAACGCCGAATCGGACGAGGCCGCTGCTGAACTGGGTGTGTGGGCGGCCGGGGACGTGACCGGGCTGGGCACGCATACCCACACGGCGAACTACCAGGCGCGCGTCGTGGCGGCGAACCTTCTCGGCCACCGGCGGGAGGCGGACTACCGGGCGATCCCGCGCGCGGTATTCACGATGCCGGCCGTGTTCGCCGTGGGAGCCTCGCCGCTGGGGGCGGCCGACGCCGGGATGCCCCTGGTCGCGGCGGGATTCGACCTGCAGGGCACGGCGCGGGCCGCGGTGGCCGGCGACGACGCCGGGCGCGTCGAGCTCTACATGAACCCGGAGACGGGCCTGCTCGTCGGGGCAACGGCGGTCGGGCCGCACGCACCGGACTGGATGGGCGAGATCACCGTGGCCATCCGGGCCGGCGTCCCGCTGGCCGTGCTGGCCGATACCGTGCACGCCTTCCCCGGTTACAGCGAGGCGCTCGAGCCTGTCATCAGGGAACTGGCCGGCAAGGTCTCGTGACAGACTGGGTGAGCGGGTGCTGCATCGGCCGACCGCCGGGGGAGCGCACAGAACGAGGAGTGCCGCCGAGTTGAGCCACATGGATGACATGGACATGGAAACGCCGCCGAACGACGCTCTCGAACAGGAGCGCCCGGTGGTGGAGACCGACGACGACGAGGAAGACCCGCTCCCGCACGTGACGGAGATACCGCTTGACGCCAACGAGGCCGACGTGGTTGAGCAGGAGCAGACCGTCGAGACCGACGACGAAGACGACTACCAGTGAGCCGCCGGCTACTGCTTCCGGCGGGATCCGAGCCGGGCCTGGCGCGGCCGGTAACTGACTGGCCCGTCGGCTTAGACGTACCATGGCCGGAAACGCGGCAGTAAATCCGCCGTCCAGCTCACAACCTCGGAGACTCTGGTGACCGCAACTCCCGACGCACGGCCGCGTGGCGCGCGGCTGCCACGGCAGGCCCGCCGCCGCCAACTGCTCGGGGCGGCCCAGGAAGTCTTCGTCTCCCAGGGATACCACGCCGCCGCGATGGACGAGATCGCGGAGCGGGCCGGCATCAGCAAGCCCGTGCTCTACCAGCACTTCCCGAGCAAGCTGGAGCTCTATCTCGCCCTGCTGGACGAGAGCGTCGACGCCCTCATCGACACCGTCCGTACCGCCCTCAGCTCGACCAACGACAACAAGCAGCGGGTAGAGGCCACGTTCGGCGCGTACTTCGGCTTCGTGGCGGGCGCGGGCGGAGCGTACCGGCTCGTGTTCGAGTCGGACCTGAGCAACGAGCCCGCCGTGCGAGAGCGGCTCGACCGGTCGATGCAGGAGTGCGCGGAGATGATCAGCCACGTCATCAGCGAGGACACCAGCATCCCGGCTGAGGCGGCCCACCTGCTCAGCGTCGGCCTGGTCGGCACGGCGCAGGTCAGCGCGCGGTACTGGCTGGGCAGCGACCGCCGCATCCCGCAGGAGGACGCCGAGCAGCTTATGGCCCGGCTCGCCTGGCGGGGGATCAGCGGCTTCCCGCTCACGAACTGACCGGCGACTAAGGTTTGATCGCCGGGGGAACAATCTCGGCCGGCAGTGGTGGTCGTCGGAAGGAGCACGGTGGAAGTCAGGATCGGAGTCCAGTCCGCCCCACGTGAGCTGGCGGTGGAGACGGCCGCCTCGGCCGAGCAGATCGAGCGCGATCTCGCCGACGCCGTGGCCGACGGCGGGATCTTCACGCTGTCCGTCGAAAAGGGCGGGAAGGTTCTCGTGCCTGCGGACAAGATCGCCTACCTCGAGTTCACCGGCACCGAAGGGCGCCCGATCGGGTTCGGCAATATTTAGGGCTTTTGTGGCCTGGGAATATGGCCGGGAAGCCGACTGCTATAATCACTGAGATCCGTGGTTCGGATGCGGCAGCCGCAGCGCGCCGATTGTGGCGCATGCAGCGGCTACCGGCATCGCGGGCGTCCTGGCTGTTATCGCATGGGCGGAGCGCGCTGACGCGCGCGAGCTGAAGTGGCGCTAGATGGAACGCCCCCATGCACGGAGCCAGCATCGCGCGCATAACTGCCGCGCGGTGACAACACGACGGATCCCTCGCCCGGCGCGCCGCAGGCACCTGGCCGGGAGGGTATCGATGGAGGCTGGAACCCCTGACAAGCGAAACATTGACCGGCAGCCCCGCGGAGCCGTTTGACGGCGACCAAGCGCAGCCGCTCGACGAGACAGCGGCGGAGCCGCTGGCCCCGAGCCCGGCGCCCGCGGACGCCACGCACGCGGTGCCATTCCGCGACCTGGGCGTGTCGGACACAATCTGCGCGGCCCTCGACGCCGCGAACATTCACACCACTTTTCCCATCCAGGCGCTGACCCTGCCGATCGCGCTCGGCGGCCATGACATCATCGGCCAGGCGCGGACGGGCACTGGCAAGACCCTTGGCTTCGGCATCCCGCTGCTGCAGGGGGTGGAGGCCGGATCGCCCGCCTCACCGGGCAAACCGGTCGCCCTGGTGGTCGTCCCCACCCGGGAACTGGCCATCCAGGTCGCCGACGACCTGCGGATGGCCGGCTCCGGCATCGGCGCCCGCGTGCTGACGCTGTACGGCGGCCGCGCCTACGAGCCGCAGATCGAGGCCCTGCGGGCCGGGATCGACGTCCTGGTCAGCACGCCGGGACGGCTGCTCGACCTGGCCGGGCAGCGTCACCTCGACCTGTCCGAGGTCCGCACCCTGGTCCTCGACGAGGCGGACAAGATGCTGGACCTCGGCTTCCTGCCCGACGTCGAGCGCATCCTGCAGCTCACGCCCGCGGACCGGCAGACCATGCTGTTCTCCGCGACCATGCCGGGCGAAGTCGTCACACTGGCCCGCAAGCATCTGCGGCGGCCGACTCACGTGCGGGCCGAGAGCATCGACGCGCCCGCTCCGGTTCCGCAGCACGCGGCAGCATGTCTTCCGCGCCCACCAGATGGACAAGATCGAGGTTCTCGCCCGCGTCCTGCAGGCCGAGGGCCGGGGCCTGACCATGGTGTTCTGCCACACCAAGCGGGTCACCGATCAGGTGGCCGCCGCGCTCACGACGCGCGGATTCGCGGTCGCGACCGTCCACGGTGACCTGGGTCAGGGCCAGCGCGAACGGGCACTGCGCGCATTCCGCAGCGGCAAGGTCGACGTGCTGGTGGCCACCGAAGTGGCGGCCCGCGGGCTTGACGTCGAGAACGTCACCCACGTGGTCAACTTCGAGTGCCCGGACGACGAAAAGGCCTACCTGCACCGCATCGGGCGAACCGGGCGTGCGGGTAAGGATGGCGTCGCGGTGACCTTCGTCGACTGGCGGGACATGCACCGCTGGAAGCTCATCAACGAGGCACTCGGCCTCGGTCAGGCCGAGCCGGTGGAGACGTACTCCACGTCAGAGCACCTGTTCACCGAGGTGGGCATCCCGCGCAGCGCGACCGGCACGCTCCCGCGCGCCCAGCGTGACCGGGCCGGCCTGGAAGCCGAAGCGGTGGAGGACATCGGCGAGACGGGGCGTTCCGCTCCGCGGAGCCGTGACCGCGGCCGTGACAAGCGGCACGCGCCGGGCACCGCCCCGCACGGCCGGGCGTCGGGCGGCCGCGGGACAGACGGCCACGACGGTCACGACAGCCCAGCGCCGCGGGAACGGACCCGGGTCCGCCGGCGCACCCGCGGCGGGCGCGAGACCGTCCCGTCCCAGCCGGGCACGCCCACGGCAGCCGGCCCAGCCGCCAGCACGGCCACCAACGCAGCCGCCGATGGGCAGCACGACCAGTCCGATACGGTGACGCAGCCGGCGGCCCACGCCGGATCGGGCACCCCCGAGCGCGGCCCCCGGGTCCGGCGGCGCCGGCCCCGGCGCGGCGGCCAGCAGGCATCCTGAACCTGGCGCGCCCAGTTTCTCCTGGCCGGCCGGAACCATCCGGCCGGCCAGCGGCAGCCCCGTGCCCGTGATTCAATGGCACCAGCGACGTTCCCCCGTACGTCTATCCAGCATGGACACTATCCAGCATGGACATCAGCAGTGTTCGGTAAGGGTTCCCACGGTGAGCACACCCACGTCCCTCCGCCTGCCTGACGGCGTCCGGCGGACCGTCATCGAGACCAGCCGCGGGGCCTTCGCGGTCCTGGAGGCCATGCCGGGCACCGGAGTGTGCGAACGGCAGCCCGCTCTCCTCGTTCCCGGGTACACCGGGAGCAAGGAGGACTTTCTCTCCATCCTCCACCAGCTGGCCGGGCCGCCGGCGGGTGATCGCCCTTGACCTGCGCGGGCAGTACGAGACGTCCGGGCCGAACGAGCCGGGCGCGTACGCCATCGCCGAGCTGGGTGCCGATGTCGCCGCCGTCATCGACGCCGTGGCCGCGCGGGTCAGCGCGAGCGGCGCGGGCGCCAACGGCGGCCGCGGCCCCGTGCACGTGATGGGCCATTCGTTCGGCGGCCTCGTCGTGCGGGAGACCGTTCTGTCCGGCGCCTCCGGCATCGGGTCGCTGACCCTCATGAGCTCGGGGCCGGCCCGCCTCACCGGCCCGGCCAGCGCCGAGCTGACCGGCCTGATCGCCAGCCTGGACGGCGGCAGCCCGGACGCCCTGCGCCGTGCGATCGAGCGCACCTGGGACGCGGCGCTCGCCCCCCAGGCCATCGCGGCCGGGGTGGACCCTCAGATCATCGCTTTCCTGCGCGAGCGGATGCTGCGCAACTCCCCCATCGGCCTGCGGACGATGGCACAGTACCTGCTCAGCGCGCCGGACCACACGGCCGAGCTGGCGCGTCACATCGAGGCGCCGGTTCTCGTGCTGTACGGCGAGGACGACGACAAGTCGGAGCCGGCGGCCCAGGAAGAAATGGCGGCCCGGCTCTCGGCCGAGCGGGTGTGCATACCGGGCGCGGCCCACTCCCCGGCCGTCGACGCGCCGGAGACCACGGCCAGTGCGCTCAACGCGTTCTGGCACGCGGCCGAGGCCGCCGCTAACGGCCGCGGCCGCGCGGCAGGCCGGGACGGCCGGGCCGGGCAGCGGGCCGCGCGGGACGCCGGGCTGCTCTCCCCTGAGACTCTCCGGCCTGCCCGGCGCACGCCCCTGGCTGACCCAGCGCCACTCCGTGGCCCGAAACCCGGGGCCCCGGAGCACGGCTGCCCGCCTTGAGGAGACATCATGAGGGAAGGGCGATTTACACCTTCTAAGGGGGCGTCATGGGAAAGGAAGTTCGGATTGGGCTGCTTCTCGCTGCCACCTGTTGTTTGCTGGCCGTGATGGTCGACTGGATCGTCGAGGAGCTCAACGAGGACTGAGCGGGTAAGCCCAGGACGGCGCCGAAGGCCGGGACCTTCCGGCGCCGGATCACCCCGCCCGGCGGGCCATCATGGGACATCCTCGTCGGCGATGCCGTCCCACGGCCGGCGGGGACGCGCGGCGGCTGTTCCCACGTCGCAATGGCGCAGGTAGTCACACCAGCCGCAGGCCGGGCCCGGGCGGGGCGGGAAGAGGTCGTCGTAGCGGTCCGGCGGCAGCCCGGCCCGGAACCCCTCGTCGGCCGGGGCGCATTCGGCGGCGATCTCCTCGGCCCGGCGGACCTGCCGGGCCAGCGTCTCGTCGGTGTGCTCCCAGGTGATCACGCTGCCGGTCGGCAGATGATGCAGCTCCACCCGGTGACACACGCGCCGCAGCGACCGCGCCGCCGCCACCGCGTACAGCGCGAGAGCCAGCGAGCTGCGCGCGTCGTCCGTGGTGAGCAGGTGCCGCCCGGTCTTGTAGTCGACCACGACCAGCTCGGTGCCGGCCTCGCCGGACGGCCGCTCGTCCAGGCGGTCAATGCGCCCGGAGACCGCGATGCGGTCGGTGCGGGTCGCGACGGTCCGTTCCACGCCCACCGGCTCGTCGGCCGGATCCAGGTCCGCGACGTAGCCCACGACCATGGCGCGGGCCCGCGAGCGCTGCCGCAGCGACTGCTGCTCGTCGGCGAAGCCCTCGGTGATCCACCCGCGCTCCAGCAGATCGCCGGCGGCCGCCACGGTGCGCGCGGCCCGCGGCAGGCGCCACCAGGCGGCCAGGGCGTTGTGCACGCTCGCGCCGACGCTGTTGTGCGCCCAGGGCGGGCCCTTCGGGAGGACCGGACGGTCCAGGTAGGTCATCCGGTAGCGCCGGGGGCAGTCGAGCCAGGTGGACAGCCGGGTCGGGGTACACGGGTACAGCCTCTGCGGCATCCCGCCGAAGCTGAGCTGCTCCGCGCCCGGGCCGTTCACCGTGCCGCTCACCGCGCCGTCCTTAACGGGGCGTCACGGCCGGGATCGATGACGATGACCTCGTCGTCGTCCCCCACGATCCAGGTGTTGACGCCGACCGGCGCGTCCCCGTCACCCGCCGGGGCCGCTGCCGGCACCTGTTCGATCCGCGCATCCATGGGGCCCTGTCCTCCTCGCTACGTCGGCAAGCTATCAGCCGGCACCGACAGATGCCGCCGACCGGCGGGTATCGGGGCCCTGCGGGGACGCGGGGCGGCGCGGGCCGGTCAGCCCTGCTGGGCGAAGGCCCGTACCGCGGACGCGACCAGCTGGACGGCGATCGCCGACAGCAGCAGGCCCGCGATCCGGGTCAGCAGTTCGACGCCGTTGTCGGTCAGGATCCGGTGCACCACCGTGGAGAACCGCATGGCCAGCCAGGCCGCGACGGCCACCGCGAGGATCGCCCCGGCCAGGGCGATCTCGTTCCCGAGGCCGTGGGCGCGCTGGACGTACAGCATGGTGGCGACGATCGCTCCCGGGCCGGCCAGCAGCGGCGTCCCCAGCGGGACGAACGCGACGTTGGCCTTGGCCCGCTCCTCCGAGGTGGGTTCGGACGACTTGCCGGTCAGCAGCTCGAGGGAGACGAGCAGCAGCAGCAGGCCGCCCGCGCCTTCCAGCGCGGGCAGTCCCACCCCCAGGTAGCCGAGGATCGTCCGGCCGAACAGCGCGAACGCCACGATCACGCCGAACGCGACGACGGCGGCCTGCCAGGCCAGCTTGTTCCGGGTCTTCGCCGACCGGCCGCGCGTCAGCCCGAGGAACACCGGGACGGTCCCGGGCGGGTCGATGATGACCAGCAGGGTGACGAAGACTTCCCAGAAGAACTTCACAGCGAGCCCCTGCCCAGGGATTTTGTATCAGTCAGCGGTACCTGAGGACACATCCAGGCCACCTCCCCCGTCTCTGGCCACGCGGCCACGGCCACGATATCGGCCCCGGCCGTCAGCCACACAGACCCCAAACGCGACGTATCGTGATAACCATCGGCGCGGCCGACGGGAGGCGGAGCATGTTCGAGAGGTTCAGCAACCGGGCGCGGCGGGTGGTGGTCCTGGCTCAAGAAGAGGCCAGGATGCTCAATCACAACTACATCGGCACCGAGCACATCCTGCTGGGCCTCATCCACGAGGGTGAAGGCGTGGCCGCGAAGGCCCTGGAATCTCTGGGGATCAGTCTCGAGGCCGTGCGCCAGCAGGTCGAGGAGATTGTCGGCCAGGGGCAGGAGGCGCCGTCGGGGCACATCCCCTTTACTCCGCGCGCCAAGAAGGTGCTTGAGCTGTCGCTGCGCGAGGCCACCCAGCTGGGCCACAGGTACATCGGCACTGAGCACATTCTGCTGGGCCTGATCCGTGAGGGTGACGGTGTGGCCGCGCAGGTGCTGGTGAAGCTGGGCGCTGACCTGAACCGGGTCCGCCAGCAGGTCATCCAGCTGCTGCATGGCCACCAGAGCGACGACGAGCCGTGGTGCACACGCGCGCCGCGGCGGTCCGGCAAGACCGGCCGCGGAAAACGCAAGCTGCTGTCGGAACTGCTTGACCGTTTCGACTCGGTGGAGTCGCGCCTATCGGCCCTCGAGCGCCGGGTCGGCACCACCGCACCGGACCTGCGCGACCTGGACCGGGAGATCACCCAGGTCCGCCGCGAGAAGGAATCCGCCATCGATGCCCAGGACTTCGAGAGCGCGGCGGCACTGCGCGACCGGGAAAAGCAATTGGTCCGCGACCGGGCATCCCGTCAGGGAGGAGTGGGCCGCCTCGTACACGGACCTTCCATCCCTGACTGATGAAGTCGAGCGCCTTCGCGATCTTCTCCGCCAGCACGGCATCGACCCCCGGGACGGCGCTGCATAGACGCGGAAAAGCCCGCCACCGGACGCGCCCACTGGCAGCAGCGGCCGGGATGGCGTACGGGCCAGGATTTCTACGCGTGCTTCCTGATCCTGGAGGACCAGCCGGAGCTACGCGGGCTGATCCGGCGCTATCAGGACACCATCGGCCACCTGCCGAACCTCGATCTCATCGCGCCGCGCTGGCTCCACATCACGTTGCAGGGGATCGGATTTGCCGACGAAATCAGCCCGGCGGACCTCGCGGCCGTCACCGAACGCACCGGCGAACGGCTTCGCGGCCTGCGCCCGCCCACGACCACGTTCCACCGGCCGACGATCCGGCCGTCGGCGGTGTACCTCACGGCCGAACCGCGGGAGCCGCTCTACCAGCTCCGCCTGGCCGTGCATCAGGCGATCGCCTCGGTGGTCGGCCCGGAGCACTTCGGTGAGCCTGCGCCGGCTCCCGGGAAATTCGCGCCCCACGTGAGCATCGCTTATGCCAGCAATGACGGGCCGGCGGAGCCAGTGGCCGAGGCGATGGGGGACACGACCGCCGGGCCGGTCACCGCCACGTTCGGCACGGCGTCACTTCTCGTGTTCCGCCGCGACCAGCACGATTTTGGATGGGCCAGCGCCACTCCCCTGCCGATCGGCGCCCAGTGAGAACCACTCAGCCACGCGCCGGAACCGCTCCCGAGGCTTGTTCGGCAAGCTGTTCATAGGCCTGGGGCGGGGTCGACTCGCAGCCGATCCGGTAACCGGTCAGCGCGCCGTGGTCGTCGCTTCCCCCCGTGGCGACCAGGCCCAGTTCCGTGGCCAGGGCGAGCACCCGTTCCCGTTCGGCGGGTGGCTGCTCCGGATGCCACACTTCGACCCCGGCCAGGCCTGCGGCGGCCAGCCGGACGATGACCTCGTCCGGCACCTCGTAGCCGGTCGTTCGCGGGTGAGCCAGGACGCTGACCCCGCCCGCCGCCCGGACCAGCGCGATCGCCACCGCCGGGTCCAGCGCGTACTTGTCCTCGTAGGCGCGGCCGCCGTCGCCGATCCACTCCGCCGTGAACGCCTCGGCCGGCGCACTGATCACGCCGGCGTCGGCCAGGGCGCGGGCAATGTGCGGGCGGCCCACCACGCCGTCACCGGCGATCGCCGTTACCTGCTCCCAGGTGACGGGGGCGCCCAGCCCGGCGAGCTTGTCGACCATGACGCGCGCCCGCCGCACCCGGTCGTCGCGGATCTTCACGCCCTCCGTGGCCAGGCCGGGATGACCCGGGTCGAACAGGTAGGTCAGCAGGTGCAGGCTCCGGCCGCCGGAGTGGCAGGACAGCTCCATGCCCGGTACGAGCGTCAGCCCGGGCGGCAGCTGACGGCGCGCTTCGTCATGGCCGGCGACCGTGTCGTGATCGGTGAGGGCCACCACGTCCACTCCGGCGAGGCGGGCGCGCCGCATGGCCTCGGCCGGGGGTTCGGTCCCGTCGGAGGCGCTGCTGTGCGAGTGGAGGTCGATGCGCACCGGCCCATCGTACGCAGCGCGCGCCGCGCGGCGCGGCCCGGTCAGGTCAGGCCAGTCAGGCCGGTCAGGCCGGCAGGCGCGGAGATGGCGCGCCGAACGGAAGATCCAGCTCCTGCAGCGGGTCCCGGAGGTCACGCAGGCAGATGTGCTCGGCGAGAATCAGCCCGGCGGTCTGCGGCCACAGCACCATCCACAGCCAGCCGCCCTTCAGTTCGCCGGCGAAGGCGGCCCGGTCGGGCGCCGCGACGTTCCACAGCGGAACCTCGTGCCCCTCGAAATGGGCCATGGCGTGCGGCGGCGCGGCGGCGAACCCGTCACCGGGGTCGGGGCCGTCCAGCCCCGCGAGCCCGGCGCCCAGGCCGATCCCGGGCTCCTCGGCTATGACCAGCAGGTCGCCGGGACCACCGGCCGGATCCGGTCCGGAGAGCGCGACGACGCTGGCCCGGGTCCCGGTGCGGTCGTCGCCCGCTCCGGCGAACCCCGTTACCAGCCAGCCGACCGGGAGCGGCCACGGCACCAGCACCGGCACCTCGGCCGTCCGCAGCAGCCCGGCCAGCCCGTCACGGGAGGGACGGTACGCGGGCCGGAGCGGGGAGACCTCCCCGTGCCGGGCGCACTGCCACGCGCTCGACCAGGCGCTCGGCTCGTGCACGGGCGCCGCGCATCGCGGGCACGTTTCCCTCATCGCTACCTAGCGTGACGAATCGATCGGATTGCTGTTACTTTCCGTTATTCTTTCCCGTCCCTCCCGCCGTGTCAACCCCATGTCATCGGGGGTTTTGCGGGACCTTCGTTACCAAAGCGACGCAAATTCGGAATGACCATCGATCGCATACATTGCCCCGGATTGGTAACGTTCCTCACTGATCTCCGTCCCTCCTGTGCAGGGCGAGATTAGGTCCTGCCCGGTGAATTGCGGTCACCGGGCAGGACCGACTTTTGCGCGGACGTGCTGCTTGTGTGGACGTGCTGCAGCGACCGGCCGGTATCTCTCCGCCCGGTCCGATACTTGAGCCATGGAGGCCACCCGCATTCCCTGCGTCGGAGCCATTGTCCGGGACGAAGCCGGACGGCTGCTGCTCATCCAGCGCGGCCACGATCCGGGGGCCGGCCTCTGGTCGCTGCCCGGTGGCCGGATCGAGCCGGGCGAGACGGACGAGCAGGCCCTGGTGCGGGAGATGCGCGAGGAGACCGGGCTCACGGTGCGCCCGGGACCGCTGGCCGGGGCGGTGAGCCGGCCCGGCCGGGCGGCAGCATCCTCGACATCCGTGACTACCGCGCCACCGTGACCGGGGGCACCCTGACCGCGGGAGACGACGCCGCGGACGCGCGCTGGGTGGCGCCCGCGGACCTGCCGGGCCTGCCGCTGACCGAGGGACTGGCCGCGATCCTCGCGTCCTGGGGCGTCCTTTAAGTCTCTAGTAAGTCTCGAGCCGGAGAGGCGGGGTCTGGCGTCCGCTTCAGGCCCGCGGCGCGGCCCTTGGCCGCCAGGCCGAGCGCCATCTTGCGCGACGCCTCGTCGATCATCTCGTCGCCGAGCATCACGGCACCGCGCTGGTCGACGGTCGTGGCGTGCTCATACGCGTCGAGGATCTGCTCGGCCCGGTCGTATTCGGCCTGGCCGGGAGCGAAGACCTCGTTCGCCGCGTCGATCTGGCCCGGATGCAGGACCCACTTGCCGTCGTAGCCGAGCGCGGCGGCCCCGACGGCGGCGCGCCGGAAACCGTCCACGTCGCGGATCTTCAGGTACGGGCCGTCAATGGCCTGCAGTCCGTGCGCCCGGGCCGCCACCAGGATCCGCATCAGCGCGTAGTGGAACGCATCACCGGAGTACCCCGGCGGCTGGACGCCGACATCCAGGGACCGCATGCCGAGGCTGGCCATGAAATCCGCCGGGCCGAAGATCAGCGCCTCCAGGCGGTCAGATGCGGCGGCGATGGCATCCACGGCGGCCAGCCCGCTGGCGTCCTCGATCTGCGCCTCGATGCCGATCCGCCGGGCCTGGCCGCCGGGCCCGCCGTCCCGCCCGGCAGTGGCCTGCTCGATCTGCGTGAGCAACAGGTCGAGCCAGGTCACGTGGCTGGGGCTGGTCACCTTGGGCAGCACGATCACGTCGACGTCGCCGGGGGCACCCTCGGCGACCTCAATCACGTCCCGGTACGCCCAGGGCGTCGTCACGTCGTTGATCCTCACCGCACGCACCCCGGCCCGCCACGGGCCGGAGGTCAGCGCGGCGACGGCATTGTGCCGCGCGGCGTCCTTGGCGGCCGGCGCGACCGCGTCCTCCAGGTCGAGGAACACCTCGTCGGCGGGCAGGTCCCGCGCCTTGGCCAGGAACCGCTCGCTGCTGGCCTGCACGGCCAGGCACGACCGGCGGGCGCGGTAAGCATTCACGGCGGCTTGCCGACCTCCCCGGATCGCAGCGGTGACTGTCGTTCCCGGACGATATCAATGGCGTGCGCTACGTTCAGTTCCGGGCCCCGGCGCCCGGTCAGCGGCATCCGGCCAGCCCCGCCCGGTTCTTATGAGGGAATTTCGGCGGAAGAAACCCTCAGTTCACCTTCCGGGCGATAAGCCTGGAGATCGTCAGCTTCGGCATCCCACCAGGATGCCCCAGCATGGACCATGCCCGGAGGGACATATGCACATACCGCTACGCAGCGCGTCCGCGCTCGCGGTGGCGGGAGCCCTCGCAGTGGGAGGCGTGGCGGCTGCCGCCGCCGCGCCCGCTGCGACGAACGGCTCCAAGCCGGCGACTGCCACCCCGATCCAGCACGTGGTGGTGATTTTCCAGGAGAACGTCAGCTTCGATCACTACTTCGCCACCTACCCGAATGCGGCGAACACCGACGGCAACCCGTTCCACGCCAAGCCGGGAACGCCGAGCGTGAACGGCCTCAGCGGCGCGCTGCTCACCCATAACCCGAACCAGTACAACCCGCAGCGCCTCAGCCCGTCCCAGGCCGTGACCTGCGACCAGGACCACGCCTACACCGCCGAGCAGAAGGCCTTCGACCAGGGCCTGATGGACAAGTTCGTGCAGAACACCGGGAACAGCACGTGCTCCGCTCCCGCGTACTCGACGCCCGGCCTGGTCATGAACTACTACGACGGCAACACGGTGACCGGCCTGTGGAACTATGCGCAGCGGTACGCGATGAGCGACAACTCCTACGACACCGTATTCGGGCCGTCGACGCCGGGCGCCCTCAACCTGGTCTCCGGCCAGACCTACGGGGCCAGCGGGGTCAGCCAGACGGGCCAGACCGTCTCCGACCCGAGCACCGTGGGCTCGGCCAACTCCAGCGGCGTCGGCACGGACTACAGCGACCAGGACCCCTACTATGACGCCTGCTCGAACCACACCGGCACGACGCTGAAGATGACCGGCCCGAACATCGGTGACCTGCTGAACAAGAAGGGCGTCAGCTGGGGCTGGTTCGAGGGCGGCTTCGCGCCGACGTCCACCTCGGGCGGCAAGGTGGTCTGCGGATCGGCGCACGCCAACATCGCGGGCGCCTCGACGGCCGACTACATCCCGCACCACGAGCCGTTCCAGTACTACGCCTCCACCGCCAACCCGAACCACACGGCGCCCAAGGACCTGGCCGAGGTCGGGCACGCCGGGCCGGCCAACCACCAGTACGACCTGTCCTGGTTCTCCAAGGCTCTGGACGGCGGGAACCTGCCCTCGGTGAGCTTCCTGAAGGCCCCGGCCTACCAGGACGGCCACGCCGGGTACTCAGACCCGACCGACGAGCAGCATTTCCTGGTCAACACGATCAACCAGATCGAGAAGTCCAAGTACTGGCACAACACGGCGGTCGTCATCAACTACGACGACTCCGACGGCTGGTATGACCACGTGATGTCGCCGATCATCAACTCCTCGGCCGACCCCGCGACCGACGCGCTGAACGCCCCGGGCGTCTGCGGCCACGGCACCGCCCTCGGCGGTTACCAGGACCGCTGCGGCTACGGCCAGCGGCTGCCGATGATGGTCATCTCGCCGTACTCGAAGACCAACTACGTCGACAACACGATGACGGACCAGACGTCCATCATCAACTTCATCGAGAACAACTGGCTGGGCGGCGAGCGGACCGGCAGTAGCTCGTTCGACAACGTGTCCGGCTCGCTGAACGGCATGTTCAACTGGAACCACCCGGATGCGAAGCCGTTCATCCTGAACCCCTCGACCGGTGAGCCAGTGCGCGACTGACCGCGCTGTGACTACCGCAGGATCGGTGCCGGGGACGTGCGCGTCACGTCTCCGGCACCAGCGTTTCCGGCCCCAGCGGCTCCAGTTCAGCCCGGCCGGGTTCGTCGGCCTCGGCGGCCGCCGCTGACCACAGCCATGAGGCTGCTGTGGCCGGGGCGCCGATCCCGGGCCACAGCAGCGTTGACCGGCCGGGCCGCCCCTGGCCATCACCCGACGCAGGCGGGAGCGCCGCAACCTGTGCAAGCTGGGAGGGAGCCGTACAGGCGCGGCTCTTCCTGACGCGAGCCACATACCGGGTCACATTGAGGACAGCGCCGGCCCGGCGCGCGCGTTACACCCCCCGGTACGGTATGAGGCCGCATTCGCCCTGGGCCGCGCGGCTTCGTAGCATGAGGACATGACCTCCCTGCCCACCACGTCGTCCAGCCCCACGGCCGATCAGGTGTCGCGCGCGCTCGCCGGCGTGAACGACCCCGAGATCCACAAGCCGATCACGGACCTCGGCATGGTCAAGAACATTGAGATCTCACCGGACGGAACGGTTCGCGTCGATGTGTACCTGACGGTGGCCGGCTGCCCGCTGCGTGAGAAGATCACGCGTGACGTCACGGCGGCGGTCAGCGCCATCGAGGGCGTGTCCCGCGTCCGGGTGGAACTCGACGTGATGAGCGACGAGCAGCGGCAGGCGCTGCAGACTCAGCTGCGCGGCGGCAAGCCGGCCCCGGAGATCCCGTTCTCCCAGCCCACGTCCCTGACCCGGGTCTACGCGGTGGCCAGCGGCAAGGGCGGTGTCGGCAAGTCGTCGGTCACGGTCAACCTGGCCGTGGCCCTGGCCGCCTCCGGGGCCAAGGTCGGGGTCGTGGACGCCGACATCTACGGGCACTCCGTACCGCGCATGCTCGGGGTCACCGGCCTGCCGACCCAGGTCGAAAAGATGATCATGCCGCCGTCGGCGCACAACGTGAAGGTCATCTCGATCGGCATGTTCACCAAGGGCAACTCACCGGTGGTGTGGCGGGGCCCGATGCTGCACCGGGCCCTCCAGCAGTTCCTGGCCGACGTGTACTGGGGCGACCTCGACGTCCTGCTGCTCGACCTGCCCCCGGGCACCGGGGACATCGCGATCTCGGTGGCTCAGCTGCTGCCCGGCGCCGAGCTGCTCGTGGTGACCACGCCGCAGCTGGCGGCGGCCGAGGTCGCGGAACGCGCGGGTGCGATCTCCATGCAGACCCACCAGCGCATCGTCGGCGTCATCGAGAACATGTCCTACCTGGTCTGCCCGCATTGCGGCGAGCACACCGACGTGTTCGGCTCGGGGGGCGGCGAGACGGTCGCCGCGGCGCTGACCCGGATCACCGGCGCCGGCGTCCCGCTGCTCGGCCAGGTGCCGATCGACACCCGGCTGCGCGAGGGCGCTGACCAGGGGATGCCGCTCGTCCTCAGCGACCCCGACACCCCGGCGGCCAAGGAACTCAGAAAGATCGCCGACAACCTCGGCACGAGGGCCCGAGGCCTAGCCCGCCGCTCCCTGTCGATCTCGCCCACCTAAGCCGCCCCAAGGCCGGAAATGAGCGCAACAGAAAGCGGGCCACTCCCATACTCGATGGGATGGCCCGCTTCATATCTGGTTACTTACTTTTGATGCTCGCGACGAACGAACGCCACATGTCTGCGTTGACTGCGAGCGCGGGGCCTTCACGGTCTGTCGTGTCGCGGACAGCAACACGGCGGCCAGCGTTTCCCACCTCGACGCACGCACCGCCGTTTGTGCTGCTGTAGCTGGCCTTCCGCCAGTTAGTTACTGGTTCCATTCCTGCGCCACTCCCTCTATGAGCTTCACGCTTGCCGACCGGGGCAGCGCTTCAGCCGCCAGCCGGTCCCAGGTCGCTTCCAGCGCGGCCACGTCATCAACGTCCTGAATCATCATGCCCCGCAGCGGGGTATCCACGTATGCGGCTGAGGTCCCACCCGCGAAGTCCGCGATGATGAACGGCCCCGGCAGCCCGTCGTGAACCCCGGTCGCGGCCGGGATGACCCTCACGATAGTCGACCGGCCCGAAATCTCCGCCAGGTGTTTCAGCTGCCTGGCCATCACACCGGAACCGCCGACCGGCCGGTGAAGGGCGGCCTCGTCGATCACGACGAACAGTTCCGGCGGCTCGTCACGGTCCAGGATTGCCTGACGGGCGAGGCGCGCGGCCACGGCCTCGTCGACGTCACCGTTGAAGCCGATCCTGCCGCTCAGCAGGGCGCTGGCGTATTCCTCGGTCTGGAGCAGGCCCGGCACGACGTTCAGCTCGAACCACCGCAGCTTGACGGCCTGGGCTTCCTTACTAACCCAGTCACCGAACCAGGCCGGGTAGGCGGCGGGCTTCAGGACGTTCTCCAGCGCCCCGTACAGCTCGATGAGCGCCCCGCTGGTGGCCAGCTCAGGGACGCCCTCGCAGGCGTCCACGAACGCCTCGGTCGGGGGTCCGGCGGCCGTCCTCGATCTTGCGGATCTGGGAACCGCTCATGTAGATCCGGGAGCCGAGTTGCTCCGGTGACAGCCCGGCCGTGATCCGGTAGTGCTTCAGCATCGTCCCGAAGACGATGAGCGGGCTTCCCTCGGATTTCATCGGCCTGTCCAAGCTTGTCCAAGGCAACAGGGTTGCTGTCCTACCGGGGAGTATCGATTCCGGTTCCCAGCGTAGCCGCGCGCCGGAATCCTGAACACATGCATACCGCACGGCTACATAACGTCTTGCGTGATTTGCGCGAGCACTGGACAGCCGGAAGGTCCCCGTCTACTCTGTTCCGGTACAGACGGCCAATGGGTCGCTGAAGCATGTGCGCACCGGGCAAGAGCTGACTGCCGCGTCCGCCGAGGAACTTCACTGACTGTGGCAGACGATTATGCGCAGCGGGAAGCCAATGAACGTCCCAGACTTTAGGCTGCCGCCCCCGCCGGATATCTGTGTTCAGGCCGACGCGCTGCGGGCCGCCTTCCCTAACTACACGGTGAACGTGCTCAAATTCCGTGGCGATAAACCTCGGTTCGAGGCTGTAAGCAGGACCGGCGGTAACCCCTACTGCCTCATATCAACGGACGCCCGCGAAATCTGGCGTGAGCTGAAGGGAGGCGCATAAGCCGGAGAACAATAGTGGCTGAGGGGTCTCTGGTGAGGGGCCGGCGGCGGACCGAGGGTCGGGATCGGGGCTCCCTGGGGAGTGCCCGGGCCAGAACTAGGTGGCCTCTGAGTCGTACGGGGGTTCCTCGCCGGCTTGGAGGGTCGCGGCGACGGGGGTTTTGCCGTTGACGTCCGTGCCGTTGTGGTCGTCGCCGTTCAGGTCGCTGAGCAGGTGCTTCTGGACGAACCGGCGCGGGTTCAGGTCGTCGATGTCGAAATCGGAGAACTCGGGGCCGAGGCCCTCGCGCAGGTCCGCTTTGGCGCCGTCCGCCAGCCGCCGCAGCTCACGCAGCGCGCGGCCGGCCTGAGCGGCCATCTTCGGCAGCTCCTTGGGGCCGAACACGACCAGCGCAATCACCGCAAGCACCAGGAGCTTGGGCAGGGACAGATCGAACACCGGGGATCTCCAACGGCCGGGAGCAGCGCGGGGCCGGCTCGGCCCCGCAGGTCCACTGTAAACCGTCATGCCGCATTCCGGGCAGAGGCGGTCTCAGCGGAACGGGTTCGCCCAGGACGCGAGGCGCGCGAAGCCGCGGGACAGCCGGCCCCAGAAGCCCGGCTGCGAGCTGTACGGCAGCGTGTCCACGGCCCGGTCGAGCGTGGCCGGCGGCGCGTCGGCCATGACCGTGAAGACGAAACCCCGGCTGGCCCAGGTCAGGCTGCGCCGGTCCGGCTGCCCAGCGTACAGCTCACGGCCGTCCAGGGTGATCTTGTCCCAGCCGGCCAGCTTGGGGGCCAGGTCGCCGCGCTGGACGAAAACCGAGACGACGAACAGGCCGTCGGAATAACCGAGATCGAGGATCCGGCCCGATCCGCTGGCGGCTTCGCCCGCCTCGAACAGGGCCAGGCCGTCCGGCAGGGTCCCCGGCACCGGCCAGCCGCCGGCCCGCATCTTGGCCAGCTCCGCGGCGCTGAGCCGCTGCGTTCCCGGCGCGGCGTACACCGCGGGCGCGGCCGCCGCCGCGGACGTGCCGATCTTCAGGTCGATGAAGACGTCTTCGCCGATCAGGTGGGCGCCGGAGTCGAACACTTCGCGCCGCAGCGGCAGCTTGGTCGCCTTGTCCAGCCAGAACAGCGCGGCCACGCGGCCGTCTTCGCGCCGCGCCTCGACGACCTCGGCAGGCCTGCTGTCCGCGGAGCCGGCGCCCGCCACGCCGACGTCATAGTTGGCGCCCAGCAGGACGACCAGCTTGCCGGTGATGCCGAGGACGCCCTCCGGCGCCCGGCTGTCGGTGTCGGCGGAAACGCTCGGCTGTCCGGCGCTGGCCGTCCCGGCAGCGGCCGCCCGGACCAGCGTGCTGCCTCCGCTGCGGTGCCAGACATCCGCGATCATCGTGGTGTCACCGTCGACGCCCCACGCGGAAACCAGCTCCACCCCCTGGTAGGAGGTGTCGGAGCCGGCCTTCGCCGCCTCCTGGAGCAGGCGCAGGCCTGCTCCGCCGTCCTGCTGCTTGATCTCCGCCTTCGGCGTGGCCGGGCCGGCCGGGGACGGCTCACGGGACGCGGCCGTCTCCCGCGGGCTGCCGCACGCGGTCACCAGCAGGGTCGGCGCCAGGATGGCGAGCATGGCGGCGATCGTGAGCAGCGACGCGGGCAGCTCGCCCGCTGAGCCGGTCCGGCGGGTCATGCGGGCCGTCACGGTACCCGGGACGGGCCCGAGATGTCCGGGTCGGGTACGGCGGACGAGCCGCCGAACGGGACCTGTCCGGTCGTGATGGCGTGCTCGACGCTGTACATCTCCACCGGAGGGGTGATCCGCGGGCCCGGGGCGGCCTGCCCGCCTCCGACGGTGAATGCCGTCACGCCCAGCCCCACGACGCAGGATGCGACGCCGAGGGCGACGTAGCGGCCCCGGCGCCGCCCGTAACGGGCACCGGACGGCCGTGATGCGGGCCCGAACGTGCGGAAGCCGGGACGGGCCGGCGGCCGGCCGCGCCGGGCCCGCCGGCGCGGCGGAACCGGGTCACCCGGCTCGGCGATGGCCACGAGCCTGCGGGTCAGCGCGTCGTCGGCCACCACGTCCCGGAGGGCGCTCATCCTTCGCTTGAGCGCGCGCAGTTCTTTCGCCTCGGCCCGGCAGGTGAGGCACCGGGCCAGGTGCGCGTGCACCCGGTCGCGTTCGGCACCGTTCAGTTCGCCGTCGATAAGCGCCGACAAGCGGCGCCCGAGGTGGCTCATGACTCATCCACCCGCTGGGGGTGGGACTGCGGCTGCGCCGACGCGCCGGCCCGGCGGGGACGCCGGTGCTCCAGCGCCGTCCGGAGCTGGGCGCGACCGCGGTGAATCCGGCTTCGCACCGTCCCGAGTTTCACGCCGAGCGTGGCCGCGATCTCCTCGTACGAGAGGCCCTCGATGTCGCACAGCACGACCGCGGCCCGGTATTCCGGGGCCAGGTCCTTCAGCGCGGCCTGGATGTCGGTGTCGAGGTGACGCTCGTCGAACGCCTCAGCCGGCGTGAGGTCGCCACCGGACAACCGGCCCTCGACGTCCTGGCCGAGGCCCTCGAAACGGATCCGCTGCCGGCGGCGCGCCATGTCGAGGAACAGGTTGGTGGTGATGCGGTGCAGCCAGCCTTCGAAGGTTCCCGGAGTGTAGGTGGCGAGCGACCGGAACACGCGCACGAAGACCTCCTGGGTGAGGTCCTCGGCGTCATGCGGGTTCCCGGTCAGGCGGTAGGCCAGGCGGTACACCCGCACTGAATGGGCGCGGACGACCTCATCCCAGCTCGGCGCGGTCCACTCGGACGCCGGTGCATCCAGCGATCCGGCCTCCTCCACGGCGTTCCCCCTTGCCTCGGTCGGCGCCTCGATAACATCCATCGTGCCCGGGTTTCTCCGCATGTGCCAGTCGCCGGCTGACGGGCCGCGGGCCGCCGTCTGCGATCCCCTCCGCCGCCGTCCATTCCGTCCGGGCAGGCTTGTGCCCACCTGCCGTCTTAGGTAACGGTTCAACCGGCCGATTTGGTTCCCGCACCGGACGCCGGGCGCTAGGCTCGCCTGACGGGAGCCGTTTCCTCCCGGGGGAGGTAATCATCGCGAGCACAGACGCGGCATTTGGCTATGCGGACGCCTACCTTCCCGAGGACGAACCGCTGCTGGAGGCGCGGGCCAGCGCCGAGGATCTGGGCGGCAGCGTGCCGATCAGGCCGGCGGGCGGGGCCGTGCTGCGGTTCCTCGCCGCGGCGATCGGCGCCCGGACGGTGGTGGAGATCGGCACCGGCTGCGGGTCGTCGGGCATCTGGCTGCTCCGGGGCATGCGCCCGGACGCCGTGCTGACCAGCGTCGACGTGGAACCTGAGTACCAGCGCATGGCCAGGAAGGCCTTCGCGCAGGCCGGGTTCGTCTCGAACCGCTACCGGCTGATCCTCGGCCGGGCGCTCGACGTCCTGCCGAGGCTTTCCGACGGCGCCTACGACATGGTGTTCTGCGACGCCGACCCGCGCGAGTACGCCGACTACCTCGAGGCGGCGATGCGACTGCTGCGGGTCGGCGGCATCGTGGCCTTCGACGACGTGATGGTGCCGGGCCTCGCGGGCGCGCCGGCCCCGGGCGAGGCCGGCGCTGGCGGCCAGACGGCGGCCGACCAGGCGGCGGTGGGCGAACTCGCCGAGGTGATCCGGGCCGACGAGCGGCTCGTGCCCCTGTTTCTCCCCCTCGGTGAGGGCCTGCTGGCCGCGGTGAAACGCGCCTGAGGCGCCCGGTCACCGGAACACCAGCGCCGCCACCTGAATCGGCCTTCTGAGCAGCCCGGCCGCCCGCATCTGGTCGGCGGTCCGCTGGATCTGGCCGACGTTCACGGTCGTCGGGAACTGGCCCACGTTGATGATCGCCGCGATCGGCCGGCTCATGTGGATATCCCGGGTCGTGATCTGCTCGACCAGGGGACGGCTGTTGTCCGCCATGGCCGCCGCCTGCTGCATCGCCAGCTGAAACGCCCGTGCCGTGCGCGGGTACCGGGCGGCCCACCCGGCGGTCGTGACGGCCCCGCCGATCGGGATGTTCACCGTCGGGCCCGAGCACGTGTCGAGCACCGGCTGCGCGCCGATCCTCGCCTCGGCCTCGGACAGGAACGGTTCTACTTCGTAGGCGGCGTCCACCCGGCCGGCGGCCAGCGCGGTGGCCATGGCCGGGAACGGCACCACCACGTAACGCACCCGGGCCGTGCTGACGTCCTCGGAGTGGAGCACCTCGTCGGCGGTCATCGTCTGGATGTCGTTGAGGATGTTCACGGCGATCGTCTTCCCGGCCAGGTCCGCGGGCTTGGCGATGCGCGAGCGGGGCAGCGCGACGATCTCGTTCGCGCCGGGAGCGCAGGTCGCCTCGTCGGCGAGGATCTTCAGCGACAGCACCCCCGAATCCTGGGCCTTGAAAAAGGAGACATAGTTGGCGCCGGTGATCACGTCGACGCTGCCATGCAGCAGGTCCGGGATGGCCTGGGTCGACTGCGTCACGGACTTGATCGTGACGTCGAGGCCGTGCCGCCTGAACAAGCCTTCCTGCTCGGCCACATACAGCGGGGTGTTGGCGACGATCGGCAGCGCGGCCACGGTGATCTGGGTCTTCTCCGGGCCGGAGGCGCTGGTCCCGGCCGCCTGGCCGCAGCCCGCGGCGGCCGCCGCCAGCGCGGAGACGGCCACTAACCCGGCGGCCGCCCGGCGGGGCATGGTCGCGGCGCTCCGGTTCGGTCCGGACCGGCCGGGGGACGCTGACGCGTCGTACATACTGATTCCACCTTCCTGAGCAGGAGGGGCGAAGGCCGGGGAAAACGTTGGCGCGTGGAACCCGGCCTTCGCGCTGCGATCATTCCTCTTAATAGCAACATAAAGCATCTAGATGCTATACGTCGCCACCAGGGGTGTCCCAGTTATCGGGCTGGGTTGTCCGCAGATGTTGCGGTTTTCTCCACCCGGTGACGAAGCAGCGGGGCCGGGGCGGCGCTCAGCCGGCGGAGACGCCTACCGCCACGGGACGGCCAGGTGCAGCGTGGCGGCCGCCAGGATCAGGCCGGACGCCAGCGCCACCGTGACCGCCAGCCAGCGAGTCACCCGCCCAGTGGCCGGGAGCACCGCCCCCGCGTCCCGGCCGGGCCCGCTGGCCCCGCGACTACCGCGCAGGTCGGCGGCGATCAGGCCGGGGACCCGCCACACGTACGCGAGAACGTGAACCGTCATCAGCACGAACCAGATGACGAAACTGGCCTTGTGCAGGAACAGGAACTGCCGGTTTCCCGGCCCGGCGAACGCGAGCAGCACGCCGGTCCCGAGGACGGCGAGGCTGGACAGCAGGACGAACGGGCCGAGCAGCCGGAGCAGCGGGTTGGGCGGCCCCTTGCGCCGGTAGTCCGGGGTTCCGGAGTAGTAGCGGACGAAGCGGTAGCCGGTAGAGCCGGCCTTCAGCACCACCGGCCCGACGAGCAGCATCCCGACGAAGAAATGCACGGGCAGCAGGGGCCGCAGCGCGACGAGGGTGAAGCCTTCGACCGCCAGCAGGACCAGCAGGACCGCGCCCGTCAGCGCGGTGAGGCGCTCATTGCCGTCCGCGCCGGGCAGGCGCCGCAACGCGCCGCGCGCTCGTAGCGCGGCACCATTCCCGCCTTGGCGTGCATACCCATCGGACATCCTCCGCGTCGCCGGCCGACGGCAGCGCTGACTGCCGGGCCCCTTAGGAGTTTGCCCAACCGGTGGCTAAGAACCGGTTCAGGCGGTCAGCCAGCGGAGCAGCAGGCGGGTGCCGAAGCCGGTCCCGCCCTTGGTTATCTCACCGTCGTCGCCGCCGGCCCGGGCCGGCCCGGCGATGTCCAGGTGCGCCCACGGGCGTCCCCCGGTGAACTCGCGCAGGAACATCGCGGCCACGATGGAGCCGGCCTGCCCGTTCCGCGCGCCGTTCATGCTGCTCGGGATGTGCGCGAGATCGGCCGTCACCGACGTGAGGGCCGACTGGTAGTCGGCCGGCATCGGCATTCGCCACAGCGGCTCCCCCGCGGCCGTCCCGGCGTCGCGCAGGGCCTCGGCGAGCCGGTCGTCGCTGGCGTAAAGCGCGCCGATCGAGGCGCCGAGCGCTATCCGCGCCGCGCCGGTCAGCGTCGCGATGTCGATGGTCACGTCCGGGCTGAGCGTGGCGTCCGCGTAGGCCAGGAGGTCCGCGAGGACCAGGCGACCCTCGGCGTCGGTGTTCAGGACCTCCACCGTCCGGCCGCCATAGGCGCTGATCACGTCGCCGGGCCGCATGGCCGATCCGGACGGCATGTTCTCCGCCGCGGCCACCAGCCCGGTCACCCGGGCCCGTACCCCCAGCGCCGCCAGCGCCGACATCACGGCGATCACCGTGGCGCCACCGGACATGTCGGTCTTCATCAGCCGCATGCCGTCATTCGGCTTCAGCGACAGCCCGCCGCTGTCGAAGGTGATCCCCTTGCCGGCCAGGACGATGTGGGCGTCCGCGCCGTCGGGCGCATAGGTCAGCTCGATCATCCGCGGCGGCCGGGCCGAACCGGCCCCGACGGCCAGGATTGCGCCGAATCCGCCGTCGGCCAGCTCCGCCTCATCCCGGACCCGAACTCCGAGGCCGGACCGCCCGGCCACGGCGACCGCCTGAGCGGCCAGCCACTCCGGGGTCTTCTGCAACGACGGCATGTTGACCAGGTCGCGGGCCAGCGCCACCGCCTCGGCGATCACGGCGGCCCGGCCGGCTGCGCCGCTGTCCGGCCGGGGCCGCACGAGCTGGACCGCCCGCGCCGGGCCGTCCGGGTGGCCGGCGTCATCGTCGGACTGGGAACGCAGCGAGAACTTGTAGCCGCCGAGCAGCAGGCCCTCGGTGAACGCGTCCACGCTCTCGTCCGGGGCGTCCGCCGGCACGGTGGCCACCGCCTTCCGGCCCGGGTCGACCGACCGGGCCAGCGCGGCACCGGCGCGGCGCATCGCGGCCGGGGAACCGTCACCCACGCCGAGGAGGATCAGCCCGATCAGGCCGGCCGGCGTCCTGACCGGCAGGCGCGCGGTCTCCCCGGCCTTTCCCGACAGCTCGTACGCGGCGATCGCCTCGGCGGCGCTCATACCGGAAGCGGCGGCGAGCGCCTCGGTGGGTATACCGGTCAGGGAGGGCCAGCCGCCCTGGTCCCCGTCGCCTGATGGGGCCTGATCGCCGGGCGCGGCCTGGTCGCCGGACGCGGCCCCGTCGCCGGATTCGCCGTCGGCCAGCGCGCGGCACTGCTCGTACCGGATGGGCACGGCGATGATGTGAATGTCCCCGGTAGCGCCCGGGCCCGTGAGATAGTCGTCCAGCGGGCGCGGCCCGGCCGCGGCAACCGTGATGACTTCGATATCGACCGGCAAGGCTCAGCCGATAGCCTTCAGGGCGTCGCCGAGCTTGGCAGCCTCGTCAGCGGACAGCTCGACAACCAGGCGGCCACCACCTTCCAGAGGGACGCGCATGACGATGCCCCGCCCCTCCTTGGTGACCTCCAGCGGACCGTCGCCCGTCCGCGGCTTCATCGCCGCCATCCTGCACCCCTTCTTCCTGGATCCGCGCCGGACTTCCTCGCTTAACAAAAAAACCTCGGTCCCGGCGCCTGCGGCGGAACCGGCCAGCCTCAACCGTGTCTATCCGTCGCCCTATTATCCCGTGTTCGGACGCAGAATGGTAATGATCGCGTTCGAGTGAAGCGCTGCGGGTCCGGCTCAGAAGGCTTTCCGGGCGACACGCCGGCGCTGCGAGCTGAGGGGAACGACGTTGCCAGACACCGTGGTCTACCAGGCCGATGAGGCGGTCGCCGCCATCACCCTGGACCGTCCCGGATCACTGAACGCGCTGACCGTGGAGATGAAGGAGGACCTGCTCGCCGCGCTGCGGCGGGCGGCGGCCGAACCGGTCCGCGCGGTCATCATCACCGGCAACGGCCGGGGCTTCTGCGCCGGCCAGGACCTGCGGGAGCACGAGGCGATCCTGGAGTCGGGCCGGATCGCCACCGACACGGTGCGGGAGCACTACAACCCGATCGTTATGGAGATCATGACGATGCCCAAGCCCGTCGTCGCCGCCGTGAACGGGGTGGCGGCGGGGGCCGGCGCGGGTCTCGCCCTGGCCTGCGACTTCCGGGTCGCGGCCCGGGCCGCGAGCCTGGTCATGTCGTTCTCCATGGTCGGGCTCGGCCCCGACTCCGGCGTGTCCTGGACCCTTCAGCGGCTGGCCGGACCGGCCCGGGCCGCCGAACTGCTGATGCTGCCCGAGCCGG
>CAVQZM010000072.1:0-275971 GCA_963718475.1 uncultured Actinomycetes bacterium | reverse complement strand
TCACCAGCCCGACGACGGCGCTGGCGACGATGACCAGCAGCACGAGGCTGGCGACCAGCCGGGCCGTGAGGCTCCCGCGGGTCAGCGAGCGCCAGGGCAGCGCGACCCGCCCGGCCAGGGACACGGCCCGGCGCGCAGCGCGGCGCGGCCACCCGCCGACCCCTGGTGCAGCGGGGCCGTCGCGGCGTGGCCTGCGCCCTTGGCCATCAGCTGGCCGGTTTCAGCACGTAGCCGACGCCGCGGACCGTGTGGATCAGCGCTGGCCGCCCGGCATCGATCTTCTTGCGCAGATAGCTGATGTACAGCTCCACGACGTGGGCCTGGCCGCCGAAGTCGTAGTTCCATACCCGGTCCAGGATCTGGGCCTTGGACAGGACCCGGCGCGGATTGCGCATGAGGAACCTGAGCAGCTCGAACTCGGTGGCTGTGAGCTCGATCAGGTCCCCGCCCCGGCGGACCTCCCGGGCGTCCTCATCCATCGTCAGGTCGCCGACGCTCAGCGAGCCCTCGCTGTGGGTCCGGGTGAGGTCGGCGCGGCGCAGCAGTCCCCGGAGCCGGGCCAGGACCTCCTCCAGGCTGAACGGCTTGGTCACGTAGTCGTCACCGCCCGCCGTGATCCCGGCGATACGGTCCTCGACCGAGTCCCTGGCCGTCAGGAACAGGACGCATACATCCGGAATCTCCGCGCGCAGCCTGCGCAGCACCTCGAGCCCGTCGAAGTCCGGCAGCATGATGTCCAGGATCACCGCGTCCGGCAGGAAGTCACGCGCGATGCTCATCGCTTCGCTGCCCGTTCCCGCGGTCCGCGTCTCCCATCCCTCGTAACGCAGGACGCTGCCCAGAAGCTCGGCCAGGCTCGGCTCATCGTCGACGACGAGTACGCGGATCGCGCTGCCGTCAGGCCGCCGCGCACCTGCCTGTCCCTGGGCTGCGGCGGGAGTCTGCGGATTATTCATGGCCATCCATTGTCAGAATCGCTCGGCTAAAGTCAGTATGCCCTGCTCAATTCCGCTCCTAAGCGTGCCGCGAGCGGGATCTGGCGGCACGGGAACCGCCCGGAGGCGTAAGGGAACCGGCAGAAAGGGACGGTTGCTCGACGCGCGGCAGCGCCCCTTCTCGTGGAGCCGGACCTCCTCGCCGAAGACCCCCAGCGCGCAGTGCACCAGCCGGGCGGCGCCGAACCCGGATTCCGCGGCCAGGTAACGGGCGACCCGGGAGGTCTCGACGAGGCCGCATCGGTCATCGGGCAGTGCCGCGAGCACCCCCGCGCCGACCGAGGCGCCGGGCAGGCGCAGCTGGGCCTGGCGCAGCCCGGCATTGCTCAGCGGCAGCGACGCGGCCCGCGCGGCCGGCAGCCAGGTTCCGTGGTAGCCGCCGGCGAGCACCGCCTGGGTGTTACGGTCCAGCGTGACCAGGTCGCCGACTGGCGCGCCGATGGGGGCCTCGACAATGTCGGTCTTCCCGTCCGGCTGGCGGACCGTGCACAGCATGGTCCCGGGCTCGGTGGCCGTGCCCACGCTGCGGAACCAGGCCGCGCCGTGCCGCGCGATCAGCGCCACGTGGGCCAGTGTCTCCACGTTCGCCACCAGCACCGTCGGCCCGGCTGGCCGTTCCGTGGCCTGGTCTGCGCCGGCGAACCCTCCGGTGACGTCGGCGATCTCAACCGGCACGGCATCAAGGCCGGCCTCGACCCGGTCGGTCAGCGCCGCCTGCAAGCTGTCCCGCAGGCGCCCGTTTGGCTGGCCGCCCGGGGACAGCCGCGCCTGCCGCGCGCCGACGGCCGCGGCGGCCAGCTGGAGCCCGTCCAGAACCAGGTGGGGCGACATCCACAGCAGGGCCGTGTCCTTGCGGCTCGCGGGCTCGCCCAGCTCGGCCCGGGCGAGAACGACCGGGGTGCCGTCGCAGCGCCGCGCGGCCACGGCCTCAGCCAGCGCGGCATGCACCGGCCGTCCGGAGCTGTCCCGGCCGGACAGGCCGGCGTCCAGCAGCGTCTCGATCAGCGCGGGGCAGTCAGGCGGCGGACCGTGCCGGGCCAGGTGGTCGGCCAGCACCACCGGAACGGCTCCGCGTTCGGGCAGCAGCCGCCAGACGCGGGTAGCGGGATGGATCGCGACCTCCGGGTATGGCTGAGCGAACAGCGGATTCTACTTCCCTGCAGATCATGGCCCACTCGCCGCAGCAGTACCTCTGTCCCGGTTATGAATTGTCTCTGAGTCCGGCGGCGATTGCGCCGCCGGGCCGCGGGCCGCTGCCGCCCGTCAGCGTCCGCGCTGCTGGCTGTGGCTGTGGCCTCGGGTCATCACCGCCTGTTGGCGGCCGTGGTCACGCCTCGGCGGGCCAGCCAGGCCACGGTCTGCACCCGCCCGCCGACGTCGACCAGGCGGGCGGGCAGCCCCAGTGAGGCGAGCCAGCCGGGCGCCTGATCGCCGCGGATGATCGCCGCGGTGCTGGCCGCGTTGGCGTCCGCGCAGGTCGCCGCGGTTACGGAGACCGTGCGCCAGACCGGCGCGGGCGGCAGCCCGGTGCGCGGATCCAGGATGTGATGCAAGACGTCCCCGCCGCGCCGCCAGCGCCGTGCGGTCGTGCTCGAGGTGGCCAGCCCGCCACTGGCGATCGCGACCACCGCGGACGGCCCCTCGGGCGGGTCCTCCGGGCCGCTCGTGACATCCTGCACACGGATCCGCCAGCCGCCGGGCGGAGCCTGGCCGGCGACCGCGATGTCACCGCCGAGGCCGACCAGGACGCCGCCGCCCAGCGCGTCGGTGATCCGCGCGGCCGCTCGGTCGGAGGCCCACGCCTTGGCGGTCGCGCCGAGGTCCAGGCGTATCCCGGCTGGCATGGTGAGCGTGCGCGACGCCGCGTCCAGGCGGACCTGCCGCCACCCGGGAACCGCCCGGACCGTGAGGTTGAGCGGCGGCCCGTCCGGCGGGACGAGCTCGAAGTCACGGTCGTACCCGACCGCCGCGATCGCCTCGCCGACCGTCGGGTCGACGTCGCCGCCGGTCAGTTCGGCGGCGCGCAGGGCCACCCCGATGGCCTCGGCCAGCACCGGGCTGAGCGTGGTCGGCCGGCCCATGGCCCGGTCGAGGGCGACGAGTTCGGAGTCGGGCCGGAAACGGCTGCACGCCAGGTCAACCTCGGCCAGGTCGGCCTCGAGCAGCGAGCGCGCCGCCGCGAGGTGGGCGGGACCGGTGACCACGAGGTGCACCCGGCAGCCGAGTGCCATCCACGCCGCGGATGCCGTGGTGGCAGCGCCCTGGCCCATCGGCGTCCTCCAGCGTCCTTGTTGCCGGCGTCCCTGTAACCCCAGCGCAGCCAAGTATCGCTGGCGGTGGCCAGTGGCTAGCTCATCCCGAGCACGCGGCCGAGCTTGGAGCCGGACTGTGACGGGCGCGCCCCGGCCTCCTGCAGGAGCTTGCCGACGATCTCGAGCAGTCCCGGCTGGCCCGAAACGATCTCCACCTCGATCTCGCGCCACCTCATCAGGCTGCCGTCGGGCTGGCCCAGCGGCGGGCGGTCACCGCGTCGTCCGCCACCTCGGCGAGCACATCGTGTCCCGGGCCGATGAGCCGCCGGACGGTACGGCCGGTCTCCAGCAGCGCGACCGGGCGCAGCGGCTTGCCCTCGGTGATGTCCGCGACCCTGGCTTCCAGGCGCGGCGGAACGGCGTCCGTGCCCTCGCTCAGCGGTACGTGCAGCTCCCGCCGGGTGCCGGGGCGGACGGGCAGCTTGAGGTGCCATCCCTCATCGGTCCCGCCGGTCCGGCGGCGGAGCGTCACCCGGTGTGCCGCTAGCCGGAGGTCCCCGGTGTCGAAATAAGTGGCGGAGAGCTGGTAGAACTCGGGTTCCGTGACGCTGACGATCCCGGGCCCGGCGCTCAGGTCCGGCATGACGAAATCCGGATCGGCGTCGTACTTCCGCTCGGTCTCCAGATGACCCGTCACTGCGCTGCTCACCCATCTAAGTTACGGGATGGCGAACAACGCGGAAATGGAGGGTGACCAAGCCGGGGGAGGGCTGGCACCGGTCACCGGTTACCGGTCGGCGCTGACGGTGAATGTCGTGTGCTGGCGGGTGATGACGGCCCCCGGCCCGGCCGGGGGGGCCGGGCTCTCCGGCTTCGGGCAGGCGGTGATGCACAGTCCGTCCGTCCCCGGGCGGCCCGCGGCATCCCACGCCCCGACCTGGGCCGCGAGCTCCGCGGCCAGCTCGGCGCCGCTGGGTCCGTAGCCGAGCGCG
Organism: uncultured Actinomycetes bacterium; assembly: GCA_963718475.1. Taxonomy (GTDB): domain Bacteria; phylum Actinomycetota; class Actinomycetes; order Streptosporangiales; family Streptosporangiaceae; genus CAVQZM01. The sequence goes on along the minus strand of CAVQZM010000072.1, from coordinate 271,732 downwards.
CAGAGCGTGAACGCCGAGGCGCGCCGCCGGGCGCGCCGGGCGCGCGGGCGTCCGCGGCTCGCTGCCGGGGCCGGGGTCATCCGGCCGGGCCAGGACCGCGAAACTGTCCCCGGCGAAGATGCCGGCGGTGCGCGCCGATCCTGGACGCGGACGGGCGCGCGGCCCAGGGCCGCCGCCCCGCCCAGCCCGCCAGCCCGCGCCGGCCCCTCGAGCCCTTCGAGCCCCGCCCAACCCGCCAGCCCCAGCCGCCCCTCCGGCCCCGCCACCCCTGCCCGTCGCGGAACCGGTCAGCACGCCCCACCGCGGCTCGTTGAGGGCGAGCCACAGCCCCAGCCCGTCGAACAGCTGCGCCGGGCCCGCGACGACACCGGTGACGCACTCGGCGGCGGCCCGGCCAGCGCGCGGGCCACCGCGGTGATGTCGAGGTCCCGGCCGTCCGGCAGCGTGACCGCCAGCTCCTTGGCGTCCCCGCTGACCTGGGTGCGTTCGGGCCCGGCGAGTGAGCCGCGCATGCGCATGAACCCGCACGGCACCACCGAACGGCTCTGCCAGCACGCCCCGGCCCGCTCGAAGGCCACCGAGCGCTGCGCTCCGCGCAGGTCGAGCGGGACCACGATCCGGCCGCCCGGCGCGAGCTGGCTGAGCCACGCGGGGGCCAGGTCACTGACGCCCACCGTCGCGATCACGCGGTCGTAGGGCGCCTGCGCCGGGTAACCGGCCGCGCCGTCCCCGGAGACGACGGTGACATCGGGGCAGCCGACCGCGGCCAGGTGCTCCCGGGCCTGCTCGGCGACGTCCTCGTCGAGGTCGATGCTGACGACCGCGCCTTCGGCCCCCACGATGTGCTTCAGCAGCGCCGCGTTGTAGCCGGTCCCGGCGCCGATCTCGAGCACCCGGTGGCCCGGGGCCAGGTCCAGCTGGTCGAGCATGATCGCCATGATGGTGGGCTGCGAGGAGGAGCTGGTCGGCTGGCCGTCGGCGTTGCGCTTGGTGACGATGGCCTCGTCGCGGTAGGCCGCCTCGGGGTTCAGTTCCGGCAGGAACACGTGGCGCGGCACCACACGCAGCGCGCGGGTCACCGCATCGCTGACCGGGCGCCCGCCCGCGATCACCTGGCTGACCATGCGCTCCCGCAGCCGGCGCAGGTCAGCTCCGGTCACCGAGAGCCTGTCTGAGCCCGCGGACGGCTGGCTGCCGCAGCCGGACCGCGGCCGCCACCAGGCCGGCCAGCGCGACCAGCCCGGCCAGGACGAACGCGTTCCCGAAGAGGATCTGCAGCCCGTGCCAGTGGTACTCGTGGTAGGCGGGATTGTCGCCGTAGGCGAAGTACTGGGTCGGGCCGTACCAGACCAGCCCGGCCGGGGTGAGCCCCTGCGACCGGTCCCAGAACTGCGGCCAGGCGCCGAAGGTGAGCAGCAGCCCGGCCGCCGCCGCCGACCAGGCCGCGCGGGCCGGGCCGCGGGCCCGGACCGCCCGGTGACCAAGCAAGGCGATGCCGAGTGCGACCCACACCCAGTGGTGATCCCAGCTGAGCGGCGACACCAGCAGCCCAGTCAGCGCACAGGCGAGCATCCCTTCCACCGGGTGGCCGGCGTAGTACAGCGCCGCGGCGGCCAGCAGCCCCAGAACCGCGACTGCGCACGCCACCGCCAGCCACGGGACGTTCGCCGCGGCTACGCTGCCGGCGAAGCGGGTGACGATGCCGCGCAGCGACTGATTGCCCCGGGTCCCGAGGAACACGATCCGGTTCGCCTTCAGGAACATCCCGTGAAGCCAGTACTTGGACGAGTCGTGCGGCAGGATCACGTACCCGATGATCACGGTGCCGGCGAACGTGGCTACGGCGGTGGCGGCCTGCCGGAAGCGCCGGGTCAGCAGCAGGTACGGGATGAAGATCAGCGGCACCAGCTTGATGCCCGCCGCGATCCCGATCCCGGCGCCGCTCCACCAGTGCCGTTTCGGCAGCAGCAGATCCAGGCCGACGAGCAGCATGAGCAGCACGTTGATCTGGCCGAGGGCGAGGTTCTGCTGGACCGGCTCGGTCAGCAGGGCCGCGGAGCAGACGAGCATGGTGGCGCCGGCCCGGGTCCGCCGGTCTCGGTACCCCAGCGCGCCGAACGTCAGCCAGACCGCCACGGCCAGGGCGGCCAGGCTGGCCAGGGTCATGACCCAGCGCAGCACCGTCCACGGCAGCAGCGATCCGGCCGCGAAGACGATGGCGGCGAACGGGGAGTAGGTGAAGGTCACGCCGTTGTTTCCCTGCCAGGAATACAGCGGCGTGTAGCGGCCGGGGACGTACGGCGGCGAGACGTGCCGCACGATCAGCCCGCCATCGCGGTACACGACCAGGTCGCGCATGGCGGTCATCGCCGGCAGGTGGTGGACCAGATCCGCCACGTAGACGGCCAGGACCACGACGAGCACCGCGGCGCCGGCGGGAGCAGCCAGCGCCCGGCATCCCGTGACGGCGCGGATCCCGCCGCCTGTCCCGGGGCTACGGCCTGCCCTGCCTGTGCCAACGAGGATCCCCTCACCGATAGGTCCGAGCGGGCGGCCGGCGCTCGCCGCGCCTGGCCATCCCCGGTCCAGCGGCGCGCCGTAAGCGGCCTGGCCAGATGATAGCCGTTCAACGGCCGGGGCGGCGTGCTCCTCACCGGCCCGCGGCCAAGGGCTGAGGGCGGAACGCAAGGTGGCCGGCGGCTGAGCCGCCGGCCACCGAGAACTTGCGTCAACGTCGGGTCGTTAGCGCTCCTTTCACGCGCTGGTCGTGTCGCGGGTGTCAGCGGCTCCCGCGACATGCGTCTGCGTGATCTCCGTGTTCGGTGCCGTGGTTTCCGGTACCCGGGTCTCCTCGGTCACCGGCACGCGGGCGTGCGCGCCCGACGGCTTCAGGTCGTCCTCCGAGGACCGGCGGCTCCTCAACCACCGGCCGCTCCCGCACGCCGATGACCGTGAACCGGCCGAGGGCGACGGCGGCGAGGAAAACGATGACGAGGCCAGGCCGGTGAAGAAACCGATCTGCTCGACAGCTCTGGTCAGCGTCCCGCCGATGGGGTGGCCGGCGGCGAAGCCGCCGCCCGTGGTCCACACCGTGCTCAGCGTGCCGCCCAGGACGAACCAGGCGCCGCTCAGCGCGGCGAGCCACGCACCGAAGATGCCGACGGGCCGGCTGGCGCTGCCGCCGACGATTAGCCCGCCGACGATGGTGCCGGCCGCGGGCAGGATCTCCAGCCACAGACGGCCGTTGGTGTAGGTCCATGCCGTGGCCGGGGTGTAGGCATAGTGAAAGTAAGGGCCGACGAAGGCTATGAGGCCGCCCCAGATACCGAGCAGCACCAGTAGCGCTCCGCTGAGGGCGCCACGGCTCCGCGGAACGCGCAGCATCCCTGTCATGACGATCACTCCTCCCGCGAGGGTGGGCTAGTGAACTTGTGCCAACCCAATACCCACAGTGCCGTCTGGTATGCGTGCCAACGCGAGCGGTAAGGTCGCGTCCGTGGACACCCGGCGCCTTGTCCCGCGCACCGACGTGCTGCTGGCCGACCCGAGGCTGGCCGCCGCCGAGCGGACGCTCGGCCGGGCCCTGGTCAAGGCGGCTGTGGCCCGCGCCCAGGACCAGGCGCGTCACGGGATCATCGCGCCGGACCGGGTGGCGGACGCCGCGGTGGCTGCGCTGCCCGCCCGGGCTGCGACGCTGACCCCGGTGATCAACGCGACCGGAGTGCTGCTGCACACGAACCTGGGCCGGGCGCCGCTGTCCGACGCGGCGCGGGAGGCCCTCGTGGCCGCGGCGGGCTGCACCGACGTGGAATTCGACCTGACCACCGGCAACCGCGGGCGGCGCGGGCGGGGAACGCTCGCGGCGCTGGCGTCGGCGGTCCCGGCCGCCGAGGCCGTGCACGTGGTGAACAACAACGCCGCCGCGCTGGTCCTGGCGGCGACGGCGCTGGCCGCCGGGCGCGAGATCGTGATCAGCCGCGGTGAGATGGTGGAGATCGGGGACGGGTTCCGCCTGCCCGACCTGCTTGAGTCGACCGGCGCGCGGCTCCGCGAGGTCGGCACGACCAACCGGACCACCGTCGCGGACTATCAGGCCGCGGCCGGCCCGGACACGGCGTTCGTGCTCAAGGTGCACCCGTCGAACTTCCGGATCGAGGGCTTCACCGCGCAGGCCGGCATCGGCGAGCTCAGCCGCGCCCTGGACGTCCCGGTGGTCGCCGACATCGGCTCCGGGCTGCTGGCGCCCCACCCGCTGCTGCCCGACGAGCCTGACGCGCAGACCGCCCTGCGGGACGGGGCGGCGCTGGTCACCGCGAGCGGAGACAAGCTCCTCGGCGGTCCCCAGGCCGGGCTCCTGCTCGGGCAGGCCGGCCTGGTCAGGCGGCTCACCCGGCACCCGCTGGCCCGGGCCCTGCGGGTCGACAAGCTGACCCTGGCCGCCCTCGAGGCAACCATCGCCGGACCGGCTGTGCCGGTCACCCAGACGCTGGCCGCCGACCCCGCATCCCTTTTCCATCGGGCCGAACGAATCGCGGCCGGGCTCCGCGACTTTGGTGTCGACGCCCATCCGGTGCAGACGGAAGGCGCCGTCGGCGGCGGCGGGGCCCCGGGCGTGCCGCTGCCGAGCGCGGCGGTGAGCGTGCCCGAAGAACTGGCGGCCCCGCTGCGGGCCGGTGACCCGGTGCGACGCGGGCAGGTCCCGGCGGTCGTCGGCCGGACCGAGGCCGGGCGCCTGCTGCTGGATCTGCGCGCCGTTCTGCCCGGTGACGACGAGCCGCTCGCCCAGGCGGTACTCGCCGCCGCTGCTGCCGCTGCTGCCGGTGCCACTGCTTTGGCGCCGTGAGCGAGATGCAGGTCATCGCGACCGCGGGGCACGTTGATCACGGGAAGTCGACGCTGGTCCGCGCGCTCACCGGGATGGAGCCTGACCGGTGGGAGGAAGAACGCCGGCGCGGGCTGACCATCGACCTGGGCTTCGCCTGGATGGACCTGCCCGGCGGGCAGCGGCTCGCCTTCGTCGACGTCCCCGGGCACGAGCGGTTCGTCCCGAACATGCTGGCCGGCCTGGTCCGGTGCCCGCGGTGCTGATGGTGGTGGCGGCCGACGGCGGCTGGATGCCCCAGTCGGCCGAGCACCTGGCCGCCATCCACGCCCTCGGCATCTCCCGTGGGGTGCTGGCCGTAACCCGGGCCGACCTGGCCTGCCCGGAGCCCGCGCTGCGGCAGGCCGCGGCCGAGATCGCCGCGACGAGCCTGGGCCAGGTCGAGGCGGTCGCGGTGAGCGCGGTCACCGGCACCGGGATGACGCGGCTGCGCGACGCCCTCGCCCGGCTGGCCGGGGCCCTGCCCGCGCCGGACCCGGACGCGCCGGTGCGGCTGTGGGTGGACCGGGCGTTCAGCATCAAGGGCAGCGGCACGGTGGTCACCGGGACGTTGCCCGCCGGCACCGTCCGCACCGGCGAGGAGTTCCTGCTCACGCCGTCGATGCGCCCGGTGCGGGTCCGCGCGATCGAGTCGCTGCAGGAATCCGCCGACCGGGCCGGCGGGGTCGCCCGGGTCGCGCTGAACCTGCGCGGCGTGGCCCGCGAGATCCCGGCCCGGGGGATGGCGCTGGTGCAGCCGGGCGGGTGGACCCTCACCAGCGTGGCTGACGTCCGCATCGCGCCGGCGCGGGTCCCAGGGCCGGGCGGTCCGGGGGGACCGGCCGCGGCGCGCCCGCCGGCGTCCGGGGCCGGAGCGGATACCGCACGAGCTGATCGTCCACGTCGGATCGGCTCGCACGCCGGCCCGGGTCCGCGTGCTGGGACCCGCGCCGGACGCTGGCCGGGAGGTGGTCGCCCGGCTCACGCTGCGCGATCGGTTGCCGCTGCACGTAGGGGACCGGGTGCTGCTGCGCGACCCGGGCTCGGCCGAGCCGGCGATCCTCGGCGCGACCGTGCTGGACGTGGTCCCGCCGGACCTGCGCCGCCGGGGGGCGGCCGCGGCCGCCGCCCGGGAACTGGCGGGCTGGCCTGACCCGCCCGCGGCCGCCGACCTGCTCCGCCGGCACGGGCTGCTGCGCATGGGCGCGCTGACCGCGATGGGGGCGGCCGGCTGCCCGCCCCCGGTCGCGGGGGACTGGGTCGCCGACCCCGGCTACTGGGACCAGGCCCGGCAGCGGCTGGCCGGCGCGGTCGCGGACCACGCCAAGCGCGAGCCGCTCGCGCCCGGCATGCCGGTTGAGGCGGCCCGGGCCACGCTCGGCCTGCCGGACCGGCGGCTGGCCGAGGCGCTGGCGCTCGGCGCCCGGGCGGAGGGCGCACCCGCCGCAGCACGGACTGCCGGACCACGGACTGCCGGACCACGGACTGCCGGACCACGGACTGCCGGCACAGGGGCTGCGGGCGCACGGGCCGGCCAGCCGGGTACCGCGCCGCCGGTCATCCTCGAGGGCGGCTACCTGCGGCCCGCGCCGGGCGGCCCGGCGGACGGCCCCCGGGACCCGGACAGCAACGGCCGGGCGGCTCGCGAGCCGGCCCCGCCGCCGGTACCGGAGCCGTTGATGAGGGCGGTCCGCGCCATCCGGTCGGACCTGGCCAGCGAGCCGTTCCGGGCCCCCGAGGCCGGCCGCTGCAGGAACTCGGCCTGGACGCCCGGGCCATCGCCGCCGCCGCCCGGGCCGCCTGCTGCTGCGCGTCAGTGAGCAGGTCGTGCTCGCGCCGGGGGCCGACTCCGACGCGGCCCGGGCCCTGGCCCGGCTGCCCCAGCCGTTCACCACGGCCGAGGCCCGCAAGGCCCTGGGAACCACGCGGCGGGTAGCCATCCCGCTACTGGAATTCCTCGATCGGGCCAAGGTCACCGAGCGGCTGCCCGACGACCGCCGGCGCCTCCGGCCGCGTTAGCGGCCGCCCCGGCGGCCGCGGCTCAGAGGCTGCGGAACTCGGCCGACTGCCGGAGCGCGGCCGCCACCCGCCGCGCGGTGGTGAGCGAGTTCGGCAGGCGCAGGAGCGGGAGGCCGTGCCCGCGGACCCGGAAAACCGTCGCGCCAGTCACGTCCCGGATACGGATGTCCGCGCCGGCGAAATGGTTCCTGCGGACCCGCACCGATCGGTTCCCGCCGTAGTCGACCCGGTACCCGCCCGCGAGCCTGCGGTTCAGCACCGTGATGACCTCATCCGGCGTGACATGCGTCCGCGGAACCCTGACCTTTGCCATGTCCCCTTGAGTCCCTTTCGTGCGACCTGCCGCCCCCCGCTGAGCGGCCGGACCTAGGCGGCCAGCCAGACGGCGGTGTCGGCGGGCAGCTTGCCGTCGCTGACCGGACCGCTGGCCAGCAGGACCGCGCGGTGCGGCGGGAGCTGAGCCGGAACGGATCCCAGGTTGGCGGCGAAGATGAAGCCCGGCTCCCGCGTGAAGCACAGCATCCCGGGGGCGGCATCAAGCCACGTGATGCCCGGGGCGCCGGGATCGCCGTAGCCGAGCGCCGGATGGGAGCGCCGCAGCCGCAGCGCGGCCCGGTAGAGGTTCAGGAACGAACCGGGATCCTCGCGCTGCCCGGCCACGCTGTAGCGGCCCCAGTACTCCGGTTGCGGAAGCCACGGGGCGGCCGCGGCACCGGCCGGGGAGAAGCCGGACGAGGCCGGGTCGTCCGACCACGGCAGCGGGACCCGGCAGCCGTCGCGGCCCGGCACTTTCCCGCCGGATCGCCGGAAGGTGGGATCGGCGCGGGCCTCGGCCGGCAGTTCGACCACCTCGGGCAGGCCCAGTTCCTCACCCTGGTAGATATAGGCCGAGCCGGGCAGGGCCAGCAGGAGCAGGGTGGCCGCCCGGGCCCGCTGCGCGCCGGCCCGCTGCCGCGGCGTCCCGGCGCGGGGCAGGGCGACGGAGACGTGCGGGCCTCCCGGGCCGTCGGCCGCGTACCGGCTGGCCGGGCGGGGCACGTCGTGGTTGCCGATCACCCACGGGGCGCGGCTGCCCCCAGCCAGGGCCTGGATCGCATCGACGGCGCTGCGGAGGTCACCGGCGTCCCACCGGGCCAGGATGAGCTGGAAGTTGAACACCTGGGGGAGCCCGTCGCCGGCCAGGTAGGGCATGAGCGTGGCCGGCGAGTCGTACCAGACCTCCCCGACGGCCGTGCGCGGGCCGGGGAACCCGTCCGCTGGGTACGAATCCAGGATGGACCGCCACGAGCGGTACAGCTCATGCAGCTCCGACCGGTGAAAGTATCCGGACGGGGCGAGATCCGCGGTGGGCTCGGCCACGTCGGCGAGGTCCGGGTCCTTGTAGATCCCGTGCGCCACATCGATGCGCAGGCCGGCGGCGCCACGATCGAGCCAGAACCGGATGATCTCCTCGAAGTAGCGGGCGACCGCGGGATTGCGCCAGTTCCAGTCGGGCTGCCCCGCGTCGAACAGGTGCAGGTACCACTGGCCGGGGCGGCCGTCCGGTTCGGCGATGCGGGTCCACGCCGGGCCGTGGAACACCGACTGCCAGTTGTTGGGCGGCAGGTCACCGCCGCCCCGCCCGTCCCGGAACAGGAACATGTCGCGCTCGGCGCTGCCCGGCGGAGCGGCCAGTGCCTGGCGGAACAAGGGGTGGTCGGCGGAGCAGTGGTTCGGCACGATGTCGACGATCACGCGGATGCCGTGCCCGGCCGCCTCCGCGACCAGCGCGTCGAAGTCGGCCAGCGTGCCGAGTCGCGGGTCGACGTCGCGGTAGTCGCTGACGTCGTAGCCGCCGTCGGCCAGTGGTGACGGGTAGAACGGCGTCAGCCAGATGGCGTCGACCCCGAGGTCGGCCAGGTACGGAAGCCGAGACCGCACGCCCACGAGATCACCGATGCCGTCCCCGTCGGTGTCCGCGAAACTCCGCGGATACACCTCGTAGACGACCGCCTCCTGCCACCACGGCTCATCGGGGCTCACTGCGGACCATCGCCTCCTTGTGCGGGACCCGGATGGCCCCATCCCATTCTGCCCGTGCCGCCTGGGTGCCTGCTCCAAGGCCGCCGCCGCAGCCAGTAGAGTCAGCGCCGGAGGCGTCTGGGTGCCTGGTGGCCCCCCCGGTCTTCAAAACCGGTGAGCGCTGCGCTGCGGCGCTGGCGGGTTCGATTCCCGTCCGCCTCCGCCACCAGACAACCCACCACCAGAAGCCCTCGAATCAGGTGCCGAACGCGGTGGCATCGAACGCCAGGGCCGTCCACGCGAACATGACGCACCAGCGGCGCTGGTTTACCAAGGTCAGAGCGGGTGACCGAATTTTCTCGCGCTATGGTCCTGTCAGGGGTACGACCACGACATCCGGCTCGGGGGAGCTTGCTATGGACATGAAACCCGTAATCGTGCGCCCTGCCCGGTGGAAGCTCGCCGTGGCCGCGTGCGGCCTCGGGCTGCTGGCGGCCGGGTGCCACGGCAGCGGCACCTCGTCCGGAGGCACGTCCGGCGCTCCCTCGGGGTCCACGTCGGCCGCCCCGGCCGCCTCGACAGATGCGGCGCTGTGCGCCGACGCGACTGCGTTGCAGACCTCGCTGAACAAGCTCAGGCACGTGAAGGTGACCGGGGGCGCCGGCGCAATCACCGCCGGCGTGAACGAGGTCATGGCCAATCTGAACGCCCTGATCAACCAGGCTCACGGCCAGTACCAGGCCCAGACCAGCGCGCTGAAATCCGAGCTTGCCACGCTAAAGACGGCGGCCAGCAATCTGCAGGCGAAACCCGGCGTCAGCGAGGTGTCGGCGGTGGTCAGCGCGATCGCTCATGTCGCCACGACGGCGCAGAACCTGCTGACCCAGGTGCAGTCGCACTGCCAGTCCGCGTCCCCGTGACTCAGCGGGTGAGCAGCGCCGCTCCCGCCCGCCGCCCGTTTCCCCGGGCCGGCCGAGGGTAGACGCGCCAACTGGCCGTCACCCGAGACGGCGGAGGGAGACATAGGCTGTAGTGGTGCTGGCCGACTCATACGGGCGGGTCGCGACCGATTTGCGAGTCTCGCTGACGGACCGCTGTAACCTGCGGTGCGCGTACTGCATGCCCGCTGAGGGTCTTGACTGGCTGCCCAGCCCCGAGCTCCTCACCGACGACGAGGTGGTCCGGCTAGTCCGGATCGGGGTGGAGCGGCTCGGGATCCGCGAGGTCCGGTTCACCGGCGGGGAGCCGTTGCTGCGGCGCGGCCTGGTCGCCATCGTGGCCCGGACTGCCGCGCTGCGGCCGCGGCCGGAGATGTCGGTCACCACCAACGGCATCGGCCTGGCCCGGAAGGCGGAAGCCCTGCGCCAGGCCGGCCTGGACCGGGTCAACGTCTCGCTGGACACGCTGCGGCCGGACAAGTTCAAGGAGCTCGCCCGGCGTGACCGGCTGGCCGACGTTCTCGACGGCCTGGCCGCCGCGGCGGCGGCCGGGCTCGGCCCGGTCAAGGTCAACAGCGTCCTCATGCGCGACGTCAACGACGGTGAGACGGTGGACCTGCTGCGATTCTGCCTCGCGCATGGCTACGAGCTGCGCTTCATCGAGCAGATGCCACTGGACGCCCAGCACGGCTGGCGGCGGGCCAACATGGTCACCGCCGAGGAGATCCTCAGCGCGCTCGGCGAGGAGTTCGACCTGACCCCGGATGACCCGGGCCAGCGCGGGTCAGCCCCGGCCGAGGCGTTCCTGGTCAACGGCGGCCCGGCGCGCGTCGGCGTGATCGGCTCGGTGACCAGGCCGTTCTGCGGTGCCTGCGACCGGGTCCGGCTCACCGCCGACGGCCAGGTGCGCAACTGCCTGTTCGCCCGCGAGGAGAGCGACCTGCGCGGTCCGCTGCGCGCCGGGGCAGACGACGCGGAGATCGCCGAGATGTGGCGCCGCGCGGTGGCCACCAAGCTGCCCGGCCACGGCATCAACGACCCCACGTTCCTGCAGCCCGATCGCCCCATGTCCGCCATCGGCGGATGAGGAGTGTTAGCCCGGGGGGCGACCCCCCGGAACCCCCCGCGACGCCCCGCCTCGGTGCTCGCCGCACACCGGCCGTAGCCCGGACTCGCTGGGCCGGTAACGATCGCCTGCCCGTAACACGCATGCCGTGGCGACCGTAAGCACCGGCCGCTCACCCGGGCCGAGGGCCGGTCGCTGGACCGGTAACAAATCAGATCGCCCTTCGTTCGGGATGATCATTCTGGCCGGGGGCGGGCGGCCCGGCTGGGCGGGGCGGATAAGCCGGGGCTGATGGTGGGGGACCGGACGCTGCTTGAATCGGTGGTCGCGGCCGGGACGGAGGCGGGCGCGCGGCCCATCGTCGTCGTCGGGCCATTGCGCCCGGGCCTGGGTGGCGCACCGCGCTTCGTCCGCGAGGAACCGCCGGGGGCCGGGCCGGTCCCGGCGCTGCGGTGCGGGCTTACCGAAGTGGGCGCAGTGCCCTGGGTCGCCGTCCTGGCCGCCGATCTTCCGTTCCTGCGGACCGCGCACCTCGAGACGCTGCTGAGTGCCGCGGCCGGGCCGGCCGGGGGGGACGGCGCCGTCCTCGTCGACGACACGGGCCGGGAGCAGTGGCTGGCCGGGTGCTGGCGGGCCGAAACCCTGCGCCGCGCCGCCGGCGGCTACACCGGCTCATCGCTGCACGGGCTGCTGGCCCCGCTCCGTCCCGCCCACGTGGTCATCGAGCCGGATTCCGGTGAGCCGCCGCCCTGGCTGGACTGCGACACCGAAGCGGACCTGCGCGACGCCCGGGACTGGCCGGCGCGACCCGGGCGTCAGGGCGCGTCGCCCGGCACCACCACGTTAGCCAGCGGCTCCCCGGCCGCGAACCGGCGGACCTGCTGCGCGACGAACTGGGCGGCGAGTGGATAGAACGCCGCCGCCCCGCCGCCTACGTGCGGGGTGATGATCACCCCCGGGCAGCCCCACAGCGGGTGATCAGCGGGCAGCGGCTCGGGATCGGTCACGTCGAGCGCCGCGCGCAGCCCCGGCCGAGGCCTCCGCGGTCATCGCGGCGGTGTCCAGCACCGGGCCGCGGCCGACGTTGACGACCAGCGCCCCGTCCGGCAGCAGGGCCAGCCGCCGGGCGTCGAGCAGCCCGCGGGTCTCCTCGGTCAGCGGCGTCACCAGGACGACGGCGTCGGCGCCGGGCAGCACGTCGTCGAGGCCGCCTGGCCGTGCACGCCCTCACCCGGCCGCGGCGCTGCGGGCCACCGGGACGACCTCCGCCTCGCAGGCCCGCAGCCGCGCGTCCAGCGCCGCGCCGATCGAGCCATAGCCGACGACGACCACCCGGGAGCCCGCGAGGGACCGGGTGTGCGTGTGCTCCCACCGCCGCGCGTCCTGGGCCCGCGTCCAGCGGGGCAGCTCGCGCTGGGCCGCGATGAGCAGGCCGAGCGCGTGCTCGGCGGTGCTGGCGTCGTGCAGGCCCCGCGCGTTGCACAGCGTCGCGCCGGGCGGAATGAGGTCGACCAGGTTCTCGTATCCGGCGGTCAGAGCCTGCACCACGCGCACGCCCGGCATCCGCCCGAGCGGCTCGGTCCCGTACGGCAGGTCGTACGGCACCGTGAAAAACACCACGTCCCCGAGGTCGGGCGGCCCCGGCTCGTCCCCGCCGAACACCTCGACCCGCAGGCCGCTGCCGGCCAGATCGGGTCCGCCCAGCTCGTCACGGACTTCCTTCCATGGCACCAGCACCCGGCCGCTCACCGCGCCTCCGATCCCGCCTGTTCGGTCCTGCCTGGCGACCATCTTCTCAGGCCACGGCGCTGACCGGGGTGCGGAAAAAGCACGGGCTATCCAGGGGCCCGGCGAGGTACGCTCCAGGCGCCCGCCGCGAGCGAGATGAGGAGCCCGATGACGCCTGCCGGATACGTCCCGATCTCATCCGAGGCCGAGCTGCGTGACCTGCTCGGCGAGCCGGCCTGCCGGGCGGTCACCAAGGAGCGGACCCGGCTGCACGAGCGGGACAGGGAATGGCTGGCGGCCTCCCCGTTCTGCCTCATCGCCACCGCGGATGCCAGCGGCAACTGCGACGTCTCGCCCAAGGGCGACCCGCCCGGGTTCACGTTCGTCCTTGACGACGCCACCATCGCCATCCCGGACCGGCCCGGCAACCGGCGCGCCGACGGGTTCCGGAACATCCTGAGTAATCCGCAGGTCGGGACGATCTTCCTGGTCCCGGGGCGCGGGGAGACGCTGCGGATCAACGGCCGGGCCCGGCTGCTGCGCGACGCGCCGTTCTTCGACGACATGGTGATCAAGGGTCACCGGCCACAGCTGGCGCTGGTCATCGACATCCAGCAGATCTTTTTCCACTGCCCCAAGGCGTTCCTGCGGTCCGCGCTGTGGAAGCCGGAAACCTGGGATCCCGGCGCGCTACCGTCGCCCGCCACCATCGTCAAGACCGTCCAGGAGACACCCGAGACCCTGGACGAGCTCGAGACCTACTACGGGCCGAGCTACGCCGATCGGCTGTACCGGTAAAACGCGCCGCTCTGGGTCAGCGGCGCCGGGCCGGTGGGCGGGACCGTGCGGGTCGGCACAGTGCGGGCTCAGCCCGAGGGTCAGAACCGGATCGGGCGCGTGGTCGACCTGCAGGGTGGTGTGCGCGATGCCGTGGTCGTGGAGCAGTTGCTCCAGGTCGGCCCGCACCGCGTGGCAGTCCTGGCCGGGGGCCACGAGCACGTGCGCGGACGCGGCCGGCATCCCCGACGTGATCTCCCAGATGTGCAGGTCATGGACCTCGGCCACGTGCGGCCGGGCGGCCATGGCCGCGCCGATGTCCGCCGGGGTGACGCCGACCGGCGCTGCCTCGAGGAAGACGCGGCCGGAATCCCGGATCAGGCCGGCGCCCGCCGTCAGCATGAGGGCCACGACGACGAGCGAGGCGATGGCGTCGGCCCGCGCGAAGCCGGTCAGCACGATGACGACGCCGGCCACTGCGGTAGCGGCGAAGGCGTAGATGTCGGTGAGAATGTGCCGGAACGCGCCCTCGATGTTCAGGCCCCGGCGCGGTCCCCGGCTGGCCCGGCCGATCAGCATGGTCACCGCCATGTTGACCGCCACGCCGGCCAGCGCGACGCCGATGACCACCCCTCCGGTCACGGCGGGCGGGGTGATGAGCCGGCGTATCGCCTCGAACGCCAGCCAGGCGGCCAGCACCACCAGCGTGATCCCGTTGGCCTGCGCGGAGAGAATCTCGGTGCGCTTCAGCCCGTAGGTGTAGCTGCCCTTCGGCGGGCGGGCGGCCAGCTTCATCGTGACCAGCACCAGGCCGACGGATGCCGCGTCGGTCAGCATGTGCGCCGCGTCCGAGATCAGCGCCAGCGAGTGGGCGGCCAGGCCGACGACCTCGGCGGCCATGAACGCGATGATCAGCGTGAGCGCGCCACCCAGCCACCGGGGGTCGCCACCGGCGGGAGGCCCGTGCCGGTGGCCATCCCCGTAGCTTTCGTCCTCGTGAGCCGACGCCCCGGACGGCTCGCGCGCCGGCCACAGTTCGTTCGGGATATTGGAAGAACTTGTCGTGCTTCGGCGGCCGGCCATGGTCACCCGCCCCGCTCGGGATGCGCGGCGGCCGGGGCGTGGCCGATGTGGGTGAGGGCCACGTCGACCAGCATCCGCACGTGCGCGTCGGCCAGCCGGTAGTAGGCCATCCGGCCCGAGCGGCGGACCTGCACGACCCGGTGGGCGCGCAGCAGCCGCAGATGGTGGGAGGTGGCCGACTCGCTCGTCCGGGCCACGGCGGCCAGGTCGCACACGCACATCTCGCCTTCCAGCAGTGCGACGAGCACCCTCAGCCGCCCGGCGTCAGCCAGCAGGCCGAACACGTCCGCCAGCCCCTCGATGTCACCGTCCGCGGGCATGGCCTCGGTGACCGTCGCGACCCGCTCCCGGTCCACCACCCGGACGGCGCACTCCTCCAGGCCGACGGCACGCTCATCTGAACCACTGCTCATACGTTCAATAATTCTGTGCTGACCCGGGGGGCGACCCCCGGACCCCCCGCGACGCCCCGCGGTGGTGCTCGCCGTAGCACCGGCCGCTCGCCCGGGCACAAGGCCCGGGGTCGCGCCCGGCCGGACCTTCGGTCCGTCTGTCCGTAACCTGCTGGGCGTAGGCGGTAGGAAGCTGACCGTAGATCTGATAGACTCGAGCCGCGTCATGAGCGGCCGGCGATTTGCCGACAGCGGACAGGGGCGACGTCGTGAGCACGATGGAACGGTGGATCATGGCCGTCTGCGCCGACCTGGGCCTGGATCCCGGATCGGCTGAAACCCGGACCGTGCTGGAGGTGACCCGCGACGTGGCGCACAACGTCGACCGGCCCGCCGCCCCGGTCACCGCGTACCTGCTGGGCATGGCGGTCGGCCGCGGGATGGCGCCCTCGCGCGCGGCCCGGCAGGTCCGGGCCCTCGCGGCCGCCTGGCCGGGGCACGACCAGGACTAGTCGGTGTCAGCCGTGGCCGGTGAGGCGCAGGGCCAGCCATAGCGCGACCGTGGCCAGCACCAGGCCGGCGGGGACGGTGGCCAGCCCGAGGCGGGTGAATTCGCCGAGGTCGGGTTCGTGGTGGCGTTCGGCCAGCAGCCGGCGCCACAGCAGGGTGGCCAGTGAGCCCGCGTAGGTCAGGTTCGGGCCGATGTTGACCCCGATGAGGATGGCCAGGACCGGGCCGGTGCTGGTGCTGGTGCTGGTGCTGGTAGCGCGGCCAACAGGAGGAGGACGGCGGGCAGGTTGTTGACCAGGTTGGCGGTCGCGGCGGCGATCGCGGCGATGGCCAGCAGGGCGGGCAGGGCGGGGCCGTGCGGCAGCGCCCGCGCGATGGCCGTGCCGAGCCCGTTGCCGACCAGGGCCTGGACGACCAGGCCCAGCGACAGGACGAACAGCAGGAACGGGACGCTGGCGGCGCGGGCGAGCGCGGCCGGGGAGATCTCCCGCCGGGCCAGGCCGCGGGCGGCGAGCACGGCCGCGCCGCCGGTCGCGGCCCATGCCGGGTTCACCCCGGCGAACGAGGTGATCGTGAACCCGGCCAGCGTCGCCACCACGACGGCGAGCGGGAACAGCGGGACCCGGTCGCGCGGGCCGGGTCCTGCGGCGGGGCCGCCCGGCGCCGGGCGCGGGCGGTCAGGTCGGCCCGGAAGAACAGCCGGAAGACCACGTATTCCACGGCGATGGCGACGACCCACGGCAGGCCCATCGCCGCGGTGAACCCGGCCAGGCTGAGGCCGCTGATGGA
Organism: uncultured Actinomycetes bacterium; assembly: GCA_963718475.1. Taxonomy (GTDB): domain Bacteria; phylum Actinomycetota; class Actinomycetes; order Streptosporangiales; family Streptosporangiaceae; genus CAVQZM01. The sequence continues at coordinate 255,568 of CAVQZM010000072.1, read as the reverse complement.
GAAGGCGAGCAGGTTGGTCAGGTTGGAGACCGGCAGCAGCAGCGACGCTGAGTTGGCCAGGTGGGTGCAGGCGTACACGTGCGGCCGGGCCCGCAGCCGCATCCGGGTCGCCGTCTCGTGCACGACCGGCGTCAGCAGCACCACCGTGGTGTCCAGGCTGAGCACCGCGGTCGTCGCTGAGGCCAGCGCAAATGTCCCCGTCAGCAGCCGGACGGGATCGTGGTGGCTCACCTCGGGCCAGCCGGGACCCGGCCGCGGTGAAGAGCCCCTCGGCTTCACACAGCTTGCCGAGCACCAGCACCGCGGCCAGGAAGCCGAGAACGGGCAGCAGCCGGCCGGTCCCGGCCCGCGCGGCGTGCAGCGGCAGCGCGCCGGTCACGATCACGATGACCGCCGCCGGGACCGCGACGGCCGCCTCGGGAAGCCGCCGGGGACGGATGACCGCGGTGGCGAGGATGGCGGCGAGCAGGCACCCGGACAGCGCCTCGGCCGCGACGCCGTTCAGCGGCCCAGCGCCTTAGCCGCGCCCGGCGGCCAGCCGGGCCCGGCGCGGCGATCCGCACCCGCCGCCTGGACCGTCATCGGTTCATTATCGCTGGCCGCCCGGGCGCCCCGGCTGCCAGCGGTCCGCGGAACTGGCAGGATGGCGGGGTGGGCTCGCTGATGCTGCTGGATACCGCGTCGCTGTACTACCGCGCCTTCTTTGGCGTGCCGGATACCGTCACCGCGCCCAGTGGCGAGCCGGTCAATGCCGTCCGCGGCCTGCTGGACATGATCACGCGCCTGGTCCGCGCCCGGCAGCCGGCGCGGCTGATCGCCTGCATGGACGAGGACTGGCGCCCGGCGTTCCGGGTCGAGGCGGTGCCGTCGTACAAGGCGCACCGCCTGGCCGAGGACGGCGACGGCACCGAAGAGCAGACCCCGCCGGCGCTCGCCGCCCAGATCCCGGTCATCAACGACGTGCTCGATGCGGCCGGGATAGCGGTCGCGGGTGCCCCCGGCTACGAGGCGGACGACGTGATCGCCACGCTCGCCGTCGCGCGCCGATCAGCCCGTCGACGTCGTCACCGGGGACCGGGACCTGTTCCAGTTGGTCGACGACGCTCGCGGCGTCCGCATCATCTACACCGTCCGCGGGCTGATCAAGCTGGAAATCGTCGACGAAGGCGGCCGTCACCGCGCGGTATGGGATCCCGGGCCAGGCGTACGCGGATTTCGCGGTGCTGCGCGGCGATCCGAGCGACGGGCTTCCCGGGGTGCCCGGCGTCGGGGAGAAGACCGCGGCCGCGCTGATCCGCGCGTTCGGGAGCCTCGACGCGATCGTGGCCGCCGTCGACGCCGGGCACGGCGGTTTCCCGACGGGCAGCCGGGCCAAGCTGACCGCGGCCCGGGCCTATCTCGACGTGGCGCCGGCTGTCGTCCGGACCGCGACCGACGTGCCGCTTCGGGAGGTCGGCGGGGCCCTGCCGATGAAGATCGCGGACCCGGCCCGGCTGACCGAGCTGGGGGAGCGGTGGGGGCTCGGCTCGTCGCTGGCCCGGTTCGTCTCGGCGGTCACGGCGTCGTAGCGAATTCTCGCTGGCATCTTGAGGGGACTGGCAATTAGCATGGCCAGCTGCGAGTGATCCGGATTCAGGGAGACCAGACATGCTGGGTGACGACGACATCTCCGGGTGATCCCCGGAAGTGACCGGCCACCGGCGGGCGCGCTAGAGCGCCGCCGATCGGGCCGTGGCGTCGTCTCACCCATCCCTGTTCCCGTGCAGGCCGGCCCCGGGCCGCCCGCCTCACCTATGAGGGCTTTCCCGCATGTCCGATGCCTGCATCATCTGCTCGAACCTTTCTTTCTCCTGGCCCGACGACACCCCGGTCTTCCAGGACCTGTCGTTCACCGTCGGCGGCGGCCGGACGGGCCTCGTCGCGCCGAACGGCGCCGGTAAGACCACCCTGCTCAAGCTGATCGCGGGGGAGTACCGGCCCGGCGGCGGGACCGTGTCCGTCGAGGGAGTGACCGGCTACCTGCCGCAGAACCTGCCGCTGGCCGGCGACCTGACCGTGGCGGAAGTCCTGGGGATCGCCCCGGTGATCAGGGCGCTGGACGCCGTCGAGTCCGGGGACGCGAGTGAGGAGCACTTCACCAGCGATCGGCGACGACTGGGACATCGAGGAACGCACCCGGGCCCAGCTGGAGCGGCTCGGCCTCGGGAACGTTCTCCTCACCCGGCGGCTGGCCACCCTCAGCGGCGGCCAGGCCGTCTCCCTCGGCCTGGCCGCCCAGCTGCTGAAGCGGCCCGACGTCCTGCTGCTCGACGAGCCGACCAACAACCTGGACCTCGCCGCCCGCCGCACGCTCTACGGCGTGCTCGATGAGTGGAACGGCTGCCTGCTGCTGGTCAGCCACGACCGGGCCCTGCTGGACCGCGTGGACCGCGTCGCCGAACTGGACCGCAGCGAGGTCCGCTTCTACGGCGGGAACTTCACCGAGTACTCCGGGGCCATCCGCGCCGCGCGGGAGGTGGCCGAGAAAAACCTCCGCCACGCCGGGCAGGAGGTCAAACGGGAGAAGCGGGAGATGCAGCAGGCTCGCGAGCGGGCCGCGCGCCGGGCCAGCACCGCCGCCCGCAACGTCAAGGACGCGGGCCTGCCGAAGATCGTCGCCGGGACGCTGAAGCGGCGGGCCCAGGAGTCGGCGGGCCAGGCGAACGACACGCACGCCGCGCGGGTCAGCGAGGCCAGGACCCGGCTCGACCAGGCGGGCCGCGCCGTGCGCGACGAGCAGAAGATTGCGCTGGAACTACCCGGGACCAGCGTCCCGGCCGGGCGCACGGTCTTCCTCGGCGAACGGATGCAGGTCCGCTACGGTGAGCGCGCGCTGTTCGCCGGACCGGGCGTGGACCTGGCCATCCGGGGGCCGGAGCGGATCGCCCTGACCGGCCCCAACAGCGCCGGCAAGTCCACCTTGCTGCGCGTGATCAACGGCGAGCTGGAACCCGGGGGCGGCGGGACCAAGCGGGCGGACGGCCGGGTCGCCTACCTGTCCCAGCGGCTCGACCTGCTCGACCCGGACCGCAGCGTGGCGGAGAACCTGGCCGCGTTCGCGCCCGGGATGCGGGAGGCGCAGCGGATGAATCTGCTCGCCCGTTTCCTCTTCCGGGGGTCCCGCATTCACCTCCCGGCCGGGGTGCTGTCCGGCGGCGAGCGGCTGCGGGCCACACTGGCCTGCGTCCTGTGCGCCGAGCCCGCCCCCCAGCTGCTGCTGCTGGACGAGCCGACCAACAATCTCGACCTGGTCAGCGTCGGCCAGCTGGAGGGCGCGCTGCTCGCCTACGAAGGCGCGTTCGTGGTGGTCAGCCACGACGAGCGGTTCCTGGCCGAGATCAAGGTCGATCGCTGGCTGCGGCTCGCCGCGGGCCGGCTGGTGGAGACGGGGCCACCCGACGGCGACTGAACCGGCGACGTTTGCCGAGGGTACAGTCGCACCACGGCGATATCGGGGCCCGGGACGGAAGTGGGACGGCATGCCCGCAGCAGCGGCGGAACGGCGGGGCGCGAAGGACCGTGCCTACGACTACGTCAAGCGCCAGGTCATGACCGGCGCGTTTCCGGGCGGTGAGCTCATCAGCGAGGGCGAGGTCGCGTCCGCGCTGGGTATGTCCCGCACACCGGTGCGGGAAAGCTTCCTGCGGCTTGAGGGCGAGGGCCTGCTGCGGCTCTATCCGCAGCGCGGCGCGCTGGTCGTGCCGGTGTCGCCGGGCGAGGTGCGGCAGGTGATGGAGGCACGCCTGGTCTGTGAGCAGTTCGCCGTCGAGAAGGTGATCCGGCTCGTCGAGGTGGAGCGCGCTCCGGTGGTCGCGGAGCTGACCGATCTGCTCGACCAGCAGCGGGCCATGAGTGAGGCCGGGCGGGTGGAGGAGACCTTCCAGTCGGACCGGATGTTCCACACCGTGCTGCTCGACGCGGCCGCGAACGAGTTCCTCGGCGGGCTGTACGTCTCGCTCCGCGACCGGCAGGTCCGCATGACGCACGAGTCGGCCATGCGCGATCCACAGCGGATGACCGCCATCCTCGGCGAGCACGCCCGGATCACCGACACCGTGCGGAACGGCGACGTGGCGGCCGCTCGTGAGGCCGTGCGGGTTCACCTCCTGGGCACCGTGTCGGCGCTGGGCCTGGCCGTGGACCCAGGCTCGCCTCTGGCCGCCGGTCCCGCCAGCTGAGCGATGAGAGCGGCGTGAGGCGCGTTTACTGGGTCGCGGTGATCGTCACCTGCGCGTAGCCGGTGGCGCCGGTGCGGGTGAGGCTGGCCGCCGTGATCACCCAGGGCCGGCCGGGGATGGCAGGCTGGCCGAGAAGGTGCCGTCGGCGGCCGCTTGGACCTCGGTGACGTTGGTCGGCACCGCGGCGGAGTGCGCCGGCCCGTTCGGGTCGGTCGCCCCGGCCGGGGACAGGGTGGAGGCGAGCACCACGGTCGCTCCGGGCGCGGTGGTGCCGGTGACGGTCACGGTGGGCGTCGTGACCTGCGCGCCGCCGGCCGGGGCGGTGATGGCCAGCGGCGCCTGACCGGGGGCGCCGTGCGCCACGTACCGGTCGCGGACGATGGACGGCTGGTCAACGAGGGTGCCGGTGCCGATGCCGCGGGCCAGGCGGACGTACTGAGCCTCGGCCCAGGTGATCTCGCCGGCCGATCCGGTCGCCTTCCCGTCGGTGAAGCCGATCGAGGCGGTCGTCGGGTCGCTGCCGTACGGTGCGGCCGGGACGCCGGGATCCTCCCAGTCCTGCTCCGGGATCATGCCGACGCCGGTCGCGAAGCTGCTCATCGCCGCGAGCTGCCCGGAGGCGCCGGATGGGTCGCCGGTCTGGAGGTCCTGCTCGCCGCGCTCACCGTTGAGCAGCGGCCAGACGTGCCCGGTCCCGGTGAACCACGGGATCCACGGGCGGCCGGTCAGCGGGCACTTCATCGGGGCCGGGGCGTAGCAGTCCCCGTACCCGTCGGTGCTGCCGGTGACGGGTACGTTGACACCGTCCTGGCTCTCGTACCTGGTGCCGTACCGGTGGTAGCCCGGGCCGCTCGGGGTGGCGGTCGCCAGCACCGAGTCGGCGACCGACAGGGAGTTCTGGATGACCGGTGCGCCGGCCGGCAGCTCACCGAACCGGGCCAGCTCGAGGAACCCGTCGTCGACCACGGCGCGCTGGTCGGCGTTGATGCTGCCGTTGCCGAGGTTGTAGACGACCGCGGCGTTGGGATCACCGGTCTTGGACAGGCGCAGGAAGTACGGCCGGCTGCTGTAGGGGCCGTTCGTCGTGACGGTCCAGCCCTGGACGCTGCGCTGGTAGTGGTCGGCGGTGGCCAGGTAGAGGCCGGCGCGCTGTGAGTCGCCGTTGAGCCGGGCGATCTGGCCCGCCGCGACCAGGCCCGCGATCTCGGTGGCGATGTTCGACGGGGAGTAGCCCGCCTGGTCCTCCCATCGCTCGTCGCCGTAGACCGGGCCGTGGGCGACCAGGAAGTCCGCGGCCGGGCGCACGTGGTCCGCGTACAGCTGGTGATCGTGGCCGAGTCCGGACTGCCACGCCATGATCAGCGGGAACGCCTGCTCATCGGGTTCGAGCACGTAGTTGTCCGAGGCGACCGCCCCGTTGACCAGCGCGTCGCGGGGGAAGCTGCCGTCCGGCAGCTGGACGTGGGCGAAGATGAACCTCGTCTGCTGGCGGGCCATGGCGGTGTCACCGTCGGCCAGGAACCCGGTGAAGGTCTCGTAGAAGTCCCGCTCGAAGATCACCCGGTAGTTGGTGTCCACGCTGGCCAGCCCGTTGCTGGCCGAATTGGCCGCGGTGGCCTGGCCCCACGGGTCGGCCAGTGAGGACACGACGGCGCCCGGGAACTCCTTGTCGGCGGTGGCCTTGATGACGTTGGCCGACACCCAGTACTGGGCGGCCAGTCTCCGGCTCCCGGCCGCGCTGGCCCCGGGGAATCGGGCCGGGGGACGGTGCAGGCCCGCGTCGTAGCGGAGCCATCCGGACCGGTAACGGGCGTAGGTGATTCCGAACGGCGTCTGCGTGCTGAGCCGGGCGGTCTGGATCGAGGCCGTCTCGGTGGACGCGTAGCCGAGGGCCAGCGTGAACTGGTCGCCGTGGCTGGTGTCGATTTCGCCGGTCTGCACGACGTTGCCGTCCGCCGCGTTCTGATAGGTGGCCGTCAGCGCGTGATGGGCGTCGAGCTGCGTCAGCCCGTCGCTGGGCTGGCCGGCGAACCCGCTGGACGCCGTCAGGAAGGGCCGGTCGGCCAGCAGCGTCCCGTAGACGGGGACCTGGTAGTTGCGCGGCGCGTAGCTGCTGGACGTGCTGGTGTTGTCGGAGACGAGGGCGGTGGTCGCCGCGTCCACGGTCGCCGATCCGGCCCCGCCGTTCTGGCTGCCGCCCCCGCCCGTGCCGTTGACCAGCGCGTTGTACCGGACGTAGAGGTGGTAGCCGCGGGCCTGACGGGTCAGCGGCCGGTACGTGGAGCGCATCACCACGCTGTTCCGCGCCGGGTCGGTGATGTAGTCGGTGACCAGCTGGTACTTCCCGCTCTTGGCCGTGCTGGTGACCTCGCACGCCAGGCCGGTGCTATCCAGGGCGCGGACGGTGTAGGTCATGTCGCGGGTCTGCAGGTCGGTGAAGCTGCGGCCGTCGGTGACCACGTACTGCACGGTCTTGACGTCGGTGTTGTCCGTGGTCGGGTAGTACACGTCGGACAGGACGCCGCCGGCGACGGTGTACCAGACCTTCGAGGTCTCGTTCCGCGCGGTGCCCAGGCATTCCTTGCGTCCGAGGTCGAGGTAGGACGTCGCGCCCGGGCCGTCCGGCGCGGACGGCGCCGAGAATCCGGCGGCAGTCGCTCCGGCGGCGGTCGTGGCGGTCGCGGTCGTGGCGGTCGCGGTCAGGCTGGTGGCGGGCGCGGCACCGATGGGCGCGGCGCCGGCGAGTGCGGCGCTGGCGGGCGCGGCGCTGGCCGGCCCGGCGCTGGCGGGCGCGGCCAGCAGCCCGGCGGCGAGCAGGGCGGCCACCACGGCCGGGGTCAGCGTGGCGATGACGCGTCTCATGGTCTGCCTCCTGCACCGCGGGCCCGGCCGCTGTGCCGGGGACGCCGACACTCACGTTCACCCGCAGCCCATGTCGTGTCAAGGCGGAACGCGATGAGAAATGTCGGGAAGCGGAACATTATGGCGGGCGGACGCCGCTGACCACGGGCGTGCCGGGCTGCTTAGATTGAAGCTTGCGCATCGGCTGCCAAGCGCGTCGGCCTTAACGGCCGCGCGGGCAGCATGAAAGTTTCACGCGGGACTGGGAGGCCCTAGATGACGGTAGGCAGCTCGGCGGACACCGGGACTCGCGGCGCGGGGCCGGCCCGGACGGGGGAGTTGTTCCCGGCCAGCCGGCTCGAGGACGCGCAGGCGCAGGTGCGCGCGGCGGGACTTGACGCACTGCTGCTGACCCCCGGTGCCGACCTGAGGTACATCACCGGCTACGACGCCAAGCAACTCGAGCGCCTCACATGCCTGGTCATCCCCGGGGGGAACCAGCCGGTCCTCGTCGTGCCCAAGCTCGAGCTGGCCGCGGCGAAGGCGTCGCCCGCCTCCGGGCTGGGCCTGGAGATGATCGCCTGGGAGGAGACCGAGGACCCGTACGAGCTGATCGCCCGCCGGCTCGGGCACGTCGCCGTCGTCGGGCTCGCCGACCAGATGTGGGCACTCATGGTGCTGAAGCTGCGGGATGCGATGCCGGGAGCCAGCCAGGTGCTGGCCAGCTCGGCGCTGCGGGACCTGCGGATGCGCAAGACCCCGGCCGAGGTCGAAGCGCTGCGCGAGGCCGGCGCGGCGATCGACCGGGTGCACGCCCGCGTGCCGGGCTGGCTAAGGCGGGCCGGACCGAACGGCAGGTCGGTGTGCTCATCGCCGAGGCCATCCTGGCCGAGGGGCATAGCCAGGTCGATTTCGTGATCGTCGGGTCCGGGCCGAACGCGGCCAGCCCTCATCACGAGGTCTCCGACCGGGTGCTCGAGCCCGGCGACGTGGTCGTGGTCGACATCGGCGGCGCCATGCCGTCCGGGTACCGGTCCGACTGCACGCGGACCTACGCCATCGGCGAGCCCCCGGCCGAGTTCACCGCCTACTACGAGGTGCTGAAGGACGCTCAGGAGGCCGCGTGCGCGGCCGTCCGCCCGGGCGTGCCGGCCGAGATGGTCGACGCGGCCGCCCGCGAGCCGATCACCCGGGCCGGGTACGGCGAGGCCTTCATCCACCGGACCGGCCACGGAATCGGCCTGGAGTCACACGAGGACCCCTACATCGTCGCGGGCAACACCGAGCCGATCGGCCCCGGCATGGCGTTCTCGATCGAGCCGGGTATCTACCCGGGACCGCACGGAGCGCGGATCGAGGACATCGTGGTCTGCACGGAGGACGGCTGCGAGCGCCTGAACCATGCCCCGCGCGAGCTGATCAGGGTCGACGCCTGACGACATGAGCCAGTGGCCCCAGGGTGCGCCCCGGGGTGCGCCTCAGCGCCGCCGTGGCGGGAGCCTTCAGCGGCAGGAGGGCGCCCTCAGCGTTCGGGAGGCGTGTCGCCGCGGCCCTGCTGCTCGGCGAGGAACCGCTCGAACTGGGCCGCCAGCTCATCCGCGGTGGGCATCTCGGCGCCATCGAGCAGGTTGCTCCGGCTCTCATCGCCGGTATCCGAGCCCGCCTCGGCGAGTGCGTCGTACTGCCGCTCGAGCGCACCGACCAGCTCGGCGACCTCGGCGGAATCCGCGACCTGCCGGTCGATCTCCACGTTGGTGCGGTCCGCCGCCGCGCGGAGCGCGTCGTCAGGAAGCTTGAGGCCGGTGACACCGCCGACCGTGTTCAGCAGGGCGACCGCGGCCTCGGGGTAGGCCGCCTGGGCCAGGTAGTGCGGCACGTGCACGGCGAAGCCGAGCGCGTCCCGGCCCGCCTCGCCCAGCCGCAGCTCGATCAGCGCCGCGGCGCTGCCGGGCACCTGGAGCCGGTCCGGCAGGTGCTGGTCGCCCGTCACCAGCTCGGAACGGGTGGCGTGGCCGATCACGCCGAGCGGCCGGGTGTGCGGCACGCTCATGGGGATGCCCTGGTATCCGATCACCGGGCCGCCGCCGAGCTGTTCGGAGACCGACTGGACCGCCGCCGCGAACAGGTCCCATTCGTGATCCGGTTCGGGCCCGGACAGAAGCAGGAACGGGGCGCCGACTGTGTCGTGCAGCAGCCGCACCGCGAGCTCGGGCCGCTCGTAGCTCTCCCAGTGGTCGCTGGAATAGACCATCGTCGGCAGGCGGGACCGGTAGTCGATGAGCCGGTCGACGTCGAATGTGGCGACCGTCTCGGATTCGCTGCTGCCCAGGAGGTGCTCGGTGAGCAGGCGGCCGGCCGCGCCGGCGTCCATGAACCCCTCGAGGTGGTGCAACATCGGGACGCCGTCCAGGTCTGGCCAATCCTCGCCCAGCTCGTACAGGTCTTCCGGATCCCGCTGCATGATGAAAGTCTCCCACCGTCCTGTATCTGGTCGTACCAGTCCGCTGAGCGCTACAACACCGGAACGATCAGGTTCAATCCCGGGCGGTGCTGGGCCCGGGGGGAATGACCCCCCCGGAACCCCCCGCGACGCCCCGCTGCGGTGCTCGCCGTGACACCGGGCGCTCGCCCGGGCGCAAGGCCCGGGGTCGCGCCCGGCCGGACCTTCGGTCCGTCTGTCCGTAACCCGCTGCGGGACCGGCCAGCACCCTTAGGCGCGGGCCTCGGCCGCGGCTTCGGTGGCCTCGGGGTGGCCGATGGACAGGCCGCTGTCGCTGTCGAAGAATTGCAGGTTGTTCGTGTCGACGGCCAGTTCGATCGGCTGGCCGGGACGGACCGCCGACCGTGCCGACACCCGCGCCGTCCACAGCGACTTGCCGCCGACCAGCGCCGCGACGCTCTCGTCCTCACCGTCGTCCCCGGTCGCCGCGTCGCTGATGCTGGCGTGCTGGACCGGCGGGGCGTCGATCGTGAAGATGACGTGGATCTCGCTGCCGAGTTCCTCGGTGACGCCCACGGTGACCGGCATGCGAGCCCAGCTCGCGTCGGCGAGGGATGCGTCCTCGAAGTCGGACGGCCGGATGCCCAGGATGATCTTCCGCCCGAAGTAGCTGTCGAGCCCCGTTTTGGCCTCGAGGACCGAGGCGGGAACGTCGAGCCGGTATCCGGCGAAGGTCACCGCCGGCCCGTCATCGCGGACCAGGTCGGCCGTCACGAAGTTCATCGCGGGGGAGCCGATGAAGCCGGCCACGAACAGGTTGACCGGCGACTCGAAGAGGTGCTGCGGCGTGTCGACCTGCTGGAGCCTTCCGTCGCGCATGACGCAGACCCGGTGTCCCAGCGTCATGGCCTCGACCTGGTCGTGGGTCACGTAGATCGTGGTGACGCCGAGCCGGTCGTGCAGCTGGTTCAGGGAGGCGCGCATCGACACCCGCAGCTTGGCGTCCAGGTTGGACAGCGGCTCGTCCATGAGGAAGGCCTGCGGCTCCCGGACGATCGCGCGGCCCATCGCGACCCGCTGCCGCTGGCCGCCGGACAGGGCCGCGGGCTTGCGCTTGAGGTACTGGTCGAGGCCGAGCATCTTGGCCGCGTCGTTGACCCGCCGCTTGATCTCGTCCTTCGGCGTCTTGCGGAGCTGGAGGCCGAAGGCGAGGTTCTGCTCGACCGTCATGTGCGGGTACAGCGCGTAGTTCTGGAACACCATCGCGATGTCCCGGTCCTTGGGCGGCAGGTCATTGACGACCCGGTCGCCGATCTGGATGGTGCCCGCGCTGATTTCCTCCAGCCCCGCGATCGACCGCAGCGCGGTGGACTTCCCGCATCCCGACGGCCCGACGAGCACCATGAACTCCCCGTCCTTGACCTCCAGCGACATCTCGTCGATGGCCTTCACGCCGCCGCTGTAGACCTTGTCGATCCGATCGAGGATGATCTTGGCCATGGTGCTCCCTTGTTCGCGGGTCCCAGTCCAGGCCCCGTTGCGTCTGTCCTGGTCGGCAGCGTAACTGCGGGGAACGCCAAGGTTAAGATCACGGCGGCCGATGTTACAGGAGCGTAAAGCTCGTGACCATTCCGTTATATTCGGCTGTAGTCCTAGTGGATCAGCGCGCCTGCTGCGGTGGGTGAGCGGCGCTACGGTGACGGTGTGGAAGAGATCGACCGCAGAATCGTCACGCTCCTGTCCGGCGACGGGCGGATGAGCTTCACCGAGCTGGCCAAACGGACCGGGCTGTCGGTGTCGGCGGCGCATCAGCGCGTGCGCAGGCTCGAGCAGAGCGGGGTGATCAAGGGGTACGTGGCTCTTTGCAATGCCGACGACATCGGGCTGCCGCTGACCGCGTTCATCTCGATCAAGCCGTTCGACGCCGCCGCGCCGGACGACGTGCCGCAGCGGCTCGAGCGGATCGCGGCGATCGAGGCGTGTCACAGCGTCGCGGGGGACGAGAACTACATCCTGAAGGTGCGGGTCGCCTCGCCGGCCGGCACTCGAGGACCTGCTCCAGGAGATCCGGACCATCGCCGGCGTCTCGACCCGCACGACGGTCGTGCTCAGCACGCCGTATGAGTACCGGCCGCCGGCCGTCTGAGGCGCCCGCCGCCGCGGGCCGGCCGCGTGCGGCGGCCGGACGTCAGGAGCCGTCCCTGGCCCGCAGGCCGTCCAGCGTCAGCGACAGCAGCCGGTCCGCCTGGTCCGGGGTGCGTTCTGTCGCCGCCACCACCCCGTGCACCAGCATCATCACGTCGGTGGCGTTCAGGTCGGGACGGACGGCCCCGGCCTCCTGCGCCCGATCGAGCAGCCGGCTGGCGGTCGCCTTGATCACCTGGCTGCACGAGCTGATCACCTCGGAATCCCGGCCCCGGCCGGCGATCAGCGCGCCGGCCAGGCCCCGCTTGGTGACGAGATAGTTGGCCAGCGCGCGCATCCAGCCGGCGAACGCGTCGCCCGGCGATGGCGCGCCGGCGAGTTCCTCGCCCTGGGCGCACACGGCCGCGACCTGATTGCGGAAGACGGCCTCCTGCAGGTCCAGCCGGTTGGGGAAATGCCGGTAGAGGGTGCCGATGCCCACGCCAGCGCGGCGGGCGATGTCCTCCAGGGACGCGTCGGCGCCGTGCTCGGCGAACGCCGTGGTCGCCGCCGAGAGCAGCCGGGCATGGCTGCGGCGCGCGTCAGCGCGCATCGGCGGGTCGGCCTTGGGCGCGGCGAACCCGGTCGCGGCCGCTGCGGGGCCGGTCGCGGGCGCCGCGGACCCGGCTTCGGGCGGGATCGATTTGCCTGTCGTAGTCATCAGCATCAATTTAATAGGTTGCAAAACGGAGGGTGCCTCCGTATATTAAACGGAGTGGACCTCCGGTTCCATCCCGATGCTACCGCCTGGCCAGCGGAACGTCATCATCCCGATCAGATCAGCGGCGGGGGCGCCGGCAGCCGACTGCGGCGAAGTATGCGCAAGGCACGCGGCGGCCCGGAAAATGTCAGTGCCCCCGCATACCGTTTCAAACCGACGCGGATCACGGCAGCACGGTCTGAGCCGCGACCCGCCCGGCGGCCCCGCCGCCGACCTAAGCGCTTGTGGAGGCGTCTTGTCTTCTTCCCCCGTCCCCGACCAGGCGGTGCCGCGCGAGCGAGGCACGCCGCGCCGCGGCTACGGCCATCGCGGCATCGCCCTCGCGATCGTGCTCAGCGCCCAGCTCATGGTCATCCTGGACGCCACGGTGGTGAACATCGCGCTGCCCCACGTCCAGCAGAGCCTGCATTTCTCGGCGACCAGCCTGTCGTGGGTCATGAACGGGTACACCCTGACGTTCGGCGGCCTGCTGCTGCTCGGCGGCCGGGCCGGCGACATTCTCGGCCGGCGGCGGATGTTCCTCTCCGGGATCGGCCTGTTCACCGTCGCCTCACTGGCCGGCGGCCTGGCCACCTCGGCCGGGATGCTGCTGGCCGCCCGCGCCGTCCAGGGGGTCGGCGGCGCGCTGGCCTCGCCGGCGGTGCTCGCGCTGATTGTGGGCAGCTTCCCGGAGGGCCGTGAGCGGACCCGGGCCCTGTCCGTCTACACCGGCGTCGTCACGGGCGGGGCGACGCTCGGCCTGGTCCTCGGCGGGGTGATCACCGAGTGGCTGTCGTGGCGGTGGGTGCTGTTCATCAACGTGCCGATCGGCATCCTCGCCGTGATCGTCGCCCCGATGTTCGTGGCCGAGACGCCGCGCCAGCCGGGCCGGTTCGACCTGGCCGGGGCGGTCACATCCACGGCTGGCATGGCGTCCCTGGTCTACGCGTTCATCCGCGCCGCGTCCAGCGGGTGGGGCGACAGCGTGGCGCTCGGCGCGTTCGTGCTCGCCGCGGTGCTGCTCGGGCTGTTCCTGTTCAACGAGACGCGCGCGCCGCAGCCGATCACGCCGCTGCGCCTGTTCGCGGACGTCAGCCGGTCCGGGTCGTTCATCGCGCGACTGCTTCTGGTCGCCGGGATGTTCGGCATGTTCTTCTTCCTGACCCAGTTCGTGCAGGACGTGCTCGGCTTCAGCCCGCTGCGGGCCGGGATCGCGTTCCTGCCGATGACGATCATGCTGTTCGCGGTGTCGCGGACCGCCCCGCGGCTGATGCCGGTGATCGGGGCCAAGGGTCTCATGATCGCCGGGATGGTGCCGGTCATCGTCGGCATGGCCTGGCTGTCGCGGGTCTCGCCCGCCACCGGGTACTGGACCGGCGTCATCGGCCCGATGCTGCTGTTCGGGACCGGGATGGGCGCTGTGTTCGTGCCGCTGACCACGGCCTCGCTGGCCGGGGTGCGGCCCGAGGACTCCGGTGCGGCATCGAGCATGGTGAACGTCATGCAGCAGGTGGGCGGCTCGCTGGGCCTCGCGGTGCTCGTCGCCGTGTTCGGCACGGCGAGCCGGAACGCGGCGCGGCATCCGCTGGCGGGCGCTTCCCCGGCCCTTCAGGCGCATCACGTTCTGGCCCACGGCATGGCGACGGCGTTCCTGCTCGCCACCATCCTGGACGTGGTGACGCTGCTGGTGATCATCGCGCTGATCCGGGCCCGGCCGCCGATGCCCGCGCCGCGGCCGGCCGAGGAGGAAGAAGAGGCGTTCGCGGCCTGACGTCCCGCCTTTCCCGGGGACCGGAGCAGCAGGGGCCCGGTCCCCGGGAGCGCGGGACGATGGCGCTTCAGGCCTGCTCAGCCACGGCCGATATAGGGCATGTTCGTGGCCATGATGGTCAGGAACTCCACGTTGGCGTCCAGCGGGAGTGCCGCCATCAGCAGCAGCGCATCGGTCACGTTCCGGACGTCCATGAGCGGCTCCGCGCGGACCGAGCCATCGGCCTGCGGCACCCCGGTCCCCATGGCCCCGGTCATCTCGGTGGCCGCGTTGCCGATGTCGATCTGCCCGCAGGCGATCCGGTAGGGCCGCCCTTCCAGGGATATCGCCTTGGTCAGGCCGGTGATCGCGTGCTTGCTCGCCGTGTAGGCGACCGCGAACGGCCGGGGCACGTGCGCCGACAGCGAGCCGTTGTTGATGATCCGGCCGCCCTGCGGATCCTGCGCTTTCATCGTGCGGAACGCCGCCTGCGCGCAGAGGAACGAGCCGGTCAGGTTGGTGTCGATGACCGTGTTCCACGTCTCCAGCGGCAGATTGTCCAGCGGCTCCGTCGCCCCGAACGTGCCCGCGTTGTTGACCAGCAGATCGACCCGGCCCCACTTGGCGACGACGGCGGCGAAGAGCGCGTCGACCGACTCGGGGGACCGCACGTCGGTCGGCACCACCAGCGCCGCGCCGTCCGCGGCCGCGCCGGCGGCCGACCGGAGCGCCTCTTCCCGCCGCCCGGCCAGGGCCACCTGGTGGCCGGCCCGGAGCATGGCGATCGCGACCTCCCGGCCGATCCCTGATCCAGCTCCCGTGACCACCACCACCTGCGGTATCACCGGCATGATCCTTCCTCTCCGGCTGCCCACGCCGTCCCGGCCGCCCGCAGGCGGCCGGGAGGACGGACGAGTGCTATGGAATGACCGTCACGGGGACCGCCTCGGTGTAGCGGACCCGGCCGAAATACATCACCTTGACCACGGCCCACCAGAGCGTGCCCGGCCGCGCCGTCGCGGGAACCGTAACCCGGTAGCGGAGGGTCACGCGGTCCCCGGGATCCACCCGGAAACCCTGCGTCCAGGGGCCGAGCGATTCCCAGGTCCCGGCGGGCGAGACGAGCTGCGCCTCGCCCCGCACCTGCGACGCCAGCCCGCTGGCCAGCTCGACTGCGAGCTCGCCCGAGCCGCCCGGGGCCAGCCGAAGCCCGGGAGTGAGCACGGTCAGGCCGAGCTCGGCGGACGTCGCCGCCTGGCTCGCCTCGATCAGCGGCAGCACCTCGTCCAGCGGCCGGTACAGGTCGGGTTCGCCCGGGCCGCCCACCTCCACCACGGCTGTGTCCTCGATCACCTGGCCGAGATCGTCGGAGATCTGCGCGGCGACCACGTACCGCCCGGCGGGCGTGCCGGGCCGGGTCCGGACCAGGATGTCCCATCCGGCGTAGCCGCGGGCGGGCAGGTCGTAGGCGATGGCATCTCCGTGCCCGGGATCGCCGAACCCGGCCGACAGGGCCTCGGGCACAACCAGCCGGAGCGTCCCGGCGGCCGCTCCGGGCCGCAGGCCACCGTCACCCGCAGCTCTGCGGCGGGCACCGGCGGGCCGTCCGCCGCTCCGGGGGTTCCGGGTGCGGCGGCCTGGCCGGGCTGGGCGGGCTGGCTCGAGGTCCAGGGCCTCGCAGCGACGGCGAGATGTGCACGGCCACCGGCAGGTTCCCGGCCGGGGCCGGTCCCTTGCCGTGCAGCCAGTAACGGGAGAACACCGGCTGGGCGGGCTCGAGATCGCCGGCCAGCGTCCCGCCGGGCACCGACGTCTCGGTCAGCAGGCTCGTGGTTCCCCCTGGCACCGGCGGCTCCGCCAGCAGCGCCGCGGCAGGCGGGACGATCGGCCAGATCACCGCGGTGACAGTGCCGAACGGCGGGATGGCGACGATCGCCTCCTCATCGTCGACCGGCAGGGCCGCCCCGTCCTGTTCCTCGAGCAGGTCGGTGAGCCGGGCTGAGGCGATACCGCCCCGCAGCCGGACCCGGGCCTGGGCGGGCCGTCCCTCGGTTTCCCGCAGCCGTACGGTCAGGCCGCCGCCGGCGTCCGGCCGTCCCGCTCGCCCGCGGGCAAGCGGGTTCCCGCGCGGCTTGAGGGCGCTGATCGTCACCCCGGGGTGGTCGACCGAGATCAGGCTCACTTCCGGCGCGAGGACCGCCGCGAACCCTCCGCCCTCGCAGGTGACGAGGTCGTGGTTGTAGGAGTCCGCGGCCGCGTTGTACCCGGCCGCCCGCCAGTCGCCCGGCCCGGCGGCCAGCGCGTATTCAAAGGTGTGGCTCCAGTGCTGCCAGGCGAAGCTGCTGCCGTCCGGGGCCGTGCGCCGCTCGCCGTCGATCCACACGCCGGACGGCCACGAGCTGCAGGACCGCATGAGCGAGATGTTCAGCGTGCCGTCCAGGCCGACGACACCGCTCGGCGTTCCCTTGTTGAGCAGCGCGACCGACCGGTCGGACAGCGGCGGCGCTTCGCCGGCCGGGCCCCGTTGGTGATGTCGGCGGCGGGCACCTCCACCACCGCGTCGCCCAGGTCCTCGGCCAGGCCGGCGATCGCCGTGGCCAGGCCGTCCTCTCCCGTGCCCGCCACGATCAGGATCGGCAGGTCGGCCGCGCCCCGCACGTCCGCGCTGGGTGCGAAGGCCTCCGACCGCGACCGGGCGGCGGGCACCCACAGCCGGGCCGGGCCGCCGGCCGCGAGCCTCGCCCCCAGTTCCTTGGCGTAGGCCGGGCCGGCCGCGTCGAGGACCTCGGCCGTGAACGCGTTGTCCTCCGGGCCGCCGAGCGTGATCCGCACGTCGGGAAGGTTCGAGTCCGCGTCGATCGCGCCGTACCTCGGGCCGTCGGACCGCGAGCACGTGGCGGTGACGCCGGCCCCGGCCAGCGCCGCGACCAGGTCACGGATGGGCGTGCGGCATTCCCCGGGATCCTTCGGGCTGACCACCTCGGCGACCCCGATCGCCTGAGCCTGCCGGGTCCCGCCGGCCCCGGTCAGTGCGACGCAGGCGGTGGAGCCCAGGCCGAACCAGTCCTTCGCCGGATTGTCGAGAGTGAACCAGTGCTCGCCGGTGTCGACGTCGGGATGGCCGAACGGGCGCCCGATGACGGCGGTCGCCGTCTGGTAGACCGGCAGGCCCCCGGGGACGTCGGCGGGGAAGCGGGCCCGCAGCAGCCGGTCGTGGCCGGCCTCGCCGTCCACGTGCGTGCGGAACTCGACCCGCTCCTCACCGTCCCACAGCAGGGTCTCCTGGGTGACGGCCAGCCCGCCCAGCTCGAACTCGGCCACGAGACGGGAACCGATGGGGCAGCGCTCGGCCCGGACCCGCGCCGGGCTGGCCGCCGAGCCCGGCGCCTGGGCCTTTCGGCGACAGGTGCCACGGCCCTTCACCCCAGCGGGGATGGGCGGGGTACTCCTCCTGGAGGATCATCTCGTTGCCCGGGCCGGCGAGCAGCGGGATGCCGGTCCGCTTGTCGGTGACGCTGCCCAGCGTCCCGCCGCGGGCCGGGTCCGCGGTGACCCGGAACGTCTCGTTCTCGGCCGAGACGCCGGGAATCTCGGCCCAGCCGCCCGCCGGTGCGGGGCCGGGGACGGCGGCCGCCCGGTAGGCCCGGTAGCCGAGGGCGGGCACGTCCACGGCCCGGAAGGTCACCGTTACTTCGGCGAGCGACCCGTCGTCGTGCCGCAACACGCCCTCGGCCAGCACGGGCAGCGCGGCACCGGAGCGGTCCAGGACCGCGACCCAGCCGGTGCCCGGGTCGCCGATCCGCAGCGTGATCCGGGCCAGGCCGGAGCGGGGCCGGGACAGCGTGTTGAACACCGCGAACGTCGATTCCCACGCCCCCGGCCCGCCCGGCGCCGCCGGGCCCGCCGGGACGGCCACCTCGCCCGTGACCGCCGTATCACCCGGGCCGGCCGGCCCATCCGCCGCCGTGGCGCCGGCCGCTCCCGCGAGGTGCCGGGCGGCGGCGCGGCGCGCGGCGTCCCCCCGTTCCCAGGCCTCCCGCCAGCCGGCCAGCAGGTCCAGATACACCTGGTCGGACTCGGTGCCGGTGATCGCGTCGTGGTGGGCGCCGTAGGCCAGCTGCCGCCACGCCTTGTCGATCGACTCGGCCGGGTACGGCGCGCCGGCCAGCCAGGCCAGCGCGGCCAGCCGCTCACCGTCGAGGCAGGCCACCTCGGCCGCGCGCTGCGCCTGCTTGGTGTCGATGTAGGAGACGTCCTTGCCGGTGTAGACGGGGTTCATGTCCCGGCTCTGCGGCGTGATCCAGGCCCCGGCGCCGACCCGGCCGGCGCCGCCTGCCGCCTCGGATCGCACGGCCGCGAAGAAATCGGCCGGGACCGCGGTCACGAACCTCGGCCAGACGTACCGCTCGTTCCAGTCGCGGTGGATTTCGGTGACCCACCGCGGCGGTATGACGTGGTCGGCGCCGACCGGCAGCAAGACGTTGCGGGTGGCCGCGACCGCGGCCAGCGACCGGAACTGCTGGTACGCCTCGCCTTCCGCCGCGGTGAGGTCGGGCAGCCGCTGCATGGCCCAGCCGGCGCCGTAGTGGTTGGCCATGTAGGCGGTGAGCAGGCCGCTGCCATCCGGTGACATCCACTCGAATTCGCTGGCGAACTGCATCCGGCCGTTGCCGCCGTCGGTGCCGGACGGGCCCCACTGGTGGAACGGCCCGCGGGCCCACGCCGATGAGGTCATCCCGGCCGCGGCCATCAGGCCCGGGTACCCCGGATCGTGCCCGAAGGCATCCAGCATCCAGGCGGTCCGCGGATCCGCGCCCAGCACGTCGCGCTGGAAGCCGACGCCGAAGACGGCGTTACGGATCGTCGACTCGGCGCAGGTCAGGTTGGTGTTCGGCTCGTTGTAGCTGCCACCGACGATCTCGATCCGGCCCTCGTCGATGAAGCGGCGCAGGTCGGCCCGGTCCTCCGGATGGGCGTCGAAGTGCGGCTTGAGGTAGTCGATCTCGGCCAGCACGAACTTGTAGTCGCGATCGTGGCGTGCCTTGTCCAGGTGCAGCCGGACCAGCTCGAAGGCGGTCCGCACGTCCGGGAGCGCGCCGTCGTCGTCGGGAAGCAGCAGCCGTGATTCGGTGAACTGGCCCTGGGTGCCCCACCACACCGGGTCGTAGTGGAAGTGGCTGACCATCCACATGGTCCAGCCCGGCTCGGCCGCGGTCACCTCGGCCGGGACCTGGGCCCGCGTCACGGGCGCCGGCCCGCCGGTCTCGGCGACCGCGGTGACCGGCCGCGTGCTCCCGGCCTGGTGCGGGACCGAGAACTCGACCGGGACCTCGGCGACCCGGGTCTCGCCGGCCTGGAGGCCGGTGACGGTGGACGGCATCGGGGTACTCACCCCGGCCCCGTCCACCCGGACGGTGACCGGAACACCGGGGCCGGTGACCATGCCGGGCCCCGCGTTCTCGACTATGACCCGGATGATCTGCAGCGGACGCTGGGCCGTGCCGGTGAACAGGTCAGTCGATTCAACGCCGGTGATCCGCATGCCTCCATCGTCGCACGCAGAAGCCCGCTCCGGCGGGGCCCACGGCCCCGTTCAGCAGGGGGAACCGTCATCCGCGCCGGCCGGCTGAGCCGAGGCGCCGGCCAGGCGGAGCCGCGGGAAAGGCCTCAGCCCGGTCAGGGCGACGATTGCGCCCAGCGCCGACACCCCGGTGATCAGCGCGAGCGCCGGGCCGGTAGGCGCCCAGGGTGGCCTGGGCCGTCGTGACCCGGTTCGCCCCGCCCGCGTCCACGATCGCGGTGACGATCGCGAGCACCACCGCGCCGCCGATCTGGAACGACGTCTGGAACAGGCTGGCCGCCAGGCCCTGCTCGTCGTCGGCGACCCCGGCCGTCGCGGCCAGGCTGAGCGCCGAGAACCCGAGCCCGAAGGCGATCCCGACCCCGACGACGGCGGGCAGGATCACTCCCGGGTAGTCCGGCGTGGTGCCGACGCGGAGGAAGGACACGTAGCCGGCGACCAGGCAGGCGAAGGCGATGACCGTGATCGGGCCCGGCCCGTACCGCCCGATGGCCTGCCCCATCCGGGTCGACAGGACCGCGACAACCACGCCCGCCGGCAGGAAGGCCAGCGCCGTCGACAGCGCCGACCAGCCCGCCAGGCTCTGCAGGTACTGGGTGAGCAGGAACTGGAACGAGATGAATGACCCGAACAGGGTCAGGGCCCCGAGGTTCGCGCGGGTCAGCGCGCCGGAGCGGAAGATGCCCAGGCGGACCAGCGGATCACGGCTCCGGTGCTCGATCGCGACGAACCCGGCCAGCAGCGCGGCGACGGCGGCGAACGAGCCGATGGTCCGGGGCGAGGCCCACCCGGCCTGCTGGGCCGAGACGACGGTGAAGACGAGCAGCAGCATCGCGCCGGTCACGGTGAGGCCGCCGGGGATGTCGAAACGCCGTCCCCGGCGCTCCGGCCGCGCCCCCCGCGGGATGAGCGGCACCGCCGCGGCCAGTGTGATCAGGGCGACCGGGGCGGCCACGAGCAGCGTCAGCCGCCAGCTGACCTCGGTGAGGACTCCGGACAGGACGAGGCCGAGCGAGAAGCCGCTCGCCCCGAAGGCCGAATAGATGCTGATCGCACGGTTGCGCATCGGGCCCTCGTGGAAGGTGGTGGTCAGCAGCGAGAGCCCG
The DNA here is from genome assembly GCA_963718475.1 of uncultured Actinomycetes bacterium. Taxonomy (GTDB): domain Bacteria; phylum Actinomycetota; class Actinomycetes; order Streptosporangiales; family Streptosporangiaceae; genus CAVQZM01. The sequence continues at coordinate 234,749 of CAVQZM010000072.1, read as the reverse complement.
GCGGGGGCGGTGACCGCCGCGGCCATGCCTTTGATGAACCGGGCGGCGATCAGCAGCCCGGCCCCGCTGACCAGGCCGCCGAACAATGAGGCGGCCGCGAACAGCGCCAGGGCGGTCAGGAACACCCGGCGGCGGCCGAGCAGGTCGGCGGCGCGCCCGCCGAGCAGCAGCAGGCCACCGTAGCCGAGCACGTAGGCGCTGACGATCCACTGCAGGGATGAGGTGGTGAGCCCCAGGGAGGTGCGAATGGCCGGAAGCGCGACGCCGATCATGGACACGTCGAGGGCGTCGAGGAAGAGCGCGCCACAGAGCACGATGAGGATGGCCCACATGCGGGCATCCCAGGTCTGGGCCGCGGAGCCGGGGACGGCCGGTGGCCTGCCGGCCGGCCGGGACGGGGAATCCTGGACCGAACGGGATGTCTCCATGAGGGCGACTATATGCATGCGCATGCAGTAGATGCAAGGACAATTAATGTACTTGCATAGCCGCCCGGGTAGGCACTATGATGCGCCCGTGGGCTCAGTGCAGCCCGGGGTAGTCCCGGACAAGGTCGTGAGCGTCTGGCGGTCCATAGCCGCCAGTCACGCGGCAGCCTGCACGGCGCTGGAACGCGAGCTCGGCGAGCGGCACGGCCTCGGGGTCAGCGATTTCGAGGTGCTGGAGCGCCTGGCCGAGAGCGAGGAGCACAAGTTCCGGGCCCAGGAGCTGGCCGACGCCGTGCACCTGAGCCAGAGCGCCCTGTCCCGGCTGATCAGCCGCCTGGAACGCAACGGGCTCGTCGAGCGCTGCATGTGCGACATGGACCGGCGGGGAATCTACGTCACCCTGACCGAGGCCGGGCGCCAGCGTCACGCCGAAGCGGCCCCCACCCACCGCGACGTGCTGGCCAGCGTGCTCTCGGGCCCGGCCGGCACCGGCGCGTATTCCGGAAGCGTGCTTACCGATGCCTGACCGGCCGGCGACCCTCCGCGACGTGGCGTCGGCGGCGCGCGTGCACCCGGCCACCGCATCCCGCGCGCTCAACCCGGAGACGCGCATCCTGGTCAGCGAGGACACCGCCCGGCGAGTAGCCGAGGCCGCGGCCGCGCTCGGCTACCGGCCCAACCCGGTCGCCCGCAGCCTGCGCACCCGGCGCTCGCACACGGTCGGCGTGCTGATCCCCGACCTCAACAACCCGCTGTTCCCGCCGATCGTGCGCGGGCTGGAGGACCGGCTGGCCGCGGCCGGCTACGTCGCGCTCATCGGCAACACCGACGGCGACAGCGCCAAGGAACAGCTCATCTTCGAGCAGATGCGGGCCCGCCACGTCGACGGGTTCGTCCTGGCCACGGCGCACGAGCGCAACCCGGTGCTGGCCGAAGCGGTCAGCGCGGACGTGCCCCTCGTGCTGATGAACCGGCTCGCCCCCGACTACAGCTTCTCCTCGGTCTCGGTCGACAACGAGCAGGGGCTGCGGATGGCCGTCGCGCACCTCGCCGCGCTCGGCCACACCCGGATCGCCCACATCGCCGGGCCCCGGGGGGTCTCCACCGGTGCGGGACGGCTCCGCGGCTTCCTCGATGGCATGAAGGCCTGCGGCCTGTCGGTGGACGAGGACCTGATCGTCTCGGCCGCCGGGTACAACGTCGAGGAGGGCAGGCGATGCTGCCTCGAACTGCTCGGGCGCGCCGCCCCCGGCACCGCGGTGGCGGTGGCCAACGACATGCTGGCGGTGGGCTGCTACGCGGCGCTTGACGAGGCGGAGCTGCGCTGCCCGGAGGACCTGTCACTGGTCGGGTTCAACGACATGCCGTTCATCGACCGGCTGCGCCCGCCGCTGACCACCGTGCGGTTCCCGCACTACCAGCTGGGCACCGAGGCGGCGACGCTTCTCCTCGAACGCATCACCGGCCGCGACCGCCCGGTCAAGATCCTCTACCTCGCGCCGGAGCTTGTCGTCCGGGGCTCGACCGCGCCCCTGGCCCAGCCGGCCAGCGACGAGCTCGAGGCGCCGGCTGCGGTTCCGCTGCGCCGGCCTCCGGCCCGGACGGCCAGCGCCCCGCCCGCCTCCTGAGCCACACCCCGCCGGCCCGCCTCCCGGCCCGGACGGCACGGCGTCCCAGGTAGACGCGAACACGCGGATTGATAACAGGTTGGCCATCTGTCATTGACAAAGGTTCCGCTAAGGTAAAGCCTGCATTTGCAAACGATTGTTGCTGGCCCGCGCGTATCCCGCTGGACGCGCCGCAGGGACCGCGCGAAGCGAGGCAGGACAGCATGGCGGAAGACGACGAGATCCGCACGATCGGCTGGCTGGGCACGGGCCGGATGGGCGCCGAAATGGTGGGCCGCCTGCTGGCCGCCGGGTGCGACGTCGCGGTGTACAACCGGACCCGGGCGAAGGCCGAGCCGCTGGAGAAGCTGGGCGCCAAGCTCGTCTCGTCGGCCGCGGAACTGGGCCGCCGGGACATCGTGTTCGTCACCGTCGCCTCGTCCGAGGACCTCATCTCCGTGGTGCTCGGCTCGGGCGGCCTGATGTCGCATGCCGCGGCGCCCGCCGTCGTGGTGGACTGCTCCACCGTGTCCTCCGACGTGTCGCAGCACGTGCGCCAGGAACTCGCCGCCCACGGCACGGCGCTGCTCGCCGCCCCGGTCAGCGGGAACCCGCGGGTGGCCCGCGCGGGCAAGCTGACCCTCGCCGTGTCCGGCCCGCGCGCCGCCTTCGACATGGTCGCGCCGTACCTCGACCTGCTCGGGGCGGGCGCCACCTACGTCGGTGACGGTGAACTGGCCCGCATGGTCAAGCTCTGCCACAACCTGTTCCTCGGCATCGTGGCGCAATCAATGGCCGAGGTGACGGTGCTGGCCGAGAAGAGCGGTGTGAGCCGGGAGGCATTCCTCGGCTACCTGAACAAGAGCGTGATGGGCTCCCTGTTCACCACCTACAAGACGCCGGCCTACGTGAATCTCGACTTCGAGCCCACGTTCACCGCCCGGCTGCTGCGCAAGGACTTCGATCTCGGCCTCGCGGCCGCGCGCGAACGGGAAACGCCCATGCCCGTCGCCACGCTGGTTCATCAGCTGGTGCAGGCCCTTATCGGCCGCGGATTCGGCGAATCCGACTTCGCGGCCCTGCTTCAGCTGCAGGCCGACTCGGCCGGCCTTCCGCTGGAAAGTGAGCACGCCGAGGTGTCCGACGGGCTGGAGCCCGACGGCACCGCGCCTTGATGACCGGGCCGGGATAACTTCGCCGCGAGGTGCGAGCGGAGGAACTCCACCGTCCGGTTCCAGGCCAGCGTGGCCAGCTCCTCGTTATAGGTCCCGAGGTGGTTCTGGTCGTTGAAGAACGCGTGGCCGGCGTCGTAGAAATACACCTCGACCGGCACGCCCGCCTGGGCGCGGAGCTTCTCCATCACCTCGCGGGCCCGGTCGGCCGGCATGATCTGGTCGTGCTCGCCGAGGTGGGCCTGCACGGCGGCCTGGACGCCGGAGAAGTCCTCGTTCCCCTGGAACGTCCCGTAGAACACGACGGCCGCGGCGACCTTCTCGCCCGCCCGCGCGGCCAGGTGCAGCACGAAGGCCCCGCCCATGCAGAACCCGACGACGCCGACCGCGTCCCCGGTCACCGACGGCTGCGCGAGAAGGTAGTCGACCGCTCCGGCCAGCTCGGTGACCGCCTGCCCGGGGTTGAGCTGCCCCGCGAGCGTCATGGCCTCGTCCTCGTTGTGGGCCACGCGGCCGCCGAACAGATCCGGCGCCAGCGCTACGAACCCCTCGCGCGCGAACCGGTTGCACACGTCGGCGATATGGTCGTCCAGCCCCCACCACTCCTGGATGACAACCAGGCCGGGGCCGGTGCCGCTCGCCGGCTCGACGAGGTATCCGTGCGCGGTGCCCCCGTTGCTCGGGAAGCTGACATTCTGGTCAGGCGTCTGCTCTGTCACTGGCGTGTCCTCGTCTATTCGGCGGATCCCAGCGCGCGCAGCGCCGGGCCCGCTAGCCGGTAGACCGTCCACTCGTCCATCGCCTCGGCGCCGATGGACTTGTAAAACTCGATGGACGGCGTGTTCCAGTCCAGCACCGACCATTCCAGCCGCCCGTACCCGCGGTCGGCGCAGATACGTGCCAGCTCGGTCAGCAGCGCCTTGCCGTACCCGCGGCCGCGCAGGCCGGGCTCGACGTAGAGATCCTCGAGGTAGATCCCGTGCCGGCCGACCCAGGTCGAGTAGTTGAGAAACCACAGCGCGAAGCCGACGATGCGGTCGCCGGAGGTGGCCACGTGGGCGAACACGGCCGGGCGGTCGCCGAACAACGACCGCCGCAGGTCGTCCTCGGTCGCGGTCACGCTCGGCAGCGATTTCTCGTAACTGGCCAGGTCACGCATCAGCCGGTAGATCTCAGGTACGTCTGCGGCCCGGGCAGCCCTGATCATGGGAAAACCATACTGTGCTGGCCCGGGGGCGACCCCCCGGAGCCCCCCGCGACGCCCCGGCGGCGGTGCTCGCCGTATCACCGGGCGCTCACCCGGGCACAAGGCCCGGGGTCGCGCCCGGTCGGACCTTCGGTCCGCCGGCCGTAGCCCGTGGCTGGTGCGGCTAGATCATCCGCAGTCAGCTTTACCTCTTGCGGGCCAGGGTCAGGCCGTCGCCGAGGGGGAGCATGACCAGTTCGACGCGGTCGTCGGCGGCGGCGTGGTCGTTGAAGTCGCGGACGGCCTGGACCAGCTCGCTCTCGTTGCCGGCGTTGATGACGCGGCCGTGGGAGAACGTGTTGTCGACGAGGATGGCGCCGCCGGGACGGACCCGCGGCACGACCTCGTTCCAGTAAGCCAGGTAGCCGGTCTTGTCGGCGTCGATGAACGCGATGTCGAAATCCGGGCTGGCCGGCAGTGACCGCAGGGTGGCCAGGGCCTGCCCGAGCCGCAGCTCGATCTTGTCCGCCAGGCCCGCCCGCTCCCAGTACTTGCGGGCGACCGATGTCCACTCCTCGCTGATGTCGCAGCACAGCAGGTGCCCGTCGTCGGTGAGCCCGCGGGCCAGGCAGATCGAGGAGTAGCCGGTGAACGTGCCGATCTCGAGCGCCGAACGAGCGCCGATCAGCCGGGCGATGAGCGTCATGAACGTGCCCTGCTCGGGCGCGATCGGCAGGCTTACCTCGCTGGGGAACCACTCGGCCGTCTCGTGGGCCAGCTCGCGCAAGATGGCGTCGGGCGGGGTGCTGTGCGCGACGAGGTAGGCGTTGATGTGCAGGCTGATCTGCTCACTGCGCTGTGCCACACGCTAACGTTAGCCGACCCAGCTGCCCCGGCCCAGGAAGGTGCACCGCTTACCGCCCCCGGGTGTGCACTAGCCTGGGGCGCATGGCGATGCCTGTGACAGTTCCGCCGGTCAGCGGGGCGATGCACATACCCAGCCCGGCGTTCAGCGGTTTCCACATCGGCGCGCTGTCCATTCACGTCTACGCGCTGATGTACCTGGTCGGCATCGCGGTCGCGATCATCATGACCCGCCGGCGCTGGGCGGCCGTGGGCGGCGACCCCGAACTTGTCTATGACGTCGCCATGTGGGGCGTGCCCGCCGGGATCATCGGCGGCCGTATCTACTTCGACATCACGACCCCGATGGACATCCCGCACGTCTGGTACGGGGTGTTCGCGGTGTGGGACGGCGGCCTCGGGATCTGGGGCGCGATCCTCCTCGCGGCGGTGGTCGGCTCGTGGCGGGTCCGCAAGCACGGCGCCAGCGTGGCGCAGTTCATGGACGCGGTGGCGCCCGCCCTGCTGGTCGCCCAGGGCCTCGGCCGGATCGGGAACTACTTCAACAAGGAGCTCTTCGGCGGGCCGACCAGCCTGCCCTGGGGCCTGCAGATCCCGCTCCCGTACCGGCCCCCCGGCTACACGGCCTTCGCCTACTTCCAGCCGACGTTCCTCTACGAGCTCATCTGGGATGTGGCCCTGGCCATGGCGCTGATCTGGCTCGGTCATCACCGGCGGATCAAGCCCCCCGGGCTGTTCGCGCTGTACGTGGCCGGGTACTCGGCGTTCAGGATCTTCGAGGAGTCGCTGCGGGTCGACTCGTCCAAGTACTTCCTCGGCCTCCGGCTGAACATGTACGTGGCCATCGCGCTGACCCTGTTCGGGGTGGCGTGGTTCGTCCGCATCCAGACCCGCCACCGCCCAGAGCCCGCACCCGGCCCGGCCGGCGCCAATGACGAGGCCGATGCGACCGACGAGGCCCGTGCGACCGAAGAGATCGGTGCGACCGAAGAAGTGCGGGTCGGCGCTGAAGCCGCCGAACCGGACGCCGAGGAGGCGGCCGGCACCGCGGAACCGGCTCCGGAGAAGGCGGGCGCCGCCGAAGCCGGGGACGCCCGCGGGCCCGCGGCTCAGACCGGGTAGGTCACGCCGGTCAGCCGCTGGGACTCCTCCCACAACCGGCGCTGCAGTGCGACGTCGTGCGCCTTGGCCGACGAGGCGACCGGCACCGGGTATCCCTTGCTGCCGGTCCGCCCGCCCGGGCCGTAGAACTCGCCGCCGGGGGCCTGCGGATCGGTCGCCGCCCGCAGGAGCGGCAGCGCGCCCATCGCGGCACTCTGGGCCAGCACCGGCTGGATCAGCCAGGTGCCCGCCCGCGCCGTCAGCGACATGTAGCTGGGCAGGCCGGTCCGCGCGAAGCCGGGATGGGCGGCCAGGGCACTGGTGGCCGCCCCGGCCACGGCCAGGCGGCGCTGGAGTTCGTAGCTGAACAGCAGGTTGGCCAGCTTCGAGCGCGCGTAGCCGGCCCCGCGCCGGTACCCGCGTTCCAGGCTGAGATCGGCGAAGTCGATGACGCCCCGGCGGTGCAGGTAACTGCTGACGGTCACGACCCGCGACTCCGGCACCGTGAGCATGTGGCCGAGGAGCAGGCCGGTCAGCGCGAAGTGCCCGAGGTAGTTCACGCCGAACTGCTGCTCGAAGCCGTCCTCCGTCGTGCCGTAGGGCGGCATCATCAGCCCGGCGTTGTTGATCAGCAGGTCGATGCGCTCATACGCCGAGTTCAGCGCGTTGGCGGCGGCCCGGACCGAGGCGAGCGAGGCCAGGTCGAGGTGCGCGGCCCGCACCTTGGCCTCCGGCGCCCCGGAGAGGATCCGCTCCGCCGCGGCCTCGGCCTTGGTGGTGTCGCGGCATGCGAGGACCACCGTGGCCCCGCGGGCGGCCAGCACGCGCGCCGTCTCGAACCCGATCCCGGTGTTGGACCCGGTGACCACCGCGATCCGTCCCGCCTGGGACGGCACGTCGGCCTCCGTCCACCGGGCCGCCTGTCTCATGTGTGCCTCCCGCGCTGCGACAGGCACGACTTTAGGCCTTGGCGGTGATCCGGTCGATCTCCGCCAGATCCTCGGCGGTCAGCGCCCACGAACCCGCGGCGGCGTTCGCCTTTACCTGCTCGGGGCTGGTCGCCCCGGCGATGACCGAGCTGACGGCGGGCCGGGCGATCAGGCCCGCGAACGCGAGTCGAGCAGGGAGTGTCCGCGCTGCTCGGCGAACGAGGCCAGGGCCTCGATCACGTCCCAGGGGGCGTCCTCCACCTTCTGGTACTGCCGGAAACGCGGGTCGCTCAGGCGACTGCCAGCCGGTGCCTCCGCGCCGCGGCGGTACTTGCCGGTCAGCAGGCCGTTCTCCAGTGGGAAGTACGGCACGACGCCCAGGCCGTAGTGCTCGGCGGCGGGGATCACCTCCTCCGCGGCCTTGCGGTTCAGCAGGCTGTAGTGGTTCTGCGCCGACACGTAGGAGGTGAGGCTCTGCTCGCGCGCGGTGTGCACCGCCTCGGCGATCTCCCAGCCGCTCAGGTTGCAGCAGCCGATGTAGCGGACCTTGCCCTCGTGGACCAGGTCGTCCAGGGTGGCGAGGATCTCCTCGACCGGGGTGCCCGCGTCACGCCAGTGCAGCTGGTACAGGTCGATCCAGTCGGTACCGAGCAGGCGCAGCGACGCCTCCACGGCCATGCGGATGTAGCGGCGGGAGTTGCGCCGTCCCCAGTCCGGGCCGAGTGCCCCGGCCATGTCGCCGCCGAACTTCGTGGCGACGATGGCCGCCTCGCGGCGGCCGCGCAGGGCCTGGCCGAGCAGTTCCTCCGACGTGCCCTTGGGGATTCCCGTAGGTGTCCGAGGTGTCGAAGAAGTTGATCCCGGCGTCCAGGGCCGCGCCCACGACCTGCCGGGTGGTCTCCTCGTCGATGCGGAGCCCGAAGTTGTTGCCGCCCAGGCCGACCGCCGAGACGACGAGACCGGAGTTTCCGAGCTGGTTGTATGGCATATCCGTCACGCCCCGATGCTAGCTCCGGCCCGGTGCCGCGCTTCGGGGGGTGGCGGGTCAGGGACTGCACGCGGCGCCGTTAAGCGTGAAGCTCGCCGGGGCGGCATTGCTGCTGGCGTAGGAGCCGGTGAAGCCGATCGTGGCCGACCCGCCGGGCGGCAGCGCCGCGTTGTAGGAGGCGTTGGTCACCGTCACCTGCGCACCGGACTGGGCGACCGTGCCGTTCCACAGGTTGGTGATCTTCTGGTCGCCGGGGAAGGTCCAGGCCAGCTTCCAGCCGTTGATCGGGCTGGAGCCGGTATTGGTCACCGTCACCTGGGCCTGGAACCCGCCGGGCCAGCTGCCGGTCTGGGCGTACGCCGCCGAGCACCCGGCCGTCCCGGGCGGCGGTGTCGGCGATGGCGACGGGGAAGGGGTCCCGGAACCGCCGTTGACGTTGACCGCGAACGAGTTCGTGGCCAGTCCCGCGCCGCCCTGCCACAGCTCGAACCCGGCTTCCACGTCGATCAGGTACCAGGACCTCTGGATGTAGCCGCGGCTGACCGCGTCCGCGGCGATCTGGCCGATGTCGAGACCGGAGACCGAGGTCGTCCCGCTCGTCATCGAGTAGGAGATCGTGTTCCAGCCCTGGTTGCCGAACCACACGTTGTACGAGCGGCCGCCGACGTTCGCCGTGCCGGCCTGCGAGCCGAACGGCTGGACGCTGCCGTTGTGGTTGAGCCACACCATGAGCTCCGCGCCGTTGGGCTGGCCGGAAGTGGTAGGCGTCTGGTTGAACCAGATGTCGTAGGCGACGTCATAGGCTCCGCTGCCGGGCTGCGTCGTGCTCCAGCTCGTGGTCGCCGTGCCCGGGGCCAGGCTGGAGACCTGGATGGGCAGGCCGCTGCCGGTCGTGCAGGCGCCCCAGTGGCAGCCCCGGTAGATCGACGGGTAGCCGCCCGGCGCGCCGCTGGTCGAGTTCGAGATGGCCGAGTTGGCCACGGTGAAGTCGGCGTTGCCGTCCGTGGTGATGCACTCGGCCGCGCCGGAACCCCACTCGTTGTTCTGGATGGTGTAGGTCCCGCCCGCGGCGGGCGCCGTCTGCGAGTTGCACAACGTGGTGGCCGCCCGGGCCGTCGTGGCCGTCAGCGCGAACGTGCCCGCGCCGGTGATCATCGCCGCCAGTGCCGCGGCTGCCGCGAGGGCCCGTCTGTTCCGCTTCACGCCTGCGTCTCCTTCCGGGAGGAGGGCTGGTTCCCGCAGGCGTACGTCCCGGCTCCGGGAACGGACCGGCCTGCGACCAGTGCCGCGTCATGCTAGAGCGAAGCGGCGGGCGCGAACGAGCAGCGCAGCGGGCGGGCCGACGGCGGTCGGCTGTTTCCCTAGGTCAGGAGCTTCCGGGAGCGCGACCGCGGTGAAAGGTTCACGGCGGCCGGTTCAGACCTGCCCGGTGATCCGGTCGATCTCCGGGCGCGGAACAGGCCCGCGGCATGGGCACGCTCCTGCTCGGCGTTCTGGAAGACGGCATGATCCTCGACCGCAGGAAGGAATCACGATGGATCTTGAACTCACTGGCCGGCGGGCCGTTGTCACGGGCGGGAGCCGGGGGATCGGTCTGGCCATCGGCCGGGCGCTGGCTGCCGAGGGCGCCGATGTGGCACTGGTCGCGCGAGACAAGGATGCTCTGGCCCGGGCGGCCGAGCAGGCCGCCGCCGACAGCGGCCGGCGGGTGATCGGCGTGCGTGCGGATACCGGCGACGACGGGTCCGTGGCCGCGATGGCCGAGGAGGTCGTCCGGCAGCTCGGAGGCGCCGACATTCTCGTCAATGCCGCAGCCACCCCCAACACCGGAGGTTTCCCCGAAGACGGGCTGAAAGACGAGATCAACGTCAAGGTTCAGGGATATCTGCGCACGGCACGTGCCTTCGCGCCGCTCATGACCGGCCAGGGCTGGGGCCGCATCATCAACATTGGCGGCCTGGCCGCACGCCAGACCGGCTCGGTGGTGGGATCCGTGCGCAACGTCGCCGTGGCTGCGCTGACCAAGAACCTCGCGGATGAGCTCGGTCCGCAAGGCGTGAACGTCGTGGTCGTGCACCCGGGCCTGACGCGTACCGAGCAGACGGCGCAACTGCTCACCGCCGCAGCCGAGGCCCGGGGCACCAGCGTGGAGGAAGCGCAGCAGGCGATGGAGTCGGTGGTGTCGATCGGCCGTATGGTGACCGCGCAGGAGGTCGCGGCGGTGGTGGCCTTCCTGGCCAGCCCGAAGAGCGTCGCACTGAACGGCGACCCGATCGTGGCCAGCGGCGGTACCCGCGGCGCCATCCACTACTGAGCCCCGCGGGCGGTCAGGCCGGCACGCCGGCGGCCTGCTCCGCCTGCTGCCTGGCCAGGGCCCGCCACCACTCCTGGCCGCGCGCGGGCAGCATGTAGATCGGGTCGTAGTAGGCGTACTCGCGGCCGATCGCGAGCGGGTCGCCGGCTTCCACGGCGGTGCGGTAGTTTTTGGTCCAGTACGAGATGCCCAGGTCGGTGTCATACCTCGCGACCTGATGGACCCAGCGCTTGCCGACGTACGGCACGTCGCACACGACCCGGGGCGTGGCGAAGCCGGGCAGGTAGCCCATGATCTGGTGCTGCAGGTCCTGGCCCTCCCGGATGGTCAGCCGCCAGTGCTCGCTGCCCGGGATCATGTCGCACATGTAGAAGTAGTAGGGCATGATCTTCGCCTCGTCGAGCAGGGCGAAGCACAGGTCCAGCAGGGCGGCCGAGCTGTCGTTGACGCCCCGCAGCAGCACGCCCTGGTTGCGCACGTCCCGGATGCCGGTCTCCAGCATCGCCCGCGCGGCCCGGGCCACGAGCGGGGTGACCGACTGCGCCGCGTTTACGTGGGTGTGGATGGCCAGGCTCACACCCCGGTCGGCGGCGCGCCGCGCCAGCCGGGTCATCCCGGCCCGGACCTCGTCCGACAGCCAGTGCTGGGGCAGGCCCATCAGCGCCTTGCTCGCGAGCCGGATGTCGCGGATGCTCTCGATGTCGAGCAGCGCGGCGACGAACTCCTCCAGCCGGGGCCACGGCAGGTTGGCAACGTCGCCGCCGGAGACGACCACGTCGCGGACGCCGGGCGTCCGGCGCAGGTAGGACAGCATGGCCCCCAGACGGTCGGTCCGCGCCAGCGCGAACTTGTGCTTGCCGGCCGTCGGGGTCGGGTTGCCGACCAGGTCCATCCGCGTGCAGTGCCCGCAGTACTGCGGGCAGGTGGGCAGGATCTCGGCCAGCACCTTGGTCGGGTAGCGATGGGTCAGGCCCTCCACCGCCCACATCTCCGCCTCGTGCAGCGAGTCGCGCTGCGCGTACGGATGCGAGGGCCAGTCGGCCCGGCGGTCGCTGAACACCGGGATCATGTACCGGCGAACCGGGTCGGCGTAGAAGGCCTCGGTGAAGCCCGGGTGGTCCGGCGCGGCGCCCGGCGCCATCGTGTTGAGCATCTGCGGGGGCACCAGCATCGACATCGTCGCCCGGGCCCGCTGGTCGTGCTCCAGGTCGGTGAAGAACGCCTCGGTGAGGCCGCCGCCCGTCACCTGGCGGAGCTGCCGGGCGTTCTTCACGCAGTGCGCCCGCTGCCATTGCGCGGACTCCCACTCGGCCGCGGTGACCTGCGCCCAGCCGGGGAAGCGGCGCCAGTCCGGCTCGGTCAGCTCCTGCCGCCGGTACGCGTACGGCTGGTCGATCACGATCGCCTCCCGGCTAGACAGTAGATACTCCCACGTTTACCGGACGCTACAAAAGAAGCTGCGCCAAAGGTAGCGTGTCACAATAGATTTTACTGAATCATACTTCTGCCTCACGCCAGGCATACGCGGATCTGCCAGCCGGGAAGGATGACCGTTGATGATCGGATCACCGTTGGGCCCACCGCCCGCTCCGGGCTCACCACCCGGCGTGCGGCCGGCGGGCTCGCCACTCGGCCTGGACCGGGTCGCCGACCCCGGCCGCCCCGGCGTGCTGCCGCAGGCGGCGTGGCGGCTCGATCCCGGCCCGGCCATCGGGCCCGGCGAGGTCCGGGTCCGGGTCGAGCGGCTGAACCTGGACGCCGCCTCGTTCCGGCAGATCCGCGAGGCGGCCGCGGGTGACCCGGCGGCCATGCGGGCCGCCGTCCTGGACACGGTGGCCACGCGGGGCAAGATGCACAACCCGGTGACCGGTTCGGGCGGGATGCTGACCGGCGTCGTGGCCGAGGCGGGACCGCAGTCCCCGCTCGGCCTGCGCCCGGGGATGCGGATCGCGACGCTCGTGTCGCTCAGCCTCACCCCGCTGGCCATCACCGACGGGCTGGCGCGCTGGGACGGCCGGTCCGAGCAGGTGCCGTGCGACGGGCACGCGATCCTGTTCGCCCGGTCGATCGCCGTGCCGCTTCCCGATGACCTTCCGGCCGAGCTCGCGCTGGCCGCGCTGGACGTCTGCGGGGCGCCGGCACTGACGCGCCGGGTTGTCCGTGCCTACCGGGCGGGCTCTGGCCGTCTCGCTGGAGGCCTGGCGGCTCCCGGCGACGATGAGGGCCAGCCGGGCCGCGCGCCTGTCGTAGCCGTCATCGGCGCGGGCGGCAAAAGCGGTTCACTGTCGGCGGCGGCCGCGCGTCACGCGGGCGCCGGAGCCGTCATCGGCGTGGTGCCCACCGACGCCGAGGCGGCCGTCCTCCACGAGGCCGGCCTGGCCGACGCGATCACGATCGCGGACGCGCGGGACCCGGTGCTGCTGGCCGAGGCGGTGTGCGGTGCCGGGGGACCGGCGGACGTCACCGTGGTGTGCGTCGACGTCCCGGGCTGCGAGGGCGGCGCCATCCTGGCCACCGCCGAGGGCGGCACGGTCATCTTCTTCTCGATGGCCACCTCGTTCACGGCCGCGGCCCTGGGCGCCGAGGGCGTGGCCGCCGATGTGACCATGCTGATCGGCAACGGGTACGTGCCCGGTCACGCCGAGCTCGCGCTGGACCTGATCCGCGCCGACGAGCGCCTGCGCGCGCTGTTCGAGCGGCGTGTTTTCCATGATCGGGCAGACTTTTCCGCAGAAGCTGCGGAAAAGTCTGCCCGATACCCAGTGGCGAGCCCCGAGGAGGCGCGGTGACGGGGAAGCTCAACCTTGACCCGGCGGTCGTAGCGGAGGCCCGCACGCTGGCCCGGCGGGCCGGGGAGCCGATCACCGAGCTGGCCCGGACCCACACGACCGTCTCCGTGGAGCGGGCCGTGCTCCGCCTGGCCGGGCTGGACGGCGCGGGCGAAGACGGGATGCCGTGGGTCAACCGGCTCACCGACGCCGTGCGGGACAGCGTCGGCCTGGAACGCGGCGTGGCCCAGCCCGTCTGGGACGCGCTGGCGGCCGGCGGATACCCCAGCCTGCGCGCGCTGGCCGAAGACGCCGCAGCCGGCCGGGCGGTCTTCCGTCTTCCCGAAGGGCCCGACGCAGTGCAGGCCCGTCTCGCCGCGTCTCGTTCGGTAGGAAAGGGGTTCGCGCGCATCGATGCCCGCCGCGCCGAACGGGACCGGATGCTCGCCGCGACCAGCGACCCGCCCAGGCCGTGGATCTACCTGATCGTCGCGACCGGCGACATCTACGAGGACATCCCGCAGGCCCAGGCGGCTGCGCGGGAGGGCGCCGACATCATCGCGGTCATCCGCTCCACCGGCCAGTCGCTGCTCGACTACGTGCCCGAGGGAGCCACCCGCGAGGGTTACGCGGGGACCTACGCGACCCAGGAGAACTTCCGGCTGATGCGCGCGGCGCTCGACGACACCTCGCGCGAGCTGGGCCGGTACGTGCGGCTGACCAACTACGCGTCGGGCCTGTGCATGCCGGAGATCGCCGCGCTGGCCGGGCTCGAGCGCCTGGACATGATGCTGAACGACTGCATGTACGGGATCATCTTCCGGGACATCAATCCCCGCCGGACCTTCATCGACCAGCGGTTCTCCCGCCAGGTCCACGCCCGCGCCGGGATCGTGATCAACACCGGCGAGGACAACTACCTGACCACGGCCGATGCCGTCGACGCCGCGCACACCGTCGTCGTCAGCCAGCTGCTCAACGAGTACTTCGGCCGCGAGGCCGGGCTGGCCGACGCCCAGCTCGGCCTGGGGCACGCGTTCGAGATCAACCCCGCGGTGCCGGACTCGTTCCTGCTGGAGCTGGCCCACGCACAGCTCGTCCGGGAGCTGTTCCCGGACGCGCCGCTGAAGTACATGCCGCCGACCAAGCACATGAGCGGCAACGTCTTCGCCGGCTACCTGCTGGACGCGTTCTTCAACCTGTGCGGGCTGATGACGGACCAGTCGATCCTGCTCATCGGCATGATGACCGAGGGCATCCACACGCCGTTCCTGGCCGACCGGGACCTGGCCCTGGAGAACGTGCGTTACGTGCGGCAGGCGGCCGGCCGGCTGGGGGACAGCTTCCGCCCGGAGCCGGACGGTTTCGTGGCCCGCCGCGCCCGTGAGGTCCTCGCCGAGGCAGTGGGCCTGCTCCGCCGGATCGGCGACGAGGGGCTGCTGACCGCCATCGCCGAGGGCACGTTCGGGGTGACGAGGCGCCCGCCGGACGGCGGCCGCGGACTGGACGGGGTCATCGAGCGGGCTGAGGGGTATTTCAACCCCGCCGTGGAGATCCTCGACGCAGGAGACGGAGGTTCCGGGGCGTTCCGGGGGGTCGCCCCGGGCCAGCACAGTAACCCGGCCACCGGCATCCTGGATGGGGTCCCGGCGCCGGCGACCATGATGATCCCGAACGAGGCGGTGGTGACCGTCCCGGCGCCCGCGATCCTCAGCCGGCCGAGACGTCATGAGCGGGCCGCCCGAGCTGATCCGGCCCTACGGTGACACCACGGGGGACGGGCGGGTCCAGGTGTCGTTCACGCTGCCGGTGCCGTTCGGCGACGAGGTGGAGCGCGCGCGGGCCGAGGGGGCCGCGCTCCAGCTGGCCGCGAAGATGGGCCTGGAACCGGCCATGGTGGTCCACGCCAAGGGCATCGGCGCCGACTTCACGTTCTTCATCGTGTACGGGCGGGTAAGCCATCTGGTGGACCTGTCGGCGGTGACCGTCGCCGAGCGCGAGTTCCCGTTGCTCACGGCCCAGGAGGTCAACCTGCGCATCCGTTCGGTGCTGGGCCGCAAGCTGGTCGTGCTCGGCGCGTGCATCGGGACCGACGCGCACACCGTCGGCATCGACGCCATCCTGAATGTCAAAGGCCATGCGGGGGAGAAGGGCCTGGAGTACTACCGGGAGATACGCGTGGTGAACATGGGAGCGCAGGTGAGCGTGCCGGATCTGGTCAGCCGGGCCGGGGCGGAGCAGGCCGACGCGGTGCTCGTCAGCCAGGTCGTCACCCAGCGCGACGCGCACCTGTCCAACGCACGGGAGATGTCGGCCGCGTTCACCGCGGCCTATCCGGAAGGAGGCCGGCCGATGCTGGTGGTGGGCGGTCCCCGGTTCGATCCTGCCGCGGCGGGCGGACTGGGCGTCGATGCGGTTTTCGGCCGGGGCACCACGCCGCGGGAGGTAGCCAGCTACCTGGCCGAAGCTTTGGCCCCGTCCCGGAGTGCACGTGTCTAGCGCGCTCGGGCTGGAGGTGACCCACCGCCGGTACGTGGGGCACGGCGACGCCCACTACGGCGGCGGCCTGGTCGACGGGGCCTACCTGCTCGCCCTGTTCGGCGACGTGGCCACCGAGGCGTGCATCCGGATGGACGGCGACGAGGGGCTGTTCGCGTCCTACTCGGACGTGCAGTTCCGCGCACCGGTCCAGGCGGGCGACGTCATCGAGGTGACCGCGGCCGTTACCGCCGTCGGGCGGCGCAGCCGGGAGTTGACGTTCGAGGCCATCGTGGTCTGCCGGGCCGACCCGGCGCGCGGGCCGTCGGCCTCCGCCCCGCTGGCAGAGTCGCTCGTGGTCGCCACCGCCACCGGCACGGTCGTCGTCCCCAAGCCCGTCACGGGCTGACCGTCCCCAGGCTCCCGTAGCCCAGGTACGGCCACGCCGCCGCGGGTGTCATGGCCGTCACCCGCAGCGGGGCGGCTTCCGTCACTTTGCGTGACACATGCGTCGTCGCAGTGCCGCCCACGGCGGGCCGGGCAGGCCATCCGGCGGCGGTTGCGGCGAACACGGACCCGCGCCACCACGACGAACATCGCCCCGGCGGCGGTCAGTGCGATCACCGCCGGCGGACGATCGAAGAAACGGGCAAAGGCCCTTCCCCCCAGTACAGCCTCGGTATTCACACCGTGCCGGCCCGATCTGACGGCCCGGCGCACGGCGTGGTCCGGGTAGTGTAATTCGGCTCGCGGGCGGCGGCGAGGGGACGCGCCTGACATGGATGGCCTTTTCCAGGAAGATGTACGCACAGTGAAAATGAGGGGTTGACATCCCCCGGATGAACGGTAAGTTGCTGATCAGTCCAGCACCGGGCTGGCTGGCCGGACGGGGCGGGCCCGGCGAGATCTGGACCGCGCCACGGGCGGGGGCGTACGCATCCAGCCGCTTCGACGCCCGGCGCGGCGAGGGCGCCTGCTACGCGGATCCGGCTGGACGGGGGGTTGGGCTTGGGAGGGGACCCGGGCACCCAGTAGACAACGGAGGCCGAGCTCGTTGCCGGCGGGACGGCCCCCGGTCCGAAGGTGCTGCCCGGGTCCTTATCCCTCCGCCCCCCTGGTGCGTCTACCATCTCAGGGCATAGCCCGGTGACCGCGCCATGCGGTCCGTTCCGGGCGTCACCACGGAGCGGGCCACGTCTCCTGGCAAAGCCTCAGCTGGTTTACGGCGTAGCCAGAATGTCGGCCGATATCCTGGCGGGCACTACGACAACGACTTACCAGGCGGAGGCAGGAAGCGTGGCAGACCCCACTTCACCCATCGAGCGCGTGGTCGTCGTGATGCCGACGTACGAAGAGCGGCAGAACCTGGACGCCATGGCCAGCCGCCTGCGCGCCGCGGTGCCCGATGCCGACCTCCTGGTCGTCGACGACAACAGCCCCGACGGGACCGGCGACCTGGCCGACAAGCTGGCCGAGGCCGACCCGCACATCCAGGTCATGCACCGGACCGAGAAGGCCGGGCTCGGGCCGGCCTACATCGCCGGCTTCCGCTGGGCCCTGGAGCGAGGCTACGGCGCGATCGTCGAGATGGACGCGGACGGGTCCCACCTGCCCGAGGAGCTCCCGCGGCTGCTGACCGCGCTCGGCAGCGCGGACGGCGTCATCGGGTCCCGGTATGTCCAGGGCGGCCAGGTGGTGAACTGGCCGAAGTCGCGCGAGATCCTGTCCCGCGGCGGCAACCTGTACAACCGCATCATGCTCGGGCTCAGGATCACGGATTCGACCGGCGGCTACCGCGCCTACCGGGCCTCCACGCTGCAGAAGATCAACCTGGACACCGTCGAATCGGCCGGGTACTGCTTCCAGATCGACCTGACGCTCCGGGTCATCCAGGCGGGTCTGCGTCTGGTCGAGGTCCCCGATCACGTTCGTCGAACGCGAACGCGGCGCGAGCAAGATGAGTAACGCCATCGTCCGGGAGGCGTTCCTCAGGGTCGCGCAGTGGGGTATCACGTCACGCCTGAAGAACTTCCGCTCGCCGGCCAACCAGCGGACCCGGGCGTAACCAGCCAGCGGGGACGTGACACAGTGCTGTGCCGGGCAGCCCTAAACTGGCCTGCCCGGCCACAGTCCTTCGTACTGTCCGTCGTCCCCGCGTCAGGCGCTCTTGCGCTGCGTCCGGCGCTCGCGACGAGCGTCGCTGGCCGCGGGCGCGCCCCGCCGTCCCCTGATGACCTCAAGCCGTTCGGCCAGGACCGCCTCGAGGTCGTCTACCGTCCGCCGCTCCAGCAGCATGTCCCAGTGGCTGCGCGGCGGCTTGACCTTCTTCGGAGTGGGGGACTCACCGCTGGCCGCGATCGCGACCGCGCCGCAGACCCGGCACTCCCACGTCGCGGGCAATTCAGCCTCAGCAGCGAACGGAACGGTAAACTGATGCCCCTTGGGGCAATCGAAAGCTACCTCCTGGCGCGGGGCAAGGTCAGTGTTCCTGTCGTTCTCATAGCTCGTCGATCCGAGCCGAGTACCGCGTAGTGCGCGTTCGGCCATTAGGTACTGCCTCCCAAGCGCTCAGCCGTTCTTTTTCTGCAACGCTGAATACCCGGACAAGATTCCCGGTTACGCTCAGGTCCAACCCCGTTCCCAGAACCGAATCGGGACGCAGACCCATTTCCTCCTGCGTGCGGGCGCCTCCTGGGCATGGACGCGGGCCTAGGCCGGCCGTCAGGCACGGCCACTGCCCCCGTTCCGCCAGCAGGTCGCGCAGCATGATTGTCTCGTCGGTCATGACGCCGTCGGCGCCCAGGTCCAGGGCGCGTTCCATGTCGGACCGGCGGTTGAGCGTCCACACGTGCACCTGCAGCCCGGCCTGGTGGGCCCGGCGGATGAACGAAGCGCTGGCGAACCGGCCCGGCACCTGGGCGCAATGGACGCCGGCCCGGGCCAGCCGGGTGGCGAGCGCGGCCCCGCACACCGGAAGCCCGCCCGCCAGCCGCAGAGCGGCGACGCCCGCCGGCGAGAGCGCCATGCAGACCGGCCGGTCCAGGAGCGCGCGGGCCGCGTGCAGCCTGCGCGCGGAGAAGGACGTGACGCAGACCCGGTCCCAGGCGCCGGCGCGCCGCAGCACGTCCATCATCGGCCGGATGGCCGAAACGTCCTTGAGGTCGATGTTGAAGTAGTGGTCGGGCCAGGCGCCGAGCAGGTCCTCGATGAGCGGTATCGGCTCGGTGCCGCCGATCCGGGCCTCGGCGACGACGCGGTACGGCATCCGGGCGATCCGCCCGGTCCGGTCGGTCGCCCGGTCGAGGGTCCGGTCATGGAACGCGAGGAGAATGCCGTCCGAGGTGGCCCGGGCATCGGTCTCCAGGTGGGTGTAGCCCAGTCCGGCCGCGTGTTCGAAGGCGGGCCAGGAATTCTCGGGCCGATGGGCGGCGCCTCCCCGGTGCGCGAACGCGATGGGGAGCGGGCGGTCGAGGTAGACGACAGGGCGGCGCTGATCAACATAGGCTCGCAGCACGCTGCTCAGTATCGTGGCCCCTTCAGTACCGCTGGTGAACGTCGCCGGTCATCCCGGCAAGGTTTCGGTGTCAGGCGGTAGATGCGGACCCCCCGCCTCCCATTCGCGCCGGCGCGCGTCCGCCAGGGCTATGGCCGCCGCGACCGCCGCGTTAAGCGAGCCTACCCGCCCGGTCAGCGGGATGTAGGCGGCCGCGTCGCAGGCGGCGAGCAGCGCGGGTGAGCAGCCGTGGTCCTCGTTGCCGATCGCGATGCACACGTCGCCGCCGAGCGGCGCCTCGTGCAGCGGGACGGCGCCGGCCGCCAGCTCGACGGCGACCACCCGGTAACCCGCGGCCGCGGCGGCCTTGGCCGCCGAGGCGGGGGACGGCTCACGTTCCCAGGTCAGGAAGCGTTCGGTGCCGAGCGCGGTCTTGCGCACCGACGGATGGTCCAGCGGCGTGGAGTTCCCGCACAGCCAGATGTGCTCCACGCCGAAGGCGGCCGCCGAGCGCGCGATCGAGCCGACATTGAACGGCTGGGTCACCGAGTCCAGCAGCAGGGCGAGCCGCGCCTGCGTGGCTCGCCGCCAGGCCCGGTTGAGCCGCTTGACCTCGGTCGGGCGGAGCTGCCTGGGGCGGTCCGGTGCACCGCCGGGGCCGGTACTCACGACCGGGCCTGCCCGCCGGCGATCTGGAGCACGCGGTACCCGGCCCGGGCCGCGATGCGGGTCACGTCCCAGCCCTGCTCGGTGAGCCAGCGGTGCAGCGAGTCCGCGCCCAGGTGACGCTGGATCACGGCGTACGCGTCGGCTTTCGGCTCCAGGCGGGACAGCCACTCGCGGAGCATCTCGTGCAGGGCCTGCTTGCCGATGCGGATCGGCGGGTTCGACCAGATGCCGGCGAACGCCGCCGGGAGGGACGGGTCGCCGGGTGTGACGCAGCGGACGTTCACCAGCCCGGCCCGGGCCGCGTTCCGGGCGCACAGTTCCAGCGCCCGCTCGTTCACGTCGACGGCCCACACCCGCGCGTCCGGGGCCCGCGCCGCCAGGGCCAGCGCGATCGGCCCGTATCCGCTCCCGAGGTCGAGGAGATCACCGGCCGGCGGGGGAGCGGGCGCGACATCGAGCAGCAGCCGGGTGCCGGCGTCGAGCCGGCCGGGGGAGAACATCCCCGCGTCGGTCTCCAGGTCCAGGTGCAGCCCGGGCAGCAGCACCTGCACCCGGCCGGGCCGGTGGGGCGCCTCGGGGTGCGCGCTGAAGTAATGCTGCTCCATTACCGGGAGCCGGGCGGCGCGCCCTCCGGCTGCGCCTGCGGGGCCGGTGCGCCGGCCGCCTCGGCCGCGAGGGCCGGGTTGATGTAGCGGCGGGTCATCCAGCGTTCGACGATGAACGTCATCACCGGGATGGTCCCGGCCAGCAGCAGGACCACCATCGGGCCCTTGGGCATCTTCAGGCGCGAGGCCAGCATCCAGGCGAACACCAGGTAGACCAGGTACAGGTAGCCGTGCACCGTCCCCACCTGGTTCACGATGAAGGTCTGGTGCGCGGCGATCTGCAGCGGGATCCCGACGAAGCAGACGATGATGATCAGCACACCGGTGATGGATGCCATCACGCGGTAACGGAGCACGGCTCCTCGCACCGGTGCTACCTCCTGATTCCCTTGCTCGGCGGCGATGGCGGCCCGGCGGCCCGCCTGCTGGCCCGCCAGCGGTCCCGCACCGATGACGGTCCCGGCCGGGTCAGCGCAGGCCGTGCCACCGTCCATGGCCCTTGACCTCTGCGCTGAGCTTGGCCAGGTAGGCGTTGTAGGCGGTGAGCTCCGGGTCCTCGGGCTCATCGGCACTGCCGGACATACTACCCGCCGTAGTCGGCAGGCCATTCGCGGCCATCGCTCCGACCGGGAGGTCCGGCTCGGCGGACTCGGTGACCCCGCCGCGCCGGATATGGAACTCGTCCCGGATCGTCTTGCCCCAGAAGATGGCGCCCATGACGGCGAAGATGGGCCATTCGAATGTGTAGGCCCAGCTCAGGCCGTTCCCGGCCAGTGCGCGGCGAAGCTGCCAGTCGCCGAGCCAGAACATCCCCCAGAAGGCGACGACGGCGAACGTGTGCCAGGCCAGCCACCGGGGCGAGATGAGGAACCGCCACGTGGGGGCAGACCCGGCCTTTTCCATGCCACGAGGGTAACGCCGGCCCCGCCCAAAGTCGTACGGCACCCGCGGAAAGCCGCCGGGCCCGGGGCATGAGCCTGGCCTCAGAGCGTCAGTTCGAACGTCACCATGTCGCGGCCCGGGCCGTTGTAGTCGGGGACCGGGCCGCCGACGGTGAAGCCCATGGCCCGGTGGAAGCGGATCGATCCGTCGTTGGCCGGTGACGTGATGGCCCGGACGACCCGCCGCCCGTCGGCCCGCGCGGCGGCGAGGAACTGCTCGTACAGGCGCCGGGCCACTCCCGTGCCGCGGTAGCCCGGGTGAACGCCGGCGAAGTGGATGTAGGCCTCGGCGGGCTGCCCGGGCGACATGAAGCCCACCAGGAAGCCGACCAGGTCCCCGTCATCCTCGGCGACCAGGCTGGAGCCGGAGAAGTGGTCGAGGAAGAGCCGGGGCAGGGCGGCCGCTACCGGCCGGCCCCACCAGGGGTCGGCGGCGGCCACGATCGCGTCGTAGTCGGCGGGTCCGGCCTGCGGACCATCAGGCCGGCGCCCGCGCGGCGGTCGGTGTCCATGCGGCGATTGTCCCAGCCACCGGACGCGGCGGCCGGGGCCCGCCGGGGCCAGCCGGGCGCGGCGCGGCGCCAGGTGGCCCAAGTACCGTCTCGTTTCGAGCATAATCAGGCCCATGGCGCTGGCGGATGCGATCCTCTCCCGGTGGGACGGCGCGTCCGGGCGGGTCCCGGACCGGCTGGACGACCTGCGCGGCCCCCGGCACGGAATCGTCGTGCTGCCCACCCACCTCACCTGGCACGGGCACCGGGAGTTCGACGTCTCGGAGGACGAGCCGCGCCTGGTCCTGTACAGCATCGTGCTGAGCCAGGGTCGGCGTAACGACCTGGCCCGGTTCGTCAACGGGCAGCGGCTGGCCGAGGACTGGCCGTCGCTGCGGCCCCTGCTCAGCCGCCGGATGCGCACGGCCGTCGAGCGCAGACTCGCGCTGCACAACGGGGCGTGAAGCCGGCCCCGGGTCCGGGGCCCTAGGGTTGGGCTATGCGCAAATACGTGATCATGGGGGTGCAGGGCAGCGGCAAGGGCACGCAGGCCAAGCTGCTCGCCCGTGACCTCGATCTCGTTCACATCAGCGTCGGTGACATCTTCCGCTGGAACGTGCAGAACCACACCAAGATGGGGGCCCAGGTCCGGCGGATCATGGCGGAAGGCAGGCTGGTCGGCGACGATCTGGCCGAGTCGGTGGTCCGCGACCGCCTCACCCAGCACGACTGGAACTACGGCTTCATCATCGACGGCTTCCCGCGCAGCCGGCGGCAGGCCGAGTTCTTCCTCGAGAGCTACGACATCGACGGCGTGATCTACCTGGACCTGCCGGACAGCGAGGTCCGGCGCCGGGTGATGGCCCGGCGGCTCTGTTCTAACTGCGGCATGGACTACAACCTGCTGGCCAACAGCCCCGAGGTCCCGGGCAAGTGCGACGCCTGCGGCGGCGACCTGGTCACCCGGGAGGACGACACCGAAGAGGCCCTCGCGGTGCGGCTCAAGGAGTACCACGAGAAGACCAACCCGGTGCTCGACCTGTTCCGGCGCAAGGAATACGTGATCACGGCCGACGCCCGGAAGCCGCCGGAAGAGGTCCAGCAGGAGATCAGGAAACAGCTCGGGCTGCCGCCGATGCGCAAGAACGGGGACTGATCGGGTCATGCGAGAGATCGCGATCTTCAGCGGGACCGCCCACCCCGGCCTGTCGGCCGAGATCTGCCGGCACCTGGCCGTCCCGTTGCACCCCGTGCGCATCCAGCGGTTCGCCAACGACTGCCTGGAAGTGCAGCTGCAGGCCAACTGCCGGGAGCGGGACGTCTTTCTCATCCAGCCGCTGGTCCCGCCGGTCCAGGAGAACCTGGTCGAGCTGCTGCTGATGGCCGACGCCGCGCGGGGCGCCTCGGCCGGGCGGGTCACGGTCGTCATGCCGCACTACGCGTACGCCCGCTCGGACAAGAAGGACGAGCCCCGGATCTCCATCTCGGGCCGGCTGGTAGCGGACCTGCTGGTCACGGCGGGCGCCAACCGGGTGCTGACGATGACGCTGCACTCACCGCAGGTGCACGGCTTCTTCTCGGTGCCGGTGGACCACCTGAACGCGCTGCGCGAGCTGGCGGCGCACTTCCGCGGCCGGAATCTGGACCGCACGGTGGTGGTGTCACCCGACCTGGGCTACGCCAAGAGCGCCGCGGCGTTCGCCCGGCGGCTGGGCCTGCCGGTCGCGGCGGGCGCCAAGCAGCGCTTCAGCGACGACAGCGTCTCCATCAGCGCCATCATCGGTGACGTGGCCGGCCGCGACGTCATCGTTCTCGACGACGAGATCGCCCGGGGCACCACGCTGGCCGAGCTGCTGGCCCGGCTGCGCGAGCAGGACGTGCGCTCGGTCAGCATCGCCTGCACCCACGGGGTGTTCGCCGACGGCGCGGTGGAGAAGCTCGCCGCCCAGCCGGACGTCCAGGAGATCGTCTGCACCAACACCGTGCCCATCCCCGACTACAAGCGCGACCCGAAGCTGCACATCATCTCGGTCGCCCCGGCCCTGGCCGAGGCGATCCGCCGGATACACGACGGCGAGTCGGTCAGCGCCCTGTTCGGTCAGCCCTGAGCCGGCGCGGCGTCATGCCACCCCGGCGACGTCGATGATCCACGCCAGCACGAACGCTTCTTCCCGCCAGGCGTCGTACCGGCCGCTGCGGCCGCCGTGGCCCGCGTCCATCTCGGTCTTCAGCAGGAACGGGCCGCCGCCGGCCGCCGACCGCAGCCGGGCGATCCACTTGGCCGGCTCCCGGTAGAGGACCCGGGTGTCGTTGAGGCTCGTCATGGCCAGGATCGGCGGGTACGGGCCGGCCGTGACGTTCTCATACGGGGAGTAGGACTTCATGTACGCGTAGACCTGCGGGTCGTGCAGGGGATCACCCCACTCTTCCCACTCGGTCACGGTCAGCGGGAGCAAGGGGTCGAGGATCGTGGTCAAGGCGTCGACGAACGGCACCTGCGCGACGATCCCGGCGAACGCGTCCGGGGCCAGGTTGGCCACGGCCCCCATCAGCAGGCCGCCCGCTGACCCGCCCCGGGCCACCAGCCGGCCGGCGACGTCCACCCGGCGCCGGCCAGGTGCCTCGCGCAGGCCGCGAAGTCGGTGAACGTGTTCGCCTTGCTGCAGCAGCTTGCCGTCGTCGTACCAGCCCCGGCCGAGCTCACCACCGCCGCGGACGTGCGCGATCGCGTAGACGAAGCCGCGGTCGAGCAGGGACAGCCGGGGGATGGAAAAGCGCGGGTCGATCGAGATCTCGTAGCTGCCGTAGCCGTACAGCACGGCCGGAGCGCTTCCGTCGCGGGGCGTGCCCGCCCGGCAGACCAGCGAGATGGGGATCCGGGTGCCGTCCGGGGCGAGCGCCCATTCCCGGTGCTGCTCGTAGTCGCCCGGGTCGTACCCGGCGGCGCCCGGCAGCGGCAGCACCGGCTGGCGCCGCAGCAGCGTCAGCTCGCCGGTCGCCATGTCGCAGTCGTACACCGAGTCCGGTGTCACCAGGGAGGTGTAGCGCAGCCGGTACACCGAGGAGTCATGCTCGGGGTTGGCGCCGGGGGAGACGGTGTAGACCGGTTCGGGGAAGGCCACGTCGTGGTCGGTGCCGCCGTCCCCGATGATCCGCAGGCCGGTGAGGCCGTCCCGGCGGAAGTGGACCACCAGGTAGCCGGCGAAGGCGTCCACGTCCAGCAGCCGGGTGTCCTCCCGGTGGGCGATCAGCGGCGTCCAGGCCGCCGGGTCCGACACCGGCGCCGAGGCCAGCTCGAAGTTCCGGGCCTGGTCGTTGTGCATGATGAGCAGCCGCCCGGCGCCGCCCGGGGCGGCCTGGTGCTCGACGCGGTACTCCAGACCCGGCCGGCGCGGGACGACGACATTCAGCTCGCCGCCGGGCGCGGCCGCGTCGAGCAGCCACACCTCGCTGGTCACCTTGCTCGCCGACGTCACGGTCAGGAACGCTTCGCTGCGGGTCAGGTCCACGCCGACCCAGAACCGCTCGTCCGGTTCCTCGAAGATCACCGTGTCGTCGGCGTGCGGGGTGCCGGTCATGTGCCGCCACACGCGCCAGGGCCGCCAGGCGTCGTCGACCGTGACGTAGAACAGCGCCGAGCCGTCGAGGGACCAGGCACATCCGTAGAACGTGCCCGGTATCTCGTCCGGCAGCGATTCGCCGGTCTGCAGATCCTTGATCCGCAGCGTGAACCGCTCGTCGCCGGAGAAGTCGGTCGAATAGGCCAGCAGCCGCGCGTCGGGGCTGACCCGGAACGCGCCGAGCGAGAAGAACGGGGCCTCGCCCGCCAGGGCGTTGGCGTCCAGCAGCACTTCCTCGCCGGGCAGGGCTTGGCCGTCGGCCGCGATCGGCGGCCCGGCGTCGTCGGGCCGGACGGCCCGGCGGCAGTGCAGCGCGTACTGCTGGCCTTCAACCGTCCGGGTGTAGTACCACCAGCCGCCCTTGCGGTTGGGCACCGACAGGTCGGTCTCCTTGGTCCGCGCCTTGATCTCGCCGAAGATGGCCTCGCGCAGGCCCGTCTCGCCCGCGGTCAGCGCCTCGGTGTAGGCGTTCTCGGCCTCCAGGTAGGCGATCGTGTCCGGATCGTCCCTGAACGCCAGCCAGGCGTAAGGGTCGGTGACGCTGTCCCCGTGGTAGGTGCGGACGGCCGGCACCTGCTTGGCGGCGGGGGGCAGCGGCGCGCCGGGCGCGGCCGCCAGCCGCCGGATCGGGGCCGCCTCGGCGGCCGCTGGATTGCCTGTGGTCGGCTCCGCGCTCATGAGCCCTGAGCTTACTGAGCGGCGGGGCCAGACATGGCCGCCCGCCTGCGCCTCCTTATCATCTAGTCGATGCGTCGCGATCCTTCAACGGTGGTGTCTGTGGTCGGCGAGGTGCGGGAGCCGCTCCTGGCCGAGCTGAACCGGTCCCCGAACGTCACCCTGGCCCGGCCCCCGGACGACGAGGACGACGGCATCGAGTCCGCCGCCCAGGCCCTGCGCAAGGCGGCGGCCAGCGCCGCCCCCTACGTCCTGGTCCCGGCCGATCCGCTGGCCGGGCTGATGGCGGAGTGGCAGGCCATGTGGGACGTGACGCAGGGCCAGCGGGGCGCGGCCGCCTTCGAGGCAAAGGCCCGGGAAACCGAGGCCGCCTGGCGCGCCCACCGCTTCGAGCTGCCCGACTACTACCTCGTCCTGGCCCGCTCGGCCGATGGGGACAGCGGCGGCCCGGACGCCTACCTCGGCCCCCTCCGCGCGGCCCGGCCGCGCCGGGTGGCCGTGGTGCCGGCGGGCGACGGTCCGGGCGAGGCGGCCCGCGTCCTCGACGCCCTCCGGAGCCTGCCCCACGGCCCGTGGTGGCCGCCGCTGAACGAGCTCATCGACACCATCCGCCAGTTCTACGCGGGTGGTCTGGCCGAGAGCGAAGGTTCATCGGCGGGGAAGCTCAGTTAGCTGCCGCCCCCTGGACGCCCTTCACTGTCCTGGAGCGGTGTCCCGTCATGCTGTGTCCAAGGGGGGCCATCCTGCGAAGCTGCTCGAACAAATATCCGCCACCGCGTCGAACTTACTCGCGTGTCGGTCTCGGTTCTGTCAGAGGTGGACGATAACATATTCTAGTAGCAAGCTTTCGGAGTCAACTCACCCGAACGAGGGAACGGGGGCGTCGTGGGATCCGGACCGGTGCCTGACGAGGGGCGGGATCGCCCCCTGCGCGCTGGGCCGGGCCGTGAGCCAGGTCGTGATCCCCGCCGGGCTGACATGGCTGGGTCGCTGAGCGGCCCGTTAACGCCGCCGGATGAGGATGCGGGCTGGTGGGATGACGGCTGGGATCCGGATAGCTCGTGCCCGCCGGAGTATGCGGATGTGCCGATCCGGGTGGTCATGGAGCAGCTGGACGCCGAGGCGGAGGCGCGGAAGGCAGAGGAGTCCCGTGAGGTGCTGGGGGCGGGTTTCCGGTCCCGGGAGTCTTCTGCGTCGGGTCACCGGTCCGGGTCCGGGTTCGGGTCGGGTGAGGCGCTGGATGTGCTGGAGCCGTGCCCGTCGCTGGCCGCCATGGCCGATGGCGTGACCCGCGACGGCAGGATGGCGGAGCTCGACGACGACGAGCTGGTCGGGGTGCTGCGGGCGTGGCGGCGGCTGGAGTCGTGGAGCGCGGCCGGGACCTTCGCGGCGGTCGCTGAGCTCGCCCGCCGCCGCCCGGCTGACGGTGCCGCACCGGCTAGCCCAGGTGGGTTCCCCGAGCTGATGAGCGAGTTCGTCAGCGACGAGGTCGCGGCGGCGCTGGTGCTGACCGGTCAGGCGGCATCCACGTGCCTGGACCTGGCCCTGGATCTGGCCACGCGGCTGCCGGGGACGGCGCGGGCGCTGCGGGCCGGGATCATCGACTACCTGAAGGCGCGGATCATCGCCGAGGCGACCAGGGTGCTCAGCGATGCGGACGCGCGGGCCGTCGAGGAGATGGTGCTGCCGGGGGCGGGCGGGCAGACCAGCGGGCGGTTGCGGGCGGCGCTGGCGAAGGCGGTGCTGGCGGTCGATCCGGAGGCCGCGGCCCGGCGGCGGGAGCTGGCCGAGAAGGATCCGCGGGTGCGGCGCTGGCGGGAGGACGCCGGGACGGCCGCGCTGGCCGGGTACAGCCTGCCCGCCGCGGAGGTGCTGGAGGCCGACCAGGCCATCACCAGCCGCGCCCTGGACCTGCGCGCCGCCGGTGTGCCCGGCACCCTGGAAGAGTTGCGGGCCCGCGCCTACCTCGACGCCCTCCTCGGCCGCGACTCCGCCGTTCTTGGCGAGCCCGCGCCCGGCCCGGAGTGTGAACCCGGCTCAGGGTGTGAACCTGGCTCTGCTGGCCGGTCACCCGCTGGCGGGCCGTCTGGCCCGGCCGGTGGCGACGCCGCCGGTGCCGGGCCTGGTTCCCGTGAGCCCGGCCGGAGTCTGCCCGGTCGGCTGATCGGCCGACCGGGCACACTGATTCCGATGACGGCGCGCGGCCGGATGCTAACGGTTCGCCCGCTGAGCAGCACCGCAACGGCGAGGTTCGGCCGGACGCTGACGGTTCGACTGCCGGGCCGCACCGCAACGGCCCGGCCCGGCCGGACGCTGGCCGCGTGGCAGATCAACGACCGCCAGAATCCCATCGTGGCGGCGGTCGACGGACGGACGCTCGGGGTGCCGGTGATCAGCCGGCTCCCCAGGCAGAGAACGGCAACCGGCGCGGGCCTGCCGGGGCGCGGGCGGGTGAGGGCGGGCGGCTGGCGGCGCGGGTCAATCTGACCGTACCGCTGACCACGCTGCTGTACCTGGCCAACGGCCCCGGGGAGGTCGGCGGGTTCGGGCCGGTCGACGCGGCGCTGGCCCGCCAGCTCGGCCGGGCGGCAGGCGCGCACCCGGCGACCCGCTGGTGCCTGACCGTCACCGATCAGCACGGCCAGGCCATCGGCCACGGCTGCCTGCCCGGCCGCCGGCCCGGCGAAGTCTTCGCGCTCGCCGCCGGCCAGTCCGGCGGCCCCGGGACCATGCCCGGGGGAGCCGGGCCGCCGGGTCGGGCCGGCCCCGACAGCCGGTCGGGCGGCGGCTCCCAGGGGGCCGATCCACCGGACGGCGGGCCACCCGGCCGCGCCGGGCCCGGCGGGATCCTGGCCCGCGACCTGACAGTTACGATCACCGCGCTGGCCCGGGGGAGGTGCGGCCACCGCAACGAGGAACCCGGGTATGAGCCGAGCCGGCGGCTGCGGCACCTGGCCCGGGCCCGGACCGCGACCTGTTCCGCGCCCGGCTGCGCGCGCCCGGCTGCCCAGTGCGACCTGGACCACACGGTGCCCTACGACCAGGGCGGCCGGACCTGCGAATGCAACCTGGCCCCGCTGTGCCGGCACGACCACCGGCGCAAACAGGCCGAAGGCTGGCGGCTCGAACAACCCGAGCCCGGCGTCATGTGCTGGACCACCCCCGCCGGACGCCACTACATCACCACCCCGACGACCTATCCATACTGAGGGGCAGTCGCTGATCGGCGCACCGCCGCGCCCGAGGCTACGGCCTGACCGCCCATGGCACACCTGCACCTACCGACACCTGGACCACTACCTTGCCGAGGACGCGCGGGAGGCATGCCTGGTCACCGCCGACGGCACGGCGGGCCGCGCAGCGCGGATGACGCTGATCTCGTACGTTGAGTCGTCAGGCCCCCGGGGGCAGCGCTCATTAAACGGATAGAAATCGGATGCCCCCCAGTTTTGCCATACTGCAAGGACGCACCACGGAGCGTAATGGTTTACAAACGGATCGTCGCATGGCGTGCGTCCGGTTGCCCTCGTCCGCTGGTAGCGGGACACTTCCGCTTACCCCAGCCTGACCGGGCCCACCCGGGGCGCCGCGCCAGCCGCTGAGCCCGGGGCGTCACAGGCGCAGGATCTCCGGAGCAGTGGCCAGTGACCGCAGGTGCTTGCCCGGCTCCGGGATCAGCCGGCGCTCGGTCAGGTCGAGCAGGCCGGTGACCGTGGTGAGCTCGGCAGCCAGGGTGCCGTCAGCCCGGATGAATTGCTGGGTGACGCGGAATGTCTTGCCGTTGCGCCAGCTGAACACGCACGACACGCTGACCTCGTCCCCGCCGCGCAGCTCGGCCAGGAACCGGACGTTGACGTCCAGGTTCACCGGCCCGGCGCCGCTCGCGATCAGCCGCTCGTGGTCGATCCCGGCCGCCCGCAGGCACTCCCACCGGGCGTGTTCCGCGTAGTGCAGGTACTGGGCCCAGTTGAGATGGCCCTGCGTGTCGAGTTCGTAGCCGCGGACCGTGATCCGCACCCGGAATGTCTCGTCCATCGCGCCTCACCCTATCGGGCACGAGTCACGAAGGTGGGCGGCCTCGTACTGAAGTGCGCGGACGGCGGCGGCGGTCGCGGGGGACCGGTCCCCGGAGGTGACCGCGACCGCGGTCCGGCCCAGCCAGGCCGGGTCGTCGACGTGGACGGTTGTTACACCGGCGGGCACCGAGGGGGCGGCCAGCTCGGGGAGCACCGCGAGGCCGAGGCCCGCGGCGACCAGGCCCAGGCGGGTGGGCCATTCGCGTACGGCACAGACGATCCGCGGGCTTTCGAGGGTCGGCCACGCCCCGAACTGCGGATCGCCCCGGAGTCCCTTGGCCACGATCCATGGTTCGCCCGCGAGATCGGTGACTGGTACCCGACGGCGGTCCGCGAACCGGTGGCCCGCCGGCACGGCCAGGAGCAGCTCGCCGTCGAAGAGCGCGTCGCGGCGCAGCCCGTCGAGGTCGTAGGCGGGCAGGTCCGGTCCTCCGACGCCGAGCAGCCGCCCCTGCGCATCCTGCTCGGCAAGTCGTTCGGCGACGTCGGTGACCTGTACGAGCAGCGCCTGCGCACCTGGCGCGAGTGGCAGCCGGTCTCGGTGGACGCGTTCGGATGAACTAAGGCACCGTAATCCCCTGGAGCTGGACCGGGGTGGCCAGGGTGGTCGTGGTGTTGCCCGGATAGGCCAGGACGTTCAGCTCGGTGGCCAGCGAGACACCGGGCGGCGGCACCGTGTCAATGACCTCCGGCTCGATCGACGGGGACACCTGGCAGGCCTGCGGCTCCGGGTTCTGTCCCGCTTCGGCGGCCGAGCACACGCCGAACGTGTAGCCGCCCGGGGTCACCGTGAACGCGCGCGCATCGTCGGTGCCGAACCCGTCCTGCCCGGCCAGCGCCACCGTGAACGTCCAGCCGGAGCCGACCGTCCCGAGCTGGGCGGTCGGCACGGTGATCGTGATCTGGCCGCTGGCCGGGTTGCCGCTCACGCCCTGGATGCTCCCGGCCGCCGAGCCGAGCGCGGTGTTCCACTGCGCCCGCCCGAACCCGTCCACCTCGATCGACTGGCTCCACGCGTCCGCGGCCGCGATCGTGTAATTGCGGCTGGAGTACGTCGCGGCCGTCGAGTAGTCGTAGGACGGCAGCCCCGGCCGCCGGATGTAGATGTCGGCCAGCTGGAGCGAGAAGCCGTCCGGCCCGCCGAACGGGTTGGTCAGGTCGCCCACGCCGATCTGGAACGACGTGGTCGCGCCCGCCTGGGCCACCCGGAAGTCGGTGATCGTGAACGACCCGGCCGGGAACACCGGGCCGGTCCCGTTGGTGGCGGTCGGCAGCGCGAAGTTGCCGGGGCCGTCGCCGCCGCCGGCCGGGCCGGCCACGTTCAGCACCACCTGGCCCGGGACGGCCAGGGAGGTGACGTCGAAGCCGGCCTCGTTGGTCCCGCCACCGTTCTGGCCAGCACGGGAGCCGGTCACCGTTACGGCGACGTGGCTCTGGTCGCAGGCCGGCACCGTCACGGTGGCCGAGAACCCACCGGACGGCCCCGCAGTGAGCGACGAGGTGGTCCCGCTTCCGTTCGGTACCTGAATGTCGGTCACCATGATGTCGACCCGCGCGCCAGGTGCGGTGGATCCGGTGACCGTCACCGTCGTCCCGTTCACCGTGGCCTGCGGCGGGCTGGCCTGGATGGCGCTGCCCGTCTCCGGCACCGGCGCGGTCAGCGTCAGCGGCGCCTTGGCCTGCGCGTGCGCCACGTACCGCGCGGCGACGATGCCGGGCTGCTCCAGCAGCCGCCCGGCGCCCAGGTCCTGGATGAGCCGGACCTCCTGGGCGGTGGCCCAGGTCAGCGGGGACGCGAGCCGGCCGCCTGCCCGTCGGTGAAGCCGATGGAGGCGGTGGTGGGGTCGCTGCCGTAAGGGGAGGAGGCCAGGCCGGGCTGCTCCCACACCTGCTCGGGGATCAGCCCGACGCCGGACGCCGAGTTGAGCATGAAGCCGAGCTGCCCGGCCGCGCCGGTCGCGCCGGTCAGGTCACCGACGGCCAGATCGTGCTCGGCCCGCTCGCCGGACAGCACGGGCCACGGGTGGCCGGTGCCGGTGTCCGTCGTCGCCCACGGCTGGCCGGTCCCGTTGGCGTCGCCGTAGCCGTCGCCGTTGTACCGGTGGTAGCCGGTGCCCGAGGGCGTGCTGGCCGCGATCGTCGCGTCGACGACCTTGAGCGAGTTGGCGATGACCGGCAGCGACTGCGGCAGTTCGCCCAGCCGGGCCAGGTCGAGGAAACCGGCGTCGATCACGCTGCGCTGGTCCACGGTCGGGCCGCCGTTGCCGAGGTTGTAGGAGATCGCGGCGTTGGGGTCGCCGGTCTTCGACAGCCGGATGAAGTAGGGGCTCGAAGCGTCGGGCCCGCTGGTGGTGACCGTCTCGGGGATCACGTCGCGCTGGAACGCGTCGGCCGTGGCCAGGAAGACGCGGGATGCGGCCGGGTCGTTGTTCTGGCTGGCGATCTGCCCGGCCGCGACCAGACCGGCGATCTCCGCGGCGATGGTCGAGGGGGAGAAGCCGGTCTGCTCCTCCCACCGCTCGACGCCGTCGGACGGGCCGTGCGCCACGAGGAATTCGGCTCCGGGCTTCACGTGGGCCTCGTACAGGGCGTGATCCCCGCCCAGGCCGGACTGCCAGGCCATCAGGATCGGGTACGCGGTCTCGTCCAGTTGCAGCCCCCCGGTGTCCGGCGCGGCCTGGCCGTTGGGCAGCGAGTTACGCGGCAGCGACCCGTCCGGGCGCTGCTGCCGCCCGAACAGGAACGTGGTGATCTCCCGGGCGCTGGCCAGGTCCCCGTCGGTCAGGAAGCCGGTGAAGGTCTCGTACGCGTCGCGGGAGAACGTCTCCCGGTAGGAGCCGAAATACGGTGCCAGCCCGCCCACCGCGTTCCCGGCCGGCACGGCCTGGCCCCACGGGCTGGCCAGCGACGCGGCCGCCGCGCCCGGGAACGTCTTGTCCACGCTGGCCTTGAGCACGTTGGCGCCCAGCCAGTAGCCTGCGCGGGCCTTGGCGGCGGCCGCGGCGGTCAGGCCCGCGATTGCCGCCGGCGGCGGGCGCAGGCCGGCGTCGTACCGCTGCCACTGATGTTGGTAGGCGGCCAGGGTGGACTCGAACGGTGTGCGGGCGCTGGCCAGGGCG
This sequence comes from uncultured Actinomycetes bacterium, assembly GCA_963718475.1. GTDB lineage: Bacteria > Actinomycetota > Actinomycetes > Streptosporangiales > Streptosporangiaceae > CAVQZM01. The sequence continues at coordinate 201,225 of CAVQZM010000072.1, read as the reverse complement.
GCCGAGGTCGCGGCCGACTCGGTCGTGCCGAAGCCCAGGACCAGCGTAAGAGGCCCATTATTTTCCCGAACGAGGCCGTGGTTCCCCTGGCCGGCCACTGGGAGTTCCACGGTGGTGGTGACGTCCCCGTCAGACGCGTTCTGGAATCTTTGGGCCAGCGTGTGGCCGGCGGAGAGCTGGGTCAGCCCGTCGCTCGGCTGCCCGGCGAAGCCGTTGTCGACCGCCGGGAACGGGCTGCTGGCCGCCATGGCCAGGTACCCGGGGGCGGCGAAGGTCCGGTTGACCGCCTGGCTGAACGAGTTGGTGCTGTAGTCGACCGGGATCGTGCCGTCCGACGTGTGCGCCACGGAGGCCGAGCGGCCCCGGCGTTCTGGGGCCCGCCGCCGCCGTGGCCGTTGACCAGCGGCTGGAGGCGGGCGTACAGGTGGTCAGCCTGTGCGCTGGCGGTCAGTGGTTTGAAGCTCACCCGCATGACTACGGAGTTGAGCTTTGGATCGGTGATGTAGTCGGTGACGATCCGGTACGAGCCGTTCTTCGCGGTGGCCGTGACCCGGCAGGCCATCCCGGCCGCGCCGAGTGCGGCCACCGTGTACGTCATGTCCCGCGGCTGAATGCCGGTGAACGTGCTGCCGTCGCTGACCACGTACTCGAGGCTGTGGGAGTTGGTGTTGTCGATCGTCGGGAAGTAGACGTCGGACAGCATGCCGCCGGCCACCGTGTACCAGGTCTTGGACGTGGCGCTCGGCGCGGTGCCGAGGCAGTCCTTGCGGGCCAGGTCGTAGTAGGACAGCGCCCCCGGCCCGTCGGTGGCCCGGGCCGCGACGGTCCCGACGGCCAGGCCGAAGACGTGCATCGCGGGCACGGCGTGGCCGATCGCGCTGCCGACCGTGGGCAGCGTCACGCTCGCGACGTGCTTGGCCGCATCCAGCGGGACCGACAGGTAGGACAGGCTGACCGGCAGGGTCCCGCCCGGGTTCCAGCCGCCGGTCGTGGCCAGCAGGCCGGCTTCGCCGCCGCTGGGGGCGGCCGCGGCCGAGGTGTTCACCCAGTTGGCCACGCTGACCTGCGCCGAGGTAGAGGATCCGTCGGTGTAGGTGACGGTCAACGTGCCCGAGGTGCTCCCGCCTGTGGAGGCGGCGGCGACGCCCAGCGTGGTGCCGGACCCGGTGACCGCGATGACCTGGCCGTCGGCCAGCACGTTGTCCGGGTGGCCGGGCGCGACGTCCGGCCAGCGCAGCCGCAGGCCATCGTGCAGCAGGGCGGCGCCCGGCGAGATGCCGTCGCTCGCGAGCCCGGCCGAGGAGAAGCTGTCCCCGGTGCCGTCCAGGTTGCCGGGCGCGGGAACCGACGGCGCGGTGATCCCGGTGTTGTCGAACGCCTGGCTCAGCGGCACCGGCCCGGCGCCCGCCGCGGACACCGCCCCGGGCCCCATGGCGAGCCCGGCGGCCCCCAGGGCCAGGGCGGCCATGGCGGCGAACGTCTTCATCGACGATCCCATCGAGCCGCGCCCCTCCCGGCCACGCCGGGCGCGGGGCGTCCTCGCCCCGAAACGTCCGGCCTTGGCGATCGCCGTGAGCATATGACGCGTTGTGGGAGCCGGGAAGAGCCTGCGGGCCCCTTTTAGCCGGCGCCTGCCCACCCTCCGACAGAACCAGACACCGGGGCTTTGGTGTCCCAGGTGACGTGGAGGGCGGGGGGCTTGCGGAAGACCAGGCCGCGCGGGGCGGGGGCCTCACGGTTTGGGTCCAGGCGCAGGCCGGGGAGCTGCTCGAGCAGGGCCCGGACCGCCGCCTGGATCTCGGCCCGGGCCAGGGCGGCCCCGATGCAGAAGTGCGGGCCGTGCGCGAACGCCAGGTGCCGGCCGTTCTCGGCCCGGAAGATGTTGTACCGGTCCGGCTGAGAGAACACCGCCGGGTCGCGGTTGGCCGCGGCCAGCGAGACGGTGACCCGGTCACCGGCCCGGATCGACGCGCCGCCGAGCCGAGCGTCCCGGGTCGCGTACCGGTCGACCAGCGCCGCCGCCGGCTCCAGCCGCAGCGACTCCTCGACGGCGGCCGGCACCAGGTGCGGGTCGACGCGGACCAGTTCCAGCTGGCCCGGCGCGCTCAGCAGGTGCAGGACCGCGTTGGCGATCATCCCGTCGGTGGTGTCGATCCCGCCGAACATGATCACGGCGGCGTCGGAGATGACCTCGTCGGTGCTGAGCTGGCCGCCGCCCGCCGCCTCGGCCAGCAGGCTGGGGTGGCCCGGCCCGGGCTGGCTGGCGCTGGCCGCCAGGCTTACGGCCCGGGCCGGCCCGGCGCGGGGCGCCTTCGATGACCGCGCGCAGGCTGGCGGCCAGCGCCGCGAACGCGGCGGCCGCGTCCGGGTCGGGCGGCGCGCCGGCCGCGGTGTCCTGCTCGGCGGACAGGCTGGTCACGCCGCCGACGATGCGGGTGTACCAGGCCAGGATGGTTTCCGGGGCGACGCCGCCGAGGCCGAGCGCTTCGGCCACCACTGACACGGCGAGCGGGCCGGACACCTGGTGCCGGATCTCCGCCGCGCCGCGGTCGCGGATCGCCGTGACCAGCCGCCCGGCCTCGGCCTCCGCGAACGCCGCCAGCCTGGGGCCGCCGTCACCGTGGTGGAACGCGCTGGCGAACGGGGCCCGGTGCCGGGCGTGCCCCGGGCCGTCCAGCGACAGCATGCTCGGCCCGACCACCCGCGCCGTGGAGAAGCGGGGATCGTCGACGGTGAACGTCCGGTAGTCGCGCATGACTGCCACCGCGGCGGAGTAGCCGGTGACCAGCCAGCCGCCCAGGGCCGGCACCCACGCCACCGGCGCCTGCTCGCGCAGGCGGGCCAGGGCCGGATGCGGATCGTCCTCCAATTCCTCGACACTCGGCTCGTTCGTGGCGCTGTCACCAGCTTTCGTTCGGTAAGGCGATCTGTTTCCCGCGTGCGGCCGGCGCCTAAGGCTGCGCCGTCGGGCGTCCCGGGGCGGTCGCCGAGCACCAGCATGACGATCCAGCCGGTGAGGATGATAAGCCAGAAGTTCACCAGCCGGTAGGCGATGACCGCGGCCAGCGCCCCGGAGCCGGCCAGCCCGCCCGCGGTCAGCGCCGCGGCCAGGGCCAGCTCGACCAGGCCGAACCCGCCGGGCGTCAGGCCGGTGCTGCCGACCGCGGCCCCGGCGCCGTAGGCGAGCAGCAGCCCGTGCCATGGCACCGGCTGCCCGGTGGCGAGGATAGCGAACGCGAGGGCCGCGCAGTCAGCGACCCAGTTCAGGACGGCCAGCCCGAAGACCTCGGCGTAGCCGCGCCGCGGAAGGCTGATGCTCGCGATCCGGTCGAGGAAATCCTCCAGCCGGGCGGGGAAGTCTTCCAGCGCGCTCAGCCGGCCGGCCGGCCGTTCGGCCCGGGCCCGCCGGGCCGCCCACCGGCGGGGCACGTGGTTCAGGCCGTGGGCCACGCGGACGAGGAACTGGCTCAGCGCCTTGCGGACCCGGTCGTAGCGCACGGCCAGCAGCACCGCCGCGCCGGGCACCAGGTACACGGCGGCCCCCGCGAATCCGGCCGCGGTGGCGATGGACCGGCCGGCGATGGCCCCGGCCACCAGCAGCAGCGCCAGCGAGGACGTGGAGAAGATGCCGGACACGGCCAGGGTCCAGCCGGTCGTCGCCGAATCGATCCCCTGCTTGCGGAACTGCCGGTACGAATAGACCGTCGCCAGGCCGGTCCCGGCGAACGGCAGCGACATGGACATCGCGTTGCCGGCGCAGGTGATCGCGACGATCGCGCGGCGGCTCGGCGGGCGGCCCCCGGCGTGCAGCAGGCGCCGCCGGCTGAACGCGAACGCCAGGATGGAGGCCGTCTCCGCGGCGACGGCCAGTACGAACCACTTCCAGCTCAGGTGGCCCAGAACGTCGAAGGATTGCCGCAGGTAGTGGCGGTACACGACGACGATGGCGGCGACGGCCGCGACCGTGGCGGCGCGTGCGGCGATCCGCCAGCGGGGTGAGCGCCCGCCGGCATCCTCCCCGGCTCCGCTCTCCGCGGTATTGCTCTCCGCGGTCCCGGTCTCCGCGCCGCTTGCCGACACTTCTGTTAGGGCCCCTCGCTTCGGCGGTGTGCTGCGAAAGGACTCGGAGCACGAAGGTCCTTCCTAGAATCCCCGATTTCGCGCACGGTACCAGGCAAAACGCCGATGAAAGCGCCACTTGACGCGCAACCTTCTAGTTGCCTATAGTGACAGGCAACTAAAAGGTTGCCTATTTGGCTCGGTGGCAGGGGAGATGGACGCGGTCTTCAAGGCGCTCGCGGATGCCAGCCGGCGTCAGCTGCTCGACAGCCTGAGCCGCCGCGGCGGCCAGAGCCTGCGGGAGCTGTGCGGCGACCTGGACATGACCCGCCAGGCCGTCTCCAAGCACCTCGCCGTCCTGGAGGAAGCCGGGCTCGTCGCCACCGTGCGGCGGGGGAGGGAGAAGCTGCACTTCCTCAACCCGGTGCCGATCCACGAGATCTACGAGCGCTGGATCAGCAAGTACGAGCAGGACCGGCTGCGGGCGCTCGGCAACCTCAAGGCCGCACTGGAGGAACAGGAGCGATCAGATGGATGACACAACGTTCGTGTACGTGACCTACATCCGCACCACGCCGGAGAAGCTGTGGCAGGCGCTGACCACGCGGGAGTTCCTCTCCCAGTACTGGAGCGGCGGGCCGGCCGGTGTCGACCCGCAGCCGGGTTCGGCGGTGAAGTGGGAGGTCGGCGGGGAGGTCCGCGACCTCGGCCAGGTGGTGCTGGAGTCCGAGCCGTACCGGCGGCTGTCCTATAGCTGGCAGACCTACCAGCGCGAGTACCAGGAGATGTTCGGCTGGACCGATGAGCAGTTCGCCGAGCTGGTCAAGGAGCCGGTCTCCAAGGTGACGTTCGACATCGAGCCGGCCGGGCCCACGGTCAAGCTGACCGTGACCCATGACGACTTCGTGCCGGGCAGCGAGATGCTCAAGGGCGTCAGCCAGGGCTGGCCGGCGATCCTGGCCAGCCTCAAGTCCCTCCTGGAGACAGGCCAGCCCCTCAGCTTCTGAACCGCCGGCGCATCGGCCCGCCGGGGGACCGGCGGGCCGGAGCTTTGGTCAGTAGATGGTGTAGCCGCCGTCGATGACGAGGACGGAGCCGGTCATGAACGCACTCGCGTCGCTGGCCAGGTAGACGACGCTCGGCGCGATCTCCTCGGGGGTGGCGTAACGCTGCATCGGGGCGTCCTCGATCCAGTACCGGCGGAACTCGGGCCGGTCGACCGGGGCCATTTCGGTCTTCACGTAGCCCGGCGCGAGGGCATTGACCCGGATGTTGCGCGCGGCCCATTCCGCCGCGAGCGACTTGGTCAGCTGGTGCACCGCGGCCTTCGACGCGTTGTAGGCCGGCTGCCACTGCGGCCGGTTGACGATGATCGACGAGATCGACCCGATGTTGAGGATCACCCCGCCGCCGGCCGGGGCCATCTGGCGGGCCGCCACCGTGCTGGCCAGCCAGACTCCGTACACGTTGACGTCGAACACCTGCTGGAACTCCTCGTCGGGGACCTCCAGGGCCGGCCGGTGGAAGCAGAGCCCGGCGTTGTTGACCAGGATGTCCACCCCGCCGAGCTGCCCGGCCGCCTCGGCGACCATCCGCTCGACGTCCGCGCGCACCGTGACGTCCGCCGTGACCGGGACCACCCGGCGCCCGGTGTCCCCGGCGATCCGCGCCGCAGCCTTGGTGATCTCCTGCTCGTGCCGGGCCACGGCGGCCACATCCGCGCCCGCCTCGGCCAGCGCGGCGGCGAACGCCCGGCCCAGGCCCCGGCTCGCCCCGGTGACGATGGCCCGGCGCCCGGTCAGCGCGAACCGGCTGAGCACGCCGCTGAGGGCCGGCCCCGGCTCACTGTGGCCGGGCTCACTGTGGTCGGCGGTGGCCGCCGTCGAATCGCTCATGCTCCTCACTTTGCCACCCGTTCGCTGAGCCGGCGCGGCCCACGGCCTCCGCCCGGCGCCCAGGTGACCGGAATGTGGGCGATAACTGCTGTGATCACAGAGGCCGCCAAGGCCATGTTCGCGACGGCGGGCGCGGTCGTGCTCGGCCGCGTCGTGGGCGGTGCCCAGACTGTCCAGGAATGCCTGGCGGAGGGCCTGGTCGACGAGGTCCGGCTGCACGTCGCGGCCGTTCTGCTTGGCGGCGGTACGCCGTTGTTCGGCGGCTCGCTGCCCGCGGCCGTCGAGCTCGAGCAGATAGACGCGGTCTCGACCGCGCTGGCCACCCATCTGACCTTCCGCGTCAGATAAGCGGCGATTTCCATGCGTGATCATCTGTATCACGCCGGCGGCAGTCGCGTTCCGGATCAGTATCGGGGCTAAGCGTCCCGGCGTACGGCGTATAGGCTCAGCGGCTTGCAGCTAGCCGCCAGGCCTGCCGCACCGGTAACCGGAGGTGCGGTTGGCGGCTGGCCGCGATGACCGGATCGTCCCTGGTGCGGGATCGTAAAGCCTCAGAAAACATATCCGGCTGACGGGCAATGAGATGAGTTACTGCTGGTGGTGCGGCAAATGGAGCCAGGTGCGTAATGCGCTGTGCTCCGAATGCCGGATCGGGAACATCGGGACAAGCAACCATGCGGGGAGTCCCGCGGACCGTACCGGCTCGGTTAGCTGAAAAAGGCCCGCAACTGCGCCGCGACGAGTTCTGGCTTGCCTCTGTTGTCGGCGGCCGTACGGCCGGCCCTGGGCAGCGTGATCCGGCGAGCGCGGGGGAGCGCGGCGCCGAGCAGGAGCACGTCTGAGCCGGGAGGAGATCCTGGCGGCCATGACACCGAACTTCCAGCGTTACATCGACGGCGATCGCGGCGGACTGCTGTCAGCGACCCCGGGCCAGAGGTGACCAGACCGGTCAGGAATCGAGAAGCGCCGGTCACCGAGGTCACCTAGAGTGACCGCCATGGACCTCACCATTCCCTCGGCTTCGAGGTCCGCAACGAACAGGTCGATGTGACCCACGACTTCAGGAGTGACCATGACCAGCTCTTCCACGCAGGGAATCAAGACCGTGCTGTGTCCCGTGTCCGACCTGGCGACGGCCAAGGCGGTGTACGCCGCCCTGCTCGGCATACCGCCGCAGGCCGACTCGTCCTACTACGTCGGCTTCGATGCCGCGGGCCAGCACATCGGGCTGCTGCCGGGCGGTGGACCGCAGGGCATGACCTCACCGGTGCCCTACTGGCACGTGGCGGACATCGAGGCGAAGCTGGCCGAGGTGACCGCCGCGGGTGCCACCGTGAAGGAGCCCGCGCGCGACGTCGGTGGCGGCCGCCTGGTGGCCACCGTCACCGACCCCGATGGCAACGTCCTCGGGCTGCTTCAGGACCGATGAGTGCCGACCCTCGCTCCCGCGCTCAAAGGAGAACCAGGCGTACTGCTCGAAGCTGGTTAGATCGAGCCAGGCGACGCCGACCGAGACCGCGAAGGCGGCCCCGCGTAACAGATGGAGACACGATGAGCATGGCCACGAGGACGGACACGCAGTCGCCTGCGCTGCACGTTGGCGACAGCCACGATTTGATCCGCGTGCACGGCGCGCGCGTGAACAACCTCAAGGACGTCAGCGTCGAGATCCCGAAGCGCCGGCTGACGGTGTTCACCGGCGTCTCCGGCTCGGGCAAGAGCTCGCTGGTGTTCCACACGATCGCCGCGGAGTCGCAGCGGATGATCAATGAGACCTACAGCGCCTTCGTGCAGGGCTTCATGCCGACGCTGGCGCGGCCCGAGGTCGACGTCCTCGAAGGGCTGACGACCGCGATCATCGTCGACCAGCAGCGGATGGGTACCGACCCCCGCTCCACGGTCGGCACCGCCACCGACGCCAACGCGATGCTGCGCATCCTCTTCAGCCGGCTCGGGCAGCCGCACATCGGCTCGCCCCAGGCGTTCTCGTTCAACGTCGCCTCGATCAGTGGAGCGGGCGCGGTCACGCTGGAGCGCGGTGGGAAGACCGTGAAGGAGCGGCGCAGCTTCACCATCACCGGCGGCATGTGTCCGCGCTGCGAGGGCCGGGGCTCGGTCAACGACATCGACCTGTCTGCGCTGTACGACGACAGCAAGTCGCTCAACGAGGGTGCACTAACGATCCCCGGCTACAGCATGGACGGCTGGTTCGGCCGCATCTTCAGCGGCTGCGGCTTCTTCGACCCGGACAAGCCGATCAGCACGTTCACCAAGCGCGAGCTGCACGACCTGCTCCACAAGGAGCCGACCAAGATCAAGGTCGACAACATCAACCTGACGTACGAGGGTCTGATCCCGAAGATCCAGAAGTCGATGTTGTCCAAGGACGTCGACTCACTGCAGCCACACATCCGCGCCTTCGTGGAGCGGGCGGTCACCTTCACCACCTGCCCCGAGTGCGGCGGCACCCGGCTCAGCGAGGCGGCCCGCTCGTCGAAGATCAAGGGGATCAGCATCGCCGAGGCCTGCGCGATGCAGATCAGCGACCTCGCCGCGTGGGTGCGCGACCTCGACGAGCCGTCGGTCGCGCCGCTGCTCACGACCCTGCGGCACACCCTCGACTCGTTCGTGGAGATCGGGCTGGGCTACCTCTCGCTCGACCGTCCGTCGGGCACGCTGTCGGGCGGCGAGGCGCAGCGCACCAAGATGATCCGCCACCTCGGCTCCTCGCTCACCGACGTCACCTACGTCTTCGACGAGCCCACCATCGGGCTGCACCCCCATGACATCCAGCGGATGAACGACCTGCTGCGCCAGCTGCGCGACAAGGGCAACACGGTGCTCGTCGTGGAGCACAAGCCGGAGGCGATCGCGATCGCCGACCACGTCGTCGACCTCGGCCCGGGCGCCGGCACCGAGGGCGGCGAGGTGGTGTTCGAGGGCACCGTCGAGGGACTGCGGGCCAGCGGCACGCTCACCGGGCGGCACCTGGACGACCGCGCCTCCCTGAAGCCCTCGGTGCGGACGCCGTCGGGGGCACTGGAGGTGCGCGGCGCCGGCACCCACAACCTGCGGGATGTCGACGTCGACATCCCGCTCGGCGTGCTGGTCGTGGTGACCGGCGTGGCGGGTTCGGGCAAGAGCTCACTGATCCACGGCTCGGTGGCCGGCCGGGACGGGGTGGTGGCGATCGACCAGGGCGCGATCCGCGGCTCGCGACGGAGCAACCCGGCCACGTACACCGGACTGCTCGACCCGATCCGCAAGGCGTTCGCGAAGGCCAACGGCGTGAAGCCGGCGCTGTTCAGCGCCAACTCCGAGGGCGCCTGCCCCACCTGCAACGGCGCCGGCGTCATCTATACCGACCTGGCGATGATGGCCGGCGTCGCCACCATCTGCGAGCAGTGCGAGGGGAAGCGGTTCGACGCGTCGGTGCTGGAGTACCACCTCGGCGGCCGGGACATCAGCGAGGTGCTCGCGATGTCGGTTGCCGAGGCCGAGGAGTTCTTCGGCACCGGCGAGGCGCGTACGCCGGCCGCGCACGCGATCCTCGAGCGGCTCGCCGACGTCGGGCTCGGCTACCTCACCATCGGCCAGCCGCTCACCACGCTGTCCGGCGGCGAGCGGCAGCGGCTCAAGCTGGCCACCCACCTGGCCGAGAAGGGCGGCGTCTACGTCCTCGACGAGCCGACCACCGGCCTGCACCTCGCCGACGTCGAGCAGCTGCTCGGGCTGCTCGACCGGCTCGTCGACTCCGGCAAGTCGGTCATCGTCATCGAGCACCACCAGGCGGTCATGGCGCACGCCGACTGGATCGTCGACCTCGGCCCCGGCGCCGGCCACGACGGCGGCCGGATCGTCTTCGAAGGCACGCCCGCCGACCTCGTCGCCGCCCGCTCCACCCTCACCGGCGAGCACCTCGCGGCCTACGTCGGCACCTGACCGAGGCCCTCGCGGACACCGTGAGACGAGTTCTCTCATCTGGTTTCTACTCGTCCCACTCGACCGGTAGCGGAACGTGCTCAACCGGGTCGAGTAGGCGCGATGTGGCATGATTTCGCATGTGAGCAGTAGTCCGGCCGTGGCGCAGCACCTGCGCGACCTCGCGCGGCTGCGCCGGGTCCGGGACCGGATCGACCGGGAGTACGCGCAGCCGCTGGACGTCGAGGCGCTCGCCCGCGGCGCGCACATGTCGGCCGGGCATCTCAGCCGCGAGTTCAAGCTGGCGTACGGCGAGTCGCCGTACGCCTATGTGATGACGCGGCGGATCGAGCGGGCGATGGCGCTGCTGCGCCGGGGTGACCTGAGCGTCACCGAGGTCTGTTTCGCGGTCGGCTGCTCGTCGCTGGGTACCTTCAGCACCGCTTCACCGAACTGGTTGGTATGCCGCCCAGCACCTACCGGCGCCAGGCGGCGGGCGCTGCGGCGGGGATGCCGCCGTGCGTGGCGAAACAGGTGACCAGACCGGTCAGGAATCGAGAAGCGCCGGTCACCGAGCCGCAGCTAGCGTGAGCGCCATGGACATCACCATTCACGCGAGCTTCCTCCCGCATGATGACCCGGACGCCGCCCTGGCCTTCTATCGCGACACACTCGGCTTCGAGGTCCGCACCGACGTCGGAAACGGCAAGATGCGCTGGATCACGGTCGGCCCCGCCGGCCAGCCCGGCACGTCCATCCTCCTGGCGCCGCCGGCCGCCGACCCCGGCGTCACCGACGACGAGCGCCGCACCATCGCCGAGATGATGGCCAAGGGCACCTACGGCTGGATCCTCCTGGCCACCAAGGACCTCGACGGCACCTTCGAGCGGCTGCAGGCCAGCGACGCCGAGGTCGTCCAGGAGCCGACCGAGCAGCCGTACGGCGTTCGCGACTGCGCCTTCCGCGATCCCGCGGGCAACCTGATCCGCATCCAGGAGCGTCGCTGAGCCGTCCGGCGATCGCAGAGGTTGCAATTCCAGCGCCTAATAGTGAAATGGTGTGCGAGCGACCAGGTATCCAGGGCTCCGAGGCCACGTCACGTGCACGGCGGGAATGGCGACAGCCAGGGAGGCAGCGGCATGTCCAGCGGGCAGCTGTATGACACCATCGGCGCCACTTACACCGTGACGCGGCGCACCGAGCCGCGGATCGCCGCAAGGGCCTGGGCCGCGCTCGGCGATGCGCGGACGGTGCTGAACGTCGGGGCCGGCGCCGGCTCCTACGAGCCTTCCGGCCGCAACGTCATCGCGGTGGAGCCGTCGGCGGTCATGCGGGCGCAGCGCCCCGCAGGCGCCGCGCCGTGCGTCGCTGCCACCGCGGAGAGCCTCCCCTTCGGAGACCAGTCCTTCGACGCCGCGATGGCCTTCAGCACCGTCCATCACTGGCCGGACCCGATCGCCGGGCTGCGCGAGCTGCGGCGGGTGGCCCGCCGGGTGGTGGTATTCACGCACGACGCCAGCGACGCCGCATGGTGCCACAGGTTCTGGCTCACCCGCGACTACCTGCCCGAGGTCGCCGGTATGGTCGCCGGACGGCCCTCGCTGGCCGAACTGGCGGGCGCGATCGGCGCCAGCGTGGAGCCAGTGCCCGTCCCATGGGACTGCGCTGACGGCTTCTTCGAGGCCCACTGGCGCCGGCCCGGGGCATACCTGGACGAGCAGGTACGCCGCGGGGTGTCGGTGTGGGCCAGGGTCGGGCCAGACGCCGAGCAGCGGGCGGTGCGCAGCCTCCGCGATGACCTTGCCTCGGGCCGGTGGGCCGAGCGCAACCGCGACCTCATTGCCCTCGACGAAGTAGAGCTTGGCCTCCGCCTGCTCGTGACCTGAATCCCGCCGTGGCCACGTACATTCCGCGCCGCCACCGGGAGGCGCCAGCGGTATGTTGGGTGAGCTTACGGAGGGAAGCGCCAACCATGATCCTCCCGAAGGCGCGCGACCCGCGCTTCGTGACGATCCGCCGCGGTGGGACCTTGACGGATTCGGATCACCATCTACTCGCTCTTTGGGCGGCCGCATGCGCTGAGCACGTCCTGCACCTGTTCGAATCCGCTTACCCCGAGGATCCACGACCGCGTCAGGCCATCGAACATGCCCGCGTCTGGGTTCGTGGCGAGGTCAAGATGACGGAGTCTCGCGCGGCGGGCGGCCATGCCATGGGGGCAGCGCGAGACAAGCGAGGGGCAGCACGTCATGCCGCGTATGCGGCGGGCCAGGCTGGCGCCGTAGCGCACGTCGCTGCCCACGAACTCGGTGCGGCAGCCTATGCGATCAAGGCCGCACGTGCTGCTGCGCCGGACGGCGAGGCCAAGGCTGCGGGTCTGCTCGAGTGCCGGTGGCAGCGTGACCAGCTCCCACAGGCGATTCGCGAGCTCGTACTTGACGACCAGCAACTGCGGAACGACATCTGCTGGTCGGTCTTCGACTGCTGAGCAGACGTCGGGCCTCGTCAGCCGTCTTCTGCCGCAGGCAGCTCCGGCAGCTCGTCGTCTCAGGTTCTTGGCAAACTAGCCTCCTTTCGCCAAATCGTTCGCCAGGATGAGTGAGATTCGCCAAGTTCCGTGAGACGGGACACAGGTCCCGCAGCCTCACGCGTGAGCCAGTTCAGGAAAGTGCCGATAATGTACATTATGTAAAGTTGAGCCGTTTGTGATCCGCAGCCCCGGCTCCTCTCGGCGCCCCGGCTGTCGTGTGTCTTTCGGTGTCCCCCAGCTCGGCCAGCGTGGTCGAGTGGATCCCCGCGGTTCGGCAACGCTCGATATATCCCGTGAAGCGCGCCGGATCGAAGGCCCTGACGTCGAGTTCCAGCTTGACCCAGTGGCGCGTCATAAGGTGGCTCCCTTCCGGCCCTGGCCTTCTCTCGGCACCGGGGCTCCTGCGGGCCTGGCATTCCGCTCCAGGAGCGTTTGCAGCCTGCGTTGCCCGGCGGGAGCGAGCTTGCTGGTCATCGGTTACCGCCCGGCGACCCGCTCCCCCGCGGCCGGCACGCCCAGCTGAGCGGCCAGCCAGGGCGCGGTGACGCTGCCCGGATCACGCGCGACGTCCCGCGGTGTGCCCTGGGCGACGATACGGCCCCCGTCGGGCCCTCCCCCGGGTCCCATGTCGATGAGGTAGTCGGCGGTGGCGAGCAGGTCGAGATCATGGTCGATGACGATGATGGTGGCCCCGGCATCGAGCAGCCGGTCGAAGACGCCGACGAGCGTGCCCACGTCGAGCGGGTGCAGCCCCGTTGAGGGCTCGTCGAAGACGTACAGCACGCCGCGCTGGCTGCTGCGCAGGCGGGATGCGATCCGCAGCCGCTGGGCCTCGCCGCCGGACAGGGACGGCGTGGGCTCGCCCAGCCGCAGGTAGCCCAGGCCCACCTCGTCGACGGGCCGCAGCGCCGCGGCGACCGGTGCCTGCTCCGCGAACCGGCCCAGTGCGTCGTGCACGGTCAGGCCGAGAACATCAGAGATGGTGAAGCCGTCGACGCGGACGTCCAGGGTCGCGTCGTTGAACCGGGCGCCGTGACAGGTCGGGCACTCGACGTTGATGTCGGGCAGGTACTGCACGTCGAGGTCGATGCCGCCGAGGCCCCGGCAGGTCGGGCACTGGCCCTCGCGGGTGTTGAAGGAGAAGTGACCGGGCTTCCACTTCCGGCGCCGGGCGGTGGGCGAGTCGGCGTACAGACGGCGGATGGGGTCGAAGGCCCCGGAGTAGGTGGCCGGCGTCGACCGCGCGTTCTGCCCGATGGGTGAGGCGTCGATCTGGACGACCTGGTGGATGCCGCCCAGATCGAGGGCGCGGACATGGCGGGGCAGCGGCAATTCGCTGAGCAGCGCTTGCGCGGCGGGGACCAGGCTGTCCAGGACCAGGGCGGTCTTCCCGGCTCCAGACGGCCCGGCCAGCGCGGTGAGGCGGTGCAGCGGGAAGGCGGCGGTGACCCCGTGCAGGTTGTACAGGTCACCGACCTCGATCCTGATCTGGCTGCCGGGGCCGGGCGGCGCGGCATGGTCCCGCTGCACGGTGGCCGTGCCCGCCAGGAACGGGCCGATGATGGAGCGCGGGTCGGCGGTCAGCTGTCCCGGAGTGCCCTCGGCGATGATGGTCCCGCCGTGCGCCCCAGCGGCCGGGCCGAGCTCGATGATCCAGTCCGCGGCGGTGATGAGCTCCCGCTCGTGTTCTACGACGACGACGGAATTGCCGTTCGCGGCCAGGGCAGCGATCGTCTGGCGCAGCCCCTGGACGTTGCTCGGGTGCAGCCCCACGGACGGCTCGTCGAGCACATAGAGCATGCCGGTCGTGCTGGCGCGCACCGTGGAGGTCAGCTCGATGCGCTGCCGCTCCCCCGCCGACAGGGTCGCGCCGGGCCGGTCCAGCTGCAGATAGCCGAGCCCGACGTCCAGCAGCGGCGCGAGCCCGCTGTCCAGCTCGCCGATCAGGCCTGCGGTGAGGGGAGCCAGCTCGCCCGGCAGCCCGCCGGGCAGGCCGGCCGCGAACGACCTGAGCTCGTCCAGCCTGAGCGCGCTGATCTCGGCGATGTTCCGGCCGCCCAGCAGCGATCGCAGCGCCTCGGGGCGCAGCCTCGTTCCGTGGCAGACCGAGCAGGTCCGGATGATCACAAAACGCCGCACCTGGGCGCGGGTGCGCTCGTTGTCGCTGCGCAGCGCCCGTTCGACGGTGGAGACGGCGTTCTCGTAGTTCACGTTCAGGTGGACCGTCCGCCCCGACCGCCCCGAGGGAAAGGCGACCCGCCGCTCCGCCTGCTCGCCGTGCAGCACGATGTCGCGTTCGTTCGGGGTGAGCGACCGGTACGGGACGCCGGTCCGCACCCCCAGCTCCGCAGCGGCGTAGCGGTAGAGCCGCCGGGCGCCCAGGTTCCACGGCAGGACCGCGCCTTCGTCGATGCTCTTGTCCGGGTCGGGGACGAGGGTGCCGACGTCGACCTCGGTCCGCACGCCCAGGCCGTTGCAGGCCGGGCACGCGCCGTAGGAGTTGAAGGAGAAGGACTCGGCGCTGGGCGCTTCGAAGTGCGCGCCGCACACGGGGCAGACGATCTCCATGTCCTGCGTCGCGACCGATGGCTCGATGCGGTGGCCGTTCGGGCACAGATGCGAGCCCAGCCGCGACATCATCAGGCGCAGGATGTTGAGGACCTCGGTCATGGTCCCGACCGTGCTGCGCGGACCGGGCACCGGCGGGCGCTGGCGGAGCGCCAGCGCGGGCGGCAGGTGGTCGATCCGGTCCACGGCTGGGCGCTGGGCCTGGGTCAGCCGCCGGCGGCTGTAGGTGCTCAGGGCCTCCAGGAAGCGGTGCATGCCCTCGGCGTACAGGGTGCCGATGGCCAGCGAGGTCTTCCCGGATCCGGATACGCCGACGACGGCGACGGTCCGCCACAGCGGAACGTCCACGTCCAGGTCCCGCAGGTTGTTGTGCCGGGCGCCGCGGACCTGGATGGCGCGGGGCAGGCTGCCGGGCACGGGCAGCGCCGCCGCGGTCCGTTCGGCAGCGGGACGTGCGGCAGCGGGACGCCCGTCGCCTCGCCCGTCCAGCGCGCTCTCATCAGGGCCCATCGATCAATTAGAACGTTGGCCTGCCGCGCGGAGGGCACCGGGGCGGAGCGGAGTGCCGAGCATGCGGCCGAAGAGGGTGTGATGCGCCGCGTGGAAGGTGCGGACGGTTACCAGTTGATCGGAGCGGGCTGGGCGCCCGGGCCGGGAAGCACGTCGATGGTGTTCACGTTCATCGCTCGCCCGCAAGCCGAGCAGCGCAACTCCACGTGACTGATGCGGCCGCAATCATGGTGACGGTACAGGACGGGCGGCCCGGCCTCGCCGGCCGTCCAGCGATCACCCCAGCCCACCATCACCAGCAGCAGGTCGCACAGTTGCGCGCCCTTATCGGTGAGCACGTACTCGCTGCGCGGCGGCGTCCGCGAGTACTCCTGCCGGGCCAGTACCTCGCATTCGACCAGCCACTTCAGCCGCTCGGTCAGTACCTTGCGCGAGATCCCGAGGTCGGACTGGATCTCGTCGAACCGCCGCATGCCCACCCAGATGTCGCGCAGGATCAGCGGCGTCCACGGCTCACCGACGATGTCGAGGGTGCGGGCGATCGAGCAGGCGAACTCGCCAAAGTCGGTGCGTTGCATGTTAACGACCATACCCTCAAGGGTTCCCTAAAGGAACTCATGATGTTACGGTGCAAGTGAAAGTTTTCTTAGGGAACTAGCAACCGGAGGAGCAGCCATGCCGCCCACGACCGACGAAGCCGCCCGCCCGCTGAGCCAGGGCGACCCCGCCCTGCTGGGCACCCCCTTGGCCCAGCAGCTGCTTCAGGCCGCGATCCCGGTCCGGATGGCTTACGTATCGGCCGACGGCACCCCGCGCGTGGTCCCGAGCTGGTTCCACTGGACCGGGCAGGAGGTGGTGATGGTCACCTACGTCGCCGGCCCGAACATCGGGATCCGGCACCCGGCCGCGCGGCTGGAATCGCTCCAGGCCAATCCGGCCGTTGCGCTGACGATCGACACCGACTCGTTCCCGCCGCAGAGCCTCACCATCCGCGGGCCGGCGCGCATCACCGAGGTCGAGGGCATCGTCGCCGAATACGCCGCCGCGGCCCGCCGCTACCTCGGCGACGAGGCGGCGGCGGGCATGCTGGCCTCGCTCGACCAGCCCGGCACCGTGCAGGCCCGGATCGCGGTCCGCCCGGCCTGGGTCGGCCTCCTGGACTTCGCCGACCGCCGGCCCAGCCCCCAGGGCGGTGTCACCGGGCCGGGCACGATCACCCGGTGAGGGAGCTTCGCCAGCAGCAGAGGATCGGGACCGTTACCTCACCTGGGTCACGGCGGGAAACCAGCAATGGCCCAGGATCAACGAGGCTGCCTGGCGGGCGCCTGGGCTCGTACCGCCCGGCTGAGGCTAACGGGCGCCGGGGCCTTCCGGGCTGGTGCGCCAGCGGCCGTCGGCGCCGGCCGACGCCTCGGCGGCGGGCACACTTCCCGGTTCCGGCTGCAGGTCGGCTCCGGTCGCGACCGGAGACTTGGCGATCTCCACGTAGCCGACAACGATCAGTATCAGCGCGATGATCTCCACCGCCAGCCAGCCGCCGAGCCGGATGTGCTCGTGGAACAGCAGCACGCCGTAGGTGATGCTGATCAATGCGTCACCCACCGTTAGCATCGGCTGAGACGCCGCGAGGGTCCCGGCCTGCAGCGCGTTCTGGAGCAGGAACAGGGAGCCGACCCCCGCGATGGCGGTCCCGTAGAGCTGCCATGACGTGAAGAATTCCACCACTCCATGGCTGAGCGCCCCCACCGCTTCCTTCAGCAGCGCCGCGGTCAGCGCGTAGCCGCACGCGGCGGCGAGGCCGAGCAGCGCGGCGCGTGGCTCACCCTTGACCCGCAGCGCGGCCGCCAGGAGGACGAACTCGAAGCCGCCGGTTGCGATCAGCGCGAGCACCCACGTGCCCGTGGCGGCCCGGTCGTTCCCGCCGCTGGGCTGGGCGGCGGCCAGTCCCGGCCCCCAGGCTCACGGTCACCAGCGCGACCGCGCCCCAGGTGCGGGGGGCGAGCTTGCGGCGCCACACGAGGCTGCTGAGCAGCAGCGTCAGCGGCAGTTCCACGATGAAGATCGGCTGGACCAGGGCGATCGGGCCGGTGGCCAGCGCCCCGGCTTGGAACAACGCGGCCACGACGACCATCGCGATCCCGGCCAGCCACACCTTGCGCCGGACTAGGTCGGCGATGAGCGAAAGCTCCAGCGGCCTGGAGGAGCGCGCCTGCATGGCGGCCCGCCGTTGCAGCACCGCCGCCGTCGCGTTGCTGGCCGATGTCAGGAGGGCCAGCAGGACAGAAAGCACGAAATGTTCCTACCCCCGAGCCACAGACGCTATCAGGTACGGCGGGCCGGGCTCGGCGCATACCCGCGCGGCGGCCGAATCACACCGATGTAATGCTGCCCGCGACTCCGGCCGCTCGTTACCGGGTGCCCAGCGGCCGCGGCCAGCGCGGAGAATGTCTGGGTGCCAGAAGCCTCCCCTGCCCCGTTCAGCCCGCATCCTCCCCCGGCCACGCCGCCCGGGCCCGCCGCCACGCTTCGGTTCAGGCCCGAGCCACCTGGCGGCCGCGTGTTCGCCGGTGCCCGGTCCGTCCGCAGCACCGACGTGACACCCTCGGGACGCTTCCGGCTGGACGCGCTCGCGCGCTGCCTGCAGGACGTCGCCGAGGACGACGTGGCCGAAACGGGCTGGCAGGCTCCCTACGGCTGGCTGCTGCGGCGGTGCTCGCTGGTCATCCGCGGCTACCCCCGGCCGGGTGAGCGGCTGGGGCTGCGGACGTTCTGCTCGGCGACGGGGCCGCGCTGGGCCGAGCGCACCACCACCGTGGCCGGCTCCGGTGGCGACCTGATCCAGGCGACCGCCGTCTGGGTGGCCGCCGACCCGGCTACCGGGCGGCCGTGCCCGCTCGGTGAGGAATTCCGGCGCATCTACGGGCCGGCGACGCAGGGCCGCAGCGTCTCGGCCCGGCTGTCGCTCCCCGGACCCGAATCGGTGCTCCCCGATCCGGCGGCCGGCGGGGGCGGGACTGGCCGCTGCGGGCCGCCGACTTCGACCCGGCCGGTCACGTGAACAACTCCGTGCACTGGGCCGCCGTCGAGGACGCGGTGGCCGGGCTCGGCTGGCTCCCGGCCACCGCCGAGCTCGAGTACCACCGCCCGATTCTGCCGGCCACCCGGCCCCGGCTCCTCACCGCGCCCGGCGGCCCGGCCGGCGGCGGCCTCTGCGTCTGGCTGCTCGACGGCACCGAACGGCTCGCCTCCGGGCGGCTGTCCCCCTGACCAGGGGGATCCGCGTGCTGCCGCGAACCGGGCGGCCGATGATGGCAGATGATGTTTGCGACGCCGCCAGCGCGAGATAAAGAGAACTCGTGGAAACCAAAGAGTTCATCGAGCGGCTCAACGAGGACCTGGGGACCGAGTACCAGTCGATCATCCAGTACGTCCAGCACACCGCGACGATCAAGGGCGCCGAGTACACCGCCATCGTCGAGGAGCTGGGCAAGCATCTCGCCCAGGAACTGGAGCACGCCCAGGCGCTGGCCACGCAGATCGACTTCCTCGGCGGCATCCCCACCGTCGAGGTCCCCCCGATCCCGAACCACCCCGACGGCGCCTCGGCCCTGCAGGCCGACCTCGACCTGGAAGAAGCCCAGCTGGACCGGTACCGGGCCCGCTACAAGGAAGCCAACGACCTGGGCCTGCCCGACGTGGGCGAGGCCCTGCGCCCGCTGCTCCAGCAGACCCAGGACCACGTCAACGACCTGCGCGACGCGCTCGGCAAGTAGCCGGGGCCAGTAGCTGGGGCCCGGGTCAGCTGCCCAGGTAGCGCAGGACGGCCAGGACCCGGCGGTTGTCGCCTTCGGACGGCGGCAGGCCGAGTTTGCCGAAGATGCTGGCCACGTGCTTCTCGACCGCCCCGCCGGAAATGACCAGCGCGGCGCCGATGCCGGCGTTGGACCGGCCTTCGGCCATCAGCGTGAGGACATCGCGTTCCCGCCGGGTCAGGGTGGCCAGGCCGTCCGCGCGCCGGCTGGCCCGGAACAGCTGGCTGACCACCTCGGGATCCAGCGCGGTGCCGCCGTCGGCGACCCGGGTCAGCGCCTCGGTGAACTCGGCCACGTCCGCGACCCGGTCCTTGAGCAGGTAGCCGACCCCCGCGGCATTGCCCTCGAGCAGCCGGGCCGCGTACCGGGTCTCGATGTACTGCGAGAAGACCAGGACACCCATGCCGGGGTGATCCTGGCGGAGCTGGAGAGCGGCCCGGAGCCCCTCGTCGGTGTGGGCGGGGGGCATCCGGACGTCCACCACCGCGACGTCCGGCTTGTGCTCGGCGGCCGCCGCCAGCAGTGCGTCGGCGTCGGCGACGGCGGCGCACACCTCGTGGCCGCGATCCTCCAGGAGGCGCGTCAGGCCCTCCCGCAGCAGCGCCGCGTCCTCCGCAATGACGACTCGCATCATCGTGATGCTCTCACGCCCGCAGCGGCAATTCGACCGTGATCCGCGTCGGGCCGCCCGGCGGGCTGACGATGTCCAGCCGCCCGTCCACGGTCCCGGTGCGCCGGGCCAGCCCGTCCAGGCCGCTCCCCCGGCGCGGGTCGGCCCCGCCGAGGCCGTCGTCACCGACCGTGAGGCGAAGCACGGGTCCTCGTTCGGTATCGGCGATACTGCCCTTGATCTCGATCTTGTTCGCCGCGCTGTGCTTCGTCGCGTTGGCCAGGAGCTCGGCCGCGCAGAAGTAGGCGATCGTCTCGATCGCGGGCGTCGGGCGGGCCGGGACGTCGACGGACAGCTGCACCGGGATGGGGCTGCCCGCGGCCAGGGTCGCGAGCGCGTCGGCCAGGCCGTTGTCCAGGACCGGCGGGTGGATGCCCCGGACCAGTTCCCGCAGCTCGACCAGGGCCTCCTTGGCCCCGCGGTGGGCGGCGTCGATGAGTTCCCGGGCGCGGGCCATGTCAGGCGGCGCCCCGGCCGCCCCGAGCTTCTCCTTGGCCATGCCGAGGTTCAGGGCCATCGCGGCCAGCCGGGCCTGCGCCCCGTCGTGCAGGTCGCGTTCCACCTGGCGCAGCAGCGCCGCCGAGTCGTCCACGGCCCGGGCCCGGGCCTGTTCCAGGTCGCTGACCCGCTGCGCCAGCGAGCCGGGCCCGAGCAGCGACCGGATCAGCCAGCGGTCCGCCGTCACCACTCCCCTGGTCAGCCAGGGCGCGGCCAGCACCAGCAGCGCGCCGACGACGGCCGCGAGGAAGGTGCCCGGCCAGCTCGATACCTGAATATCGCCGAACGGAAGCGGGGTGACAGCCGCGATCGGATGCAGGCGTGTTCCGGGCGGGGCGTTCCGGAACAGCGGCCACCACAGCGGGTAGCTCAGGTTGATGACGCCGTTCACCCAGAAGGCCAGAGCGTAGAACTGCAGCGCGGAAACGGGGAATTTCACCAGCATGTAGCCCACGGCGCGCCAGCCCGCACCGTCCTTCAGCCGGGCGTCCAGCCGGCCCAGGATGCCGCGGCCGCGCTGGAACGGCGGCGGCCCGGAGATCCGGTCGCCGAGCACCCGGGCGGCCAGATGCCGGTGCAGCCCGCCCAGCCGGCGGGCGACCCGCATCGCGAAGATCACCAGCAGCAGGCCAACCACGGTTCCCACGACCGAGCCCGACACCACCAGGCCCGGCGCGAGCAGCCAGAGCGTGATGACGAAGCTGACGATTCCGAGCGGGGCCGAGATCAGGCAGTAGAGCGCTTCGCGCCGGGCGCGGAGCGTGAGCGGTTCGCGCACCGCGGCCCGGGCCAATCGGCCCAGCGTCCCGCCGCGCGGCTGGCCACCGCGCGGCAGGAACGTGGTCCCCGGGTTCGTTCCGCTCATGGGTTCATTGTGCGGCCAGAGCGCGGCCCGCTCACGCATCCCGCCGGGAGAGCAGGAACCCGCCGATGAGGAGGGCGACGGCGGCGTAGAGGGCGAGCATCCCGAGCCCGGCCCACGGCGACAGCGCGTGAGTCAGCGGCTTCACCGCGGCGAGCGAGTTACCGACGATCGAGATGGGCAGGTACGGGATCACCGACTGGGCCACCGCGCCGAGCAGTTGCGCCGCGACGTACACGCCGCCGACCAGGATGGCGATCGCCGCCGGGGAGTGCCGGATGATGGCCCCGATACCGAGGCCGATCAGCCCGACCAGGCAGTAACCGGCCCCGGCCAGCACGACCGCGCGGAGCACGCCCGGCTGGGTCAGGGCGGGCGCGTGCAGGCCGTGGCGCAGCGCCAGGCCGCCGGCGAAGAAGGAGATGAACGCGGCCGCCTCCCCCACGGCCAGCGCCACCGCGCCGAAGACGCCCGCCTTGGCCGCCAGCAGCAGCGGCCGGTTCGGCGCGGCGGCCAGCGTCGCCCGGATCATTCCCGAGGAGTACTCGCTGGTCATGACCAGCACGCCGAGGACCCCGACCGTGAGCAGGCCGAGTGCGACGCCGGCCAGGACGTTGTTGGTCAGGTCCTCGGACGCGGATTTCGTGTTGACGCCCACGGCGATGGCCACGCCCAGCGCCCCGGCCACCGAGATGGCCAGCGTCACCCAGGTGGAGCGGAGCGTGCGGAGCTTGATCCATTCCATCCGGGCCACGTTCCCGAACCCGTAGTGCCCCCGCGGAACACGGGTCAGCTGGGCCGTGGTCATGAAATCCTCCTCAGGTACTCGTAGGCTTCGTGCACGCCGTGATCATCGCCGGCCTGCTGGGCGCTGTGCCCCTGGAATTCGGTGCTGCCGGTGGTCAGCGCGAGGAACGCCTCTTCCAGCGAGGACGCCTGGGCCGACAGTTCGGCGACGGTGGTCTCGGCGAGCAGGCGCCCCTGGCCGATGACCACCAGATGGTCGGCGGTCAGCGCCATCTCGCTGATCAGGTGGCTGGACACCAGCACGGTGCGGCCCTCGGCGGCCAGGGACCGCAGCAGCGTGCGCAGCCACCGGATGCCTTCCGGGTCCAGGCCGTTGACCGGCTCGTCCAGCATCAGCACGCCGGGGTCACCGAGCAGGGCGGTGGCGATGCCGAGCCGCTGGGCCATGCCGAGGGAGAACTTCCCGGCCCGACGGCCCGCAGCCGTCTCCAGGCCGACGATGCCGAGCACCTCCTCCACCCGGCACCGCGGGATCCCGTTGGCGGCCGCCAGCGCGGTCAGGTGGGAACGAGCCGACCGGCCGGGATGGAAGGCCTTGGCCTCCAGCAGCGCGCCGACCTCCCGCAGCGGCCAGCCGAGCTCCCGGTACGGGCGGCCGCCGATCCGCGCCTGACCGGCGTCCGGCGTGTCCAGGCCGATGATCATCCGCATCGTGGTGGACTTGCCCGAGCCGTTCGGGCCGAGGAAACCGGTCACCGTTCCCGCGCGCACGTCGAAACTCAGCCCGTCGACGGCCACCGTTGGGCCGTATCGTTTGGTAAGGCCACGGGCCTCGATCATCAAACCTCCCGTACCGGCTCGCTGCCCGGGCCCCGGCGGGGCGGATCGGGCGGGCAGATGCCGTCGGGACATCACGCTAGAGTGGCTGAACGCGGAGGGTAACGCGGCTTTCACCCGTGTTGGGCGTGGGGTTTTCCCCCGCCGGCCCCGGCTCAGACCGCGGCGGTGCCGATCAGGCCGTCCCGGGTGACGAGGGCGGCCAGCTCGTCTTCGCCTCGGCCGCTCGTGCCGTCCGGGCGCCGGGGCAGGACCAGGTAGCGGGTCTCGGCGGTGGAGTCCCAGACCGCGATGTCCGTGCCCGCGGGCAGGACGAGCCCGAACCCGGCCAGCACCTCACGTGGCTCGCGGACGGCCTGGGCCCGGTAGGCCAGGCTCTTGTACCAGCTGGGTGACGGGCCCAGCAGGGAGATCGGGTAGCACGAGCACAGCGTGCACACGATCATGTTGTGCCGCTCCGGCGTGTTGGCCACCACGCGCAGCTGGTAGCCGCTGACCTGGGCGCCGAACCCGAGTTCCGCCGCGGCCGCGGAACCGTCGGCCAGCAGCCGCTCGCGGAAGCCGTCGTCGGTCCAGGCCCGGGCGACGATCCGGGCCCCGTTCGACGGGGACGCGCTGGCGTAGAAACGGGCCAGGACCGCGTCGAGTTCGGCGTCGCTGGCCAGCCCGGCGGCGATGACGCGTTCCTCCAGCCGCCGGACCCGGGCCGCGACGGGAACGTCCTCGTGCGCGTGGGCGGTCACCGGGCCTCCTCCAGATAGCACTCCCACAGGTCGGCGGTGACCGTGTGGCTCCCGCTCCCCCACAGTTCGGCCGCGGTGAACCGGACCGCGTAGACGGTTTCGACGCGCGGCCGCGCGACGCCGCGCGCCACGTCGTCGGGCAGCGGCGACGGCGGCCCGGCGCCGACCACCTCGCCGACGTGCCCGCGCAGGTAGCGGGGCAGCCGGGTGTGGTGGTCCGGATCGGTGGCCCGCGTCCGCACCCGCGTGCCGGGCGGGAAGCTCACGCGAGGCCGTTGCGGGCCAGGAGGTTCTCCATCGCGGCCAGCCACCGCTCGTAGTAGGAGGCCGCGAGGTAGCGTTCCGGCGGCAGGCGCTCGATCGCGTCGCGGAATTCGTCGGCGTTGAACACCCCGCGCCGCATCATCACCCGGGAGAGCGCGAAGACCCGGGCCTCCCAGTCGGCGTGAAACGGCGCGCCGTCCGCGCCTTCGGCCTGGTCTGAGCCGTCCTGGCTGGCCGGGACCGGGCCGAACCCGGTCTGGCCGCCCACGTCATGCACCCTGCTCACGATCCGACGCTAACCCAGCCGACCCGGCCGCGCACGGCTCGGCTCGCGGGCCGGACTGCGCCGGTGGCTCGGCCGGTACGGTCAGGGGGTGATGAGCTACCGCCACCCCGGCACGGTCCTGACCGATCACACGTTCCTCGTGCCCCTCGACCACAGCCACCCCGAGGGCCCGCAGATCGAGGTGTTCGGCCGGGAGGTCGTCGCGGCCGGGCCGGAAGGCGCGGACCGGCCCTGGCTGCTGTTCCTGCAGGGCGGCCCCGGCTTCGGTTCCCCGCGCCCCATCGGGCGCGACGCCTGGCTCGACCGGGTGCTGGAGGACTACCGGGTCCTGCTGCTCGACCAGCGCGGCACCGGGCGGTCCTCCCCGGCCAGCCGGGTCACCCTTAGCCACCTCGGCTCGCCCCAGGCCCAGGCCGACTACCTGGCGCTGTTCCGGGCCGACAGCATCGTGCTGGACGCCGAACTGATCCGCCGGGAGCTGACCGGCGACGCGCCGTGGAGCGTGCTCGGGCAGAGCTTCGGCGGCTTCTGCACCGTCACCTATCTGTCGTTCGCGCCCCACGGCGTCCGCGAGGCGTTCATCACCGGCGGCCTGCCCGGGCTCGACGTCACCGCCGACGACGTCTACCGGGCCGCCTACCCGCGGGTCGCGGCCAAGAACGCCGAGCACTACGAGCGGTATCCCGGCGACGTGGAACAGGCCCGCGAGATCGCCCGGCACCTCAGCACCCGGGACGTCCGGCTCCCGGGCGGCGCGCCGCTGACCGTCGAGGGCTTCCAGGCGCTCGGCCGGATGCTCGGGGCGAGCACCGGCAGCCACACGCTGCACTACCTGCTGGAGGACCCGTTCGCCGGCGACGAGCTGTCCGACGTGTTCCTCCGCGACGTGGAGTCGCACCTGACCTTCACCGCCGGGCCGCTGTACGCGGTGCTGCACGAGGCGTGTTACGCGCAGGGTTCGGCGACCAAATGGTCGGCGCAGCGGGTCCGGGCCGAGTTCCCGGGCTTCGATCCGGGACCGGCCCTGGGCGGCGCCGCCCCGCTGCTGTTCACCGGCGAAATGATCTATCCCTGGATGCTCGAGGCCGATCCGGTCCTGCGGCCGCTGCGCGCCGCCGCCGACCTGCTCGCCGAGCGTGACTCGTGGCCGCCCCTGTACGACCCGGTCCGGCTGGCCGCCAACGACGTCCCGGCCGCCGCGGCCGTCTACTTCGCCGACATGTACGTCGACCGCGACGACTCGCTGCGGACCGCGGTCGGCATCCGCGGCCTGCGGCCGTGGGTGACCAACGAATACGAGCACGACGGCCTGCGGGTCAGCCACGGCGCGGTCGTCGACCGGCTGATCGCGATGGTCCGCGGCACCGCCTGACCGGCCGGGCGCCGTCGCGTTCTGGCGCTTCCGGGCCACGCTAGCCGGCTGACCGAACGACGGTATGTCCGGTGGCTGGCGGTGGGAAGGGCAGCTCATCGCCAAATTGCTTACCGACTTCGCAGCATCCGTCGTATTCAGCGCCAAGACACCAGCAGTTCGATGTCGCGGTGTGTGGCCGGTAACCGTCTTTGCCTGGCATGCCGGTCTGGCACAGGTGACAGCCGCACTCGTCTTCTGGGGTGACTTCAGAGCGGCTAGCCGGAAGGATCGAGCTCGTCCCGGTTGCGCGCCGTTCGAGCGGCAGCATGACGGTGCCCGCCGTTTCGTCGTCCATCGTTCACCCCTCCGCTTCACCTCTATCGCGCTCCGTGAAGCTTCACGGATGCTAGCCCCCATGCTGGCATAGATCGGCATTAATGTGATGAACGGCATATCACAGGCGTAACTGCTGTCACTGTGCTCCCTCGGCTACCAGGTCGATGACATATACGAGCGTCTTGCCCGTGTCCTCCGCCGGGCCGCTACGCCGGGGCGCTTTCCCGCAGCGACGGCGCGGCGACCGTCTCGATGAGCCCGGTGCGCACGTCGTAGACCAGGCCGGACACGATGAACTCAGCAGGCAGGAAAGGATTGTCCTTGATGGCGGCGACATCGACGGCGACGGCGGCGCGGGGATCGCTGACGGCCTGGGCCGGGAGATCCGCCTCGTCGATGCCGAACATGCCGGCCAGGAGTTCGGGATGCCCGCCGAGGCGGGTGATACCGCAGTCCGTGTGCTGAAGCACGACGAGGTTCCACCCCGGCCCGGGCGCCGCCCCTTCGGCCTGGGCGATCTCCCGCAGAATCGCCATCGTCTCGAGCGTGGCCGGGGTGTAGCGGCCGCCGATGTTACGGATGACCAGGGCCTCCCCGTTGGCCAGGCCGAGGACGTGGGCGGGGTCGACGCGGGGATCGGCGCAGCCGATGACGATCGTCCTGAGCGCGGGCATCATGGATGCGCCCGGGACAAAGCGGTGCTGCGCGAAGTCGGCGTTTCGCGCTGTGAGCGTGATGACGGTGTCGTTCATGATGATGGCCTCCATCCGGTTATGTGGACACCGTCCACCATACGCGTAGACTGTGGACAGTGTCCACTAAACCGGCCAGGGTTTTCGGCGCGCGCGCCTGGGCCGACCCTGGAGAACACCCGTATACGCTGTCCACAAGTGAGGATGCCATCATGACCGGTGCGCCACCGCGTCCGTCCGGCCGACGGCCGGCGGGGCAGGTTCGCAAGGCGCTGATCGCGGCCGGGCTGGAGCTCGCGCAGGCGGACCCGATGCCGTGGTTCTCCGCGAGGCCACCCGCCGGGTCGGCGTCGCGCCCAATGCCGCCTACCGTCACTTCGCCGATCGCGACGCCCTGCTGGCTGAGGTCTGCGTCGCGGCCATGGACGAGCTCGCGCGGCGGATGCAGGAGCAGGTCGCGGCCGTACCCGAACGCCCCGATGCGGAGCAGGCGGCCATGGCCCGGCTGGGCGCGCTGGGTGTTGCGTACCTGGACTTTGCGGCCCAGGAAACCGGTCTGTTCGACACGGCCTTCGCGGTGCCCAGGCATTTGGAGTACGCCGTCGCTGGCGATACCGCCGACGGGCACAGACCCACGCCGTTCCAGCTTCTCGGCCGGGGCCTTGACGAGCTCGTCACGGCCGGGGTCCTGCCTGCCGAGCGACGGCCAGATGCGGAGTATTCCGTCTGGTCTGCCGTCCACGGCATGGCCGTCCTGATCACGCAAGGGCCACTGCGGGGCAGGCCCGCGCCGTTCGTCAGGCACCTCACTGACCAGCTGCTCGCCTTCATCGCCCGCGGCCTCTGATCGGCGGGCCGGGCGCGGGCCGGGCGATCTCCGGGCCGTCACGGGTTATCCGCCGGGCGTCACGAGGCCGGTCTCGTAGGCGATCACGACGGCCTGGGCGCGGTCGCGCAGGCCCAGCTTGGCCAGGATGCGCTTGACGTGGGTCCTGGTGGTCTCCCCGGCGATGGAGAGGGCGTCGCTGATCTGCCCGTTGGACATGCCCTGGGCGATCAGCATGAGCACTTCCGTTTCCCGGCTGGTCAGCACGTCGAGCGCGGCCGGGGCGGGCGGGACGGCGGGCGGCTTGCGGGTGAACTCGGTGATCAGCCGCCGGGTCACCGACGGGGCGAGCAGCGCCTCGCCCGCGGCCACGACCTTGACCGCGCGGATGAGCTCGGCGGTGGTGGCGTCCTTGAGCACGAACCCGCTGGCGCCGGCCCGCAGCGCCTCGTACACGTACTCGTCGAGGTCGAAGGTGGTCAGCATCAGCACCCGCGGCGTGCGCGGGCCGTCCGTGGCGGTGAGGATCTGGCGGGCGGCCTCCAGCCCGTCCATGACCGGCATCCGCACGTCCATCAGCACCACGTCGGGGTCCAGCCGGCGCGCCTGGCGTACCGCGTCGGCGCCGTCGATGGCCTGCCCGGCGACCTGGATCCCGGGTTCGGCCCCGAGCATGGCGGCGAAGCCCTCGCGGACCATGGCCTGGTCGTCGGCGATCAGGCAGCGGATGACCCTGCCGTCCGCGAGAGGGCCGTCGCTGGTCATGCCGGTCCGCCGAGTGGGAGCACGGCCGACACCACGAACCCGCCACCGGGAGCCGGCCCAGCCGACAGCGAGCCGCCAAGCAGCTCGGCCCGCTCGCGCATCCCGGTCAGGCCGTGCCCTGGCCCGTGGCCGTTGACGCGCTGCCCGGTGGGAACCCCCGGGCCGTTGGTCACCTGGAGCGTGACCGTGTCCGCGTCGTGGACCACCGATACCGCGACCGGGGCGCCCGCGGCGTGCCGCCCGGCATTGGACAGGGCTTCCTGGACGATCCGGTACGCGCATAGGCCGGCGCTTGGCGGCACCTGGTCCAGCGCGGCAGGCGCGGACAGTTCCACGGTCATCCCGGCCTGCCGGGCCGCGCCGATCAGCCCGGGCAGGTCCTCCAGCCCCGGCTGCGGGGCGTGCGCGGCGGGCTGGTCGCTGCGCAACACGCTGAGCAGGCGGCGCATGTCCGCCAGTGCCTCGCGCGCTGATCCGCTCAGCGATCCGAACTCGGCGCGCACCGGTTCCGGCAGTGCCCCCAGCCGGTGCGGCGCGCTTTCGGCCCGGATGGCCATCAGCGACATGTGATGGGCGACCACGTCGTGCAGTTCCCGCGCGAACCGGGTGCGTTGTTCGAGCACGGCCAGCCGTGCCCGCTCCAGTTCGGTCTGGTCAGCCTGGTCGGCCAGGGCCTGCCGGGCCCGCCGCTCGGAACCCACCCGGTCCACCGCGACCGCCATGGCGGCGAACGCCAGGCTGCCCAGCGCGGCCGATGACCAGGCCCGGGCCGTCCTTGCAGGCCCACAGCCACCACGGGATCAAGGTCAGCGCCCACAGCCAGCACAGCACCGGCCGCTCGTGCCGGATCCCGGCCAGGCACAGCACCGTCAGCAGCACCAGTATCTGCGCCGGGTCCCACGGCAGGCCGCCCCACCAGCGCTCGTGCAGCAGCGGGACCAGCAGCAGCCCGAGCCACCCGATCCGCCAGCCCAGCAGCGGATACCGGACCGCCACCAGCAGCGGCGCCACCACTGCCAGGGCCACCAGCACCAGCACCAGCGCCCGCATCATAGATACCTGCGACGGCACGGCGCCGTGGCGGGCGGAGCGTAATGGAAACCGGCCCCGCCCGGCACATGCCGGGCGCGAAAGTCCAGGATCAGCAGGCCGTAGCCGTCGCTCAGGCTGGCCAGGCTGGCGGCGCACAGCAGCAGCGTCGCGACGCCGAGCGCGGTGCGGGCCGCCCAGCGCTGCCCTGGCGAACGCCAGCGCCGTCCAGCGGACGGGTCGGGGCCGGCCACTACCTGGACCAGCCCGCGCCACGCTGCGCCCGCGATCTGCCGGGCGCCTTCCGCTGGCGCGGCGATGCCGGATATCCCTTGCACACCGCCAGGTTAAGCCGCCGGCGGCACCGGGGTCGTCACCCACGGCGGTGTCACCGCCGTGGGGTAGACGACGTGGCGACCGCGCCCTGCTACCCCAGCGCGGTGAGCCGCGATTTGCCGCACCTGGGTGACGACGCGGGCCAGGCCCGCCTGGCAGCGTGGCCGTTGCGAGTTATCATCACGCCGCCAGGCGGCGAGCGGCCGTGCTTGGCCGTGGCGTCCCGGCGGCTGTTATCACCCGACAAATCCTGAGGACGCAAATGAACGATAAATCCGGCGGACACCGCCCCCGGCCGGCACGGTTGGGGTGGATGGGAGCCCTGCTCGCCATCCTCGGCTCGTCGCGCTGGCGGCGTGCAGCAGCAGTAACAGCTAGCGCCACCGGGGGCAGTCAACGTCATCGGCCTACACGAAGGCACTCGCGTACGCGCAGTGCATCCGGGCGCACGGCATCCCGACTTCCCTGACCCCAACAGCAAGGGCCAGTTCTACGTACAAAACGGAAGTAGTGACCCCACCCCAAAGTCAGCACCGCCGTCACGAACGCGGCTGCGAAAGCATGCCAGAAACTGCTACCCCCTCCCTGGCACAGGGCCCGCCGGCCGCAGGGAGCGAGGAGCAGCCAGTCCGATCATTGAGGTTCTCCGCAGTGCATGCGCAGTCACGGAGAGCCGAACTTCCCCGATCCGGCTGCCAACGGCTCATTCACTCTTCCGCCAGGCATGAATTCCGAGTCACCGCAGTTCCAGGCCGCGTCGAAAGACTGCCAGTCCCTGTGCCCATCCCGGGGCGGCGCGATGAGCGAGACGACATCCCGTGGCCGCCACCAGGAGACTAACCAGCGTGAGGACCGCGAGGACGCCGTCGCGGCCCCGCAGCCCCGGAGCACACGGCGCCGATGGGTGGCCGCCACCGTGGTGGTACTCGTGGTTCTGGGTGCGGGTGCGGGGGCCGCGTGGTCCGCGGGGGCGTTCGGCACGGATCGCTCATCCAGCGGGCACGCGGGCGCGCCTCCTCCGCAGACGTACACCGTGACGAGGCAGGATATCTCGGCGACGACGTCGGAGAACGCGACCCTGGGCTACGCGGGTCGTACCAGGTGACCGGGAATGGCGGCGGGACGCTGACCTGGCTTCCGTCGGCCGGGAAGGTGATCCGGCAGGGTCAGGTGCTGTACCGGGTCGATAACGGGACCCCGGTGGTGCTGCTGTACGGCAGTGTCCCGGCCTGGCGGAACATGTCGGAGGGGACCACGGGGGAGGATGTCACGCAGCTCAACCATGACCTGGTGGACCTCGGCTACGCCAACAGCAGCGACATCGGCGCGCTGGGCTGGGACTACTACTCGTGGGAGACCCGGTACGCGGTGGAGCGGCTGGAATAGGCACCGGGGGTGTTGGGCCCGTCGGGGTCGCTGTCGCTGGGGTCGGTGGTGTTCAAGCCGGAGGCCCTGCGGATCAGCCAGGGGACGGCCAGCCTGGGCAACCCGGCGTCGGGTCCCATCCTCTCGGCGACCTCGGACCGGCACGTGGTGACGATCGCCCTGAGCACCTCCATGGAGTCGGAGGTAAAGGCCGGGGACGCGGTGAGGTCACGCTTCCTGACGGGTCCACCACGCCGGGCGTGATCACCTCGGTAGGCACCGTGGCGTCAGGGTCCAGCAGCTCGGCGACCATCACGGTATACGTGAAGCTCACAAACCCGTCAGCGGCCGGGTCCCTGGATCAGGCGCCGGTAACGGTGAACGTCACCACCGCCAGCGCCTCGAGCGTGCTGGTGGTGAAGGTGGGGGCGCTGCTGGCCCAGCCGGCTGGCGGGTACGCGGTCGAGGTAGTCGGCGCGGATAACACCCGGCGCCTGGTGCCGGTGAAGGTCGGGCTCTTCGACGACACCGCCGGGCTGGTGCAGGTGACCGGGAACCTGACGCCCGGCGAGCGAGTGGTGGTGCCGAACATATGAGCGGTGTCTTCATGGACAGGCCAGTGCTGGAACTGGACCGGGTCTCCAAGCTGTACCCCGGGTCGCCGCCGGTCCGGGCGCTTGATGGAGTCAGCCTGGCGGTAGCGGCAGGGGAACTGACCGCCATCGTAGGCCCGTCCGGATCGGGCAAGACCACGATGCTGCACCTGATGGGCACCCTGGACAATCCAACCAGCGGGACCGTGCAGGTGACCGGGATCGACGTGGCGCAAATGAAGGACAGGGAGCTGTCGGCGCTGCGCGCGTCCCAGATCGGATTCGTGTTCCAGCAGTTCTTCCTGGCCGAGCACCAGAAGGTGATCGACAACGTGGCCGACGGGCTGCTGTACGCCGGGGTCCGCCGCGCCGACCGGCGCCGGCTCGCGCTCGCCGCGCTGGGCCGGGTCGGGCTGGCCCACCGGGCCGCCGCCCGGCCGACCCAGCTATCGGGCGGCGAACGGCAGCGGGTGGCGGTCGCCCGGGCGATCGTGGGCCGCCCGCCGTTGGTGCTGGCCGACGAGCCGACCGGCAACCTGGACTCGGCCACCGGCGCGTCGCTGCTGGCCCTGCTGGAGGAACTCCACGCCCCAGGGCACCACGATCATCGTGATCACCCACGACCACGCCGTCGCCACCCGGATGCGGCGCCGCATCGAAGTACTCGACGGACACATCATCGCCGACAGCGACCCCGTTGGCGTCGCGGCGGGGGACCGCGCCGTGCGGGAGGGAACCTCATGACCATCACATCACCCAGCCGGCCGCCCCGCCGTCGGCGGCCCGCCTGCGGCCGCAGGATCTGGGCGGGCTGGCCAGCGTGGGGCTCCGGACCAGGAAGCTGCGGGCGGCGCTGTCGGCGCTCGGCATCTCGATCGGGGTGGCCGCGATCGTGGCGGTCCTGGGCCTGGCCAGCTCCTCCCAGGCCGGGCTGCTGGCCGAGATCAGCAAGCTGGGCACCAACCTGCTGACCGCCACCAACGGCCAGAGCTTCACCGGCACTTCCGAGCTCCCCGAAAGCCGCGCCGGGAATGGTCGGTGAGCTGCCCGGTGTCACCGCGGTGCAGTACACCGGGGCGCTCAGCAACGTCAACGCCTACCGCAGCCCGTATATCCCGTCGATCGACACCAACGCGCTGAGCGTGGATGCCTCCAGCATCGGGCTGCCGGCCGTGGTGGGTACCAGCGTGGCGCAGGGGACCTACCTGAACGCGGCCACCGAGAACGAACCGGTCGCCGTGCTGGGGTACCAGGCGGCGCAGCGGCTGGGGATCGACCGGATCTGGCCAGGAGAGAAAATCTGGGTCGGCGGGATGTGGTTCTACGTGGCCGGCATACTGAGCCCGGCCGCGCTGACGTCCGAGATCGACTCTTCGATCCTGATCGGATTCCCCGCCGCGGAGAAGTACCTCGGCTTCGACGGGCATCCCTCGGAACTCTACGTGCGGACGCGGAATAACCAGTCCGTCACCAATACTGTCGACAACCTGCTCGGCTCCCAGGCCAATCCAGAGGATCCCAACGGGGTCACCGTGTCCCAGCCCTCCAGCGCGCTGACCGCCCAAGCCGACGCCGCCGGCGCGTTCGACACGCTGTTCCTGGGCCTGGGAGCGGTCGCGCTGCTGGTCGGCGCGGTCGGCGTGGCGAACATCATGATCATCTCTGTGCTGGAACGGCGTCAGGAGATCGGGCTGCGGCGCGCGCTGGGCGCCACCAGGGGCCAGATACGCACCAGTTCCTGGCGGAGGCCATCCTGCTCTCCCTGATCGGCGGTGTCGTCGGAGTGATCATGGGCGTGATCTCGACCGCGGTCTACGCCCATACCAAGGGCTGGGCGATCGTGATCCCGCCCGAAGCCTGGGCCGGAGGGCTCGCCGCCGCGCTCGCGATCGGTGCCATCGCCGGGCTGCTGCCCGCCATCCGCGCCGCCCGCCTGTCACCCACCCAGGCCCTCTGGACACTCTGATCCGATCCTGACCCGCTCCGCTGCCGGGCCTGGCCGGCCATCTTCCCACCCCTAGGGGGACTTCCCATGCGGCCAGCGGCTGCCCTTCCGCGTGCCCGGCTCATGATGACCACCGGGCTCTTGGCAGCGGGCATGGCGATCCCGCTCTCCGCGTGCGCCGCGCCGCCGGCGCGCGAAACCACGGGCCCGCCAGCGGGCGGTAGCAGCCCGGATGCCGTGCTGGCCGCGGCGCTGGCCCCAGTGCTGCGTGGCCAGCCGGGCGAGCTCGCGGTCGGCATCATCGACCAGACGACCGGCGTTACAGCGGCCTATCACGCAACCTGGCGCTTCAACACCGCCAACATCGTCAAGGCCGACATCCTCGCCGTGCTGCTCATCCAGCACCAGCAGACCGGCACCCCGCTCAGCGACGACGAGCAGCAGCTCGCCACAGCAATGATCGAGGACAGCGACAACGACGCGGCGACCGCGCTGTGGGACGACATCGAGGCCGGACCCGGCCTGGAGGCAGGCAACGCCGTGCTCGGCGTGCGCGGTGTCCGGCCAGACATCTACGGCGCCTGGGGACCGACCACCACGACCGTCACCAGCGAGCTGCGGTTGCTCACCGACCTGACCTCGCCGCGATCCCCGCTGGACGCGCACTCGCGTGCCTACGAGCTGAGCCTGATGCGCAACGTCGAGCCCAGCCAGGACTGGGGCGTCACCGCCGCCGCCAGCCCCGGCACCGCCCCGGCGGTCAAGAACGGCTGGCTGTCCACCGGCCCGGACGGCCAGTGGACCATCAACAGCATCGGCGTGGTCACCCGCCGCCGCCACCGGCTGCTGATCGGCGTGCTCAGCGACGGCCAGCCCACCGAAGACGACGGCATCCGCCAGGCAGCAGCCGCCGCCAAGGCCGCTGCGGCCAGCCGGGTCGGGTAATCGCCTATGCCTTCGTTAGGCGGACCGGCTAGCGTGCGTGCTGGCCGGTGCCGATGTCCTCACTCGGGCTGGCGGTGGCGGCCCAGCTGGTGAGCAGCGTCAGCGCGTCCTGTGACGGTGAGCCGGGTTCGGCGCTGTAGCAGGTCATCGTCAGGCCCCGATCCTCGCGGGTGGGAAGTGGCATCGAGTCAAAGGTGACGTCGAGGAGGCCGACGACCGGATGGCGGAAGTGTTTGGTCCCGGTCTGGTGCAGCCGCACGTCGTGCGCGGCCCAGCAGGTGCGGAACTCCTCGCTGCGGGTGGCGAGTTCGCCGACCAAGTCGGTCAGCTCGCGGTTGCCGGGGTCGCGGCCTGCTTCGGTGCGCAACAGCGCGACGGTGACGTCCGCGACGCCGTGCCAGTCTGGGTAGAAATCGCGAGACTGCGGGTCGAGGAAGCAGAACCGGGCGAGGTTCGCGGGGCGGCCGGGGCCGACGAGCACAGCGTCGTCGAACACAGGCGAGTACAGAGCGCGGCCGAGTGGGTTGATGGCGAGCACGTCGAGGCGCCCGTTGCGCACGAACGCCGGCGTGCTAGTCATCGACTCCAGGATGCGGAGCACGCTCGGCCGCACGGTCTGCTGAGTCCGGCGGCGTGGCGACCGGGAGGGTTTCGCCGCGCGGGCGAGGTCGAACAAGTACAGCCGCTCGGCTTCGTCGAGCTGCAGGGCGCGGGCCACGGCACCGAGGACTTCACCGGAGACCCCGCTGATGTGACCCTTCTCCAGGCGCACGTACCACTCCGTGCTCACGCCGGCGAGCACGGCGACTTCTTCTCGCCGCAGGCCGGGCACGCGCCGGCGCCCGCCGCCTCGCTGCAGCCCGGCCTGCTCCGGGGTGATCTTGGCGCGCCGCGTGGCCAGGAACTCGCGGATCTCGGCCCGGTTGTCCACGGCACCTAGGCTACGTCGGATCGCCGCAGGCAAGGGGGTTGCGTTAGGACCCCTATAACTGCGACCTCCCGGGCCGGCGCGATCACGGGTTACCTGGAGGAGGCCGGGAAACGTGACCGGCTCGGCAAAGGAGATCACGATGGAGTACACGCGCCTGGGTAACACCGGTCTGAGAGTGAGCCGTCTCGCGCTGGGCTGCCTGAGCTACGGCGACAACAAGACTGCCGGCGCCCACCGCTGGGCCCTTGACGACGAGGCCGCCCAGCCGTTCTTCCGCCAGGCCGTCGAGGCGGGCATCACCTTCTGGGACACAGCAAACATCTACCAGCAGGGCACCTCCGAGGAGTTGGTCGGTCGCGCCATCAAGCGCTACTCCCGCCGCGAGGACATCGTGCTGGCCACGAAGGTGTTCGGCAAGATGCACGACGGCCCCGGCGGTCACGGCCTGTCCCGGAAGGCCATCTTCGAGCAGGCCGACGCCTCCCTGACCCGGCTGGGCACCGACTACATCGACCTCTACCAGATCCATCGCTTCGATCCGGACACTCCGATCGAGGAGACGATGGAGGCCCTGCACGACATCGTCAAAGCGGGCAAGGTCCGCTACCTCGGCGCCTCTTCCATGTACGCCTGGCAATTCGCGAAGCTTCAGCACACGGCCGGGCTCGGCGGCTGGACCCGATTCGTGGCCATGCAGAACCAGTACAACCTGCTGAGGCGCCAAGAAGAGCGCGAACTGCTGCCCATGTGCGCCGACATGGGCGTGGGCGTCGTGCCCTACTCCCCGCAAGGCAAGGGACGTCTCGCCCGTCCGTGGGGAGAGCAGTCCAACCGCTCCACCGTGGACGAGTTCGTCAAGTCTTTCGACTCACCCCTCGACGAGCCTGTCGTCAATGCCGTCCAGAAAGTCGCCGGAACCCGCGGCGTCAACATGGCCCAGGTCGCGCTTGCGTGGGTGCTCAGCAACCCCGTCGTCTCCGCCCCGATCGTCGGAGCGACCAAATCGCATCACCTGACCGACGCTGTCGCAGCGCTCGACCTGCACCTCACCGACGACGAGATCCATGCACTCGAGGAGCCGTACACGCCCCACGGGCCGTCCTGGTTCTCAGCCGGCCGCTCGGCGGGCAACCCTGCATCCGGAACTGGCCGGCGTGGCCGCTTTCGGCTGGACAATGAGTTAGTGATCGAGGTTGACCCCGGCCGTTTCGAAGAGATGGTCGTCACCGCGCTGGATGGGCTGCCTGAGGAACTCGGCCAGCTCATGCGCAATGTCGCGGTGACGGTCGAGCACGGCGCCGGGCCGCCCGGCCTGCTCGGGCTTTACCAGGGCATCCCGCTCACGAGCCGTACGTCGAACTACGCCGGGGTCCTGCCCGACCGCATCACCATCTACCGGCTGGCGATCTGTGCCGTGTGCGAGACCGAGGAGGAGGTTGCCGACCAGGTCCGCCGGACCGTTATCCACGAGGTGGCCCACCACTTCGGCATCGACGACGATCGCCTCAGCGACTCGGCTGGTGAGGCTGGCGTGGCCCCCGCTACCCGGCCGGCTTGGCCGCGGCGCCTTCGAACATGTACCCGAGCGCGTGCGGGCCCGGCAGGTAGTACGTCTGCATCTCGGTCACGTCGAGGCCGGCCCCGGCCACCAGCCGGTCGATCGGCCGGTTGATGTGGCAGCCGCCGAAGACCCGGCGCTGCACCGGTGTGAGCAGGTCCTGCAGGCGAGCCACCCGGCGATCGGGTGCCCGGCCGTGCTCGAGGAAGTGCAACGCACCGCCCGGGCGCAGTACCCGGCGGACCTCGGCCAGAGCCTGGCCGACGTCGGGGATCGTGCACAACGTCCACGTGCTCAGCACGTGGTCCACGCTGGCGTCCTCCAGCGGCAGCGCCTGGGCGTCCAGCCCGATGTAGTCGACCGGCACCAGGCAGGCGGCGACTCTCCGCTCGGCCAGCTTGCGCCCGGCGGCGGCCGGATCGACGGCCCAGACACGGCTGAGGCCACTGGGGTAATGAGGGACGTTCAGGCCCGACCCGAACCCGATCTCCAGCACCTCGCCCGTCAGCCCGGCCGCCACCCGGGCCCGCAGCCGGCCCAGTTCCCGGCTACGCAGCGAAAAATCTACGAGCCGAGGAAGGACCTGCTTTCCATAGAAGCCCACCCCGCCAGTCTGGCAGTCATCCGCGATCTGGAGGCGTCACCGGGGGCCCGCCAGGTCGCGGGCGGCCGCCGCGATGTGCTCGGCGTCGATGCCGGCCGCGGCCAGCAGTTCCTGGCCGGTCCCCGAGCCGGGCATCTCGCGGACGGCCAGATGGGCGACGCGGAGGGTCTGCTCCCCGGCTTCCAGCAGGGCGCCGGTCACGGCCGAGCCGATCCCTCCCTCGGGATGGTGGTCCTCGGCCACGACCAGGCGGCCGCTGGTCGCGGCCACGGCGGCGGTCAGCGTTTCGGTGTCGACCGGCTTGATTGAGTACAGGTCGATGACCCGCGCGCGGATGCCGTCCTCGGCCAGGCGGTCGGCGGCGGTCAGGCATTCGTACAGGGTCACGCCGGCGCCGATCAGCGTCACGGCATCGTCCGGGCTTGAACGCAGAACCTTCGATCCTCCGATGGGGAAGGCCTCGCCGCTCTCGTACAGGACGGGATAGGCGCCTCGGGTGGTCCGCATGTAGCTGATGCCCGGTCGCTCGGCCATGGCCTGGACGAGAGCCGCTGTGCTGGTGGCGTCGCTCGGGTAGAGCACCGTCGATCCGTGCACGGCGCGGATCATGGCCAGGTCTTCCAGCGCCATCTGCGACGGCCCGTCGGCGCCGATCTCGACCCCCGCGTGCGAGCCGGACAGGCGGATGTCCGCCTGCGAGATGGAGGCCATCCGGATGAAGTCGTAGGCGCGGGTGAAGAAGGCCGCGAAGGTCGAGGCGAACGGGATGTAGTGCCGGACGCTGAGCCCGACCGCCGCGGCGACCATCTGCTGCTCGGCGATGAACATCTCGAAAAACCGGTCCGGGGTAAGCCTTGGCGAACTCATACGCGTAGGTCGAGTTGCTGACCTCACCGTCGAGCGCCACGACCCGGGGGTGAGCAGCGCCGACCGCGACGAGTGCGTCGCCGTAGGCCTTGCGGGTCGCGACCTTGTCCCCCACCGAGTACGCCGGCGGCGTGGCCGCGCCCGGGTACGGCGCGGCGGGCGGCGGGGCCGAAGCCGCGTCGGGGAGCGGGCCGCGAACGGTCAGGTGGCGTTCGCCGCCCAGTTCGGCGATGGCGCGAGCGGCCATGTCTTCCGGCAGGGGCTTGCCGTGCCAGTCCTCCTTGTCCTCGACTTCGGAGAACCCGCGGCCCTTGATGGTCCGGGCCAGGATCACGACGGGCTGGTTGCCGCTCCCGTCGGTGGCGGCGGTGAAGGCCTGGTCGATCTCGTCGAGGTCATGACCGTTGATCTTCAGGACCCGGGCCCCGAACGCCTCGGCGCGGCGGGCGTAGGCATCGAGGTCCCACTGGAGCTCGGTGGGCCCGCGCTGGCCGAGCCGGTTGACGTCGACGATCGCGATCAGGTTGGACAGCTCGTAGTGCGACGCCTTGTCCAGGGCCTCCCAGATCGAGCCCTCGGCCATCTCGCTGTCCCCGCACAGCACCCACACCCGGTACGGGAGCCGGTCGAGGTACTTGCCGGCCAGCGCGACGCCCACCCCGTCGGGCAGGCCCTGGCCGAGCGATCCGGTGGCGACGTCCACCCACGGCAGCACCGGGGTGGGGTGGCCTTCCAGGCGGGATCCGAAGCGCCGGTATCCGGTCATCAGTTCCTCGTCGGGGACCACCCCGACCGCCTTGTAGACCGAATACAGCAGCGGGGACGCGTGGCCCTTGGAGAAGATCAGGTGGTCGTTGCTGTCGTTGCCCGGGTTGTCCCAGTCGTAGCGCAGGTGGCGGCCGACCAGCACCGCGAGCAGGTCGGCAGCAGACATGCTCGAGGTGGGGTGACCGGACCCCGCACTCGTGCTGGACCGGATGGAGTCCACCCGAAGCTGCGCGGCGAGTTCACCCGCGGTGCCGAGGTCGATTCCGGTAACTGATTGAGGCCTGCTCATGCCAGAGCCCCTTTCTTTCGATCGTGTGCTCATGGCGTTGCCGGGCGCCGGGTTGGCCGTCGGGAACAACATGTCCATTACATCGCCAGCCAATCTCCCCGGGGCCAAGGCCCCCGGGTGCCAGCCGGCGCCGCGGTGCCTTCGCGCAGGCCACCCTCGGGCCGGGCGGCACGGTCCGGCCGGGCCGGTTATCACAGTGCGTAAACCGAAGACCACGCCTCGGCGTCTTTCTGGCAGGGCGGGGGTTCCGGGCCGGTGTCATGATCTGGCCACCTTCGCCGCAGTTCGCCTCAGCCGCAGGCTGCGGGCGGAAGTGGGGAACGATCACCATGCGCGTTACATCGATAATGGTCCCGGCCCTGGTCGTGGCGGCCGCGGCGGCCGGAAGCGTCACGGCGGCGGGCGCGTCCACCGCGCAGGCCCATCACCCGGCCCACCACCTCACGGTCAAGGCGGTCACCCGGCTCGAGGAGCGGCCCGACAGCGGCGGCAACGGCAACTGGGCCACCGATCGCATGTCCCGCGAGCTGATCATCACCGAGACCGGCCCCGTCACCGGCGGCTACGCCTACACCGCCACGGTGGAGGACGCGGGCGGCTTCGGCACGGACCGCGGGGCCTACACCCCGAACCAGGGCGCCCCGTATACCGGTGACAAGATCCACGGGCAGGTGTCGGGCTGGCTGGCCGGGAAGGCCAGCTACTCGTTCACCGCGAGCACGCTGCCGAGCAGCAAGAAGAACGCGGGCGTTCCCGGCTTCGAGAAGGGTGCTCCGGCCACACCGGCGCAGACGACGAGCGACTGGTACGAGCAGGCGTTCCCGGCCGGTACCACGTTCGGCGGCCCGGGCATCGGCGACTGGTCGTGGAAGTACGCGGGCCCGGTCTGCCGGACCTACGTGCGCGTCTACCGGCACCACCACTGGGTGAAGGTCGCCGTCTACGCCCAGCAGCACTGGACCGACTCGCTCGCGGGTGACGGCGGGCAGCTCAAGGCGGACGGGAACATCACCGGCCGTCTGCTCGCCGGCCGAAGGGGCGGCACCCGTGCGACGCGGAGGTGCCGCCCCTTTCGCCGTCCCGGGGCGCCGGCAGCGGTCCGGGCCGTGTTGCCGGGGCACCAGTGCGGGCCCACGATGGAGGTACCTGTCTTACCGCCGCAGTCGTGGGAGGCCCCAGTGACGGCAGGCTTCACCTACCGGTTCCGCGCACCGGCGGCCAGCCCGAGGAACGGGGCGCGCCCCCGCCGAAGTACCGGCGCGACACCAGCGACGGCATGATCATCGAGCGGGACGTCGCGGTCGCGGTCCGCGGCGGCGTGGTGATCTACGCCGACGTCTTCCGGCCCGCCGGCGGTCAGCCCGTTCCCCCGCTGATCGCGTGGAGTCCCTACGGCAAGCACGCGGACGCGCCGGTCACGGTCCTGTACCCGGACGGCGGGGTCGCGCCGGGACAGCTGTCCCCCTACACGGCCTTCGAATCGCCGGATCCCGCCTACTGGGTGCGGCACGGGTATGCGGTCGTCAACGCCGACATCCCGGGTACCTGGTACTCGGGCGGCGACGCCACGTTCCTGTCGCCGGAAGAGGCCGCCTACGGCCACGACCTGGTCGAGTGGGCCGGCACCCAGCCCTGGAGCAACGGCCGGGTCGGCCTGTCCGGCGTGTCCTACCTCGCCTCCAGCCAGTGGTCCATCGCCGCGACCAGCCCACCGCACCTGGCCGCGATCAACCCGTGGGAAGGGTGGAGCGACACCTACCGGGAGGTCGCCACGCACGGCGGTATCCCTGAGACCTACTTCTGGCCCTACATCGGCCAGCGCTGGGGGTACGGGACCAACCGGGTGGAAGACCTCGCCGCCGAGACCGCCGAGCATCCCTTCTTCGACGCGTTCTGGGCGTCCAAGGTCGCGGACCTCCGGCGGATCACGGTGCCGGCGTTCGTCGTCGCCAGCTGGTCCGACCAGGGCCTGCACACCCGGGGAACGTTCGAGGGATTCAAGCAGATCGGCTCGGCGCGCAAGTGGCTGGACGCGCACGGCGGCAAGAAGTGGGGCTACTACTACAGCCCCGAATCGCTTCGGCGCCAGACAGTTTTCTTCGACCACTTCCTCAAGAATCAGCCGAACGAAATCGCCACGTGGCCCCGGGTCCGGTACGAGGTCCGGGAGCGTGCGAGCACCGGAACCAGCAGAACCGCGGAGGACTGGCCGCTGCCCGGGACCCGCTACGCCCGCCTGTACCTCGACGCGGACGCCGGGCTCGCTGCGGCCCGGACCCCCGGCATCCGAGGCCACGACGCCATACGACAGCGAGCGGGCCGGGCGCGGCCGGGGGCGGGCCACGTTCGACTTCCGGTTCGGCGAGACGGCCGAGCTGGTCGGCCACATGAAGCTGCGGCTGTGGATGTCCGCGCCCGGCGGCGACGACCTGGACGTCTTCGTGGCGGTGCAGAAGCTGGACCGCTACGGCGACCTGGTCGGGTTCCCCTACTACGCCATCTTCGAGGACGGGCCCGTCGCGCTCGGCTGGATCCGCGCCTCGCACCGCGAGCTCGACGACGACCGGTCAGTCCCCTGGCAGCCGGTCCTGTCTCACCGGGGGGAGCGCAAGCTCAGCCCGGGCGAGACCGTCCCCCTGGAGATCGAGGTCCTGCCGTCGGGGACCATGTTCCGGCCCGGCGAGACGCTCCGCCTGGTCGTCCAGGGCCGCGACATC
The DNA here is from genome assembly GCA_963718475.1 of uncultured Actinomycetes bacterium. Classification (GTDB taxonomy): domain Bacteria; phylum Actinomycetota; class Actinomycetes; order Streptosporangiales; family Streptosporangiaceae; genus CAVQZM01. The sequence continues at coordinate 159,103 of CAVQZM010000072.1, read as the reverse complement.
TACCGCTACCCCCGGCCGCTGCGGCAGGCCTTCCACGACCGCTCCGTCAATTCCGGCCCGCACCTCCTGCACACGGGCGGCCGGTACGACTCCCACCTCCTGGTGCCCGCCGCCCCCGGGTCGGCGTGGCCAGGCCGACGCCCGAATGTTGCTGAGCAGGGGCAATATGTAGGATCTCGGCATGAGCATTGGCTGGGCCGGCGCGCGGGTGATCAGATGCGCCTTCTGCTGATCGGCGCGCCCGGCGCGGGCAAGGGGACGCAGGCGGAGTTGCTGGCGGAACGGTTCGGCATTACCCACATCTCCAGCGGTGACCTGCTGCGCCAGCACGTCCGGGACCAGACCGCGCTCGGGCAGACGATCAAGTCCTACCTCGACCGGGGCGATCTGGTGCCGGACAGCGTGGTCATGGACATGCTGCGCAAGCCGGTCGTGGCCGCGGCCGAGGCCGGCGGCTACGTCCTCGACGGGTTCCCGCGCACGGTTGATCAGGCCAAGGCGTCCTTCCCGACGGCGCAGGCCCTGGGCGCCGAGGTGCAGGCCGCGGTGCATCTGGACGTCCCGCGCGAAGAACTCGTGCGCCGCCTGCTGGCCCGGGGCCGGGGCTCCGACGACACCGAGGCCGTCATCGACCGCCGCCTGCAGGTGTACGAGGACATGACGGTGCCGCTGCTCGAGTACTACGCGGGCCGGGAATGGATGTTCATCGTGGACGGCGCCGAGCCGCCGGAGGCGGTCCACGAGGAGATCGTCGAGCGCATCCAGAAGCTGGCCGCCTTCGGCGGCTAGCTAGCCGGCCACCGGGGAGCGGCCCGTCAGCCGTCCAGGCCCAGCAAGCAGACGGCGTTCTGCTTGAGGATCTTCGGCCGGATGTCGGGCTTGATGTCCAGCAGCTCGAAGTCCCGCAGCCACCGGTCGGGGGTCAGCAGCGGGTAGTCGGTGCCGAAGAGCACCTTGTCCTGGAGCAGCGAGTTGATGTTGCGGACCAGTTGCGGCGGGAAGTACTTCGGCGACCAGCCGGACAGGTCGATGTAGACGTTGGCCTTATGGGTGGCGATCGAGATCGCGGAGTCCTGCCACGGCACCGACGGATGGGCCAGGATCACCGTCAGGCCGGGGAAATCGGCGGCCACGTCGTCGATGAGCATCGGGTCCGACAGGCGGAGCTTGATGCCCCGGCCGCCTGGCAGGCCCGCGCCGATCCCCGTCTGGCCGGTGTGGAAGACCGCCGGCACGCCCATCTCCTCGATCGCCTCGTACAGCGGGTACACGCTCGGGTCGTTGGGCGCGAACCCCTGCAGGCTGGGGTGGAACTTGAACCCGCGGACCCCGTGCCCGGCCACCAGCCGCCGCGCCCGGCTCACCGCCTCACGCGGCGCGAGCGGGTCAACCGAGCCGAACGGGATCAGCACGTCGGCGTGATCCGCGGCCCGGTCGGCGATCTCCTCGCTGGACAGGGCCGGGTGCCCGGTGGCCGTGGTCGCGTCCACGGTGAAGATGACGGCGGCCATCTGCCGCTCGCGATAGTAGGCCGCGATCTGGCCGACCGTGGGCGCGCGGTCGTGGCCGGCCCTGAAATACCGGGCCGAGGCGGCCAGCAGCTCGTCGTCCATGGAGAAGTTCCCGTGGCCGTCGGCCTCGACGTGAACGTGCATGTCGATGGCGGCCAGCGGCCCGGGATCCGGGCGCCGGGCCTCGGATCGTGGGGTGCCGGATTGCTGGGCTTCCGGTCGCGGGGCCCCGGATCGCGAGGTCTCACTGTGGTCCATGGCTGGCTCCGTCCCGTCGGCGGCGGCAGGCTGCCCGGAGCCCACCGGAAGAACCTGTGACGTTATTCACGTTCGCCTTCACGTCAAATGTCAAGTATCTGTCCCGGCAGCGTATTCCAGTCTTGGGCCGGAGACCAAGATGCGGCGGGCTGAAATGTCTCCGCTCATCATTGATTCGCATGACATTCTGTGCGACCGTCGGCGTGTGAAACCTGGCGGAAAGCCGGCAGTGGCGCCGGTGACATCCTCATGTCTGCCCGGCAGCGACCTGCTGCCAGCCGACGCCAGCATCCGGGAAGGCGATCTGCTGTGGGCGCCCGGCCCGGAGCAGGCCGCCCGGGCCAACATCACGGATTTCACCGGCTGGCTGGCCGCCGAGCGCGGCCTGAATTTCGGGGACTACGACGCGCTGTGGCGGTGGTCGGTCACCGATCTGGACGGCTTCTGGCAGGCGGTGTGGGACTACTGCGGTATCCAGACGTCCGTGGCGCCGGCCGCAGTGCTCGGCCGCCGCGCGATGCCGGGGGCCGAATGGTTCCCCGGCGCGCGGCTGAACTACGCGGAGCACGTCCTGCGCAACGAGCGGGCCGGCCAGGACGCGCTCCTGGCCGCCAGCGAGTCCGCCCCGCTGGCTGGGCTGCCGTGGGAGACGCTCGCCGGCCAGGTGCGGGTGCTCGCGACCCGGCTGCGCGCGATGGGCGTCCGCCCCGGTGACCGGGTCGCCTCCTGCCTGCCGAACATCCCGCAGACGGTGATCGCCCTGCTCGCCACGGCCAGCATCGGCGCGGTCTGGACGAGCTGCTCCCCCGACTTCGGCTGGCGCGGGGTGCTGGACCGGCTCCGCCAGCTCACGCCGAAGGTCCTGCTGTGCGTCGACGGCTACCGCTACGGCGGCAAGGACTACGACCGCCGGGCCGAGGTGGCCCGGATCATCGGCGGCCTGCCGGGCCTGGAACACGTCGTCTACCTGCCCTACCTGCACCCCGACGACCCGCGGCCGCCCGCTCCGGGGGCCACCAGCTGGGACGAACTGCTCCGCCACCCGGCCGTCCCCGCCGGGGTGTTCCAGTTCGAGCAGGTCCCGTTCGGCCATCCGCTCTGGATCTTGTTCTCCTCCGGTACCACCGGCCTGCCCAAGGCGATCACCCACGGGCACGGCGGGATCCTGATCGAGCAGCTGAAGCTGCAGCGGTTCCACATGGACCTGCGGCCGGGCGACCGGATGCTGTTCTACACGACGACCGGCTGGATGATGTGGAACTTCCTGGTGAGTTCGCTCCTGCTCGGTGTCCAGCCGGTGCTCTACGACGGGAACCCCGCCTACCCGGGCCCGGACGTGCTGTGGCGGCTCGTGCAAGACGCGGGGGTGACGCTCTTCGGCGCCAGCCCCGCCTACGTCGACGTGCTGTCCCGGGCCGGGGTCATGCCCGGCCGCCAGTTCGACCTGTCACGGCTGCGGACCGTCATGCTGGCCGGCTCGCCCGTCTCGGCCGAATGCAGCGCCTGGTTCTACCGGAACGTCAAGCGCGACCTGTGGCTGGCCACCGGCAGCGGCGGCACCGACACCTGCTGCGGGCTGGTCGGCGGCATGCCCACCCGGCCGGTGTACGCGGGCGAGATCCAGGCGCGCCATCTCGGGGTCGCCGCCTACGCGTTCAACGAGCGCGGCGAGAGCGTGGTGGACGAGGTGGGCGAGCTGGTCGTCACCCAGCCGATGCCGTCGATGCCGGTGCGCTTCTGGGGCGACGAGGACGGCAGCCGCTACCGCGCGTCCTACTTCGCGGATTTCCCGGGTGTCTGGCGGCAGGGTGACTTCTTCCGCGTCAATGCCCGCGGCGGGTGCTTCGTCCTCGGCCGCTCCGACGCCACGCTCAACCGCGACGGTGTCCGGATCGGGACCGCGGAGATCTACGCCGTGCTCGCCTCGGTCCCCGAGATCGACGACGCGCTGGTGGTCAACCTGGACCTGCCGGGCGGCGGGTTCTTCATGCCGCTGTTCGTCCGGCTGGCCGACGGCCGCGCGCTCGACGACCGCGTCCGCGGCGAAATCCGCGACCGCCTGCGCAAGGAGTACACGCCGCGGCACGTACCCGACCAGATCATCCAGGTCCCCGACATTCCTATGACGCTCACCGGCAAGAAGATGGAGGTGCCGGTGCGAAAGATCCTGCGCGGCACGCCGGCCGACGCGGCCGCCAACCGCAACGCGATGGCCAACCCCGCCGCCCTGGACGCCTTCGCCGACTACGCGCGAACTCAGCTCGACTACCGCCTCGGCTGACCGCCGGCCAGCGGCCCGGGTGCCAGCCCATCTCCCAGGAGGCCCCGATGGAGGGGAACGGCAGCACCGGGAGCTTCCCGCTCCCGTCCGAGATCAGCGACGTGCCCGGCGCGCCGGGCTGGGAGTCCATGTACCCGTACTTCACCCGGTTCCAGCCCGAGGACGACAAGCGGTTCTGGTTCTACAACTCGATGCACTTCCCCGAGCCGATGCCCGCCTTCGACACGATCACCGCCGAGATCCCCTACAGCGCGATCGGCGCCAACACCGCCCGGGTATTCGTCTTCCCGACCACGCTGGGCATCGAGCACCGGATCGTCAACGGGCGGGTTTACATCACGGCCAACCCGGTGACCGACCCGGCCGAGATCGGGCGGCGGGCGGAGATATTCGGCGAGCGCGCCGCGTACTACTACGAGAACTGGGATTTCGCTCTACGAGGGCTGGAAGGAGCGGATGGCCGGGCTGATCCGCGAGATCGAGTCCGTCACCGTGCCGGAGCTGCCGGAGTTCGACGACGCCTCGGTGGTGATGGAGGCCCGGGGCGTAGCGCAGAACCACTACGTGCGGGAGAACTTCCAGCGCTGCCTCACGCTGTACTCGAAGATGTGGCACCACCACACCGAGATGCTGATGCTGGGCTACGGCGCGTACGTGGTGTTCTTCCAGTTCTGCCAGCAGGCGTTCCCGGAAATCAGCGACCAGACGGTGGCCCGGATCGTGGCCGGCATCGACGTGATCATGTACCGGCCGGACGACGAGCTGCGCAAGCTCGCCCGGGCCGCCGTGGACGGCGGGGTGGACGACCTGTTCACCGAGGGATGCGTCGCCGCGGAGGTGCTGGCCGCGCTGACTGACCGCGGCCAGGCCGGGGCACGCTGGCTGGAGGCGTTCGAGGCGGCCCGCGACCCGTGGTTCCACGTCTCCACCGGCGACGGGTTCTACCACCACCACCTGAGCTGGAACGACGACCTGACCGTGCCGTTCACCGCGCTGCCCGGCTACGTGGCCCAGGTGCGGGACGGGACCCTGCACGACCGGCCGACCGAAGCGCTCAAGGCCGAGCGGGAGCGCATCGCGAACGGCTACCGGGACCTGATCGGGACCGACGCCGAGCGGGCCGCGTTCGACCAGATGCTCGGCTTGTGCCGGCTGGTGTTCCCGTTCGTAGAGGACCACAAGTTCTACTGCGAGCACTGGTTTACCACGCGGTTCTTCCAGAAGATCAAGGCGTTCGGCGAATTGCTGGCCCGGTTCGGCGTGCTGGCCGAGGCCGGCGACATCTTCCACCTGCACCACACCGAGGCCGACCAGGCGCTCGCCGATGTGATGCTGGCCTGGGCCGCGGGCCGGCCGCCGGCCGGCGGCGCGCACTTCCCGCCGATCGTCGCCGAGCGCAAGCGGATACTGAAGGTGCTGCACGACTGGTCGCCGCCGCCGGCGCTCGGCCCGGTGCCTGAGGCGCTCAACGACCCCGCCGTGCGCATGCTGTGGGGGGTGACCCAGGAGACGATCGAGTCCTGGCTGCGCCCGGCCGGGGACGAGATCCGCGGCTGCGGCGCGTCGGCCGGTCTCGTCGAGGGCGTCGGCCCGGGTCCTGATGGACGTGAACCGGATCGGCGAGATCCGCGAGGGTGAGATCCTGGTCTGCCCGGTGACCGCGCCGAGCTGGGCGCCGGTCTTCGGCAAGATCAAGGCGGCGGTCTCCGACATCGGCGGCTCGATGTCGCACGCCGCGATCGTCGCCCGCGAGTACGGCATGCCCGCCGTGGTCGGCACCGGCGAGGCGACCCGCCGGATCCGGACCGGGCAGCGGGTGTCCGTCGACGGCGATCGCGGGATCGTCAGGATCCTGGACTGACGGGCAGGAACATGGCGGCTCCCGTCCGGCCCGTCCGGCCCGCCCGGCCCGCCCCGTCGGCCCGGTCACGGCGCGGCGCCCGCCTGCCGGCCAATCCGTCGTCCGCTGGCTCGGTGAGACCGCCGCCGGCGACCGGGAATCGGTCGGCGGCAAGGCGGCGGCCCTGGGCGAGCTGACCCGGGCCGGCCTTCCCGTCCCGCCCGGCTTCGCCGTCACAGCCGGGGCGTTCGGCCGCGCGATGGCCGTGCTCGACCCGTCCGGCGCGATCGGCCGCCGGATCGGCGCCCTGCCCGCGGACGACGAGGCCGCCATCGCCCGGGCCGCAGCCGGGGCCCGGGCCCGCGTCGCGGCGGCCCCGCTGCGGGACGACGTGAGCGCGCAGATCACCGACGCCTACCGGGCCCTGTGTGACGACCTCGGCGGCGATCCCGGTCACCGGGCCGTCCAGGACGTGCCCGTCGCGGTCCGGTCCAGCGCGACCGGCGAGGACAGCGCCGCGGCCAGCTTCGCGGGGCTGCAGGACACCTACTTGTGGGTGCGGGGCGCCGGCGCGGTGCTCAGCCGGGTGCGCGACTGCTGGGCCAGCCTGTACAACGCCGAATCGGTCGGCTACCGGCGGCGCATGGGCATCCCGGAGGACGCCCTGGCCATGGGGGTCGTGGTGCAGCGGATGGTCCGGCCCCGGAGCGCGGGCGTCATGTTCACCCGCAGCCCGGTCACCGGCGACCGTTCCGTCGTGGCGATCGAGGCTACCTGGGGGCTGGGGTCGGCGCTGGTCAGCGGCGACGTAACCCCGGACCGATTCGTGGTCAGCAAGGTCACCGGCGAGATCGTCAGCCGCGCCGTCGCGGCCAAACTACGGCGCCACTGTGAGCTGCCGAACGAGGGCGGCGTGGCCGTCCGGGCCATGCCGCCACGGCTACGGGAAGCGGCATCCCTGTCGGATGAGGAGATCCGCGCCCTGGCCCGGACCGGCCGGCGGGTCGAGGACCACTACGGGTCGGCGCAGGACATCGAGTGGGCTTTGACCGGCGACGGCGTGGTCATCCTGCAGAGCCGGCCCGCGACCGGGGCCCGGCACGATGCGGCGGGCCCGCTCGCGACGCCGGCCGCGCGGCCGTTCGACCATGTGCTCAAGTACCTTGGCCCGGCCCGGCCCGGCCCAGCCCGGCCCGGGCTAGCCCTTTCGGAGGTCAGGTGGAGCTGAACGACGAGGATGTGCAGGAGATCCTGGCCCTGCTGGACTCGCTGCCCTACGACGAACTGGACCTGGAGACCCCCGGGTTCCGGCTGACCCTGCGGCGCGGCCGCGACGGCGAGTGGGCCCGGTCGTCGCAGGTGCTCTCGGCGCCGAACGTGCTGCCCGCCGCGGAGCAACCGCCCGCCCGCCCCGCGGAAAGTGTGCCCGCCGCGGAAAATTTTGGCCCGGACACAAAGGTTTCCTCCGAGGGAAACATTTCCTCCGAGGGAAACATTTGCGGGCGGCTGGTCGGGGTGCGGGCGCCCCTGCCGGGCACCTTCTACCGGGCGCCGCGGCCCGGCGCGGCACCGTTCGTCGAGGTGGGCAGCCGGGTCGGCGAGGACACGGTGGTCGCCATCATCGAGACGATGAAGCTGATGAATTCGGTGCCCGCCGGAGTGAGCGGCACCGTCGCCGAGATCTGCCTGGCCAACGCGGACTTCGCCGCCCAGGACAGCACGCTGATGCGGGTGGCGGCGGAGCAGTGACGTTCCGCCGGATCCTCGTCGCCAACCGCGGCGAGATCGCCGTCCGGGTGCTCCGCACCTGCCACCGCCTCGGCATTGAAACCGTGCTCGCCGCGCCGGAGCCCGACCTCGGTTCGCTGCCGTCCCGGCTCGCCGGCTCCGTCGCCCCGATCGGCCCGGCCCGCCTCGGGGGGCCCGCGGCGAGCTACCTGGACATCGGCGCGGTCGTCGCGGCGGCGGTCACCGCCGGAGCGGACGCCCTCCATCCCGGCTACGGGTTCCTGGCCGAGAACCCAGGGCTGCCCCGGGCCTGCGCGGCCGCCGGGGTGACATTCATCGGGCCCGGCGAAGAGGTGCTCGCCGCGGCCGGGGACAAGCTGGCGGCCCGGCGGCACGCGGCCGAGGCGGGCCTGCCGGTCCTTCCGGGCGGCCCGGCCGCGGACCCAGCGGCGGCGCGGGCACTGGCGGACGAAATCGGCTGGCCGGTCCTGGTCAAGGCGGCCGGCGGTGGGGGCGGCCGCGGGCTGCGGCCCGCCCACGACCCCGGCCAGCTCGCCGCGGCGATCGAACGCGGCGCGGCCGAGGCGGACGCCGCCTTCGGGGATCCCCGGGTGTACCTGGAGCCCTGCATCTCCCCCGCCCGCCACGTCGAGGTCCAGCTGCTCGGCGACGGTCAGCGTTTCATCCACCTGGGCGACCGGGACTGCTCGGTGCAGCGGCGCTACCAGAAGCTCATCGAGGAGGCGCCGGCGCCGCTGCTGGCCGACGGGCTGCGCGCCGCGCTGCGGGAGGCCGCGGTGGCATTCGGCGCACACCTGGGTTACCGGGGACTCGGCACGGTCGAGTTCCTCATCGACCCGCACCGCGGCTCGTTCTACTTCCTCGAGATGAACGCACGCATCCAGGTGGAGCACCCGGTCACCGAGGCGGTCACCGGGCTGGACCTGGTGGCCGAACAGATCGCCGTCGCCGAGGGACGCGGCCTGCGGCTGGCCCAGGATGACGTGGCCCTGGCCGGGCACGCGATCGAATGCCGGATCAACGCCGAGGATCCGGCCGCCGGCTTCCGGCCGAGCCCGGGCACGGTCACCCGGGCCGCCTTCGCGGCCAGCCCGGGGATCCGGGTCGACACCCACGTGCAGGACGGTTCGGACGTGCCGGCCTGCTACGACTCGCTGCTGGCCAAGCTGATCGTCAGCGGGCCGGACCGGGCCGGGGCACTGGCCCGGCTGCGCCGGGCGCTGCCCCGGTGCGAGATCTCCGGCGTCGCGACGAACCTGGCCCTGCACGCGGCGCTGGCCGCCGACGGTGAGTTCGCCGCCGGTGGCGTCGACACCGGCTACCTCGCACGGTGGCTGGAAGATCACCACGCCTCGTTCGGAATGGGATCGCCGTCAACGCGCCGTGTAAGGCCTACGGTGAGCGACGGTAACGGCGGCGGGGCCACGCGGGGGGCTCCGGGGGGCCGTCCCCCCGGGCTAGCAGGCGCCGGTGGCGGCCGTGGCTGAGATCGGGCTGGTCGACGTCTCTCTCCGCGACGGCAACCAGAGCCTGTGGGGCGCCACGGGCCTCCGGACCGCGCACATCCTGCCGATCGCCCCGGTCATGGACCGGGCCGGGTTCCGCGCCCTCGACTTCACCTCCAGCACGCACATGGGCGTGGCCGTCCGGACGCACCGGGAGGATCCCTGGGAACGCATCCGGCTGACCCGGGCCGCGATGCCGGACACACCGCTGCAGTTCATCGGGACCGGGTTCCGGTTCATCTCCTGGGAAGCCGCGCACCCGGACCTGATGCGGCTGGTGTACGAGCGGCTGGTGGCCGCGGGCATCTCGCGTTTCGCCGTGCTCGACCCCATGCACGACATGGACGCCGTGCTGGCCACGGCCCGCATGATCCGGGCGGCCGGCGGCACCGAGATCGTCGCGGCCCTGACCTACACCGTCTCGCGGGTGCACGACGACGCCTTCTACGCCGGCCTCGCCGGGCAGATGGCGGTGTCGCCGGACATCGACCGGGCCTACGTCAAGGACCCGGCCGGCCTGCTGACCCCCGAACGGGCCCGCACGCTGATCCCGGCGGTACGCGCCCGCCTCGGCGCCACGCCGCTGGAACTGCACGCGCACTGCACGATCGGGCTGTCGCCGCTCACCTACCTGGCCGCCGCCGATCTCGGCGTGGACGTCCTGCAGGTCGCATGCGGCGCGCTGGCCGGGGGGACGTCACTGCCCGACGCGGAGCGGGTCGCGGCCAACCTGCGTGCCCAGGGCCACACCGTGACCGTGGATGACCGGCTGCTCACCCGGGTGGCCGGCTATTTCAGCCGGCTGGCGGCGGCCGAATCACTGCCCGCCGGCGCGCCCCGCGAGTACGACGCCGCTTTCATGCGCCACCAGGTCGCCGGGGGCGTGATGACGACCTTGCGGCGCCAGCTGACCGAGCTGGGGCTGGGCGGGAAGTTCGGCGCCGTGATGGAGGAGGTCAGCCAGGTTCGCGCCGAGCTCGGCTACCCGATCATGGTGACGCCGTTCCCGCAGATGGTGTGCGGCCAGGCGCTGGCCAACGTGCTCGGCCCGCAGCGCTACGGGACCGTCTCGGACCAGGTCATCCGGTACGTGCTCGGCCGTTTCGGGCGGCCGACGGCGCCCGTCGAGCCGTGGGTGCACGACCGGATTCTGGACCGGCCCCGCTCCCGGGAGCTGGCCGGCGAGCCGCCGCCGCTGACGCCCGCCGAGCTGCGGAAGCGGATGCCGTACGGCATCGGCGACGAGGAACTGCTGCTGCGCTTCGGGCTGCCCGCCGAGGACGTGAACGCGATGCTCGCGGCCGGTTCGGCGGGCCCTCCGGTGCGGCACTACAACCCGGATACCCGGGCCCTGCTGAGCCTGCTCGACGGGCTGCGCACCCGCCGGCGGCGTCCGGCTCGTCATCGGCAAGCCCGGCTTCCGGCTCGAGCTGCGTGGTCCGGCGGCCAGCCGGGACGGGGCGCCGACGTGAACATCCCGGCGGACCTGGCGGGCCGGCTGCGCGCGGTCCGCGGCTTCGTGTTCGACATGGACGGCACCCTGGTGCTCGGCGATCGCCGCAACAATTCCCTCTCGCCGCTGCCCGGCGCCCTGGAGATCACCCGGTGGGCGGCCGACCGCGGCCTGCCGTTCGTCGTCATGACGAACGGCACCACCCGGTCCCCCGGGCACTACGCCCGGACGCTGCGGGAGATCGGCTTCACGCTCCCGGACGAGGCGATGATGACGCCGGCCAGCAGCGCGGTGACCGTCTTCCGGCGCCGCGGTACGCCCGGGTGATGGTCCTCGGCGGCGAGGGCCTGGCCGCCCCGCTGCGCGAGGCCGGGATTGACGCCATACCGCCGGCTCGCGGCGCCCAGCCGCCGGACGCGGTGCTGGCCGGCTGGTACCCGGAGTTCACCATGCCGGCGCTGGAGGCGGCCTGCGACGCCGTCTGGGCCGGTGCGCACCTCTACAGCTGCTCACAGTCGGTCTTCTTCGCCACCGCCGACGGGCGGGCCCTGGGTACGTCGCGGGCGATCTCGTCGATGATCAAGAGCCTGACCGGCTGCCGGGTGCGCGTCGTCGGGAAGCCCTCCCTCGATGCCCTGCGCAGCGCCGCGAGCCGGCTCGGCGCCCGGCCGCCCGAGCTGGCGGTCGTCGGTGACGACCCGGAGCTGGAGGTGCCGATGGCGCATCGCGGCCGGGCCCTCGCCGTCGCGGTGGGCACCGGCCTCAGCCAGGAGGGCTCCTTCGACCGGCTGCCCTGGGACCGGCGGCCCCATCTGAGCTTTCGCGGCATTGACGAACTGCTGGCCGTGCTCCAGGAGGAGGACAGATGAACGAGACCGGGTCAGGCCCCATCCGGCGCATCGCGACGGAGGAGGCATTCACCATCCCCGAAGTATCCGGCGCGCTGCGTGACTGGGCGGCGGCGGCCGATCCCGGCCAGCCTGACCAGGACTTCTGGGACTTTGTCTTCACCCAGGACACGCCCGGGCTGCAGCGGGTCCGGCGCCAGCTGCTCGACCTGGAAGACGAGCGGCTGCGCGTGATGGATGCCTGCGGCGTCGACGTGCACCTGCTGTCCCTGACCGCTCCCGGCGTGCAGACCTTCGAGCCCGGCCCGGCGGCCCGGCTGGCGAGACTGGCCAACGACCGGCTGGCGGAGGTCATCGCCCGCCATCCCGGCCGGTTCGCGGGCCTGGCGGCCATCGCGCCGCAGGATCCGAAGGCCGCAGCGGCCGAGATCGAACGGGCGATGACCGATCTGAACCTGAACGGGATCGTGGTGAACTCCCACACCGGCAGCGAGTACCTGGACGAGGAGAAGTTCTGGCCCATCCTGGAGGCCGCCGAGGCGCTCGGAGCGCCGGTCTACATCCATCCCCGGTCCCCCGCCGTGCAGATGGCTGCGGCGTTCAAGACCTACGGCCTGGAGACCGGGATCTGGGGCTTCCAGGCCGAGACCGGCCTGCACGGCATCCGGCTGATCTGCAGCGGCGTCTTCGACCGCTTCCCGGAGCTCAAGATCGTCCTCGGGCACATGGGCGAGGGCATCCCGTACTGGCTGTGGCGGATCGACTACATGCATCCGGTGCGCAGCACACACCAGCCCCGGCCCCGGCTCGAGCTGACACCGAGCGAGTACTTCCGGCGGAACTTCGCCATCACGACGAGCGGCATGAACTGGGAGCCGGTGCTCCGCTTCTGCATCGAGGCGGTCGGCGCGGACAACATCATGTTCGCCATCGACTACCCCTACCAGCTCACCGAGGGCGCGGTGCGGTTCCTGGACGACGCCGGCATCGCCGCCGAGGACAAGCGGAAGATCTATCACGCCAACGCCGAGCGGATCTTCCGCATCCCGCCCCGCGAGCAGGCGGAGGGCCGGGCGTGAGGCGGATGCACGCCGTCGGGATCACCCGGTTCGGCGGCCCGGACGTCGTGGAGGCCGTCGCCCTGCCGGTGCCGGAGCCGGGCGCGGGCCAGGTACGGGTCCGGGTCACCGCGGCCGCGGTGAACCCGGCCGATACGGTGCTGCGGGCCGGGGTGCACGGCGTCCCGTACGGCGACCCGCCGTGGGTCCCCGGCATGGACCTGGCCGGGACGGTCGACGCCGCCGCGCCCGGCACCGGGTGGCGGATCGGCGAGCGGGTCATGGCCGCCGTCTCGCCCACCGGCCGCCACGGCGGCGCGCAGGCCAGCTACGTGCTCGTGTCGCCCGGCGCCCTCGCCCGGGTGCCCGGCGGGATCGACCTGACCGAGGCGGCGACGCTGCCCATGAACGGCCTCACCGCCCGCCGCGCCCTGGACCTGCTCGCGCTGCCGGCCGGCGAAACGCTCGCCGTCACCGGGGCCGCGGGCGCCGTCGGGGGCTATGTCATCCAGCTCGCCGCGGCGGAGGGCCTGCGGGTCATCGCGGACGCCGCTCCCGCCGATGAGGAACTGGTCCGCGGCCTCGGCGCCCACGTCGTCGTCCCGCGCGGCCCGGACGTGGCCGCCGCGATCCGCGGCGCGGCACCTGGCGGGGCCGCCGCGCTGGTCGACGCGGCCGTCATGGGCGGCGCGGTGCTGCCCGCGGTACGCGACGGCGGCCAGGTCATGGCGGTCCGCCGGTTCGCCGGTGCCCCCGAACGCGGGATCACCGTCACCGTGGTGCACGTCGATGACTACCTGCAGGCCGGCGATAAGCTCGCCGCCCTGGCCGGCCTGGCCGCCCAGGGCATCCTCACGCTGCGAGTCGCCGACGTGCTGACCGCCGGGCGCGCGGCCGAGGCGCACCGCCGGCTCGAGGCCGGCGGCGTCCGCGGCCGGCTGGTATTGAGCTTCTGATATGTACTTACAGGGTGAGCCTCACTTACACCAGCGTCGTGGACGCCCCGATCAATGAGGTATTCGACTGGCATGGCCTGCCGGGTGCCCTCACCCGGCTGGCCCCGCCCTGGCAGCCGGTTCGCGTCGGGCAGGAATCCGGCAGCCTGCGCGACGGGCGGGCGGTCCTGCTCCTGCCGGGCGGCGTGCGCTGGGTGGCCGCCCATCAGCCGAGCGGATACGATCCGCCGCGGCAGTTCGTCGACCAGCTCTCCTCGGCCGGGCTGTCGTCGGTGCTTTCGTGGCGGCACACCCACCGGTTCCGCGCCGAGGGCGACCACGCGACACGGGTCACCGACGAGGTGGACACCACCGTTCCGGCGAGGATGCTCCGGCAGATGCTGGCCTACCGGCACCGCCAGCTCGCGGCGGACCTCGCCGCTCAGCAGTGGGCCCGCGGTTACCGCGAGACGCCGATGACGGTCGCCGTCACCGGCGCCGGCGGCCTGGTCGGCACGGCCCTGAGCGCGCTGCTGTCCACCGGCGGCCACCGGGTGATCCGGCTCGTCCGCCGTCCGCCGCGCGGAGCCGGGGAACGGCAGTGGGACCCCGCGCAGCCGGATGCCGCGCTGCTGGCGGGCGTCGACGCCGTCGTCCACCTGGCGGGGGCGAGCATCGCCGGCCGGTTCACCGCCGCTCACCGGCGGGCCGTCCGGGACAGCCGGGTCGAGCCCACCCGCAGGCTGGCCGAGGCCGCGGCCCGCGCGCCCGGCGGCCCGCACACGTTCATCAGCGCATCCGCGATCGGCTTCTACGGGCCCGACCGGGGCGACGAGATTCTCGGCGAGGACAGCCCGAAGGGCCAGGGATTCCTCGCCGGCCTGGTCGCCGAGTGGGAGGCAGCCACCACCCCGGCTGCCGAAGCGGGCCTGCGGGTCGCGCAGATCCGCACCGGCATCGTGCAGAGTCCCCGCGGCGGGACGCTGCGGCTCTTTTATCCGCTGTTCGAGGCGGGCCTCGGCGGCCGGATCGGCTCCGGCCGGCAGTGGCTTTCCTGGATCGGCATCGACGACCTGACCGACATCTACCTTCGGGCCCTGGTCGATGCCGACCTGTCCGGGCCGGTCAACGCGGTCGCGCCGGCTCCGGTCCGCAACATCGACTACACCCGTACCCTGGCCACGGTGCTGCGCCGCCCGGCCGTCGTTCCCGTTCCCGGGCTGGCCCTGCGGCTGGTGATCGGCGAGGAGGGTGACCGCGAGCTGGCCGAGGCCAGCCAGCGGGTCCGGCCCGACCGCCTGCTCGCCGCGGGCCACACGTTCCGCTTCTCCCGGCTCGAACCAGCGCTGCGCCACCTGCTGGGCCACGCGAACGCCGACGGCGCCTAGCCGATGGCTCGGTAAGCCAGGCAGGCGGCGGGCGGCGGCCGCCTAAGCGGTCCTCTCCCGGGTGGCCCGGCCCTGGCGCGGCTCGCGCTTGGCCTTCTCATCGTCGATCTGGCGGATCATTTCCTTGCGCACCTCGACCAGGGCGTGGTCGAGGTCGCGGTCGATCGCGCTGGCCACGAGCGATGGCCATCCGGGCAGCCGCGCCTCGAGGGTCACCTTCTGTTCGGAGCCGCCGCGGTTCTTGACCTGGAGGTCGAGATCTATGTTCTCGGGGCTCCACCGGACCAGGTGGCGGCCGAGAGGCGCCAGGAGCTCCAGCACGTGGTCGGAGTCCTCGGCGCTGAAACCAGCGCCGAGGCGCAGCCGCTCGGCCAGAATCTGCGCCGGGCTGTTCTCGGGGTCGCTCATTGCTCCCTCTCCCGCCTGCGCGGACCGTGGCCGCTGGTGCCCGTGGGCTGCGGCCGGTCCCGCCGTCACGCCATAACGTACCGCTGCCCGGCATCTGCGTGATGCCGGGCAGCGGTACCTGACGTCTGATTACTAGCTCTGGGCGGGATTCTGCCCGTCTTGGGCGGCGGTGCCGGCGGCCCCGCCTTGCTCGCCGAGAGTGAAGTGGGCGTTGCCCTGCTCGTCCATCCGAGCGTCGAGCACTTTGTCGTCCAGGTAGAGGGCGGCCTCGGACTCGAGAAACACCCGCGCCCCGTCACCCTCCAGGACCTGGTCACCATCGCCCGGTCCCTCGGCCGCGGTGACCTGCAGCGACCCCGCGCTCTGCGGTTGCGGTGCGGAAGCAGCAATGCGCAGCCCGGCGCCTTGCGGGGCCTCGGGGGCGTTGGTAACGGCCTTGACGACCTCGGCAGCCGCCGTGGTCAGGACCAGCATCTGATTCCCCTTTCACGTTTGTCCGGCATCGAAATGCCTGCTGACCGGTTTCCCCTACCCCAGTGACCCGCGGCCCATTCCTCTCAGAGAAAATCAGCCGATGGCCATCGCGAAGACGTGCATGGTGGCGGAGCCCTGCGCAGCGGCCTGGCTGACGTCGGGAAGCGTGACGTAGCGGACCGTTTTGCCCGGCTGAAGCGCTACCGAGGCGTAATAGAGGCTTACCTTCTGCGTCTGTTTCCCGGTCGGCGTATTGATGTACGGGACGCTGGCCAGGATGTCACCGCCGGTCGCCGCGTTGGCCCACCAGTCCGCGAAGGACAGGGTGAACGACTGCGTGGTCCCGTCGGTGTAGATCACGGTGCCGGTGCCGCTGACCGTGCCGTAGTCGCCGGTGCCGAGGAAGCCCAGCGTCGGCCCGGAGCCGGACACGCCGACCGTCTGGCCCCCGGCGACCACGTTGTCGGCCGTGCCGGGCGAGGCGCTCGGCCAGGTGAACGTCTGGCCGTCGTGCGTCACGGATGCGCCCGGCGTCAGGCCCACGGCCGCGAGGGCCTGGGCCGAATAGCTGAAGCCGCCGCCGTCCAGGTTCCCCGCGGACGTGTGGGCGTCGTCGCTGATGCCGGGGTTGTCGAAGGCCGCGGCCAGCGACGGGTACGGCACCGACACCGGGGCCGCCTGCTGCGCGGTGGAGCGGCCGCTGGGACCGGTGAATGTGGCCGTCGCCGTGAGCTGGTAGCTGCCGGCCGCGGTGCCGGCCGGGGCGGTGACCGTCCACGTGGTCGCCGCGGCCTGTCCGGCGGCGACCTGGCCGAACGAGGACGGGGTGACGGCCGTCACCGTCCAGCCGCTGGGCCCGGTCAGCGTCACGCTGACGTTGCGCAGGGCGGCCGAGCCGGTGTTGGTCAGGGTGGTGGTGGCCGTGGCCGCCGTTCCCGGGATGGCCACCGCCGGGGCGTTCAGTGAGAACGGCTGCTGTACGTCCATGACCGCCGTCCCGGTGACGCCGTCCACCGTGACGCCGATCGTGGTGACCCCGGCGCCGAGCGCTGTGACCTGGCCCCGGCTGTTCACTGTGGCCACCCCCGGGTTGCTGCTGGTGTAGCGGACCCGTGTGTGGGACAGGTCGGCGAAGGACTGGTCGTTGCTGACCGCTTCGACGATGTTGTCGGCCGCCGCGTGCGGCTGTTCCAGCGAGGAGTTCGTGTCGGGGGTGATCCACGGGTTCTTGCCGGTCAGGCTGAGCGTGTCGCCCGGCTTGAAGACGACCTGGCCGGGCTGGACGGTGACGTACTGGACGCGCGGGGTGATGGCGCCGTGCACGGTCACCGTCGGGGACGCCACGGGGCTGGTGGCGTCGGTGGCCACCCGGAACTGGTACGGGCCGTCGTAGACGGCCTGCTTGAGGTGCTGTTCGTCCCACTGGCTGAGGCTGGCCACCTTGACCGCCAGGTGGATGTGCTGGGTCTGCCCGGGCGCCAGCACCGAGGTGCGCTGGAACCCGGCCAGCTGCTCCTTGGGCAGCTGGGTGCCGGCCACGGTGAACTGCGGTGCGGCGTACAGCTGGGCCACGGTCGCGCCCGGCGTGCGCCCGGTGTTGGTTACGTCGAAGGTCACGTGCACCGTGCCGTCCGCGGTGACTGCCTGCGGGCCCGCGTGGACGTGGGAGTACTTAAAGCTTGTGTAGCTGAGCCCGTAGCCGAACGGGTAGGTCGGGGTGCCGGTGAAGTACTCATACGTCCGGCCCAGGCCGCCGGTCTGGGCCGGGGTGAGCCCGTAGTTGTCCATTGCCGGGAGCTGGGAGTCGCCGGAGTACCAGGTGAAGTCCAGGTGCCCGCTCGGGTTCTGCTTGCCGAACAGCACGTCGGCCAGTGCGGTGCCCTGGCTTTCGCCGTTATAGCCGCCGAACACGATGGCCGGGAAGTCGTTCTGGACGTTGCCGAGGTCGACCGGGCCGTCGGACTGGATGACCAGCGCGGTCCGCGGGTTGCCCAGCGCGCTGACCTGGCTGATGAGGGAGTTGTAGTTGCCCGGCATGGCCAGGCTGGACCGGTCGTGGCCCTCGCTGGCCACCGTCTCGTCCGTGCCCACGACCACGGCCACCAGGTCGGCGGCCTTGATGTCGGCCTGGGTCTGCGCCGAGCAGGCGGCCGGCGCGGTGGCGGTGGTGGAGGTGCCGCAGGCGTCGAAGGTCACCGAGGCGTTCGGGCTGGCCGCCTTGACCGCGCTGGTGATCCCCTGCACCGCGTTGACCTGCAACGACGGATTACCGGAGTAGCCGCCCAGGGTAACCGTGCTGGCCAGGTTGCCGACAATGACGACCTTGTTGAGCTTGGCCGGGTCGGCGGGCAGCAGCGGGGCGGAGCCGCCAGTGACGTTGCCGTTCTTGAGCAGGACCAGGTCGCTGGCGGCGATCTTCTCCGCGAGGGCCTGGTGGGCCGGGCTCTGGATTACGCTCTTGGTGATCTTGGTGTAGGCGATTTTGGCCGGCGGGTCGAACTCACCGGTACGCATCCGCAGCGTGAACAGCTGCACCAGGGCGTTGTCGATGACGCCCTCGGACAGGACGCCGGCCTTGATCGCGTCCTGGATGTTGGCCAGCGTGTACTCGCTGCCGGTGCAGTTCAGCTGGGTGCCGGCCCGCACCGCGTAGGCCTGGCCGCCGGCCGCCCCGGGGATCTGCTGCCCGGTGGTGGTGTTGGTCCACATGGTGGTGCCGCCCGAGGTGCTGGTCGTCCAGCCGGGCGGGGCCCAGTTGTGGCTGCCCGGGCTGTAGACGTCGCCGACCGCGCCGCAGTCGGAGGTGGTGTACCCGTTGAACCCGTAGGTCCGTTGCAGCAGTTCGTTCGCCGTGTAGGTGTTCGCCGGCGACGGGGTGCCGTTGACCGCGTTGTAGGAGGTCATGATCCCGGACACGTGCGAGTTCTCGATCAGGCTCGCGAACTGCTTGGTGTAGTAATCCCTGATGTTGGCGTCCGTGGTGTTCGAGCTACCGGAGTGGCGGGTGTTTTCGATGCTGTTCAGCGCGTAGTGCTTGGCCGTGGCCGCGACCTTCAGGTACGGGGTCAGCGGCTGCCCGGACATCGACTGGCCCTGGTAGCCGTCGACGAACGCCCCGGCCATCTGCCCGACCAGGAGCGGATCCTCGCCGAACGCCTCGTCGGTGCGGCCCCACCGCGGGTCGCGATCGAGGTTGACGTTGGGCGCCCAGTAGGTCAGCGAGCCGTAGTCGCTGGCCGAGGGGCCGAGGTTGTTTTGCCCGGTCCCCCACAGCGACTTGTCGAGGAACCCTCGCGCCTCATCGGAGATCGCGGTGGTCTCCTGATAGGTGAGGCTGGGGTCCCACGTCATGGTGGACGCGAAGTTGGACGGGAAACTCGTCGCGTGCACACCGCCGCTGGCCCCGCCGTTGTTGGTGTCGGCGCCGAGGGTGTTGATCCCGTGCTGGCCCTCGCTCCAGTAGGTGTACTGCTGCACCCCCAGCCGCGGGATGGCCGGCGCGCTGTTGGTGTGCAGCTGGGCGACCTTCTCGGCCAGCGTCATCCGCGACACCAGATCCGCCGCCCGCTCCGCGAACGAGTAATGCGTGTTCCGGTAGATCGGCAGCGCCGCGGCCGGTGATGCGTTCCCGCCGGAAGAGGCGACGGCCGGAGTGGACGAGGCCGGGCTAGCGGTCCGGCTGGAGTCGCGGGTTGCGGTCGAGGTGGCCCCGGCCGGCGACGCGGCCCCGGCGACCAGGCTGACCGCGAACGCCGCCGTCAGCATCCCGGCCGCCGGCGACCATCTCCGGGCTGGGGGCGAACCCCGCCTCGCTGCTGGCCGCTTCGGTCGGACGCGCGTTCTCCCCAGCCCTGGCATCGTTGTCTCCTTTCAGGCCTGCCCAGAATGTACGCGCGAGCGGAGGTGACGTAAATAGTTCGAGATAGGCAAATTCTGAAAGTAACAGTCTGTATGTGGCCGCGAATATGTTTGATAACACGTTGAGGCATGCGCCTAGCCGGGCCCGGAACTGGCGGAGCCTGACCCTCTCAGTCACCCGGACACCGCGCCGCCGCTGCCGCGCAGCAGGTACGCCGAGCGCAGCAGTTCCGGCTTCTGGCGCAGCTCGCTGGCCAGCCCGGAATAGCGCAGCCGGCCGCCCTCCATGATGTGGGCGCTCCGGGCGAGCCCCAGGGCGACGGTCACGAACTGCTCGATCAGCAGCACCCCGATCCCGGATTCGGCGACCGCCCGGATGGCCGGCACCAGGCGGCTGACGATCACCGGCGCCAGCCCCAGCGAGAGCTCGTCGATCAGCATGTAGCGCGGCTGGGAGACGAGGGCCTGCGCCAGCACAACCATCTGCTGCTCGCCACCGGACAGCGCCCGGGCCGGGACCGAGAGCCGCCTGGACATCTCGG
Organism: uncultured Actinomycetes bacterium; assembly: GCA_963718475.1. Taxonomy (GTDB): domain Bacteria; phylum Actinomycetota; class Actinomycetes; order Streptosporangiales; family Streptosporangiaceae; genus CAVQZM01. The sequence continues at coordinate 138,995 of CAVQZM010000072.1, read as the reverse complement.
GGAACAGCTCCAGCGCCCGCTGCCGCGCCGGCCGCGCCGCCTCGCGGGACAGGGCGTAGGTGGCGACCCGGAGGTTGTCCTCGACGGTCAGGTCCGGGCAGCAGCCGGCGGCCCTCCGGGACGATCGCGACGCCGGCCCGGCGATCCGTTCCGGCCGCCGGCCGGCGAGGTCGCTGCCGTCCGGCGAGCACCGCTCCCGCCCGGGGCCTGAGCACGCCGCCGACCGCCAGCACCAGGCTTGACTTCCCGGCTCCGTTCGGCCCGAGCAGGGCGGTCACCTCGCCGGCGGGCATCGTCGATCGAGACGTCCGACACGACGGCGCGGCCGCCGCGCTCGACGGTGAGGCCCTCCAGGCGCAGCAGCCCGGCCCCGCTCTGCGGAGTGGCCGGAGCCGTCTGGCTCGCCGTTCGCGGTGTCTCGCTCACCGCACCTCCGCCGTTCCCAGGTAGGCCCGGATAACCCGATCGTCCCGCAGCACCTGCGCGGTCGGGCCGGCCGCGATCAGCTTGCCGAAGTCGAGCACGGCCACCGTGTCGCAGCAGGCGGACACGAGGCTCATGTCGTGGTCGACGAGGATCGTCAGCGCGCCGGTGTGCTCCGGGATGCGGCGGATCACCTCACTCAGGTGCCCGGTCTCCTCATCGGGCAGCCCGGCGGCCGGCTCGTCGAGCAGCACCAGCTTCGGCCGGCCGACGACGGCCCGGGCGACCTCCACGAGCCGGCGCTCGCCGGCCCCGAGCGTGCCGCACCCGGGCGTGGGGGTCGCGGTCGAGCCCGACGAACGAGATCGCGCCGAGCACGTCCCGGCGCCGGGATGCGCGGCTCAGCCCGGAGTGCTCGTGGACCATGCGCGACGTTGTCGAACACCGACAGGTCCTCGATCGCCTGCTCGGTCTGGAACGTCCGCCGCACCCCCCAGCGCGCGCGGCGGAACTGCGGCCATGGCCAGCAGGTCCTCGCCGAATGCGAGCACCGTCCCGGCCGACGGCCGGACGAACCCGCTCAGCACGTTGAAGAACGTCGTCTTCCCGGCACCGTTCGGACCGATCAGCCCGCAGGTGCCCCGCTCGAAGGCCACGCTCATGCCGTCAAGTGACGTGACGCCGCCGAACCGGACGGTCAGGCCGGTGACCTCGATCATCGCGCGCCGCCCCGGGCGTCGGTGCCAGCGCGGATGCGGCCGGACAGGTGCCGCCCGAGCCGGGCGAGATCTCGGGGCACCTGGTCGGCCAGCCCGGCCGGAGCGGTCGTCAGCACCTGGAGCACGCCGATTCCGAACAGGATCGTCAGCCAGTCGGCCGACACACCCCAGTTGTTGAGCAGGGCCGGCAGCAGCTGGAGCAGCAGTGCGGCCACGATCGCGCCCCACAGGCTGTAGGCGCCGCCCATCAGCACGACGGCCAGCAGTGTGATCGAGTCCTGGGTCGGGAAGTCGATCGAGTACAGGTAGTGGACGGCGCCCGCCAGCACGCCGCCGGCGACGCCGGTGACGAACGACGCCAGCGCGAACGCCCAGAGCTTGTAGAGCGTGGTGTTGATCCCGGCGGCGAGCGCCGCCGCCTCGCTCTGCCGTATCGCCGCCCAGGCCCGGCCGGGGCGCGCCCGGATGTGCACGAGCACCAGCAGGAACATCAGCGCGGCGACCACGACCGAGTAGCGGAAGTAAGCCGGGTCGCTCGCCGCGATGCTGGGCAGGCGGATCGGCGGGATGTGCACCGAGCTGCCGTTGTAGCCGAGGAAGCCGTGGCCGCCGTTGGGGAAGTTCGTCGTGGCCAGCACGACCGTGATGGCGCCCGCCAGCATCAGCGTGATCAGCGCCAGGTACAGGCCCCGCATCCGCAGCGCGGGCAGCCCGATCAGCGTGCCCGCCGCCATCGTGACCACGCCCGGCCTCCAGCAGCACCACCGGGTAGGGCAGCGACGTCGCGAACAGCAGCCGGGCGGCCACCCAGGCGCCGATCGCGAGCACCGCGGCCTGGCCGAGCGAGACCAGGCCGACCCGGCCGACCAGCACCCCGAGCCCGAGCGCGACGATCGCAGTACACGGCCACCTGCGTCATCGCGTCGATGTAGTACAGGCTCAGCAGCTGCGGCAGCGCGAACAGCACAAACAGCAGCAAGGCGGCGATCACGGCCGGCGCGCACCAGCCGCGGGCGCCCGGCCGCCGCAGCGCGGGCCGCGCAGCGGCAGGCGTTCGCCGTGCGGCCGCGCTGATGCCCGCGGTCCGGGCCACTAGGCCTCCTCGCGGGAGACGCGGTATACGCTGGCGGCGCGAGAGCACCAGCAGCGCCACGGCGGCGAGCACGAACGGGGTCATGTCGCGGTAGTTGGACAGCGACTGGATGGGGTCAGCAGATCGTGGACGAGGCCGACCGCGATCGCGGCGACGAACGTGAGCGCGATCGAGCGCAGCCGGGCGATCAGCGCCGCGGCCAGCGACGAGATCACCAGGAAGGTGAGCGTCGTCGCGTCCAGCGCGACCAGGTCGGCGAGCAGCAGCCCGGCCACGCCCGCCAGCACGCCGCAGCCGAGCCAGGCCGCCGCCTCCACCCGCCGGACCGGCACCCCGAGCGTCGCCGTGATCTCGCGGTCGTTGGCCATCGCCCGCATCGCCGTCCCGAGCTTGGTGTAACGCAGGAACGCGCCGCGTCACGCACCGCGATCACGATGCCGGCCGCCAGCCCGATCACCTGCGTCCAGTTGACCTGGACCTGGCCGATCGTGAACCCGCCGCTGTCGGTGGGCAGGCCGAGCGAGCGGGACTGGCCGCCGCTGCTGGTCCACAGCAGGTCCATCAGCCCGAACAGGACCAGCGTCAGCCCCAGCGTGGCCACCGCCTTGACCAGCGGATCCCGCCGGGCCAGCGCCGGCCCGAACACCATGCCATACGCGAGCGTCACCGCCGCGGCGACACGCACGCAGACCAGCCACGCGACCCACGTGGGGGCCCCGGCCTTGGTCAGGGACCAGGCGATCAGGGCGCCGGTCGCACCGACGGCGCCGAACGCCAGGTACACCACGCCGGTGGCCCGGTACAGGACGACCAGTCCCGACCCCCGACAGGGCATACACCCCGCCCAGGGCGAGCCCGCTCACGATGAACGGCTGAATTCCGGCCAGCTCGGCATCGGTCTCCGCCTCTGCCGCTGAGCCCGCGCCGCTTCCGTCGCGGCTCGCGGGCCGCTCATGGCGCCGCCTGGCGACGCCCGCGGCCTGGCGGTACGCGGCGATCTGCGGATCGACCGAGGAGATCTGCGTGCAGCCCTGGGCGGTCACCATCTTCCCGTTGTCTGGCGTGGTCGTGTAGTCCTCGTTGTTCGGGATGTGCATCGGGTAGCTGCCGTAGGTCCAGAGCTGGCACAGCATCCCGGTGTTGAAGTTCTTCACCGCCTTGAACGCGGCGTTGACGCTCTCCACCGTGTACGGGCCCGTGATCGTCTCCAGCGCGTGCACGGCTATCTCGCGCCTCGGCGAAGCCGATCTGGCTGAAGCTGCCGATGCCGCCGGAGACCGCCCTGCCGTATTGCCGAGGATCGCCTCGTACAGGCCCATCGTCGCGCGTGCTGGTCGAGTCCGGCGGGGTCAGCTCGGCGTTGACGAACAGCTTGTTGTTCCACTTCGGGCCCCAGCGCCTGGGCCAGGAAGTCGGTGTTGCACGGCGTCGAGCAGCCCCACAGCTTGACCCGGTCCTCCAGGCCGAGCTTCTGCGCGGCCTGCAGGATCACCAGCGCCTCCGGCGGCGTGAAGTTGAGGACCACGGCGCCGTTCGGCCCCGCGTCGTCGACCTCCTTGATCGCCACCGAGTTGGCGTCGGAGATCGGCACGTTCTCGGTCAGCTGCGTGATGGGCATGTGCTTGGCCGCCGCGAGCGCCGCGGGCCGGCGGCGATGTACCCGGTGCCCGGGACGTTCGACTGGTCGAACACGATCTTGGAGGCGTGCTGCGGCGAGCGCGTACTGGACCGCTCCGTCGGAGCTGTACCGCGGCCCCATGTTGACGGCGGCGCTGTTCGGCGTCGACCAGCACTCGGGCGCGATCCCCGAGTCGATGATGTAGTAAGCCGAGCTTCTCCCAGTAGCTGTGGTCGACGGAGCATTCGATGATGCTCGTGTTGCCGACGATCCCGACCACGTGATCGGTCTGGACGAGCTGCCGGGCGTCGGCCGCGATCTGGGCCGGGTTGGTCTGCTCGGTCTCGATGTAGTACTTGACCGGGTGGCCGTTGATGCCGCCGTTGTCGTTGACGCAGCTGAAGTAGGCGCTGGCCATGTTCGCGATGTCGGTGAACGACGTCCCGGGCTGGTTGGTGACGATCCCGCCGAGCGCGATGGGTGTGCCGGTCGCCTTCGCCCCGGGCTTGGTGCCGCACTGCGACGTGCTGACCGCCGGGGCCGAGCTGGCGGCGCTGCCTGGGGACGCGGATGTGCCCGCCGGGGAGCTGGCCGCGCTGCCGCATCCGGCCGCCGCGATCATCCCGATCGCCGCGGTGAGGGCGATGCCGGGCCACCGGCCCGGGGCGTGTCTGCGGATCCTCATCTATCCCGCCTCCTTGGGGGTTAGAAGGGCGATCAGACGAAGAGCGCGTTGTTGACCGGCAGGCCGTGCTTCTTGCAGTGGCTCAGGTAGTGGTCGATGTACCAGAAGACATCGAACGTGTCGGTGAGGTTGTCCTGGTCGTCGTAGAACTCCAGCGACCCGTTCAGCCAGAAGACGGTCTTCATCCCGTTGGGGTCGTCGCTGACCAGCGTGTGGATGACACCGGGGCTTTCGTGTACGTAACCGCCGGGGTGCGCGACCCAGTCGTATTCGAGGTACCGCCAGCTTCCCTCGAGCACGAAACCGGAGACCGGGCCGCGGTGTTTGTGCCGGCCGAGCATTCCGCCGCCCTCCACCCACAGGATGTTGGTGAAGGAGTTGTTGCGCACGTCGAAGGCCAGATGGCGGATGTACGCCTTGTCGCCGAACGGCACCCAGGGTGACGCGTCTTCATCGCCGGGAATGAAAAGATCAGGACGCTGATATTCGACGGTGACCCGGTCCAGGCTGGATTGATCGCTCATGTGAATGGCACCTCCAGGTGCGTGCGGATTGGCTGTTTTCGGTTAGACCGCGTCATCGCCGATGATCACCAGGATCTTCACGGCATCGGGCGGCGGCTTCATCGCAAGTTCGAGGGCGTCACGCGCGCGCGGCAGCGGGAAACGGTGGGTGAGCAGCGCGGCGACGGAACCGTGGTGCGAACGGACGAGCCGCACGGCGCGCCGGAAATCGCCGGCCGTCGCACAGCTTGACCCGATGACGTCGATCTCCTTCTCCGGGAACAGGCCGGGGCGCAGCGGCGCGGACCCGGCCGACATGCCCACGACGACCACCCGGCCGGCCGGGCACACCATCTCGGCCGCCTGGGCCAGGACGCCGGTGCCGCCGCTGGTGTCGACGGCCAGCGGCGGGCCTTCGCCCTTGGCCCACTCCCGGGCCGCGGCCAGCAGTTCGCGCGGCGTCCCCCATTCGGCGCGTTCGGCCCCCAGCCGGGCGGCCAGGTCCCGCCGCCGGCTGACCGGGTCGATGACCAGCGGCCGGGCCCCGGCATCGGCAGCGGCGATGACCACGGCCAGTCCGATCGGCCCGGCGCCGAAAACGGCCAGCTGTTCCCCTGCGCGCAGCCCGGCGCGGCGGAGGGCATGAACCGCGATCGACATCGGTTCCGCGAAAGCGGCCAGGGACGGGTCGAGATCGCCCGCCGGGATGGCCGCGCTGGTCGGAACGACGAGCCGCTGCTGAAGGCCGCCGTCGCGGTGCACCCCGACCAGGCGCAGGGACGCGCACACGTTGGGGCGGCCCGCGCGGCAGGGATAGCACCGCCCGCACTGGGCCAGCGGCCAGATCGCGACCCGGGCGCCGGGGCGCAGCCGGCGCGGGCGCTGCTCGCCGGCTCCTCGACGACCGCGGACACCTCGTGTCCCTGAATTCGGGGATAGAAATCGCGGGCGCCGGATAGCGCCCCGAGGTCACCGGAATAGAGGTGCAGATCAGAACCGCAGATACCGACCACTTCGGGCCGCACGACAACGTGCCCGGCAGGCGGGCGGGACGGTGGCGGCACGTCGTCAATGACGATATCGCCCGGTGCTCTGGTCAGCGCAGCAAGCACAGGCGACCCCCTCCCGTCCTCATGAGCCGCGCCATTGCGGGCCAAGCAGCCGCGGGTGATCATCCAGCTAATGCGGAGATTTTCACGAGGGGGTGCCAGGGACAATGATGTTTATCCCAAATAAGCCCCGGCTATTACTGGACCCGGGCACAAAGAACAGCCCATTGGGGGCCGGTGCGATCAGCCCAGCCCGCCCAGCCCGCCCAGCCGGTCAGCCCAGTCCGGCCTGGCTGCGCAGCAGGGCGGCCCGGTCGGTGGCCTCCCAGGTGAAATCGGCCTCGTCGCGGCCGAAATGCCCGTAGGCCGCGGTCTTGGCGTAGATCGGCCGCTGAAGGTCGAGGTTGCGCAGCAGGGCCGCGGGGCGGAGGTCGAAATGCGCCCGGACCAGTTCGGTGATCGCAGGCCGGGGAACCTTCTCCGTGCCGAACGTCTCGATCAGCAGCGACAGCGGGCGGGCGACGCCGATTGCGTAGGCCACCTGTACCTCCGCCCGGTCGGCCAGGCCGGCCGCGACGATGTTCTTGGCCACATGACGCGCGGCATAGGCGGCTGACCGGTCCACCTTTGACGGGTCTTTGCCGGAGAACGCACCGCCGCCGTGCCGGGCGAAGCCCCCGTAAGTGTCCACGATGATCTTCCGGCCGGTCAGCCCGGTGTCGCCGACCGGGCCGCCGATCACGAACCGCCCGGTCGGGTTGACGTAGAACCCGCCCCGCAGGTCCGCTGGGTCGTAGAGCTCCGGCGGGATGATCTCGGTGACGACCTGGTCCCACAGGTCGGCGGCGAGCTTGCCCTCGGTGCCCTCCTCATGCTGGGTGGAGATCAGCACCTTCGCCACCTGCACCGGCCGGCCCCGTCGTAGCGGACCGTCACCTGCGTCTTGCCGTCCGGCCGCAGGTACGGCAGCGTGCCGTCCTGCCGGACCTGGGCCAGGCGGCGGGCGAGCTTGTGGGCCAGCATGATCGGCATCGGCATGAGCTCAGGCGTCTCGTTGGTGGCGTAGCCGAACATCATGCCCTGGTCCCCCGCGCCAACGGCGTCGTAGGGGTCGGCGCTTCCGCTCGTGCGCACGTCGTGGGACTGGTCGACGCCACGGGCGATGTCCGGTGACTGCTTGTCGACCGCGATGATCACTCCGACCGCGTTGCCGTCGAAGCCGAGCTCGCCCCGGTCGTAGCCGACGCCGCAGATCGTCTTCCGGGCTATCGCGCCGTAATCGAGGGCCGTCTTGGTGGTCAGCTCGCCGGCCAGCACCACTATCCCGGTGGTCAGCAGGGTTTCCACCGCCGCCCGCGACGCTGGGTCCTCGGCCAGCGCGGCGTCCACGATCGCGTCGGAGATCTGGTCAGCGATCTTGTCCGGGTGTCCCTCGGTAACCGACTCCGAGGTGAACAGGAATCCCTCGCTCATCTGTCTGCCTCCCTGGCGGCGCGGCGTGGCTTGGCCGGCCGGGCGGCGGCCGGGTCGGTGACCGCCCGGGCCCCGGTGATGTCGGCCCGGGCCATCTCCGCGCCGGCCACCATGGCCCGCAGTTTCCGCCGCGCGGTGTCGGGCGGGAGGTGGCGCAGGCCGCAGTCGGGGTTGATCATCAGGCGGCCGGCGGGCACGACCTCGAGCGCCCGCCGGATACGCTCCGCGACCAGCTCGGCCGGCTCCACGTCGGCCGCCTTGACGTCGATGACGCCGAGGCCCAGGGACCGGTCCCAGGCATGCTCGCGCAGCAGCCGCAGGTCCTCATACCCTTTGCGGGCGAATTCCAGCACGAGCTGGTCGACGTGGGCCGCCTTGACCGCCGGGAAGAGGAAGTCGTAGTGGCCTTCCCAGGACGGGCGCGCGTACCGGTTGCCGTAACAGACGTGCAGCGCCCACGTGACGTCCACGCCGTCGGTCACGATGTTGACGGCCTCGATGGCCAGGGCCACGTGCTCCCGGTAGCCGGCCAGGAACGGCTCGTCGATCTGCAGCAGGCGCGCCCCGGCCCGGGCCAGATCCTGTGCTTCGGCGTTGAGCCGCCGGGCGAGGGCCCGCACCAGGTCGGCCGGGTCGGCGTAGGCGCTGTCCCGGATCCGCCGCGATAGCGAGAACGGACCGGTGAAGGAGAACTTGACTGGCCGGGCGGTCTGCTGCCGGGTGAAGGAGAAGTCGGCGGCCAGGCCGAGGCTGACATTGTCCTGCTCGGGCAGCGGGCGGGTGACTTCCGCGTCGTAGTAGTCGAAATAGTCGGCCTTGGCGCGCTGCGGGATGTGCACGCCCGGCATCCGGGCCAGGAAGTAGTCGATGTCGTTGTCCCGGCGCAGCTCGCCGTCGGAGACGATGTCGATGCCGGCCAGTTCCTGGTCCTTGATCGCGGCCTTGACCGCGACTTCGTGGATCTCGGTCAGGTGCTGCGCGCTGATGCGGCGCTGGTAGTACTCGGTCTTCAGCCGCTCCAGCCACTCGGGAACAGAGTAGGAGCCGACCACGGTGGTCGGCAGCAGCACCGCGCCCGCGGCGGCCTCGCCCGCCATGCCCGCCCCCGTCAGTCCCGGACCTGCGCGGTCAGCGTCTTCACGTTCGCGGTCGGCCGCTGCCGGAACGGCGCGAACCGGACGTCGAAGCCGCGCCGGTTCCCGAGCAGCTGCAGCAGCGGCCCGTTCACCCAGTTCACGACCGAACCGTCATACTTCCCGGGGCCGTAGAAGCCGGTGCGGTAGGCGTGCCGGTCGGTGAGGAACAGGTCATGGCAGACCACCCGGCCGAACGGGTGGAGCAGCGGCAGCGTGTCGGTGAAGCTGTTCAGGGTCCCGTTGTTGACGTGCATGCGGACGTCCCCCTCGGCTTCGAGCAGGGGCCGGAGGATCTCGCCGGTCAGCGAGGGCGCGATGAGATAGGTATCGAGGCCCTCCAGCGGGGCGTAGCGTTCACGCAGCCTCAGCGCGCCCCAGATGGCCCGCCAGAACGACACCGCCTGGCCGGTGTCGGTGAACTGCTCCGGTAGCGACTCGCTCAGCAGCTCGGGCCCGATGCGGAGCAGCCGGTCGACCAGCCGGCCCAGGTCTTCCCGGGTCGTGCCGAACTGGAGGGCGATCTGGTCCGCGTCGTCGCCGCGCAGGTAGGCGCGCACCTCGACCCGGTACATCCGGCCCTGCAGGCAGGCCACTTCGTCGGTCGGGAGGTTGTCGTAGACGTTCGACATGTAGACGAGGAACGCCTGGCCGGCCAGGAACCCGAGCGTGACAGCCGGCCGGGTCGCCTCCAGCACGAGCGCGCTGACGTGGCCGTCGTGGTGTGCGACCGCCTGCCGGGCCCGCTCCAGTACGTGCGGGGAGTAATCGCCCATGAGGTAGTGCAGCCGGCGGTAGTAGTCGCGCCCGTGCGAGCGGTCGAGTTGGACGACGCGTCCAGCCAGGTGCGGGCCTGGTTGCCGTTGCCCACGCCGATCTCCACGACGTACAGCTCATCGGGCAGGGCCCGGCGGGCGTCGAGGTCGTCCCACATGCGGAACAGCTCACCGATCAGCTCCCGCGCCGCCTCGGTGTTCCGCGCGTCGCTCTCGCCGCCGGGCAGGGCCTGCTCGTACTCCCGGCCGGTCGCCTTCTCCCAGTGCGACAGCGCCTGCCAGTACAGGGTGTTGAAGCGCCAGATGCAGCTGTCCCGGCCCGGCACCCATGGCTCCAGCATGACCGGCGCCGCAGACGGCCCCTGGCCGGCGTGCCCGGCCAGGGCCTCGGCGACCAGAGCGCCGACATCGGCGTCGGCACAGCGCCGCAGGTCGATCGCGATCTCGAGGGCCTGCTCGGCCGGGTCGGGCTGGCCCGGCTCCGGCTGGCCCGGCTCCGGCTGGCCCGGCTCCGGCTGGCCCGTGGCCGCGAGGAGCGGGCGGCAGGTGACCGGCTCGCGGAAGTTGTTGCGGTACTGGATCCAGTCGCAGGCGACGCGCACCCGGGACAGGTCGGCCGTCGAGGAGCACAGCGCCGTGACGATCGGGCCGAGCGTAGCCTGGGCCGCCGGGGATTCCCGCAGCCGGCCGACGGGCCGCACGTCAACGTCCATGGTGGTTTCCCTTCGAGCCGGCCCCGATCGCCGCGATGCCCGCGCGCTCGAGAATGTCCGGCACCGCGTCCTCGTGGCCGAACGCGATGACGTGCACCCCGGCCGCTCCGGGCAGTTCGCGTACCTGCTGGATGATCTCGGCGGCGATCCGCCGGCCCTCGTCGGCAACCTGGCCGGACGGGACGCCCCGCAGCCGGCGCTCGGTCTCGCCGGGGATCTGCACGCCGGGGACGTTGTCCCGCATGTACGCCAGCGCCCGCAGCGAGCGGATCACCCCGACCCCGGCCAGGATATGACAGCGCTCGTGCAGGCCAAGGTCACGCACCTCGGCCAGCCAGGTGGCGAAGCCGGCGACGTCGTAGACCAGCTGGGTCTGCACGAACTGGGCGCCGGCGGCGATCTTCTTCCCGAGCCGGGCCGCGCGGAAGGAGACCGGCGGGGCGGCTGGGTTCTCGACGGCCCCGAGGAACAGGTCCGGCGGCGGGTCGACGGTGCGCCCCGACAGCAGCCTGCCTTCGTCGCGCATGGTCCGCGCGACCCACAGCAGCTGGACGCTGTCCAGGTCGAAGACGGGCTTGGCGTCCGCGTGGTCGCCGAACTTCGGGTGGTCGCCGGTCAGCAGCAGCACGTTGGGCACGCCCACCGCCGCGGCGCCGAGCAGGTCGGACTGCAGCGCGATCCGGTTCCGGTCGCGGCAGGTCAGCTGCATGACGGGCTCCACCCCCGCGGCCAGCGCCGCCACGCTGCCGGCCCAGCTGGCCAGCCGGACGTGGGATCCCTGATTGTCGGTGATGTTGACCGCGTCCACCCACCCGCGCAGGCCCTCGGCCTTGCGCGTGATGGCCTGGGCGTCCGCGCCGCGCGGCGGCCCGATTTCCGCCGTCACCGCGAATCCACCGGATTCCAGCCGGGCCCGCAGCGAGCCAGGCGGGCGCGGGCTCATCGCCCGTTCCCGGTTCCGCCTGCCCGCCGGGGCCCCGGGCGGGCAGGCCCGGCCGCCTCGATGTGCAGACGGGGCGGATCATCCAGGCCGTCGCCGTCCGTCCACAGGTCCTCGTCGCGCCCCTGCCAGTAGCTGATCCACGAGCTCTGGCCCCAGCGCCGCTGGTCGATGGGGCGCTGCAGGCGGAGGAGGTCCTCGGCGTGGCCCTCGCTCCGCGCCCGCTCGTAGGCCATCACCCAGACGCAGCGCCGGTCGGGGTAGACCTCGCAGGAACCGTCCGCGCCGACGCCGCCGCACGGCCCGTTCCGCAGTTCCTTGGGGCAGCTCATCGGGCAGGCGTACCCGGTGACCGGGAGGGCGCACTGGCCGCGCATCCGGCAGCCGAAGATCTCGTCCTTGGCCCGATGCTCGGCCGCGGTGAACGCCGCGCTCAGCCGCGGATGGGGCTCAGTGCCCGGCGAGCCAGCGGTAGAACGGGCTGGCGCCATCAGCCGGGCCAGCCGGTAGAGGATGCGGGCCGTCAGCCGGGGCACGACGGGGCGCGGTCGGCCCCAGTCCGGCGCTGCCGGGCCCGCGGTAGTGGCCATGGTCCCTCCTGCGGCGATGCTCAGGCGAAGACGATCGTCTTGTTCTGGTGCACGATGACCCGGTCGTCCAGATGCCAGGCCACGGCCCGGGCCAGGACCGAGCGCTCGACATGTCGGCCAAGTTTCCGCAGCTCATCGGCGGTGCGACGATGATCGACCCGCACGATGTCCTGCTCGATGATCGGTCCGGTATCGAGTTCGGCGGTCACGTAGTGCGCGGTGGCGCCGATGAGCTTCACGCCGCGGTCCGCGGCCGCCTGATACGATTGGCGCCGGCGAAGGCCGGCAGGAAGCTGTGGTGGATGTTGATCACCGGCCGGGAAACCGGCCAGGAAGCGCGGCGACAGGATCTGCATGTAGCGGGCCAGCACGACCACGTCGACGTCGTCGTCGGCGAGCAGCTCCAGCTGGGCCGTCTCGGCGTCGTCCCCGGGCCGCCCGGATACCGGGACGTGGCGAAAGGGAATTCCCCAGCTATCGACAGTGTCGGCGAGGCCGGGGTCATTCGAGATCACCATGCGGATATCGGCATTGAGCTCGCCGGAACGGGCGCGCCGGAGGAATTCCTGTAGCGCGTGATCGGCCTTGGAGACAAAAATCGCCATCCGCTTGAGCTCTGCCGCGCGGGTCATCTTCCAGCGCATGGAGAATGAGTCGGCCAATACCGCGAATTCGTCGGAGAATTGACCGTAGCGGCCGCTCAGGCCGGGCAGGTGAAACTCCACCAGCAGATAGAACATCCCGCCGGACGGGTCAGTCGAATACTGCTGCGACTCGAGGATGTTGGCGCCGGAGACGAACAGGAAACGCGATACCGCCGCCCGCTGCCGGGCCGGTCCGGGCAGGAGATGAGCAGCCGCCCGATCTCCTGTTTGTCTCGTCCGCGCTCGACGGCGCAGAAGCGCCCGTCGGGTGCTTCCGCGACCGCTCCGGTATTGATCCGCACGGTTACAAGTGTGGGGTATACCCGGAGCCCGGATCATCGACCGGCTCCACAAGGTTGCCCTAGGCCCCTTGTGCCGCCTCACCAGCGCCTTCGCGCTGCCAGCGGCCGGGAGCGCGGCAACCTTCCCGGTCAGGGTGCGCCGACGGCGGCCTTGCGGGTGTTCGCGCCGTACCGGGTGCGGGCGCGAGTTGCGCGCCAGAGGTCGGCTGGGTCGGTGCTAACTCCGGGCTGGCCCCAGGTCACCGCTTAAGGACTTCGGCGCCCAGGAGGCGGATGTGGTCTAGGTCGGCGGGGTCGTAGATGTGGAAGTACGTCGTGTCCACCCCGGCCGCCGCGAGCTCTTCGAGGCGGCAGACGACGTCGGCAGGCCGCCCCACCACGCCCAGCCGCAGCATCCGTGCGCCCGCCTCGCCCAGCGTTGCGGCGCGCCGCTCGGCGTCGGCGCGGGTCTCGCCGCAGCAGACCGGCAGCGTCGTCGACAGCCGTACGGTGGCGGGGTCGCGGCCGAGCCGGGCGCAGACCCGCCGGAAGTTGGCGAACCGCTCGGCGACGCCGTCGCTCATCCCGCTGTTGAACTCGTCGGCGAACCGGGCGGCGAGTTCGGGGGTCCGCCGCGGTCCCGCGCCGCCGATGATGATCGGTGGCCCAGGGTGCTGGGCGGGCACGGGGAAGTTCGCGCACTCATCGAGCCGGTAGTGCACGCCGGCGAAGCTGAAGCGCTTTCCCCGGGGCGTGGTCCACAGCCCGGTCAGCACGCTGAGCTGCTCCTCCAGGCGGTCGAACCGCTCACCGATCGGCGGGAACGGGACGCCGAAGTACCGGTGCTCGCGCTCGTACCAGGCGGCGCCGATGCCCAGCTCCACGCGGCCGCCGCTCATCTCGTCGGCGGTCGCGACCGCGATGGCCAGCGGTCCCGGCTGGCGGAACGTGGCGGCGGTCATGAGCGTCCCGAGCCGGACGCGGCTGGTCTCCCGCGCGAGCCCCGCGAGCGTCAGCCAGGAATCGGTCGGCCGGTACGACGTGTCGTCGGCGTCGATGCCCAGGTAGTGGTCCGAGCAGAAGAAGGCGTCGAAGCCCGCGTCTTCGGTCACCCGGGCCAGCGCGAGGATCTGCTCATAGGCCGCGCCGTGCCGGGGCTCCAGCAGAATCCTCAGCCGCATGCTCATGCGTGACTGCCTCCCTCGCGGACGTGTCCCGCTCCAGCGGGAAGTGGCAGGCCACAGCCTGGCCGCCGTCCGGGCCGGTCAGCTGCGGCTCCTCCGCCGCGCAGCGGTCTCGCGCACGGGGGCATCTGGTGCGGAAGCGGCATCCGCTGGGCGGGTGGATCGGGGACGGCGGCTCGCCGTGGATGGCGTCGCCGGCCCGGGTCCGTACCGCCCGGTCCGGCGACGGGACGGAGGCGAGCAAGGCCCTGGTGTAGGGGTGCAGCGGCGCGCGGTAGACGTCCTCGGCCGGGCCGACCTCACACAGCTTGCCCAGGTACATGACGGCGACCCGGTCGCTGACCTGCTTCACCAGGCTGAGGTCGTGGGCGATGAACAGGTAGGAAAGGCCAAGCTCGGCCCGGAGCCGCTCGAACAGGTTGAGGACCTGGGCCTGCATGAGCACGTCCAGCGACGCGACGGCCTCGTCACAGATGATCAGGGCGGGTGAGAGCGCGACCGCGCGGGCGATGGCGACCCGCTGGCACTGCCCGCCGGACAGCTCGCGGGGGCGCCGGCTGCCGTAGCTGGCCTGGTCGAGGCCGACGAGCTCGAGGACCTCGGCGACCCGGCGGCGGCGTTCCGCCCCGGAGCCGACCTGGTAGGCGACCAGGGGTTCCTCGACGATGTCGTTGACCCGCCACCTCGGGTCGAGCGAGCCGAACGGATCCTGGAACACCATCTGCATCTGACGGCGGGCGTCCAGCAGCCGGCGCCGGCTGAGCCGAGTCAGGTCGGTGCCGCCGAAGATGACCTGGCCCGACTTCGGCGGCGGGGCCTGGAGCAGCGATCTGGCCAGCGTCGACTTGCCCGACCCGGTCTCGCCCACGACGCCGACGGTCTCGCCCGGCATGACCTCGAGCGAGACGTCGGACACCGCCTGGACGACGCCGCCCTTGACGCCGCCGTAGTCGCGGACGACGAACTCCTGGACGATGTGGCGCGCCGACAGAAGCGCCTCCCCCGGCCTGGCCACGGTCACCGTGCCCCTCCGTTCCCCACCGGGTACCAGCACGCCCACTGGTGGCCCGGCTCATGTTCGGTCAGCGCCGGCGCGACGGTCTGGCAGGTGTCCCGGGCCGACGGGCAGCGAGGCGCGAAGCAGCACCCGGCCTGCGCCGCCAGCGACAGCGCGTCCAGCGGCCGGCCGGGCACCACCGGCAGCGGGGTGTGCGCGGGCCGGTCCAGCCGCGGGATCGCCTCCAGCAGCGCCTTGGTGTATGGCATCCGGACCTGGCCGGCCTGGCCGAGCAGCCTGGCCGCCGGCGCTTGCTCCACCACCCGGCCGGCGTACATGACCATCACCTCGTCGGCGTAGGCCGCGGCCAGGCCCAGGTCATGGCTGATCAGGATGAGGGCCATGCCGAGGTCGGCCTGGATGTCGAGCAGGAGCTCCATGATCTGGGCCTGGGTGGTGACGTCGAGCGCCGTGGTGGCCTCGTCGGCGATCAGCACCTTCGGGTGGCAGGCGAGCGCAATCGCGATCATCACCCGCTGCCGCATGCCGCCGGAGAGCTGGTGCGGGTACTCGCCGAACCGCCGCCGCGGCAGCGGCAGCCGGACCAGGCCGAGCAGTTCGACCGCCCGCTCGCGGGCCGCCCGGCGGTTCAGCGGCAGATGCGACCGGATCGCCTCGCTGACCTGGGCGCCGACGCGCATCGTCGGGTTCAGCGAGCGGGCCGGATCCTGGAACACCATGGCGATGCCGGCGCCGCGGTAGCGACGCATCTGCTCCTCGCTGAGCCGGAGCAGGTCCGTGCCCTCGAACCGGACCGACCCGGTGACGGCCGCGGTGCCGGGCAGCAGGCGCATGACCGCGCGCGAGCTTACGGTCTTGCCCGACCCGGACTCGCCGACGATCGCGAGCGTCGTACCCGCGGAGACCGTGTAGTTCACGCCGTTCACGGCGGGTACGTCCGCGCCGCGATGCCGGAACCGGACCCGCAGATCCGCCACTTCGAGCACGCCGCTCACCGGGCTCCCCGGGCCCGCTACGCCCGCGACGCCCGCCGGGCCCGTGACGCCCGCCGGGCTCACCGGACCCCCCACCGGGCCCGCAGGCCGTCCCCGAGCAGGTTGAGCGCGACGACCGTGGCGAACAGGAAGGCACTGGGGATCAGCACCAGGTCGGGGCTGACCGACAGCGTCCCCTGGCCCTGCGCGATCATGCTGCCCCAGCTCGGCGCGGGCGGCGGGATGCCGAGCCCGAGGAAGCTGAGCGCGCCCTCGAGGATGATCGCGACGCCGATGCCCAGCAGGCCGAACGTCACCAGCTGGGGCATGATGTTCGGCGCGATGTGGCGCAGCAGCATGCGCCGGCCCCGGGTGCCGGCCAGCGCGGCCGCCAGCATGAACGTCTGCCCGCGGATCCGTAGCGTGGCGGCGCGTGCGATGCGGCCGAAGGCCGGCACGCTGAAGAACGACAGCGCCCAGATCACGTGCAGCTCACTGGGCCCGAGGCCCTCGGCGATGGCTAGCGCCAGCACCAGGGACGGGAAGGCGATCAGCACGTCGAGCACCCGCATGACCACCGTGTCGACGATGCCGCCCCGGTAGGCGGCGACGGTCCCGAGCAGGCCCCCGACGGCCAGGCCGATCAGGTTGACCGCCAGGCCGACCTCGATGGACACCCGGCCGCCGTAGAGGATGCGGGAGAAGACGTCGTTGCCGACCGGGTCGGTGCCGAAGACGTGGCCGGGCGACAGCGGCGGCAGGCCGGCCTCCAGCACGCTGCCTCCGGTGGGCTTCGGCACGTTGCCGATCAGGGGCCACACGAAGCAGGCGCCGAGCAGCACGATGAGGAACGCGCCCGGCAGCGCGATCTCCAGCGACCGGGCCCAGCCCCGCGCGCGCCGCGGCCGGGCGGATGCCAGCGGCGCCCGTGGGTCCGGAGCGGAGATCAGGGCCTCAGGCAGCGGGGCGGCCATACCGGATCCTCGGGTCGAGCGCCGCGTAGGCGAGATCGGTGAGCAGGTTCGCGATGACGACGACGAGCGCGAAGAACACGACCGTCCCCTCCACGACCGGGACGTCGCGGTCGTTGATCGACTGGAGCAGCACCTGGCCGATGCCGGGCAGCGAGAAGATCGGCTCGATGATCACCACCGCCCCGACCAGCGTGCCCAGGTTCAGCCCGACGATCGTGATCAGGCCGAAGAGCGAGTTGCGGAGGGCGTGCCGGATGAGGATGCGCCAGGGCCGCACGCCCTTGGCCCGGGCGGTGACGATGTAGTCCTCGCCTTGCATCTGGTCGGCGATGTCGGCCCGCAGCAGCCGGGTGTAGACGCTGAACAGCGGGAATCCGATCGCGACCGCGGGCAGGGTCAGCGATTTGATGTTCCCGGTCAGGCTCTGGCTCAGCGGCACGAAGCCGATGGCGGGCAGGACGCGGAGCCGGACGGCGAAGATGTACACGAGGACCAGCGCGAGCACGTACGGGGCCACGGACAGCCCGATCATGCCCACCACCATGCTCAGCCGGTCGGCGATGCCCTTCGGGCGGCGGGCCGCGAGCACGGCGACCACCAGGGCGAGCACGATCGAGACGACGAACGCGTAGACCAGCAGCTCGGCGGTCACCGGCAGCCGCTGGCCCAGGATGGTGGTGACGGCCTGCCCGCTGGTCAGCGAGCTGCCGAGGTCCCCGTGCAGGGTCCCGCCGAGCCAGTGCCCGTACCGCACCCAGAACGGCTCGTTCAGGTGCAGCTTTATCTCCAGCGCGTGCACCTCGGCGGGGGTCGCGTTGGCGCCGAGCAGTTCCTGGGCCGCGTCCCCCGGGAGCAGGTTCATCACGATGTAGGTCAGGAACGACACCCCCCACAGGACCGGGATCGCGGCCAGCAGCCGCCGGCCGGTCAGCCGCAGGCTCGGGGACCCGAGGACCCGCCGCGCGAACTCGGCCGGCGTCCCGCCTGCTTCGCTTGCTGCCACCATCTGCCGAACCTCACCTCCTGGGGTCACGAGCTGGCCGAGACGTCCTCCCAGAGGATCATCGGGGTGACGACGACGGCCGGCAGCGGCGAGGACAGGCCCGGGCCGGTGACGCCCTTCGCCGCCACGTTGGCCGGGGCGAAGGAGAAGTAGAACGGGCCGTAGGCCTGCTGGGCGATGTACGCCGCGGCCTGGTGGTAGATCGTGCAGCGCTGGCTGGTGCTGACCGTGGCCGCCGCCTGGTTGAGCAACGCGTCCAGGTGCGGGTCATGGACCCCGCTGAACGGCGAGGCCGACATGAACCGGAACCCGACCCCCACGCCGGCCGCCGGATCGTCAGGAGCCGGCCGTCTGCACCATGGCCTGCCACTGCTTCGAGGTGAAGGTCTGGATCAGCGAGGCCAGGGGGTAGCTGTGGATCGTGGTCTTGATCCCGGCCTGGGCCCATTCGGTCTGCAGCGCCTGGGTGGTCTCCTGCGCCACCAGGACGTTGATCGTGCCGAGGTTGACCGTAAGCCCGCCGAGCTGCTGGACGAGCTGCTTGGCCTTGGCCAGGTCATAGCCCGGGTACCCGGGCACGGTCGGCTCGTAGCAGATGCCGCCGGGGCCGGTGAACGACTGGGTGGCCGGGTAGAGGTTGCTGAAGATGTGGGTCAGGATCGGGCCGAAGTCGGTGGCCGCGTAGATGGCCTCGCGGGCGGTCTTGTTGTTGAACGGCGCCGCCGCCGTGTTGAGCTGCAGGTCATAGGGCGACGTGGAGAGCTGATTGGTCACGGTGAAGTGCTGGCCCGCCTGCTTCACCAGCGCCGGTGTCGACATGTCTTCGTAGACCTGGCCCTCTCCGGCCAGCATGGCCTCGTAGGCCGCCTCGTCGCCCCCGACGACCTTGAACGTCAGACTGTTCAGGAGGGGGTGGCCCTTCTGCCAGTAGCCGGGGTTCTTCTTCAGCACCAGCACCGAGCTGAGGGTGTCGCTGACCACCTCGAACGGGCCCGCGCCGACCGGTTTCAGCGCGAACGCCTTCTCCCCCATCTTCTGCAGCGCGGTCGGTGAGGCGATCCAGTTCGCGGTGGAGTCGAAGAACTGGTTGATCAGCGCGCCGTCCGGCTGGCTCAGGTTGATCACGACGGTGGACGCGTCCGGTGCGGTGACCGACGTGACCGGCCAGGTCGGCTTGCACGTACAGGAGGAGCTGAGGTCCCGCTTGATGTTGAAGGCGACCGCCGCCGCGTTGAACGCCGTGCCGTCGGTGAAGGTCACGCCCGGCCGGATGTGGATCGTGACGGACTTGCCGCCGTTGGAGAAGCTGTACCCGGTGGCCAGGTCGTTGATGATTTTCCCGCCGGGGCCGAGCTCGAACAGCTCCCCGTAGATCGAGTTCATGAAGCTCTGGTTGGCCGCCCCGTTGATGTTGGTGGCCGGATCGAGGCCGGCGGGCCAGGCGCCCTCGTCGCCGGCGTCCTCAAGTACGGTGAGTGACCCGCCCGCGTGGGGCGTGGCGGCGCCTGTGGCGTGCGACCCGCCAGAGCTGCCGCAGGCGGCCAGCAGCGCCGATGCGGCGACGAGGCAGGCAGTCCTCATTGACCAGAGCCGAAGTCTCACGGCATCCACCTACTCGGGGTTCGGGCGGTTGCGGGCCTACCGGCGCGCGGCCGTGGCGCGGACGGGGCCGCTCACAGCGAGCGCTCAAGCATGTGACAAATGGTATGTCGATCGTGTCGTGATTTGTCTTGGATATTAGAATCCGCATGACGTCAGCGCAAGGCTCTATCCCGGGCGGCCTTCCGCGTCACGGCCTGCCATCCGATCCGGACGCGGTCGCGGCGGCGGCCGGACGGCTCCCCAGTCCCCCGCGGTGCGGCCCGCCGCCGTCCACGGCCAAGATGTGGCCGGACACCCACCGGGCCCGGTCGCTGGCCAGGAACAGCGCCGCATACGCGGCGTCCCAGCCGGTGCCCTCGGTCCTCAGCGCGACGCCGAGCCGGCGCCGCTCCCGGGCCTCGGGCGGCAGGTCCCGGGCGGCCATGGAGGTCCACGGCTCGCCCAGCTCGATGCAGTTGACCCGGATGCCCTGGGGGCCGAGCAGCGACGCCGCGCCCCTGGTCAGGCTGTCCAGGCTGTCCAGGCCGGCCTTGGCGATGCCGTACACCGTGGCCGGGCCGGGCCGGGCGGCCGCCACCGGCGAGACGTTGACCACCGAGCCGCCTGCGGTCATCGCCGCGGTCGCCTCCCGGGTCATCAGCCACGCCGAGGTCAGGTGGGCCGCGATCAGCTCGTCCCATCGCTGCGGCGTCACGTCGAAGAGCAGCGCCCGGTCGCCTGGCGCGGCGTTGTTCGCGAGCGTGTCGACCCGGCCGAACCGGCTCATCGTCTCGCGCACCGCCCGCGCGCAGTCGCCGGCCCGGCTGACGTCCGCGGTGCAGGCGAACGCGTCACCGCCTCTTGTCCGGATGTGCGAGACCGTCACCTCGGCGGCCGCTGGATCCCGGTCGACGACGGCCACCCGGGCCCCGTGCCGGGCGAACAGCAGGCTGATCGCGTACCCGACCCCGCCGTAGGGCCCCGACCGGCCGCCGCCGGTGACGATGGCGCTCCGGTCGGCCAGCCAGCTTCCGTCCGCGCTCCCCCGCGCGTCCGCGATAACCCCGCCACACGAGATACCGAACGAGGATGGGTGACCGTCCCCGCTCACGTGCTTCCCCCCGCCTCGCGCGGGTAGGTCAGGTCGATGCGGTCCTGGGCGACGCCGAGCGCGCTGCCCAGGATGCCGCGCATGAGATCCTTCGGCACCAGGCAGTCGGCGCAGGCCTCCGGGGTGGCGCTGATCGTGACGCTGACCCGGCCAGCCGCCTCGGCGATCTCCATCTGGTAACCGTCAGCAGCCAGGCTGGTACGCAGCGCACGAGCCCGTTCGGTATGGATCATGGCTTGTCTCCCACCGGTGTCGCGGTGCCGGACCACTCGCCGAAGATCCGCACGACCATGGAGATGCCGGCGTTCCGCGCCCCGGCCACGATGACCGGGATGTGCCGCGGTGACGGCAGGATGCGGGAGAACGTGCCGTCCTCGCTGCGGTCATCGGAGGCGAACCGGGCCATGCCGCGCAGGCCGTTCTTGCCCGCGCAGCGCAGGTCGGCGCCGGTGCGGCCGCAGTGCTCCATCAGCCACGCCTGGACGTCGGCCTTGGCGTAGCCGGCGGCGGCGAGCATCTGCGCGTGCTCGGGGCAGAGCACCACCCCCGCCGAGGTGTCACGGAAGATCAGCGAGCCGGTCCGGGAGATCGTGTCGGCGAAGTCCCAGAGCACCTGCTCCGGATCGGGGGTGTGCCGGTTGTCCACGAACTCCGACGTGCGCAGCAGCGTCGCGGACACCGCGCTTGCCCCGGCCGGCTGGCCGCCGTCGGTGGCGAACGGCGGCCACGGGGACTCCTCCTCGTTCTCCGCGATGCAGATCGACCACCGGCCGGGCACGCCCTGGGTGGCCTGCTCCAGGACGTGCGGCTGGATGCCGAACGCGTTGCGCACGATAAGGCCGATGGCGCGGGCGATGGTGGCGTTAGGCCGGAAGCCCGGGCCGAACGCGCCGCCCGTGGTGTTGAACCCGAGCTCGTGCCGGACCGGGCCATTGACCACGATCAGCGGCGCCGGGCCGCTGGTGGACTGCCAGCCGCCGCCGCGGGCGGCGCGCTCACGCATGATCGCGTCGAAGGCGGCCAGGACCACCGGGAAGTACTCCGGGAGGCAGCCGGCCATGGCCGCGTTGACCGCGGCCAGGTAGACCGTGCAATCGCGGCCGACCTGCTCCAGCGAGCCGATGACCTCGTCCGGTGCGCGGCTGGTCGTGGCCAGGAACCGGTCGACCAGCGGCTGCGACGCGGGCACCAGGGGCAGGCCGTCCGACCAGCCCTGGGCGTAGCAGTACTCGATCGCACGCTGCGCGGCGTCCGGATCCGGCTCGGTCCCGGTCTCGGTCGCGGCCCTGGTCCCGGTCATGAGGTCAGCAGCGCGACCACGTCATCGAGCACCTGGACGGCCCGCTCGCGGACCTGATCCGGGGTGAGGACCGCGACCGGGTGCGGCGTGGTCGCGTACCGGTAGCCCGGTGCGCCGTGCAGTTCCGCCATGGCGTCGGCCGTCGCACGGAAGGCATCGCTGCAGATCGCCGCGGCGGGCACCCCGGCGGACTCGAACGCGACGCCGTCCGCGACGGCGGACGCGCTGCAGGAGCCGCAGTCGCCGATGCCGGTGACGATGACGTCGCAGCCGGCCTGCATCTCCTTGATCAGCTCCTCCGGCGCCGGCTGAGCGAAGTTGACCTTGGTCCGGGCCACGACGCTCCGGGCGCCGTACCGCTCGGTGAGGAGCCTGCCCACCTCGTCCAGGAACGGCGCCGCGTTCTGCTTGGTGTTCACCAGCAGGCCGACCCGGGCGCCCTGCAGGCTGGCCGGGCGCGGTGCCCGCGGGGCGCGGGACGGGGCCGCTCTCGTCGTGGTCCCCGTGGGGTCAAGGATCGCGTTCGGCATGATGTGCCTCGCCTCGAAGTTTGTGCGCTATCCGGTCCTCTGCGAACTGTTCGCCGCTTTGCGAATAGTTCTAATTCCAGTTAAATACTTCTGCGCGTGCGAGAGGTTGGCGGGGGCGGTCAATGGTCGTGGATGAGGACGCCGCGGAGGTTCTTGCCGTCCATCATGTCCTGGTAGCCCTCGTTGACCTGGTCCAGCGTGTAGCGCTTGGTGACCAGCTCGTTCAGCTTGATGTCGCCCGCGCGCCACAGGCCCAGGATCATCGGGATGTCGTAGAGCGGGTTGGCCCCCCCGAACAGGGCCCCCTGCAGCCGGCGGTGATAGCCGATGAGGATGCCGCCGGGCAGCACCATGTCGTAGTAGCCGACGCCGGTGATCACGACCGTCCCGGCCTTGCCGGTCATGTCGACCGCCGCCTTGACCACGTCGTTGTTCATCTCGCCGACCGTGCAGATCACCTTGTCCGCGAGCTGCCCGCGGGTCAGGTCGACGATGACCTCGCGCGCCTTCACCGGGTCGGAGAACGCGTGCGTGGCACCGAACTCCTTGGCCCGCTCCAGCTTGTACTCGACCGGGTCGATCGCGATCACGTTCTTGCCGCCGGCGTACCGGGCGCCCTGCACGGCGTTCATGCCCACCCCGCCGGTGCCGAAGATCACCACGGTCTCGCCGGGCCGCACGTCCGCCGCGTAGATCGACGAGCAGAACCCGGTGGTCACGCCGCAGCTCACCAGCGCCGCCAGCTCGAACGGGACGTCGTCCTCGATCTTGACGCAGGACCACTCGGACAGGACCGCGTACTGGGAGAAGGAGCCGACGACGCACATGCCGCCCAGGTCCTCGCCGCCCTGGTGGAAGCGGAACGTCTTGTCGGGCAGGCAGCCGATCGCGGCGTTCAGGCCGGCGTCGCACAGGTTCTGTTTCCCAGTCGAGCAGTAGCGGCAGGTCCCGCAGACGGGGATGTAGGAGCAGGCCACCCGGTCCCCGACCGCGACCCGGGTGACGCCCGGGCCCACGGCCTCGATGACCCCGGCGCCCTCGTGCCCGCCGACCAGCGGGAGCCGGGCCGTACCGGTCGCGCGGATGTGCTCGTCGGAGTGGCACAGGCCGGCCGCCTCATAGCGGATGCGGACCTCGTTGGCCTTCGGCTCGTCCAGCTCCAGCTCGGTGATCTCCCACTGCTCGCCGCCCTTGCGGAGCACCGCCGCCTGGGTCGTCATCGTGGTCATCGGCTTCATTGCCTCCCTCTCAGGCGGACGGCCCGGGGTCACTCATGACAAGTTGTTTCACGGTTGTGGAGACATTAGATTTCATATCACGTGCTTCTCGTCGCGCCAAGTGTCATATATCGTGACGAGCGGTATCGGGGCCGCTGATCGGAGGCACGATCATGACATCCACCGCACCGGCCGTCTCCGCCGTCGACGCGAGCGTCCTGCTCACCGACGGCAGGCACCTGATCGGCGGGGAATGGGCCGCCAGCAGGAGCGGGGAGACGATCGACGTCATCAACCCGGCCACCCAGGAGACCCTGCTGCGGGTCCCGCGCGGCGGCGCCGATGACGTCGACGACGCGGTGCGCGCCGCGGCCGAGGCCTTCCCGGCCTGGCGCGACACCAGCCCGTCGGAGCGGGCCGCCCTGCTGTACCGCTGGGCCGGCCTGTGCCTGCGAGCACGCACAACGAGATCGACATCCTGGAGCGGATGGAGGTCGGCCTGCCGCGCTGGGGACCGTCTCCCGTCCCGGGCGCGCTGACCTATACGGCGGGTCTGGCCGACAAGATCACCGGCCAGACGCTGCCGTCCGCGCGGCCGGACGTGCTCGGCATGACGATCCGGGAGCCGTACGGTGTTTGCGGCAGCATCATCCCCTGGAACGTGCCGGGGCCGATCATGGTGACCGACGTCGCGCCGGCCATCGCGGCCGGCAACACGATCGTGGTCAAGCCGGCCGAGGACGCGCCGCTGACCTGCCTGCTGCTGGCCCGGCTCGCGCTGGAGGCGGGCATCCCGCCGGGCGTGATCAACGTGGTGACCGGCTACGGCGCCGAGGCCGGCGCCGCGCTGCCCGCCCACCCGCTGATCCGGCGGATGAGCTTCACCGGCTCGCCGGAGACCGGCAGCGCGATCATGGCTGCGTGCGCGCGGAACCTGATCCCGCTGCATGTGGAGCTGGGCGGGAAGGCCCCGCAGATCGTGCTGCGCGACGCGGACCTCGACCGGGCCGTCCCGGCCATCGTCGGCAGTATCACGCTGAACACCGGCCAGGTCTGCGCGGCCGGGTCGCGCCTGCTGGTCGAGGAGGCCATGCGCCCGGACCTGGTCGCCGCCCTCGCCGAGCGGTTCCGTCAGGTCCGGGTCGGCCCCTGGTATGAGGACGTCCAGATGGGACCGCTGATCAGTGCCCGGCAGGAGCAGCGGGTGCTCGGCTACCTGCAGGCCGGCCGGGAGGAAGGCGCCGAGGTCGTGGTGGGCGGCGGCAAGCTGACCGGCGAGAAGTACGACCGTGGCTTCTTCGTCGAGCCGACCATCTTCGATGGGGTCCGGCCCGGGATGCGGATCGCGCAGGAGGAGATCTTCGGCCCCGTCCTGTCCGTGCTCACCTACTCCGACGAGGCGGAGGCGCTCGCCATCGCCAACGGCACCCGGTACGGGCTGAACGCCTGCGTGTGGACCAGGGACGTCGGGCGGGCCGTGCGGCTGGCCCGGGGGGTGCAGGCCGGCCAGGTCACCATCAACGGTTTCGGATCCCGCGGGGTCATCGGCGCGCCGTGGGGCGGCTACAAGCACAGCGGGTTCGGCCGGACCATGAGCGCGGAGTCGGTCCTCGACTACACCCAGATCAAGACCGTCGTCATCAACGCCTAAAGGCCACGCCTCGCAGAGGCCGGAAGGGCAGAGTGCCGTGGATATCTCCCTCGAGGGCAAGGTGGCCCTCGTCACCGGGGCTGGGCCGAACATCGGCAGCGGTATCGCCCTCGCGCTGGCCCGGTACGGCGCGAAGGTGGCGTGCAACGACCTCGAACTCGACGCCGCGAAGGCGGCCGTGCGCCGGATCGAGCGCAACGGCGGCACCGGCCTGCCGCTGGCCGGCGACGTCAGCGCCGAGGACGACGTCACCGCCAACATCGCCGAGGTGCTCGGTGCCTGGGGCCGCATCGACATTGTGATCAACAACGCGGCCTGGCTGCACACCAGCCACATCCTGGAAGAGAACCTGGCCGACTTCAGCAAGGCGATCTCGATCGCCGTCAACGGCAACTTCCTCTACACCAAGTACGCGGCGCTCTCGATGATCGAGCGTGGCATCAAGGGCTCGATCGTCAGCATCCTGTCCTCGAACGCCTGGCAGGGCGCGGCCGGCTTCATCGCCTACGCCACGCACAAGGGCGGACTGGCCAACTTCGTCCGCGCCGCCGCGATGGACCTGGCGCCGTACGGCATCAGGGTGAACAGCTTCACCCCGACGGCGCCGCGGCCGGACAATCCGGAACTGCTCGCGCAGTGGCGCGCGGAGGGCCGCACCGAGCTGCGGCCGCGCCTGCCGAAGCCGGACCGGCCGGACTGGTGGCGGGATACCGGCCGGTTCGACGTGCGCGGGAACATCCCGATGGGCGAACCGGCCACCCCCACGGACATCGGCCATTGCATCGCCTGGCTGTCGTCCGACTACGCGCGCCTGATCACTGGGTGCGACTTTGCCGTCGACGGTGGCGCGCGCGCCAAGTACTGGGCGTACACGCCGTCGGCGGACGCGGCGGCCGGCCCGGCGCCGCTGATTCCGCTCGACATCACCCAACTCGACGAGACGGAGGCCTGAACGTGGCGGATACGGTGCGCGCGGCCGTGCAGACCGGGCCGCGTCAGATCGAGATCAGGGAGTTCCCGCGGCCGGTCATCGGCCCCGACGACGGCGGGCTGCTGCGGATCGAGGCGTGCGGGATCTGCGGCAGCGACGTGGAGCAGTACAAGGGCAGCATGGGAGACCGGTGGCTGCCCATGGTGCCCGGCCACGAGCCGCTCGGAATCATCGAGGAGGTCAGCGAGAAGGCCGCCGCCCGCTGGGGCGTCCAGCCCGGCGACCGGGTGGCGGTGGAGATCCTCATCCCGTGCCGGTCCTGCGACCGGTGCCTGGCCGGGCGCTACATGTCCTGCCGGAACCGGATCGGCAGCCACGGCGGCTCCAACCCGCCAGAGCGCGGGCTCGGCCTGTGGGGCGGCTTCTCCGAGTACATCCACCTGCACCCCAACTCGATCCTGCACAAGATGCGGGGTGACATCCCCGCCGAGGTCGCGGTGATGTTCAACCCGCTCGGCGCGGGCGTGCGCTGGGCCGCCCACCTGGGCGGAATCCAGCTCGGCGACACGGTGCTGATCCTCGGCGCCGGCCAGCGGGGCTTGTCCGCGGTGCTGGCCGCCCGGACCGCGGGCGCTGGGACGATTATCGTGACCGGCCTCACCCGCGACGCGGCCAAGCTGGCTCTCGCCCGGGAGTTCGGCGCCGACGTCACGATCAACGTCGAGGAGGAGGACACGGTCGAGCGCGTCCAGGAGATCACCGGCGGAACGGGCGCCGACGTCGTGCTGGAACTGACGCCGATGGCCGCCCAGCCGGTCCGCGACGCGCTGAACGCGGTCCGCTGGGGCGGCCGGGTGGTGCTGGCCGGGCTGAAGGGCGGCCGGCCGGTCGAGCTGTCCACCGACTTGATCATCAACAAGGCCATCACCGTGGCCGGCGCGTTCAGCGTGGACTCCCGCGCCTACGCCGAGGCGATCCGGCTCATCGAGACCGGGCGGTTCCCGCTGGAGCGGATGCACACCCACACGTTCGGCCTGGACGACGTCGCCCGGGCCATCGAGACGCTGGCGGGCGAGATCCCGGGCGAGAACGCGGTCCACGTCGCCATCGTGCCGCAGCGCTGACCCGGGGGTGACCCCGGAACCCGGAGGCCGACATGCTGATCGATGCCCACGCCCACGTGATCCCGGGCGAGTTCCCCGCCGCGCCGCCCGGCTGCGACCCGGCCGCCTGGCCGGCCATGGAGGCAGCAGTGAAGGGGGCGAGAAGCGGGCCGGGGAGGTGGGCGGGGGTGGGGGTTCGCGGGTGCTGGTGTCGGGGCCGATGCGCTTCACCGCGCAGTCGGTGTGGTTCGACGCGGAGCGGCGGCTGGCTGCCGCCGCGGCCAGCGGGGTGGACGCAGAGGTCGTCTCCCCGTTCCCGCCGCTGCTGAACTACCGGCTGCCGGCGGACGCCGGGCGCGACCTGGCCCGCGCGGTCAACGAATATATCGCCGGCCTGTGCGCGGCGCAGCCGGGCCACTTCTACGGTCTCGGTACGGTGCCGTTGCAGGATCCCGACCTCGCCGCCGCCGAGCTGGAAAATGTCGCAAAGGCCGGTCTGGCCGGCGTCGAGATCGCCTCGAACATCGCCGGGGCATCGCTGGCCGACGGCCGGTTCCTCGGGTTCTTCGCCGAGGCGGAGCGCCTCGGGATGGCGATCTTCGTGCACGCGCTACCCGCCCCGTCCGACCGGCTGCCCGGTCCCGCCACCGCTACGTTCGGCGTCGGCGTGGAAGGCAGCCTGGCCGCGGCGGCCATCATCACCGGCGGGGTGGCGGAGAAGTATCCGGGGCTCCGGCTGGCGTTCAGCCATGCGGCGGGCGGGTTCCCGCTGATGCTCCCCCGGGCGCAGTGGTTCTGGGGCCGCACCTGGAACGAGGAGCCGCCCGGCGAGCGCGGGCCGGAGGCCGCGCCGTGGGCCGCCGCAACCGGGCCCGCCGAGCTGGCCCGGCGGTTCTATTACGACGCCATGGTCTTCGATCGCCGCGCGCTGCGCTACCTGATCGACATGCTCGGGCCGGACCGGCTGCTGGTCGGGACCGACTTCCCGGCGATGCCACGGGAGCACCCCGCCGGCCGCACGCTCCGCTCAATAGACCTGCCCGCCCCGGTCCTGGCCGACATCACCTGGAACAACTGTTTCCGCTTCCTGGGCATCGAGCCTGGCCCTGAGACGGGCAGGTTACGGACAGTGGCGGGGCGAAGCTCCGACCGCCGACGCAGCTCAGCGGTCGGCGGCCGCGTCCGCCACGCTGCTGTACACGGGAATCAGCTGATCGGCCTTGGTCAGCTGAAGAACCCTCGCGACGGAGGCCTGCGGCGCCACCAGGCCGAGCACGCCGCCCTGGCGGTCGAGCGCCCGGCTGGCCCGCAGCAGCATGCGCAATCCGGTCGAATCCATGAAGTTCAGCCCGGAAAGGTCCACGAGCATC
Source organism: uncultured Actinomycetes bacterium (assembly GCA_963718475.1). Classification (GTDB taxonomy): domain Bacteria; phylum Actinomycetota; class Actinomycetes; order Streptosporangiales; family Streptosporangiaceae; genus CAVQZM01. Next base: position 110,408 of record CAVQZM010000072.1, on the reverse strand, counting down.
AGGCTGGGATGCTCCCGCACCACCGACTCCAGCGCGCTGTGCAGTTGCTCGGCGTTAGTCGCGTCGACCTCGCCGGCCAGCGTCACCATCGTGTACGCCGCCCCGGCCGAACCCGGAACCGTTACTGATGCTTCAAGCAGCCCCACAGAACCCCTTATACACCTGACGGTGAGGCGGTGGCGCCACCGTCGCGGGCGGGCCCGTGGTTCGCCGGGGCGCGGGCGTCAGCTGCCGGCCACGGCCTCCTCCACGGTTCGGTACACGATCAGCACCTGCCCGGTTCCCAGCGCATCCAGCACCCTCGCCACCAGCTGCCGGGGAGCCACGAGGACCAGCGAGCCGCCTCGCGCCCGCAGCGCCGCCCGGACGGCGAGCAGCACGTTCACGCCGGTGGAGTCCATGAAATCCAGTTCGGAAACGTCAACTATCATCCGGCGGGCGCCCCGCGACAATTGTGAGACGAGCGCGTCACGCAACTGCCGGCCATTCGCGAAATCAGATTCCCCCGCCAGCTTGACGATCACATGTGACGCGCTGAGCATCACCGAAACCCTGAGACCTTCAGGCATCGCGCCCCCTTGCCTTGGCACGCAAACAGCAGCCAGCCCGGGCCGATGAATGAGGGTGCGCGGCAACAATGACAGAAATAGCCCGGCTAGTTTCTAACCGTCACATTCAGCCTAAGCCGGTTAAGTCCGCCCCGTCCAGGACTTTGGCCATTTGCCCAGGACGCGGGAACGGCGGGCGATTGGCGCGATGCCCCGCGGCGGCGCCCCGATCGAGGCGGCCCGGGCCATAACGTAACGGTCATGACCAGCGACCGTGATCCGGCCGGGCCGGGCGCCGGCGAACCCGTTCCCCCGGGCGTCCCAGCGTCGGCTGGAGCGCTCATCTTCGACCGGGCGGGCCGGCTGCTCGATCCTGAAGCCGACGTACAAATCGGGCTGGACCATCCCCGGCGGCGTCATGGAAGCGGACGGGGAGACGCCCTGGGAGGCGTGCCGGCGTGAAGTACGCGAAGAGTGCGGCCTCGACGTGCGCCAGGGCCTGCTGACCGCGGTGGACTTCCGCCTGCTCCGGCCGGGGCGGCCGGGAGGCATCAGGTTCCTGTTCGACTGCGGCGCGCCCGACCGGAAAAGCCTGGCCGAGATCGTGCTGCAGCCGGAGGAGATCGCCGCGTACCGGCTGGCCGCGCTGCCTGAGGCGTTCTCCCTGCTGCGGGGCCCCATCCGGCGACGGGTCCGGGCCGCAACGGCCACCCGGGGCGTCGTCTACCGGCAAGATGGCTGGCCGGTCCCGGGGGTTGGCGCGCGGGCTGAGTGAACCGGCGAGCCGGGCGCTTCCCCTTGTCGTCCGGGGAGTCTCCGCCCGGTCACGGGCGGGCGGCGATCGCCGCGGCCGCGGCCGCGGCCCGGCGGCGGGCCGGCCCGATCGCCGCCGGGATCGGCCCGAACACCCCTTCCAGGAGGAACACGGCCGTGCCGTGGGCAGTCGCGGCGACGGTGAGCACGAGGTCAAGCGCCTCGGCGGGAGAAGGCCGGAGACGGGCGGCCGGAGCGGTCAGGATGGCGAGGACCTCCTCGCCGGCCTGGGCCAGCTCGGGATAGGCGGACTTGTCCAGCCCGGCGGCGAAGGTGATCTCGAACAGCGCCCGGTCCTCGGCCGCAAAGGTGACGTACGCCGAGGCGAAGCTCGCGAGCTGCCCGGCCGGGTCGTCCGCCTGGGCGATCGCCGCGGCAAACCGGCGCGCCTGCTCGGCGTAGGCCCGCCTGGCCAGCGCGGCCAGCAGAGCGTCGCGGTCCGCGTAGTGCTTGTACGGGGCGGCCACGCTGACCCCCGCTCGGCGGCTGGCCTCGGCCAGCGTGAAGCCCCGGGGCCGGCCTCGGCGATCAGGCTCAGCGCCGCTTCTTCCAGAGCATTCCGCAGGTTGCCGTGGTGCTGGCCGGACGGGCGCTTGACAGTGGGCGGCACGCCGGTAAGGTTAACACAACTTACCTAGTAAGTGCTATTAACCACGTTCTCTGTGCCGTGTCCGGCGGGCAGGATCGAGGATCGCATCATGACGACCGCACCAGGCTTCACCGCGACCGCCCACCATGTCGCGCTGTCCGTAGCCGACCTGGACGCCCAGCAGCGCTGGTACACCCGCGTGCTCGGGATGACCGTGGAGCAACGGTTCGAGCTGCCCGATCCCCCCGTCCGTACCGTCCTGCTCCGAACACCGCGCGGGCTCCGGATCGAGCTGATCGAGCGGGCCGGCTTGGCCCGGGCGGACACGTTCGAGGACGCCCTGGACGCGTCGCGGGCCCGCGGTTACGGTCACTGGGCGATCGAGGTCGATGACCTTGATCTCGCCTGCGCCGGGCTGACCCGCGCCGGGGCGGAGCTGGTATCGCCGCCGGCCCCCGCAGTCCAGCCCGGGGCCCGGTTCGCCTATGTGAAGGACCCCGAGGGCAACCTGGTAGAACTCATCCAGCCACCCGCGGCGGGCTGATCCGCCCGGCCGTCCCCGGCCGCTTACCTGGCGGCGTGCTGCAGCTCCAGCTGGGCGGCATGATCGGGCACGTAGGCCTGCATGTCCCGGGGCACCCGGACGTAGCCCTGGGACGGTGGGCGCGGCGGCAGCCGCAGTGGGGTCAGCTTCACGTCGTGGTACGGGATCGTGCTGAGCAGGTGAGCGATCGTGTTGATGCGGGCCCGGCGCTTGTCGTCGCTCTCCACCACATGCCAGGGCGCTTCCGGCATGTCGGTGTGCACGAACATCTCGTCCTTGGCCCGGGAGTAGTCCTCCCACCGGGAAATCGACTCCAGGTCCATCGGGGACAGCTTCCACCGGCGCATCGGATCCTCCAGCCGCGACCGGAACCGGTGCTGCTGTTCCTCGTCGCTCACCGAGAACCAGTACTTGCGCAGCAGGACGCCGTCCTCCACCAGCAGCCGCTCGAAGATCGGGCACTGGTGCAGGAACCGGCTGTACTCCTCCCGGGTGCAGAATCCCATCACCCGCTCCACGCCCGCGCGGTTGTACCAGCTGCGGTCGAATAGGGCGAGCTCGCCCGCGGCCGGCAGATGGCTGACGTAACGCTGGAAGTACCACTCCGTCTGCTCACGCTCCGTCGGCGCCGGCAGTGCCACGATCTTCGCGACGCGGGGATTGAGGTACTCGGTGACACGCTTGATGGTGCTGCCCTTCCCCGCCGCGTCCCGGCCCTCGAAAATGACCACGATCCGGGCGCCCTCGGACCGCACCCACTCCTGCATCTTCACCAGCTCGGCCTGGAGGCGCTTCAGTTCCTTCTCGTAGACCGGCCGCGGAAGCCGCGCGGTCTTCTTCGCCTCGCCGTTCTTGCGGGCCTTCTTGGCCTCGCCGTTCTTGTGCGCCACCTCACGCCTCCTGCCCCGGCCGGTCGCCGTGGTCCGGTAAACGCTCTGCTAAGCGGTTCACGCGAATACTCGCAGCGTAACGGCAGCACTCTCCCCCGCATATCCCTCCGGCGCCTTCCCCCGGTTTCATGATCATGGGGAGTTTGCCGCTTCTCCGCTCGGCTGCGTCCATGATCATGCGGTGTTTGCCGCTAGATACGACGTTTTCTCCGCATGATCATGCCGGGCCGCGCGTGGCTGATGCCAGTGTGGTGTCTGTGGTTGCTGGGACGCGGCTGGCGGGGTGGGGCCGGGGTGGCCGGGCCGGGGTGGCCGGGCCGGGGTGGCCGGGTGGGGGGTCAGTGGGCGAGCAGGTGCTCGGCGAGCAGGAACGCGGCCAGCGCGATCAGCGCGAGGCCGGCGATGCGCCCGGCGCTCTCCCGGAGGCGTTCGCCGATGCGGGTGCCGAGATGCAGGCCGAGCTGGGCGGCCATGAAGGCCTGCACGGCGACGGCGATAACGACGGCGGCAACGGGAAGACGGGCCAGGCCGAGGCTGAACCCTATGGCCAGCTCGTCGAGGCTGATGCTGATGCCCAGTCCCAGCAGCGCCGCGCCGTGCGCGGCGCCCAGCCGGGCGGCGCGCTGTTCGTCCTGGTCCCCGCCGGGCAGCAGCATCCACCCGCCCAGCGCAGTGAGCGCACCGACGGCCAGGTAGTCCGCGACGCCGCCGGCCGCGCGGGCCAGCGGTGCGCCGGCCGCCAGCCCGATCAGCGGCATGCCGCCCTCGAACACGACGAAGAGCACGGAGACGCGCAGCCGGTCCCGCGCGGTCAGCGTCCCGGCCGCGCCGAGCGCGGCGGCCACCGCGAAGGAGTCCAGGCCCAGCGGGAGCACGAACGCCAGCAGTCGCAGCATGCTCATCTGGGCGCGAGCATACTCCCGTCCCGGCTCCGGGTGGCTGCCGCATCTCGATGGGCAGATGCCGCGCGGAACTGCACTTATCCGCGCCAAACGGCTACACTTTGGCCACGGGTCTTGACAAAATCGCACACTATCGAGTGAAACTCCTCATGAAGAAGTGCCACGGCGCAAGGCCCGGAAGGTGCGCACGGCGCTGGTCACGATGATGAGGAGGCGCTCGATGCCCGGTCACGACCACCCCGAAGGCGCGGCCCCACGCCGGCGGGATTTCCTGCGTTACTCGGGCGGTGTCGCTGCCGCCGGCGGCCTGGCCGGCAGCGGCCTTCTTGCCCCCGCCGCTGCCCAGGCGACTACGGCCGATGCGTCGGGGACCAGTGCTTCAACGGCCAGTGCGTCAACGGACGGTGCGGCGGCGGAGGGGGCCGCCGCACCGTCAGCCGGTTTCGCGGCCGCGTCCGGGAACCTGGCCGCCAGCCCGATCCGGCCGCCGGCCGCGCCGCTGGCCGTGCGTGGCCCGTACCTGAGCACCTGGCTGCCGTCGACCACCCTGCCCGGCACCTGGCCGCAGTTCTGGACCGGGCACATCACGGCGATGGGCGGAATCGCCCGTATCGACGGCGTCTCCTACATGTTCATGGGCGCGCCGACGATCGTGCTCGACGTGCCGAACGGCAACAACGGGAACCCGTCGACGGTGAACGGATTCGAGCGCGCGCTCGAGCAGACCAACCTGGAGGTCACCCCGACCCGGTCCCGGTTCACTCTGGAGGGCGGCGGCGTTGAACTCGTGGTGGAGTTCTTCTCCCCCGTCGAGCCGGGCGACCTGCCCCGGCAGTCCATCCCGCTGAGCTATCTGCTGATCAGCGCGCGCACCATCGACGGCCACGCCCACGACGTGCAGGTGTACGCCGACATCAGCGGCGAGTGGACGAGCGGGGACGTCGGCCAGCAGATCACCTGGTCGCCGTCGCAGGTCAGCTACGCCGGCGGGACGCTGCAGGTGTGGTCGGTGCAGCTGAGTAACCAGCAGCCCCTGACCGAGCAGGGCCAGCTGGCCGCGTGGGGCAGCATCGTCTGGGCGACGCCGGCCTCGGCGCGGCTCACCTACCAGTCCGGGCAGGACCTTGTGGTCCGGGCCCAGTTCGTCAACAACGGGAAGCTGACCAATAGCAACGACACGAACTACCGGGCGATCGACAACAACTGGCCGGTCTTCGGGTTCTGCGCCGACCTGGGCCAGGTCGGCCGCTCCGCGGCGACCGTACCGCTGTCGATCGGGCTGGTCCGGACCCCGGCCGTGAGCTACCTGGGCCAGAACCTCCAGCCGCTGTGGACGACCAAGTTCGCCACGTGGCAGGACATGCTCGGCTTCTTCCACGGCGACCTGGCGGCCGCCCGGCGGCGGGCCGACCGCCTGGACGCCCGCATCACCGGCGACGCGAAAAGGCCGGCGGGACGGCCTACGCCGGGCTGTGCGCCATCTCGCTGCGCCAGGCCTACGGCGGCACCGAACTCGTGGCCGGCCCGGGCGGGCAGCCATGGGCGTTGCTGAAGGAGATCTCCAGCGACGGCAACGTCTCCACCGTCGACGTCCTGTACCCGGCGTCACCGGTCTGGATCTACGCCGACCCGGGCTACCTCGGGCTCCTGCTCGAGCCGCTGCTCGCCTACGCCGAGACCGGCGGGTGGCCCAAGACCTTCGCCGAGCACGACCTCGGCTCCTCCTACCCGGTCGCGTCCGGCCACAACAACGGCCAGGAGGAGGACATGCCGGTCGAGGAGTCCAGCAACATGCTGATCATGTCGGCCGCCTACGTGCAGCAGGCGCCGTCGGCGGCCAAGGCCTTCGCGGCCGCCCACTACAAGATCCTCAAGCAGTGGGCCGACTACCTGGTGGCGAACCTGCCCGATCCCGGCTTCCAGAACCAGACCGACGACTTCGCCGGCTCCATCGCGCACAGCGTCAACCTGGCCCTGAAGGGAATCATCGCCGTCGCGGGCATGAGCCAGATCGCGACCGCCGCCGGCAACACCGCCGACGCGGCCAGCTACCGCGCCAAGGCAACGCAGTTCATCAGCTACTGGACGGCGCACGCGCAGGACCCGTCCGCCGCTCACCTGGACCTGACCTACAGCGGGTCCGGTGGCGGCGACGGAACCTGGGGCACCACCTACAACGGCTTCGCGGATCGCCTGCTCGGCACCGGCCTCATCCCGTCCTCGGTCCTGGCCGAGCAGGCCGCGTGGTACGCGAGCGTCAGCAACCTGTTCGGGCTGCCCCTGCAGGTGCCGCACAGCTACGCCAAGTCGGACTGGGAGATGTGGACCGCCGCCTGGCTGTCCGGCTACCCGGTCAAGCAGCAGCTCATCGAGCAGGTGTACACCTACGCGAACACGACGCCCAGCCGCGTGCCGTTCAGTGACCTGTACGACACGATCACCGGCCAGCAGGTCGGATTCCAGGCGCGGCCGGTGCAGGGCGGCATTTTCGCGCTGCTCGCCCTGCGCCGTACTGGATGACAGTTCCAGTGTCAGGTATCACGCAAATCCACACCGTTTGAGGATGCCAGCCGTATGACAGAAACCACGTTATCGTTCGGCACAATCTGAAAGTCGTTGGCTATCCTCGCATGTATGTCCAGGATGGCGACACATGACGACGACATGGAGCTGTCCGGCGAGGACGTCACGCCGGCCACGGCCGTCGGCGGTGTCGCCCAGCGCCCGCCGCGACTGCTCCTCACCCTGCTCGGCGACTACTGGTGGCGCCGGACCGAGCCACTGCCCTCGGCCGCGATCGTCGCGCTGCTGGCCGAGTTCGGGGTCAGCGACTCGGCCGCCCGGGCCGCGCTGAGCCGCCTGACCCGCAACGGGTTGCTGGTCACGTCCAAGAGCGGGCGGCGGACCTTCGTCCGGCTCAGCGACCGGGCCGCCGGGGTGCTCGACGACGGCGCGCGCCGCATCTTCTCCTTCGGCCGCGTGACGCAGGCCTGGGACGGGATGTGGAGCCTCGTCGCCTTCTCCATTCCCGAGAACAACCGCGCCGCCCGGGACGCGCTGCGCAAGCAGCTGCGGTGGCTCGGTTTCGCGCCGCTGTACGACGGCCTGTGGGTCGCTCCCCGCGACCACGCCGCCGAGGTGATCGGCTGCCTGGGCGAGCTCGGCATCACCACCGCGACCGCGTTTCGTGCGACCACGGCCCCCGAGGGCGGGCCGGACGGGATACCCCGGCGGGCCTGGGACCTGGAGGGCCTGCGCGACAGGTACGAGGCGTTCATCGGCTACGCGCAGGGGCTGCGGGAGCGCACCATGGCCGGCGACATGGCGCCTGAAGACGCGCTGGTCGCGCGGACCCGGGTGATGGACGAGTGGCGGGCCTTCCCCGCGCTCGATCCTGACCTGCCCGGTGAGCTGCTGCCGGACGCGTGGCCGCGCGCCTCGGCCCGCAAGCTGTTCATCGCCACCTATGACCTGCTGGGCCCGCTCGCAGTGCGGCGGGTGCGCCAGATCGTCACCCGGTACAGCCCGGAACTGGCACCCCGCGCCATCTACCACAGCTCCGAGCTGAAGCTGGCCGCCGACAACCCCTGAGGCCGATTTGTTGTGGGTGCGCACAATGACGTCCACCTCTCAGGCGGCGAGCTCACCCTGTTCGAGAAGCGGATCCAGGGCGTTAGCGGAGCCGTGCGCCTGGCTGGCGGCGGCGTCCCGCCCCGTCGGGCGCTGACCGCCACCACAGCAGTGGGCTCAGCGGCCGGGCGGTGCGGTGGGTGAGGCAGCCCTTCCAGACGCCGATGCTGTAGGCGACGTCATCGAGCAGCCGGGCGGCGACGTAGCCGGCCGGATTCATCGGCGGGCGCCGTTCCAGCCAGCCGAGCGCCGGCGGCGCGAGCACCAGGACGGCCAGCGGGACCCGAAGCCGCCGCACCCCGATCGCGGCGGGCACCGCCACCGGCCACCACGCGCGCGACAGCGCGCTGCCCAGCACCCGGCCCGCGGCCAGGGTGCCGCCCGCGGCGAGGCAGGCCAGCGGCCACGCGCCGTCCGTGACCGGGGCGAGCCGCCGGGCCAGCAGCGCCGTGGCGGTGCCCGTGATGCCGGCGCCGACGCCGGGATGGCGGCCGCGGCCGCGACCCATGCGGCCGCGCTCCACCCGGACATCGACACCGCCGGGACCGTACCCGGATGCCGGAGTTCCAGCGGGGCGGCCGAGGTCCCGTAGTCCACCCGCCGGGCGAACCAGCCCCGCAGCCGGACCCGGTGCTGGTGGGCGAGGACAGCGGCCGGCTCGTAGCGGACGTGCCAGCCGCGGGCGGCCAGCCGCCAGACGAAGTCGACGTCCTCCCCCACCGGCATGTCCTCGGCGAAGCCGTCCCCCGCGGCCCCGGCGCGGACCACAAGGGCCGCCCCGGGAACGTACGGGACCTTCGCGCCCGGCCGGACGATGCTCGCGACCGGTCCCATGTCGAGGGTCGAGCTGATTCCCTCATAGCGGGCGAGCCAGCCCCGGCCCGCCCTGCTCAGCCGGTCAGGGCCGCCCCGGCCGGCTGGCTCGTACGGGACGATCCGCGGGGCGACCGCCGCCACCGCCGGGTCGCCGAAATGCGGCAGCAGACGGTCGAGCCAGCCCGGCACCGGAACGCAGTCGGAGTCGAGGAACGCCACCAGCGGGGTGCCCGCGGCGGCCAGGCCGGTGTTCCGCGCGGCGGCCGGGCCCGCCGTTGACCGCCCGGTGCAGGCAGCGGGCGCCCGCCGCAGCGGCCTCAGCCGCCACGGCGACCGGGTCGCGGGACCCGTCGTCGACCACGATCACGCGGCATCCGCGCAGCCCGGCCAGGCACAGACGCAGTTCGGGTGTCCGGTCCCGGACCGGGATGATCACGGTGACGTCGCCCGGATCCGGTCCCGTGGCCGGGACCGGGTGGGCCATGCCGGTCGCCAGCAGCCGGCGGGCGAGGGCCTGCACGGCCGGAGGCCCGGCCACCGGCTCGCCGGCCCACCACCGGGCCACGTGGCGGGCCCCGGCCGGGCCGAGCCGCAACAGGCGGTACGGCGATCCGCCGACCAGCACGGTCCCGCCGTCGCGGGAGCGCAGGCCCCGGTCCGGCCGGATCCGCAGCGGCGGTGGCCGGCCCGGGCGCCGAAGCCTCGGTCATGGCCACCGCCTCCATCGCCGCTCGTATGCTCCAGGGAAAGATGACACTCCGTGCCATAAATGCAAGCATAGGAAGGTGGCTGGCCGCGACGACGCGGTCCTTTGAAGTCGGCCGGCCCGGCGTTACCCGTCGGCCGGGCCGGAGCTGAAGGCGGTGTCGAAGGAGGTCTGCGGCGGTTCGTAGTCGAAGCCGCGGAGGAACTCCAGAGCGCTCGGCGCCCCGGCCAGGCGGTCCATCCCGGCGTCCTCCCATTCGACGGAGACCGGCCCGGCGTACCCGATCGCGTTCAGCATGCGGAACACGTCCTCCCAGGCCACGTCGCCGTGGCCGGCCGAACGAAGTCCCAGCCCCGGCGGGGGTCACCCCAGGGCAGGTGCGAGCCCAGGCGGCCGTTGCGGCCGTCCAGCCGCTTGCGGGCTTCTTTGCAGTCCACGTGGTAGATCCGGTCCCGGTACTCCCACAAGAAGGCGACCGGGTCCAGGTCCTGCCACACGAAGTGGCTGGGGTCGAAGTTGAGGCCGAACGAGGGCCGGCGGCCCACCGCATCCAGGGCCCGCCGCGTGGTCCAGAAGTCGTAGGCGATCTCGGTCGGGTGGACCTCGTGCGCGAAGCGCACCCCGTGAGCGTCGAACACGTCGAGGATGGGGTTCCAGCGCCGGGCGAAGTCCGCGTACCCCGCCTCGATCATCGATTCCGGCGTGGGCGGGAACATGGCGACCGTGTGCCAGATCGACGACCCGGTGAAGCCCACCACCGTATCGACACCGAAGGCGGCCGCGGCGCGGGCCGTGTCCGCCATCTCGGCGGCAGCCCGCTGGCGCACCCCCTCCGGATCGCCGTCCTGCCAGATCCGGTCCGGGAGGATGGCCCGGTGCCGCTCGTCGATCGGGTCGCACACCGCCTGCCCGACGAGATGGTTGGAGATCGCCCAGCAGCGCAGGCCGTACTTGTCGAGCAGGGCGTGCCAGGCCGGCCAGGTAGCCGTCCTCGGCCAGTGCACGGTCAACCTCGAAGTGGTCTCCCCAGCACGCCAGTTCCAGGCCGTCGTATCCCCAGGAACTGGCCAGCCCGGCCGACTTCTTCCAGCGGCAGGTCCGCCCACTGGCCGGTGAACAAGGTGAACGAGTGCGGCATCGTCACTCTCCTCGCTTGTCGATGCTTGGTCCACATGCTCGCGTTGGCCGCGCTGTCGGTACGGCGGCCAGGACCCGCTGGACCTGCAGGCCGTCCGCGAACGAGGGTTCGGGGGCGGTCCCGGCGGCGATGGCGGCTAGCAGGTCCCGGGCCTGGTGGACGAACGTGTGCTCCCAGCCGATCACGTGGCCGGGCGGCCACCACGCATCCATGTACGGGTGGCCCGGCTCGGTGACCAGGATGCGCCGGAACCCCGCGGTGGCCGCCGGCTCGGTCCGGTCATAGAAGCCGAGTTCGTTCAGCCGTTCGAGGTCGAAGGTGAGGCTGCCCAGCTCACCGTTGAGCTCGATGCGCAGGGCGTTCTTATGGCCCGCGGCGAACCGGGTCGCCTCGAACGAGGCGGGCGCGCCGGATGCCAGCCGCCCGGTGAACAGGGCGGCGTCGTCCACGGTGACCGCACCGTACGGGACGCCAGGGGCTGGGTCCGCCCGGGCCGCCCGCGCGCCGGTCAGCGGTCGTTCGGTGACAAAGGTAGCCGGTCAGGCCGGACACGCCGGCCAGCGGTTCGCCGGCCAGGTACTGGGCCAGATCAACCGCGTGCGCGCCCAGGTCGCCGAGCGCGCCGGATCCGGCCCGCTCGCGCTGCAGCCGCCAGGTCAGCGGGAACGCCGGGTCCACCAGCCAGTCCTGGAGGTAGGCGGCCCGGACGTGGCGGAGCGGGCCGAGGCGGCCGCCCGCGACGAGCTGACGGGCCAGCGCGATGGCCGGGACCCGGCGGTAGCTGAAGCCGATCATCGCCTGGACCCCGTGGCGCGCGGCCCGCGCCGCCGCCTCGCACATCGCCTCGGCCTCGGCCACGGTGTTGGCCAGCGGCTTCTCGCACAGCACGTGCTTGCCCGCGTCCAGCGCCGCGATCGCGACCTCCGCGTGCACGTCGCCGGGGGCGCAGATGTCGACCAGCTGCACGTCGTCGCGGGCGATCAGCGCGCGCCAGTCGGTCTCGGCCGACTGCCAGCCGTACCGCTGCGCCGCGGCGCGCGCCGCCGCGGCGTCCCGGCCGCACAGCGCGGCCATCCGGGGCCGGAACGGCACGTCGAACACGCGGGCCACGGTCCGCCAGGCGCTGGAATGGGCGGCGCCCATGAACGCGTACCCCACCATGCCGATCCCGAGCTCCGGGCGGGCCCCGGCCGGAGCGGGGGCCGTGGGGTCAGGTGGTGCTGCGGGCATGCGGATCCCAGTCCTCGGACAGCGGCTGTGCGGTGGTGAAGCCCGAATCGACCGGCTCGAACGAGGCGCTCGCCATCGAGCGCTCGATGGCCACCATAATGTCCAGAACGTGCAGGGCCATCTCGCCGGTGGCCGCGGTGCGGGCCGCCGCCGCGCAGGGCGCGGGCCATGTCGAGGACGCCGAGGCCCCGCCCGGCCGAGGCGCCGACCGGTTTGACCACCTCCCAGGGGTCGCCGCCGCGCCGGTGAATCCGTACCTCCCCGTCGAACCGGTTGGGGTCCGGCGCGGCCATCGTCGCCTCCGTGCCGGTGATCTCGATGAACCCCTGGCGGGACAGCGGTGAGTCGAAACTGAGCAGCAGGGACGCCGCCCCGCCGCCGTCGTATTCGACCAGCGTGCCGACGTGGGTGGGCACGCCGACGGTGAACTCGGTTCCCGCCTTCGGGCCCGAGCCGATCAGCCGGCGTCGCGGCCGCCTGCCGGCCACCGCCACCACCCGGGACGCCGGGCCGAACACGGTGGCCAGCGCGGACAGGTAGTACGGGCCGACGTCGAAGAGCGGTCCGGCGCCCGGCTGGAACAGGAACTCCGGGCTGGGGTGCCAGCGTTCCGGCCCGGGGCTCTGCATGAGGGCCAGCCCGGTCTGCGGGGTCCCGATCGCGCCGGCCTCGATGAGCCGTCCCGCGGTCTGGAGCCCGGCGCCGAGGACGGTGTCGGGGGCGCAGCCGACGCGGACCCCGGCCCGGCGGGCCTGCTCGAGCAGGGCACGGCCCGCGGCGGGATCGGTGGTCAGCGGCTTCTCGTTCCACACGTGCCTGCCCGCGGCGATCGCGGCCGCGGCCACCTCCGCGTGCGCGGCCGGCAAGGTCAGGTTGACGACCAGCTCCACTCCGGGATGGTCCAGCGCCTGGGGCAGAGAGCCCGCGGCGGCTACGCCGTACTTGGCCGCCTGGCCTTTCGCACGCTCGAGGTCGAGATCGGCGCAGAACAGCACCCGGAGGTCGGGAAAGGACGTCAGGTTCCGCAGGTACTCGTCGCTGATCGTGCCGCAGCCAACCACGGCCACGCCGAGCGGCGCCGGTGCCGGCATCACCGGCCCCCGCCCGGCTGGGCCGCGGCCTGGCCGGCCAGGCCGTGATCGGTCAGCCAGGCCATGCTCTGGCCCACGGCCTCCATCATGTCCGTGGCACAGTAGTCGAGCTCCACGATGTTCCACTCGGCCCACGGGGCCGCGGCCAGGATCTCCGCGACCGGCATCCGGCCTGCGCCCAGCGCGGTCATCGGATCGTCCTTGGTCACCGGGCCGTCCTTGACGTGCAGGTATCGGACGCGCTCACCGAGGCGCCCGAGCAGCCCGGGGACGTCCTGGCCGCCGACGGCCGCCCAGTACGTATCGACCTCCAGCAGTACGGCCGGGTCGAGCCGATCGGCCAGCACCTCCAGGGCCGGGCGGCCGCCGATCAGCGACGAGAGCTCGAAGTCATGATTGTGGTAGCCGAGCCGTACCCCGCGGTCGGCCGCCCGCGCGGCCAGGCCGTTCAGCTCCCGGGCCAGCTCTGCGACCCGTTCGGCGTCGGCGAATCGCTCGGGCGGCATGTGCGGGACGATCGCCGTGCCCGCCCCGACCGTCGCGAGCCCCCGGAACACCGCCTCGGCCTGCTCGCCGAACGGCCGCGCGTGCACGCTGCACACGGCGAGCCCGGCCGCGTCGATATCGGCCCGCAGGCCGTCCGGGTCCGAGACCACGTCGTAGGGCTCGACCGCCCCGTAACCCAGGTCGGCCACGCCCCGCAGGATGCCCGCGCGGCCGGCCCCCAGCTCCTCGCGGAGGGTGTACAGCTGCAGCGCCACCGGATTGCTCATGACCCCACGTCTCCCGGATCCTGCCGTCTGCCAACGGCATGTTTCGAAAAGTTCCCGCTCTTGTTTCCACCGTAAGACGGGTGCCGGTGGGGGTCAATGGTTGGCCGCCGAACGAATGCGGGTACGAGTATTGCTCCTGAAAGCTTCATCTCCGGTGGGTTACCCTAGGCAGCGCATCTGGTGAGCAAACTTTTCGAAAGGAGCGGCGGATGCGGCGCGAAGCTGGCCGCAGCACCCTGACCGGCATAGCGGCCGAGGCCGGGGTGTCGGTCTCCACCGTGTCCAAGGTCCTCAACGGGCGGACGGACGTCGCCGCCCGCACCCGCGACCGGGTGGGCCAGATGCTGCGCAGCAACGGCTACCGGGTCGCGTCCGGGCTGCCGTTCGGCGTGGTCGACCTGCTGATCGGCAGCCTGCACGGGCCGTGGGCCGAGGAACTCATCCGCGGCGCGGTCGAGGCCGCGCGCGAGGCGGACCAGAGCATCGTCGTGACGACCGTCGAAACCGACGCCGACTTCGGCTCGTGGCTGGACCGGGCGGCCGAGCGCGGAACCGACGGGGTGCTCAGCGTCCTGCACCTGCCCGGCCCGGCCGAGCGTGACCGGCTCGCCGCCGCGGGCATTCCGCTGGTGGTCATCGACCCGCCCACCGAGCCGGGGAGCGGCATCCGCTCGGTCGGCACGACCAACTGGCAGGGCGGCCTGGCCGCGACCCGCCACCTCGCCGAGATGGGTCATCGCCGGATCGCCGCGATCGGCGGCCCCGAGCGGTTCTGGTCGGCCAACGCCCGCCTCGACGGCTACCGCACGGCGCTGCTGCGCTCCGGCCTGCCGGTCGACGAGGCGCTGGTCGGCCGGGACGAGTTCTCCTCCGTCGCCGGAGGGCGGAACCTGGCGCTGCACCTGCTGGACCTGCCCGGCCGGCCCACCGCGATCGTGGCCGGCAACGACAACCAGGCGTTCGGCGTGCTCCAGGCCCTCGCCGAGCGCGGCCTGCGCGCCCCGGACGACGTCAGCGTGGTCGGATTCGACGACGTCCTCGCCACCTGGGCCACCCCTCCCCTGACCACCGTCCGCCAGCCACTGGCCGCCATGGCCGCCGCCGGCTTCCGAATGCTCCGCACCGACGCAGGCCCCGCCTCCCCCCAGCACATAGAGCTAGCGACAACCCTGGTCGTCCGCGAAAGCACCGCCCCACCGCGGCACTAGCCCGGGGAACACGATCCTCCCCGCTCGGCTCTGGCCCATTCGGCCTGGCGGAGGCCTTGCCCCTTCGTAGTCAGTTTTGCTGTGGCCACAGCAGAAATTGACCACGTTAATGGCTCAATCAAATTACGTGCGTGTGATTCACCATGCTAGCTTCACAAGACTAATTCATTTCGTCACAGTATGTCTTGGGAATGCCGGCCGCATGAAAGCACATTGGAGGGCCGGAAGCAACCGCCCTACCTCTGAGAGGGCGGTTGCCCGGCACCATCGATCCGGAGGTCACGTGGGAACAAGCCGGGGCGTGTGGGCCCAACTACAACGCGAGCGCGCGAATCGGCAACGTCTTGAGCAACAGGCACACCGTGCGGCCGCACAGGCGATCGTGAGAGCGGAACGAGAGCGCGAGCGGGCCAGACGTGCCGCCGTACGGCAAGCGGCGGCGAATGACCGTGAACGGAGACGCCTGTACATCGAGGACCGTAAGGCAGAAGCCGCTGCGATGACGGCTGATTTGCAGGCCCGTATGGCCGAACTGGACTCGGTCCTGGCCGTGGGCATTAGTCAGCGACCCAGTGTTTCGTTTGCCTCGCTCAAGCGAACCGTAGCCGTGCCCCCGTTCGACGCGGGCGGCCTGGACAGCCAGTTGCCACAACCGCAATGGGAGGAGTTCGCCCCCCGCCCTCCGGGCACACTGGGTCGGATGTTCGGGGGCGGTACCCGGTATGAGAGGGAAGAGGCCGCCGCGCGCCAAGCCTATGAGCACGAATGCGCGAGGCACGCCGCGGAAGAGGCGCTGCGCCGTCGTCAGCTGGCGGAACGGCGCCGTGCATATGATCGCACGGCAGCAGAAGCAGCCAAGAGCGTGGCAGACCACAACACGGGGGTAGATCAGTTTGAGGACGACTTCCGCGCAGGAGAACCTGAGGCGGTTGCTCAATTCTTCACCCTCGTGCTTGATGCGTCTGTGTACCCCGAGGGGTTCCTGCACCGCACGCGGGCTCTCTACCGGCCTGAGCCAAGGGAAGTCGTCGTCGAGTACGAACTACCGGCGCAGTCGGTTGTCCCGGTCAACCGCGACTACAAGTATGTGCAGACCCGTGACGAAGTCGACTCCATCTCCCGACCCATCAAGGAGATCAAGGACTTTTACGCCCGCCTCATCGCAAAGGTCGCGCTACGAACGATCCATGAAGTTTTCGCGTCCGACGCTGTCGGACTGGTTGGTGTCGTGACGTTCAGCGGTCACGTGTCGACCAAGGACCGGGCGACAGGGCAGCCCGTCCGGCCATGCTTGATAAGCGTCAGCGCTCCTCGCGAGCTTTTTGCCACTTTCGTGCTCGCCGATCTCGACCCGGTAGCTTGTCTCCAGAAGCTCAACGCGCTCGTATCGCACCACCCTTACGATCTCGAGGCTGTTCGCCCTGTAGTGGACTTCGAGACGTTGCTGTCCCAATACAAGTTCGTTGATGGAATGGATGCCGTCGCCGGTCTCGATAGCCGTCGCGATCTCCTCGCTATGACACCAACTGAGTTTGAGCACCTCGTTCGGCAGCTGTTCGAAGCGATGGGAATGAAGTCGTGGACCACACAAGCGTCCAAGGACGACGGCGTTGATGGCGTCGCGGTCAACGAAGATCCCGTCTTTGGCGGCCTATGCGTTATCCAAGCCAAGCGCTACCGCAGTGCCGTAGGCGTCGAGCCTGTGCGTGCTCTCGCCGGCGTAATGGAAGACAAGCACGCGACCAAGGGGATCATGGTAACTACCTCCTGGGTGACCAAGGATGGCCACGCATTCGCTGACCGCCATGGCCGCATCCAGATCATGGAGTGCGAAGAGATCATGTATCTGTGCAAGGAGCACCTCGATCTGGATGTCCTGATCAGCTTGCCGAAGCCACCGCCCCAGCGAAAGTAGTGCCGCTCGTCAGCGAGAGTTGTCGTAGGCGCCGAGTGGTTCCTAGGTCGCATCACGACGTCAGCTTGTCCCGAGCCGCAGGTCCGCGCGAGTCGTCCATTCGTACATGTGTTGGTCGCGGCCAAGCACGATGAGCTGCACGTGATTGATCAAGACGTCTTCCGTGTCCCTGCCGTCCGCGAGCGCTGCTATGTATTCGGCGGTCGGCGCGGTGCTGTTGCTATAGGCGACGCTGATGTGCGGCGTCTAGTCCGGGGCTTCCATCAGCCGGTCCGGCCCCCACACCTCGGTGATCGCGGCGCGCAGCTTGTCCCGGACCCTGCGCAGGTCAGGGAGCGGGGCGACATCGAGCAGGATCGCCTCCGGCGTGACGCTCGCCGGCCCGATCGTCGCCATGATCGGCGACAGGGCCGCGAGTCTTTCGCTGCTCGCATCGATGATGGCGGCCACGTCGCGGTCAGGTACCTCATCGGTGAATCCGGCGCCTTGAGTGGTGAGGTGTAGCCATTGCGGGGGTATCAGGTCCAGGCCCGGCAGGCCGACCAGCCTCGCCTGATACTTGGCGGCGAGGTCATGGATAGCTGGCTGGTCGTCGAAGGTGACATGCCAGGTGTAGATGCGGCGGCCGGACCGCCAGCCCGGCCGCCACCACCAGTGATCCGCCATCTGGTCTGGACTCAACGCACCTTTCCCTCTCCGGCCGGCAATGCCCGCACCGTGGCGGCATCCAGGCAGAACGCGCGGATATGCTCGGCCAGCCCGGAAGCCCGTGGTTCACTCGCATAAGGGCCTCGGCGTAGCGCTGGGGCGACTTGCCTTAGTCGGCCGGTTAGCGTGGCGAGTCGCTGGTCAGGCGGCAGCGCGAGTACCTGCGCCAGTTGCTCGGCCGCGCCGTCGAGCTCACTGATCCGGAGGTGGGCGATGGCCGCGCCGATCTGGATCTGTCCCCACGTGCCATAGCCGACCTCCGCGCCGCCGTCTGACGTCATGGCGTCCCTGGCTGTTTCGAGGGCCCGGACCGGCTCGCCATTGCGGAGATGAACGCCGATCGAGTAGTTGGCTGTGCGGACTTGGCCGCACGCGAACACGCCGCCGAGATCGTCGTCGAGGGTGAGCTCGTCCTGAGCTGCGCAGGCGCGCCGGATGGCGTCGTCAGCCAGTGGCAGGTGGCCGGCGGCGTCGGCTTCCTGACAGGCAAGGAGCGCCCGTGTGCTGTTGGCCGGCGCGCAATCGTAGCCGCGGCGGGCAAATTCAGCTGCTCGTCTGGGGCGTCCATCCCAGAATGCCGTTTTGGACAGCGCGCAGAACGCCAGGGCGCGTGCGCCAGGATGGCCACCCTCGTCGGCCAGGATCAAGGCCGCGCGGCCCTGCGCCGCAGCTGCGGCAAGCTGACCGAGATCACTAGCCACCCACGACAAAAAGGCGTACACCTTGGCGCCGATCACGTACAGGTCGCGCGTGTGCCGCAGCCGCTGACGCTCGCGCAGCAGGGCGGCGACCTGGCGAGCGACGTCGGCCGCGCGGACGACAAGCGGTTCTGGCGGCAAACGCAGGGCCTCGCTGGCGATTCGGGCGATGACGTCGTCGAGCTGGTCCACGGTCCCGTCACCAAGGTTGCTGGTCTCCGCCCATCTGCCCAGCTCGATCGCCTGATCTGACAGCTCGTCGAGGAGCGCCTGACTATTTGCCCGTTCGGTGACTACTGCTTCGCGGCGCGCCAGCCGGGACAACTCTCCGTCCGCGCTTAGGACGTAATCCAGACGTTCCGCGATTGTCGGTGAGGGGTGCTTCTTGCCGTTCCGGAGGTTCGAGACGTGGCCGGCACTGCATGGCACTTGGTCTGCGAGTTCATGCACGCCGATTCCTCGCGCCTCGATCAGTCGATCGAGGCGAATCGCGAAGTCATCCATGCCGCGTACCAATCGCGCGAAGCCGTCGCCTATTGTCCGCTGGGCGTTGTCCGTATTCTTTGCGGGACAACTCCTTCTACCCTAGCCTCGATCTTTCGTGATCTTGATGGGCTGGCTTGCGGCTGCGGCGTTCGGCGGTTTTTCAGTATCCGGCCGTGCCTGGCTGCCCGGTTGCCGCACCGGGTGGGCGGGGTTCCACAAGCCCTTGGGTTTGTCCTTTCTGGCGCAGGGGCGGTTGGTCAGGGTTAGCCGGGCGCGAGGGCGTGCAGGCGGGTGATCGCGGCGGTGAGCTGGGTGGCCCAGGGCCAGCTGGCGGCGATACGCAGCCGCGTCCGGCGGCCGCCGCGGACGATGCGGCCGGCGGCGGAGAACAGGCGCAGCCGCAGGCGCTTGGGTTCCCAGGCCCGGGCGGGGCCGTCCAGGGCGAGCATCTGCATCCAGGCGGTCAGCTCGCTGGCCATCGCCACCAGCTCGCACCAGATCTGGTTCTGGGCGAACCCGTGCAGGGGGAGGTTACGCAGCCCGGTGTCCTTGGCATTGCGGATCCGGTCCTCGCAGCGGGCCCGGCGACGATGCCGCAGCTCCAGGTCAGCGAGCTGCCCGGTCTTGGCGTCAGTAGCGAAGCAGGTGAACCGGTGCCCGCCGAGATCGGTGAAGCGCAGCTGCGCGCCGGGGTGCGGGCGTTCCCTGCGGACGATCATCCGCATCCCGGCCGGCCAGGACGACAGGTCCAGCAGGCCGGTGATCTCCGCGACCCAGGCACCCGGCCGTACCTGGCCTTCCGCGTCATAGGCCGGGCTCCCAGATCCGGTCCGGGAGGCCGAGGATGGCCTCCTGCATGTCCTCGGTGATAGTCATCCCGGCGGAGTAGTGCAGGCGGCGGCCGGGGCTGGCCAGCCAGTTCAGGAAATCATGCGTGCCGCCACCGGAGTCGGTGCGGATGAGCACCCGGCGGCGCAGCCGCCGGGGCAGCTGGGCCAGCGCCAGCCCGGTCACCTCGATGTGCTCGCTCGCAGTGTTCGATCCGGCGTTCCCGGGCCGCAGCATGATGCCCACCGCTTCCCCGGCCGCCGCGGCACCATGATCGGCGAATGCAGCCAGGGGATGGAACCCGAATGTCTTCTTCCACGTGGCCGCTGCCTGCTCTTTCTCCGAATGAGCGACCACGATGGTGGCATCAATGTCCACCGGGATCAGCGACCCGCCCGCGCCAGGAGCCCGCTCGCCGGCCAGCGCCCAGGCGCGCTCCCGCGCCGCCGCCCGCGCTTTGCGGATTGCACGCAGCGCCCGGGGCAGGTCTGCGGCCAGCGTGCCAATCAGCCGGGAGACCACCGGGTCAGAGGCCACCGGCCCGAACACCTCTGGCTGCGCCCGCAGCATCGCGATATCGGCCAGGCAGTCCCCGCCCAGCGCCAGCGCCACCGCCAGATCCGCGACGATCTTCCCGGGGCCGTGCACCGCCCGCGGCGCCCGCCACCGCTCCAGCGTCTCCGCCAGGCCCCGGTCAAGGCCCGTTACCCGCAGTGCCTGAGTCAGCAGCAGGCCGCCGGCCTGGGAGACGATCCCGGCTCCGTCAGCGGACACCATGATCTTGGGACGGCGAGCGGTAAGATGCATGCGGAAAGTGCCTCTCGAACTGGCGCGGAACGGACCCTAGACAAGTCCCATTCTCCCAGTTGAAAGGCACTTTTCTCATATAAAGGATCAAGTCCGCGTGGGCAGCTCACGAAAGCCCCAGGTTAGCCCGACACTCCGGTTAGCTCCCTGTATCCGCGTAGGCACAGGCATAGGAGTAACCGGAAATGCAAGCCAGGTTCGAGGACACCGCGAGATTGGCCGAGGTAGTTCCGCTGGCGGAGCTCCGAGCGACACGGAACGACCCCCGCAGGCTCGCTGCCGAATGTCCTGGTTGGCGCTGCTGGTATTCGCTGCGGGCCGATCTGTGGTTCGGCAAGCGCATCGTCGAACGTTGGGCACCGGAGCGGACGGCCCGCTCCTACATCGTGCTCGCCGGGGACGCGGCGACACTCCAGGCCATCATCACCACGCAGGCGGTCCTTGACCTCGTCACGGAGTTTGCTGACTGGGAGATCGAATGCACGCCCGGTGGCCACTGGCGTGCGACATGGAGCGGCGCGACCGATGGAAGGACGCCCTCGATCTTCTCTGAAGCCTCGCCGGTCAAGCTGGCGGCGCTACTGCGAAAGTGCGTCGCACGCGTGGATGACCCGGACGACCCGCGCTTGATCTGGCGGTGTGATGGAGATGACGAGTAACCCGCCGGCCGCACACGACCAGGTCGTCACGCTCGACGACGTGCGCCGGGAGGTGGGCGAGAGATGGACCTGCGCGCCCATTACTGGAGGGTTCCGCGGCGTTCCGCGTGGCGTGCACGGGACGCCGATCCCCCGTTACGGGCGCACTCCCGCTGAGCTGCTAGAGAGTATCCGGCACGCGGAATGGAAGCCGTGATTGCCGTGGATGCACCGCCACCGCCACCGCTGGCGGTGCAGCTCGATGCGCTGCGGGCGGCGTTCCCCCGCTGGGACATCGTGCTCGCCCGCTTCGGTACTGACCGGTGGTTCGAGGCTTCGCGGCCCGGCTATCACGGCCCCGGTCCCTGTGTGCTGGTCGTGGCCACTTCCCTGGACATGTGGCAAGCGCTGCGTGCCGTTCAGGACGCCGACCGGCCTATCTCCAGCACGTAGAACTGCTATGACCCCGGTCGTCCCCAAGAGCACGGCCGCGCCGCGCTCTCAACCTCGGGCCTGCGGCCTTTTGTGGTCGACTTCTGTTGCTATGGGTTTGCCGGAGAATAACCCGTAGCTTCCTGGAATCGGCCACGCTGGTGTGGTACGAGGCTCGGTTCAGAGAGGTACTGAGGGCGAACCCTGAGGCGGGCTCGGGTGCTTCCGGGGGTCGGCCCGGGTGGTTCCGGATATCGACGGTTGTCGATCGCTGCAAGCCTCAGAAGTGTCCGAGTTGGAAACACCTCTGGGGAGTTCATGAAATCGGTGTGGAAACTGGTCGCTGGCGCGGCGCTCGTCGGCGCCACGGCGGTAGGCGTGGCGCCTGCGGGGGTGGCCGCTTCCGGGGCGAGCGTGCCGCCGCTGGATGCCGCTGCCCTGCGGAAGGACATCAGCGGGTTGCCGGGGAGTCAGACGACTGCCGCCCTCGCGCAGGTGACTGGGTCGGCTGGGCACTGGAGCGGCGCGGCCGGGGCGGCGGACCTGGCTGGGGGGCATCCGGCCAACGCGGATGACGCGTTCCGGATCGGCAGTGTGTCCAAGGTGTTCGTGGCCACCGTGGTGCTGCAACTGGTCGCCGGGCATCGGGTGGGTCTTGACCGGCCTGTGCAGGACTACCTTCCCGGGCTGCTGCCGGCGGGTGATCCGCCGATCACCGTGGCCGAAATGCTCGACCACACCAGTGGTCTCGGCCAGGCTGACGGGGTCGTCGAGTCAGGCGATCCGGCGTGGTTCCTGGCGCACCGGCTCGACCGTTACACGACCGATCAGTTGCTCGGGAACGTGCTGAGCGAGCCGCTGGTTTTCGCGCCCGGCTCCGCGCAGCAGTACAACGGGGTCAACTACCTGGTGCTGGCCATGCTGGTCCAGAAGGTCACCGGGGACGACTACGCGCACGAGATCGAGCAGCGCATCCTGCGCCCGCTCGGCCTCCGGCACACCGTCGTGCCCACCGCGGACCCGGCGATCCCCGGGCCGCATCTGCACGGCTACTACCCCGCCGCGTCGGGCACCGGCCTGGTGGACATCAGCCAGCAGAGCCCGTCGCTGTACGGGGCACAGGGCGACATGATCTCGACCGCGTCCGACCTGAACGTCTTCATGACCGCGCTGCTGGGCGGCCGGCTCCTGCCGCAGGCTGAGCTGACCGACATGCTCACCGTTCCGTCCGTGGCCACGGGTTCGATCCGGTACGGCATGGGGTTGCTCAGTTACACGCTGCCTGACGGGACCGTCCTGTGGGGCCACACCGGCGAGACGCCCGGCTATGTCAGCGCAGTATTCAGTACCCGAGACCAGAGCCGCACCCTGGCGTTCGCCTTCACGCCCGTCGGCCAGCCGGGCAGCAGCCAGGTGCTGGCCACCGAGCTGAGCATCGTGTCGGCCGCCTACGAACCCTTGTCGGCGGCGCATTAGCCGTTCTGCAAGGGAGGGTGGCGCGGCCTTCCCCGGGAAAGGCCGCGCCGGTCAGGGGAAACGGGTCACGCCGGCGCGTTTGAGTGGTAAGTTACGCCGTCCGCATCGCCTGTTGTCAGGACCGATGCGGGCGGCCATGGTCGTTCCCCTGCGGCAGGCGCGGGGTTTTCCGGTCCGTGGTGCTGCCGCC
This sequence comes from uncultured Actinomycetes bacterium, assembly GCA_963718475.1. Taxonomy (GTDB): domain Bacteria; phylum Actinomycetota; class Actinomycetes; order Streptosporangiales; family Streptosporangiaceae; genus CAVQZM01. Next base: position 87,352 of record CAVQZM010000072.1, on the reverse strand, counting down.
GCTCCGGCGATCAACCGGTGGGGGACGGGGGACGCGGCGGGAGTGCCACGGGTGTTGTTCACCTCGACGCACCGCGCGGGCGGCTGGTGCTGACGGCTTGGGCTGGTGGCTGCTATAGATCCGAAACTCTTGGGGTTTCCCTCCCGTAGGTCTCTGACCTGCGGCGATGATCTGCCGGGGGCAGAAACCTTAGAGTTTCGGATCAATAGTTCGGGTGTGGTGTGGGCCGGGGTGGGTTGAGTTTCCTGCTGGCTGGCTTGGCTCGCGGTTGGCCATGGCGGGTGGTCCAGGGCCCTGCGGGGCCGCCTGAATAGGTATGGGAGGAGGCGGGCCGCTCACCCGCAAGCCAGCCGTCCGGCACCCGCCCGCGCTCACCCTCGCCGAGCAGGTCCTGGTCACCGTGCTGCGCCAGCGCTTCAGCACCCCCCAGCACGTCCTCGCCGAACTCTTCGGCGTCGTCACTGGCACCATCGCCAAGGTCGAACGCCAGGCCCGGCCGCTGCTGGACCAGCACAGCCCCAGATCGAGCCAGCCGCCACGCCGATCACGACCCTGGCTGGGCTCACTGCCTACGCCTCGGCATACGGGATCGACCTGACCCCGAAAACCAAACCAGCGCGTTAATAATCTGCAAGCCCTATAGCAGCAGAAATCGAGCACGTTTGCGGCTGGGTCAGCCGCGGGAGGCGGCTTCTTCCAGGGCGCGGCGGACTAGTACGCGGGCCAGGTGCTCGCGGTAGGGGGTCGTGGCGTTGTTGTCGGCCGGGGCGGTTGTTCCCTCGGCGGCCAGGGCGGCGGCCTCGCGCGGGCTGGCCCCGCCGGCCAGGGCTCGTTCGGCGGCTGTGGCGCGCAGTGGGGCGGAACCCATGTTGACCAGGGCGACGGCGCTGCCCTGGACGGCGACGCCGACGATCGCCCAGTCGATCGCGCGCTTGGTGAACTTCTGGAACGACCAGCCGGGCGCGGCGGGCTTCGGCACGCGGATCTCGGTCAGCAGCTCGTCGGGTTCCAGCGCCGTCTCGAACAGGCTGCGGAAGAACGCGCCGGCCGGTATCTCACGTTCACCGGCGGGACCCCGGGCGACCAGGGTCGCGTCCAGGGCGAGGACGACGGCGGGCAGGTCGGAGGCCGGGTCGCCGTGCGCGATCGAGCCGCCGATGGTGCCGCGGTGGCGCACCTGCGGGTCGCCGACGTGGCCGGCCGCGTGGGCCAGCAACGGCACCTCGCTCGCCGAGCAGCCCGGACGTCTCCAGGTCCCGGTGCCGGGTCAGCGCGCCGATCGCCACGTGGTCGCCGCGGTCCTCGATGAAGGACAGGCCCGGCACGCGGCCCAGGTCGATGAGGACCTCCGGCATGGCCAGGCGCAGCTTCATCAACGGCAGCAGCGAATGGCCGCCGGCCAGGAACTTCGCCTCGTCGCCGTGCTCCGCGGCCAGATCGAGGGCCTCGTCGACCGACCCGGCCCGGGTGTACGTGAACGATGGGGGGATCAACGGTTCTCCATCTCCGGTGCCCGGCCGGCTTCTGGGCTGGGCGCTGAGCCCGCGGCGGCGAGCGCGGCCCTGACGATGTTGTGATAGCCGGTGCACCGGCACAGGTTGCCCTCGAGACCGGCGCGCACCTGCTCCTCGGTGGGGTCCGGATTCTCCCGCAGCAGCGAGACCACGGCCATCACCATGCCCGGCGTGCAGAACCCGCACTGCAGCCCGTGCTCCTGCCGGAAGGCGAGCTGCACCGGATGCAGCCCGCCGTTGCCGTCGCCGAGCCCCTCGACGGTGGTCACCTCGTGCCCATCGGCCTGGGCGGCCAGCACGGTGCACGCCTTGACCGACTCGCCGTCCAGCAAGACCGTGCACGCCCCGCACGAGGTGGTGTCGCACCCGATGTTGGTCGCGGTCAGGCCGGCCGAGTCGCGCAGGAAATGCACGAGCAGCGCACGGTCCTCGACCTCGGCCCGGATCTCGGTGCCATTGACTATGACGCTGACCTTCACCGGCCCCTCGCCTCCTGCGCTTCGCTGATCGCGGTCCAGACCCGTTCGGGTGTGGTCGGCATCTCGATGTGCCGGACACCAAGATGCGAAACGGCGTCCACCACGGCATTCTGCACCGACGGGGTGGCGCCGATCGTGCCCGCCTCCCCGATGCCCTTGACGCCCAGCGGGTTGAGGCTGGTCGGCGTCTCCATGGCGACCAGCTCGAAGCTGGGCAGCTCCGCCGCCGTGATGGCCGCGTAGTCCGCCAGCGTGCTGGTCGTCGGGTTGCCGTCGGCGTCGTAGCGGACCTCTTCGAGCAGCGCCTGCGCGACCCCCTGGGCGATGCCGCCGTGGCGCTGGCCTTCGGCCAGGATCGGGTTGAGCACCGGCCCGGCGTCGTCGACCGTCACGTGCCGGACGTGCCGCACCTTCCCGGTCTCGGTGTCCACTTCGACCACGGCGACGTGCGCGCCGAACGGGAACGTGGCCCGGTCGCCCTTGAACTCGGCGTCGGCGACGAGCCCCCCGCCCCCGGCGTGCCCGGCGACCTGAGCCCAGCTCAGGCCGCTCGCCGGGTCACCCCGCACCTGCCACTGGCCGCTGGCGGTGTCCAGGACCAGGTCGGACTCGCTGGCCTCGAGCATGTCCGCCGCGAGGCGGCGCGCCTCGTCCTTGACCTCGACCGCGGCCTTGTGCACGGCGGACCCGCCGAGCTGCAGCGACCGCGATGCATAGGTGCCGGTGCCCTTGGGGATCAGGTCGGTGTCGCCGTGGACCACCGTGACCTGGTCCATCGGGATGCCGAGCTCTTCCTGGACGAGCATGGCCCACGCGGTGTGATGGCCCTGGCCGTGCGCGGAACTCCCGGTGTAGACGGTCGCGGAGCCGTCGTCGTGGACGGCGAGGCGGGCGGTCTCCCCCGCCGTCGCGTCGCCGGCGGTGATCTCGACGTAGGTGGCCAGCCCGATACCGAGCTGTACCGGGTCGTTGCTCTCCCGCCGCTTGGCCTGCTCCGCGCGCAGGCCCGCGTAGCCGGCCGCGTCCAGCACGGCGTCGAGGGCCTCGGCGTACCGTCCGGTGTCGTACTGGGCGCCGCTGGCCGTTTTGAACGGGAACTTTTCCGGCGGGACCAGGTTCCGCCGGCGCACCTCGGCCGGGTCCATCACGATCTCGGCGGCGAACAGGTCAACGGCCCGCTCGATGGCCGCGGTCGCCTCCGGGCGGCCAGCGCCCCGGTAGGCCGCGACCGGTGTGGTGTTCGTGACGACCACGCGGAACGCGGTCTCCACCGTGGGGATGTCGTACACGCCGGCCGCCATCAGGCTGGTCAGGGTGGGCAGGAACCCGCCCATCCGCGGGTAGGCGCCGGTGTCCTGGACGATGTCGATCCGGTAGGCCAGGATGCGCCCGTCCCGCGACCCGCCGATGGTGAGGGACTGCACCTGGTCGCGCCCGTGGGTCATGCCGACGAGGTTCTCGCTGCGGGTCTCCACCCAGCGGGCCGGCCGCCCGTGTGCTTGGCCGCCCAGGCGACAACGACCGCTTCCCGGTCGACCCCGATCTTGGCGCCGAACCCGCCGCCCACGTCGGGCGCGATCACCCGGATAGCGGCGGGATCGAGGTCGAGCTCGCCAGCCAGGGTCGAGCGGGAGGCCTGCGCGTTCTGCGTGCTGGCCCAGACGGTCAGCTTCCCGTCCCGCCAGACGGCGGCCGCGGCGCGCCCCTCCATGGGCACCGGCGCGACCCGCTGGTTGACGACCGTCTTCTCGACCACGACCTCGCAGCCGCTGAACAGGGACTCGTCGAACGTCTCGGCGCCGCCGGTCGCCGCGACGTTCGATTCCGCCGCGGGAAACAGCAGGATGTCCCCGGCCAGGGCGGCCGCCGCGCCGACCACGGCCGGCAGCGGGTCGTAGTCCACGCTGACCAGTTCGGCGACGTCTTCGCCCTGGTAGCGGCCGTCGGTCAGCACGACCGCGACCGGCTCGCCCACGAAGCGCACCCGGTCGCGCGCGAGCAGGGGCTCGGCGAACGGGCCGCCCATCGCCCCCGGGCCGCCTTCACCGCTTTCCACGACCTCCTCCTCGGAGGCGGGATGCTCCGGCTCCGCGGCCTCAGCGTTCTCCGGCGCGGGGAGGCCGTCGAGATCCTGGCTGGTCAGGACGGCGACCACGCCGGGCTCGTCCCGGGCTGCTGACACGTCGACGCCCGTGATGAGCGCGTGGGCCAGCGGGCTCCGCACGAACGTGACCTGCACCGCGCCGTCCATCTCGGGCACTCGCAGGTCGTCCACGTAGGTCCCGCCGGCGGTCAGCAGCCGCGGATCCTCGGTCCGCACCACCCGGGTCCCCAGGATGCTCATACAGCCTCCGCAGCGTCTAGCCTGGCACACAGCATGCGATGCCCGGCAGTGAGAAAACACCGGATCATGCCCCAAGCTAGGCCCGGGGCGCCTTGTGGACATCCCACAAGGGCTGGCCGCAGCATAGCGATCCCCGGCACCGGCACCAGGGCATGGGGTGGAGTCTTCCGCACATAGTGCGAAAAAGTCCACCCGGTCGTGAGCCGGCTCAGGCCACCACGGCCAGCAGCGGGAGCAGGGCGGTCGCGTCCTCGTCCGGGGCGGTCAGCACGACGCCGCCGACCGCGGGGCGGGCCTCGGCCAGCAATTCGGCGGCGAGCTTCACGCCGGTTGCGCGGGCCGCTCCGGGTCCCGCTCGCTCCATGGCCCGCAACGTGCCCGCCGGGATACTGATGTCCGGGACCTCGTGCGCGAGATATTCGGCTTCCTCGAAGCTGCGCAGCGGTGTCACGGACAGCAGGACCGGGACCCCGCCCGGGGCCAGCGCCGTGACAATGTCCCGCAGCGGGCCCGGCTCGTACACCGGCAGGCTGATCAGGAACTGCGCGCCGGCGTCCACCTTGGCCAGGGCCCGGGCGATCTCCGCGTCCCGGTCGCGTGCGCCGGGATTGATCCGCGCGCCGATGCAGAACGAGGTCTTGGCCGTGAGGGCGAGCCCGTTGGAATCGCGGCCGTCGTTCAGCCCGGCCAGCAGCGCGGTGAGGCCCAGCGAGTCGACCTCCCAGACCCCGTCGACGGCCGGGTAATCGCCGAGCACCGGCGGGCTGCCGGTCGTGCCGACGATGCTCCGGATGCCGAGCGCGTGCGCACCGAGCAGGTCGGCCTGGAGCGTCATGATCGTCTTGTCCCACGTGGTGACCGTCGCGATGGTCTCCACCCCGGCGTGGTGCTGAAGGTGCAGGGCCATGTTGAGCGAGTCGAGATGGGTGCGTGCGCTTTCCCTCGCCGCGACCGCGAACAGGCTGATGCCGCGGTCCTGAAGGCCGGTCACCGTCTCCAGGACCTCGTCGATGATGCCGCCGGTCGGCGGAGCGATCCCGGCGGCGACGACGAACCGGCCAGCCGCCAGCTGATCGGCCAGCGTCCCGGTCGCGGTGGCGGGTGCCGGCGCGGTGGCCGGGACGGCCTGGCCGGTTCCCCGGGATGACTTGACCGGCGTCCCGTTGGGCCGATGCCCCAGGGCCGTCCACCCGGGCCGCCCGCGCTGGACCCTGGGTTCGCCGCCGGCGGACCGCGGCAGGTCGCGGAGGCTGCGGTCGGCCGCCGCCAGGTGCGCCGGCGTGGTCCCGCAGCAGCCGCCGACCAGCGATGCGCCAGCCTCCGCGAATCGGTGCAGGTACCGGGCGAAATAACTCCCGTCGAGGCTGAACTCGAAACGCCGCAGTCCCACCCGGCGCGGCTGGCCGGCGTTCGGCTGGGCGCTCACCGGCAGCGCCGAGTAGCGCACCAGGTCTTCCACGACGGGCAGCATCCGCTGCGGGCCGATCGTGCAGTTCGTGCCGAGCATGGCGATCGGCAGCTCGCTGAGCACCGACGCGACCTCTCGCGGCGTCTCGCCGCCGAGGGTGTGCCCGTCGTCGGCGAACGTCGCCTGGGCTACGATCGGCACGTCACAGGTCTCGCTGGTGACCGTCACGGCCTCGACGAGCTCGTCCAGGTAGCCGAACGTCTCCAGGATGATCAGGTCGACGCCCGCGGCGGCCAGCGACTGGACCTGCTCCCGGATCACCTCGGCGCGCTCGGTGGCGCCCACCCGGCGGCGCTGCTGCGCGGTCACGGCGGGCGAGACAGAGCCGGCCACGAATACCTTCCGGCCGCTCTGTTCCCGCACGTCGCAGGCGATCCGGGCCGCCGCTCGGTTGATCTCGTCGACGCTGTCCGGGAAGCCGTGGCCGGTCAGCCACAGCCGGTTGGCGCCGAACGTGTTGGTCTGGATGATGTCCGCGCCGACGCTCAGATAGCTCTCGTGGATCGTGGCCACGATTTTTGGATCCGACACGCTCAGCTCGGGTAGCGCCCGGTCCAGTGCGGCCCCGGCCGCGTGCAGCATGGTGCCCATGGCCCCGTCGCAGACCAGCAGCCGCCGTCCGGCGGCGGCCGCGAACGGCGGCGGGCCCGGTGGGCCCGGCGGGCTTGACGGGCTCCCACGGCCGGTCATGGCTCCTCCCCCAGTGCGTCGAGGATCTCCAGCGCCACCTGGGCGAGGAGACGATCCCGGTAATCGTCCAGCCGCAGTCCGGTGATCTCCTCGATCCGCTTGATCCGGTAGGCCACCGTGTTCGGGTGCACGTGCAGGATCCGCGACGCCCGCTGCGGGCTGTTGTTCTCCCTGAAGTAGCAGGCCAGAGTGGCGAGGTACTCGGACTTGTGCTCGCGCTCGTGCATGCTCAGCTGGCCCAGCACGTCCGCGGCGAAGGACCGCAGCTCGGACAGGTCAGGCACCTGGAGCAGCAGCCGGTGAATGCCCAGGTCCCGGAAGGCGGTGACGGTTCCGTCCCGGCCCAGGCGGCGCATGGTCTCGGTGGTGCGGTGCGCCTGGGCGTAGGAGCGCGCAATCTCCGGCGGCTCCCGGCAGGTGCCGCCGATGCCGACGATGACGCTCGTGCCCGGGAAGAGTTCCCGGAGGCGGCTGACGCAGGCGGCCCCGAGCTGGCGCGGCCCCGGGTGAGGCGAGTGCCGGACGCCGGGATCGGCGGTGACCACCACGACCTCCGCGTCCCGGGCGGAGACGATGGCCTCGGGCGCGCGGGTGGTGACGAAATGCTCGATGCTCTCCCTGACCCGGCCCCGGAGCGCCTCGGCGTCGCGGGCCTCGGCGTCGCGCGCCCCGGGCGGGCCCGGGACCTCGAAGGAGATCGCCACCACCTGGTGGGGGCGGGCGGAACTGTAGCCGAGGTGCGCGGCCCACCGCCCGGTCTCGTCCACGTCGCGGCCGCGGCCGAGCAGGAGCCCTTCCACGAGGTCGTCGCGGACGCGCCGGGCCGCGGCGGCGACGACGTGCTCGCGGCCGAGGATGACACCGCAAATGGTGGCCGCGTGCTCGGTCACTAGCAGGCTCATGTCCTCCCCGAAGCCTTTCTCCTCGGTCGGGTCGAGGGTGATCAGGTAGGCCGGTGTCTCGTCGCCGACGAGGATCGGTGCCACGATGATCGCGGGCATGCCGCCGACACTCGGCAGCCGGAGCGCCCGCTGGCTCTGCCGGGAGGCCCGAAGCACCTGGGCCAGCCGCGGATGGACGACCTGGTCGCGGACCAGGTCGGCGGCCTTGTCAGGCGTCGCGCCGGGCGCCACCGCCGCCATGACGTCCATCAGCTGGCTCACCACCGCTACGGTGGCCGCCGTGCGGTCGGAGATCAGCTGGGCGATGCTGGCCAGGTCCGCGTCCTGGAGCGCCAGACCGGACAGATGCCGGTAGACCGTGACCAGCTCGCGGAGCACCGCGTTCTCGCGGTCGAGGTCCTTCGGACCCGCCGCGGCGGGTGGCCGGCCAATGACCGGCGGCCTGTCGGCCATGGTGCCCCGATCATAAGACGATGGCCGCCCCCGGGCCTTGTGGCCGGCCACAAACACCGGCCATATCCGCTTGTCACCGCCTCAATTCCGGTGCAGACGGCCGGTCGCGAGCCCTGCCGTTTGTGGCCTGGCACAGGAAGGGGTCACCGGCTTTGGGGGCGGGTGTCGTTGTCGCTGGCCGGCCCGCGTGGAAACGTGGACGGTGATCCCCGGCACAGGTGCGCGGGCGATCCGCCGTCGCCGCGGCCCCGCGGGAAAGGACGCCCTTTGCTGGAGTACCGGGACGTTTACGCGGGTGGGCGGCTCATCCCGTCTGTCTCGCCGGACGTGATCACGGTCGTCAACCCGGCGACCGAGGAGATCGCGGGAACGGTCCCGGCATCCGCGGCCGCGGACGTCGATGCGTCGGTCGGCGCCGCGCGGCGCGCCTTCGATGACGGCGGGTGGGCGCTGGGTCCGCGCGCGGACCGGGCGGACGCCATGGAGCGCCTGGCCTCGGCGCTTGACGACCGCGCGGAGGACACCGCCCGCCTGGTGACGGCCGAGACGGGCATGCCGATCCGGCTCTCCCGGATCCACAACGGGATGGCGCCCAGCGCCATCCTCCGGTACTACGCCAGCCTGGCGCGAGGCCTGCCGGCGGAAGAGTTCCGCGGCGCGATCAGCTTTCCCGGGCAGACCTTGGTCAGGCGGGAGCCGGTCGGGGTCACCGCGGTGATGGCCCCGTGGAACTACCCGCTGACCCTCGCCTTCGCCCAGCTCGCCCCGGCACTGGCGGTGGGGTGTACGGCGGTGCTCAAGCCCGCCACGCAGACGTCACTGAGCGCCTACATCCTCGCCGAGGCCTTCGAGGCCGCCGACTTCCCGCTGGGCGTCTTCAACATGGTCACCGGCGGCCATGACGTCGCGGAGATGCTGGCCCGGCACCGGGGCATCGACAAGGTGGCGTTCGCCGGGGTGGTTTCCGCGGGCCGCCGGATCGCGGCGATCTGCGGCGAGCGGCTCAAGCCGGTGAGCCTCGAACTCGGCGGCACGGCGGCGGCGATCCTGCTGGCCGACGCCGACCTCAGCGCGGCCACGGCGGAGTTGGGCGGGCTCTGCTTCGCCAACTCCGGCCAGGCGTGCTTCGCCGCTTCCCGGGTCCTGGCCCCGCGGTCCCGCTATGACGAGGCCATCAGTGCGCTGGCGCGGCAGGCGGCGGGCATGATGCTCGGTGACCCGATGGGCGAGGAGACGACAATGGGGCCCCTGGTCGGCCCGGACCATCGGGGCCGGGTGGAGTCGTACGTGGCCGGCCGGGTGGCGGCCGGTGCGCGGGTCGTGACCGGCGGCCGCCGCCCGGCCGCACCCGTGCGCGGCTACTACTACGAGCCAACCGTGCTGGCCGGGGCCATGCCGCCGCCCGGCGCCGGCGAGGAGGTGTTCGGGCCGGTGGTGACCGTGGTCCCCTATACCGGAGAGGCCGAGGCGGTCGCCCTCGCGAACGACTCGGAATGCGGGCTGGCCGTCAGCGTGTGGACCGCCGATGCCGAACGAGGCCTGGAGATGGCCCGCCGCACCCGGGCCGGGACCTTCGGCGTGAACCTGTACATGCCCGACCTCGGCGCGCCCTGGGGCGACCGCCGGGCCAGCGGTCCGGCCAGCCTTTACGGCCCGGAAAGCCTCGACGCCTACGTAAGCGCGAAGTCGGTGTTTCTGAAGGGTTAGGGGGTGTGCTGGCCCGGGGGGCGACCCCCCGGAACCCCCCGCGACGCCCCGCGGTGGTACTCGCCGACACACCGGCCACTCGCCCGAGCCTTCGGCCCGGGGTCGCTGGGCCGGTTAGGACATCTCGCCGTAACTTGGCGCGGCCGACGCTACCCCAGGTATCTTGATATCGAGGTACTTTGGGCGAGTGCAGGAGGCGCACTGATGGTTGACGCGGTGGCGAGGTACTCCGGGTTCTCTGAGGCTTACGACCGGGCCCGGCCGCGTCCGCCGGCGGTGCTGGCCGAGGTGATCTGCCAGTGGGCGGACATTGCCTCGCCGGAGGTCGTCGACCTCGGCTCCGGCAGCGGCCTGTCATTGCTGCCGTGGGCCGGGCGCGCCCGGCGCCTGACCGCGGTGGAGCCTTCGGCGGGGATGCGGGAGGTCGCCGCAGGCCGGATCGCGGCGCTCGGCGACGGCGCGGAGGCGTTCACGCTCGTGGACGCGACGGCCGAGGACACCGGGCTGCCCGCCGAGAGCGCGGACATCGTCACCGCCAGCCAGGCCATGCACTGGTTCGACCTGGACCGGGCCCTGCCCGAGATCGCCCGCATCCTGCGTCCCGGCGGGGTGGTCGCCGCCTACGACTGTGACTGGCCGCCCAGCGTGGACTGGGAGACCAACGCGGCCTACGAGACGTTTCACGCCAAGACCCGCGCGCTGGAGGACGCCCGCGGGCTCCGGCCGCCCTACGCGGACAAGCGCGACCATGCCGAGCGGATGCGGCGCAGCGGGCTGTTCCGTTTCGTCACCGAGATCGCCGTGCACAGCCGAGAAGAGGGCGATGCCGGGCGGCTCATCGACATCGCGCTCAGCCAGGGCGGGGTCGTGGGCCTGCGGGACAGCGGCGTGAGTGAGAACGAGCTGGGGCTGACCGACCTGCGTGCGGTCGCGGCCCGCCGGCTCGGCTCGCCGAAGCCCTGGTGGTGGACCTACCGGGTCCGGATGGCCGTTCGCTAGACAAATAGTTGTGGTCAAACAAGTTTCTCCGGCTATGCTTGGGAGACGTGCGGAAATCGGCTGAGCAAGGACACACGACGCAGGCAGCAAGCGGGCAAAACGGCGGCGGCCACCTGGGCCGCCGGCTGAGCGGCGGACAGCCGGGTGACGTGAGCCCGAGCGGCCGCTACCGGTGGGTCGCGCTGTCGAACACGACGCTCAGCATGACGATGGCGACGATCGACGCCTCTATCGTGATCATCGCGATGCCCGCGATCTTCCGTGGCATCCACCTCAACCCGCTCGCGCCGGGAAACATCAGCTACCTGCTGTGGATGATCATCGGGTACCTGCTCGTCCAGGCCGTTCTCGTCGTGACGCTGGGCCGGCTGGGCGACATGTTCGGCCGGGTGCGCATCTACAACCTGGGCTTCGTCGTCTTCACGCTCGCATCCATCGCGCTGTCCCTTGATCCGCTCCTGGGCGGCGGCGGCGCGCTATGGCTGATCGGCTGGCGCATCGTGCAGGCGTTCGGCGGCTCGATGCTGATGGCCAACTCCGCCGCCATCCTGACCGACGCGTTCCCGGCCGGCCAGCGCGGGATGGCCCTGGGCATCAACCAGATCGCCGGCATCTCGGGCCAGTTCGTCGGCCTGCTGCTCGGCGGCCTGCTGGCGGCCTGGGACTGGCGGCTGGTGTTCTGGGTGAACGTGCCCATCGGCCTGTTCGGCGCGGTGTGGGCGTACCTGAGCCTGCGCGAGGTCTCCCCCACGCGCCGCGCCAAGGCCAGGATCGACTGGCCGGGCAACGTCACCTTCGCCCTGGGTGCCGGCCTGCTGCTGGTCGCCATCACCTACGGCATCCAGCCGCACGGCGGGAGCCCCACCGGGTGGACCAACCCGTTGGTGCTCGGCGGCCTGGCCATCGGGATCCTGCTGCTCGCCGCCTTCTGCGTCATCGAGACCAAGGTCGCCGAGCCGATGTTCAGCATGGGGCTGTTCCGGATCCGGGCGTTCGCGGCCGGCAACCTGGCCTCCCTGCTCGGGGCGATCGCCCGGGGCGGACTCCAGTTCATGCTGGTCATCTGGCTGGCCGGGATCTGGCTGCCGCTGCACGGCTACAACTTCGTCGACACGCCGCTGTGGGCGGGCATCTACATGCTGCCGCTGACCGCCGGCTTCCTCATCGCCGGGCCGATCTCCGGGTACCTGTCCGACCGGTACGGCCAGCGGCTGTTCGCGACGGCGGGCCTGCTTGTGGCCACGTGCGCGTTCATCGGCCTGATGCTGCTCCCGATCGTCTTCCCGTACTGGATCTTCGGGCTGCTGATCTTCCTGAACGGCATCGGATCCGGCCTGTTCGCCTCGCCGAACACCTCCGCGATCATGAGCAGCGTCCCGGCGCACCGGCGTGGCTCCGCCTCCGGCATGCGGTCGACGTTCCAGAACTCCGGGATGTCGCTGTCGATCGGCATCTTCTTCTCGCTGATGGTGGCCGGCCTGGCCAACACACTGCCGCGCACGCTGACCGCGGGGCTGCACGGCCAGGGGGTGCCGCTGGCCATCGCGACGAAGGTGGCGCACCTGCCCCCGGTGAGCACGATGTTCGCCGCGCTGCTCGGCTACAACCCGATTCACAACCTGCTCGACCCGACCGGCGTGCTCAAGACGCTGTCGGCGAAGCAGGTCGGCGTGCTGACCGGGAAGCAGTTCTTCCCGGACGTCATCTCCGGGCCGTTCCACCACGGCCTGATGATCGTGTTCATCGCGGCGGCCATCATGTCGTTCACCGGCGCGATGGTCTCCCTGCTCCGCGGCAAGCAGTTCTACTACGAGGAGCCCGGGGCCGCGCCCCCGGCCGCGAGCGCCAACGGCACCAACGTTAACGGCGCGAACGCTAACGGCGCGAACGCTAACGGGCATAGCCGAGCGGGCAACGGCCGCCTGACCGGCCAGTCACCGGGCCGGCCAACGGCGGCGTCTCCCCCGGCACCGGCGCACCCGGCGGCCAGGCGTCGCGCCCTCCCGCCCGTCGCGCGGATAGCTTAGGCTGACTTTCATGCCTCGCTATGAGTACCGCTGCCGCGCTTGTGGTTCCACCTTCGAGGTGACCCGCCCGATGAGCGAGTCCTCGGCGCCGGCTGCCTGCCCGGCCGGCCACGACGACACGGTCAAGCTGCTGTCCGCCGTGTCCGTCGGCGGCCGGAGCAGCAGTACCGGGCCCTCGGCGCCCGGATCGTTCGCCGGAAGCGGTGGCGGCTGCTGCGGCGGCTCCTGCGGCTGTGGCGGCTGACCCACCCCTGCTTCACCTTCTCGAACTTGTGCTTGAGCGCTCCATAGGCGACGCGATGAGCTTGCTCGCCCTCGCCGTAGGTCTTCACGGCGCTGTCAACCCGGCCGAGGCGGCGGCTACGAGCTCGAATTGGTCCCGCTGAATGCGGCGCTGTCCGGGTGCGGGATGCCGATCGCCGTCCCGAGCGTCCGCCACAACGTGGCGGAGGTGGCCGCGCGGCGCAGCGTGCCGAGGCCGCTGACCAGCTGACAGCCGCCCGCGTTCACGGTCACCGGGGCGAAGCGCTGCGAGCCGGCCGCGAAGCTGAGATGGTAGGCCACGCCGAAGTCTGCCGGGCACGCGACCGTCTTTTGCGGCACCTGCTGTAGCCCGCACAGGCTCTGAGCCACCGACTGCGCCGCCGGCGCGCTGCTCACCTTGTCCGTGGCCGGGAAGGTGAACCGGGTGTGGTTGCCCGGCAGCGCGTCCGTCCGCTGGACCATGAGGCTGTCGACCTTCATGGTGGCCGCGCACAACCCGGACTCACCCGAGGCCAGGTTCCCGCTGGCCGAGGCCGCGGGGCGGCCCGTGGCGGCGCCGCCGGCTGGAGCGGCGGAGCTGCCGCAGGCGGTGACGGCGACGGCAGCCAGGATGGCGAGCACCAAGGCCGGGACGGCCGTGCCGGCCAGGCGGAACGTCCGCCGGCCGCCGCCGTGAGGCGCGCGCTTGCGCGGGACGAGCATCGTGTCTCTCCGTTTCCCGGCCATGGGCACTGTGGGTGAGTCCCCCGCAATGGCCGTGTCGGGAAGTTGGACGCCGGTCGCCCCCCGGCGGTTCCACGCCCGTGCCTCAGATGAGACCCGTGCCTCAGATGAGACACGGGGCCCGCATCGCATGCGGCAGCACACCCGGAGCGGATCCCGTTACCTGAAGCCGGGTGACGAGATGCGGAGGCGCTGACGATGGCGATGCTGCTCACCGAGCGGTGGCCGGAGGACCGGGCCGGGAACCGGCCTGCTCCGGCCGAGGAGGGGGCGGACGGGCAGGCCCAGGAACTTCTGGGCGAGATGGCGGCCCTGCTGCGTGACACCAGGCCCGGGACGCTGACCAGCGGGGCGGCCCTGGGTGCGATCACGATCGGACTGGCCGTGGAGGCCGCCGCCCGGCCCGGGCCGAGGCCCGGTCCCGCGGTCGCCGTGTGCGCCGGCCTGTTCGCCATCCTGGCCCTGTGCTGGCTGCGCGCGGTGACGCTGCTGGTGCTGTCCGGCCTGCCGCTGGGCCGGGCTCTGGCCCAGCACCGGGTGCACACCGGGGCGCCGCTGGACCCGCGGGCGCCGTGGGCCAGCATCCCGCCGCCGGCGCCGCGGCCGGGCGGTCGGGCTGGGCGCGCGCTCATCTGCTGCTCAGCCAGGCCCGGTTCCGGAACGAGCGGATCCAGCAGGCGAGGTGTTCTCCCCCGGGGCCACGGTGTGCGTCCAGGGAGAACCGGCGACGCACGTGTTCGTACTGGCCGGCGAGGTGACCGGCTACCGGACGGCCACGATCTACGCCGTCGGCCAGGTCCGCTCGGTGATCGTCGCGCACGACCGGTTCTCGCCCTCCCCCTGTCGCAGCAGGAGCTCGCGAGCCTGGCGTCCACGTCCCGGGCCACCGTGACCCGCGCCCTGAGCGACTGGCGGCGGCGGCGCCTGCTCCGGACCGGCGCGCAAGACCACGATACCGACCGGACGGTCCGCAGGCGGGCCCCGCAGCGCCGACACGCGGTCATCGGGGGGGTTATGCCTCGGCGTCCAGCAGCGTCGTGAGGATGCGGCCGAGGGCCGCGAGCTCCTGGACGGGCAGGACTCGGATCGGGCGCGGTGGGTCACCAAGGATTCGTTCGGCCAAATTGGCTTGCTCGTCACCGGCCGGGGTGATGGCGACGATCTTGGAACGGCGGTCACCGGCCCGGATCGTGCGCGTCACGAGCCCCCGGCGCTCGAGATCGTCCACCACCACCGTGGTGTAGGGCGGGTCGGTGCCGAGCGCGGCGGCCAGCTCGCGCATCGTCATCGGGCCGCCGGCGATGCGCCGCAGTGCCTTGGCCCGGATGAAGCTCATGCCGAGCGCGTCGCAGACCTTCTTCCGGCGGTCGTAGCGGTCAGTCACCAGGGCCCGCATGGCCTGCCAGGCCTGCGCGGCCAGCACCTCCGGGCTGGCCTGGGCGGCGGGTTCGGCGGGGCGGACGGGGCTGTTCATGGCACGCTCACCGGCGACTTTCCCTCGGCGGATGAGAGCAGGGCCGCGGTGCGCGCCGCGGTGCCCAGGGCCCAGGATCCGGTCGTGACCACGGCGAGGATGAGCACTACCGCGCCGCACGCCGCGACGATCCACCAGCCGGGCCGGCTGGCGGCCACGAATCCGGTCCGCAAGGCACCGTGCAGGTTGCCGTTCAGGACCGAGCCCATGATCGCGACGCCGAGCGACTGGCCGACCTGGCGGCTGGTGGACGCGACGCCGGCGGCCACCCCGGCCTGCTGCCGCGGCATGCCGGACACCGCCGAGTTTGTGATCGGCGCGTTCACCATCCCGAGCCCGGCACCGAAGATCACGTAACTGAGGACGAGGAAGCCGGTTCCGCTGGTGCCGGTCAGCCGGGTGAGCAGGACGCCGCCGGCGATGAGGCCGAGGCCCGCGATGACCAGCGGCACCCGCGTCCCGCGCTGGGCGACGATCCGGCCCGCCAGCGGCGCGCACACCGCCATCGCCGCCGCCATCGGGAGCAGGTAGAGGCCGGCGGTCAGCGCGCTGAAGCCCCGGACGTCCTGCAGGTACAGGGTGTTGAGGAACAGGAAACCGCCCATGGCCGCCATCGCGGTCACCGCGGTGAGGTTCGCGCCCGAGAACGGCGCGCTGCGGAAGAACCGCGGGTCGATGAGCGGGTCCTGGCGGCGCGGCTCGTACAGCAGGAAAACGATGAGCGCCGCGGCCGCCAGACCGAAGAAGCCCAGGATGCGCGGTGATGTCCAGCCGGCCGCCGGGCCCTCGATGATCGCGTAGGTCAGGGAGGCCAGCAGGACGATGATGAGGACCTGGCCGAGCGGGTCGGGACGGCGGGCGCGCTCGGCGCGGGACTCGGGCACGAACAGCGCGGTGAGGACGATGGCCGCGATCCCGACCGGGATGTTGACCCAGAAGATGCCGCGCCAGCCGACCGAATCGACGAGCGCGCCCCCGGCCACCGGCCCGAGCGCCAGGCTCAGCCCGAACACGCCGCCCCACACGCCGATCGCCCGGGCCCGCTCACCAGGATCGGTGAACGTATTGGTGATGATCGACATCGCCACCGGGTTGAGCATCGAGCCGCCCACCGCCTGCAGCATCCGGAACGCGACGAGCCAGCCCAGGCTGGGCGCGAGGCTGCACAGCAGCGAGCCCACCGTGAACACGGCCAGGCCGGCCTGGAAGGTCTTCCGGCGCCCGATGCGGTCCGCGGTCGACCCGGAGAACATCAGCAGGCTGGCCAGCACCAGCAGATAGGCGTCGATCGTCCATTGCAGGCCGGAGACGCGATGCGTGCAGCTCACGTCCGATGGACGGCAGCGCGACGTTCACGATCGTGCTGTCGAGCCCGACGATGAACAGGCTCAGGCAGCAGATGGCCAGGACGAGCAGTCGGCGCTGGCGGCTAAGTTCGGGCAGGGTCGTTCACCTCGCGTGCGTGGCGGCAGCAACTCGGGGACGCTTGTAGTCCTACAACGGTTGTTAGTCTACAACTAAATAATCGCGCCTGCGCGGCGCGGGTGGCCTTGGCCGGGCGGTGGCCAGCCGGCGCGCGCGGATGACCAGGAACGCTTAAGCTCTGGCTGGCGGGCAGTGGCTCGCCGCGTGAGCGTTCGCCGAAGGGAGCCGGAGCCGTGTTTTCCCGCGTCCGCCCCGCCCGGTCCGGTTCGCCGGGCCTGCCGGACGCCGGCTCCGTGGGCCAGGCGCCAGGCCAGCGGGAGGTATTCCGCCGGGGCATGCCGGTGGCCATCTGGTGGATCTGGCTGGTCTTCGCCGTCGCCAACCTGGCTGACCTCGCCATCCAGGTCCGGGGGCACTTCGCGGCCGTCGTGGCGGCCATCCTGGTCACGGTGACGGGCGTCGCCTACGCGTGCGCGCTGCGCCCCCGGGTCGTTGCCGACGGGACCGGGATCAGGGTCCTGAACCCGCTCCGCGAATACCGCGTGCCGTGGGGCGCGGTGCAGCGGGTCGACGTGGCCGAATGGGTTCGCGTCCACGCTGCGCGAGCCCCGGGCACCGGCACCACCAGGGCCATTGACAGCTGGGCACTGTTCGCCCCGGCCCGGGTCAGGCACAACTCCGCGCGTAAGGCCCGGGACCTCACCGCCGCATCGGGTGAGGCGGCGCGGCTGCCCGAGGAAGCCAGGAACCTGATGTCGCTGCCGGACATCGTGGTCATCGCGCGGCGGCTGGACGAACGGGCGCGCCGGGAGCGCGACCGCGGGGCGCCCGCCGGCCAGCTCACGGCCGCCTGGGCCTGGCCGTCCGTGGCGGCGATGGCGGTGCCCGCGATCGCGCTCCTCATCGTCGCCCTCACCTGAGCTCGGGCGCCCCCGTCAGGCGATGCGGACGCGCGGATCGAGGAGGGCGTAGCAGAGGTCGACGATCAGGTTGGCCACCACCACGAACGCCGCCGCGAGGATGACGAAGCCGATGATGACCGGCAGGTTGTCGGTGTAGATCGCCTCCACCGAGACCTGGCCCAGCCCGTTCAGGCCGAACACCGTCTCGACCACGATCACGCCGCCGAGCAGCTGGCCGACGTCCACGCCGAGCTGGGAGACGACCGGGGTGAGCGCGGCGCGGACGCCGTGCCGGAAGATCACCGTACGCTCCGGCAGGCCCTTGGCCCGGGCCATCCGGATGTAGTCCTCGCCCAGCGTGTCGAGCAACTGCCCGCGGGTCAGCCGGGTGTAGATGGCGGCCTGCACCGCCGCCAGGGTGATCCACGGCAGCACCATGTGGCCGATCCAGGTGCCCAGGCCCTGGGACGGCCCGCGTACTGGTCCTGAATCCAGTGGAAGCCGTGCTGGTTGAGCGGCACGAACACGATGAGCAGCAGCAGCTCGCCGATCACGAACGTCGGCATCGAGATGCCGACCAGCACGCCGACCGCCGAGACCCGGTCGAACAGGCTGCGGGCCCGGGTTGCGCTGATGATGCCGACGGCCAGCCCGGCGATCAGCCACAAGATCATGCCGCCGATGACCAGGGAGGCCGTCGGCGGGAGGTCCTGCCGGAGCATCGTGTTCACCGATTCGCCGGTGTAGTAGGAGAAGCCGAGGTTCCCGTGCAGCAGGTGGTCGAGGAAATGCCAGTACTGCACGGTGATCGGCTGGTCGAGGCCGAGGTTCCTGGTCACCCCGGCCAGCACTTGCGGGGTCGCCGCCCGGCCCGCCAGCTGGCGGGCGACGGTGGCCGTCGGGCGGGCGAAGAACAGCAGGAACGCCGCCGTGGCGACCAGCCACAGCACGACCAGGCCGGTCAGGATGCGCCGGATGAGGAATCGCGTGATTGCCATGTACCTGTCGTCCTATATCAAGGGTGGCTGAGGCGGGCGCGGCGGATCGGGAAAGGCCGCGGTCGGGCCGCCGAGTGCGCCAGCCGGCCCGCGGCCTGCCGCGCTTGCGCTTGCGCCTGCGCGAGGCGCCGAAGATCCGCTCGGTCCGCGGATCCATCGCGTCCCGGATCCCGTCCCCCAGCAGGTTGAACGCGAGCGTGGTGATGAGCAGCGCGGCGGCCGGGAACACCACGTACCACCAGGCCTGCTGGTAGAAGTTCTGCGCGTCGCCCAGGATGTTGCCCCAGCTGGCCGTCGGCTGCTGGATGCCGAGGCCCAGATAGGACAGGGTCGCCTCGAAGATGACGGCCTGCGGGATGTATAGCGTGGCCAGGACGAGCACCGGGGCCAGCAGGTTCGGCAGGATGTGGACGAACATGATCCGGAACGGCCCGGCGCCCAGCGACCGGGCCGCCTCAATGTACTCCTTCTCCTTGATGGACAGCGTCTGGCCCCGGACGATCCGGGAAATGCCGGCCCACGAGAAGAACGAGATGACCCCGACGATCACGGTCAGGCTCGGGCCGAGGACGACCGCCAGCGACAGCGCCAGGACCACGTAGGGAAACGCGAGCACGGCGTCGACGAACCGGGCCAGCACCGTGTCCACCAGCCCGCCGAAGTAGCCGCCGATCATGCCGACGGTGACGCCGGCGACCGTGGCGATCACCGTGGTGACGATACCGACGAACAGAGATATCCGCGCTCCGTACAGGATCCGGACCAGCAGGTCGCGGCCGGTGCCGTCGGTGCCCAGCAAGAACCCGTTCGTGCCGGGGCCGACCGGCAGGCCGGCCGCGGTCTCGCCGCTGTTCGGGTACGCGGTCGTGGGCGGATGGCCGGTGAGCGCCGCGAACGCCGGCGCCGCGATGGCCAGTCCCACCATGATGACGATGACGATCAGCGACGCGACGGCCACCTTGTCGTGGCGGAGCCGCCGCCAGGTGAGCTGCCACTGGCTGCGGCCCTCGATCGCCTGCTCCGGTGCGGACTCGGCCGCGCGGGCCTCGAATTCGAGCTCGGTGATGCTCACTGTGACTCCCTACTGCCCGCGGCCGCGAGGTTCTCGCCGGCCTGAACCGGGAAATGGCAGGCGGTCACGTGGGTGACCGGATCACCCGCCTTGACCTCCAGCGGCGGCTCCTGGTGCCCGCACAACTCCTGCGCCTTCGGGCAGCGCGGATGGAACCGGCAGCCGTCCGGCGGGTCGATCGGGGACGGCACGTCCCCGGCCAGGACGATCCGCTGCCGGCTGGCGGCGGCCCGGGGGTCGGCGGCGGGCGCCGCGGACAGCAGCGCGTTGGTGTAGGGATGCCGGGGGCGCTCGTAGATCGGGTCCTTGGGGCCGGCCTCCGCGATGCGGCCCAGGTACATCACGGCCACCGAGTGGCTGACGTGCCGGACAACCTCCAGGTCATGCGCGATGAACAGGTAGGTCAGGCCGAATTCGTCCTGCAGATCGGCGAGCAGGTTGAGCACCTGGGCCTGGATCGACACGTCCAGGGCCGACACCGGCTCGTCGCAGATGATCAGCTTCGGCCGCAGGGCGAGGGCCCGGGCCACGCCGATGCGCTGGCGCTGGCCACCGGAGAACTCGGCCGGGAACCGGTTGTAATGCTCGGGGTTGAGCCCGACCCGCTCCATCAGTTCCTGGACCTTGCGCTTGCGCTCGGCCCCGGTCGCGGTCTTGTGAATGGTGAACGGCTCGCCGATGATCGACCCGATCCGCATCCTCGGGTTCAGCGACCCGTACGGGTCCTGGAAGATCATCTGGATCTCCCGGCGGATCGGCCGCATGGCCGCCCGCGACAGCCCGCTGATTTCCCGCCCCTCGAACGTCACCCGGCCCGAGGTGATCGGGATCAGCCCGGCGACGCAGCGGGCCAGCGTGGACTTGCCGGACCCGGTCTCGCCGACCAGCCCGAGGGTTTTCCCGCGCGGAATGGTCAGCGACACGTTGTCGACCGCGTGCACCTGGCCGACCGTCCGGCGGGTGAAGCCGGCGCTGCGGACCGGGAAGTACTTCACCAGGTTCTCGATCCGGACCAGGATGTCGTCGCTGTCCGCTGCCGTCTGGTCGGCTGGCGCGTCCGCGGTTTCGCGTCCGCCGCCCGGTCCGCGCCGGGGAGCGGGCCGCTCATCAGATCACGCTCCCCTCTGATTCGGGCTGGGCGGCGATCGTCTCGGCCACCTCGACGGCCGCGCCGGTCCGGCCCGCGCGCACCGCCTGCTTGCGCGCCTCTTCCGCGGTCTCGGTCAGCCCGGCCGCGGCGGTGGGCAGCCAGCAGGCCGACACGTGGTAGCCGTCCTGACCGATCGGCCGCAGGGCCGGCTCCTCGGACAGGCAGCGGTCCATGACGTAGGCGCAGCGCGGATGGAACTTGCATCCGGACGGGAGCCGGATCAGGCTGGGCGGCTGGCCGGCGATCGGCCGCAGCCGGCCGGCCGCCGCCGAACTGTTCGGGATCGACTCGAGCAGGCCCTTGGTGTACGGGTGATGCGGCCCGTAGAAGATGTCGTCCTTGGTCGCGCGCTCAGCGGCCCGGCCCGCGTACATGACCATCACGTCGTCCGCGATGTCCGCGACCACGCCGAGGTCGTGCGTGATCATGATGAGCGCGGTGTCCGATTCCTGCTGCAGCTTCAGCAGCAGGTCCAGGATCTGCGCCTGAACCGTCGCGTCCAGCGCGGTGGTGGGCTCGTCGGCGATGATCAGCTTGGGCGACAGCGACAGGGCCATCGCGATGATGGCCCGCTGGCGCATACCGCCCGAGAACTGGTGCGGGTAGTCGTGAACCCGCTGCTCCGGGCGGGGAATGCCGACCCGCCCGAGCAGTTCCACGGCGCGCTCGGCCGCCTCCTTCTTGCTGACCGACTTGTCGTGGGCCCGGATCATCTCGGCGATCTGCCAGCCCACCCGGTACAGGGGATGCAGGCTGGTCAGCGGATCCTGGAAGATCACCGAGATCTGCGCGCCGCGGACCTGGCGCATCTGGTCGTCGGTCAGCGTCAGCAGGTCGACGCCGTCGAAGGCGGCGCTGCCGGAGATGTCGGCTCCGGGGGTGAGCCCGAGCAGGGTCTGGGTCAGGACGGTCTTGCCGCTTCCCGATTCACCGACGATACCGAGCGTCCGGCCGGCATCGACGGTAAACGACACCCCCCGGACCGCTTGGACGAGGCCGTCAGCGGTCGGAAAGCCGACGGTCAGGTCCTTGACTTCGAGCAGGGTCACTGCATCCCTCCCGCCGCCTACCCGGCGCGCGACGTCGGATGACGCGGCGCGGCGAGGATAAGCGTCGCACTAAATGTCCGGTATGGCCATGCCGGGGCCGGCTGGACACCCGAGGTGTCCAGCCGGCCCGGCGTTACGCTATCCGGTCAGCCATTGGCCAGCCAGACGTTGGTGATGTCGGTCTGGCCGATGTTGGGCGCGAACACCGCGGTGCTCGCCCCGGCCTCCTTGACCCGGCTGCTCGCGTAGCTCGGGAAGTTCTGGCTGGCCATCGGGACGATCGCGGCGTCCTTCATGATCTGCATGTCTGCCGCGTGCCAGTCATTTCCGGCGGTCGTCAGTGAGGTGGCCGCCTCGGCCTGGGTGATCAGCGAGTTGACGGTCGCGTTGTCGTAGCAGCCGTAGTTAACCGTGTTGACCACGCAGTTGGGTCCCTGGAACAGCGCCTGGATGATGGTGCGGCCGTTGTTGCCGAACCAGTCCGGGATCCAGTTGGCCTGGCCCAGGTCCCACGTGCCGGCCTTGTTGTTCTCCGGCGCGTTGCCGAGGTCCACGTAGAAGCTCGAGCCCGGCTCCGGCTTGCCGTTCAGGTTGATGTTGCAGTTCTTCAGGCTGGCCTGGATCGCGGCGAAGGCCCGGCTGTTGGTCGAGTCATTCTGGTACGTGTAGGTGAGCGACAGCCCGTTCCGGTAGCCCGCCTTCGACAGGTCGGACTTGCACATCGCGACGTTGCCCTGGCCGCTGTTGTCCGGGTACAGGTTGTAGTTGACGTAGCCCACGTTGCCCGGCGGGATCACCGTGTTGATCACCTGGGCGACGGCCGGGCCGCCGAATGCCTTGATCACCGCGCCCTTGTCCAGGCCGTATTCGATCGCCTGCCGCACGAGCAGCTTCTGCGTGGCGCCACCCGAGTTCGGGCTGCGGAGGTTGAACACGATGTAGGGCTGCGTGCTCGACCAGGGCCAGACCTGGAAGTTGGCCGGCTTGCTGCTGAGCATCGCCGGGATGGACGGCGGGTTGAGCGGTGTGTCGTTGATCAGGTCCTGGGTGCCGGCCTGCATGTCCGCGATCTGGGTCGCCGCCGACGTGACGCCCTCGGTCAGCAGGATGGTGGACACGTAGGCGTGCCGCAGCGTGTCGGTGGATGCCTTCCAGGCCGGGTTCTTCGCCAGCGTGATCGACTTGCCCGGAAGATACGACGTGATCGCGTACGGGCCGTCCGAGAGCGTGTGCTGATCCAGCTGCAGGCTGTTGGGCACGTAGCCGTCGTATTCCACCGGCCGGGCCGAGGCGAACGGCATGGCCATCATGTACAGGAAGTCACTAGCCGGCGCGGTTAGCGTGATCTGCAGCGCGTCCGTGCTGGGGGCGGACAGCCCGGAGATGTTGTGCGAGTTCTGGAAGGCCGCGATGTTCGCCGCGGTCGGCGCGTTCGACTTGTTCCCGAAGAACGCGGTCTCCGCGTTGCAATACGAGGTGAGGCCGGCGATCGTGCTTTGGTAATACCCGGGGTTGCCGACCGGGCTGACCGGGTTGCAGAACGCCTTGAACTCGCGGATGAAGTCAGCCGCGGTGACCTGCCGCGCCGGGCTGGAGTTCCAGTCGATGCCCGGCTTGATGTGGAAGGTGTAGGTCTTCCCGCCGTTGGTGACGCCGCCGTTGGCCGTGGTCGGCACCTCGGTGGCGATGTCGGGCTGCGGTGTGGTGGTCTGCGTCCAGCCCGGGCTGGACGTGCTGGTCGCCGGGACGGTCGGGTACGCAAGGAGTTGCCTGGTGTAGGCCCGCTCGAGCTGGTAGTCCGCGGTGTAGTAGGCCGGGACGGTGTCGATATGGTCGGGGCCGCTGGCCGCGACGATATGCAGCGTCCCGCCGTACACCGGCTTCCCCGAGCTCGCCGTCGAGTTTGATGACGACGACCCGCCGCACGCCGCGAGGCTCATGCCGGCGACCGCCGCCATGGCCCCGAGAACGTAACGCTTGGGCAGAGCTCTCATGAGCATGCTCCTTTGCCATGAAATGTGAACACGGCGGTCCGCGGTGAGTTTACGGAATCGCCCGTTGCGGTGCGCGGGTGGGCGCCGGTCGGCGCTGGCCCGCGCGAAAAGCCCGGGAAAACACGGATGGCGCCCGGGTAACGCGCGCCAGCAGAGTACTCCCGGCCGCTGGAATAGCGGGGAATTGCACCGGAGAAGGGACTTCTTTGGCTCACGGGCGTCGCGGCCGGGGAAAGAGCGGGCCGGTAATCGTGGCCGGAAACCGCCTCACGGCCGCAAGTGTCACCCTCCGTGATCAAGGAAATACTTGCAGGTGAAGTGAGGTTCACCGGCCGGCCCGCCGGAGTGAGAAGCGCCACACCAAGGGTTGGCTCTCCTCCTCCCTCTCGCGCCACAAGCGGCACGGCTATGGAAACCATCGACTCCTGCTGACCGGGTCCTCGTCGCCTATCTCCGGCATCCGGCCCCGGCCTTCTACCGGCCCTTGAGCGTCAATGGCGGAATGCGACTTCTTGAGAACGAGATTGTACACATCCTGCGATCCGCGCCAGGTCAGGGCCTAAGTCGTGGCTTAATCGTGACGGAATTAGTGCCTGCCTGTCACGCCCGTTACATGAAATTCACTAGCGCGGCCAGCAGCCAGCGGCGAGGGCCCGGCCCGGCCGGGGGCCCGCCCACCGGCTGCCGGCCCACCACCCGGCCACGGGCCGGGTCCCGGCCGGGACGATCACAGCATCCATTTTCCTGCGACCGGGCCGGACCAAGGTCTACATTTATGCCACCTGTAATGGCACCCGGGCTCCGGCGGTCACGGAGCATGCGGGACCGTGGCTCTAGGTGCCGTGGGGGGGACGATGAGCCGGAGGCTTCTCCAGTTGGTCATGCCCGTCTTCCCGGACCGGCGCATGTTCCGCGTTCATGACTCCGCGGTCGACCCCCACGCCCCCGGCGCGCCGCTGCCGCCGGTCGGATCGCTGATCAGCGTGAACCGCGAGCAGCTATGGGTCGGAAGCCTCCAGGAGCAACTTCAGGTCCGGCTCGTCCTGGAGGAGTGGGACGGTGCGCCCCCGCCCTTCGGCGACACGTGGGAGGAGGAGGCCAAGTGCCGCCTCTATCTGCGCGGCTACCTCAGCATCGACATGGGCTCAGTCGGCACGGCCATCCACGGGCTGCGCCTGGCCAGCGGGGTGGGCGATTATGCCGTCCGGGTGTACGCGAGCAATCGTGAGGAGGCGGCGCGCCGGTACACCGAGCTCTACGACGCGTACCGCAACCCGCTCTCGGATGACTTCCAGCAGGCCAAGAGGCAACTGGAAGGCTTCGAGCGGTATCTGATCCAGCTCTGGCGCGAGTACTGACCCGACGGGTCAGGGGCCGTGCGTGGTGGCCGGGCGGGCCGCCGGGGAAGCGGAGTTTCCGGTCCGGGCCGCGCTGGACGCGGTGTGTGAGGCCGGGGCCCGGTGGGTCGTGGACCCGGAGGCCGTCCCGGCCGCGGTGGAGCTCTTGGCCTTGGCGGCTGGCTTGGCCGTGGCGGTATTGCCGGTGCCGGATCTCGTCGTGCCGGTCCTGGCCTGGCCCGCCCCGGCGCTGGAGATGGTCATCACCGGCAGGCCGCGCGAGGCGACCGGGTGCCCGCCCAGCGTCCGTGCGCTGTTCGAGCGGAACGGGACCATCGCGTAGACCACCAGCGAGACCATCGCGACGACGACGACCGTGAGCAGTGAGCCGATGACGCGCGCTCTGGCGGACCGGAATATGTTCGCCGGGCCGGGCCGTCTGAACGAGGACATGCGGGACGCAAGGCCCGGGTCCTCGGCGGCCAGCCGCCGTTCAATTTCGGCGAGCATGCGCTGCTCGTCCATCGACAGCGCCATAGCGCCACCTCCGCGTCGCGCGCTGGTGGATATGCCTCTAACTATCCCCCACCGCAAGATCTTTATCCAATCGTTCTGCCTTCGTAGTCCCCCGTTTTTCCCCGCGCCACGCCAGCCCACCGGTACGGGCTTCTGGAGCCTTCAGGAACGGACCAGGGTGTCGAACAAATGGGCCAGCTCCGCGTCGGGATCGGCGGTCAGGCCGCTGTGTACCGGGCCGGGCTGAACCACCGTGCTGCGCGGCGCGGTGAGCCAGCGGAACCGCTCGCCGAGCGGCCGCCCGGCCAGCGGCCCCTCGGTACACGCCTTTTCCACCGCCCGCAGGGCCGCCCGCACGGCATCCAGATCCGCGTGCGGGTCCAGGGCCCGCAGGCGGCCCTCGTCCAGCTCGATGCGCGCGGCGAGGTAGCGGTGGCCGTGGGAGTAGACGATCACGCCGGCGTTGATGGCCTCGCCCCGTTCCACCCGGGGCACCACCCGGATCAGCGCATATTCGAACACTTCGGTGCCGGGCGGGGCCTGCGGCCCGGAGGTACCGCTCGTCATGTGCGTATCACCTCCGGCACCAGCGGAGCGCGCTCCAGCAGATGCGACACGTAGGCGTCCGCTCCCCGCTCGCCGAACCACGCCTCGGGCACCAGGTCGGCCACCTCGGCCAGCAGTTCCTCGGTGACTTGCGGGAGGAGGGCCTCGTGAGCATCGCGGAGGCCGGTCGCCCGGTCACGCAGGACGTGCTCGCGCGCGTCGAACGGCCGGGCCGGGTCGGCCGAGCCCCAGTTGTGGTGGAAGTACAGCGCGGCGCCGTGGTCGATCAGCCAGATGTTGCCGTGCCAGACGAGCAGGTTCGGGTTCCGCCAGGTGCGGTCGACGTTCTGGACCAGCGCGTCGAACCAGAGCACCTGGCTGGCGAAGGCCGGATCGGCCGTCCAGCCCAGCGGGTCGAAGCCCGCCGAGCCGGGCAGGAAATCGACGCCCAGGTTGAGGCCCTCACTGGCCTTCAGCAGATCCTGGATCTCGGGATCCGGCTCGCTGCCCGGGATCCGGGGATCGAGCTGGGCCAGAACCAGCTCCGGTACCCGCAATCCGAGCCGGCGGCCCAGCTCGCCCGCGATGATCTCGGCCACCAGCGCCAGCGGGCCCTGGCCCGCGCCGCGGAACTTCATGACGTACGTGCCGAGATTGTCCGCCTCGACGATGGCCGGCAGTGAACCGCCCTCCCGCAGCGGAGTGACGTACCGGGTCACCGTCACGTATTCGAGCACGGCCGAAGGCTATCGCGGGGCGCCGTCCGGGCGGGTTGAATCGAACACTCCAGTCTCGCCGTCGCCACCGTCGAATAATAGTTCTATGCTCGTTGACATGCGATGGGACCATTTGCGGCTAGATGACGAGCTACCCGGGCTGGGCCGGGACGCCGGGGCGGACGGCCCCGGGTCAGCCTGCGGCCCCGGGTGCGGCGACGGCGCCAGCACGGCCGGGGCCGCCGTGAATGGCGGAGACGCTCCCGCGCCGCTCCCCCTGTTCGGCCGCGGGACCGTCACCCGGACCTTCGACACGCCCGCCTTCCGCGGCATGACCTTCTACGAGGTGCAAGCCAAGTCGATCGTCAACCAGGTACCCGCGGCCTCGCGGATGCCATTCCGCTGGACGATCAACCCCTACCGGGGATGCCAGCATGCATGTGCATATTGTTGTCGTGGAGAGACTCCGATCCTGATGGCGGACGGCCGCACCAAGGCCCTGGCCGACGTCCGCGTCGGCGACGCGATCTACGGCACCGTCCGCAGCGGTTACTACCGCCGCTACGCGATCACGACGGTCCTGGCCCACTGGTCCACGGTCAAGCCGGCCTACCGGATCACGCTGGAGGACGGGACGCAACTCATCGCCAGCGGCGACCACCGCTTCCTCACCGAGCGTGGCTGGAAGCACGTGACCGGCGCGGAGCAGGGCCCGCTGCAGCGGCCGTTCCTGACCGTCAACAACAAGCTGATGGGTGTCGGCCGGTTCGCGGAGCCGCCCAAGAACACCGTCGACTACCGGCGTGGCTACCTCTGCGGCATGATCCGCGGCGACGCCAACGTCAGGACCAGCCAGTTCCGGCTGGCGCTGGTCGACCCGGAAGGGCTGTCCAGGACCCGCTACTGCCTGGGCACCTTCGGCATCGTGACGTCCGAGCGTACCTTCGCCGAGGCACAGGGGCAGCGGAAGGCTCTGAGGGCGATATACGTGTCCTCATATGGCAACGTGGAAGCCATCCGGCACCTGATCGCCTGGCCCGAGGCGCCCACCGCGGAGTGGCGTAAGGGCTTCCTGGCCGGCATCTTCGACGCTGAGGGTAGCTGCAGCAGGGGCGTCTGGCGGATGTCGAACACCGACCAGCAGATCATCGACGCCACGACCCGATCACTGAAGTTCTTCGGCTTTGACTACGCGGTGGAGCCGTCTGGCCGGCCAAACGGGCTGGTATCCGTGCGACTGCGCGGCGGGCTCCGGGAAGTGCTCCGGTTCTTCCACACCACCGATCCAGCCATAACCAGGAAGCGCTCGATCGACGGTGTCGCACTCAAGAGCGACGCGCGGCTGCTGGTGACGGAGATCAAGCCGCTCGGGATCGAAGTGCCCATGTACGACATCACCACGGGGACGGGTGACTTCATCGCCAACGGAGTCGTCAGCCACAACTGCTTTGCCCGTAATACCCACACCTACCTCGATCTCGACGCGGGCGCCGATTTCAATTCCAAGGTCGTGGTCAAGGTCAACGCCCCGGAACTGCTGCAGAAGAAGCTCGCATCGCCCCGCTGGGACGGCGAGCATATCGCCATGGGCACCAACGTCGACTGCTACCAGCGGGCCGAGGGCCGCTACCAGTTGATGCCGGGCATCATCGCCGCGCTGCGGGATGCGGCGAACCCGTTCTCGATCCTGACCAAGGGCACGCTCATCCTCCGGGACCTCGATCTGCTCAGCGAGGCGGCCGAGGTGACCGATGTGGGGCTCAACGTCTCCGCTGGTTTTGTCGACAAAGAGCTTTGGCGGTCGCTGGAGCCCGGCACGCCCAGCCCCGAGCGGCGGCTCGACGTGTGCGCGGCGCTGACCGGTGCCGGGCTGCCGTGCGGGGTCCTGATGGGGCCGGTGGTGCCGTTCCTGTCGGATTCGCCGGCCCAGCTGGACGCCGCCGTCCGGCGGATCGCCGAGGCGGGCGCCACGCACGTCTCCCCGATCGTGCTGCACCTGCGGACCGGGGCCCGCGAGTGGTTTCTCCAGTGGCTGCGCGAGCACCATCCCGCGCTTCTCCCCCGCTATCAGGCCCTGTACGGCCGCGGGGCCTACGCGGCCAAGGACTACCAGGCCGGGATCACGGAACAGGTCCGGGAACTGGCGCGCCGCTATCGCGTTGGTGCGGCCAGCCCGGCCGCAGGCAGGCGTGTCCCGCGCGGTGGCCGGGCGGCCGCGGCGAAGCCAGGCGGCCGGCCGACCGGGACCCAGCGGCCGGCTGGGCCAGAAAAGACGGCCGGAACGGCGGCTCCGACCCAGCTCAGCCTGCTGTGACCGAGACGCCGATCAGGCCGCCGGGGCGCCGAGGCTGAGCGTCCGGTCGCAGCGGGCGGCCACCTCCGGGTCGTGCGTGGCCAGGACAAGTGCCCCGCCCCCGGTGGCCACGGCGAACATCTGGGCCAGCGCGACGGCCCGGGCGGCCGGGTCAAGCTCGGCGGTCGGCTCGTCGGCGATCAGCAGGCGCGGTTCGAGGGCCAGGGCCCGGGCCACGGCGGTCCGCTGCTGCTGGCCACCGGAGAGCTCCTCGACCAGCTGGTCGGCGTGCGCCTCGAGCCCGAGCCGGGCCAGGACCTGGCGGGCCGCGTGGGCGGCGGCGGCCGGCGGCGTGCCGTTGGCCCGCAGCACGACCTCGATGTTCTCGGCCGCCGTCAGCAGCGAGACCAGCCCGTAGCCCTGGAGCACCACGGACACACCCGGCGGCGGTCCGGCCTGGCCGGTCAGCAATGCCCCGTCGATGTGGACCTCCCCCATCGTGGGCCGGGCCAGCCCGGACAAGATGGCCAGCAGGCTCGTCTTGCCGGAGCCCGATGGCCCGGTGACGGCCAGGCTCTCGCCCGGTTCGACGGTCACGTCGATCCCGGCCAGGATCGGCCGCCCGTCCCGCTCGTACTCCAGCCCGCGTGCCTTCAGCATGGGTCAGTCCAGCTCCGCATCAGCCCGGCGCAGTTCCACGCCGTGCTCGGTCCGGACCGCGCGGGCCAGCGTTCCCGGGGGCAGCACCTCGAGCAGGTCCTGCGGAAGCTGCACGGATCCGTCCCGGGCTACGACCAGGTAGTCCTGGCCCGCATGGCCCTCGGCGCCGACCTTGCCGTCCCGGATCGTCACCGTGCGGCGGAAGGCGCCGCCGAGGGCCGGGTCGTGGGTCACCACGATCACGGTGGTCCCCAGGTCCTGGTTGGCCGACTTGAGGAGGCTGGTGACGGTGGCCGCGGACGCCTGGTCGAGCTGGCTGGTCGGCTCGTCGGCCAGCACCAGCCGCGGCTGATTGGCCAGCGCGACCGCGACGGCCAGCCGCTGCTGCTCGCCGCCGGACAGACGGCCGGCCGGGCGGTGCGCCAGCTGGCTGAGGCCGACCGTCTCCAGCAGCGTGTCCGCCCGGCGGCGCCTGTCGGCGTGGCTGCGCCGGGCCGGCGTCTGAGCGAAGATAACGTTGCCCGCGGCGGTCTCGTACGGGAGCAGGTTGCGCCCCGGTGTCTGCATCACCATCCCGACATCGAGCAGCCGCATCTTCGCGGCCGATCCCGGCTTCAGGTCACCGAGCCGCCTGCCGCAGACCTCGGCGAACCCGGCGGTCGGGCGCAGCAGCCCGGCGAGCAGCCACAGCAGCGTCGACTTCCCCGCACCCGACGGCCCGAGCAAGGCCACGGTCTCGCCGGCCGTCACGGTGAGGTCCACGCCGCGCAGGGCAGTGACTTCCTGGCCCGGCAGCCCGTAGACCTGCACGAGGCTCTCACAGCGGACGATCGCCTCGGTCATGCCGGCGCCTCCCGCAACTGGTCGAGCCGGATGCCGCGGATCAGCGTCACGCCCGTCGCCACCGAGGCGATGATCAGCAGGCCGGCCGCGGCGCCCAGGGCGATGGCGAGCGGCCCGGCGGGCGGCACGTAGGACAGCGACGGGGCCAACGGGCTGGTCGTGAACTCCGGGACACTCCGCAGGACGGCGGCGGCCGCGGCGAGCCCGGCGGCGATCCCGGCCACGGCGCCGAAGCCCACGACCACCATCAGCTCGATCAGGACGGCGCGGCCGAGCGCTGGCCGGCGTACACCGGATCCCTCCAGCGCCGCGTACTCATACCGCCGCCGTCGCGCGGACAGGTAGATGCCGAGGATGGCGGCTCCCGCGGCCAGCACGGCGGCGGCGCCCCCGTCGGCCAGGAACAGCACGCTGGCCAGGCCGGCCCCTGCCGTTCCAGCGCGGCGACCATCGCGGCCGTGGAGTGTTCCCCGACGATGCTCACGCCGGCGGCCCGCAGCCGGGGCGCGATCCGCCCGAGCGCCCCGGCGGCCAGCCAGACCTCCTGGGTCACCTGGCCGAGGTTCTGCCCGGCGGCCAGCTCGGCGTAGCGCCGGTCGACGATCACCCCGCCGGCCGGCGCGCCGGGCACGGCCGCGACCGCCGCCACCGGCCGCAGGAGCAGGGGGCTGCCGTCCAGGCCCACCCCGGCGAAGATGCCGGTCCGGCCGGCGGTCAGGGTGGCGGGAATCAGCGCCGGCAGCACGGCCGGCGTGTCAGCCGACTGGAGGGCCGGATCCTCGTTCCCGGGCACGGTGCTGAAGTGCCATTGCAGGCCTGCGGGCCCGGCCGAGATAACGTCCGGCAGGTGGCCGGTGGTCCTGGCTTCCTTCCACGCGGCTGTGGAGGCGAGCGCGCGCGGGCCGACGGCCTGCCAGCGTCCGCGGGAGTGCACCTCGAGCGCGGTGATCGTCAGGCTCCCGCTGACCGGCGGCACGGAACCGCCGCTCAGTTCCTGGCCGGACAGGCCGAGTTCCAGGCTCTGAAGCACGCACGGGCAGCCCACCAGCGCACCAGTGAGCGTCACGGTGCCGTGGCGCGGCAGCGCTCCCAGGCTGACGGGCGACGAGCCGGTGGTCACATTGGCCGAGACCAGCTCGCCCGGAACCGACATGGACGCCACCCGGACGGTGACCCGCAGCGCGTCGCCGGCCAGGCTGACCGGCGCCGGGGCGGGCGGATCGAGCCGGGCGGCCAGGCTGGCCAGCGGCTGGGCGGCGAATTGACGGGCCCAGAAGGCGATCCGGGCGAAACGCTGCGGATCGACGCCGAGGGTCACGTCGCCGCCGGTCCCGCTGGCCAGGCTGACGTAGCGGTCGACGACCGTGGCCTGCTGGCCGCTGGGATCGGCCTGATCGACGATCGCGCCGAGATCTGATCCCGGCCGGGCCGCGACGCTCAGCACCGTCGGCGCGCCGACCTGGGTGCCCGCCACGAGGCGGTAGTTGGCCCGGCCGACCGACCATGCCGTGACCGCGAACGTGGCCAGCGCGAACGACGTGGCGAGGACGATCGTCGTCCGCACGCCGCCCGGGCGGCGCGCGATCTGGCGGACGGCCAGGTACGTACCGAGGCCGCCGCGCCGGCCGGTATAGCCGTAGACGGCCCGGCAGGCCAGCGGGAGCAGCCGGGAGGCCACCACCGCGACCGCCAGCCCGAGCAGCGCCGGGACCAGCAGGCTGAGGACGTTCTGGCTGGCCGAGCCGATCTGGCCGGTGAGCAGCAGGTCGAGCAGCCCGGCGACGGCGCCGGTGAGCAGGACCGCGTCGACCACCCACCCGCGTTCGGCGCCCCCGCGCCCGGCCCGCCGGAACTCCTCCACGACCCCCCCGGCGCAGCGTGCGCCGCGCGGCCAGGCCGATCGCGGCGAACCCGCCCACGGTCGCTACCGCCGCGGCGGCCCACCCGAGCAGCGGCATCCCCGTCGGGGTGCCGGGCCGCAGGAGCACGCTGTCCAGGGCGGCGGCCGCCGCCCAGCCGCCTAGCGCACCGGCTGGGAACGCGATGGCCAGCAGGGCGGCCGGCTCGGACAGGCCGAAGGCCAGGGTCCGCCAGCGCCCGTGACCGCGCAGCCGGGCCAGCGCCACCTCGGGCCCCCGCGCGTCGACCGCGTCCGTGACCGCCATGAACAGCAGCAGCCAGCTGAGCGTGAGCAGTGTGACGGTGATGAGCAGGACGGGCACGGCGACCGCCCGCCAGCTGGATTCAACGGTCGTGAGCGTCGCCGGAACGTCCGTGGTCACTATGACGTTCTGATCCGAAATGTTGGTCGCGAAGGCCGACATCCCGGACTGCAGCAGCGGGACATCGGCGGCCCGCAGCGCGCCGCCCGCCAGCTGGTCGTCGATGACGCTGGTGCCCTGCTGGGCTGTCGCGCCGTCCATCGTGGCCAGCGGGGTGAACATGGCGTCGAGCTCCACGTTCGCGCTGGCGTTGCGCGACGCTGAGGGCTGCCCTTCCATCGGGAAGTAGGTCGTGGACCGCAGGACCCAGTAGTCGGCGTTCAGATCGGGCAGCCGGTAGATACCGGTCACGGTGAGCGGGGACCACCCGGTCCCGGTGATCCGCTGGCCGATGCGCAGGCCGGTCCGGGCCGCCAGTGACTGGCTGATGATCACCTGCCCGGGCGTGACCGGGCAGGCCCCGATGATGCGCAGGTGCGCGCAGAGGCCGGTGCGCCAGGCCAGGACGAATTCCTTTCCGAACGGCTGGTACAGGCCAGTGCCCTCGATCGATTCCACCGGCGGCGCGAACACCCGCGCCGCGGCCTTCGCGCCGAGATCGCTGTCGAGCTGCCCCTGGATCGCTTGCTCCAGTGCCGGCCGGGTCGAGTTGACCGGGCCGGTCTCGTTGGCTTCGAAGCCCCGCCCGATCATCGGCGCGCCGGCCACCGTGTCCTGCAGGATCGAGATCCTCGCGGCGTCGTAGTAGGCCTGCCCGGCCGCGACCGCCGCCACGGCCACGAGGGCGACGACGAGGATCAGCACGGTCGACCCGCCCCGGTGCGCCAGGCCTCGCGCCAGGGCCCGTCGCTGATGCATCCGCCGCCTCCCCGCAATGTCCGTAGCAAATGCTGCCGTAAAATCGACTGGCGTGACAGCCGACGCGGATGATGTGACGCCCGGCACGCCGCCCGGGCGCCCCGGCAGGCCAGCCCGGCCCGTGGGACGGCCGACGCCGGAACCCGGCGGTTTCACCGTTCGCACCGTACCGGTCCCTGACCCCGGCGACCTACTCGCCCGCCTGCAGCGTTCGCCGGCGGTCGCCTGGGTGCGGCACCGCAGCGGGCTGGTGGGCTGGGGGGAAGTCGCGCGGATCACCCTGTCCGCGGGCGAGGACCGGTTCACGGCGGCGGAGAAATGGCTGCGTGACCTGTTCGACGGGGCCGAGACCGACGACCAGGTCGGGCGGCCCGGTTCCGGGCCGGTCGCGTTCGGCAGTTTCACCTTCGATCCGGCGTCCGAAGGCTCGGTGCTGGTCGTTCCGCGGACCATCATCGGCCGCGACCGGGCCGGCCATGCGTGGCTCACCACCGTCGCCGGCGGCAGCGACCCCGCTCCCGACGCGGACGATCCGGTGCCACCGGGCACGCTCCGCTGGCACGACGGCAGCCTGAGCGCGCCCCAGTGGGAGCAGGCCGTGGCCTCGGCGGTCAGCCGGATTTCCTCGGGCGAGCTGCGCAAGGTGGTACTCGCCCGGGACATCTTCGCGACCGCGGCCGGCCCGATCGATCCCCGTATCGTCCTGCGCCGGCTGGCCGACCGCTACCCGGACTGCTTCACCTTCGCCTGCGGGAACCTGGTCGGTGCGACCCCGGAGCTTCTGGTCAG
Organism: uncultured Actinomycetes bacterium; assembly: GCA_963718475.1. GTDB lineage: Bacteria > Actinomycetota > Actinomycetes > Streptosporangiales > Streptosporangiaceae > CAVQZM01. Next base: position 52,938 of record CAVQZM010000072.1, on the reverse strand, counting down.
GCGGCAGGGCCGTGAGGTCAGCGCGCTGGTCCTGGCCGGGACGGCGCCGCGCGGCGGCCGGCCCGACGAGGACGCCGAACTGGGCGCCGGCCTGCTCGCCTCGGCCAAGAACACCGAGGAGCACGCCTACGCGGTGGCCTCGGTGCGGGACGTGCTCGCGCCGCTGTGCACCGATCTCGACGTGTCCGCGCAGCCGTCCCTGCTGAAGCTGGCCAATGTCCACCACCTGGGTACGCCGGTCCGGGGCACGCTCGCGGCGGACCGGTCGGCGCTGGCCCTGGCGGGCGCCCTGCACCCGACCGCCGCGGTCTGCGGGACACCCACCGAGACCGCGCTGGAGCTCATCCGCGAGCTGGAGCACATGGAGCGGGGGCGTTACGCGGGCCCGGTCGGCTGGGTGGACGCCCAGGGCAACGGCGAGTTCGGTATCGCCCTGCGCTCCGCCGAGCTGGACGGGCGGCGGGCCCGCCTGTTCGCCGGCTGCGGCATCGTGGCCGACTCGGACCCGTCGGCTGAGCTCGCCGAGACGGAAGTAAAGTTCCGGCCGATGCGCCAGGCGCTCGAAGGCTGAGCCCGTCTGGGGCCCTGAATCCACGGCGCTGGCCGGGGCGGCCTCAGCCCGTGCGAGCCGGGACCGCCCCCGAGCCATCGTTCAGTGCAGCCGGACCCTGGGGTCGAGCACCGCGTACAGCGCGTCGACGACGATGTTGGCCACCACAACCGCCGCGGCGGCCACGATCACCACGCCGATGACCACGGGCAGGTCCTGCTGCTGGATCGACTGCACCGCGGTGTAGCCGAGGCCCGGCATGCCGAACACGGCTCGGTGATGACCACCCCGCCGAGCAGGCGCCGACGTCGATGCCGTACTGGGTCACGACCGGCGTCAGCGCGGCCCGCAGGGCGTGCCGGAAGATCACCCGTCGCTCCGGCATGCCCTTGGCCCGCGCGGTCCTGATGTAGTCCTCGCCCATGACGTCCAGCATCGAGCCGCGGGTCAGCCGGGTGTAGGTCGCGGCCGACACGAGCGACGAGCGTGATCCACGGCAGGACCAGCCCGCGAACCAGTTCCATGGGTTGGCCGTGATCGACGTGTAACCCGACCCGGGAAACGTGGATGCCGTGGATGGTGAACTCGTAGTAGAACACCAGCAACAACAGCAGGCCGAGCACGAACGTCGGCATCGAGTAGAACAACAGCGCCAGCCCGGTGAAGGTCCGGTCCATCACCGAGCGGGCCCGCACCGCGGACAGCACGCCGCTCAGCACGCCCATGACGATCCACAGGATCGCCGCGCCCGATGACGAGCGACAGCGTGATCGGGAACGCCGTGCGATGATCGAGTTCACCGACTGGCTGTGGTAGAAGGAGTAGCCCAGGTTGCCGTGCAGCAGCAGCCACAGGAAGTGACCGTACTGGACGTAGAACGGGCGGTCCAGCAGCAGTCGGTGCGAGACCGCCGCCACGACCTGCGGCGTAGCCGATTTGCCGGCCAGGGTCCGGGCGACCGCGCTCGGTCCCGGGCCGATGTAGAAGATGAGGAAGACGCTGACGGTCACCAGCCACATGACGAGGATGCCCTGGAGGATCCGGCGTATGAGAAATCGGGCCACAGGAAGCTCCTAGACGAATAGCTGATCGCCGCGCGGGTCGAACGCGTCGCGGACGCCGTCACCGAAGATGTTGAATGCCAGCGTCGTCACCAGCAGGGCCACGCTCGGGGAACACCAGGTACCACCAGGCGCCGTACTGGTAGAAATTTCTGCGCCGAGCTGATCATCTGCCCCCAGTCGGCCGTGGGCGGGGGAATGCCGACGCCGAGGAAGGACAGTGACGCCTCGGTCACGATGCGACAGCGGGATCAGCAGCGTCGCGTAGACGATGATCGGCGCCAGCACGTTCGGCAGGATGTCGACGAACATGATCCGCCAGGGCTGGCCCCCAGGGCCCGGGCCGCCTCGATGTACTCCTTCTCCTTGATCGACATCACCTGGCCGCGGACGATGCGGCCGACCGACGCCCAGCCGAACAAGCCGATCACGATGATGACGATCTCAGGCTCGGCGTCCGAAGACCGTCACCAGCGAGATGGCGAACAGCAGGAACGGGATGGCCAGCAGCCAGTCGATGAACCGGGCGATCACCGAGTCGGTCAGGCCGCCGAAGTAGCCGGCTATCAGGCCGACGACGGCGCCGATGATCACCGTGAGCGCGGTGGCCGGACCCCGACGATCAGCGAGATCCGCGCCCCGTAGGCGATCCGGACCAGGATGTCCCGGCCCTGGTCGTCGGTTCCGAGCAGGAACGTGCCGTTCGGCCCCTTCGGCTGGCCGATCGGCGTCAGGCCGGTCGAGGCGGAACTGCTCATTCGGCCCGTGCCCGATGATCGCGGCGATCACCGGCGCGAAGATCGCCATGCAGGACGATCAGCACGATCACGCCGAGGGAGATCATCGCGGCCCGGTCGCGGACCAGCCGTTCCATGCCGAGCCGCCACGGGCTCCGGCCCTCGATCTTGCGGGCGGCGGTGCCCTCGGCGACCGCGGAGGCCGGCGGTTCCGTCGGCGGCGGGGCGGCGCCGACCAGGCTCTGGCTCATGATCCCTCCCTGGGGCCCGGGCCGGTCAGGCTGGAGTCGGCGTCGGCCAGGATCCCGGTTTCGATGATGCGTTCCTCGGCGCCGATCGTGGGCCGGGCCGCGGAGATGTCTTCCCCGTCCGCGACGGGGAAGTGGCAGGCCGCCCGGTGGTCCGGGCCGTCGCCCAGGCGGGGCTCCAGCACCGGGACCTGCTCGACACAGGTGGGCGCGGCCTTGGGGCAGCGGGGGTGGAACCGGCAGCCGGACGGCGGGGCGACCGGGGACGGCACGTCCCCGGCCAGGATGATCCGCTCGCGCTGGTCGGTCTTATCCGGGTCCGGCACCGGCACGGCCGACAGCAGCGCGTCCGTGTACGGGTGGCGCGGGTGGTCCCATAGCTGCGCGGTAGGCGCGATCTCGGTGATCTGGCCCAGGTACATCACCGCGACCCGTGTCGCTGACGTGGCGGACCACCGACAGGTCGTGCGCGATGAAGATATAGGTCAGGCCGAACTCCTTCTGGAGGTCGGCGAGCAGGTTGATGATCTGGGCCTGGATCGAGACGTCCAGCGCCGACACTGGCTCGTCGCAGATGACCAGCTTGGGCCGGAATGCGAGCGCGCGCGCCACGCCGATGCGCTGGCGCTGCCCCCCGGAGAACTCGGCCGGGAACCGGTTGTAGTGCTCCGGGTTGAGCCCCACCCGCTCCATGATCTCCTGCACCCGCCGCTTGCGGTCGGCGCCGCTCGCGACGCCGTGAATAGCGAACGGGTCGCCGATGATCGACCCGACCCGCCGACGCGGGTTCAGCGACCCGTACGGGTCCTGGAAAATCATTTGCATGTCCCGGCGGATCGGGCGCATCCTACGGCGGGCCAGCGTGCTGATGTCATGGCCGTCGAACGTGATGCGCCCGGAGGTGATGTCGTACAGCCGCATGATGCAGCGGGCCAGGGTGGACTTGCCGCAGCCGGTCTCGCCCACGAGGCCGAGGGTCTGCCCCCGGCGCACCTCGAGGTTCACCCCCTCGACGGCGTGCACGAAATCGCGCTGCCGCCGGAAAAGCTGGCTCGAGCGCACCGGGAAATACTTGACGAGATCTTCCACGCGGAGCAGGACGTCCCCGTCCGGCGCGGTGGCGATGGAATCGCTGCTCATGACTCGCTCCCTGCCGTTTGCGCCGGCGCTGCGAGAGCCTCTTCCGGGGCTTCCCCGGGCACGGGCTGAACCTGGCCGATGACCTCCTGGCGCCGCGCGTTACGGGCCGCCATGTCGTGCGGAAGCCAGCAGGCCGACAGGTGGGAGGCATCGCCGCCGACCGGGCCGAGGTCCGGCACGTCGGTGCGGCAGCGGTCCATCACGTACGGGCACCGCGGATGGAACGGGCAGCCGGACGGCAGGTCGATCAGGCTGGGCGGCTGGCCGTGGATGGGCTGCAGCCGCTCGCGGTCGCCGCCGTAGGCGGGCAGGGACCGGAGGAGGCCCTCGGTGTACGGATGGTGATTGGCGACAAAGATCGTCCGCCGGTCGGCCCGCTCCATGACCGCGCCCGCGTACATCACGATCACATCGTCCGCGACGTCCGCGATGACGCCCAGGTCGTGGGTGATCATGATGATCGCGGTCCCGAACTCCTGCTGCAGGGTCTTCATGACCTGCAGCACCTGAGCCTGGACCGTGACGTCGAGCGCGGTGGTGGGCTCGTCCGCGATGAGCAGGGCCGGGTTCAGGGCCATGGCCATGGCGATCATCGCGCGCTGCCGCATACCGCCGGAGAACTGGTGCGGGAAGTCGTCCACGCGCCGGTCCGCCTGGGGGATGCCGACCAGGGTGAGCAGTTCGACGGCGCGCTTGCGCGCCTGCGCCTTGGACACGCTGCGGTCGTGCAGACGGATCATCTCGACGATCTGCCAGCCCACCCTGTAGTAAGGATGCAGGCTCGACAGGGGATCCTGGAAGATCATCCCGATCTTCGCGCCCCGCACCTGCTGAAGATCGTGGCTGCTCATCGTGAGCAGGTCCTTGCCCTCAAACCGGGCGGTGCCGCTGACCCGGGCGCCGCGGGTGATACCCAAGATCGTCTGGGTGGACACGCTCTTGCCGGAGCCTGATTCGCCGACGATGCCGAGGGTCTGCCCGGCGTCGACGTCGAACGAGATGCCCCGGACGGCGTTCAGGATGCCGTCCGGCGTTTTGAACGAGACCCGGAGGTCATCGACCTCGAGGAGCGCCACGCGCTCTACCTGCCCTTCATACTTCAGGGTCTGGGCGGCGCCGTTTATGCAGCCCAGACCGTCGCAGCCGACTGTAATCGCGGTCCGCCTCGCACCGGTAACCAGGGGCGAAGGTGCCGCGGCCAGGATGTGCCTGAGTGGGCACGCAGGCTGCCGCGTGCCCACTCAGGTCACAGTGGTCAGCTACCGGGTGAGCTCAGCCACACGTTGGTGGGGTCGAACTGCTGGATGGCCGGAATGTACACCGCATTGTGCACGTAGCTGGCGTGGTAAAGCGGCTGCAGCTGCGCGGTGATCGGGTAGACCGCCGCGTCCTGCATGACCTTCTGGTCAGCCTGGGCCCAGATCGTCGCGGCCGCGCTGGAACTGGCGGAACTGGCACCCTGCCCGATCAGCGCCGTGACGGACGGGTTGTTGTAGAACCCGAAGTTGCTGCCGACAGGCGGGTAGGCGCTCGGGCCGGAGAACAGCGGGTTGAAGTAGGACAGGGCCGCATCCCCGTACCAGTCCGGCGCCCAGCCGGCGATGGCCACGTCCCACACTCCGCGCTTGGCGACGCTCGGCGCCTCCAGGTACTTCGTGTAGAAGTCCGCGGCCGGCACCTGAAGCAGCTTGAGGTTGACGCCGATCTTGGCCAGGTCGGACTGCGCGGCCTGGGCCACCGCGATCTGCGCGGTCGTCGGCCGGTAGAGCATCGTGATAGTGAGGCCGTTCTTGTAACCCGCCGCGGCCAGCATCGACTTGGCCTTGCTCGGGTTGTACGGGTACGGGTCGTAGCCGGAGGGCACGTCCTGCGAGCCGTTGATGCCCGGCGGCAGGATGTGGCTCAGCGGCGGGTTGACCACGGGGTTGATGACCTGGGTGAGGTGCGCGCGGTTGAGCCCGTAGCTGAGGGCCTGCCGGACCGCCACCTTGGACAGCGCGCCGCCGTTGTTCGGCGAGACGGTGTTGTAGAACATCAGCGGGTTCGACGAGAACGTCGGGCCCAGGTTGAAGTTGTGGTTCAGCCCCTGATTCATCTGCGAGACGAGCCCCGCCACGGAGGCCACCGGCGGGAACGCGTCGAACTCCATGCTGGCGCTGGCCGTATTGGTCTGCAGCTCCTGCTGGACGGTCGACTGGTTGTTCGTCTCGGTGACGTTGATCTGGTTGACGTAAGCCTTGCGGATCGGGTCCGAGCTCGCCTTCCAGGCCGGGTTCCGCACGTAGGTGATGCTCCGCGCGGGCGTGTAGCTCTGCACCTTGTACGGCCCGTCCGCGATGACGTTCTGCTGGGCCTGGGCGCTGGCCGGGACGTAGTTGAGGGACTCGACCGGCGCCGGGTTGAACGGGTCCATCGTCAGCATGTCCGGGAAGTAGGACGCGGGATGGGCCAGCGTGTAGGTGATGGTCTGGCCGGAGGCCTTGATGCCGGAAATCTGGTGCGAGTTGATGTAGGCCGTCATCGCGGCCGTGGTGTGGGCCACGTTGGCGAAGCCGCTGCAGAATGACGCATACCCGACGATCAGCGTCTCGAAGTCGGGCAGGCCGCCCCACGGCTGGACCGGGTTGCAGGCGCGCTCTATGCCGCGCAGCGCGTCGGCCGCGGTGACCTGGCGGGCCGGCGTCGTGTCCCACATGGCGCCAGTACGGATCGTAATCGAATAGGTCTTGCCGCCGTTGCTGACGACCGGCGCGGCGGTGGCCAGGTCGGGGTAGGGCAACGTGGTCTTGCCCTGGGTGGCGGGGTACGCATACAGGCCGCGCACCCAGGGCCGCTGGCCGAGCTCGCCGATCGAGTAGTAACTGATGTTGTAGTCCATGTAGTCGACGTCACCCGTGCCGAGCATGTTCAGGGTGCCGCCGCTCTTGGGCGTGCCCGAGCCGGGGTTCACGGCCTGGACCCCCGATGACAGGGACACCGAGCCGCGTGCCGCCGCCCGAACCGGACGACGAACTGCCGCCGCACGCCGCGACGGCGACCGCAATGGCCGTCAGGCCGACGCCGGAAGCGAACGCTGTGGTGCGTTTACGCATCGACGCTCTCCTCTCCTCATGTGCTTCTCCCGCGAAGTACGTCCACGGGCTCCAGATGCCGCGGGGCTAGGTCGGCCCCTTAGGCGGGACGACACACCAGCTCGGCAGGCCGTCGCATTATCGTAGGAGAAGCATGTTCGTACTGTGAACAGCCATGATTACCATGTGTTGAATCGTGACGTGACAGCAACCTTATATCGGGTCTTATCCCCCCATCGCCCTACATGCCGGGCATGTCCATTTCGGGGGCTGACCTCGGTTAATGTTCGTTTCGGGTCGTTGCCCCCCGCAGGCCCGGCGCGGTCACGGCGGCCGTGGCGGCCTGCTGGAGCCGCGCCCGCAAGGCGGCACCGTCGGCCCGGCCGGTGCGGACCTCGATCACGCGCAGCCCCCCTCCCCCGGGCCGCGGCCCGCGGTGCCCGGGCCGGACAGCGCGGCGGGCAGGTCGCCGGGCCGTTCCAGGCGCGTATAAGGGAGCCGGGCGGCGGCCGCCAGGTGCCCCAGGTCGGCGTCGTGCGGCGTGCCGAACACGCGCTCGAAGGGCCCGGACGGCCCGGAGAACGCCGCCTGCTCCAGCGTCGAGAAGATCCCGCCGCCGTCGTTGTTGACCACGACCAGGCACAGGTCGGGACGCGGTTCGCCCGGGCCGACGATGAGACCGGGCGCGTCGTGCAGGAACGCGAGGTCGCCGATGAGAGCGAACGCCGGGCCGCCGCCCGCCGCCTGGTGGGCCAACGCCGCGCCGATGGCCGCGGAGGCGGTGCCGTCGATACCGCTGGCGCCCCGGCTGGCCAGCACGCGAAGGCCGTCGCGCGGCGCCATGTGGCTGTCCAGGTCGCGGATGGGCAGGCTGGACGCCGCCCACAGCAGGGCGCCGCCGGGCAGCGCCGCCGCGAGGTCCCGGGCCAGCCGGGGCTCGCTCAGCGTCTCGCCGGCGTCGAGGATCTCATCCGCGGCCCGCGCGGGCCGCGGCGTCCGCCCGCTTCCACGACTCCAGCCAGGCCCGGCCGGGGCGCGGCGCCCGGACCTGGACGGCCGCGGCCACGTCCGTGGCGGACCGCACCGGGTCGGCCCACCGGTCCGGCTGCGGCCTGACCACGATGTGCCGTACCGGCGCCGCCTGGCCGTGGGAGCGCCCCTCAGGAAGGCGATCTGGGCCCGGGCCAGGCCCGGCCGCCCGGACGAGACGATCACGTCGGGCCGATGCGCGGCCATGAACTCGGGCGAACCGAGCAGGTACTCATACGCGGCGAGGGCGTTCGGGCCGCGCCGGGCGGCTGATGAGGGCTCCGCGAGCACCGGCCAGCCTGCCGTCTCGGCCAGCTCGAGCAGCGGGCCGGCGTCGTAGTCGCCGTCACCGCAGACGATGACGCCGCGCTCGGTCCACGGCAGCTCGAGCGGGGCACCGGCCGGCGACGCCGCGCCGAAGCTGGTCCACGGCGCCCCGCCGGGCCTGCCGTCCAGCGGTTCCGGCCACCCGGCCGCGCCGCCGGCCTGCCGGCCGCTGGCCGACGCCCCGTTGCCGCCCACCACGTCGGGTGACGGGAGATCCGGGACGAGCGGCTCCCGCAACGGCAGGTTCAGGTGGACCGGGCCCGCCGGGCCGCCCGCCCCGCCCGCGGCGCCCGCGGCATGGGCCCAGGCCCGGCAGGCCAGCGACCGCCAGTACGCCACCATCCCGGCCCGTTCCTCGGGCAGGCCCGCCTCGCAGAACCAGCGGACCGAGCTGCCGTACAGCTTCACCTGGTCAATAGCCTGGTTCGCGCCGGTGCCGCGCAGCTCAGGCGGCCGGTCGGCGGTCAGCACCAGCAGCGGGACGCACGACTCGTCCGCCTCGATCACCGCCGGGTGGAGGCTGGCCGCCGCGGTACCGGAGGTGCACAGCACGGCGGCCTGCCTGCCGGTCGCCTTGGCCAGGCCAAGGGCGAGGTAGGCCGCCGAGCGCTCGTCGATGCGGACGTGCAGCCGGAGGTCCCCGCTGCGGGCCCGGTCGAACAGCGCCATCGCCAGCGGCGCGCTGCGGGAACCCGGGGCCAGCACGGCGTCGGTCATGCCGCAGCGGATCAGCTCGTCGGCGAGCGTGACGGCGAAGGCCGTCGAGGGGTTCACGGCTGGTCCCCGGCGAACACGCCGGGGGCGCCCGCCGCGCCCGGCCCGGGCGTGTCGGTGCTTACCTCGTCCAGGAACGTGGCGGCGGCCAGCACCCGCTCACGCCACGGCCCGGGATCGGCCGCCCAGCGCGAGAGTCGTTCGGTATCTATCCGGGGCCGCACGACCGGCAGCTCCCCGTCCGCCGGGACCAGCGGATCGGCGGTGACATCTCCGGTCAGCAGGCTCATCGTGCCGAGCCCGCACGTGTACGGCAGCTCAGGCAGGGCCGCGGCCAGCGCCACGCCCGCGGCCAGCCCGACCGAGGTGTCGACCGCGCTGGACACGACGACCGGCAGGCCGCACGCGCCGGCGATCCGCAGCGCCGCGGCGACCCCGCCGAGCGGCTGCACCTTGAGAACGACGATGTCGGCGGCGCCCGCCGCCCGCACCCGCATCGGGTCCGCCGCGCGCCGGACCGACTCGTCCGCGGCGAGCGGGACATTCACCGCGCGGCGCACCTGCGCCATCTCGGCCAGCGTCGCGCACGGCTGTTCCGCGTACTCCAGACCGAACCGGTCCAGTTCGCCCAGCATGCGCACGGCGTGGCCGACGTCCCATCGGCCGTTCACGTCGATCCGGACCTTCCCGTCCGGGCCGAGGGCATCACGGACCGCCTCCACGCGGGCGATGTCGTCCGCGTCGCCCTGGCCGCGTTCGGCCACCTTCACCTTGGCCGTCCGGCACCCGGACGACGCCGCGATGTCGTGGGCCCGCGCGGCGTCCACCGCCGGAACGGTCACGTTCACGGGCACGCGGTCGCGGACCGGGGCGGGCCAGCCCACCGTGGCCGACTCGATCGCGCTGGCCAGCCAGCGCGCGCATTCACGCGGGCCGTACTCGGCGAACGGCGAGAACTCCCCCCAGCCCGCCGGGCCCTGGATCAGGGCGCCCTCACGCACCGTGATCCCGCGGAACTTCGTGGTCATCGGGATAGCGAACGCGCGCAGCGACGCGAGAACGGAGTCGAGGCCGGATAGCCCCCCGCCGCTCATGGCCGGCGCGGGAAGCGCCCGAAGTCGGGCTGGCGCTTCTCCTTGAACGCGTCCCGCCCCTCCTGGGCCTCTTCGCTCATGTAGTACAGCAGCGTCGCATCCCCGGCGAACTGCTGCATCCCGGCCGCGCCGTCGGTGACGGCGTTCAGCGCGCCCTTGAGCATGCGCAGCGCCAGCGGCGACTTCTCGAGCAGTTCACGCGCCCAGCCGACCGTCTCCGATTCCAGCTCCGCCAGCGGGACGACCGCGTTGACCAGGCCCATGTCCAGAGCCTGCTGGGCGTCGTACTGCCGGCACAGGTACCAGATCTCGCGGGCCTTCTTCAGGCCGACCGTGGCGGCCAGCAGCCACGATCCGTAGCCGCCGTCGAAGGAGCCGACCTTGGGCCCGGTCTGCCCGAAGACCGCGTTGTCCGCGGCGATCGTCAGGTCACAGCACACGTGCAGGACGTGACCGCCGCCGATCGCGTAGCCGGCGACCATGGCGATCACCGGCTTCGGGATCCGGCGGATCTGCACCTGCAGGTCGAGGACATTGAGCCGGCCGACGCCGTGCGGTATCGACGTAGCCGTCGTCGCCGCGGATCTTCTGATCGCCGCCCGAGCAGAAGGCCTTCTCCCCCGCCCCGGTGAGGATGATCACACCGACGTCCGGGGCGTCGCGCGCGGCGCTGAACGCCTCCGTCAGCTCGAACAGCGTCGTCGGCCGGAACGCGTTGCGCACCTCCGGCCGGTTAATAGTGATCTTGGCGATGCCCTCGGCGGTCTCGTAAAGGATGTCAGAATAATCCTTGCCCGCCTGCTGCCATTCGACCACTCGCGAACCCTCCACCCTGAGAACCCAGGCCACCGTGAGAACCGGCCATTCCAGCAGGATCTAACCTTACGTGCGTGGAAAAGCGTCCCTTGCATGCGGTCTTGCTGCCCTGGGCGACCTCCGGCGGCCGGCTGCTCGAGCTGCTCGCGGCGGCGCTGGACGGCAGCGGCCCGGCGATCCTGCCGCTCGACCCGGACCTGCCGCGGGCCCGGCTGAACGGCATCCTGGAGGCGTTCGCTCCCGGCGCCGTGGAGACCGCCGACGGCATCGTCCCGGGCCTGCCGGGCGCGCCGCCCGGGCCGGCCCCCGCGCCGGTGGCCGGCCAGACGGCTGTGGTCATCGCCACATCCGGCTCAACCGGGCCGCCCAAGGGAGTAGAGCTCAGTGCGTCCGCGTTGCTGCACTCGGCGCGGGCCTCGCTGGCCCGGGTCGGGGCGGCCGAAGGTGAACGATGGCTGTGCTGCCTGCCCACCACGCACATCGCGGGGATTCAGGTGCTGATCCGTTCGCTTGTGTCGGCCACGGCGCCGGTCGTCGCCGGGCGGGTCGACGTGGATGTGATGAACGCCTCAGGCTGCGCCCATGTCTCCATCGTGCCGACGCAGCTGCGGCGCCTCCTCGCCGATGAGCGGCGCCCGCCGCGACGTGGGCCGCGGGCTTCCGGTCCGTCCTGCTGGGCGGCGCGGCCGCCCCGGCCGGGCTGGTCGATGCCGCCCGGGACGCGGGAATCCCGGTGGTCACGACGTACGGGATGAGCGAGACGTGCGGCGGGTGCGTCTACGACGGCGTTCCGCTGGACGGAGTGTCGGCCGTGCCCGGCGACGACGGCCGGATCCGGATCACCGGGCCCGTGCTCTTCTCCGGCTACCGGCTCCGGCCGGACCTCACCACGGCCGCCCTGGACGGGCCGTGGTTCCTCACCTCTGACCTCGGCGCCGTTGACGCGTCGGGCCGGCTGACCGTCCGCGGGCGGGCCGACGACGTGATCAACACCGGCGGGGAGAAGGTGGTGGCGGCCGAGGTCGCATCCGCGCTGGAGACCTGCCCCGGGGTCAGGGAAGCGGTGGTCGTGGGGCGGCCCGACGCCGAATGGGGCGAGCGGGTGACCGCCGTGGTGGTCCCGGTGAGCGCGGCCGACCCGCCGAGCCTGGATCTGCTGTGTCGGCATGTGCAGGAGCGTTTGCCGCGTTACGCTGCACCACGGGAACTTGTCCTGCTGGACACAATGCCGATGCTGCCCAGCGGTAAACCCGATCTCGAAGCGCTCCGGCGGGAACAATCCGGGGCGGAGAACGTTACTAGATAGTGCCCGCCGTGAGCCGCAGTGCCAGCGCCGGGTTTCCACGACAAAGGCGCCTGGCGGCGCCTTTGAACGGCACGCCCGTCGTGTCCGTTTAAAGAGGAGAAGGAGGGAGGTGTCGCATGCCGCGGACCGCTATTGCGCCCACCAGGGGCGGTGAGACCAGCACGATGCGCGTGGACGAGCTGATCCAGCGAGGGCGCAGCCAGGGTCACCTGTCCCTCTCAGAGCTGCGGACCGCCTTCGAGCAGGCGGGCATTGCCCCCGCAGAGGGCCGGTCTATTCTCCGCGAGCTCGCAGATGCGGGCGTGCGGCTGGCGGACGAGCGCCAGAGCCGGCTGCCAGGGGCAAGCGCACGCTGCCGAAGGATGCGACCGCGAAGGCCACGGCGGCCAAGGGCGGACGGCGCACGAAGAAGGCCGACGACCCGGAGCCGGCTAGGCCGGCAGCGCCGCTGCCGAGGCCGACACCGCAACCGACACCGACGATGTGGTCATCGAGGCCGAGGCCGAGGCGGCTGCTATGGCCGGCGACCGGCTGGCCGAGGTCGATCTCGACGACCAGACGCCCGCCATGGGCGACTCGGTGCACACGTACCTGAAGTCAATCGGCCGTACCAGCCTGCTCACCGCCGAGCAGGAGGTGGACCTGGCCAAGCGGATCGAGGCTGGCCTGTTCGCCGAGCACAAGCTGGAGACCGAGTCCGGTCTGAGTGACGGCTTCCGCCGCGACCTGGAGGCCGTGGCCGAGGATGGCCGGCGGGCCAAGGCGCACATGCTCGAGGCGAACCTCCGGCTCGTCGTGTCGGTGGCGAAGAAGTACACCGACCGGGGCCTGTCGCTGCTCGACGTGGTGCAGGAGGGCAACCTCGGCCTGATCCGCGCGGTCGAGAAGTTCGACTACACCAAGGGCTACAAGTTCTCCACCTACGCCATGTGGTGGATCCGTCAGGCCATTCAGCGTGGCTTCGCGGACTCGGCCCGGACCATCCGGCTGCCGGTACACGTGCTCGAGATGCTCAGCAAGCTGAGCCGGGTCGAGCGCGACATGCACCAGCGGCTCGGCCGGGAGCCGACTCCGGAGGAGCTGGCCGTCGAGCTGGACCGGACCCCGGACCAGATCGAGGAACTGCTCCGGACTAGCCGCCAGCCGATCAGCCTGGACTCCACGATCGGCGAGGACGGCGAGACCAGCATCGGCGACCTGATCGAGGACGTCGACGCGCCGGAAGCGTCGGAGATGGTTGACCGCCAGCTGATGGCCGAGCAGCTCCGCAGCGCGCTCGACGCGCTCACGCCGCGGGAAGCCACGATCATGTCGATGCGGTTCGGCCTGTACGACGGCAACCCGCACACGCTCGACGAGATCGGCCGGGCCCTCGGCCTGACCCGGGAACGGATCAGGCAGCTGGAGAAGCAGTCGCTGTCCAAGCTCCGGCACCCCAGCCGCGCCCAGCCGCTTCTCGACTTCGCGAGCTAGCGACTCCAGCAAAGGCGTCCGCAGTCCCTACGGGACTGCGGACGTTTTTGTATGCGGGGTGCTCGGTGGGCGCGCCAGCGCGCGCCCCGCGCCATCGGGGCCCCGCGCTGCGCCGCACCGCGCACCCCACACTGCGCGGAAAGTGTGCAGTTTCTGCTGCTATAGCAGCAGAAACTGCACACAAATCCGGTGTTGATCTTGGTGGCGGGCGCGCAGTGCTCACTGCCGTCCGGACCGGCGCGTTAGTCTCGGGATGTGGCGACAAGAACAGAACGGCGACGAGTACTGCGGATCTCGGGGCCGGGAACGGCGGCCCACCGGGCCGACATGCTGGCGGTCGAAGAGCCGCTGGAGATCCGGATCGGCGGGACGCCGCTGACGGTGACGATGCGCACCCCCGGCGACGACATCGACCTGGCCGCGGGCTTCCTGTTCTGCGAGGGCCTGCTCAATCCCTCGGTCGACCTGCGGCAGATCCGCATGTGCGACGAGAACGTGGCCGACGTCACGCTGGAGCCGTCCGCGCCGGGCGCTGATCACCCTGACGCCGCAGGCTCGCCGGAACTTCCTGACCACCAGCGCCTGCGGCGTCTGCGGGAAGGAAAGCATCGACGCGATCCGGGTCAAGTCCCGCTACGACCTGACCACGGACGACCTCCAGGTCTCCCCCGGCATGCTGACGTCCCTGCCTGACCGGCTGCGCGACGCCCAGCGGGTGTTCGCCAGCACCGGCGGCCTGCACGCGGCCGGCCTGTTCACCCCGGACGGCACGCTGCTCGCCCTTCGCGAGGACGTGGGCCGGCACAACGCGGTGGACAAGATCGTCGGCTGGGCGCTGCGGGAGGGCCGGCTGCCGCTGGCCGGGCACGTCCTGCTGGTCAGCGGCCGCGCCTCGTTCGAGTTGGTGCAAAAGGCCTACATGGCCGGGATCCCGGTCCTCGCGGCGGTGTCCGCCCCGTCCTCGCTCGCCGCCGGCCTGGCCGAAGAGGCCGGCATGACCCTGGTCGGCTTCCTGCGCGGCACCTCGATGAACGCCTACACCGGCACCCACCGCCTGACCGCCGTCCCGGCCCCCGCCTGACCCAGACCCGCCGACCGCCCGCTCGGTGATTCCGCGGACGCGGCTGATGAGCGGGCGTCGCTAGTGCGCGGGGATGACCCAGGTGGTCAGGGAGCGGGGAGGTGCCTGCGCGGCCGCCGCCGCGCTCTCGGGGGCCAGGGAGTGCGTGGCGTCGGTCAGGTACGCGGCTGCGTGCCCGGCGCCGGGCTGCCCCGGCACCTGGAGCCCCACGGGCTGCGCGGTGGCGGCGGTATTGATTGCTTCCACCACGATCGAACCGTCCCAGTTACGGAACGCCGACACACTGATGCGGCTGCCCGTGCTGTACGCGGCCACCCGGACCGCGCCGGACCGGATGTAGCGGCTGAACGCGGCGAAGGCCCAGTACCGCTTCGAGAGGTTTACGGTACTTCCGGCCACCTGGACGAGGCCCGAGTTGGCGGTACTGGCCGAGGCGCCCCACCAGTAGAAGAAACCGTCCACGCTGGCCTGGGTGAGGGCCGTCTGGATGTCCTGGGCCCAGGTCATGCCCGAACCGGGCGTCCCGTCGTCCCACGCGGGATCCCACGGGTCGAAGTTGGCCCACTCGCTCTCCCACACCGGCCGGCTGCCGGTCAGCGGGACGGTGGGCGGTGCCGTGTACCCGTGGCTGGTGATCAGGCCGATGTAGCGGGCCGCCGCCGGCGAGCCGAGCACCGCCTTGGTGTAGGCGGCGCCGCCGGTCCAGCCCTCCGCGTCGCAGCATGCCACCTTGGTGCTCAGGTGCTGCTGCCGCAGAGCGCGGCCGAGGTACGGGACGAAGTCGGCGGCCTGGGCCGGGGTCATGAACATGCTGGCGTAGGCGGGGCCGATCTCCGGTTCGTTGACGAAGTCGATGTCCTCCAGAGGCATTCCCTGCCGGGCGAACGCCTGGGCCTGCGCGGCGAGTTCGTCGGCGTAGGCCTGCCGGTAGTCGCCGTCGACGCAGGTCTCGCCGGGTGAGCCGCACAGATAGCCGCCGTTGTCGAGGGCGCCGTTGGTCTTCATCTCGGCCGGAGCGCTCCAGGCGTCCGCGTAGAACTGGCGCACGCCGTACTGCTCGGCGGCCTTCCCAGCCAGACCTGGTCGCCGACGTCACCGGCGCCCCCGAGGCCGAACCGGACGATGCTCATGCCCGCGCCGGTCACCGGATCGAACAGCAGGGACATGAGCTGCTGCTGTTCGGGCCCGGGCAGCGCGGTGATGACCGACTGGCGGAACGCCTCGGAGAACCCGAAGCCGTTGACGACCTGGTAGCGGTGGCTGGCCTGCACCGTGATCCCGGTCGCTGGCCCCGGATCGCGGGGTGCGGCGCTGGTCGGCGAGGTGGCCGACACCGCCGCCGTGACGCACGAGCCGATGACCAGGCTTAGCCTCAGGCCGCGACGTTTCATGATGTGCTCCTTCTGCTCACACGCCGCTGAGCGCGCCCGAGGCGAGACCGTGGACCAGGTAACGCTGGAAAGCCAGGTAGAGCACGACCACCGGCAGCGTGCTGACCAGCGCGGCGGCCATGAGGTCTCCGTAAAGGGGCGCGGCGCCGACGTTCTGCGACTGCTGCACGCCGAGCTGCTGCAGGGCGATGGCCACCGTCTGGGTCTGGCTGTTGGTCAGCGCGCTCGCGAACAGCACGTCGTTCCACCCGACGAGGAAGGCGAATACCAGGCTCACGACCATCGCCGGGGTCATCAGCGGGGCCACCACCCGGCGCAGCGCGCCCAGCCGGGTGCACCCGTCCACCAGGGCCGCGTCCTCGAGGTCCCGCGGCATGCCGCGCAGGTAGGTGAAGCAGACCACGGTGGCCAGCGGCAGGCCGAACGTCATGTAGGTGATGACCATCGGGGGGTAGCTGCCGATGAGGTGAACGCCGAGCACGCCCTGGACCCCGGCGAGGATGATGAACAACGGCAGCAGCAGGGCCAGCTGCGGGATGCTCTGGCTACCCAGCAGCGAGAGCAGCAGTGGCCGCCGCAGCCGGAAGCTCAGCCTGGCCAGCGGGTACGCGGCGGCCAGGCCGAGGATCACGGCCAGGACGGCCGAGCTGCCCGCGATGATGACGCTGTTGGCCAGGCCGTGCAGCAGCGGCGCGGCCGACCACATGGCGGCGAAGTTCCGCAGGGTCAGGTGGTTCAGGCCGGTGCCGCCGAGCGCGATCGTGCTGTTCGGGCTGAGCGCGAGGACCACGAGGTAGAGCACGGGCACGGTGACGAAGACGACGATCACCGCCGCGGCCAGCCTGGATATCACCGGCGGGAGCAGCCGGCCGAGTGCCGTGCTGAAACCGCCATCATGCGCCTCCTCTTGAGCCGCCTGCCCCGGCCGCCCGCAGCCTGGGCGTCCCCGGCGTGGCCACCTGCCCCCTGGCCTGCCGCAGCCGGGTGATGCTCAGGTAGACGGCCCCCGGGATGACCAGGAGCAGGATGTTGATGATCGCTGTCGCCGATGCGACCCCGAAATCGAAGCCGGAGAACGCGCGGAAATAGATGTTGACCGGCAGCACGTCAACCGAGGCGGGCGGCGTGCTGCCGAACATCACGAACGGCAGCGTGAAGTTCCCGAAGTGGAACAGCGTGGACAGCAGGAACGCCAGCCCGTACACCCCACGGAGCTGAGGCAGCACGATGTACCTGAGCCGGGCCCACCAGCCGGCGCCGTCCACGGTGGCGGCCTCGAGCTGCTCCCGCGATATGGCCTGCAGGCCAGCCAGCAGCAGCAGGTAGATGAACGGCCAGACCTCCCAGATCTCGGTCGCGGTCATGGCCCAGAACGCCTTCGGGCCGATGAGCCAGAACGTGCCGGCCGGGGCGAGATGCAGGGCACTGAGCACCCGGTCGACCGCCCCGTACTGGTTAAGGAACGCGATCTGGGCCAGGAGCGCGACCACGAATCCGGGGATCACGTAGGGCACGAGGTAGATCGACCGCAGTATCGCGCGCCCCCGGAACTCGTGGTGGACGCTCAGCGCGGCCAGCAGGGCGATCGGCGTGGAGACCGCCGTGGCCAGCACGGAGAACTCCAGGCTGATCACCAGGGATTGCAGCGCCGGCACGCCGAGGGTGTTCGGCCCGGTCAGTGCGGCCGCGTAGTTGCCGAGGGCGGCGAACGGCGCGGTCGCCCAGTGCGCCAGGGTGGACTCGTCGATGTGCAGGAAACTGGTCCACACCACGATGACCAGCGGCAGCCCGACGACCATGATGAAGAACGCCGCGCCCGGTGCGGCCAGCCACACCGCACGTTCCGGCCGGGGCCGGCCGGTGGCCCGGCCCCGGCCCCCCGGCCCCGGCGCAGCCGGCCGTGCCGGGGGACGGGCGCGCCGGCGCCCGTGTCGCGACGGCCCGGCCGCCGCGCGCCTGTGGCTCGCCGCTCATGCCGGGCTCAGGACGCGCCCAGGTGGGCCTCGACTACCGTGTTCTCGGCCTGCAGCTGGCTCAGCGCGTACGAGCTGCTGTACGGATGACCGGTCGCGAGCTGCTGCGCGATGTGCGCGATCACGGCCAGGATGCCGTCTTCGATGTAGCTCCAGGCCGGGGTGAAGGCGGTGGGGGTCGAGCTTTCTTCGGCCTGGATGAACGGCACCGACGCCTGGCTGGCCTTCTCGACGGCGGTGATCCCGGCCTGGGTGACCGGCATCCAGCCGAATATCTTGAACTGCTCGAGCTGCGCCTGCGTCGAGGTGCTCGCCTTGATGAACGCCAGCGCCAGCGGGACGTTGCTCACATAGGAGGGAACGTCGTAGTAGTTGCCGGATACGATGCTCTCCGCAGCATGGCCGCCCGGCGGGCGCGCGGCCATGCCGTAGGGCACGCTGGGCATGGCCGCGAACGCGACGTTGCCGGCGGCTGGCGTGCCGGCCAGTTCGGGAATCAGGTTGTAGGAGGCGTCGGCGAGCAGGGCGGTCTTCCCCGCCGCGAAGGCGGCCTCCTCCTGGGTGCCCTGCCAGGTCAGGTCGGCGGCGGGCACGATGTGGTACTTGTACTCCTGCTCGAAGTAGAACTGGAGCGCCGCCTGGACCGGGGCGGAGGTGAACGTCGCTTTGGTGGCTGCGGCGTTGGTGAAGTCCCCGCCGTCCTGCTCCATGTAGGACCACACGGGCTTCCACGGCCCGTACGGGTCGGCCGGGGAGAAACTCGCCCCGCTGACGCCGGGGTCGGCCTTCTGCACCGCCTGCGCGTCGCTCACCCATTGCGTCCAGGTGACCGGCGGGGCGGTGATGCCGGCCTGGGCCAGGAGCTTCTTGTTGTAGGCCAGGACGAACGGGATGGACTCGAACGGGACGCCGATGTCCTGTGCCGCCGACGGGCCGGCCATGGTCAGCATCTTCGTAACGTAGGAGGAGCGCCCGCCCAGCTGCGCCCAGTCCCCGGCGGTGAACACGTGGAAGGCGTGCGTCCCGTAGACGGTGCCGTCGAACGACGAGCCGACGCTGAAGACGTCCGGGCCGCTGTGGGTCGCGACCGACGACTCGATGGTCTGGGACAGCTGGGTGCCGCTGGTCGAGTACTGCCACTTGACCGTGGAACCGGTCTGCTCGTGGAACAGCTTGGCGATGTAGGCGTAGTAGGCGCGGTACTCCGCTGCCCCGGCACCCGTGGGTGCCTGGGTGAAGACGGTGAGCGTCTGCCCGGACATCTTTCCCGCACCCGACGACCCGCCCGAGCCGCCGCAGCCCGCCAGGAGCCCGGCCAGCGAGGCGGCGGCCACCGGGCCGGCCGCGATCCGCCTCCAGGCCCGCGGCCTCCGCATGGCGGGCCGGTGGCCTAGCGCCCATCGCATCCGCATGATGCCTGCACCTCCGCGATCGCCGTCGACTTTGGAGAATTCACCGGGCGGCGCCGGCCCGGGACGAATCGAAACTTATCCGAAACTTTCTTCGGTGAATCGAGCATAATCGCGCGCATTGACGGCGGCAAGACCCAAAATTAGACCGAACGGCTCGCGGCGGGCGTCGCCGGCGATGACCGCGTACCCGAGGGGGCCAGGCGATGAGGCCGAAACTTTCGAAACAGCCTGGCCGGCGGTACGTCATCCCCCGACGGACACCGGGGTGGTCAGCACGCGGTCGGACCCGACGACGCGTTCGGCGCCCGACAGGGTGACCGAGCCCCGCAGCGGCAGGTTGTCGGAGGCCGGGCCGACCTCGATTACGATCTCTCCGGGTTCCACCACCCGCTGCCCCGACCGGCCGTAAAAAGCGGTCCGGTCCGCGTGCAGCCGGAAGACGACCCGGCGCTCCTCCCCCGGTTCCAGCGCGACCCGGGCGAAACCGGCCAGCCAGCGGACCGGGCGCACGACCTGGGCGACCGGATCGCCCAGGTACAGCTGGACGACCTCGGTGCCCGGCCGGGCACCGATATTGCGGACGGTGCAGGCGATGTCCACGGTCTCGTCGGTCGCCACCGTCGCATGCGGATGTTCCTCGTCTGCGCCCGGGAGCCCGTCCCCGCCCGGGCCCGCGCTGACCGGGGTGATCGTCAGCCCGGCGTAGCCGAACTGGGTGTAGGACAGGCCGTGGCCGAAGGCCAGCAGCGGCGTGGGATCGACGGAGCTGACCGGCTGGCGCGCGGCCAGAGCCGGGCGCAGATAGGACGACGGCTGCGCGCCCCGGGACCGCGGCATTTCGACCGGGAGGCGCCCGCTCGGCACGACCCGGCCGGACAGCACCCCGGCGATCGCCGTTCCGCCTTCCTCGCCGGGGAAGAAGGCCTGGACGGCGGCGGCGAGGCGGTCCGCGGCCGGGCCGATCGCGTACGGCCGGCCGGTGATGAGGACCAGCACGACCGGGGTGCCGGTGGCGACCAGGGCCTGGAGCAGTTCGTCCTGCACACCGGGCAGGTGAAGGTCCTCGGCGTCGCATCCTTCGCCCGAGGTGCCCCGGCCGAACAGGCCGGCTTCGTCGCCGAGCACCGCGACCGTCACGTCAGCTGAGCGGGCCAGGTCCGCGGCCGCCACGATCCCGGACCGGTCGGCCGAGCGGACGTCACAACCCCGGGCCGAGGAGATCCGCGCGCCGGGCAGTTCGTCGCGCAGCGCGTCGAGCAGGGGCGTGACGGGCAGCGCGGTCAGCGACTCGGGGTAACGGTGGCCAACATGGCGGGGAAAGGTGTAGCAGCCGAAGAACGCCAGCGGGTCGGCGGCCAGCGGCCCGACCACCGCGATCGTCGCCCCCGGGTCCAGCGGCAGCGCGGCACTGGCCCCGGAGGACGCTTCGCTGCCGGTCCGGGGGCGGTTGAGCAGCAGGATGACGGACTCTTCCGCGATGCGGCGGGCCAGGGCCCGCTGACCGGGCGGGTCGAGATCGAGATCGACGTCGGCCGAGCCGTCCGCTGAGCCGTCCCGCCGGGGCGGCCAGGCCCCGGGGACCAGCCGGGGTCGAGCAGGCCGAGGTCACATTTCTGCCGCAGCACCCGGGCCGCGGCCCGGTCGACGAGGTCCTCTGGCACCCGGCCGGCGCGCACGGCGTCCGCCAGCGGCTCGCCGTAGCAGCGGACGTTCGGCAGTTCGACGTCCACCCCGGCCTCCAGGGCCAGCGCGGCGGCCTCGGCGGGCGTGCCCGCCACGGCGTGGTGCGATTCCAGGAAGGAGACGGCGTAGTAGTCGGACACCACGACGCCGTCGAATCCAAGCGCCTGACGGAGAAGCGCGGTCAGCAGCCGGGGGTCGCCGGTGGCGGGCACGCCGTCCACGTCGGTGTAGGACGGCATGACCGAGCGGACGCCGCCCAGCCGGATCGCCATCTCGAACGGCGGCATGATCACGTCCGCGAACTCGCGGGGCCCCATGGACACGGGCGCCATGTTGCGGGCCGCGCGGGACGCGGCGTAGCCGGCGAAATGCTTGAGCGTCGCGTGGATACCGGACGACTGCAAGCCCTGCACGTAGGCGGTGCCGATCGACCCGACCAGGTAAGGGTCCTCGCCGATCGTCTCCTCGACCCGGCCCCACCGAGCGTCGCGCACCACGTCGAGCACCGGGGCCAGGCCCTGGTGCACGCCCAGAGCGTGCATCGACCGCCCGATCGCGGCGGCCATCTCCCGGACGATCTCCGGGTCGAACGACGCTCCCCACGCCAGCGGCGTGGGGAAGACCGTCGCCCGCCACGCGGCCAGGCCGGTCAGGCACTCCTCGTGGGCCACGGCCGGGATCCCGAACCGGCTCGCCGCCACGATCTGGGCCTGCAGTTCGGCCAGCGCGCGCATGCCCGCGCCGGCGGCCACCGGGCGCGTGCCGAAGACCCGGGTCAGCTGGCCCAGGCCGCTCTGGATGAGGTCCGGCAGTGGGGGGAGCCCCTCGGTGAACCTCCCCTGCATCGGCGCGACCTCGCCGTTATCGGCCGCGGGGTCGACCCACACCGAGCCGAGCTGGGCCAGCTTCTCCCCCAGCGTCATCCGGGCGAGCAGGTCCGCCACCCGCTCGCCCGGAGCGCGCGACGGATCCCGCCAGACCTCCGGCACCGTCCCGGCCTGGTGCCGCGCCGCAGTGCCGGCCACCTTGCTGCCCGGTCCCTGTGCATGTGCGTCCATGCAGGCAAACGCCTCCTAGCGATCGTGAGCGGGCCGGGCCAGGTGCCTGCCCGCGGGCCGGATGCCCCGGCTGGCCCCGTGGTCGGCGGCCGCGGAACCGGTAACGGTTATGCGGGTGGTGCGGTCGATTCCCTGACGATGAGCTCGGTGGACAGCTCGACGCGCTTGCTGCGCGGCGGCACGCCCTCGATCAGGTCGCCGAGTACCTCGGCCGCGACCCGGCCCATCTCGGCGAGCGGCTGGCGCACGGTCGTCAGCGGCGGTGACACCCAGCGGGCGACCGGCAGGTCATCGAAGCCCACGACGCTCAGGTCCTGGGGGACCCGCAGACCTCGCTGCCTGGCCGCCTCGTACACACCGAGCGCCTGCTGGTCGCTGCCGGCGAAGATGGCCGTCAGCGGCCCTCCGGCCCGGCCAGGTCGAGAAGCTCGCCGCCGTACACGAACCCGCCCTCGTGCTGGAAATCGCCGTGGCGAACCAGAGCCGGGTCGAAGTGGATCCCGGCCTGTTCCAGGGCCGAGCGGTAGCCGTCGATCCTGGCCCGGCTGCACAGGTAGTCGCCGGGGCCGG
Organism: uncultured Actinomycetes bacterium; assembly: GCA_963718475.1. Classification (GTDB taxonomy): domain Bacteria; phylum Actinomycetota; class Actinomycetes; order Streptosporangiales; family Streptosporangiaceae; genus CAVQZM01. The sequence continues at coordinate 30,204 of CAVQZM010000072.1, read as the reverse complement.
CGATCGCGCCGATCCGGGTGTGGCCGAGGCCCAGCAGGTGTTCCGTGGCAGCGAGGCCGCCCGCCCAGTTGGTCGCGCCGACGCTGGGCATGTCCGGGGGCGGCGGGTTCACCGGGTCCACCACCACGAGCGGGATGCCGCCGCTGCGCAGGTGGTCCATCTGCCCCGCCGCCAGCTCCGAGGTAACCAGGATGAGGATGACCCCGTCGGTGTCATGGCTGGCCAGCGCGCTGGTCCAGCTCGCGGGCCGGGCGTTCCCGTGCCGGACCGCCGACACCGCCACGCCCATCTGGTGTGCGGAGCACCACTCCTCCACGCCGCGCAGGATCTCGACGGCCCAGGGACTGTCGAGGCCGTTGAACACCAGGTCGACCAGGCCGGAACGGCGACGGCGGCGGACGCCGGCCCGGGAGTACTGCCGCTCGTCGAGCAGGCGTTCCACCCGTGCCCTGGTCGCCGGGGCCACGTCCGGGCGGCCGTTGACCACCTTCGACACGGTGGGCAGCGAGACGCCGGCCTCGGCCGCGATCGCCGCGAGCGTCGGCCGCCGGCCGCCGTGCGGGCGGGCCCTCGCGGGGTAGCCTGTCGCGTCACGCGCCTGTTCACTGCTCGGCAGCACGGCACCACCTTTCCCGGCTCAGCGCTTCCCTCAGTGAAGCACGCGGCACCGAGAGTCGAAAGTATTTCGGGCGCTATCGTAACCCATCCCGTCGCGCTCGCGCATACCCGGGGACACCCGCCGTTCTGCGGCCGGGACCGTATCGGGCCAGGCCGGTTGACCAGTCCCGGCCAGCCGTCGGCGGCCATGTAACAGGCTCGAAACAAGGGTTGACCGGCCAGACCCGGCTATCTAGGATGGCGGGCATTCGAAACAATTAGTAAATCTTTCGAGGCGATCCCCCGTGGCGACCAGGAGGGAACCATGTCTGCGAGACCCAGACGATCAGGCTCGAAGGTCGCCCGCCGGTGGCCGGTCGCCGCCGCAGGCGCCATGGCGAGCCTGCTGCTCGCCGCGTGCGGCTCGGCCACCGGCAGCGGGCACTCGGGCACGCCCGGGACGGCAGGCGGCACCAACGTGACGGCCTGGATCGTCACCACCGGGCCGAGCCCGATCAATACCGAGATCAACCGGGAGGTGTCGGCGTTCGAGGCCAGCCACCACGGCGATCACATCACCATCGACTATGTCGAGAACCAGTCGTACAAGCAGAAGATCCAGCTCGCGATGGGCGCTGGCAACCCGCCGACGATCTTCTGGACCTGGGGCGGCGGACCGCTCAAGCAGTACATCGACGCAGGCGACGTGCAGTCACTCGGCCAGCCCGGCCTGGGCCGCGAACTTCCTTCCCTCGTCGCTCGGGGCCGTGACGTTCAACGGGAAGCTGTACGGTGTCCCGATCGAGGGCACACAGCCGGTCTACTTCTTCTACAACAAGACCGTCTTCAGCCCACGCGGGCCTCTCGTCGTTCCCCACCACGTGGTCCGGCCTGCTGGCGGACGTCCGGACCCTCAAGGCGCACGGTTACGCGCCGATCTCGCTGGCCGAGGGCGATCAGTGGCCGGGCCTGATGTACCTGGAGTACCTGACCGACCGGATCGGCGGCCCGGCTGCCTTCGACGCGATCCAGGCCGGCCGGGCCGGTGCCTGGTCAAACCCCGCGGTCATCCAGGCCCTCACCGACATCCAGCAACTGGTCAAGGCGGGCGCGTTCCAGAACGGCTACGACTCGCTCAAGTTCAGCGGTGGCGGCTCCGACGCCCTGGTCTACAGCGGCAAGGCGGCCATCCAGCTCATGGGCGACTGGGACATTTCCCAGATGCTCGGGCTGAACCAGAGCTTCGTGACCGCCGGCAACCTGGGGATGGCGCCCTTCCCGGCCGTGGCGGGAGGCACGGGCAATCCCTCCGACCTGGTCGGCAACACGGCCAGCTATGTGGCCATCGCGAGTCATGCCAGCGCCGCGCAGAAGGCGGTGGCCCAGGCGTTCATGCAGGACGTGCTGGCCAGCACCGGCTACGCCAAGGGATCGGTCGCCGCGGGCGAAGTGCCGGTGATCAAGGGCGCGTCCTCGATGTTCACCGGTCAGCAACTCGCCTCCTACGACCAGACCATCTACTCCTCGGTCGAGAACGCGCCGAGCTTCCAGTACTCCTGGGACCAGGCGCTCAGCCCGTCCGAGGCGACGGTGATGCTGACCAACCTGGCCCAGGTCTTCGAGCTGACGCAGACCCCGCAGAAGTTCGCGTCGACCATGGATAGCCAGCCGGCCTCCGGGTCCTAGCCCGCAGTCCTGAGACGGACGGATGCCTGTGCAAAATCTCGCCCTCCCGGCGCGGCCCGCCGCCGCGCCGGGCCAGCGGCCAGGCTCGCGACCGGGAATGCGGCTCGCGGATCTCATCGGACTCACCCCGGCGATGGTGCTGTTCGGCGTGTTCATCCTGCTGCCGCTGCTGGCCGCCTTCGTGCTGAGCTTCTTCCGGTGGAACGGGCTCGGCGCGCCGCACTGGGCGGGCGGGGCGAACTGGACCCAGTTCGCCCGCGACCCGGTCGCCGGGACGTCGCTGATCGTCACGGCCAAGGTGGTGGCGCTGAGCTGGGTGGTGCAGACGCCGGTGTCGATGGCGCTCGGCCTGTTCACGGCCGGCCGGCAGCGGTACCGGTCGGTGTACGCGGCCCTTTACGTCCTGCCGCTGCTGCTGTCGACGGCCGGGATCGCGCTGATGTGGGAGGCGCTGCTCGACCCCAACTTCGGCGGGTTCGCGGCGCTGTCGAAATCGCTCAACCTGGGATTCCTGCAGCAGAACTGGCTCGGTAAACCGGACCTCACGCTGCAGGTGATCGTGGCCATCATCGCCTGGCAGTTCATCCCGTTCCACACGCTGCTGTACCAGATGGGGCGCCGGCAGATACCGGAGGTCCTGTACGAGGCGGCGACGCTGGACGGCGCCACCGGGCGGCAGCTCTTCTGGCGGGTGACGCTCCCCCAGCTCCGCTACACCATCGCCACCTCGAGCACGCTCATGGTCGTTGGGGCGCTGACCTACTTCGACATCATCTACATCATGACCAACGGGGGCCCCGGCTACACGACCCGGGTGCTGTCCCTCGACATGTACCAGGCCGCGTTCCTGCAGAACGAGTTCGGCTACGCGAGCGTCCTGGCCGTCGTGCTGGGCGTCGTCGGGGTGGGCATCGCGCTGGGCCTGATGAGGTTCACCGGGTTCGCGTCCATGCAGAGCCAGCAGGAGGGAGCGGCGTGAGCGGGGCCGCCACCGTCCGGCGGGCCGGGACCGGCGCCTCCTCCGCGTATCCGGCCGGGACCGGTCCGGCCACCAGCAGCAGGCGGCCCGGTTGGCGACACCGGCGGCAGCACCGGGGCCGGGCCGGGCGCGCCGTCGCGTTCGTGCTGGCCACGGTGTGGCTGATCATCGTGATCGCGCCCATCTACTACATGGTGCTGGCCAGCTTCCGCAGCCAGGGCACCTACCTGACCGCCAATCCGTGGCTGCCGGCAGGCGGCCTCACCACCGCCCAGTACGGCACGGTGTTCGCCGCCGGGCTGGGCCGGTACCTCCTCAACAGCGTGGTCCTCACGGCCGGCTGCATCGTGCTGACGCTCGCGTTCTCCCTCGGCGCCGCCTTCCGCATCGTCAGGAAGTCCTCCCGCAGCGCGGGCGCCTCGTTCCGGATCCTGCTGGTCGGCCTGGCGATCCCCATCCAGGCCATCATCGTGCCGCTGTACCTGCTCATCTACAAGCTGCACCTCTACGACACCCTGGTCGCCTTGATCCTGACCATGAGCGCGGCCGCGGTGCCCGTCTCGGTCCTGATCATGGTGAGCTTCATCCGCGACATCCCCCGCGAGCTGATCGGCGCCATGCTGGTGGACGGCGGCAGCGAGTGGACGGTGTTCCGGCGGCTGATCTGGCCGCTGGCCCGGCCGGTGCTCGCCACGCTGAGCATCTACGACGGGCTGAACGTATGGAACAACTTCATCCTGCCGCTGGTCCTGACGCAGAGCAGCAACGTCGCCGTGCTGCCCCTGGGCCTGACCAAGTTCCAGGGACAGTACGCCATCAACGTGCCCGCGGTGATGGCCGCCGTTCTGCTGTCCGTACTGCCGCTGGTCGCGCTGTTCGTGGTGATGCGCAAGCAGGTGATGCGGAGCCTGGGCGCGGTGGTCATGCGATGACCGCCGGTCAGGCCATGACGAGAACTTCATCACCGGCTTCCCGGCCACCGAATCGGCGCACCGCCGTGCCCTGCGCCGGGTCCTGGGCCAGCGCCGCTGCGAACTGCTGTCCGGTGAGTTCCTGCGCGGCTTCTTCGGCCCGGCCGACGCCGGGTTCATCGCGGCGCTCGGCGGCCAGAATCATCACTGGCACAGCGACAACCCCTTCCACCAGCCGCAATTCTGGGACCACCCGGGCTTCCAGGACCGGGCAGTCGCCCTGTGGCGGGCCATCGCCGGGCATTACCGGGACGACCCGTCCGTGGCCGGGTACAACATCCTCAACGAGCCCGCCGACGAACAGGCGGGCAGGCTGGTGGCCTTCTACCACCGGGCTGTGGCCGCCATCAGGGAGATCGATCCCCGGCACATGGTCTTCCTGGACGGTAACCGCTACGCACGCGAGTTCCCCGGTTTCGGCGACGGCTTCGCCAACGCCGTGTATGCGATCCACCACTACCCCGCGCCCGGGTCCGCGGCGGGCGGTCCCTACCCGGGCGTCACCGACGGCCGGGACTACGACCGCGACCGGGTCGCCGCCGAGTTCAGGTCGCTGACCCGCTACATGGACGAACGCGGGCTCCCCGTCTGGGTGGGTGAGTTCGGGCCCGTGTACGACGCCGGCCCCGCGACCAGATGCGCAGGCAGCTACTGTCCGACCAGCTCGGGGTCTACTCCGCGGCCGGGGCCGGCTGGTCGCTGTGGACCTACAAGGACATCGGGCTCCAGGGGCTGGTGACCGTCGCCCCGGACGCGCCCTGGATGCGGCGCACCGCCGCAGTCCAGGCGAAGAAAAAGGCCCTGGGCGCCGACCACTGGGGCGGCCGCGAGGACGGCATCCGCGATGTCATGGAGCCGGTCGTGGCCCGCTTTGACCGCGAGTTCCCGGACTTCGATCCGTATCCCTTCGGCCGCCGCCGCTACGTCGAGCAGCTCGTGCGCAACATTCTGTTCGCCGAAGCCGCTCAGCGACGAGTTCGCGGCCTGCTTCGCCGATGCGGACGACGATGAGCTGGCCGAGCTCGCCCGCTCGTTCAGCTTCGAACGCTGCGTCGAGCAGAAGCAGCTGTGCGATGTGATCAGGGGTGCGGCGTTACCAGCGGGCGCCCGGGCCGTCCATCCGGGCGTAGAACGGGCTCGCGGGGCCCAGGTCGGCGGGGCGGACCCGGCGGCCGGTGAACGCTGACGCGTAGATGGCCGTCACCAGGGACAGGGTGCGGCGGCTGTCCGTCGGGGTCACCGGCGGCCGCGTTCCCTGGCGCAGGCTGCGCAGGACCGCCGCGAACTGCTGGAGGTGCCCGGTGCGCCGCGGCGGTGGAACCAGCCGGCCGGGCGCCCCGGGCTCGCCGCGGGCGTTCCACGCGTCGAGCACCTCCGGGCCGCAGCCCGGCGCCGGGGTAATCCGCCAGTCCTCATCGCCGTAGCCGTACAGGTGAGTCACCTCCACCGTGGCGCGCTCGAAGTCGAAGCGCAGGTAACTCTCCTCCCTCGGTGATAGCACGCTATTGACGATGCTCGCCACGGCCCCGCTGCCGAACGTCACGTGAGCCAGCGAGATGTCCTCGGTTTCCATCCGGCGGGCCTGCCGGCGGGCGGTCGCCGAGACGTCGGCCCAGTCGCCGAGGATGTCCGCGAGCATGTCCATCTGATGAATTCCGTGTCCCATGGTCGGGCCGCCGCCTTCGGTGTCCCACCGCCCGCGCCACGGCACGTCGAAGTAGGCCTGGTCCCGGAACCAGAGGGTGTGGCAGGCCGCGAAGAGTGGGCGTCCCAGCGCGCCCGCCGTGGCCAGCGCCTTGAGCCTGCGGTGGGCCGGGCCGAACCGGTGCTGGAACACGGTCGCGAACCAGGGACCGGGCGCGCCCGGCCCGGGCTCGGCCGCGGCGATCTCGTCGAACTCGCCGAGGCTCAGCGCCGGTGGCTTCTCCGCCAGCACGCTCGAGCCTGCCCGCAGGCAGCTCAGGGCGTGCGGGTGATGAAGCTGCGGTGGCGTGCACAGGTGGACGAGCTCGGGCCGCGCTTCCTCGAGCAGGTCCGCGATATCGCGGTAGCCGCGCGGGATGCCGTGCGCATCGCAGAACGCCTTGAGCCGCAGGTCGTCGATGTCCGCAGCGGCCACGATCTCGGTCGCGTCGCCGAGTTCGCGCAGCGCGCTGGCGTGAATGCGGGCGATGTTGCCCGTGCCGACGATGGCGGTGCGCACGGGCCTCTGATCGTTAGTGGCCATCTGTCCTCCCGCCCTGAAGCTAAGACGGGAGGACAGTCCGGGCAATGAATTTCGGAAATCTATCGGAACGTGCCTGCGGTGATGGCCGCCGTCCTGGTCGCGCGGTCAGCCCGGCGCGCTGAAGGTCGAGGCATCCATGACGAACCGGTACCGCACGTCACCCTTTGACCAGCACCCCGTCCAGGCGCAGGAGGGTGAGGTAGGCGTCGGTCTCCAGGTCGGCGGACACGGTGTTGATGATCGGATCGAAGGTTCCGGCCAGGCGGCCGAAGGTGGCGGGCTCGGTCGTGGCGGCGTAGTCGCAGGCTCGAAGCGCAGTCCGTCGTCCCGCTTGGACAGGCTCTGGCTGAGCACGTGACCTCAGCCCCCATCGCACGGCGATCTTGACTCCGAGGTGCCCAAGTCCGCCCAGGCCGACGACGGCGACAGTCTTGCCGGGCCCGGCGCCTCAGCGCCGCAGCGGTCCGTACATCGTGATGCCGCGCACAGCAGCGGGGCGGCGGCGTCCAGGCTCAGGCCGTCCGGGATACGCAGCACGTAGTTCGTCGACGACGATCCGCTGGCTGTAACCGCCATAGGTGGGATGCCCCGTCGTAGTCGAGCCCCGCGTAGGTGAGCAGTTCGCCCTTCAGGCAGTGCTCTTCCTCGCCCGCGAGACAGTTCTCGCAGACCCGGCACGAATCAATGTAGGGGCCGACACCGACCCGTCCCCCACCGCGTGGCGCGAGACGCCGGAGCCGACAGCCACGACAGTACCGGTGATCTCATACCCCGGCACCATGAGGAAGATCCCTTCCATCCACTCATTGCGCAGCAGGGCGATATCGGTGTGGCAGATCCAGGCGTCGGCGATGTCGATGACCACATCATGCGGGCCGGGGGCCGGGCGCTCGATGGCGGTGAATTCGAGCGGCTCAGCGGGCCCAGGCCGCGGTGAGAGCAGAAACGGTGAAAGTCGCTCGGCTGGCTCCTTTCATGTTCCTGCCCCAGGAGACCACCGGAGGCGGCCGCACGGAACAGAAGGGGATACGACGATGCCTATTACTCGCGCAGAGCCACCCTTGCGCTCCCACGGGACAGACGCGCGACTATCAGGAAGATATGAGCAGCGAGAACGCCCTACGGCAGTTCCTGTCCTCGCGGCGTGCGGCGATCAGCCAGCAGCAGACCCGGCTGCCCCTCACCGTCGGCACGCCGCGTGCCCGGCCTGCGCCGGAGGAGGTCGCCGCTCTGGCCGGTGTCAGCGTCGCGTACTACACCAAGCTGGAACAAGGCCGTACCGGAGGGATCTCCGACGAAGTACTCGCAACGGTACGAGCGCCTTCCAGCTCGACGATCTCGAACACCTGCACTTGCGCACCCTCGTCGAAAATGCGGCCACCGGGCCGGCCCGATGACCCGCCAGCCAACATCAAGGCCCGCCCGGCACTGATCGCGATGATCTACGCTCTCGACCCGGCCCCAGCGCTTATCCACGGACCGCACCTGAACATCCTCGCGGCCAACGACACCGCGGAACTTCTCATCGACGACGCCACCGGCGCAACGAGGTCCGGTTCTTCCGGGCGATCGCCCGGACCGGCGCCGACCCGGCGGCCTGCGCCAGCGGCGGGCCCGCCGCGCTCCACGCGGCCGAACCGCTCGCCGACCGGGTCACCGAACGGGTGGCCGCGGAACAGGTGCGCACAGCAGCTGGCCGCGGCCCTGGCCCGGCTGCGCCCGGGCGACCGCGACGTCCTGCTGCTCGTGGCCGCGGGCGGGTTCGATTACCAGGAGGTGGCGCTCGCGCTGGGCATTCCGGTCGGCACGGTGTCGTCGCGGCTGGCGCGGGCGCGGCGGAAGCTGCGTGAGGCGCTCGGCGGGGTGGATCCGACCGATGCCCAGGAGGACCTGAGACGATGAGCTGAGATGGACCTGGTGAAGGACTTCTGCGAGGCGGTCGCGCACCCCGGCCCCGAGCGGCTCGCTGGCGCTCGCGGTCAGCTGCTCGAGGCGGTGCAAGCGGCCTCGCGGACCGCGGCCGGCGAGGCACCCGGTGACCGGCCGGACCGCCGTCCCGCCCGGCCGCCGCCAGGCCGATGCGGACGCGAACCAGGATGGCCATCGCGGGCGGCCTCGTCGTGGCCGTTGTGGCCGCCCTGATCGCCGCGCAAGGCATCACGATCGGCGGCCGGACGCCGCTCGGGCCGCCCGCTACCGCGGCTCAATTGCTGCAGCGCGCCGCCGCCGCCTCGGCGGCACAGCCGGTGCCCCGCAACGACCAGTACATCTACATCGAGGCCACCGGAGTGGCCCCGGCCAGCATGGTGCCCAACAGCACGAAAACGGTCCGGTTCACGACCTGGACCTGGTCGTCGGTGGACGGGTCGAAGCGCAACTACATGCGGCAGCGGCCGTGCCAGCGGGTGCCCGGCGGCCCGAACGGGCTCGGCCCGCTGGCCTGCGACTCCACCTTCGGGGGTCATTGCGTCGGCCCTGCCCCCCGGCCCGGGCCAGCGTGCCGCCGCCCGGCACCTACGCCCAGGCGCGGAAGCTCCCGGCCAATCCCCGCCAGCTTCTCGCCTATCTGGCGCGTATGGTCGGCGGCGGCGACGCGTGGTCGGAGTTGACGCTCATTCTGGTGAACGTCCCCGTCCTGCCGCCTAAGGTGGCGGCGGCGGTCTTCACGGTGGCGTCGGAACTGCCGGGTGTCACCCTGCGGCCCCATGCCACCGACGCGGCCGGCCGGGCCGGACTGGGCGTCGTCAAGGCCGGTGATCCCAGCCACATTGAGCTGATCTTCAATCCCGGGACGTACCAGCTGTCAGGCATCGACGCGACCGGCGACGGGTCGGGCGGCGGCCCCATCGAGCCGGTCGCGGGCGCGACGTCGACGGCCATCCTGCATACCGCCGTGGTGAACTCCGCGCCGATCCGTGCTGGCGACGCGGTGATGCCAGCCTGGGCGCGGTCATGCGCTGACGGCGCCCGCTCGGCGCGCCGGAACACGATCCACAGCGCCGGTGAGCGCGGCGGCGAAGGCCGGCAGCCAGGCGAGCCGCTCCGCCACCCACGCGAAGCTGGTGGGCGCCGTGTGCAGGCCGGGCAGCCGGCCGATGAGCAGGCCGGCCATGGTGACGGCGAGGAACGCGGTCTGGTGCCAGAGGAACAGCGTCATCGCGGACAGGTTGGCCGTCGCGACCGCGGCCCAGGCGACCGGGCGGCGCATCCACCGGGCCAGCCGCTCCCGCAGCAGCAGCGCGAGCCCGGCCTGGGCGATGCCGAACGTCACGACGGCGAGGGTGGGCGGGTTCAGGTTCGAGATCGCGGCGCCGTTCACGCCGACCATGCTGGCCGGGTATCCGGCCCACACCACCAGCGCCGCGGTGGCCGCGGCCCCGCCGCCCAGCATCAGCGCCGGGACCTTGGGGCCCCGGAACGCGCCGCGCGCCCACGCGATCCCGAGCAGGTACGGGACCATCCAGCCCGCCGCGACGTTGATCCAGCCGGCCCACGCGGGCCCGCCGAGGCCGAAGCGCACCGCGTCGACGGCGGCCACGACGAGCAGGGGGATCAGCGCCGCGCAAGCGCCGAGGCGGCGCACCAGCGCCACGGCCAGCGGGGTCAGGGCGGTCAGCCCCGCGAACACCCCCAGGAACCACAGCGGGTCACCCGCCAGCGTGAGCAGGGTGCGCAGCGTCGGCCCGGAGACGCCGCCCAGGTGCAGTCCGGCGGCCAGCAGCGCCCAGACCGCCACCAGGGCCGCCACCGGACGGGACAGCCGGGCCAGCCGCCGGCCCAGCCAGGCGCGATAGCCGCCGCGGAAGCTGCGCGCCGCCGCGTACCCGCCGACGAGGAAAAAGATGGCGAGGGTCTGGAAGATCCATGACACCGGGGTAAGCACGGGCAGGGAGGCCAGCGGGCTCGCGTCGTGCAGCACCTCACCCGTTCGGCCGTGGGTCAGCACCAGCGCGGTGACCAGCCAGTGGCCGAGGATGACGCCGGCGATGGCCAGGGCGCGCAGGGCGTCCACGGTGCGGTCCCGGTGCGGTGGCGTGGCCGCGTCGATCCGGCCGGCGAGAGCCCGGACCCGAGGGCCGGCGTGGCGGGTCATCGGGTCACTCCGGCGGGGTCGCCGAGGGCGATGTAGGCCAGGTTGCGCAGGGCGATGGTCCCCGGCCGGAAGTAGTCGCTGTGACCTCCGGCGCCGCAGTCGAAGATCCTGGCGCCGAAGCCGGGGGCCGTCGGGTCCGGGCCGAAGCCGAGCCCGAGCAACTGGACATGGGGCACATTACGGATCCAGTCGCCGCCTCCTCGTCCGGCCCACACGCGCGCGGTGGTGTGCAGGGCCCGCACGGAGGAAGCGTCCATCCCCGGGCTCCCGATGGCCGCTATGTCGGTGACGGGCAGACGCGGTGCGGCCAGGCCGCACACCACCGTCCCGTAGCTGTGGCAGATCAGGGCAACCTGGTGGCCGTGCCGGGCGAGGTCGTCCACGAGCGGCCGCAAGGCGCTCGCGCCCTGCCCCGCGTCGCCCGAAGTCATGACGGCCGGGCTGATCGTGTCCGGAGTGGTGTAGCCGAGCCAGGCGATGACCGCGAGGCGGGCACCGGGGTCCAGCCGCCGCGCCTGCGCGGCGAGGGCCTGGGCGGCGCCGCCGGGCGAGGCCGTGCCCCGGGAATCGAACGTGGTCAGGGAGGTGTCGGAGCCGGGCACGAGGATGGCCACCCGCCTGGCCTGGGCCAGGTTGCCGACTACCTCGACCGCCAGGCCGGGCCCGCGGGGGTTGAAGTCGAGGAAGTGCTGGCCGCGCATGGCCTCCAGCGCGCGGGCGAGATCCTGGTTGCCCGCGCGGCCGGCCGCGCGGACGGCCTGGGTGATCATGTGCGAGTCGGCCGCGTAGCGCGCGGCCAGCCCCTGCGCCGTGAGCGCGGGCAGTGGCTGCGGCTGGTCAACCGGAGCGCCAGGGAAGGCGGCGGCCGTTGTCGCGATCGCGGCGGCGCTGGCGGCCGCCGCGATGGCGACCTTGCGGCGGAGTCTCATGGGAGCGTCCCTTCTGTCCAGCTAGATGCGCTGCTGGCCAGGAAGTTACGGACGCGCCCCGGTCGTCCGCGTCACCCGGCGGAACCCATTGCGGGCCTGCCCCGCAGGTACCGGGCGGGTCAGCGGCCGACGGCGGACCGCCGCCCGCGCATGAGTTCCCGTAGGCCTCCCCCTACTCAGGTACGACCTCGTAGATCCGCCCTCAGGGGCACGAAATCCCCGCGGCGCCGCCCTACGCTGGGGGCGTGATCTCTGGTCTCCAGGGCCGGATCGCGGCGGTGATCGCGGCTGGTGTCACCGAGCCGCCCACGCCGCGGCCGCGCCTGCTGCGGCGTGGGCGATTCGACCTTGTCTTCGTGGCCGACGTGGTGACCGCCCTCATCTGCTTCGCCGTCACGAATAGCACGCTCGCGAACGAGAACGGCGCTCACGGCAGTCCGCATAGCGCTGGACTGCTGGTCCTGGTCTCGATCGTGCTCTGCGTGCCGCTGGTCCTGCGCACCCGCTTCCCGCTCACCGCCTGGTCGGCTTCCGCGGTCGCCATGATCTGGGCCAGCCTGGTTATCCCGCCGCGTTCGATCTCGTCGGCCGCGTTTATCACGACCGGGGTCATCGTCTACGTCCTGTGCCTGTACGCGGTCGCGGTCCGCTGCAAGGCGTGGGTGGTGATCACCACTGGTCTCGCCACGGTGGTCGGCGCCGGCTCCATCGACGACCGGACCACCGCGGTCGCCTTCCTCGCGGCCGCGGCTCCGGTGTTCGTCGGCGTCATCGTCCGCTTGCGGCGCGGCAGCCGCGAGCAGCTCGCGGTCGCCGAACGCCGCCACGAGGGGGAGCGCGCGCTGCTCGAAGAGCGCCAGCGCATCGCCCGTGAGCTGCATGACGTCGTCGCGCACCACATGTCGGTGATCGCGATCCAGGCCGAGGCCGCTCCGTACAAGACCGCCGACCCGCCGCGAGAACTGGTCGAGAGCTTCACCGAGATCCGGGCCAGCGCGCTGAGCGGCCTGAACGAACTGCGCCGCGTGCTGGGCGTGCTGCGCAGCGACCGGCCGGAAGTCGCGCCGCAGCCCGGCCTCGGGGACCTGGACGGCCTGCTCGATTCGGCGCGCAACGGCGGGGTGACGGTCACGACCGGCATCACCGGTACCCCCCGGCCCCTGCCGGAGGGCGCGGACCTGTCCGCCTACCGGATCGTGCAGGAGGCGCTGAGCAACGCCATCCGGCACGCGCCAGGATCGGCGGTCCATGTGAGTCTGTACTACGGAGAGGCCGCCCTGGTGATCGAGGTCCGCAACAATGGCTGCACGCGCAATGACCAGGCGGCCGGGGAGCGGCCGGGCCGGGACTGGCTGGGCCACGGCGGCGGGCATGGCCTCATCGGCATGCGCGAGCGCGCCGCCTTGCTGGGCGGGCACTTCAAGGCGGGCCCGACCGCGAGCGGCGAGTTCCTGGTGACCGCCGCCCTCCCGCTGAGCGGCGACGGATCGGAGGGTACACCGTGACCATCCGCGTGGTGGTGGCCGATGACCAGGGGATGGTGCGATCCGGCTTCTCCGTCCTGCTGAACGCCCAGCCCGACATCGAGGTCATCGCCGAGGCCGTGAACGGCCGCGAGGCCGTCGCGCAGGCCGCCGCCCTGCGCCCGGACGTGATCCTCATGGACGTCCGGATGCCAGTGCTCGACGGCCTGCAGGCCACCCGGGAGATCACGGCCATGCCCGACGCGCCCAAGATCCTCGTGCTGACCACCTTCGACCTCGACGACTACGTCTACGAGGCCTTGCGCTCGGGGGCCAGCGGCTTCCTGCTCAAGGACGCCTCCGCCGGCCAGCTGGCCGAGGCGGTGCGGCTGGTGGCGGCCGGTGACGCGCTGCTGGCCCCGGGCGTGACCAGGCGCCTGATCGCCGAGTTCGCCCGGATGGGTGCGCCGCGCAGTCCCGGCCGCAAGCAGCTCGAGGGCCTCACCGAGCGAGAGTCCGAGGTGCTCGCCCTCGTGGCCCGCGGCATGTCGAACGGCGAGATAGCCGGCCACCTGTTCGTCGCGGAACAGACGGTGAAGACCCACGTCAGCCGAATCCTGATGAAGCTCGGGCTGCGTGACCGCACGCAAGCCGTCGTCCTCGCCTACGAGTCCGGCCTCGTGCACCCCGGCGGCTGAGCGATGCGATCCTGCCCTCGGGACCAGGGGTTCGCGGTCGCGTCGTGTGCCGTCCTCGCCGCCTATAACAACGTGATCGGCGCGCAGCCGTGGCACCGGCGCTGGTACGTGCCGGTTAACGTTGGTGCCGCCGGTGCCGCGCTGGCGGCGGCCGCGGCGAGCGGGCTGACCGCCGCCGACCTGGGCTTCGGGCGCGGCGCTTGGTCGCCGGGTCGGATCGGATCCGGGCTGGCGGCCGCCATCGCCGCGGGATGCCTGGTGGCCGCCTCGGTGCCGGCCACACGCCCTTTCCTGAACGACAAGCGGATCACGACCCTGGACGGGCGGGCGCTCGCCTACCAGGTCGCGTTCCGCATCCCGGTCGGCACCGTGCTGTGGGAGGAAATCGCCTTCCGTGGCGTGCTGCAGGCGGCACTGCGCCGGGTCATGTCCGGCCCAGCCGCCATCGCGGTGACGAGTGGCGTGTTCGGCATCTGGCACGTCCGCCCCACTGCCGCGGCCCTGCGCATCAACGGGCTCGCCACCGACCGCGGGCAGGCCAGGGCGCGGGTCACCGCGGGCGTGGCCGCGACCACCGCGGCCGGTGTGCTGTTCTCGTGGCTGCGGGCCCGCTCGGACCGCCTGGCCGCGCCGGTACTGCTGCATCTCGCCACCAACTGCGTCAGCCCCGTGGTCGCCTGGGCGGTCGCGCCGGACCGCCGAACGCAGTGAGCGCCCGGGCGGTCGGCGACCGGTCCCGCGCGATCGGGGTTGCGCTGCTGCCGTGGTCCCGGGACTCCTTCCTGGATGGCTGTCTCGGGTTGTCGGCCGGGGGTGTTAGGCGGGGTGCTCGGTAGGGCCGCTGGTGTAGCGGCGGCCGGCCGGGGTGCGCCACTGGTGGTATCCGGGCTGGTCCTGGGTGACTGACCAGCCGGTGCTCTGTTTGACCTGGTGGTCGCGCCGGCAGCGGGGGCCGCAGTTGCACAGGTCGGTTCGGCCGCCGAGGTGGTATGGCGTGGCGTGCTCAAAGTCGCAGTTCTTGGCGGGGCGGCGGCAGGGCGGGAAGGTGCAGGTGCCGTCGCGGACTTGGGTCAGGTGCCGGAGCGTGGGGCTGGGCTGGTAGCCGGCTGACTCATATCGGTGGTCACAGTCGGTGACCGGGATCGGGCCGACGCGAACGATGTATTCCCGGCCGCTGGCGGTGGTCAGCCGCCAGGTGCCGTACCCGCCGGGCGGCCCGTCGCCCATTGGGGTGAAGGCCGGGCCGTTGCGGGGGCCGGGGCCGTCGCGGGGGCCGGGGCCGTCGCGGGTGCCGGGGCCGTCGCGGGTGCCGGGCTGGTTCCGGGTGCCGGGTTTGTCCCGGGTGCGGGGGGCGGGGCGGGCGCAGCCGTGGCCGATGGCGTGGCCTTCCTGGTTGACGACGGTTACGCACCACTTCGACCGGGCGCTGCGGGCGGCGGCGGTGGCCATGGTGCGGGCCAGGGCGGGGTCGATGGCGCCGAGCCCGGCCAGGTGCCCGGGCCGGTCCGCCCATCCCAGCAGGGTGGACATGGGGACGGTGAGGTTGACGTTGGACGCCAGCCCGGCGCCGGTCCCGGCGCCAGTGGAGGTGCCGGCAGCCGCCCCGCCCGCCGCGCCGCGGGCCGGGGCGCCGTCCCGGTCCCCGCCGGTCCCGGGCTGCCCGCCGTCGGCCGTTCGCCGTCTTCGTCCTGGCCGTTGCCGTCTTCGTCCTGGCCGCTGGTGCCGTCCGGGCGCGCTGCGGCCTGGTCGCCGGTGCCTACAGCAACGCCGCGGTCTGGGGCGGCGGCGGTGCTGGCGGGCCCGCTGTCCGTGGGCCTGTCTACGAGGGACCGGCGGCCGGTGGGCCGGTCCGCGCTGGGTTCGCTGCCGGTGGAATCCGCGGGGATGGTGTCGCGGGCGTCGCGGCCGAGAAGGAGGTCGATGTAGGCGCGGACTCTCAGCAGGTCCATGGGGGCGCCGGGGATGACCCGGGCCTTCTTGTAGGCCAGGGCGCGGTCCTGGATCCGCTGGTTGGCGATCAGGGCCTCGTCGGCGGGCAGGGCGAACCCGGCCAGGTTCGCGGTCCCGTTGATCTCGTCCTGCCAGAATTCGACCCGGCCCTGTTCCCGCTGGGCCTCCTCCCGCCGCCGCTGGGCCCCCTCCGGATCCACTGTGATGACGATCCGCCGGATCAGGTCCTTGATCTGGCCGGGAGTCTTCCCGGCCAGTTTCGGCGCGGCCCGCCGGTCGGCCTCGGCGGCCTGCTCGTCATCCAGCGGGCTGGTCGCGGCGGTGATCAGGGACGCCTTGTATCCGGAGATCACCCCGGCCTCGAGGGCAGCGGCGGTCTTCGGGCAGCCTGGCCAGCTCATGCGCGGTGGTGATCAGCTTGTCCGCGGCCGGGGCAGAGATGGAAAGCTCGGCGGAGATCTCCTGGGTCAGCCCGTCCTGATAGGCGCCGGGCAGGCCGCCGGGGCCGCGGCCGCCGGTGCCGGGCTGGGGGCGGCGGCGGATCATCTCCCGGACCAGCCCCAGCCGCCCCGCCTCGATCCAGCCGGCCAGTTTGTCGAACCCGGCCAGCATCCCCAGCACCGAGTCATCGGAGGCGGTGGCCGGGTGACGTTCCGGGCCGGCCAGCTCATCCAGCACCACCGCCAGCGCCGCCGACGCGATCTCCCCATCCAGCGCGCAGCCCTGTTCGAACGCCTGATACCCGCCCGCCGCCCGGGCCGCGATCCCGCCGTGCGGGCCGGTGTCCGGTTCCCGCGCGGCATCGGGCGGGACCTCGTCCCGCCCGGGCCCGGGAACCGGTACCTGCGCCACCCAGCCACCGTCCGTTCGGAAGAATGGTCTTTATTAAAGCTTGTTCGAATACTAACACGCTTTACAGTGCTATGCAGAGGTAAAGGCTATCCTGAGGGTCATTGTTTCCTAACCGTGTTTGCCCGGGGCTCGTCGCCTTGATGAGCCCGGCCGCGACCTCATCGCTCGGGCCAGCCATGAAGTCGTAGCGCTCGACCGTGCCGAGTTCGCGGGTTCAGCGAGAAAACTACTATCCGAGAGAATACTCTTGGAGTATTCTCTCGGTTGTGAGTGTTCCCCTGACGCTGCTTGGCCTGCTTGAGCGGGGGCCAAGCCACGGATACGACCTGAAACGGGACTACGACGCGTACTTCGGCCGAGGCAAGCCGCTGCGCTACAGCCAGGTGTACGCGACCCTGTCCCGGCTGGCCAGGGACGGAAAGGCGGTCGCCGGGCCGGTCGAGCAGGGGGCCGGGCCTGAACGCCGGCGGTACGTCATCACCGAGGTGGGCGCCGCCGATGTGGAGCGATGGCTGGCCGAGCCGGCCCCGCCGGAGCCGGACCTGCAGAGCGAACTATTCGCCAAGGTGGTGCTCGCCCTGATGCTCGGCCGGCCGGCCGAGAGCTACCTGGACGCCCAGCGCGCGGCGCACCTGCAGCGGATGCGCGAGCTCACCGAACTCAAGCGGCGCGGCGATCTCCTCGACGTGCTGCTCGCCGACCACATGATCTACCGCCTGGAGGCTGACCTGAGATGGATCGACCACACCGCGGCCCGGCTGGACCTGCTCTCGCGAGCGGTACGCCGGTGACCGCAGACCCTGGAACTGCGAAGATCATCGAGGCGCGGGACCTGTTCCTTTCGTTCGGCGAAACGCCGGCGCTGCGCGGCGCCTCGCTGGGAGTCCGGCCGGGCGAGATCGTCGCGGTCATGGGGCCGAGCGGATCGGGCAAGTCCACCTTGCTGCACTGCCTGGCGGGCATCCTGGTCCCCGAGAAGGGCGAGGTCTGGTTCGGCGGGCAGCGGCTGGACACCCTGAGCGACGACCGGCGCAGCGCGCTGCGCCGGGACCGGTTCGGGTTCGTGTTCCAGTCCGGTCAGCTGGTCCCCGAGCTGACCGCGGAAGAGAACGTCGCCCTGCCCCTGCTGCTGTCCGGCACCCGCCGCGGCCCGGCGATGACGGCGGCCAGGAAGTGGTTCGGCACGCTCGGTCTGGACGGGCTTGAGCACCGCAGGTCCGGGGAGCTGTCCGGCGGGCAGGCACAGCGCGTCGCGCTGGCCCGCGGCCTGGTCGCCGGGCCGGAGGTGCTGTTCGCCGACGAGCCGACCGGGTCGCTGGACTCGGTGTCCGGCGAGCTGGTCATGGACCTGCTCACCGCCGCCGCCCGCGAGCACGGCACCACCGTCATCCTGGTCACCCACGACGCCCGGGTCGCCGCCTACGCCGACCGCGAGGTCGTCGTCAGGGACGGCAGAGTCGGCACGCTCACCGGGGCCAAGCCGTGATCCCCCTCGGGCTGCGGCTGGTGATCAGCGGCGGCCGCGAGGCGATCACCCGGCTGGTCGTCCTGGCCGTCGCGGTCGGCCTCGGCGTCGGCCTGCTGCTGACCGTCGTGGCCGCGACCAACGCGGTCAGCACCTGGAACAGCCGCCACGCGTGGTTCTGGACAGGTACCGCGTGGGCGCCTCCGGGCCCGGCGGCGGACATCGCCCCGCTGTGGTGGCACCCCAGCGGCGACACCTTCGGCGGCCAGCAGATCAACCGCTTCGACGTGGCCGCCACCGGCGCCTCGGCACCGGTGCCGCCGGGCATCCCCCATGACCCGGGACCGGGCCAGTACTACGCCTCGCCCGCGCTCGCCGCGCTCCTGCGCAGCACCCCGGCGGCCCAGCTGGCCGGCCGCTACCCCGGCCACCTGGCCGGCACGATCGGCGACGCCGCACTGCCGTCGCCGAACTCGCTGGTCATCGTCATCGGGCGCACCCCGGCGCAGCTGGCGGACACGCCCTACAGCGTGCAGGTGACGTCGATCGCCGCAGCGGTGCCGGGCAGCACCCGGGGGGACCAGGTGAAGCTCCTCCCCAACCCCAAGGGCCTGCTCTACCAGCCGCCCGGCGCGGGAATCGGGGCGAGCGCCACCGACCTCATCCTGTCCGTCGTGGCGCTGGCCGTGCTGGCCCCGGTGCTGATCTTCATCACCACCGCGACCCGGCTGTCGGCCGCCCGCCGCGAGGAGCGGTTCGCGGCGATGCGCCTGGTCGGCGCGACCCGCAAGCAGGTCTCCCTGCTCGCTGCCGTGGAATCGACGACGGCCGCGGCCGTGGGGGTGGCCGCCGGCTTCGCCGTCTTCTTCCTGCTGCGCATCCCGGTCTCGGGCATCCAGTTCGCCGGCGAGCCGTTCTTCCCCAGCGAACTGTCGCTCAGCCCGCTGGACATCCTCGCGGTCGCGATCGGCGTGCCCGTGGCCGCCGCCGTGGCGGCCCGGCTGGCGCTGCGCCGGGTGCACATCTCCCCGCTCGGCGTCGCCCGCCGGGTGACGCCGAAGCCGCCGCGCGCCAGGCGGGTGGTGCCGCTGCTGGCCGGCCTCGCCGAGCTTGGCTTCTTCACCGTGCACGGCCACCCGGCCTCCATACCCGGGCAGGTCCAGGCGTTCGTGTCCAGCTTCCTGCTCATCATCGTCGGCTTGATCATCGCGGGCCCGTGGATCACCATGGCCGCGGCCAGGATCATGGCCCGGCGGACAAGCCGCCCCGGCGCACTGATCGCCGCCCGTCGCCTCGCCGACGACCCAAAGGCCGCCTTCCGCGCCGTCAGCGGCCTGGTGCTCGCCCTGTTCATCACCACCGTGGCCGTGGTGGCCATCACCACGCAGGACGCCAAGAACCTCACCCGGTGGGGCAGCGCCGCGGAGGCGGCCGTGGTGACGGACCAGCTGGCGCACCAGGCGCTCGGCTCGGCGTCCTACGGAGAGGGCGCCGCGACAGGCGCGGGACCGGCCGCGCCCGTCGCGCCGCTTGTCGCACAGCTGCGCGGGATTCCCGGCGTCCAAGGGGTGGTCGTGGTCCGCGCGGACCCGCGGCTGACCATCCCCGGGACATTTCACGGCCTCGGCAGCAATCAGTTCGTCACCGGTCCGGTTCCGGCTGGCGTGGTCTCGTGCGCGCAGCTCGCGGCGGTTCCCGCCCTTGGCCGGTGCCCGGCCGGGGCGACAGCGGCGGCGTTCCCGGAAGACGGGTTCGACGGCCCCCTGTTCGGCGTGGACGCCACCGGGATCACCTGGCCGGCCGCGAACGTCCCGGCCTCGCTGCTGGCCAGCCTCGCAGTGGACGCCATCAACGTGGCGCCGAACGGCTCCGCGCCGGCGGTCGAACAGGTCAGGACGGTGCTTGAGAACTCACACGCGTATCCCACCATCAACGGGCCATCCACCATCGGCGACCTGATCGCGCAGCACAATGCAACCAACAACGGATACCAGCAGCTCGCGAACACGGTGATCCTGGTCAGCCTGGCGATCGCCGGCTGCACGCTCGCCGCGGGCATCGCGGGCAGCCTCGCCGACCGCAAGCGGCCGTTCAGCCTGCTGCGGCTCACCGGCGCCCGGCTCGCCATGCTGCGCCGCGTCGTCGCGCTGGAAAGCGCAGTCCCGCTGCTCGCCGTCGCCGCCGTCGCGATCGGCACCGGGTTCGCCGCCTCCGCGATGTTCGCCTCCGAGGCACAGCAGCATCCGATGGTCGCGCCCGGTGCCGCGTACTACCTCATCGCCGCGGGCGGGATTCTGGTGTCCCTCGGCATCATCGCGGCCACCTTCCCGCTGCTGGCCCGCATCACCGGACCCGAGGTCGCGAGAAACGAATGAACCTGCTTCCGGGGTGCCGAGGCCCTGTCGGGATACGCCTCCGGCGCCGAGGCGTCAGGCCCGCACGGCCGACGGGGCCGGCGTCAGGCCGCGGCGGCGGCGAATCGACTCGTTGAACAGGTTGAACAGGATGTCGACCGCGATGCCGAGGACCAGGATGACGATCATCATCGATATCACGCCCGTCATGTCCGACTGCTGCTGATCGGAGGAGAGCAGGACGCCGATGGACGGCTGGTTCGCGACGATGACGAGCAGTTCGCCGGCGAACAGCCCGTGCCAGGCGAAGGCCCAGCCCTGCTTCAGCCCGGCGACGAACGGCGGCAGGGACGTGGGCAGGATCAGGTGCCGGTACAGCGCGACCCGGCGCAGGCCCATGGTCTTGCCCGCGCGCAGCAGCACCGGCGGGGTGAAGTCGACCCCGGCGATCAGGCCGTTGGCGATGGACGGGGCCGCGGTGATGACCACCATGAACAAGATGGCGGTGGTGTTGGTGCCGAACAGGATGATCGCGAACGGGATCCAGACCACCGACGGGATCGTCTGGAGACCGGTGATCAGGGAGCCGACCGCCGCCCGTACGGCCCGGACCCGCGACACGAGGAGGCCGACCACTGTCCCGACAATCAGCGCCAGCGCGAAGCCGATGACGGCGCGGCGCATGGTGGTGCCCATGGCCTGCCACAGCTGCCCGTGGATGAGCTGGCTCCAGAGGTTCGGGAAGACCTGGGCCGGACCGGGCAGGATATCGTGCGGTTTGAGCTGCAGCACGTAGACCAGTTCCCACAGCCCCAGCGCGATGACGATCGCGAGGAGCTTGGGCCACCACGAGCGCCAGACCTTGCCGGTGATCTCGCGGGGGCCGCGCGCCTCACCGCCGCCGGGGCCGGCTTCCAGGTTGTCGAGGCCGGTGAGCGCGGCCGCCTGCTCGGTGTCAGCTGACATGGCGCATCACCTCCTCGTTCAGCCGCTGCTTGATCTGCATGGCCCGCTCCACTGTCTCGGCGGAGTCGATGCCGCGCGGCCGGGCGATGCCGACATCGAACTCCTCCAGGACGCGTCCCGGGCGGCTGCTCAGCAGGACCACGCGATCACCGAGCCGGACCGCCTCACGGACCTCGTGCGTGACGAACAGGACGCTGAACCCCTGCCGGCGCCAGATCCCCTCGAGCAGCTCGTGCAGGAGATCGCGGGTCATCGCGTCGAGCGCGCCGAAGGGCTCGTCCATCAGCAGCACGTCGGCGTCCTGGGCCAGGGCGCGGGCGAGCGCCACCCGCTGCCGCATCCCGCCGGACAGCTCGTGCGGCGGGCGGCCGGCGAACCCGCCGAGGTGCACGGCGTCGAGCAGGTCGCGGGCCCGCTGCTGGCGCTCCTTCCGGGCCACGCCGTTGGCCCGCAGCGGAATCTCGACATTCTGGACGGCCGTGAGCCACGGGAACAGCGCCGGTTCCTGGAACATGAAGGCGACCCGGCGGCCGCCCGCCGACACCGTGCCGGCCGTGGGCGCGTCCAGGCCCGCGACCAGCGAGAGCAGCGTGCTCTTGCCGCAGCCGGACGCGCCGACCAGGCAGACGAACTCACCCGGCGCGACCGACAGCGATACCCCGTCGAGCGCCCGGACCGCCGAGCTGCCCCGGCCGAACGTCTTGCTGACGTCGGTGATCTGGATCGCGGGAGCAGCCTCGGCCGGGGCCGCTTCGAGCGTGGCCGCGTGCGGTCCCTGCCCGTTGAGCGTGCTGCGGTGGTCTGTCGTGCTCATCGGCTCACCTCATGACTTGACTTGCGGCTCGCCGGCCGCCTTCAGCAACTGGTTGAGCGGCCCGAGGTCGTAGATGCCGCTCAGTTTGACCGGCTTCAGCAGCCCGACCGCCTGCGCTTCCTGCGCATCCGCCGCCAGCGAGGAGGCGTCCGGGTTGTTGGTGAAGGTGATCTCCTTGAACGCGGCCGGCAGGACGCTGGACTTGATCCCCTTGCGGTCAGCGCGGTGAGCTCCGCGTTGGCTGCCTGCTGCGCCGCCGCGCCGTTCTTGGCGATGTAGTCGTTCGCCTGGATCTGGCCCTTCAGCAGGTCGCTGACGATAGCCGGATGCGCGGTCAGGAAGCTCTGCGTGACGACCAGGTTCGTGGTGACACCCGGCTCGCTGAACAGCACCTTCCCGCCGTCCTGCACCATCTCCACGTCATAGGGCGACGGCTCGGGGCCGCCGGCGATCTGCCCGGATTTGAACTCCAGGACGGCCGCCAAATTGGGGTTGGTCGGCTTGACCAGGACATCTCCCCCGCCCGTGGTCGTGGTGGCCAGGCCGTTCTGCTTGAGCCAGTAGCGCACGGCCACATCCTGGGTGTTGCCGAGCGAGGGCGTGGCCACCGACTTGCCCTTGAGCTGGGCGGCGCTGGTGGTGCCCGGCTTGACCACCACCGAAGCGCCGCCGGTCGCCGCGCCAGAGATGATCTTGATTGCCGTCCCGCTGGACTTCTGCCAGGCGTTGATCGCCGGGTTCGGACCCACGTAAGCCGCGTCGAGCTGCCCGGCGAGCAGGGCGGTCGTCTCCTCGGTGCCGCTGTTGTAGATCGTGGTCTGCAGCTTCCCGGCACTACCCAGGGCGCCGGTGAAGAAGCCCTTCTGCACCCCGATGAGAGCGGAGGCATGAGTGATGTCGGCCAGGAAGCCGAGCCGCAGGGTCACCGGCGCGCTGGCCGAACCGGAATTACTGGAACTCGATGTCCCGGCCGCCGAGCTGCACCCGGCCAGCAGGAGCGCCGCCGCCGCGAACGCGCCCAGAACTCGTCTCCGCATTGGTCTCTTTTTCCATCAGGTTAATAGGTATTGGCTGGATAGTACTCCCAGGCAGGCGATCAGATTATGGTGGTAGACGGGGCCATGGCATCGATGTCGGATCAGCCGATGCCCGGATCGTGCTGCGCCGCGTAGGGGGCGGTGCCAGCTGCCCGAGGGGACGCGGAACCGCGTCAGTTGCCCTGCTGCTCCAGGTTGACGCCCTGCACGGCGCGGAAGTCCGACAGGCATTTGGTCAGTCTCGCGATGTCCGCGTCGGACGCCTGGTCGATCCGGAACCGCACGTCGTACTGGCCGTTCGTCGCGTTAGCGCCGGCCGGTACCGCCTCCGGGGTGGCGCCCGGCATGTCTGAGCACGCCGACCGCACCTTCATCATCGCGTCCTGCGAGGTGCCCGGCCGGAACGCCACGACCGCCTCCTGCTTGCCCAGGGAGGAGTCGAACTTGGCGCATCCGGCGGCGGAGCACGCCGCCGCGGCGATCACCACGCTCGCCACCGCCGCGCGGCGAACCGGGCGGGGGCGCCGGCGGCGGCCGGGCCACCGGCCCGGGCGCGCGTCAACTACCCGGCGTAGTGCTCGCATGCGCCTAGCCTACGTGGCCTGACGCGTGACGAACATCGCGGGTGCCCCGTCACCTGTGCCCGGTACGGTAACCAGCAGCGGAGGAATCAGGAGGACGTGTGGCGGGACGCATCGAGGACTACGCGATCATCGGCGACATGCAGACCGCCGCGCTGGTCGGTGTGGACGGATCAATCGACTGGCTGTGCCTGCCGCGGTTCGATTCGGGCGCCTGTTTCGCGGCCCTGCTCGGCACGGAACGCCACGGTCACTGGCGGATCGCGCCCACCACGTCCATCGCCCAGGCGCGCGGCGGCAGCGGAATGAAGGCCGGAACGAGGGCCGGCGCGGTCAGCCGCCGGTACCGGGGCGACACGCTCGTCCTGGAGACCCGGTGGGAAACCGCGAGCGGGACCGCGCGGGTCATCGACTTCATGCCGCCGCGCGACAGCGTGCACCCCCTCGCCGTGGTGCGCATCGTCGAGGGCGTACACGGCACGGTCGAGATGGACTGCACACTGCGGATGCGATTCGACTACGGCCACGTCGTGCCGTGGGTGCAGCGCTCGGACGGCCGGATCTCCGCCGCCGGGCCCCGACTCGATCTGGATCGATTCACCCGTCCGGCTGACCGGGCGCGACCTGAGCCACCACGCCACCTTCACGGTCAACTCGGGCGAGCGGCTGCCGTTCGTGCTCAGCTACATGCCGTCGCGTCTTCCCGAGCCCGACCGGGTCGATCCCGTGGAACTGCTGGCCTCGACCACCCAGTTCTGGACGGACTGGGCCGCGCGCTGCTCCTACCACGGCCAGTACCGTGACGCGGTAGTACGGTCCCTGATCACGCTCAAGGCGCTCACCTACCAGCCGACCGGCGGAATCGTGGCCGCGGCGACCACCTCGCTGCCCGAGGACATCGGCGGCGAGCGCAACTGGGACTACCGGTACTGCTGGCTGCGCGACGCGACCCTGGCCCTGGAGGCGTTCCTGCGCACCGGCTACACCGACGAGGCTCTGGCCTGGCGCCACTGGCTCGGCCGCGCGGTGGCTGGCGACCCGGCGGACGTGCAGATCATGTACGGCGTGGCCGGGGAGCGCCGGCTGGCCGAGTGGGAAGCAAGCTGGCTGCCCGGCTACGAGGCCTCCTCCCCCGTCCGGATCGGCAACGCCGCGGTCGATCAGCGCCAGCTCGACGTCTACGGCGAGGTCATCGACGCGCTGCACCTCAGCATGTCCGCGGGCCTGCCGGCCACCGGCACGCCTGGTCACTCCAGCGCGCGCTGCTGGACTTCCTCGAGAAGCACTGGGCCGAGCCGGACAACGGGCTGTGGGAGGTGCGGGGCCCGCAGCGTCATTTCGTGCATTCCAAGGTCATGGCGTGGGTCGCGTTCGACCGGGCCGTGGACACCGTGGACAACGGCCACGCGGACGGGCCGTCGGCCCGCTGGCGGGAGCTGCGGGACCGGATCAAGCGCGAGGTGTGTGACAACGGCTACGACGCCGACCGGGGCGCCTTCGTGCAGTACTACGGCGCGACCGAGCTCGACGCGGCCGTCCTGCTCATCCCCGAGCTGGGCTTCCTGCCGGGCGACGATCCGCGGGTGATCTCGACCGTCAACGTCATCAAGCGCGAGCTCGTCACCGACGGCCTGGTCCGTCGCTACCAGCTCGACGAAGGCCAGAAGTCCGCCGTCGACGGGCAGAGCGGCAGCGAGGGCGCGTTCCTGGCCTGCAGCTTCTGGCTGGCCAACGCCCTGCAGCTCACCGGGCAGGATGACGAAGCCATCGAGATGTTCGAGCACCTGCTTTCGTTCCGCAATGATGTCGGGCTGTTGAGCGAGGAGTTCGACCCCCGGCATGGGAGGCTGGTCGGCAACACGCCCCAGGCTTTCAGTCACTTCGCCCTCATCCAGACGGCGCTCAATATCGAGGATCACGCCGCACACCATCGCCGGAGCATCCATGCCTCCCCGGCGATGACGCGCAAGGCATAAGCGCATCGATTCGATGCTAGACTGGTACTAGCTATGCCATCAGCACGCCACATTCTCATCGTCAACGGCCGGAAGGTCCAGCGGCCGGTGTTCATCATCGGCGCACCGCACTCCGGCACGCACCTGCTCGCCGGGGCGCTGAAGCGGGCCGACGGGGTCGCCTCACGATCGGCCAGTCGAGCGTGCTGCGGGTCATCTATGCCTTCGCCCGCCGTCCCTCCATCCACAACGGCCGGGGCGAGGCCGCGGCGTCCATGCTGCGGACACGTTCGGGCAGGGCTGGCGGATCACCACCCACGGCTGCCTGGAGTGCGTCCCGCAGTGCCGGGAGGCGGCCGGGCTCGGTTCCGGCCCCGGCCCGTGCGCGACCGAGCGGGGCCTGACCATTTACGGGGACGCCAGCCCCGACCTGACCTACTGCGCGGAGGCGCTGACCGACGCGTTCCCGGACGCGCGCATCGTGCAGTTCATCCGCGACGGCCGGGACGTCGTGGCGTGCATGATGCGCGACCCGGCCATCCTGTCCTGGTTCAAGCCGAGCTTCGCCAACGTCGACTCCGAGTTCCCCAATCCCTTCTTCGGGGTGGAGACCGAGGAGGACCGGGACGGCTGGGGCGCCTTGTCGCCGGCCGCCAAGTGCGCGCTGCGCTGGCGGGGCGCCGTCCGGCTGGCGGCCCGGCTGCGGCGCAGCCTGCCCGCCGAGCAGCTCTTCACGGTCCGGTACGAGACGCTGCTCGAGCGGCCCGGCCCGACGGCGGCCGCGATCTCCGCGTTCGTCGGCACGCCGCTGGCGCCCGACCAGATGCGCGCGCCGGCGCAGGCCCAGCCGGTCGGTGCGGGCGGGTGGCGCCGGGCGCTGTCCGCCGACGAGGCGGCCGACGTCGAGAAGGTCGCGGGCGAAGAACTGCGGCGGGTCGGCTACGCCCTGTCCAGCGGCGCGAACGGCGGCCGCCGCTGAGGATCGCGGCCGGTGAAGGCCGCTTCGGCTAGGACGTGGCCGGGGCGATGCGTTCCTGACCGGCGAACTGGGTGTGGTACAGCTCGGCGTAGAGGCCGCCTGCGGCCAGCAGTTCCTCGTGGGTGCCGCGTTCGGTGACCCGGCAGGCTTCGATGACCAGAATCTGGTCGGCGTCCCTGATCGTGGACAGCCGGTGCGCGATGACCAGCGATGTCCGGCTGGCCAGCGCGGTCTTCAGCGCCCGCTGCACGGCGGCCTCCGACTCCGAGTCCAGGTGCGCGGTCGCCTCGTCGAGTATGACGACCGTCGGCGCCTTGAGCAGCAGCCGGGCCAGCGCCACCCGCTGCTTCTCCCCGCCGGACAGCCGGTAGCCACGGTCGCCGACGACGGTGTCCAGCCCGTCGGGCAGCGTCTCGATCAGGTCCCAGATCTGCGCCGCCCGGCACGCCTCGATCAGGTCGGCCTCGCTGGCCCCCGGCCGCGCGTAGGCCAGGTTGGCCCGGAGCGTGTCGTGGAACAGGTGCGCGTCCTGGGTGACTACGCCCACCGCGTCGTGCAGGGATGCCAGCGTGACATCCTTGAGGTCGTGGCCGCCGATCCGGACCGACCCAGTTCCGGGGTCGTAGAGCCGGGCCGCCAGGTGGGTGATCGTGGTCTTCCCGGCGCCTGACGGGCCCACGAGCGCGGTCAGCTTTCCGGACGGCGCCACGAAGCTGACCCCGTCGACCATTCCGCGCCGCGTCCGTCCGCTCCGGCACGCGCGACCGACTCCAGCGACGCCAGCGACACGTCGGCCGCCCCCGGTAGCGGAACGAGACGTCGGTGAACTCGATGTCCGGGCGGTCCCGAGCCGTTGCCGGACATCGTCCTCGGCATCGCGACGGCGCCGGGCTTCTCCTCGATCAGTGGCTTGAGGTCCAGCACCTCGAAGACCCGGTCGAAGCTGACCAGCGCGGTCATGACACTGACCTGGACGTTGGACAGGGCGGTGATCGGGCGTGCACCCGGCCGAGCAGCGTGGTGAGCGCGACGAGGGTGCCGAGCTGGAAGGCGCCGCTGATGACCAGGCTGCCGCCCAGCCCGTACACGACGGCGGTGGCCATCGCCGCGAGCAGCGTGAGGGCGATGAAGAACACCTCCACGTACATGGCGATGGTGACGCCGATGTCGCGCACCCGCTCGGCCCGCCCGGCGAACAGTTCGGACTCCTCACGCAGCAGGCCGAACAGCTTGACCAGCATCACGCCGGCCACGTTGAACCGCTCGGTCATCGTCGAGCCCATCTCGGCGTCGAGCTGCATCGACTCCCGGGTCATCCGCTGCATCCGCCGGCCAACCAGCCGGGCCGGGAGGATGAACATCGGGATCAGCGCCAGGGCGATGACGCTGACCAGCCAGGACAGGTAGAATGTCGTCACCAGGATCACAATCAGGCTGAGGAAGTTCGACAGCACCGAGGACATGGTGGAGACGATGGCCTGCTGGGCGCCGATCACGTCGCTGTTGAGCCGGGAGACCAGGGATCCGGTCTGCGCCCGGGTGAAGAACGCGATCGGCTGGTGCTGGACGTGGCTGAAGACCTCTGTGCGCAGGTCGTAGATGAGGCCCTCGCCGATCCGGGCGGAATACCAGCGGTTGGCGAAGCCGAGGAGGGCGTCAAATATGGCAACGCCCGCGACGGCCACGGCGACGCCGATCACGATGGCCTGATTCTTGGCCAGGATGCCCTTGTCGATGAGGTCCCGCAGCAGCAGCGGGTTACGACGGTGATGAGCGCGTCGAGCGATGGTGACCATGAAGAGGGCGAGCCACACCGGTAGGGCCGGGCGTAACTGAGATGCGGCGGACGGTTCCGGGCTTGATCTTCTGGTGGGTGAGTTGGGGTCCTGCCGGAAGGACCGCATCATCGTCATGCTGGACCGGGCGTACATGCGCTCGGAAACCTCCGTCCGCCCGTGAATTCTTCCCCGTCCGGGGCGGAAACCGCGTCCGCCCGCAGCGAACCGCGCCTGTTCCCCCGGGGGCCGCAGGTCACAGAGCCTCAGCGGCCGCCTGAGGACCGCCCCCGCTGCAGCGCGGCCTGCGCCGCCCGCTCCGCCGCCGCCTGCTGCTCAAGCGTACGCGCGGGCGCCCCGGCGAGCAGCTCCTTTGTGGCCCGGGCGGCCGCCGCGTCGGTGGCCAGGAGCGCGGCGACCAGATCGCCGACCGCATCGTCGAGGTCGGCCGCGGGCACGACCAGCTCGGCCAGCCGCAACTCCCGCGCCTCGGCCGCCGTCACCGTGCGGGACGTGAGACAGAGCTCGATCGCCCGGGGCAGGCCCACGATGTCGGCAAGTGGCTTTGTCCCGGCGAGATCGGGCACCAGGCCGAGGGCGGGCTCCTTCATGCAGAGCTTCGCGTCGTCGGCCAGGACGCGCAGATCACACGCGAGCGCGAGCTGGAACCCGGCCCCGATCGCATGGCCCCGGACGGCCGCGACCGAGACGATGTCCGGCCGGTGCAGCCCTATGAAACCGGCCTGGTAACCGGCGATGCGGTCCTCGAAGCCGGGGCTGGACGGATCGGCGAGTGACTCTTCGCCGGGCACGCCTTCGGCGGAGAACAGGCGCAGATCGATCCCGGCCGAGAAGGACGGGCCGTCACCGCGGACGACAACCACCCTCACCTGCGACGGGAGCGATTCGCCGATTCGCGCGAGCCCGAGCCATATCGCCGGAGTCATCGCGTTGCGCCGTTCCGGGCGGCTCAGCGTCGCCGGTGGCGACCGCGCCGTCGACATCGAGCTTCAGGCCCGTGCTTTCGGGCCTGTCCGGGCTGCCGGTCATTCTTATCCTCCTGCCGCGATCACCGCCTGGGCGCCGCGGCGCGGCGCGTCCGCCTGAGCCCGGTTCAGCGCTTCGACGATGCCTTGCCGCGCGTGGCCCCGCCCCGGCCGCGCAGCTTCACCCCGGTCTCGCTGAGCATCCGGTGCACGAAGCCATAGGACCGCCCGGTCGAGGCGGCCAGCGACCGGATGCTCTCGCCCGCGTCGTACCGGCTCTTGAGGTCGGCCGCGAGCTTCGAACGGTCCGCGCCCGTCACCCGCGTGCCTTTCTTCAGGGTCTGAGCCACATGTACCTCCGGTTAGGTAGGGTCACCGCTGCGTAACATCACCCCCCGCCATGATCAGGCACCGCCGCCGGAATAGCCACCCGCATTGAGGTAAACGATCATTATTTTCGCCAGCGGCGCCTGATGGCGACAAGCTCACGCAAGCGACACCAGATCCTCGAAATCTTCGTTCCAGGCGTCCTCTACCCCGTCCGGAAGCAAAATGACTCTCTCCGGCGAAAGCGCCTCAACCGCTTCCTCGTCGTGGGTGACCAGGACGATCGCGCCGCGGTATCCCCGCAGCGCCGACGAGGATCTCGGCGCGGCTGGCCGGATCCAGGTTGTTGGTGGGTTCGTCGAGCAGCAGCACGTTGGCCCCGGATACGACGAGCAGCGCCAGCGCCAGCCTGGTCTTCTCCCCGCCGGACAGGACGCCGGCAGGCTTGGCCACGTCGTCCCCGGAGAACAGGAGCGACCCCAGGACCGTCCGCTGCTCCGACTCGGTGAGGCCCGGCGCG
>CAVQZM010000071.1:0-317471 GCA_963718475.1 uncultured Actinomycetes bacterium | reverse complement strand
GCCGCGGTCGGCACGGACGCGATCAGCGTGTGCAGGTAGGGCGCCCCGCCGATGCGGGTCAGCTCGCCGCGCCGGCTGAGCTCGTTGGAGACGGTGATCGGGTCGGCGGGCTCGCCCCGCGCGTAGAGGTCAAGGATCGCCTCGTGCACGAGCTGGTGCGCCGGCCGGTAGTGGTCGGTCGGCCGGATGACCTCGATCACGTCGGAGATGGCGTCCTTGGACAGCAGCATGCCGCCTAGGACGCACTGCTCGGCGGCGACGTCGTGCGGCGGCATCCGCTCGAATTCCTCACCGCGCTGCGGCAACTCGGTAACGCTCACCAGACGCCTCCTCCCCACGGGTAACGCCCCACCCAAGCGTCGACTCCGTCTATCAAAGGGGTCTGACGATCGACGCCTGTCGAAGGGCCTGCAATCGGCGGCTC
Organism: uncultured Actinomycetes bacterium; assembly: GCA_963718475.1. Lineage (GTDB taxonomy): Bacteria > Actinomycetota > Actinomycetes > Streptosporangiales > Streptosporangiaceae > CAVQZM01. The sequence goes on along the minus strand of CAVQZM010000071.1, from coordinate 317,047 downwards.
TGACATTCTGCCGACCGGTCGCCGGTGTGCCAACCCGACCGTGTGGATAACGTGTTGGGAACCTGTTGGCAAGGTTGTGGGCAACCAGTGGATTAGCTGTGGACAGCCGACCGGCAGGCCGGGGACACGGCGTTCGACCTGCACAGACGCAATCCACCGGCTGTGCAGGAGAAAAAGTCAGTCAATATTTACCGAGGAATTATCCACAGAGAAATGCACAGGGCGCATCGACGTGCCTGTGGAAAACCCGTGCGGGCAGCCCGTCAGCCCAGGGTTTTCCCCAGGTACAAACCGAGTGCGGCTGACACTCCACAGGCACGCCGCAGCGCGCGCACCGGGTGCACAGCAGGGCGCAGAGACTCGCCGACGAGCCGCGCCCTAGGTCCAGGCCGGCTATCATTCGACTGTGTGTTCGATAACGGGGGACGCGATCGACCGCATCGTGGCGGCAATTGACCAGCTAGCAAGCGATGCCCGCAATGCCAGCGCCGAAGCGAGCGAGGGCGAGCTGACCACGCGGGTAGCCGCTCTCTGGCAGATGGTCAGCGAACTTGATCCCGAGCTTGCGCGGCGCGCGCAGCGGTACACAGGACCAGTCGACGGCGGCCCTTCGGCTTGAAGGACCGCCGTCGACTAGGTAACTGTGGACTGACAGCGACCTTCCTGTGGAAAACATTCTCCTGTGGAAAGTGCTGTGGAAAGACAGCCAGCAGGCTGTGGATTACCGGCTGTGGATTACTCAGGCGCCGCTGACTTGGATGCCCACCGAGGCGGTCACCTCGGGGTGCAGCCGGACCTGGACCTTGTACGAGCCCGCCGCCTTGATCGGGTCGGGCACGAAGATCTTCCCGGCGGTCGAGCTCCGGGCCGCAGGCCCTCGCGCACCGCTTCCGCGATGTCGCTCGCGCCCACCGAGCCGAACAGGCGGCCGTTCGAGCCCGCCCGCCGCTTGAGCCGGACGTTCAGCCGCTGCAGCTAACAGGCGACGGCCTGCGCGTCCTCGATGCTGCGGATCTCACGCGCCACGCGGGCCCGCTTGATCAGGTCGACCTGCTTCTCGGCGCCGCGCGTCCACGAGATCGCTGAAGTTGCTATCGAAGAAGGCGATCTGGTCATCGCCGGTACGAGGACACTGCCGGCGGAATTGCGTACCGCAACGATTCATCGGCTCGAACTGCCGCAAGGCCGGTTTTATCGCCGGCTGCGGTTGCCGGCCGGGCGCTACAGTGCGGTGCGCCGCGCCGCCGCCAATGGCTGTCTGATGATTGCGTTGCAGAAAGCAGGGACGAACCGTGGCTGAACCCGAAATTTTGAGCAAAGAAGGCCCCTCGCAAGGTGGCGGAACGCTGCCGCCTTTGCCGCCGGACGCACTGATCATCGTGCCGGTGCGCAACACCGTGCTGTTTCCCGGTCTGGTGCTGCCGATCACGCTCGGCCGGCCGAAGTCGATCGCCGCCGCCCAGCAGGCGGTGCGCGATCAGCGTCAGGTCGGCATCCTGATGCAGCGCGACGCCGACGTGGCCGATCCGACCGCGCTCGACATGCACCGCATGGGCACGCTCGCCAACATCGTGCGCTATGTCACCGCGCCGGACGGCACCATCACCTGATCTGCCAGGGCGAGCAGCGCTTCCAGATCATCGAATATCTGTCCGGCTGGCCGTTCCTGGTCGCGCGGGTGGTGCGCATTCCCGAGCCGGATGTGCAGACGCCGGAGATCGAAGCGCGCTTCGTCAATCTGAAGGCGCAGACGCTCGAGGCGATCCAGTTGCTGCCGCAGGCGCCGGCCGACCTGCTCGCCGCCGATCCAGTCGATCGAGGAGCCGCCGGCGCTCGCCGATCTCGCTACCGCCTACATGGACGTCAAGCCGGACGAAAAGCAGGAGATTCTCGAGACCATCGACATCGTCCGCGCGCATGGAGAAGGTCTCCCGGCTGCTCGGCCACCGCATCGAGGTCCTGAGGCTGTCGCAGGAGATCGGCCGGCAGACCAAGACCGCGCTCGACGAGCGTCAGCGCGAGGTTTTGCTGCGCGAGCAGATGGCCGCGATCCAGCGCCAGCTCGGCGAAGGCGAGGAGGGCAAGGCCGCCGAAATGGCCGAGCTCGACAAGGCCATCGCCAATGCCGGCATGCCGAAGGAGGTCGAGGACCCGGCGCGCAAGGAATTGCGCCGGCTGCAGCGCATGCCCGAGGCCGCCGGCGAATACGGCATGGTGCGGACCTATCTCGACTGGCTGATCGAGTTGCCGTGGAAGCTGCCCGAGGAAAAGCCGATCGACATCAAGGAGGCCCGCGCGCATCCTCGACGAGGACCACTACGACCTCGACAAGATCAAGCGGCGCATCATCGAATATCTCGCCGTGCGCAAGCTTGCGCCGCAGGGCAAGGCGCCGATCCTGTGCTTTGTCGGTCCGCCCGGCGTCGGCAAGACCTCGCTCGGCCAGTCGATCGCGCGCGCCATGGACCGCAAATTCGTGCGCGTCTGCCTCGGCGGCGTGCATGACGAAGCCGAAATCCGCGGCCATCGGCGCACCTATATCGGCGCGCTGCCGGGCAACATCATCCAGGCCATCCGCAAGGCCGGCACGCGCAATTGCGTGATGATGCTCGACGAGATCGACAAGTTCGGCGCCGGTATCCATGGCGATCCCGGCGCGGCGCTGCTCGAAGTGCTCGATCCGGAGCAGAACAACACGTTCCGCGACAATTATCTCGGCGTGCCGTTCGACCTGTCCCGCGTGGTGTTCATCACCACGGCGAACATGCTCGACACCATTCCCGGGCCGCTGCGCGACCGCATGGAGATCATCAGCCTCGCCGGCTACACCGCCGACGAGAAGCTGCAGATCGCGCACCGCTATCTGCTGCGGCGGCAGCTGGAGGCCAACGGGCTGAAGCACGGTCAGGTCGAGATCGACGACGATGCGCTCCGCGACATCATCCAGCGCTACACCCGCGAAGCCGGCGTGCGCAGCCTCGAGCGCCAGATCGGCCAGGCGCTGCGCCACGCGGCGGTGCGCATCGCCGAAGGCGGCAGCGGGCCGATCCGGATCACGCGCGAGGACCTCGCCGCCGATCCTCGGCGCGCCGCACTTCGAGAGCGAAATCGCGATGCGCACCAGCGTGCCCGGCGTCGCCACCGGGCTTGCCTGGACGCCGGTCGGCGGCGATATCCTGTTCATCGAGGCGACGCGCATTCCCGGCTCCGGCCGGCTCATCCTCACCGGCCAGCTCGGCGACGTGATGAAGGAAAGCGCGCAGGCCGCGCTGTCCATCGTCAAGAACCGCGCCGTGGCGCTCGGCATCGATCCGAGCCGCTTCGAGAAGAGCGACATCCACGTCCACGTTCCGGCGGGCGCGATCCCGAAGGACGGGCCGAGCGCGGGCGTCGCCATGTTCATGGCGCTGGTTTCGCTGATGACCGACCGCACCATCCGCAGCGACACCGCGATGACCGGCGAGATCAGCCTGCGCGGCCTGGTGCTGCCGGTCGGCGGCATCAAGGAGAAGGTGGTCGCCGCGCACTCCGCCGGCATCAAGCGCGTCATGCTGCCGGCGCGCAACCGGCGGGACTATGACGATATTCCGGAGGTCGCCCGCAATCAGATGGAATTCATCTGGCTCGAGCGCGTCGAGCAGGCGGTCGAAGCGGCGCTCGAGCCGGCGAAGCCGGCCGAGAAGTCGCCAAGCTCGGTCCCGCAACTTGCCGGTGCCGAAGCCTGACGTCTGTGATATCGAGGCGTCGTGACCCAGTGAAGCCCGGTATCCTACTCCGAACTCGGAGTGTGGATACCGGGCGGGCTCAGCGCGTTGACTTAACCCATTCGAGACCAAAACCATGGCCAACGAAGTCAAAAAAGCCAAGCTGATCCCGCCCCAAAGGCCGATCCCGCCCCAAAAACCGAAGCCGTCCCCAAGGACAAAACCGCTTCAACCGAAAGTCCAGTCCAAGACCGAAGGCGGCGACCAGCCTGTCGTGGCGCCGGCCAATTACAGCCGCGGCGAAGGCCAGAAGCCGGTCACGGCGGCCTACAAGGAAAACTGGAATCTGATTTTTGGGAAGAAAAATTAGAAGAAGCGATAAATCGAATACCCGAGGCGTCAAGGACATGCCCTCGCCCCTTGCGGGAGAGGGCAGCACAGACGTTTCAGCAAATTCGGATGGGTGAGGGGTCGCGGCTTGGCCGACCCCTCACCCATTCTTGTACCTAGCCAGCCGCCCTCTCCCGCAAGGGGCGAGGGCGCGCCCTCGCGATCGTCACTTGTTCGACCGCCGCTCAAGGTGAAATATCGGATATCGGCGCGGCGCGTGCTGCTTCGCTACGGCCTGATGCCGGCTGCCCTGATGACTGGCCAACGCTGCTCGATTTCTTCTTTCTGAACGGCGGCGAGTGCCGCAGGCGTCATCTGCTCCGCCGAAATCCTGCCCGAGGCGACGAATTTTGCGCACGCCCGGATCGGCCAGCGCGGTCTCTTGCGGCGGCGTTGAGTTTGTCGACAATGGCGGCCGGCGTGCCCTTGGGCACGAAAAGCGCATGCCAGTTCGACTGGTAGAACCTTTCAGGCCGGCCTCATCGACGGTCGGGATCTCGGGCGCGCCCACGAAACGCGTCTTTGCCGCAACCGCAAACGCCTTGATCGTGCCGGCGCGGACTTGCGGCAGCGCGTTGGCCGGCAAACTCATCACGAAGTCGACTTCCTTTGCGATCAGCGCCTGAATGGCCGGTCCGAGGCCGCGGTAAGGGATCACCTGGACCTTGGCTCCGATTTGTCTTTCGAAGAAAACCAGAGCCACGTCCGACACGGTGCCGACGCCGCCAGTGCCGGCGAGCGCCTTGTCGGGATTGGCCTTCAGCCATGCGATCAGTTCAACCAGGTTTTTCGCCGGGAGGTCCTGCCGCCCGACGATCATCGCGGATTCCTTGACCAGCAGCGAGACCGGCTCGAAATCCTTCACGATGTCGTATTTGAGCGGATAGACGGCGCCGTTCATCACGTGCGTGACCGTGTTGCCGAGACCGATCGTGTAGCCGTCCGGCTTCGCTCTCGCGGCGCGCTCGGTCCCAGAGATTCCCCGCGGCGCCGCCCACGTTCTCGACGATCACAGGCTGGCCGAGTGAAGGCCGTATCGCATCCGCAATAATGCGCCCGATCGCGTCGGTGGGGCCGCCTGCCGGAAACGGCACGATCATGACAATCGGCCGCGCCGGATAGCCCTGCGCCAGCGCAACACGGGAGGCGGCCGGAAACGCAGTAGCCCCTGCCGCAAGATGCAGAAATCGCCGGCGGTGCAGTTCCATCGCTTGCTCCATTTTCAGGAGCAGCGCTATGCAAGCCATGTGCCGCGACGCGAGAGGAGCAGTCTATTCCGCCTGAACGCCCGCGCTCTTGATCACTTCGGCCCATTTCCCGGTCTCGGCGACTACAAGCTTCTGGAATTCGGCGGTCGACAGCGAAAGCGGGGCGTCGCCAAGTTGTGCAATCTTTGCCGTCATCTTGGGATCGGCGAGCGAGAGATTGATCTCATGGTTCAGCTTGTCGACGATCTCTCCAGGCGTTCCATGCGGAGCCGCAATACCGACATAGATGGTCGCCTCGTAGCCGGGGACGAATTCGCCGATCGCCGGGATATCAGGCAGCGCCGGCAGGCGTTTGACGCTGGTGACGCCAAGAGCGCGCAGCCTGTCCGCCTTTACATAGCCGATGACCGCAGCGCTGGTGCCGAGGTAGGCGTCGACATGGTTGCCAAGCAGGTCGGCAACGGCAGGCCCGCCGCCGCGATACGGCACATGCACCATGTTGACCCCGGTTTTGGCCCGGAACAGTTCCCAGTACATGTGCGGTGCGCTGCCGATTCCGGCAGACGCCACAGTAACCTTGCCCGGGTTGGCTTTTGCGTAAGCAATCAGTTCGGGAACGGATTTTACCGGGAGCGAGGGCTTTACCACCAGCACGCCGGCGCCGCGCGACATGGTGGCGACCGGCGTGAAGTCGCGAACGATGTTGAAATTGAGGTTTCGATAAAGCGTCGCATTCCATGCGTCGGCCGAGGTTGTCAGCAGCAGCGAATAGCCGTCGGGCGACGATTTCGCGATCGCTTCCGCGGCAAGATTGCCGCCGGCGCCCGGCCGGTTCTCTACGATGAATTGCTGGCCGAGGTGTTCCGACAGCCACTGCGCGATCAGCCGCGCGTAGGTGTCGCTGACCCCGCCCGGGGGAAAACCGGAAACGATCCGCACCGGGCGCGCCGGGTAGGTTTGCGCGAAGGCAAGGCGGGATGCGAAAGGCAGCGTGGGCGCGGCCGCCGCGAGACCAACAAGCCGCCGTCGTGTGAGGTTCGTCATAGCCTTGCTCCATGGACGCGTAAGCTCGTCATTGCGGGCGGAAGCAAGCCCGCGCATGACGAATGAAAGCTTGCCCCGATGCCGGCGAAACATCACGACCGCCGCGCTTTGATCTCGTTGAACCTGGCCAGTGCCGTCTCGAATTTGCCGTTGAACAGCCACATGGCATCGAGAATTTCGCGAAGACTCGCCGATTTTCTGGCCCGGTCGGCGCGTCCGAAGGCGAAGATGCTGTTGTTGCGCAAATAGCCCATGATCCGCGGATCGGAAATTCTGTAGCCGAGCAGGTTGCCCGAATTGAGGGCGGCCCTGGTCGGTGTCGGAACGATCTGGATCAGTTCGAAGAATTTCATCTGATCGATCGGATTTGGCAGCGCGCGGGCGATCGCCGGTATTTGCGGAAAAAGCGCGGCGTGGGCGCTCATGAGGCCGTCGCGCACCGCAGTCCAGTGATTGAAGCGGCGATCGAGACGGCCGGCGCGCGTTTCCTCCGCGGCGTCGCGCGCAATCAGCGCGGGATCGAATGCCGCGATCGTGCCCTTGATCGCCGCCCACTTGCGCTGCCCGCGGCGATCTTCGGCGATTCCGGTTTGCAGGCTGCCTTTGTATTTGTCCGATCGCGCATTGCCGACGTTCTGGTGGCCGTTCGTCTCGGCAAAAAAGATGCCGAGACCGATGCGTCCCGCCATCGCGGATTGGAGCGGGTCGAGACCCTCGGCGCGGGCAATGTCGCGCGCCAGGTTGAAGACATCCTTGAACGGCGTCGCCGAGTATTGAGCGCCGGCGGGCGGCGCCTCCATGATCCGGAAAAGATGCTGATACTCATCGATCAGCGGCTCGATGCCGGCGTCGAAATAGGCCGGCGGAATTCCGAACTTGTTGGCTCTGCCGATGCGGGACGGAATTGCGTCGGTCAGATCCTTGTAGGTACTCATGACGTCGACGCGGGCGAGATAAATCGCCTGTCCGGGCAGGTGCGGCAGCCGCTCGTGCGCGTCGATCTGAGCCTGCCGCTCGTTCAGGATTGCCGCGAAGCGCTTCACCGCGCTGTCGTAGTTTGCGGCCGCCTCCGCCTGTGCCGGGGTAGGAGCGGCGGCCTGAGCGGTGGCCGTGGATGCGCGCCCCACGACGAGCGCAGCCGCGCAGGCGAGCGCAAAGGCCGTCGACCGGATGGATCGTTGCAGCGCGCCTGTCGTCAGCTTTCCCGGCATGACCGAAATTCTCACTCCAGCGGCGGCAGAGTGAGCGCGCGATCGACCATCGCGGTGGCACGCTTCCATTCGAAATTGCGGTAGACGTTCTGCTTCACCAGGAACGAGGCGCCGCCGTAGAATTTTTCGTATTGCGCGTGGCGGCTGCCGAATTCGGTGCCGAGAAAATCCCAGATCATACGCATCAGCGCAACGCGCGATTTGGCGTCCGACGACGCCGAGCGCATGTAGCGCTCGAGGTCGGCGGCAATCTCCGGATTTGCGAAATCGGCCTCCGACGACGGCAGCGTGATGAAGGCCGAGCCGGCCAGTTCTCGGATGATTTCGAGCATTCGGCCGTTGAGCTCGGATTGCAGCGCCATTGCCGAGTAGAGAATGACGACCGAGGGCCACAGCACGCCGTCGCGCACCGGCGCCGCAGTCTCGTGCGAAACCAGCATGGACTTGTAGACCGTCGCCAGCGCAGCGAGTTCGCCCATCATGACCTGGACCGGGGCGCAGCCGCGTTGCCGGTCATCTCGTTCATGCGTTGCGCCAGGCCGGCCATGAAGCGGAGCTTGACCACGTAGCGTGCCTGCGCCTGATGATTGCCATAGGAGTGCGACGGCGTCTTGAACCACTGATCGCGCGACAGCTCGACGTTGCGATAGATGAACACCCGCTCCCATGGCACGAACACGTTGTCGAACACCACGTAGGCGTCGGATTCATCGAACCGGCTCGACAGCGGATAATCGAATCCGCTGCCGGCGGCGCGCGAACGACCGGCGCGGATAAAGCTTGACGCCTTCGGCTTCCACCGGAACGGCGAGGCAGTTGGCGTAGTTCTCGTCGCCGGGCTGCAACGGGTGGATGCAGCTGAGATGAATGTAATCGGACAGCGGGCCGCCGGTCGCGAGCTGCTGCGCGCCGGAAATCACGATGCCGTCGTCGCGCTCCTTGACCACGCCGGCGTAGAGCGCCGGATCGCTCTGCTTGTGCGCGGGCTTGGAGCGGTCGATCTGCGGCGGCACGATCGCATAGGACGCGTAGATGTAATTGTCGCGCATCCATTCGTAGAACGCGACCACGTTGTCGGCGAATTTCTGGTTGCCGCCGGCAGCCAGCACCTGCGGCGTGGCCGCGTAGCCGGCGAAGAAGCTTGCAACATGGTCCGGCGTCCGGCCCATCAGGCCGAAGGTCGCCTCCGCCCAGGTTTCGCAGAACAGCCGGCGTGCCTTGGAGGTCGGCGTGGCTGCGCGGAATCTGGAATGCGCGCCAGACCGGGTCGCCGGTCTTGGGCGAGGGGTAGGTCATGCGCTCGCGCTGCGCGGGATCGGCGGCGATATCGAACAGGTTGGCGATCGAGCGCGCCGCCTCGCGGAACGCTGGATGCGTGGTGACATCCTGCGACGCGCTCGCCATCGACATAGACCCGCCGGCCGTCCTTGAGCGAGCGCAGGTAGTCCGTTCCGGTGCGCATCAGTGTTGTTCCCGCGATCGATCAAAGGCCGGCGTCATGCGTGCTCCCCGTGTTGGCGGCTCTACAATAGCCATGGGGCGATTTCAGTGCCATCATTCCGCTGGAAGAACTTTGGGAGGGATCGATGAGCCCCGCCGCGGCGCAAAAGCAAAGATCGACGCCGGATGCGCACGAGCGGCAACTGCGCGGCCAGGTTGCCGCCTGCACGCTTCTGCTCAACGATCTCGGCCTGCTTGGATACAGCGGGCACGTCGCCGCGCGGATTCCCGGCCGGGAGGCGATGATCATCCAGTCGCGCGACCAGCCGCGCGCCAAACTTGCGCATGACGATCTCCTGGTCTGCGATTTCAATGGCGAAATGCTCGAGGGCCCGGCCGGCGAGCGACCGCCGTCCGAAATCTTCCTCCACACCGAAATCTTCCGCGCCCGCCCCGACGTCAATGCGGTGGCGCATTTCCATCATGATCGCACCACGGTCTTCACCATGGTCGAGGGCGCGGCGCTCCGGCTGATCAAGAATTACGCGATCCGCTGGCAAACCGGCATCCCCGTTCATCCCGAGCCGGGCCATGTCAACACGCCGGCGCGCGGGCGCGCGCTCGCGGCGACGCTGGGCGCGGCCAATGCGCTCCTGATCCGCGCCCACGGGCAGGTGATCGCGGCCGAATCCATTCCGGCGGTGCTGGTCGACAGCGTGACCTTCATCGAGAACGCGGAGGCGATGATCCTGGCCAGCCAGCTCGGCCGCGTGCTGCCGCTGACCGACGATGAAATCGCGGATTTTGCCGCAAGTCTCAACCGCGATCATTTCGTCCGCAAAGCCTGGACGTATTATGTCACGCTGGGCCGGAGCCGGGGCGTGCTGCCGGAAGCGTGGGAGCTTTAGGTTCCGTCATTGCGAGGAGCCAATGGGTCCGGCCCGAAGACAGGCTCCGCGACGAGGCAATCCAGTCCCGTCAGGCCGCCTGGATTGCTTCGCTTCGCTCGCAATGACGTTTCAGCTGAACCAGCCCGTCTTCCGGGTTTTCAATTCCTCACGTCCGGCGAAGCGATCAACTGGCGGGCGCGCTGAACCACATCAGGGGCCGTCGTGTAAAGCTTTTCGACCGTCTGCTGCACCGTTTCCGCCGATGCCGGATTGATGCTCAGGCGCGTGGCCTCGGCGTCCGCCAGGAATTTCGGGTCATGCAGTACGGCTGCGAACGCGTCGCGGAGGATCTTCGCCTGTGCCGGCGGCACGCCGGGAGGCGCCACGTAGGGCCGCGAGAACACCTGCTGGCTGACGATGAAAGACACGGCCTTCTTGTCGAGGTCGTTCTTGACGAACGACTTGACATTCGGAACGTTCAGGGCCTCAAGTTCGCGGTTCGGCCCGGTGGCCGCCTGGATGATGACGTGGGCGGTCTTGTTGCTCACCCATTGCGGGCGCTGCGTCTTGAAGCTCGACCAGTCGATGCCACAGATGCCCTCGGCTTCGCCGCGCTCGATCGCCAGCATCATCGCGGCGGTGCCGACATAGCCGCTGACGATTGCAAGCTTCGCCCCGGTCGCATTCCTCACCATGTAGGCGTAATCGCTGGTCGAGCCGCCGGTCTGCGAGGCGGCGATGACGGTCTTTTGGGTCATCGCCTGGCTGAACGTCGTGATCTTCGATGACGGTCCGGTCACGCACACGCGCGGATCGCTGTCGGCGCTGCCGAGATAAGTGAACTTGGTCGCGTCGAAGCGGCCGGCAGATCGACGTTGCAGCAGCGGATCGATGATGACTCCCGGAAACAGCGCGGCGATGGTCAGGCCGTCTCTGGGCGCGATGTTGTAGATATAAGTCGCGGCCTTGCCGCTGCCCGCGCCCGGCATGTTCTGCACGACGATCGTTGGCGCCCCCGGGATGAACCGCGCCAGATGCCGCGCGATCGCTCGCGCGTACACGTCGTAGCCGCCGGCAGCGTCGGCTCCGACGATGAAATTGATGGTCTTTCCGGCATAGAAATCTGCCGCACCTGCGGCCGGCGCCGCAAGGCAGACTGCCGCCACGGCGAGCGTGCCGACCATGGCGTTGACGCCAGGAGCCTGTTTCATTGTTTCCTCCAAACGATTTTCGCGCAGTTTAGCGGGTCTGCAAGCCCGCTAGAATGTGAATTCCTCGCCGCGTCTGCGGCCCTGTGACACGGGAAGAAACAACTCGTCGAGCCCAAGCTTGCGCTTGATCAATCCCTGCTCGAACGAGTAGCCCACCAGCGTTTCGAGATTGTTGCGGTTGCGGTCGGTCAGGCCGTATTCCCACGGATCGGACTGAAAGATCTCTTCCTGCTCCTCCCAGGCCTCGCGATACCAGACGATCGGCGCGATCCGGGGGTTCTCCATTCTTTCCATGGCGACGGCTTTTCGACTCGTTGAGCGCCTGGTACAGGTTCACCGGCACCCATGGATATTTGTCGACGACCTCCTGCTTGATGCCGATCACGTGCATGATCGGATAGATGCCGGTCTTCTTGAAGTAGGCGGCTTCATCGGCCTTGTAGTTCGGGAACAGCCGGCCGACGCGGGGGTCCTTGTCGCGTAGCGGCTTGATGATGTCGGGGTGCAGGATGGCATCGAGCTCGCCGTCAAGCAGCATCCCGATGATCGATTTCGACGGCGGCACGCGCGACAGCCGAAGATCCTTGGGGAACGCGGCCTCGGCGATGTCCTCATCCAGCTCGGTGTACCAGTCCGATCGATTTGAACGGCACGCCGTATTCGTGTTCAAGGATGCCGCGCAGCCACAGCGCCGCGCTGTTGAGGAAAAACTTCACGCCGACTTTTTTGCCGATCAGGTCCTTCGGGGTCTTGATGCCCTTCGACGTATTGATGAAGGCAAAGCCGTGTCGGAAGCGGCGATGCGGAAACACCGGAATGGCCCGAAACGGGTGGCCGTTATCGCGCGCGGCAATGTAGGACGAGCACGATACTTCGCCGATGTCGAACTCGTGCCCGCGCAGGAAGCGCCAATGCCGTGTCGGCAGAGTCCATCGCGGTCACGACTTTCAGGTCGATGCCGTCCGGCTTGACTGTGCCTTCCTTGAGCGCCCGCATGATCTCGTAGTCGCCGCACGCCAGCGTCAGCTCGATTTGCGTTGACATTCCTCGGGCTCCTTCTCGGCTTCGGCCGGCGGACCTTGGCAGGTCGGATCGCCGATGGAAAGGCGCGCGGCCGGGATGCCGGACTGCGATTCTGCGAATAGGGGAAGGCGCGCCTCTCAGGTCGCGTTTGCGGCGATGGCCGAGACCGCTCGCTCGGCTTCCCAGTCCTTGCCGACGCCGGCGGTGGTCGGGAAGATCAGCGACTTGATGACGACCGGTACCGCGCCGGAGGTATCGAGGATCGCGCCGATGTCGATGTAGTCGAACTCCTTCAGCTCAAGCCCGTCGATCGACACGATCGGATTGTTGAATTTCATTTCCTCGCAATAGTGGATGCCCATCAGGCCGCCGACATCGCCGTCACCGGCCAGCACGATTGGGTGCCCGTGGGCGACGCATTGCCTCCAGGCCGTCAGCCACGCCCTTGCAGAAATCGTCGAGCCGCCGGAATGTGGCCGATCCGCGCCACGGCACGAAGATCGCGACCGGGTTTTCGCCGCCGCCGAGATCGAGCCGCTTGAGCGCGCTTTTGATCGCCGCCGACACCGCCGCGGAATTGATGGTTTCCTCGTCGAGCGAAAAGGTCGGCGCGATCACCGGCACGTTTCGCAGCGGCAGCGTTTCCAGCGGCCAGACGAAGATGGTCGAGCCGGAGACCTGCATGGTGTATTGCGATGCGCCGATCACGGTGGCGCGGATGCGCGCCTCGGGCCGCGCCAGTTGCGGGCCCCAGGCTGTGAGCCGGGTGCGCACTTCGGCGGCAAGCTGCGGGCCGATATCGCCGAACGCTTTCGCCTCGCCGCCGTAGATGTACTCGGAAACGCCGCCGGAAAAACTGACATCCGAGAGCGTGCCGCGCCAGCTCAGCGGATCGAGCCGCAGCAGGTCGGCGCCGTCGGCGCGCGGCGAGCGGCCCTCCATCGCCTCGAACAGGCGGTCGGCCATGCGGGCGGCGAGCGCCCGCGTCTGTTCGTCGTCGAGCGCATAGCCGAGATCGAGTTTCAGCCCGAGTTCGGCGCCGAACCGGCGGCCGGCCTCCTCGAGCCGCACGATCCGGTTTTCGGCATCGAGCACCACGAGCCGCGCCCCGACGTCGATCGCGGTGACGTCAAGCACCTTGCCGTCGCCGCACACCGCGATCTTGGAGGTGCCGCCGCCGATATCGACATTCATCACCGGCGCGCCGTTCTTGATCGAGCGCGCCGCTGCGCCGGAGCCATACGCGGCCATCACGGTTTCGAGCGAGTTGCCGGCGCTGACCGCGACCATCTTCCCGGCCTGGGCCGCGAACAGTTCGCCAATCCGCCGCGCGTTGCGGCGGCGCACCGCGACGCCGGTCAAAATCAGCGCGCCGGTGTCGATCTCGTCGGGATCGACCTTTGCGTCCCGGTATTGGCGCTGGATGAACGCGCCGAGCGCGTCGGAGTTGATGGTTTCTTCGGCAGAGTAGGGGGTCAGCAGAATGTCGGACTGAAAGAAGCTCTCGCGCTCGGTGACCACATAACGGCTGTCCAGCCGCTCCAGCACGATGCGCGAGAACACCAGATGCGACGTGGACGAGCCGATATCGACGCCGACCGAGAGCACGCACAGCTCGTCCTCCTCACCGAACGTGCGGCCGGTGGAGGAAAAGAAAATCCGCCCGCCCTGGGCTTCCTCTTCGGTCATGTCACGTCATGCCCGGGCTTGTCCCGGGCATCCGCGTCCTGGGTCTCGAAGGAGACTTGGGTCTCAAAGGAAACTTGGGTCTCGAAGGAAAGTCGTGGATGGCCGGGACAAGCCCGGCCATGGACGGGCGATCGTGGCATTGAGCATCATTCCTGCGGCAGCAGTCCGCGATAATCGCGCTCGTAATATTCGTCGCGCATGCGGTTCTCGGCGCCTTCGCGCTTCATGCGCTCGGCGTATTCCTGGCGCAGGAACGGATCCTCCATGTAGTAAGGGATCGCCGTGCCGCCTTCGGGAATGTCCATCGCGGTGTAGTCGGTGTGCTTCTCGCCGGGCGGTCCGGGTTCGCGGCCGGGATTGTGCGGGCCGAACCAGGCAGTGAGGCGGAACGGTTCTTTGGATGCGCCGAAATGCTGATGGTACCAGCGCGCCCCGCCGGGCGCCGCCGACACCATGCCGACCGGCTCGTAATCGACGCGCTTGACCTCGCTCGCCTTGCCGTCCTTCCACGGCGTCAGGCCGAGTTTCTCCGGCCAGGTATAGGTGTAGCCCTTGCCCTTGATGCAGATCAGCACCGCGGCGGAGGTGTGGGCGTGCGCCTTGGAGTAATGGCCGTTCTCGTGCTGGCCGATCCACAGATAGAAGGTGTTGCCGGTCATGAACGGTTCGACGCGGCGCCAGCCGGGCGAGCGGCGGTTGTCGAGCGGCAGGTCGCAATTGACGATGTCGGGGATGAAGTTGGTACGCCGCATTGCCAGTCCGCGCACCGGATCGGGCTCGATATCGTCCTTGTATTTGTAGAAGTCGTCCGCGCCCGAGAAGCGGTCGCGGAACTGGTAAGGGCAATTGAAGATCACGTCGGTATTGTTGATGAGGTTCATCAGGTTGGGCGCAGTGGTGCCGCCGAGCAGCAGCGCCGGCGAGGAGCTGGCGTTGACGATGCGGTGCATGGCGTTGACGGGAATCGAAAACATCGAGCCCTTCTGCCATTCGAACACGTGGCGCTTGTTGTCGCCGTCGAGCCAGACCTCGGTCGAGCCGCGGCCTTCGACCACCAGATAGACTTCCTCGTACATGTGCTTTTCGGGGTTGAGCGCGCCGGCGCCCGGCACCTCGACCACGTAGGCGCCCCACTTGCCCTCGGTGCCGTGGAGCTGGATGTAGGTGCCCTGGCCGCCCATGCGCTTCCAGGGCTTGAGCGGCAGGTTCTGCACCTTGCTGACCCCGATATCGCGATAGATCGGGATGTCATCGGATTCCATGAACAGGTCGTACGGCGTCTTCGGGCGGTTGAACTTGCCGAAGCCGGCGCGCTTGAAGCCTGCCGGCTCGTGCCAGTGAACCTGACCGGTGATTTCGTGCATGGCGGGGCTCCTGTTGCGGCGACGAAGGAGGTCTGCACCCCCGCAGCGGATTTGCTGCGCCCGTCGCGAGTCTCGATTGTCGCGTGTTTGCGCGAGCTTTCACAGCATGTACAATGATGCAGAGCCCGTTTCAATGGGCGCTTCGGATCGGGATCGCGCTGCCGCGGACCGGCCGAAACTTGCTCCGCTCCGCAACGGCAGCGACTCCACTGCTCTGATCGCCGCTGTCTGCCGGTTTTCGATTCTGGAGGTTCCGTGTCGGCGTGCCGTCTTTCGCTCATGTTTCAGACTGCGTCCGGGCCGTCGCGCCGCGACGTCACGGTCCGTCACCTGGTGGTCGCCGGCTGGACCGGCCGCGACCAGGCCGCGGTCGAGAAACACATCGCCGAACTCGAGGCGCTTGGTGTCAAGCGTCCGGCGACCACGCCGATCTTCTATCGCGCCTCCGCAGTGCGGCTGACGACCTCCGACGAGATCGAGGTGCTGGGCGAAACCTCGAGCGGGGAGGCCGAGTTCGTGCTGCTCAGAGGATGCCGGCCGGCTGTGGCTCGGCTCCGGCTCCGACCACACCGACCGCGAGGTCGAGCGCTACGGCGTGTCGGTGTCCAAACAAATGTGCGACAAGCCGATCGCGCCGGCGTTCTGGGCGTTCGACGAGGTCGCTCCGCATTGGGACAAGCTGATGCTGCGCGGCCATATCACCGAAGGCGGCAAGCGCACGCTCTATCAGGAAGGCCCGGTCACCGCGATGCTCGATCCCGCCGTGCTGATCGGAGAATTCACCGGCTCGGGCGATCTCGCCGATGGAACGCTGATGTTCTGCGGCACGCTGGCCGCGAAGGGCGGGGTCCGGCCGGCCGGCGATTTCGCCTTCGAGCTTGACGATCCGGTGCTCGGACGAAAGATTTAACACCACTACCGGGTGCGCACCTTGCCCGTGCTCGGCTGACCAGCAGGGGACCGACAACATGCCGATGAACAAGCCGCATCTCGAATTTCACAAGGTCGATATGGACAAGGGCTGGGTCACGCCTCCTGGCTATCCGTCCGGCATCCAGCAGAAGATCCTCGCCAGCGACCTCAACGAGACGAAGAAGATGGGCAGCCGCACGCGGCTGCTGCGCTTTGAGCCCGGCGTCTACACCACCGCGCCGTTCGTGCACGATCACTGGGAGGAGGTCTATCTGCTGTCCGGCGACCTGATCGTGGGCAACGACGAGAAAGGCGCCGGAGGCGAGCCGTTCCAGGCGCCGACTTACGCCTGCCGGCCGCCGGGCGTCTATCACGGCCCGTTCAAGTCCGACAAAGGCTGCATGCTCTACGAGATTCACTACTACGACGAGAGCAAGAAGTAATCGGCCCGCGGCGCCCATCCGTCATTGCGAGGAGCGAAGCGACGAAGCCATCCAGACCTCGCCGTTGTGCCGGCCGCTGGATTGCTTCGCTCCGCTCGCAATGACGAAATTCTCCGATTAACGGTTGAGCGAGCGTCCCATGAGTGACCAAAGACCCGCGATGCGTTCTTACCTTGCCGCGACGAAGGACTTTCGCCTCGGGAGCGCAAACGCCGCGGCAGTTTCTCGAACAATCGCTTTCGCTGCTCGAGCAATGGGAGCCGCGGATCGGCGCGTTTGTCGTCACTAACCTGCCGGCGGCGCGCGCGGCTGCCGACCGTTCGACCGCGCGGTGGCGTGACGGCAAGCCGCTCTCGCCGCTCGACGGCATGCCGGTCGGCATCAAGGACATCATCGAGACCGTCGACATGCCGACCGAGATGGGCTCGCCGCTGTTTGCCGGCTGGCGCTCGGAGAAGGACGCCGCGAGCGTACGCGCGCTGCGCGATGCGGGTGCCGTCATTGTCGGCAAGACGGTGACCACCGAATTTGCCGCATCCGAACCGCGCGGCACCCGCAATCCATGGAACACGGCGCACACGCCCGGAGGCTCGTCGAGCGGCTCGGCGGCTTCCGTCGCCACCGGCATTGTCACCGCCGCGCTGGGCACGCAGGTGATCGGCTCGACGCTGCGTCCGGCGAGTTTTTGCGGCTGCTTCGGCTTCAAGCCGAGCGTGAACGCGCTCAACCGCCAGGGCAGCCACGATTATCAGAGCCAAAGCTGCACCGGGATTCTGGCGGCGTCGCTGGATGATGCCTGGCAGGTCGCTTACGAGATCGTCGAGCGGGTCGGCGGCGATGCCGGCACGCCCGGCCTGCAAGGCCCGTCGCACGCGCCGCCGCCGCGGAAGCCGCAAACGCTCGCGCTGCTTGAAACCGCCGGATGGGACACCGCCAGCGCCGACGCCAGGCGAAGTCTCGAGGACAGCGTGGCGCGGCTGAAATCGGCTGGCGTCGACATCCGCACTCGCCACAATGACAAGAGCATCGCCGCGCTGGAAAACGACCTGCGCAATGCGCAGGAGCTTTCGCACCGCTGCAACGGCTTCGAGGGCCGCTGGTTCTTCCGGGTGATGAACGACCGCGACGCCAGCAAGATGGGCCCGATCACGCGCGAGCGCGTCGGCAAATACGACGGGCTGACGCTCGCCGAGTATCGCGCCGACCTCAAAGAGCGCGCCCGAATCCGCGCCGTCCACGCCGCGCTTGCGCAGTCGTGCGACGCCGCCATCACGCTCGCCGCCTCCGGCGGCGCGCCCGCTGGGCTCGGCGCGACCGGCAACCCCGAATTCGCCGTGCCGTCATCGCTGCTCGGCGTTCCGGCGCTGTCGCTGCCGCTGTTCACCGCGGAGAGCATGCCGCTCGGCCTGCAGGTGATCGGATATTTCGACCGCGATGCCGACGCGTTTGCCACCGCGGCGTGGCTGATGCAGGTGCATTGAGCCGCTGCCCCGGACGACCTGGTCGTCATGGCCGGGCATCGCCTGTCGAAGACCGGCGTGAACGCCCTTTTGCCCGGCCATGTAGCCTCTTGTGACGATGAAGAAAGACACGGCATGCCCGCGACAAGCGCGGGCATGACGAGTAGGGAGACTGACATGCGCACCATCGACGCCTTCAATCACTTCTTCCCGAAGCGATACTACGAGGCGCTGCTGGAAACGCCGGCGGGATCGAAGGATCTTGGCAAGCGCGTGCGCGGCATTCCGGCGCTGTCCGACCTTGATCTGCGGCTGCGGCTGGTCGAGTTGTTCCCGACTACGCGCAGGTGCTCTCCCACGGCCTGCCGCCGATGGAGCGGCTGTGGGGACCGGAGAAGTCGCCCGAGATGGCGAAGATCGCCAACGACGGCCTCGGCGAAATCGCCGCCAAGCACCCGAAGCATTTCGTCGGCTGGTCGGCGCTGTTGCCGATGAACGCGCCGGAAGCGGCGGCCAGCGAAGCCGAGCGCGCGCTCGCCAATGGCGCCAACGCCGTGCAGCTTGGCACCAACGCCAACGGCGTACCGCTCGACGCCCCGCAATTCCTGCCGATCTTTGAAATCATCGCCAGATCCGGCAAGCCGATCCTGCTGCATCCGGCCCGCACGCGCGAGATGCCGGATTATCCGACCGAGAAAGTGTCGAAGTACGAAATCTGCAGCGTGCTGGGCTGGCCCTACGAGACCGGCGTGACCTTGGCGCGCTTCGTGTTCTCGGGCATCATGGACAAGTTCCCCGATCTCAAGATCATCGCGCATCACTTAGGCGGCGTCATTCCGTATCTCGAAGGCCGCGTCGGCCATTCGTTCGACCAGATGGGCGTGCGCACCTCCGACGAGGATTACGAAGCGCTGCGGAAATCGCTGAAGAAGCGGCCGTACGATTATTTCAAGGACTTCTACGGCGACACCGCGGTCGAAGGCGCGCGTTCGGCAACGGTATGCGGGCTCGATTTCTTCGGCGCCGATCACGTGCTATTCGCGTCCGACTGCCCGTTCGACAAGGAAAAGGGCCCGGGCTACATCCGCGACACCATCAAGGTGCTCGATTCGCTGCCGCTGTCGAAAGCCGAGCGCGAGAAAATCTATCACGGCAACGCGGAACGGCTGTTTGGGCTGGCGCGGTCGTAACCCGCGCCTTCTCCTCTACGCGACGCCCTTGAACCTTCCGGCCGCTCGACGAACCAACCGGATGCAGCGGTGCGTAGCGGTGCACCGGCTTGCTATGGAGGCTTCCATGGCTGTTCGCTACCAGCACACCCAGCGCGGCACGGTGATGATCGCGGCATTGATCCTCAGCGCCGTCGTTTGCGGATCGGTAGCCTGGTTCAATACGACGCCGGCGCGCTGGGTCCCTTTGGCTCTCGCGATCCTTTTCGTCGTGATGACGTGGCTGTTCTCGTCGCTGACGGTCACCGTCGATGGGGATGAGGTGCAGTGGTATTTCGGTCCGGGCGCCTGGAAGTACACATTGGCGCGCGGCGACGTCGCCGACGTGAGCGTGGTCCGCAACAATCCCTTGTCGGGTTTCGGCATCCGGATGCGACCGGGCTTCCGGCTGTATAACGTGTCCGGACTCGACGCGGTCGAACTGCGCCTGAAAAGCGGCGAAGTCCGCCGCATCGGAACCGACGACGCGAGCGGCCTTGCCGCCGCATTGAGGTCCTCATGACTTCAGGGGCGCAGGGCGACGATTTGATCCGATTTTAACGCAATCGGCCCGCCGTCTCATGGGAGCAATGCAGATCGGGATGGCACGCTTACTTCCTATTCATCGCGCCGGTGTTTAAGAGCATCCAGACACTCCCCAAATGAAGCCGGCCGTCGCGGGCAGTCCGCCGGCAACGGGGCAGAGAGGAACAAGCTTTCCGTGACTGATGCCGTTCTCGGCCGAAGGGCTGGCGACAGGTCGTTTTCGATCCTGGGCGCGATCACCTTTTGCCATTTGCTCAATGACCTTGCGACCTCGCTGCTGCTGGCGATCTATCCGTTGCTCAAGAGCGGGTTTGATCTGAGCTTCGGGCAGATCGGCCTGCTCACGCTGGTTTTCCAGGGCACCGGATCGCTGCTCCAGCCGGTGGTCGGGCTTTATACCGACCGGCGGCCGCAGCCCTATTCGCTGCCGTTCGGCATGGGCTGTATCGTGCTCGCGCTCACGGTGCTGGGTTTTGCAACCAACTATCTGGCTCTGCTCGCCGGCGCGGCGTTGCTCGGCGTCGGCTCGTCGATCTTTCATCCGGAATCGTCGCGAATTGCGCGGCTGGCTTCCGGCGGTGCTGCATGGTCTTGCCCAGTCGTTGTTCCAGGTCGGCGGCAATGTCGGCAATGCGCTGGCGCCGCTGGCGGCGGCGTTGTTCGTGCTGCCGTACGGTCAGCGCAGCGTGGCCTGGTTCGCGCTGTTTGCGCTGGCCGGTATGGCAATTCTGACGTTCGTCGGACAAGCCTCCGGCCGCGCGGCGGCGCAGCAGCGTCCGGCAAAATCAGAGACGGCGCACGCCGCAGCGCTGCCTGCACCAGCCGTGCGGCGCGCCGTCGCCGTCCTGATCGCGCTGATCTTCTCGAAATATTTCTATCTGGCGAGCATCACCAGCTATTACATCTTTTATCTGATCCATCACTTCGGGCTCTCGACCGAGAATGCACAGCTCTGCCTGTTCGTGTTCCTGGCCGCGTCCGCGGTCGGCACTTTCATCGGTGGCCCGATCGGCGACCGGGTGGGCCGCAAGCGGGTGATCTGGTGTTCGATCCTTGGCGTTGTGCCGTTCACGCTGACGCTGCCTTATGTCGGGCTCGCCGCCACCATCGTGTTGAGCGTTCTGATCGGGCTGATTATCTCCTCGGCATTCTCGGCGATCGTGGTTTATGCCCAGGAACTCATTCCCGGCCGCATTGGCATGATTTCCGGGCTGTTCTTCGGCGTCGCCTTTGGCATGGCCGGGCTGGGCGCGGCGGTGCTCGGCAAGTTGATCGACCTGACCAGCATCGATCTCGTCTATCGGGTGGTTTCGTTCCTGCCGCTGATCGGGTTGCTGACCGCGTTTCTTCCCGATCTCGGGCGAGCCGAGCGGGCGGCGTCAGCGCCGTCTCAAGCTCGCGCCTGATCGGCTGCGCCGCCGGCTGATTAACGTTCGTCGGCGATCCGTGCCCGCAGCGTGCCGATCCGCGTGACCTCGACTTCGAGATTGTCGCCGGGTTTCATCCAGAGCGGCGGCTTGCGGCTGTGACCGACGCCCTCGGGCGTGCCGGTTGCGATCACGTCGCCGGGCGACAGCGCGGTGAAGTCCGAACAGAAGGCGATGATCTGCGGGATCGAGTAGATCAGCTTGTCGGTGCCTGATTGCTGGACCTGCACGCCATTCAGGCGCGTCGTGAGCGTGAGCGTGCCGGGGTCGGGAATCTCGTCGGCCGTGACCAGCCACGGACCGAGCGGGCCGGTGCCGGGCCAGTTCTTGCCCGAGGTGACGGAGAACTTCTGATAGTCCCGCACCGAGCCGTCGACGAAGATCGTATAGCCCGCGACATGCTCCAGCGCACGCTCGGCGCCGATGTGCCGGCCGCCCTTGCCGATGATGACGGTCAGCTCGCCCTCATAGTCGAAGTTGTCCGAGAGTTTCGGCCGGATCATTTCGCCGTCATGGCCGACCAGCGTATCGGTGAGACGGATGAACATGCTCGGCTGCTTCGGCAGCTCGCGCCCGACCTCGGCGGCGTGGGAGCGGTAATTGACCCCGGCGCAGAGAATCTTCGCCGGATTGGGGATGACCGGCAGAAATCCGATCTCGGCAAGCGTTCGGTCGGCTTTGCCGCTCCCGGCCGCCTCACGCATCGCCGCCATGGCGCCTGCGGCCAGTGCGGCGCGAAGGTCGGGCTGGCCGATGCGATCGTTCATGGTGACGACACCGTCGCCCTTGACCGCGCCAAAGTATGGCTTGCCGGCGGCCGTAAAACTCACAAGCTTCATACGTTCGTTCCCTCTATCGGCCGGTCGATGGGACGCGCAGGGGCTGGCAGACCGGATTTCATCGAATTTTATTCAGTTGCATCCGCAAGCGCACGGCGGCTTGTGAACGATGTGATCAAAGAAATTTCCCGGGTGCAACCGGGCTCAAAGACGGCGGTTGCATAAATCGTTGACGGCCAACTGCGGCGCCGGGCTGTCTGATCGGCCGCGCGAGAGCAAAGAGGCCCCGGATGCCCGACGCTCAGTCGGACGAGACAACATTATTCCTGTCGGACGTTCCGGCCGATGCGGGCGAGCGCCGGCTGGCCTGCCTGACCGTCGTGGTCTCGACGCTGCTGTTTCTCCTCCTCGTGCCTTTTGCCAAAGTGCCGCTGCCGGCGCTGCCGATCTTCATTCCGATCTACCGGCGGCGTTGATCATCAATGACCTGATCACCGTGGTCTTCCTGCTCGGTCTCGCCCGATACGCGCGGACGAAAGCGCTGAGCCTGCTCGCCGGCGGCTATCTGTTCACGGCCTTGATGGCGTGTGTCCACGCGCTGTCATTCCCCAACCTGTTCGCGCCGGCCGGCCTGCTCGATGCCGGCCCGCAGACCACGGCGTGGCTCTATTTTTTCTGGCACATCGGCTTCCCGCTGTTCGTGATCGGCTATGCGCGCTGCGGCGCGAACAGCAGCCCGGACATGGGGGGCGGCACGCCGTGCTGCGCAGCGTGCGGCTGGTTCTTGCCGCCGTGTCGGGCCTGACGCTTCTCGCCACGCTTGGCCATTCGCTGCTGCCGCCGCTGATGCGTGGCGATCATTACGGACCGGCGTGATCCTGGTCGCGTCCGGGCTATGGATCCTCACCCTGGCCGCGCTGGTCATCGTGTCGCGGCGGCGGCCATACGCGGTGCTCGATCTCTGGCTGATGGTCGTGCTGTGTGCCTGGCTGTTCGACATTGCGCTCAGCGTCGTCTTGAACGCCGGCCGTTTCGACCTCGGCTTCTACGCCGGCAGGATTTACGGCCTGGTGGCGGCGAGCCTGGTTCTGGTTGTGCTGTTGTACGAGAACAACAAGCTTTATTTGAAACTGATCCGGCTGCACCAGGGCAATCGCCGCAAGACCGCAGAACTGGAGCTTCTGACACCATCGACCCTCTCACCGGCATTGCCAATCGGCGGGTCTTCGATGAGACGCTGAGCCAGGAATGGCGGCGCATGATGCGGCACCACACGGCGCTGTCGCTGCTGATGATCGACGTCGACTATTTCAAACGCTTCAACGATAGCTACGGTCACGTCGGCGGCGACGGCTGTCTTCGCGCGGTCGCGCAGGCGGTGGCCGGCCGGGCCCGGCGGGCAGGCGAACTGCCGGCGCGCTACGGCGGCGAGGAGTTTGCCATTCTGCTGCCGCAGACCGGGATCGAGGACGCCACAAGGCTTGCCGCGCTGATCTGTCAGTCGGTGAGGGATCTGAAAATCCCTCACAGAGGGTCTGAAGTCTCGCCCTGCGTCAGCATCAGCGTCGGGGTCGGCAGCATCGAGCAAATTCCCCCTGTGCTTGCGGAATTGTCTCGCGACAGTGCCGTTCCGGCAGCTTTGCCGGCGGGCGCGACGGTCTTGATTGAAACTGCGGATCGCGCGCTCTACCAGGCCAAGACGACCGGTCGCAACCGCGTTGCAGCGGCCGTGGTGGGCAAAGACACCGCGGCCGACCTCGGCGAGATCGTTGCGCCACAAGCCTCGGCGGCGTAGTGAAGCCCTCGTCATTGCGAGGAGCAGGGGCCTGGATTGCTTTGCTGCGCTCGCAATGACGTCTCGGGCCAGCCTCAGAACTTGATCAGGTCGATCTTGGTCAAGGTCGTCTTGGCCGAGACCAGCGGTGCGTTGACAAAGGTGAACGCGGTCGAGAGGTCGGCGAACCGGTCCACCGCCGACATGCCGTCGACCGGCACGATCACGTTCATGCCGCGCATCGCCGCCCCGGCGGCGGTGAACAGCACGGCGCCGTTCGACGCTGTCCCGGTCACGATCACGGTCTTGATGCCCTTGTCTTTGAGAATTTTTTCGAGATCGGTGTGCAGGAATTTGTCCGGCCCGGACTGGACATGCGGCTCGCCGGCCCAAGGCGCCACGTCCTTGATGACGTCGGCGGTCGTGGTCTTGGCGATGATGCTGTAAACCACGGCAGCCTTGGCGGCGCGCGCCTCTGCGAGCAGCTTCTTCATTGCCGGGATGCTGGCGACACAAGCCGGCCGCTTGCCGCAATTCTGGTTCATGAAGTCGAGCATCAACAGCGCGGTGGTGTTCGGATCGACCGTCACCGGCTTGAGTGCCGGCGCCGGGGGAATCTTCACCGCGGCCCAGTCGTCGACGATGTTGCCGGCACGCGCCAAAACCGCGGAGCCGAGCACGGCCGCCACGATTTCCGGCTGCGGCGAACGCATGAGAAAGCCTGAGTTTCATCTCAATCTCCATGACCGCGCGTGGCGGGTCAGAACTTGACCATGTCGGAGGTCGTCAGCGTGATGTGCGGGGAAATAACGGGCCCGTTGACCAGTTCCAGGCCGTGAATTGCTCCGCGTAAGTGGTCGCTGCACTGGTCGCATCGAGTGCTACGACAACTTGAAAGCCTCTCAGCGTGGCCTCGCTCGAGGTCTCGATGATGGCGCCGTTGGAGGACACGCCGGTCATCAGCAGGGTCTTGATGCCGTGGCTTTTGAGCACTTTTTCCAGGTCGGTGTTGAGGAATTTGTCGGTGAACGACTGCACGAAAGGTTCGTTGCCACTCGGAGCGACGTCAGCGAGGATAGCGGTCTTCGGCACTTTGGGAATGCTGGTATAGACCACCAGAACCTTGCCGGCGCGCGCTGCGGCCAGCAGCTTTTTCGCAACGGGAAGCGAGGCCATGCAGCGCGGATAATGGCTGCAAATCGGCTGCACGAAATCGGCCATGACCAGTGCCGTGGTCTTGGGATCAAGCGTCACCGCCTTGAGCGTTGGCGGCGGCGGAGCTTTCACGCTTGCCCATTCATCGATGATCGATGCGGCATGCACAGTCGATGCACCGACGAGGCCGATGACAGCGGCCAGTCCGAATGCCGATAGCCAATTCGAATGCTTCATGTTGTCCTCCCGTTTGAAGCCGCCCCTTCGGGCAAAAACACCGAGCCCCTCCATAACAGGCAAAGGTCAGCTGTTATTCCAGGCCATTCCCGCACCGGATGCAATTCCCACATTGCCGCGGGCAGTCGGCCGCATGGACGAAATTCGCTGCCCGGGCCAATATCGGCCGCTGGGCGCCCGGCGGAATCAACCGCCGGCACGAGGAGAGGGCGGCAATGGACATCAAGGTTGGAAGAAAGGCCATCGCCGAGGCGACGGAAAAGCTCAAGAATTGGGGACGCTGGGGCAAGGACGATCAGATCGGCACGCTCAACCACGTGCGCCCCGAGGATATCGTCAAGGCGGCGGCCCTGATCCGCACCGGCAAGGTCTTTGCGCTCGGCATCCCGCTCGACGCCAACGGCCCGCAGAACGGCCTGTTCGGCGGCCGCTTCAATCCGATCCATCAGATGCTCGCGACCGGCACCGATGCCGTAGCCGGGCGGCAGGACTGGAACAAGATCCGCTATGCCGACGACACGCTGATCTGCTGCGTGCAGGGCGCCACCCATTGGGACGCGCTCGGCCACGTGTTCTACGAGGACAAAGCCTATAACGGCCATGACGCCAAGCTGATCGACTCCAAGGGGCTCAATGTGCTCGGCATCGAGCACTCCAAGAACAAGATGGTCGGCCGCGGCGTGCTGCTCGACATCGCGCGTTTCCGCGGCGTGCCATGGATGGCCGACGGCGAGAGCATCTCCAACGACGAACTCGACAAGTGCGCCAAGGACCAGAACGTCGCGATCGGCCGCGGCGACTTTGTGCTGATCCGCACCGGGCAGATGGAACGCTGCATGTCGGAGAAGCAATGGGGCGGCTATGCCGGCGGTGACGCGCCCGGCGTCAAGTTC
Organism: uncultured Actinomycetes bacterium; assembly: GCA_963718475.1. Taxonomy (GTDB): domain Bacteria; phylum Actinomycetota; class Actinomycetes; order Streptosporangiales; family Streptosporangiaceae; genus CAVQZM01. The sequence goes on along the minus strand of CAVQZM010000071.1, from coordinate 291,039 downwards.
GAGAACTGCTACTGGTGCCAGGAAAAGGAAATTGCCGCGATCTGCACCGACACCTGGGGCGTCGAAGTGCGTCCGAACGAGACCAGCGAAGCCAATCAGCCGTGGCATTGGGTGGTGATCCCCGCCATGGGGCTTTGCATGGGCGAGATTTTCTATCTCAAGGAGCTGGCCGAGGATTGCGACGAGGACGGCATCTACGAGTTCTTCTTCTGCGGCCCGCCGCTGGTGATCACCGGGGCGACCGGCTCGCCGCTCAATCCGCAGGCGATCAAATAATCCCTCCCCTGACAAGGGGGACGGGCGGCGAGCGCGGCGAAGCCGGGTGGGGCCGTATCGATGTCCGACGTCCTCACTCCGGTGCTTCGCGCCGGCCCCTCCCCCTGCAGGGGAGGGTGAAAGGAGTTCCATGGCCAGGTATCTCAAGCGCGGAATGGATGCGAGCGCGATCAAGGCGGCCGACGCCAAGGTGCGCGAGACCGTCGAGCAAATCCTCGCCGATATCGATGCGCGCAAGGATGCCGCGGTGCGCGAGCTGTCGGAAAAATTCGACAAATGGTCGCCGGCCTCCTTCAAGCTCGACGCCGGCCGAGATCGAGCGCGCGATCGGACAGGTGCAAGAAGCGCGACCTCGACGACATCAAATTCGCCCAGGCGCAGGTGCGCAATTTTGCGCAAAAGCAGAAGGAGACGATGCGCGACCTCGAGGTCGAGACGCTGCCCGGCGTCGTGCTCGGCCACAAGCACATCCCGGTCAATTCGATCGGCTGCTATGTGCCGGGCGGCCGCTATCCGATGGTGGCGTCGGCGCATATGTCGATCGTCACCGCGCGGGTCGCCGGCGTGAAGCACATCATCGCCTGCGCGCCGCCGTTTCAGGGCGGGCCGCATCCGGCGATCGTGGCGGCGATGCATTTCGGCGGCGCCGACGAGATTTTCGTGCTCGGCGGCGTGCAGGCGGTCGCCGCCATGGCGCTCGGCACCGAGACCATCGCCGCGGTCGACATGATCGTCGGGCCGGGCAACGCCTATGTCGCCGAGGCCAAGCGGCAATTGTTCGGCCGCGTCGGCATCGATCTTCTCGCCGGGCCGACCGAGACGCTGATCATTGCCGACGACACGGTCGACGGCGAAATCTGCGCCACCGACCTGCTCGGCCAGGCCGAGCACGGCCCGACCTCGCCCGCGATCCTCTCACCAATTCGGAAAAGCTCGCGCGCGACACGATGACGGAGATCGAGCGGCTGCTCGCGATCCTGCCGACCGCCGAAACCGCCGGCAAGGCATGGGCCGATCTCGGCGAGGTCATCGTCTGCGACGACGAGGCCGAGATGGTGCGGGAGGCCGACCGCATCGCCTCGGAGCACGTGCAGGTGATGACGCGCGATCCGGACTATTTCCTCGCCAACATGAAGAACTACGGCTCGCTGTTCCTCGGCCCGCGCACCAATGTCGCCTATGGCGACAAGGTGATCGGCACCAACCACACGCTGCCGACCAAGAAGGCGGCGCGCTATACCGGCGGGTTGTGGGTCGGGAAATTCCTGAAGACCTGCACCTACCAGAAAGTGCTGACCGACGAGGCGAGCGCCATGATCGGCGAATATTGCTCGCGGCTGTGCATGCTCGAAGGCTTTGTCGCGCATGCCGAGCAGGCCAATGTCCGCGTGCGCCGCTACGGCGGCCGCAATGTGCCCTACGGCGAGGCGGCGGAGTGATGTTCTGTCAGTCGCGACGAGCTCGCAGAGCGGAACGAGACACGTGCCATGAGCGACCTCGCCAATACCCCTCCTTCCGCCTCGACGGCCGGCGCGCGCTCGTCACCGGCGGCGGGCGCGGCATCGGGCTTGCCGCGGCGTCGGCGCTGGCGGAGGCCGGCGCGCATGTGACGCTCGCGGCGCGCACCAAAGCCGAAATCGAGGAGGCCGCGCGGCGATCCGCGGGCGCGGCAAGACGGCCGACGCGCTGGTGCTTGACGTGACCGATGTCGAGGCCGCGCGAAGGGCGGTCGCCGCCGCCGAGCCGTTTCAAATCCTGGTCAACAATGCCGGCATGAACCGGCCGGCCTATTGCCCGACGTCAAGGTCGAGGATTTCGACGCGATCTTTGCGCTCAATGTGCGCGCGGCGTTTTTCATGGCGCAGGCGGTGGCGATGCGGCTCATCGCGGCGAAGCTCCCCGGCTCGATCATCAATATTTCCTCGCAGATGGGCCATGTCGGCGCCGCGCGCCGCACCGTCTATTGCGCGTCGAAGCACGCCATGGAGGGCTTCACCAAGGCGATGGCGATCGAGCTTGCGCCGCACAACATCCGCGTCAACAGTCTTGGTCCGACGTTTCTCGAAACGCCGATGACGCGAGCCGTTCTTCGAGAACAAGGCGTTTCGCGACGAAGTGTTGTCGAAGATCAAGCTCGGCCGCCTCGGCCAGCTCGACGAACTCACCGGCGCCATCGTCTTCCTTGCCTCCGACGCGTCGTCGCTGATGACGGGCTCGGCGCTGGTGCTCGACGGCGGCTGGACGGCGGAGTGACAGATGCCGGTGGTCGCGCCGTTTCGGGACTGGATCGGCGGCCGGGTAATGCAATTGACGCGCCGAACTTTTCATCCGACCATGCGTTGGCAATCGGCTCACGCGGCGGGGACACCATCATGCATCTTTCCAACCAGAGTCTGCTTGTCATCATCGTGGTCGGGATCGTGGCCGGCGTGGCTCGCCGGCAAGGTGATGACGGGAGGCGGCTTCGGCCTGATCGGGGATCTCATCGTCGGGCTGATCGGCGCTTTCATCGGCGACTGGCTATTGCCGCGGCTCAATATCCACCTCGGCACCGGATGGGTGCCGCTCATTCTCAACGCTTTTATCGGCGCGGTGGTGCTGCTGCTGATCCTGCATCTTGTCGGCGGCCGCAGCCGCTGGGGCTGGCGTCGGCGCTGGTAGCGGCCTCAACGCCCTGGTCCGCGAAACCGCAGATTGGCGCGTGACAGTTGCTTGATGGAGGTGCAGCCCATCAGCTTCATGTCGCGCTCGAGCTCGGTGCGCATCAGGCACAGCGCGCGCTCGACGCCGGCCTGTCCGGCGGCGGCCAGCGGGAACAGATAATAGCGGCCAACGCCGACGGCCTTGGCGCCAAGCGCCAGCGCCTTGAGCACGTGCGTGCCGCGCTGAACACCGCCATCCATCAGCACGTCGATCTTGTCGCCGACGGCGTCGACGATTTCGCCGAGCTGATCGAATGAGCTGCGCGAGCCGTCAAGCTGCCGCCCGCCGTGATTGGACACGACGATGCCCGAGCACCCGATGTCGACGGCCTTGCGCGCGTCCGCGACGCTCATGATGCCCTTGAGGCAGAACTTGTCGTCCCAATGCTTGACCATGTCGGCGACGTCGCGCCAGTTCATCGACTGGTCGAGCATGTTGGTGAAATAATCACCGATCGAAGTGGCGCCGCCCGCCATATCGATGTGGTCTTCCAGTTGCGGCAGCCGGAATTTCTCGTGCGTGAAATAGTCGATCGCCCATTTCGGTCTGATGGCGAACTGCGTGATGCCTTGCAGGTTGAGCCGCAGCGGTATCGAAAAACCCGTCCGCAGGTCGCGCTCGCGGTTGCCGCCGGTGATCGAATTGACCGTCAGCATCATGATGTGGACGCCCGCGCTCTTGGCGCGCTCCAGCATGGCTTTGTTCAGCCCGCGATCCTTGTGGAAATAGAACTGGTAGATCTGCGGAAACGAGAATTTTGCCGCAAGCTCTTCCAGGCCGACCGTGCCGAGCGAGGAAACCCCGAACATGGTGCCGAATTTCTCGACCGCATGCGCCACCGCGCGCTCGCCCTGATGATGAAACAGCCGCTGCAATGCGGTCGGGGAACAGTAAAACGGCAGCTTGAGCTTCTGGCCGAGCACTTCCACCGACAGATCGACGTGCTCGACGCCGGTCAGCACGTTTGGGACGAGATCGCAATCCTCGAACGCGCGTGTGTTTCGCCGATAGGTCGTTTCGTCGTCGGCTGCGCCGTCGATGTAATTGAAGATCGGCGCCGGCAGGCGACGCCGCGCCAATTTGCGGAAGTCATGAAAATTGTAGCAATGCGCCAGACGCATTTCGATTGACCGGATGCCGGACGTGTAGAGCGTGATTATCGGGTCTTGCCCGCCCGGTCCAGAGCGATTGCGCCGGCTTGCTCCGGATCGGCGGCTACGCCGAGATCGGATAGACCGCCTTTTCGCCCGAAAGCACCCGGGCCACGTCGCTTGCGCATTTGGTCTGCAATTCTTCCAGCGCCTCGACCGAATAGAACGCGGTGTGCGGCGTGAGGATCACGTTGTCGCGGCCGAGCAGCGGTGAATCCTTCGGCCAGCGGTTCGGTTGTCACCACGTCGAGCGCGGCGCCGCCGAGATGGCCTGAATTCGAGCGCGGCGATCAGCGCCGCCTCGTCGACCAGCGGTCCGCGCGCGGTGTTGATCAGGTACGCACCCTTCTTCATTTTGGCAAAAGCGGTGGCGTTGATCAGGCCGCGCGTCGCCGGCAACAACGGCGCATGCACCGAAATGAAATCGGAGCGCGCCAGCAGATCGTCGAAACTCATGCCCTCGATGCCGGCCGCTGCGAGCGCGTCCCTGCGACATAAGGATCGTGGGTCAGCACCCTGAAGCCGAACGCCTTGGCCTTTGGCGCCAGCGCGCGCGGAATATTGCCGAAGCCGATCGAGACCGAGCACCTGGCCTTCGAGCCGCCGCAGCGGCACGATCGGCGGTACTTCCCAGCGGCCGGATTGCACCAGCGTGTTGGAAAACGTCACCTTGCGCGCCAGCGCGAGGAGCAGCGCCATGGCGTGGTCCGACACTTCGCGCAAGCAATAATCCGGCACGTAGTTGACGGCGATGCCGAGTTCCTTGGCAGCCGGCAGGTCGATGTTGTCGACGCCGAGGCCGAAGCGGCCGATCGCCTTGCAGCTCGTCAACTGCCGCAGCAGTTCGCCGGGAAGTTTGGCATAGGTGACCAGAATGGCGTCGGCATCGCGCGCGACGGCGAGGATGTCGTCGGCCGATGCGCTCTTTGCCATGCGATATTCGGGATCGAGCCGCGCCAGCGCTTTTTTGGCCGGATCGAGCGAGGGGAACGGGCTGTCGGTGATGGCGATGATCGGACGGGGCATGGATTTCTGCCTCGGCGTCATCGCCGGGCTTGTCCCGGCGATCTCGATAGTATGGCAAGCATTTGCCACCATGATCGGGATGCGCGGGTCAAGCCCGCGCATGACGAGCCTAAAAGCAAACACCTGCGGATTGACGCAGTTCGGCAATTTCTTTCCGCCGAGGAACGCCAGGATATTGTCGACGACGATGTTGGCCATCTCCTCGCGCACCTCGGGCGTGGCGCTGCCGAGATGCGGCGTCAGCACGACGTTCGTCATTTTGCTGCAATGCCTTGGCGATCTTCGGCTCGTGCTCGAACACGTCAAGGCCGGCGCCGGCGATTTGTTTGTTCGTCAGCGCGCGCACCAGCGCGGCCTCGTCGACGATCGCGCCGCGCGCGGTATTGATGATGAAGGCGGTGTTTTTCATCAGCCGAATTCGCGCGCGCCGATCTGATGGCGGGTCTCGGCTTGTTCAGCGGCGAATGAAGCGAAACGAAATCGGATTTGCGCAGCAATTGGTCGAACGGCACGTAAGTCAGGCCGGCTTCGCGTTCCTCGTTCTCCGGCTTGCGCCGCGGCGTCCAGTAGAGCACGCGCATGCGAGAAGCCGTGGGCGCGGCGCGCCACCGCCTTGCCGATCAGCCCTCCGCCGCCAACGAGTCCGAGCGTCTTGCCCCATACGTACGAGCCGATCAGATGGCGCCGACTGGCCGCCGGGAAATTTGCCGGCGCGCGCCATGCGGTCGCCTTCCATCATCCGCCGCGCCACCGCAAGCATCAGGCCGAAGGTGAGGTCTGCGGTCGCCTCGGTGGTCACCGGCGCCGTCACGGTCACCGGGAATGCGCCGCGCGGTCGCCGCTGCGACATCGATATTGGACGGCGTGATCGACTGCGCGGCGATCAGGCGCAAGTCCGGATTGGCCGCGATCACGGCGCGGTCGATCTTGTCGTGCAGCAGGCAGAACAGGATGTCCGCCTTGCGCACGGCAGCGATCAGCGTGCGCTTGGGGATGATCCGGCTCGAATCGGGAAACACCTTGACGCTCGCCACCGCGCGCAGCCGCGCTAGCGCGCGCTCGGAAACCGGCTGCGTGACGAAGATGCGCGGGCGGGCGGTTCTTGGCGCGCATCAGGCGAGCCACCGCACCACGCCGGCGACGCCATCGACCGCGACCTGCGCGCCGTCGGGAATGCGCCGCGTCGCATCAAGCACGCCGAGCACCATCGGAATGCCGCGCTCGCGCGCCAGCGAGGCGAGGTGCGAGGTCGAGCCGCCGAGCTCGGCGACGACGCCGGCGACGCGCGGCAGGATATGGCTCAGCGCCGGGCCCGGCGACGCGCGTGACCAGAATGTCGCCCGGCGCGACGCGGCGTGAGTTCGCATTCGCAATTCACCACCACGGCGCGGCCGGAGCCCCAGCCGATGCCGGCGGGATGGCCGTTGAGGCCGGGATGCTTGAGCCAGATTTCGTCCGGCACGTGCGCGGGCTCGATATGCAGCGGCCGCGCCTGCAACAGCTTGAAGCCGGTATCGTCGAGCGCCCATTCGATCTCGACCGGCATGCCGAGCACGTCTTCGGCTTTGCGCATCAGACGGCCCAGCGCCGTCGCTTGTCCGGCTTCCAGGCAGGGCGCGCGAAGCCAGCGCGTCCGGCACCGCCTGCGGCTGCGTGCCGGCGCCATGGCCGCAGGTTTCACGGTGGTGTTTGCGGCCGGCATCGTTGCTGCGCAAAAAGCCCTGGCGGCTGAGCACGATGCGGTCCGGCACCACTTCGCCCTGGGCGATCGCCGAGCCAAGCCCCCAGGTGGCGGAAGCAGCATGTGGCCGTCGGCGGTCTCGCTCAAGCCGCCGCCGGAGGCGCGCGCGGCGATGAGCGGCTGAATCAGCACCGCCATCGCGGTGCCGGCCGGATCGAGATCATGCTGCGCCATGGAGCGCCGCGCGTTGGTGGTCCACAGCGCCGCCCAGCAGGCGCGCAACGCGGTGAGAAATTCGGTGTCGTCGCTGACGCCGAGAAAGCTTTCGAACTGGCCGGCAAAATTCGCATCGGCGCGATCCTCGATCAGCGACGAGGAACGCACCGCGGCCGGTTTTCGGCATCCGCGCCACCACGCGTGAGCAACTTCGCGCCAGCAAATCCGGCGCGAGATCGCTCTGATAAAGCTTGAGCCTGATCTCGACCGAGAGCCGGCGTTGCGTCGGCATGATCGGCGTCCGGCGTAATCGCGCAGCATGCTCGTCGAGCCCGAGATGCGCGATCTGCCGCCGATACGCGTCGGCGGTGATGCAGAAGCCGCCGGGCGTCGGCAGGCCGCGCATGCGCGAGCGCTGCAAGGTTCGCCGCCTTCGGCCCGACGCGATCGGCGTCGGTCGCGGCGGAGTCGCTGAGCGGGAGGATGAAACGCGTCATCAACTCACCACAATCTCGTTCGGCCTGGACGCTCCGCACTCCCTCGTCCCGCGCGCGGGGAGAGGGTCGCTGAGGGGGCGGTGCCGCCAGCTGGAGCTCGTGCGCCGGATCCTGCAGCGCCCCCTCACCCTCGCTGCGCTCGACCTCTCCCCGCGCGCGGGGAGAGGTGAAGTCACTTCACATGATCGCCGTAGCCGGGCAGCGGATCGACGACGGTGATCTGCTTGACCGGGAAATTGGACACGATCTCGATGTCCTTCTTGTGCACGATCAGCATTTCCTCGATGCGCACGCCGTAGCGGAACTTCTTGCCGTGCTGGGTCTCGAGCGCAAACGTCATGCCTTCCTGGATATCGACCGGATGATCGAGCGACCAGATGCGCGAAATCACCGGCGGATCGTATTGCGCGAGGCCCGAGCCCGTGGCCCCACAGATTGGCGGCGGCCTGGTCTTCGTCCTCGTAGCCCCAGGTCTTCATCGCCGACGGCCATTTCAGCGCGATGTCGCGCGTGGTGGCGCCGACCTTCACCGCGCCGATCGAGTTGTACAGCCACTTCAGCGCGGTCTCGTAGGTTTCCTTCTGCTCCTTGCTCGGCTCCTTGCCGACGCAATAGGTGCGGTAATAGCAGGACTTGTAGCCGTTCCAGGTCAGCGCCGCCAAATCCATGAACACGATGTCGCCGGGCTGGATGATGCGGTCGGAGAAATTGCGCCAGTTCGGCCAGGTGTTCGGGCCCGACGAGACGATGACGTCCTCGACGTCCTCCATGCCGGGAATGTTGTAGAGATATTGCATCAGGTGCGCGGTCACCTGGTTCTCGGTGACGCCGGGACGCAGGAATTTCATGCACTCCCAATGCGTCGCGTCGCCGATGGCGCCGACGATGCGGAAGCATTCCTGCTCGTCCGCGCTCTTGACCGCGCGCGCGTCCATCATCGGCGTCATGCCGTCGACCCAGTTGATGTTGTTCTCCTTGAAAATGTTGATCATGTTGATGTCGATGAAGTCGACGCCGAGCTTTTGCCCGGCGACGCCGTTCTCCTTCATCGCCTGCAGCACCGCCTTGGTGAATTTGTTCACCTGCTGCGTCGAGGCCGGGCCGGCGGCGCCTTTGATCCAGGCGAACGAGTGGCGCACGTTCTCCTTCGGGATCCACGGCGAATGCCGCTCGATCTGGAAGCCGAGGTCGCCCTGTTCGAACAGGATCGGCGCGCCGTCGCCGCACAGCATGGCGTAGCGCAGGCCGGGCTTGAGCCGGTTCCAGCCGGGCGTCAGCGTGCCGGTGATGTAGCGGACGTTCTCGTCGTACATGCACAGCAGCGCGCCGAGGCTGTGCTTCTTCATCATCGCGCGCGCGCGTTCGGTGCGGTATTTGCGCAGCCGGTCCCAATTGACCCGCTGCTGCCAGTCCAGCCCGGCAATGCCGAAATTCGCTGTTCCCATGGACGGCTCCCACTCCGCGTTGTAGGTCGTTGCCCACCTCTGTCCGAAAAAACCTGACCGTGCAAGCCGTTGACACAATGACGCAGGAGATTTCCGCAACGAATTGATGTCACGCCGCGCTGGGCTCAGCAGCTTTGGCGAGTTCGAGGTGGAACCGATGGCAAATGGCGCGGGAAGCGAATTTCAGGCGGAATCGCAGCAAAATCTCGCGCGGCATTCGGGCGGCGCAATTTCGGGCCTCGTCGGCACGCTCGCTGCGCCGGCACTGGCGCAAAGCGACAAGCGCCGCTGGCGCATGGTGACCTCGTGGCCGAAGCGGCTGCCGGGGCCCGGCATGTCGGCGGAGCGTATCGCCGCAGCGGATCGGCGCGCTGTCAGGCGGCCGAATCGAGATCACGGTGTCGGCCGCCGGCGAAATCGTGCCGGCGTTCGAGGTGCTCGACGCGGTCGGTTCCGGCGTCGCCGAGATGGGCCACACCGCCGCGTTCTACTGGCAGGGCAAGGAGCCGGCCGCGTCGTTCTTCACCACGGTGCCGTTCGGGCTCACGCCGAACGAGCACGTCGCCTGGATCGACGCCGGCGGCGGGCAGGCGCTGTGGGACGAACTTTACGCGCCGTTCGGCGTCAAGCCGTTCATGGCCGGCAATACCGGCGTGTGCATGGGCGGCTGGTTCCGCCGCGAGATCAAAAGCCGCGACGACGTACGCGGGCTGAAAATCCGCTCGCTCGGACTCGGCGGCGAAGTCTATCGCCGGCTCGGCGCGCATCCCGCAGACCACGGCGCCCGGCGAAATTCTGGTGGCGCTGCAATCGGGCGTGCTCGACGCCGCCGAATTCGTCGGCCCCGGCTCCGATATCGCGCTCGGCCTGTATCGGTTCGCGCCGTTCTATTACGGACCCGGATTCAACAAGCCGAACGGCACCGGCGAGTGCATTGTCGCACTCAAAGCCTGGGCAACGCTCGATCCGAAAAGCAAGGCGATCATGACGCACGCCTGCGCCGCGGAAGCCTCGTTTGCGCTCGCCGAGATGGAGCGGTTGAACATCGAAGCGCTGGCGACGCTGACCACCCGCGACCACGCGCAGTTGCGCACCTTTCCGGCCGACCTGATCGCCGCGGCACGCGGCAGGCCACCGACGTGCTGGCGAACTCGCCGGCAAGAGCCCGGGCGCAAGAAAGTGCACGATTCCTACGTGGCGTTCCGCGACAAGATCTCGGCCTGGTCGCGCATCTCGCTGCAGGCGGTGCTGGAGGCGCGAGGGGCATAGGCGCGCCTGCGCGATGTGGCAGATATACAACAGGTCGGCAGGAAGATTTCCTGCGCACTGCGGCCATTACGGCTGTGGATTCCCTTGCCGCATGCGGCGTGGCACTATGAGTTGGTCGCGCTTGGGTTGAATTGGCGGGACGCCTCAGCCGCCTCTGCAACTCACGCCTAACGAGCCAGGGAAATTACGGCCACTGCCGTTCATTGCCGTGAGCATTTTGAAGATTTATCCAGGCACGTCCCGAACATGCCGGTCAAACACCCCCGTCGCCCTACACGGCACCGCCCGCAGCTGGACGGGCCTTTATTTCGGCGGCGAAATCGGCGGCGGCTGGGCGACCGAACAGGTCACTGTCGTCACCAACCCTCCCGCTGCTGCTTTCCCGCCCGGAACGGTATTCAACCCGGTTGACGACAGCGGCATATTGGGCGGCCTCTACGCCGGCTACAATTACCAGATCAATCAGATCGTCGTTGGTATCGATGGCGATTATACGTGGGCGTTCTTCCCCAGCGGTGACCGCGACCCGCATGGCCGCGATCGCCTCGTCCAGGGCGCGCAGGTCCGGCTCCTGCCTGCGGGCCGCCGCCAGCTCGGCCAGCTTGGTCTCCACCGCGTCCCGGGCGTCCAGCACATGGGGAAGCAGCCGCTTGCGCTCGATCATCGCCTGCAACGGCTCCGCTTCGAGGCGGTCACGCAGCAGGTAGGTCCCGTCCCCGTGCCGGACCTCGATGAGGCCCTGGACCTCGAGGGCGACGATGGCCTGGCGGACGGACGTCCGGCTCACGCCCAGGCGGTCGGCCAGTTCCCGCTCCGCGGGCAGCCGGTCCCCGGCGTGCAGGCCACCTGACCTGACGTATTCACGGAGCCGTCCGACCACCTGCTCGTACAGCCGCGGCCTCGCGAGCGGGCGCAGGGAGTCGCCGGCTGAGGTCCTCATGGCCACGTTCGCCCGCCCTGCCGCCCGTTGACACCCGAAGTGATATGGCTCACACTTTATCGTATCCAGACATTGGTCCAGTGGCTATACCACTGACCCCGAGGAGAGAGGCATCTGGGGGGTTTCGGCGGGACACCGGAGGAGGACGAGGACGTCATGGTGAAGATCGCAGAAGCCTGGGTCACAGGGACGGGGAGGCGGCGGTGAGCGCCGCGGCCGGAGCCGAGGACGGCCCGCTGATCCAGGGCACGCCGGAGCAGCGGCGGGAGATCAAGACGGCGCTGTTCGCCAGCGCGATCGGCACCTCGATCGAGTGGTACGACTACTTCCTGTACGGGACAGCCGCGGCCTTGGTCTTTCCCAAGCTGTTCTTCCCGCATGCAAGCCCCGAGGCCGGCGTCCTCGCGTCGTTCGCCACGTACGCCGTCGGCTTCGCCGCGCGCCCGGTGGGTGCCATCCTCTTCGGTCACCTGGGCGACCGGATCGGGCGGAAGAACACCCTCATCGCCACCCTCATCCTGATGGGCCTGGGCAGTACGGCCATCGGCCTGCTCCCGACCTACCAGATGGTCGGTCTCTGGGGTGCCGTGCTCCTGGTCGTGTTCCGCATCCTCCAGGGACTGGGTGTCGGCGGCGAGTGGGGCGGCGCCGTCGGCCTGGCCATGGAATGGGGGCACACGAGAAGGCGCGGCTTCCTGGCCAGCTGGCCGCAGTTCGGCGTGCCCGTCGGGCTGCTGTTCGCCAACGGCCTGACCCTGCTGTTCAGCAACCTGTACGGCAACTCGTTCGTCAGCTCTTCGTATACGGCCGGCTGGCGGATCCCGTTCTGGTTCTCCGCGGTCCTGGTCATCGTCGGCCTGTACGTCCGGCTCAAGGTCGTCGAGTCGCCGCTGTTCGTCGAGGTCAAGGCCCGGCAGGAGGTCGAACGCCAGCCGGTGCTGGAAGTGATCAAGCGCCAGCCCAAGGAGATCCTGGTCGCCGCGGGCATCCGCACCTCCGAGCAGGCGCCGTTCTACATCTTCACGTCCTTCATACTCGCATTCGGCGTCGACCATCTCGGCAAGAGCAAGGACTTCATGCTCTACGCGGTCATCGCGGCGGCCGCGGTGTCGCTGTTCAGCGTGCCGTTCTTCGGCTACCTGTCGGATCGCGTCGGGCGGCGCCGCGTCTACGTGGCCGGGGCCATCCTGACCGGGGTGTTCGTCTTCCCGTATTTCTGGATGCTGGAGTCGGCCATCCCCGCGCTCATTGTGCTCGCGGTCATCCTGTCTCTGATACCGCACGACATGCAGTACGGCCCCCAGGCCGCCTACATCGCCGAGGCGTTCCCGACCAAGGTGCGGTACAGCGGCGCGGGACTCGGTTACCAGCTCGCCTCGGTCAGCGCGGGCGGCCCGGCGCCGCTCATTGCCACCGCCCTGCTCCCGCTGGCCGTGTGGTGGATCCCCGCGTACATGATCGGGTGCGTGGTGGTCACGCTCATCTCCTGCGTGTTCCTGCCCGACCGAACCGGCGCCGACCTCATGACCGAATTCAGGGACAAGACCGCCGTCACCAGCGCGACGGGGTAACCCTCGGCGCGATAGCCTGCCGCGCCGCGCCCCGGCCCCGTCTCATGAGCCCCCGGTCTGATAGGCAGGGGACGTGGAAGCAAAACGGATCCTCGTGACGGGCGGGACGAGCGGGCTGGGCCTGGCGATGGCCGAAGCCCTCGCCAGGTCCGGCGCGGCGGTCGCCCTGACCAGCCGGTCGGCCCAGCGGGCCGCCGAGGCCGCCGCGCGCCTGCCCGGCGCGGTCGGCATCGAGTGTGACGTCCGCGACGAGGCGTCGGTGGCCCGGGCGGTGGAGGAAGCGTGGTCCCGCCTGGGCGGTATCGACCTGCTGGTCAACAACGCCGGGATCGGCATGCGCACCGTCAACCCGCGCTTCCTGTCCGAGCCGCAGCCCTTCTGGAAGGTGTCACCGGACGGCTTCCGCGCCGTCATCGACACCAACCTGACCGGCTACTTCCTGGTCGCGCGCGAAGTCACGCCGCGGATGCTGGTCGCCGGGCACGGCCGGATTGTCAACATATCGATGAACCACGCGACCATGACCCGCGCCGGGTTCGTGCCCTATGGGCCCTCCCGCGCCGGCGCCGAGTCGCTCTCCCGGATTATGGCCGCCGACCTGCGTGACAGCGGCGTCACGGTGAACATGCTGCTCCCCGGCGGCGCGACCCGCACCGGCATGATCCCACCGGGCGGGGAGGACCTGCCGCTGCTCGATCCGGCCATCATGGGGCCGCCCATCGTCTGGCTCGCCTCGGCCGAGGCCGACGATGTGCATGACGAGCGCATCGTCGCCACCGAATTCGCCGACTGGCTCCAGCGCCGCCAGGCTCAGTCGTCCTCGTTACAGGAGCTTGCGGAGCCGGAGGATGTCGCGGATGCTGGCCTGCACCTTCACGCTGTCCGGACAGCCAGGCGCGGGGGAACGCGTGGATGTCCTCGGCCAGTTCGAGGACGACGGGGCTGGCGGCGGCCATCCGGACGTCGGCCGGCGGGTCGGTGGGGCCGGCTTCGTGGACCGGGTCCGGCACGCCCCCCGGCCCGAACCGGGTGACGAACGTGACGTCCAGGTCGGTCACGCGGCAGGAGAACGAGCGCCCGGTGAAGAAGGCATCGCGCTCTTTCGGGTCCAGCTCGGCGAGCCGGCCGGTCAGCTTCTCGAATGCCTCGCGGCATTCCTCGGCCGTGGGCATCGTGGCTTCACTCCCAGGATCGTCGGGACGGTAGCGTTCAACGCGGAGGTTAGCGCAGACGGGGACACGATGATCGAGGATAGGGGCGAGGAAGATGGCCGAGGATATGGCCACCGCGGGCCCGGGCCCGGCCGGAGCTGGCGCCGGACCGGGCGGGGAGTCCGGTGAGACCGGCGGGGTTGGCGGGATTGGCGGGACGGGAGACGCTCGGGTAGACGAGGCGATCGCGCCGCTCGACCAGGTGGCCGATGTGCCGCTCGAGGAGCACCCGGCCATCTTCGAGCGGATCCATGACCGGCTGCGGGAAGTGCTCGGCGAGCTGAATCCCGGCATGCCCGGCCCGTCCGGCCCGCCCGGGCCGGGCCGCCCCGCGGGTCCGGGCCGCCCGTCCGGCCCCCCCGGGACCCCGGGTAGTGCTGGAGCGCCATGACCGGCCGGACCCCGCGGACCCGGCTTGACGCCGAGCTCGTACGGCGGGGCCTGGCCCGGTCCCGTGATCAGGCCGCCGACCTGATCACGGCCGGGCGCGTCACGGTCAGCGGCGAGGCGGCGGCCAAACCGGCCACTCAGGTGACCCGCGACGCGCCGATCATCATCGTGGACGATCGCGCGGGCCCGGAGTACGTCTCGCGGGGCGGGCACAAGCTGGCCGGGGCGCTCGCGGCCTTTCCCGGCCTGGACGTGGCCGGGCGCATCTGCCTGGATGCCGGCGCCTCGACCGGCGGCTTCACGGATGTCCTGCTCCGCGCGGGCGCCGCCCACGTGACCGCCGCCGACGTCGGCTACGGCCAGCTCGCCTGGTCGCTGCGCACCGACCCGAGGGTCACGGTGCTCGACCGGGTCAACGTGCGGTCACTACGGCCCGAGCAGGTTGCCGGGGCCGGTGACCCGCCCAGCCTGACCGGCCTGCCCAGCCTGGTGGTGGCCGACCTGTCCTTCATCTCGCTCGCGCTCGTGCTGCCCGCGCTGGTCGGCGCGGCCGCCGAGGATGCTGACTTCGTGCTGCTGGTCAAGCCGCAGTTCGAGGTGGGCAAGGGCCGTGTCGGGGCGGGCGGCGTCGTGCGCGATCCTGGATTGCGGGCCGAAGCCGTGACGGCGGTATCCGACGCGGCGGCCGGCCTGGGCCTGGGCGTGCAGGGAGTCACCGCCAGCCCGCTGCCCGGGCCGGCCTGCAACGTGGAGTACTTCGTATGGCTGCGGCGTGGCGCCCCGCCACTGGACGATAGGGCACTGTTGCGAGCGATCGCGGAGGGGCCAGAGTAGCTGCCGGGACAGCCGGTGGATGGCAAGCGACAGTGAAAGGCACTCAGAAGCGATGGGCGTAGTGAACGTCAACGACGGCCAGCGGACCGCGCTGGTCGTCGCGCACACGGGGCGAAAGGATTCGCTGCGGAGCGCCCAGCTCGTGGTCGACCGGCTCATCCGCGCCGGCCTGGCCGTCCGCGTCATCGCCCCCGAGGCAGCCGATATCGCCTGCGCGGGCGCGGAGGAGGTGGCGCCCGGCCCGGAGGCCGCGGAGGGCGCCGAGATCGTGATCGTGGTCGGCGGCGACGGCACCCTGCTGCGAGCCGCGGAACTCGCCCGCCCGGCCGGTGCGCCCCTGCTGGGGGTGAACCTCGGTCACGTGGGCTTCCTCGCCGAAGCCGAGCCCGACGGCCTGGCCGACACCGTCGACCGGGTGGTGGCCCGTCATTTCGTGGTCGAGCAGCGCATGACCATCGACGTCACCGTGCGCCAGAACGGCTCGGTGGTGGCCGCCACCTGGGCGCTGAACGAGGCGACCGTGGAGAAGGAGGCCCGCGAGCGGGTGCTCGAAGTGGTCACCGAGGTCGACGGCCTGCCGCTGTCCCGCTGGGGCTGTGACGGCGTGGTGTGCGCGACCCCGACCGGGTCGACCGCCTACGCGTTCTCGGCGGGCGGCCCGGTGGTGTGGCCGGAGGTCGAGGCCCTGCTCATGGTGCCGATCAGTGCCCACGCGCTGTTCGCCCGGCCGATGGTCGTCTCGCCGCGCTCGGTGCTCGCGGTGGAGGTCATCGGGGGCAGCGGGCGCGGGCCAGCGTCGGTGGCTCCAGATATTCTCGCGGAACCCGCCGGCGCGGAATCGCCCGGTGCTGTGATGTGGTGCGACGGGCGCCGTAGGGTCGACCTTGAGCCCGGCGCCCGGGTCGAGGTCCGGCGCGGCGCGCTTCCGGTGCTCCTCGCGCGGCTGCACGGCGTCGGTGCCGACGACGGGCGGCAGGAGGGCACGGAGGTGGGCGGCGCGCCGTTCACCGACCGGCTGGTGGCCAAGTTCGGCCTGCCGGTGAAGGGCTGGCGCGGCGGCCGGCTGGATGGGCGGCCGGGTGCCGGATCGGGCGGCGGAGAGGAGACGGCTGGCGGCCATGCTTGAGGAAGTCCGGATCACGGGGCTCGGGGTCATCGACGAGGCGGTTCTCGAACTGTCCCCGGGTTTCACCGTGGTGACCGGAGAGACAGGGGCGGGCAAGACCATGGTCGTGACCGGCCTTGGCCTGCTTTTCGGCGGCCGCGCGGACCCGGCGCGGGTCCGGCCGGGTGCCCAGCGGGCCGTCGTCGAGGGGCGGCTGCGGGTCGACCCGGACGGCCAGGTGGCCCGCCAGGTCGACGAGTCGGGCGGTGAGCTCGATGACGACGGCGCGACGCTGGTGATCAGCCGGTCGGTGTCGGCGGAGGGCAGGTCACGCGCGCACGCCGGCGGCCGCTCGGTCCCCGTGTCGCTGCTGACCTACCTGGCCGACGACCTGGTCGCGGTGCACGGCCAGGCCGACCAGCAGCAGCTTCTGCGGCCCGGCCGGCAGCGGGAGGCGCTGGACGCCTTCGCCGGCCCGGACCTGACATCGGTGCTCGGCGACTACCAGCGCGCCTATGCCCGGCACCGGGATGCCCGGACCGAGCTGGCCGAGCTGACCCAGATGGCCCGCGAGCGGGTGGCCGAGGCCGAAAACCTCCGCCTCGCCCTGGCCGACATCGAGGCGCTCGATCCGGCGGCGGGTGAGGACGTCGAACTTCTCGCGGAGGAAGAGCGGCTGGGCAACGCCGAAGCGCTGCGGGCCGCCGCCACCGCCGCGCACGAGGCGCTGCTCGGCGACCCGTCCGGCGGCGCGTATGAGAGCGCGGACGCCGTGACGCTTCTCGGCGGGGCCCGGCAGTCGCTGGACGCGGTCCGCCAGCACGACCCGGCGCTCGCCGGGCTGGCCGACCGGCTGTCCGAGGCCGCGTACCTGCTGGCCGACGTGGCGGGCGAGCTGGCGTCCTACACCGAGGCGCTGGACGCCGACCCGGCCCGGCTCGCCGCGGTGCAGGAGCGGCGCGCCGCGCTGGCCCGGCTGGTCCGGACCTACGGAAGCCGCGCCGCGGCCGACCTGGCCGACACCGCGGCGGCGGGCGACGTGGCCGCGGACGCGGGGCCGGCGGACGCGGGGCCGGCGGACGCGGGGCCGGCGGACGCGGGAGGGCCTGCCGGCGCGGGCGACAGCGGCCCCGGTGACCTGGCCGTCATCCTGGCCTGGACCAAGCCCGCCGCCGCCCGGCTCAGCGAGCTGGAGGGCGACGACGAGCGCATCGCCGGCCTGGCCCAGGAGGAGGCGGCGCTGGCCGATCGGGTCGCCGAACTGGCGGGCCAGCTGACCGTGCTCCGTAAGGAAGCGGCCGAACGATTCGCCCGCGACGTCACCGCCGAGCTCACCGCCCTGGCTATGCCGCACGCGAAGCTGGCGGTGGTGATGCGGCCGATCGAGGAACCGGGTCCGCACGGGGCGGATGACGTGGAGATCAGGCTGGCCGCGCATCCGGGTGCGCCGCCGCTGCCGCTGAACAAGGGCGCCTCCGGCGGCGAGCTGTCCCGGGTGATGCTCGCCATCGAGGTGGTGTTCGCCGGCGCCGACCCGGTGCCCACGTTCGTGTTCGACGAGGTCGATGCCGGGGTCGGCGGCAAGGCCGCGGTGGAGATCGGCCGGCGTCTGGCCCGGCTGGCCCGGCTGGCCCAGGTCATCGTGGTGACCCACCTGCCGCAGGTCGCCGCGTTCGCGGACAACCACCTGGTGGTGACCAAGGCCGGCGATGGGCTCGTGACCAGCAGCGGAGTGGTCCGGCTCGGCCGGGACGGCCGGGTGCGCGAACTGTCCCGGATGCTCGCCGGCCTGGAGGACTCCGAGTTCGGCCGCGCACACGCGGAAGAGCTGCTGGCCATGGCGGCGGGGGAGCGGGATACCTGAGCCGGTGACGTGATCCGCTGACGGCGAACTGAAATTACTGCAAGAAACTGACGGTTATTGCCGTAAGCTTGCAATATGGTGGCGCATCGTTTGGGTGACGTAGCACGTAAGGCCGGGGTGAGCGAGGCGACGGTGTCCCGCGTCCTCAACGGCCTGCCCGGAGTGGCGGAGTCGACGCGGGCGGCCGTGCTGACGGCACTGGACGTCCTGGGGTACGAGCGTCCGACCCAGTTGCGCGGCGAGCGCGCGCGGCTGGTCGGCCTGGTGCTCCCGGAACTGGAGAACCCCATCTTCCCCGCGTTGGCGGAGGTGGTGGGGGGCGGTCTGGCCCAGCAGGGCTTCACCCCGGTGCTGTGCACGCGGACGGCCGGGGGGCTGTCCGAGGCGGCGTACGTCAACATGCTCATCCAGCAGCAGGTCTCCGGTGTGGTGTTCGCGGGCGGCCACTACGCCGAGGATGACTCACCCCACGACCATTACCGGCTGCTGCACGAGCGCGGCGTGCCGGTCATGCTGGTCAACGCGGCCGTTGACCAGCTCGGCTTCCCGCGGGTCTCGACCGACGACGCGGTCGCGGTCGAGCAGGCGTTCGGCCATCTGTGGTCGCTCGGCCACACCCGGATCGGCGCGATCGTGGGGCCGGCCGACCACATGCCGAGCCGGCGGAAGCTCGCCGCCCTGGCCGCCGAGGCGGAGCGGGCCGGCATCGAGGCGCAGGTGGAGAACGCGCTGTTCTCGATCGAGGGCGGCCACGCGGCGGGCACCCGGCTCATCGACGCCGGGGTGACCGGCATTATCTGCGGGTCCGACCAGCTGGCGCTGGGCGCGGTCCGGGCGGCCCGGCGGGCCGGGAAGGCGGTCCCCGAAGACCTGTCGGTGGTCGGCTTCGACGACTCGGCCCTGATGACCTGCACCGCGCCCCCCCTGACCACCGTGCGCCAGCCGATCGAGGCGATGGGCCGCGCCGTGGTCGCCATGCTCGTCAACCAGATCGACGGCGTCCCCGTGTCCCCCGACGAGCTCCTCTTCGAGCCGGAACTCGTCGTGCGCGGCTCCACCGCGCGCGTTTCCGCCCCCCGCTAGCCGCGCCCTCGCCCCAGCGCGCCCTGGACCTCCAGCGCGCGCCCCGTCCGCGTTCCCGGCACCCCGCTCCCGCCCCGCTCCCCGCCCCGCTCCCGCTCCCGCCCCGCTCCCGCTCCCGCTCCCGCCCCGCTCCCGCCCCGCTCCCGTTCCCGCCCCGCTTCCTTGTCTACGGCGGCGCCTTTGTAGATGCCCTAGCCACCACAGCGGCGCCTCCGTATACATCGGGCCCTGGGCCCTGCCGCATCCCGCCAGCGCCTGCTCCCCGCTCCCGCACCGTCCCCACTATTACGATGGCGCCTCCGTCGATGCCCTAGCCACCGCAATGGCACCTGCGCGTGGCCCTAGCAACCGCGATGGCACCTTTGCGGCGGTTGTGGCTGCGTTCGCCGGGCCCGCCCCGCCTCCGCTGACCTGGCCGGTCACCTCCGCCGCGCGGCCGGCGGGCCGACCTGGCGTTTCGGCCCTTGTTATGTAGTCGTTATTTTGCAATATCTCGTCCAGATATTGCATCTATATGCCCGTCCATGTAGCGTCAGCGTCGCCACACCGGCTCCATCAACGTAGAAGGTGCCCATGAAGAAAATCGGGAATCGGGCGTCCGCCGTGGCCGCGCTCGCGGTCGCGGGCGTCGTCTCCGTGACGGCGTGTGGCTCGAGCGGCGGAGGTACATCGGGCAGTTCCAGCGGCCACGTCACGATCACGGTCGGCTGTGAGCCACCGAAGACGCAGGCCGCGCAGCGCAGCTTCTTCGTCCAGGACATCGCCTTGTTCGAGAAGGCCAACCCCAACGTCACGGTCATCGGTGACGACACCAACCCCTGCGACGACCCGACGACGTTCAACGCCAAGCTGGCCAGCGGCAAGCTCGACAACGTCTTCTACACGTACTTCACCGACGCGACCAACGTGATCAACTCCGGGCAGTCGACCGACATCCAGAAGTACGCGTCCCAGGTCGCCAACCTCGGAAGTATCCAGCCCGCCCTGATCAACCTGTACCGCCAGGGCGGCACCTCCAGCGGCGACCTGTACGGCGTGCCGACGTCGAACTACACGCTGGGCCTGGTGTACAACCGCTCGCTGTTCCAGCGCGCGGGGCTCAACCCCAACCAGCCCCCGACCACCTGGGCGCAGGTCCGGACCGACGCCAAGAAGATCAGCGCGCTGGGCGGCGGGATCGTCGGCTACGGCGACTACAGCGCGGCCGGCACGGGCGGCTGGCACTTTACCGCCGAGATGTATTCGCTGGGCGGCTCCATGGTCACCAGCGACGGCAAGAAGGCCGCCTTCGACAACGCCACCGGCCTGCAGGTTCTCCAGAACCTCCAGCAGATGCGGTGGACCGACAACTCGATGGGGTCCAAGCAACTGCTCCAGTACAACGACCTGCCGCAGATGATGAGCTCGGGCAAGCTCGGCATGTACGTCGGCGCACCAGACAACCTGACCTTCATCCACCAGCAGTACGGCGGCTCCTACACCAACCTCGGCGAGGGCCCCATACCCGGCAATGGCGGCACCCTGCTCGGCGGCGCCGGCTACATGTTCAGCAAGAAGGACACCCCGGCCCAGATCCAGGCCGGCATCAAGTTCCTCAACTACGAGTTCCTCACGCCGGGCGCCGGGCAGTTCAACTTCGCCGTGCGCAAAGCCGCGGGCCAGCCGGTCGGCTTGCCTGAGCCGAACATCTGGACCGCTGGCACGTCGGTCGCACAGGCCACCACCTCCGATGAGGACAAGAACGCGACCATCCCCGTCGCGAACTTCCAGCCCTATCTCTCAGACCGCGCCGAATATGACGCCCAAGATCGAGCCGCAGCAGGCACAGTCCATCTACGCCCAGGGCGACAAGGTGATGGCCGCGGTGCTCACCCAGAGAAATGCCAACCTGCAGCAGTTGCTGAGCACCTTCTCCTCGCAAGTGAACACCATTCTGGCCAACAGCCAGCCGTGACTGGCCCCGGGTGTCCTCCCGTCCCCTCCCCCCGGGGAGGACACCCTGGGGTTGCCTGTCCGCCGTGCGAAAGGCCAGGTAGATGGCGGCGACCAAAGTAATCAACGTTTCCGGCGACCGGATGGGCCAGACTGCGCCCCGACGTCAGGGGCGCCGGAGCCGGTACGCCCGGCAGGCGCGCAGCAGCGGCACCGGGTACATGTTCATGATCGGCGCGATCGTCTGCTTCGCGCTGTTCTCCTGGTATCCCGATGATCCGCGAAGTGATCATGAGTTTCCAGCGGACCAACTTCGCGGGCGATACCACCTGGGTCGGCCTGGCCAACTACCGGCACATCATCGCCGACCCGAGCTTCTGGAGCGCCTGGCGGGCCACCGCGCTGTTCGCCCTCCTCGCGCTGGTCTTCGGCTACCTGGTGCCGTTCGTGACGGCGATCGTGCTCAACGAGCTACGCCACTGCCGGGCCTATTTCCGGCTGCTCGTCTACCTGCCGGTGATGATCCCGCCCGCCGCGGCCGCATTCTTGTGGAAATGGTTCTACACCCCCGATAACAGCGGGCTGTTCAACGCCGTCCTGCACGCCCTGCACCTGCCCACCTCTCAATTTCTGCAATCGCCGAACATCGCCATGCTCTGCCTCGTCCTGTTCTCCACCTGGAGCAACATGGGTGCGACCGTGCTGATTTATCTGGCATCGCTGCAGGGCATAGAGGGTGAGCTCTATGACGCGGCCGAGATAGACGGCGCGGGTATCTTCCGGCGGATCTGGCACGTCACGGTCCCGCAGACCCGGCTCATCCTGTCGCTCATGCTGATGCTGCAGATCGTGGCGACCATGCAGGTGTTCCTCGAGCCGTACATCCTCACCGGGGGACAGTCCAACACGACCACCGTGGTGTACCTGATCTATCAGTACGCGTTCTCCTTCAACAACTACGGAAGCGGCGCGGCGCTCGGCATCATGCTGCTGATCGTCCTGATGGGATTCGCGGGGGCGTATATGTGGCTGGCCCGGCGCAGTGAAGAGGGATGAGAACCATGGCCGTCGCTGAATCCGGACCGCGAACGCTGATCTCACCCGCTCAGCGAAGCCGCGGGCACGCAAAGATCCTGTACTGGACGGTGCTGGGAATTCTCATCCCGCTCTTCGCGCTGATCTTTCTTTTTCCCCTGTACTGGATGGTCACCGGCGGGCTGAAGTCTCCGTCCCAGGTCATTCAGAGCCCGCCGAGCCTGCTGCCCAGTAAGCCGCAATTTCATAACTACGTCACCGCATGGAACGATCTCGGGCTGGGCCGGCTCATCCTTAACACGGTTATCTACGCGGGCGGCGCGCTCATTTTCCAGGTCATGTTCGACGTGGCGGCCGCGTACGCGCTGTCCAAGCTGCGGCCCGTGCTCGGCAACGTCATCTTGTTCATGATGCTCGCCGCGATGATGATCCCGGCGGCCGTCCTGGTGCTCCCGCAGTACCTGACCGTCAACAGCCTGCCGTTCATTCACACGAGCCTGCTCGGCTCGCCCTGGGCGATCTGGCTGCCGTCGGTGGCCAACGGGTTCAACATCTTCATCCTCAAGCGCTTCTTCGACTCGGTGCCCGCCGATCTGCTCGCGGCGGCCGCCCTTGACGGCGCCGGGCCCTTCCGGACGCTCTGGCGGGTGGTCCTGCCGATCTCACGCCCGATCATCGGCGTCGTCTCGATCTTCGCCGCGATCAACGTCTGGAAAGACTTCCTCTGGCCGCTCCTCGTGCTGAACCAGCCGTCGGCCTACTCGATCAACGTCGGCCTCTATCACCTCAGCAACGGGAGCCCGGAGGACGTGCTCATCGCGGCCCTGGCCATCTCGTCCGTTCCCGCCATTGTCTTTTTCCTCATTTTCCAGCGGAACATCATGTCCGGCCTGACGGCGGGCGGCATCAAGGGCTGACGCCGCCGGCCCAGTTCGCACAACGCAGTATTTGGAGGAGCGAGATCACCGTGACCGACCACACCCTGGCCCCGACATCAGCGGCGTCTGCCCCGGCCGGAGCCGCGGCGCCGCCGCCTGGAACGCCATGGTGGCGCGATGCGGTCATCTACCAGGTCTACCTGCGCAGTTTCGCGGCCAGCGCGGAGCCTGGCGCCGCGACCGGCGTGGGAAACCTGGCCGGTGTCCGCTCGCGCCTGGCCTACCTGGCCGACCTCGGCGTCGACGCGATCTGGTTCAGCCCCTGGTACCCGTCGCCGATGGCGGACGCGGGATACGACGTGGCCGACTACCGGGCCATCGAGCCGCTCTTCGGGACGCTGGACGAGGCGGAGAAGCTCATCGCTGAGGCCCATGAGCTGGGCATCCGCATCATCCTGGATATCGTGCCCAACCACGGCTCGGACCGGCAGCAGTGGTTCATCGATGCGCTGGCCGCGCCGCCGGGCTCACCGGAGCGCGCCCGCTATATCTTCCGGCCGGGCCGGGGGGCGGACGGGGAACTGCCGCCCAACAACTGGACCTCGGAGTTCGGCGGTCCGGCCTGGTCCCGCACGACCGGGCCGGACGGGCAGCCGGGGGACTGGTACCTGCACATATTCGCTCCGGAACAGCCGGACTTCAATTGGGACAACCCGGATGTCCGAGCCGAGTTCGAGGACGTGCTGCGGTTCTGGTTCGACCGCGGCGTGGACGGATTCCGCATCGACTCGGCCGCGATGCTGGTGAAGGACCCGGCCCTGACCGACCACCAGCCGGAGTCGGCGCGGGGGCGATCATCCGTTCGTCGACCGCGACGGGGTGCACGATGTCTACCGCGCCTGGCGCCGCATCGCCGAGCAGTACCGAGGCGACCGCGTCCTGATCGGCGAGGTGTGGCTGCCCGACGTGGAGCGGATGACCCGGTACCTGCGCCCGGGCGAGCTGCAGTCGGTATTCAATTTCGACTTCCTGCGCTGTCCGTGGGACGGGACCGTGCTGCGCGCGGTGATCGACGCGACGCTGGAGTCACACGCCCGGGTCGACGCCGCCCCGACCTGGGTCCTCAGCAACCATGACGTGATCCGCAACGTCACCCGCTACGGCCGGGCCGACACATCGTTCTCCCAGCCCGGCCGGCGCATCGGCGAGGACACCGACCTGGCCCTCGGAACGCGCCGGGCGCGCGCGGCCGCGCTGCTGTCGCTGTCCCTGCCCGGCGCGGCCTACATCTACCAGGGCGAGGAACTGGGGCTGTGGGAGGTCGAGGACATCCCCGGCGAGCTGCGGCAGGACCCGATGTGGCAGCGCTCGGGGCACGCCATCACCGGGCGGGACGGCTGCCGGGTGCCGCTGCCCTGGTCGGGTGACCGGCCGCCGTTCGGCTTTACCGACGGCCCGGACGGCGCGGATGCCTCCGGGGCGACCTGGCTGCCCCAGCCAGCCAGCTGGCGGGATCTGACCGTGGAGGCGGAACTGGCCGACCCCGGCTCGATGCTGTCCCTCTACCGTCACGTCCTGCGGGTGCGTCACTCCGAGCCCGCCTTCGCCGGCGACGGCTTCACCTGGCTGCCCGGGTCCGAGGACGTTCTGTGCTACCGGCGCGGAGCCGACGTCACGGTGGTGATCAACGCGTCCGCGCGGTCCGTTGAGCTGCCACCGTACGAGAGCATCCTGGCCGCCAGCGACGAGGTGTCCGGCGGCGTGCTGCCCCCGGACACCAGCGTGTGGCTGCGGACCCGGCCGCCCGCGTCCTGACCGGCGGACGGCACGGAGGGCGGTGCGGAGCGGCGGGGCCGCGTGTCGACGCCGCCGGTCCGGACGGCCCGCTCAGCACCGAAGGCGCCCCCCAGAGCTCCTTCACCTTCACGAGCGACACCACGTCCGGCCCGGTGCGCGGCTAAGCCCGGCGACGGCCTGGCTGGCCCGGCCACGACGCTGAGAGACAACACGTGGGGTCCGCGTCCTCCACGGCCGCCGGATCCACAGCACAGCCCCAGCGCGCGCCGTCCGTCGCTGCGTCCCCGGTTCCATGATCACGTGATGCCGTCAAATCGACGGTTGGCCGCATGATCATGGGGTTACTTGGGGCGGGCTTTTACGTAGGTGCCGCGGCCCTGGACGCTGACGATGAGACCGCGCTCGCGCAGGACGGCCATGGCCCGGCGGATCGTCAGGTAGGCCACGCCCCATCGGTCCGCCATGTCACGTTCGGCGGGCAGCCGGTGTCCCGGCTCCCAGTCCCCGGCCTCGATACGGGCCGTGACGTAGTCCACGATCTGCTTATAGATCGTTACGGGGCCCTCGTGAACGATGTCGGGGCCTTGATCATCCACAAAGATCAAGGTAAAGCACTGTTGACCTGGGATTACGCATGTAATGCTTTACAGACCTATGCATGGCTATCTAAGATCGGAGCATGGATCTACGGGGCGTGACTGAACCGGCCCACCGCGTGGTCACCGAGATCGAGTCGCTGCAGGCTGACTTTCCCGGCTATGTGATCTGGGGCGAGACCGTGCGGGGCCGGGTCACCTATGTGGCCCAGGCCACCAGCGCCGGCACCAACCCCCGGGTGGTGGCGTCCGGCAGCCTGGAGAGGCTGCGGGCCCGGCTGGAGGAACCGGTGGTGCCGTCCGACCCGACCAAGCCGAACGTCGCACGGGTCTATGACTGCCTGCTCGGCGGCTCGACGAACTTCGCCGCCGACCGGGACGAAGCCGCCCGGCTGCTGGCCGCCGATCCGCGGATCGGGGACCTGGCCCGGGAGAACCGGGGCTTCCTGACCCGCGCCGTCTCCCACGTGGCGCGGCAGGGCGTCGGCCAGTTCATCGACATCGGCGCCGGGCTGCCGACCAGCCCCAACACCCACGAGACCGCCCGGGGCGTCAATCCGGCCGCGCGCGTCGCCTACGTCGACAACGACCCGGTCGCCGTCTCCCATGCGCGGTTTCTGCTCGCCCGGGATCCCGGCGTCGTCGCCGTGCCCGGGGATCTGCGGGACCCGGAGGCGATCCTCGCCGTCCCGGCGCTGAACGGCCTGATCAACCTGGCCGATCCGGTGTGCGTGCTGCTGGTCGCGGTCCTGCATTTTCTCGCCCCGCCTGCCGCCGCCCAGGTCACCGCGTCGGTGATCGGCGCGATGGCTCCGGGCAGCTACCTCGTCCTGTCGGTCGGCCAGGCCGGGCCGGGGGAGGTGTCCAGCGTTCACCGGGCCTACACGGCGGCCCGGCTGCATCACCACACGCGGGCGGACGTCGAGGGTTACTTCCGCGGCCTGGAACTGGTGCCACCTGGCGTGACCGACGTGGGCACCTGGGGGCAGCCCACCACGGGGGAACCCGCCGCTGGGCAGCCCGCCGCAGGCCTGGCCGCCGCCGGGGAACCGGGGCAACCCCGAGGCGGGCAGGCCACGGTTCTCGCCGGAGTGGGGCGGAAACCGGGCGGGCTCCCGCGGCGCGAGCCCGTTACGCCGGGGTAGACAGGGAAAGGCCGAACCGGGACTCCGGGTCGGTCCACCAGTGCCGCAGGGTGAAGCCGGCCGCGGCCAGCTCGGCGGCTACGCCCTCGCGGCGGAACTTGGCCGAAATCTCGGTGCGCATCTCCTCGCCGGCCGCGAACTGGACGGTGAGGCCGATGCCGGGCACGTGCACCGTCTGGCCGGTGACCGAGCGCAGCCGCATCTCGACCCACTCGGTTTCCGCGTTCCACGCCGCCACATGCTCGAACGCGTCGGGGTCGAAGTCGGCGCCCAGCTCGGCGTTGAGCACGGCCAGGACGTTCTTGTTGAACGCCGCCGTGACCCCGGCCGCGTCGTCGTAGGCCGCGACCAGGACGGCCGGGCTCTTCACCAGGTCGGTGCCGAGCAGCAGCGTGTCGCCCTCGGCCAGGCTCTCGCGGATCCGGGCCAGGAAGGCGGCGCGCTGCGGCGGAAGCAGGTTGCCGATCGTGCTGCCGAGGAACGCGACCAGCCGGGGCGGGTCGCCCGCGGCGCGCGGAGGCAGCCCGAGGTGGTGCTCGAAGTCGGAGACGACGGCGCGTACCTCAAGGCCCGGGTACTCGGTGAGCAGCGCGCTGGCCGCGGCCAGCAGGGCCGGCTCGCTCACGTCGACCGGGACGTAGGTGCGCAGCGTGCCCGCTTCGCGCAGCGCGTCGATCAGCAGGCGCGTCTTCTCCGACGATCCCGAACCGAGCTCGA
Organism: uncultured Actinomycetes bacterium; assembly: GCA_963718475.1. Classification (GTDB taxonomy): domain Bacteria; phylum Actinomycetota; class Actinomycetes; order Streptosporangiales; family Streptosporangiaceae; genus CAVQZM01. The sequence goes on along the minus strand of CAVQZM010000071.1, from coordinate 263,677 downwards.
CCAGCGTCCCGGCCCGGCTAGCGCCGGCGATCTGGCCGGCGGCGGCCCGCAGGATCTCCCGTTCGGCGCGGGTGGGGTAGTACTCGGGCAGGCCGGTGATCTTCTCGAACAGGGCGCTGCCGTTGGCGTCGTAGAACCACTTGGGCGGCAAGAACTTCGGCATGGCGGTCAGGCCCGCGCGTGCGTCGGCACGCAGCGAGTCGGCCAGGAAGCCTTCAGGCAGGCGGCGTTCGACATGCAGGGGGGTCGTCATTGACGCGGGTTCCTTCCGTTTCCTTCACCGGCGGTGGCGGCCATGCCTTCGGGAAAACTCGCGCGCCGCACTCGTTCGGCATCATCGGGCGTCACTTCGGCGGGCACTTCCAGGTGCCGGACGGTGACCCGGGCCGGGGTCGCGGCGAGCAGCGAGCGGTCCGGTACCTCGACCCAGCCGGGATCCTCGTCGGCCGGCTCGGACGCGACGACGACGCTGTCCCCGGCGTCGCCGGTCGCGCGCCGGTACCAGAGCGAATGCCCGGCGGCGGTCGCGGCGATCATCGTGCCGTCGGTCAGCAGGAAGTTGAACCGGCCGCTGACCTGCGCGGCGTCGAGCAGGCCGATCACCGCGGCCAGGGCGGCCTCCGGCGAGGCCCCGCCGCGCAGCCGCTTGAGCGTGAGCGCCCACAGCAGGGCCGAATCCACCCGGGCGTCCAGCTCGAGCAGTTCCAGCGGGGTCAGCGTGGCGGCCAGCCCGGCCGCGGTGGCGGGCCACCCGGCGAACGTGCCGTTGTGGCTGAACAGCCAGTGATCCGCCCCGTACGGCGCGGTCGCCGACATGCCCGGCTCCGTTCCCGCGCTCGCGTCCCGGACCGCGGCCAGCAGCGCGCCGCTCCGCGTTACCCGGGTCAGGTCGGCGAACGAGGGATCGGCCCAGATCGGCCCGAAGTTGCGGTAGCGCGCGGGTACCGGGTCGCCGTCGGCGTACCAGCCGGCGCCGAAGCCGTCGACGTTCATCGTCCCGCTGCCCCGCATCATCCGCGGCGCCCACGCCTGCCGGTACAGGCCGTACGGCGGATCGATGATCGCCTCGCGCAAGGTGACCGGCGGCCCCAGGTAGGCCAGGTGGCGGCACATCAGGAGGCCTCCGGGGCCGCGGAGCGCGCGGTGCGGAAACCGGCGAAGATCTGCCGCCGGATCGGGTAGTCCCAGTTGCGGAAGGTGCCCCGGCAGGCGCTCGGGCTCACCGCGAACGAGCCGCCGCGCAGCACCTTGTACTCGCTGCCGAAGAACACCTCGGAGTACTCCCGGTACGGCCACGCCCGGAAGCCGGGATAGGGGAGGAAGTCGCTGGACGTCCACTCCCACACGTCGCCGATGAGCTGGCGCGCGCCGCACGGGGCCGCCCCGCCGGCGTACGAGCCGGCTGGCGCCGGCCGCAGGTGGGCCTGGCCGAGGTTCGCGCGCTCCGGCGTCGGCGCGTCGTCGCCCCACGGGAACCGCCGGGACCGGCCGGTCACCGGGTCCAGCCGCGCGGCCTTCTCCCATTCGGCTTCGGTGGGCAGGCGGCGGCCGGCCCACCGGGCGTAAGCGTCCGCCTCGTACCAGCAGACGTGCATGACCGGCTCGGCGGGCGGGCCGGCTCGGTGACGCCGAAGCTGGTCCGCAGCCACTCGCCGCCCTCACGCCGCCAGGTCATCGGGGCGGAAAGCCCGGTCCGCTGGCGGTGGTCCCAGCCCGCCGGCGTCCACCAGCGCTGGTCGTCGTAGCCGCCGTCGGCAATGAACTCGGTGTAAGCGGCATTGGTGACGGGCGTCGTGTCGATGAAGAACGACGGCACCTGCACCGTGTGCGCCTGCCGCTCGTTGTCGAGCGCCCACGGCTCCGTGGACGTGCCCATCGTGAACGGGCCGCCGGGCACGAGGACTTCGGCCGGGAGGCCGAACACGTCGGCCGGCGGGGCCGCCGGGTAGGGCGCGGCCAGGACCGGCGGCCCCTTCCGGAGCTGGTGGGTGATGAGCATCGTCTCGTCGTGCTGCTGCTCGTGCTGGACGATCATCCCGAACGCGAAACCGCCCGTGACCAGGCGTGTTCCGCCGAAGCGGGCCCGGCCGAGCAGGTCGAGCACCTTGCCGCGGACCTCCGCGGCGTAGTGGCGCGCCTCCAGCGGCTGGAGCAGCGGGAGCGACGGGCGTTCCGCGCGCGGATGCTCGAACGCGTCGTAGAGGGGGTCGATCTCCGGATGCATCGGGTCCTGCCCGCCGACCGCGCGCAGCAGCCACAGCTCTTCCTGGTTGGCGATGTGCGCCAGGTCCCAGACCAGCGGGGACATCAGCGGCGAATGCTGGCGGATCAGGTCCGTCTCGTCGACGCAGTCGGTCAGCGCGGCCGTGCGGTCCCGGGCGGCCGTCAGCTCAACCGCGATCTGCTCGCGCAACGCCGCGCCGTCTCCGGCGGTCTCGGCGGTGACCGGGGCCGTGGTCGGGGTCTGCGATGTGTCCTGTGACGATGTCAATGGATCCCCTCTAGTTGGTCGTCGGCTGGACATCGGCTTCTGAGCACGTAACGTTCGGTGAATTCGGCCACGCGCTGGCGGATGTCCGCCGGCACGTCCGCGCGGCTGAGGACGGCGTTGGCCGCTTCGAAGCACTGGCCCGCCGCGCGGGCCAGCACCGGGTCGGCGAGGCCGCTGCGGGCCGCGCGCAACCATGGGTTCCCGTCGGCCCACACGGGGGCGACCGCGGCCATGGCCAGGTCGGCCGCGTGCGGATCCTCGAACAGCGCCCAGGCCACCGCGGTCGGCACGATCCAGCCGTCGTCCGGCTGGGCGTCGATCATCCGCAATTCGAGGTGACCGCGCGGGCGCACCGGCGGGAACAGCGTCGAGAGGTGGTAGGTGAGATCTTCTTTGGTGGGCGGCCGCTCGCCGCCGTCGCCGCGCAGCCAGCCGCGGAACGTCAGCCCGGCCGGCGCGGTCCAGGACGGCGATCCGGGCCTGCGCACCAGCATCAGCTCGGCGTCCAGGGAGTAGTTCGCCCAGGCGCGGCGGGGATCCCCGTTGGCCGGCGGGGGAAGGGTCCGGCCCGGATCGAGCCGGGCTCCAGACCTCCTGGCGCGTCGACCGCCAGCCGGAGGGCTGTCCCTGGCGCAGCGGGGAGTTGGCGAACGCCGCGATCAGGACCGGGCCGACGTCGTGGGCCAGCCGCCAGCGCCAGCGGTATCCATCGGTCCCGGGCGCGTCCAGGCCGGCGTCCACGCACACCTGCACGGACGCGGTGCTGCACATCATCTGGCGGCCCCAGGGGCCGTCACGGTCGAAGAATTCCTCCATCGCCGTGTAACGCGGCAGATCCAGCACGCGGCGGGGCGGCCGCAGGGGGTCAAGACCGTAGCCCTCGAGGGTCAGGCGGGCCCGGTGCATCGCGTCGCGCAGGGCGGCCATATCGCGCTGCACGGCCGTCACGCACTCGCCGAGGCTGTCGGCGGGGGCGGAGCTTAGTTCCAGCTGGCCGCCGGGCTCAACGGTGATCAGGCTTCCGGACGGCAGCACAGCCGGGTCGGGGAGAACGGCCGGCGCGGTGAGGTCGGCGACAGCCGCGAAAATGCGCTCCGCCGGGACCGGCAGGGCAGGATCGCGGACATCACGGACCAGCCACTCGAGCTCAACGCCGATGCGGCGCGGCGGCCCGGTCTTGAAGCAGATGCCGTGGACGTGCGCCTCGGCGTCGTCCTCGGTGAGATCCTGGTCTAGCGGTCCGTCAACAGGCCAGGCCACAGCCCCTCCGTCCGTCGTGACGAGCACAGATACTGTGCCGAACGGTAACAAGAGGGTCTGACAAAACAGGCCCGGCCCCGGCCTCTGTGCTGACAGGCGGGGGAGATGTCACTCGTGTTGCCGATCAGGCGCGGGGGCTCCGTTCTGGTGACCGCGTTCTGCTCACTGCTACAACGATGTTACATAGTCACGGATTCCCGTTACTCGGGTCCATTCAGCCCGCGCGGGCACAACGTTCGCGGGGGACACGGGCCGCTCATGCCGCCTCACGCGGTGGCGCGGACGGTGATACGGCCGGGGCCGCCGGGGCGGACCGTGCCGACGACCGCTGCCTCCGCCCCGCGGCCGCGCAGGTCAGAGCAGAGGGCGTCCTCGGTCCCGGGCGGCGCGGCGATCAGCAGGCCACCCGAGGTCTGGGCGTCGTGCAGGAGCACCGAGGTGACCGCATCGACCTCGGGCTCGATGTCGGTCACGTCGGCCAGGTAGGAGAGGTTGGCCCGGGTACCGCCCGAGACGAAGCCCGCGGTGGCCAGTTCGGCCGCCCCGGGGAGCAGGGGCACCCGGTCGGCCCAGATCTCGGCGCTGACGCCGCTGGCGCGCAGCATCCGGTGCAGGTGGCCCATCAGCCCGAAGCCGGTTACGTCTGTAGCCGCCCGCACCCCGGCGGTCAGCGCCGCCTCGCTGGCCTGCCGTCGAGCGTGGTCATGGCCTCAACCGCCGCGGCCAGCACGGCGGCCGGCGCTGCGCCGCGCTTGTGGGCCGTGGCGATGACACCGGTACCGACCGGCTTGGTCAGGACGAGCGAATCGCCGGCCCGGCCCGGTCCACGGTCATCAGCTTGGCCGGGTCGGCCATGCCGACGACGGCCAGGCCGTACTTGGGTTCGGGATCGTCAACGGTGTGGCCGCCCACGACCAGGCACCCGGCGGACGCGGCGGCCTCCGCGCCGCCCCTCAGGACGTCGGCGAGGATCTCGACCGGGCAGCCGCTCACCCGGCCACGCGGTCAGGTTGAGGGCGATGACCGGCCGGCCGCCCATCGCGTACACGTCCGACATCGCGTTGGTGGCGGCCACCCGGCCCCAGTCGCGCGGGTCGTCGACGATGGGCGTGAAGAAGTCCGTGGTCAGGACCAGTGCCCGGTCATCGTCGAGGCGCAGGACCGCGGCGTCGTCGCCTTCGGCCGCGCCGACCAGCAGATCGCCGGCCGCCGGGACCAGGCCGCCGGGCCCGTCGGCGGGACCGCCCAGCGTGGCCATCAGTTTGTCCAGGGCGGCCAGGGGCAGCTTGCACGCGCATCCGGCGCCGTGCGACAGGGAGGTGAGGCGGACTCGCTCGCCGAGTTGCTCGTTCACGTTGCTCCAGAGATCGGGCCGAGGGTCATGGCACTCGCCGTGCTGCTCCATTATTGACAACAGCACCGGTGCCCCGTCGATCCCACGATCCGTGCCAGATCGGTAACACGCCGTAATTAGTAACATGACGGCATGTGGTCGGGGCCTCTGGCAGGATGGAACGCGATGAAGGTGCCGTCCGTAAGGATTCCCGCCGTCCGCCGCGGCAAGTCAGATGACCTGCCCGGGATGGTGGCTACCGCGCGCCTCGACCGCCGGACGAAGAACCTCACCAAACGGCTCTGCCCGGGCGACATCGCCATCATCGATCACGTCGACCTGGACCGGGTCGCCGCCGACGCCCTGATCAGCCGGAAGGTCACCGCCGTGGTGAACGCCGCGGTCAGCATGAGCGGGCGGTACCCGAACCTCGGCCCTCAGCTGCTCATGGAGGCCGGCGTCCCGCTGGTCGACGACGTCGGGCCGGACGTGTTCAACCGGGTGCGAGAGGGCGCGACGGTCCGGCTCGACGGCGACACCCTCTACCTCGGCGACCAGGTCGTGGCGAAGGGAACGCCGCAGACCCCCGAGACGGTCAGCGCGATGATGGCCGAGGCGCGGGCCGGCATCGTCACCCAGATCGAGGCGTTCGCCGCCAACACGATGGAGTTCCTCAAGCGCGAGCACGAGCTCCTGGTGGACGGGGTGGCCCTGCCCGACCTGCGCACGGCCATGGACGGCCGTCATGTGCTCGTCGTGGTGCGCGGCTACCACTACCGCGAGGACCTGGCGGCGCTGCGGCCCTATATCCGCGAGTACCGGCCCGTCATGCTGGGCGTCGACGGCGGCGCGGACGCGCTCATCGAGGCCGGGTACGTGCCCGATGCCATCGTCGGCGACATGGACTCCGTCTCCGACGAGACGCTCCGCTGCGGCGCCGAGCTCGTCGTGCACGCATACGCCGACGGGGAGGCGCCCGGGCTCAGCCGGGTCAACGAGCTCGGCCTCACCGCCGCTGTCTGCCCGGCCGCCGGCACCAGCGAGGATGTGGCCCTGCTCCTGGCCGACGGCAAGGGCGCCAGCCTGATCGTGGCGGTCGGCACGCACTGGACCCTCGAGGAGTTCCTCGACAAGGGCCGCTCCGGGATGGCCGAGCACCTTCCTGACCCAGCTCCGGGTCGGTACCAAGATCGTGAACGCGAAGGGCGTCAGCCGGCTGTACCGGAGCCGGATCTCCGGCTGGGCCCTGCTCGTGCTGGCCCTGGCCGCCATCGTGACCATGCTCGTCACGGTGGCCGCGTCGCCCGCCGAGCCCATCCTGTCGAGATACCTCGACGCAACCTGGCATTCGTTCATCTCCTCGCTGACCGGACTATTCAAGTGATTGATTTTCGCTACCACCTCGTGTCCATCGTCGCGGTCTTCCTGGCCCTGGCGATCGGCATCGTCCTCGGGTCCACCGAGCTGCGGGGAGCCGCCTTGAGCGCCCTCGACCGGACGTCGAGCGCGCTCAGCGCCAAGCTCAACGCGGCCAACACCGAGAACAGCTCGCTCCAGCAGCAGGTCAACGGGGACAAGGCGTTCGCCCAGGCCGCGGAGCCGGTGCTGCTGGCGCACCTGCTCGACGGAAAGCGGGCCGTCATCGTCACCGCGCCGGGCGCGCCGGCCGGGGTGGTCAACGGCATCACGACCGCGCTGACCGACGCGGGCGCGTCGGTCAGTGGCCAGGTCGCGCTGACGACCAAGTTCGCCGACACGGCCGGCAGCAACCTCAGCCTGCTCAACCAGCTCACCCAGCAGGTGACGCCCTCGGGAATGACCCTGGCCAACGGGAGCCCGCAGCAGCAGGCGGCCCAGGTCCTGGCCAGCGCCATCGTGTCCTCGTCCGTCCAGTCCGGGGGCCAGTCGAGCGGCAGCCAGGCGTCCCGGTCCGCCCAGACCATCCTGCAGAGCTACGCGGACGGCGGGTTCCTCACCGTCAGCGGGCAGCCGTCCTCCGGCGCGACCCTCGCCGTGATCGTGACCCCGGCCACCCCGCCCGCCGGCGGTAACTCCGACCCGGCCAACCAGGCGATCGTGTCGCTGGCGACCGAACTGGGGCAGGCCAGCCAGGCCACGGTGGTGGCCGGCGCGTCCTCGGCCTCGGGACCGGGCAGTGCCATCTCGGCGGTGCGCGCCAGCGGCGCGGCGAGCAACGCGTCCACCGTCGACGACGCGGACGCGGTCATCGGTCAGATCGTCACCGCCCAGGCCCTCGAACAGCAGGTGAACGGGCACAAGCCGGCCAGCTACGGCACCCAGCAAGATGCCTCCTCGGCCGGCCCCAGTCCCGCGCCCACCCCGTCCGCGTCGGGCGGCACGCCGGCCGCGAAGGGGAAGAAGTGATGGCGGGTGCCCGGCGCCCCACGGCGGCCGGTCCTGGCCGCGAGCCCGGCCGCCTCGGCGGTCACCGCGCTCATCGCGGCCGGCGCGGCCCGGGCCGCCTACACGGTGCTGACCCGGAACCCGCCGGGGGCGCCGCGCACTGGACCCGCACCAACCACCGGGGCGAGCCGGTCACGCTGCTGGAGGGACCGGCGGCCGCGGTCGCCGGAGCGGTCGCGGCTTGCGTCGCGGCCGGCATCCCGGCCCGGCAGCGGGCCGCCCTGGCCGTCGCCGCGACCGGGGCCGCGGTGTTCGGCGCGTACGACGACATCGCTGGGTCGGGAGACCGGCGCGGCTTCCGCGGGCATCTCGGCGCACTGGCGCACGGCCAGGTCACGACCGGCGCGGTGAAGATCGTCGGCATCGGGGCGACCGGCATCGCCGCGGGCGCGCTCACCGGCGGCCCGGCCGCGGATCTGGCCGTCAACTCCGCGCTCGTCGCCGGGACCGCCAACCTGCTCAACCTGTTCGACCTCCGGCCCGGGCGGGCCATCAAGGTGGTGCTGGCCGCAGGCTTGCCCGTCGCGGCCAGCCAGCTCGCCATCCGGCAGGCCGGTCCCGGCGCGACCGAGCGCCCGGCCACGGCGGCGGCGGCGGCGGCCGCACCGCTCGGTGCGGCGCTGGCCCTGCTGCCGGAAGACCTGGGCGAGCGGGCCATGCTCGGCGACGCCGGGGCCAACGCGCTGGGCGCCATGCTCGGCGCGGCCGCGGCCGGCGGCCTGTCCCGCCGGAGCCGGGTCGCGATGCTCGCGGCGGTCACCGCGCTGACCGCGGCGAGCGAGGTGGTGAGCTTCACCAAGGTCATCGAGCGGACGGCGCCGCTGCGCTGGCTGGACATGCTGGGCCGCAGGCCGGTGGGCGCCCGGCCGGCGGCCGGGCGTAGCCCGGACGCCGGCCCCGGTACGGGCGTCCCGTCGCAGGCCGGCGCGTCGGCGGGCGAGGACCACGACCCTTCCGTACTGGCTGCCGCGCACTTCCCGTGACGGCGCCGGTGGCCGAGCGGGGGGCAGCTCGGCAGCCAGGCAGGGGGTTCGGCCGGGCGGCGGCGGTCATCGGCGCGCTGACGGTGGTGTCGGGGATCGTCGGGTTCGGCCGGCAGCTGGCGTTCGCCCACACGGTCGGGGCCAGCTGTGTCGGCACCGCCTACACGACCGCCAACCAGGTGCCGAACATCATCTACGACGTCGTCCTGGGCGGTGCGCTGACCAGCGCGGTGGTTCCGGTGCTGGCCGGCCCGGCGGCACGCTCGGCCGAGGGAGCCGCCGAGGCGCGCCGGATCGCCTCGGCCATGCTGACCTGGGCGGTGATCCTGCTCGTCCCGGCCGCCGCCCTTATCGCGGTCGTCGCCGGGCCGGTCGCGTCGCTGCTCATCCCGGCCGTGCGGGGCTGCGGGCACGCCGCCACGCTGGCGGTCAGCGCCCGGATGCTCGTCGCCTTCGCCCCGCAGATCCCGCTGTACGGCATCGCCGTCGTCCTGTACGGGATCCTCCAGTCGCACCGCCGCTTCACCGCCCCGGCTCTGGCGCCGGTGCTGTCGAGCATCGTCGTGGCCGGTGCTTACGCGGGCTTCGCGGCCCTCGGCAACGGTTACCAGAACCGGCCCGGCGCGCTGCCCGACGGCGCCGAGCTGGTCCTGGCGCTGGGCACGACGGCGGGAGTGGCCGCCCTGGCCCTCACCGCCGGCATCCCCGTCGGCCCGGCTGCGCCTCGGGCCTGCGGCCCGCGTTGCGGTTCCCCGACGGTGTCGCGGCCCGGGTCCGGCGCCTGGCGGTGGTCGGCGTGATCACCCTGATCGCCCAGGACCTGTCGGCGGTCGCGGCGATCGTGCTGGCCAACGGCCGCGGTGGGGGCGGCGCGCTGGTTCTGTACAGCTACGGCTGGCAGGTCTTCTTCCTGGTGTACGCCGGGCTCGCCGTGCCGGTCGCGACGAGCGCGTTCCCCGTCCTGTCCGCCCGGGCTAGCGATACTGCCAGCGACGGAACCGAGGCCGCGCGGGCGGAATTCGAACAGACCAGCGCGGCCGCGACCCGCGCCGTCACGCTGATGTCGTGGCTGGGCGCGGCCCTGCTGGCCGGGGCGTGCCTGCCGCTCGCCCGGTTGTTCGCCACCCACGACACGGCACAGGCCAGGCAGCTGGCCGCCGCGCTGGCCCTCTTCGCTCCGGGCCTGGTCGGCTACGGGCTGACGGCCAGCCTGTCCCGGGTCATGTTCGCCGCCGGGCGCAGCCGGGAAAGCGCCGTCGCGCTGGCCGGCGGCTGGCTGCTGGTGATCGTGGCCGACGTGGCCATCGTCCCGTTCGTCCCCCGGGCCTGGGTCGTACCCGCGCTCGGCCTGGGCACCACGATCGGGCTTTCGGCCGCCGGGATCGCGCTGGCAATCACGGTCCGGCGGGCCTTCGGCCGCCCGGTCCTGCGGGGCATCCCCCGGGCGGCGCTCGCCGGACTGGCCGGTACCCTGGCCGGGGCGGCGGCCGGGGCCGCGGTGTCGGCGGCGATCCCGGTGCACGGCTTCGCGCCGAACGCGGCCGTCACCCTGCTGGCGTTCGCCGTGGCCGGGCTGGCGTTTCTCGCCGTGGCCCTGGCCGCCGACGCTGGTGACATGCGGGCTGTCGGCTCGCGGCTGCTGGGACGGGCCCGAGTCCGGCGCAGCAAGGCTCAGGCGTGAGGGGCGCCTGGTGAAGGTCGCATTCGTGCTCGGCACCACGGCCGGCGGGACCGGCCTGCATGTGCAGATGCTGGCCGCCGGATGCGCGGCCCGCGGGGTGCCCTCGGTGGTCTTCGGGCCGGCTGAGACGCACCGTGACTTCGCGTTCGGCACCGCGCCGGGCGCCCCGTCCGGCGCCGCCGCTGGGGCCGGTGTCCTAGGCGGCGCGGGCGTGGCGTTCGAGGCCGTCGAGTTCGGCGACCGGCCGCACGTCGTACGGGACGGGCGCGCGGTGCTGCGGCTGCGTCAGCTGATCGGCCGCTCCGGCGCCGACGTCGTGCACGCGCACGGGCTGCGGGCCGGCGCGCTGGCGGCCATCGCGCTCTCGTTCAGTGGCCCCGGCCTGCCCCTGGTCGTCACCGTGCACAACGCCCCGCCGTCAGCCGGCGTCAACGGGGCGATCTACCAGGCGCTGGAGCTGGTCGTCGCGCGGAGCGCGGCCACGGTGCTGTGTGTCTCCGCCGACCTGGAGGCCCGCATGACCCGGGCCGGGGCCGTTGACGTTGGCCGGGCCCTGGTCCCGGCGCCGCCGCGCGGGGCCGGGGGAGTCCCGCCCGAGGCGCTCGAGGCGGCCCGGGCCGATCTCGAGGATCGGCGGTGGGCGCGGCCGGCCGCTGGTCTTCGCGGCCGGACGGCTCGCCCCCCAGAAAGGGTTCGACAGCCTGCTGGAAGCCGCGCGGCACTGGCAGGACCTCAGCCCGGTGCCGCTGCTGGCCATCGCCGGGGCCGGCCCGCTCGCGGGAACGCTGGCCGGCGTGGCGGCGCCGCTCGGGCCGGCCGTCCGCTTCCTCGGCCACCGGCGCGACGTGCCCGCGCTGCTCGCCGCCGCGGACGTTTTCGTCCTGCCCAGCCGGTGGGAGGGCCAGCCGCTCATCCTGCAGGAGGCGCTGCGGGCCGCCGCCGATCGTGGCCACCCGGGTCGGCGGCATCGCCGATCTCACCGGCGACGACGCGGCCGTGCTCGTCCCGCCCGGCGACCCGGGCGAGCTGGCCGCGGCCGTCCGCCGCGTGCTGACCGACCGCGCCCTGGCCGGGCGCCTCGCTGCGGCCGCCCTGGAACGCGCGCTCACCCTGCCCTCGGAAAACGACGCCGTAGAGGCGGCCCTGACCGTCTACCGCCGCCTCGCCGCCGTAGCCGAACTGGAGCGCGGCAACCCCTGATCGCCGCCCGTCCGGCCACAATCTGGGCCGGATCCTCCGCAGAATAGGGAGACGCGAAGACCTACCTGGGACGGCCGCCCAGCCGCTCGTTATCGAGTGGAGCGCCCAGCTCTCGTGGGACAAGCCTGTGCGTACTACTGAACCAGCCGTGCGGATTGGGTAGGAAGGCAGCGAGGAAAGATGCACCTCGTGTCTAGGACAGGCGCCGGCCATTTGTCCCTGGCAGCGCTGACGGGTACCGAAGTAACAGTGCTGACGGGTGTCCGGCCTGCCCCCACCCACATGCCGCCGGTCTGCCTGCAAGGAACGCGCCGCCAGGGCAAACAGAGAAGGTGCCCTCCGGCACTCTTTTCTTAACAGCGCTTGTCGGCGCCGCTCACTGACAACCAGGTACCCGGAGTCGACGACGTTGGGCCCGCTACACGCACATCGACGTGCTGGCCTGCTCAGGGTGGCCTTTTCGGGCTGGCTGATGATGATGGTGGATATGAGAGAACGACCGCTGGCCTTGTACGGTGGCCTAGTGATAGCAGCCGCCGTCGTGGCTTTCGTTGCCTATATCGCGGTGGCGGGTCTGAATAGGGCAAGCGAACTGGCCGGGGTGGTGAGCGCCCTGGTGGCGATAGCAGGCTTGGGCCTGGCGGTTTACGGTGCCGTATCCGGCCCGACCGGGCGCAGCCTGCCCCCGTGGGTGAAGACAGTCCCGCCGTTGCCGCCAGATCCGCCCAAGCCCAAGAAAGAACCCGTGAGACAGACCGTGAGGAGCGGAACGCCACCTTGGACGGTCAGCGGCTTCGGCATCAGCTATTCGGTGACGGGAGCGACCCGTACAACCAGCGAATGGCAGGGTACGACAAGACCATCGATTACGATCACCGCCGACCTGATCCGCACACGATCAAAGGATTACTTCTCTCTTGAATTCGGGTTCAGCGATAAGGAAAGCGGGCGTGCACTTGAAGAGGTCCCGGGCACATCGAGCGGTGACCGCAAACCGCGCCCGAACCAGCGCAGCAGCCTTGTCACGGTCCTCTTCGACATCAGCCCGCCCACTAGGAGCTTGACGATCACCGTGCACGACTTCTTCTGGTCCGACAGAAAATATCTCAGTCTGGAAGGCGTGCCAGTCTCACCCATGAACTAACCAGGAGATCGCACCGGAACAGCAGCCCCTTTCGTGTGTGGCGGTTAGGCAGGCGGTCAGCCCAGCGTCCCCCTCTTTACCCGGCGGGTGAACGCTTTCCATCCCTCAGGGGTGAATGCGAGCCTGGGTCCTTCTGGGTCCGTCGAGTCACGGACGGCAACAGCGACCGGGGCAGACGCCACCTCGACGCAGTTACCGCCGTTGGCGTTGCTGTAGCTGGCCTTACGCCACCTCACGTGGCCGATGTCCATGATTTCGCCGCTTCCTCCAGTAGTTCCATAGAGGCCGCACGCGGCAGAGCCTCCGATCTAACCGTATTCCATGTGAAGTCAAGCAGCGCGACCTGTTCTGGGCCCTCCAGGGGCTGCGCACCCACCACCATCTCTTGGTAGCCGATACTCGGCGCGTCCTCGAAGTCCGCGATCACGAACGCCCCCAGCATGCCCAGGTAGGCGCCCGCGCTGACGGGCACGATCTCAACGACGACATTCGGCCGCCGCGCCGCATCGATCAGCCGGCCCACCTGCTCACGCATCACATCCCGGCCGCCGACCCGCCGCCGCAGCACCCCCTCGTCAAGGACCACCCACAGCATCGGCGGGTCATGACGCGCCAGGATGTCCTGCCGCTTCATCCGGGCCGCCACCAACTCGTCGATCTCCTCGTCGGTGGTTTTCAGCCGGGTACGGAACAGCGCCCGCGCGTAGTCCTCGGTCTGGAGCAGGCCAGGGACCACAATCAGCTCGAACGACCGCAAGGCGCTGGCCTGAGCTTCCTTGCCGGCCCAGTCAGCAAACCAGGACGGGTACGGCTGGTAGCTGAGCCCGTCGCCCATCTCCTCACGCAGCCGCGTCAGCGCGCCACCGGTGGGCAGTACCCGCTCAAGGTCTTCGGTCACATCGACAGTGGCGGCCCGCTGGCCCAGCTCAATCGCCTGGATTAATGACCCCGACTTGCTGATCTGCCGGGCCAGCTCCGGACGGCTGAGCCCAGCCCGCTCCCGGTAGTAGCGGACCATCGCACCAAACACTTGCCGGGGTGTCCGGCCGGATTCCCGCGACACCATGCCTCCTCCTCACACACCAGCCCACAGGCCACGGCGCCGAGTACACCTGGCAGGCAACCGGGCACGTAGCTGTCCCGAATGTACTCCCGCCGCGACAAGCTGATGAGCACAAAACCGGACCAGACGACTACGGCGAGGACCCAGGGATGCGTGCTCAGGCGATCGTGCCGCTGCGAGGTCTCACCCGGCAGGCAGCGCAGCCGTGATCACCCTGGAGACTGCCCTCGCAACGGCCCGGCAGACCCTCAGCACAGTGGCCGAGCGGGCCGCACAGCGCGGCTACTACACCGGCGACCGCACCGCGATCATCAACTCGCACGCCGAACTCTGCGCCGCGCTAGAGATGCACCACATGGCCCGCCCGCGATCTCGACGGTGCCGCCCGCCTCCTCGCTGGCCTAGCCAGTGACCCAGACACCACCAACCCCCGGATGGTCCGTAAGTCGGTCAGATCACGCACCTCCTGATCGCCGCCTCCAGTCATGTCCGGGCCGGATCTCCGTCGCATCTGCGGCAGATCCGGCCCGGATCGCTCAGAAAAGGCGCCAGTACCGCGAACCGTAGCGACGTCGGCCGCTACCTACTCGTTGTGCGAAACATAACGGGAGGTACGCGTTGAACGATCGCCGCTGGCTGACCGGCCCGACCGCCCTCGCCTCAGCGCCGGGCGCTGAGGCGCCCAGCCAGCCCGGCCCGGCGCCTGGTTCCGACCACGACCAAGCCGGGCTGTTGCGCCGGATCGCCCAGGGTGACCAGGGCGCTATGGCCGAGTTCTACCAGCTCCACGGCCGGATCGTGCTCGCGCAGATCCTGCTCGTCGTCGGCGAGCAGGCCCTGGGCGAGGAGATCCTGCAGGACACGATGCTCGCCGTGTGGCGCGGCGCCGGCTCCTACCGGGGCGAGGCCGGGGTCCGCTCGTGGGTGATCGCCATCGCGCGGCGCCAGGCCCGGGACCGGCTGCGCCGCTACCGGCCGCGGATGGCCGGCGAGGCGGCCCTCGACGCCCAGCCGAGCCCTGATCCTGGACCGGAGTTCGTGGCCTTGGAGCGCGCCGAGGTGGCCGAGGTGGCGACCGGAATCCGCGCGCTCACCCCGGCCCACCGGGAGGTGCTCGGGCTCGTCTTCGGAGCCGGGCTCAGCCTCCCTGAGGTCGCTGGGGTGCTGGAGGTCCCCCTCGGGACCGTGAAGAGCCGCCTGGCCGCGGCGCGAGCCGCGCTCGGCCGGGTGCTGGACGAGAAAGGACCGAACCGATGAACGTCGAAACGCCTCACCTGAGCCTGGAGGAACTGCTCGCCGAGATCAACGGCGATTCGGCCGACGAGCGGGCGTGGGCCCACCTCACGACCTGCGGGCCCTGCCGCACCGAAGCCGAACGCTGGGGGGCCGTCGCCGCCGGGGTGCGTCAGCTGGTGGCCGCCACCCCGTCTCCGTCGCCGCTGCCCGACGAAATCCTGGCCGGTACCCACCCCGGCAGGCCTTCTCTGCTTCGGCGGGAAGGACTCCGAGCGCTGGCCGGGACGCGGCCACGGCGCGTGCTCGTCGCCGCGGCAGCGGCCGTGGTCGTCGCGGCTGGCGGAGCGGCTTATGGGCTCACCGCCGGGCTCACCGCCACGAACGGCAGCGCAGCGCCGGCCGGGGCCGGGCTGACCGCGGTCAACGGCTGCTCCGCGCTCGTTGCGACCTCAGGGATACTCGAGCAGCTGAACGGTACGAGCCTCGTCATCAAGACCTCAGGCGGGAAGCCGGTGACCGTCACCACGTCGGCCTCCACGAAGCTGAGCCGGGAGGTGACCGGATCGCCGAGCGCTATCACCGATGGCGCGCAGGTGATCGTGCACGGCACCGGCGCCAACGGGTCGATCGTAGCCAAGGACGTCAGCATCGGCGTGACGCTCAGCCTGCCCAAGCCACCGAAGCTGCCCAAGCTCCCATGGCCGCGCGGCCCGGAACCCAAGGTCCAGAAGCCACACCCGCGCACTCCCGGTATCGCGACCGGAACGGTCACAGACGCGAGCGCCGGCCACTTCACCTTGGTCCGGTCCAACGGCACCCGCATAGCGGTCACCACGAGCTCGGCCACCGTCTTCACCATGGCCACCGCGAGCCTGAGCCAGTTCCAGCCCGGTGAGTACGCCGTCGCGGTCGGCGCCGCCGGGCCAAACGGCACGCTGGCGGCGACCACGGTCGAGCAGGGAAGCTTCCTGCCGCAGATTCCCCGAAGCAACGGCATCGCCAGCCTGCCCCCGATGGGCTGCTCGTCCTCGGCGGTTGCCACGGCCGCGCTCCTGTCGGCCCGCTGAACACTTCCCGCGAACCAGCCCCGCCGTTTCCCGGGAAACGGCGGGGTTCAGCGCAGCGGCGCGAGCCAGTCGGCGGCGACCTGCTGGGCGAGCTTTTCCAGGAGCGGGCCGGCGTTGGCCATGGACGCGGCCACGTCCGGCTCGATGTCGCTCAGCGCGTAGGCGGCGGCCAGGTCGGCCCCGGTCAGCAGCCCGGCGTCCAGCGAGCAGCGGCCGGTGACCGCCACGACCGGCGTTCCGGGGGAGGCGGCCCGGGTCGCGCGGGCGACGCCGGCCGGGGCCTTGCCCCGCAGCGTCTGCGCATCCAGGGAACCCTCTCCGGTGATGACCAGGCTGGCGCCGGCAACCCGGCGGCCGAACGACAGCAACTCGAGCAGGACATCGATGCCCGGGCGCATCCGCGCGTTGAGGAAGGCCAGCGCGGCGAACCCGAGGCCCCCCGCGGCCCCCGCCCCCGGCCGGTCACGAAACCGGACCACCTGCCCGCCCGTCGGGCGAGCCGCACCCGTCTCAGCCCCGCCCGGGCCAGCCACGCCCGGACCGCCCCAGCCCGTCCGAACGCCGCCCCCGCCCGGCCCAACGCCGCCCCCGCCCGTCCGAACGCCGCCCCCGCCCGGCCCAACGCCGGCCAGCGCCGCCTCCGCCACGTCGGCCCAGCGGGCCAGCCCCGCATCGAGGACCGGAACGTCTGCCTCGGAGGCGCCCTTCTGCGGGCCGTACACCGCGGCCGCCCCGTCCGGGCCGAGCAGCGGGTTGTCCACGTCGCTGGCCAGGATCACCTCCAGGCCGGACAGGTCACGCAGCCCGGTCAGGTCGAGGGTGCGCAGCCCGGCCAGCGCCGCGCCGCCGGGGGCGATGTCCCGGCCGCCGGCGTCGAGCAGGCGGCCGCCGAGCGCGCTCACCAGCCCGGCCCCGCCGTCGGTCGTCGCGACGCCGCCGAGTCCGAGCACGATCCGGTGGGCGCCCCGGCCGGCCGCGGCGACGATCAGCTCGCCGACTCCGTGACTGGTCGCGGTCAGCGGGAGACGGCGCCCGCCCGGGAGCCGGGCCAACCCACAGGCCTGAGCCGACTCGATCACCGCGACGTCACCCGAGATCGCGAACGCCGCCGCCACCGGGTCCCCGGCCGGCCCGCGCACGCTCACCTCGACCCGGCGGTACCCGGCGGCCACGGCGGCGTCCACCGTGCCGTCCCCGCCGTCGGCCACCGGCACCTCGTCGGTGACGACCCCCGGAACCGCGGCCTCGATGCCGCGGGCGACGTGCGCGGCCACTTCGGGAGCGGTGAGGGAGCCCTTGAACTTGTCGGGAGCGATCACCACACGGGAGCGGGTCATGATGCGACACTAGCCCGGTGATCCGGCGAATCAACCTCCCTGACCTGCATCAGACGCCTGGCTACCACCATGCGACGATCACCGACGCCACCCAGTTCGTGTTCCTGGCCGGCCAGTGCCCGCTCAGCCCGCGCGGCGAACTCGTCGGCGACGGCGACCTGCGGGCTCAGACCCGCCAGGTGGCCAAGAACATCGGCCTGGCCCTGACCGCCGTCGGCGCCACCGCGGAGGACGTCGTCCGGACGGTCATCTACGTGGCGTCCGGCGATCGTGACGACCTCGGTGCGGTGTGGTCGGCACTGCGGGAGTCGGCGGTCGCGGCCGCGTTCGGCTCGGCGAGCACGCTGCTCGGAGTGAGCCAGCTCGGCTACCCGGGCCAGCTCGTCGAGGTCGACGTGACCGCCGCGCTGCCGTAACGGCGCGGGAGGCGGCCGCGTCCGGCGCGCCGGAAGTGCCATGGGGACGGGACGGGAACCACGCCTTCGTTCGGTTGATTATCGGGCTTGTCAGGTCTCACCCATGACCGGATCGGACGCCGGGTCCAGGGCCGGGACCGAATTGGAGCTCGCCACTTCGGCGAACCATTCGGCGCTGCGCTTGGGGATGCGCCGCTGCGTGCCGTAGTCGACGAACACCAGGCCGAACCGCTTCGAGTAGCCGTAGGCCCACTCGAAATTGTCCAGCATCGACCAGGCGAAATACCCGCGCAGCGGGGCGCCGTCGGCGATGGCGCGCCGGGCCGCCTGAAGGTGACCCTGCAGGTAGGCGATGCGCTCGGTGTCCTCGACCGTGCCGTCCGGGTTGACGTAGTCGTGGCAGGCCGCGCCGTTCTCGGTGATGTACAGCGGCAGTCCCGGCGCGTCGTCGCGCAGCCGGACCAGCAGTTCGTAGAGGCCGTCGGGGTCGGCCAGCCAGTCCATCGCGGTCAGCGGCATGCCGTCCGGCCGGACGTGCACCGCGCCGGGGCGCCTGTCCATCGGCTGGTCGCCGCGCCGCAGGACGCCGTCGCCGCGGATCCCGACGATGTGCGGCGAGTAGTAGTTCACGCCGAGGAAGTCGATGGGCGCCTGGATCACGCCGAAGTCGCCGTCCCGGACGATCTCGCCCCCGGGTGCGTAGTCCGGGCCGAGCCGGGCCGGGTAGGAGCCGTTCACCAGGGGCTGCAGGAAGACGGCGTTGAGCTCGGCGTCGATGTCGGCGGCCAGTTCGCGGTCGGCGGCCTCGGCCGGATCGGCCGGGCGGACCGCGGACATGTTGAGGGTGATCCCCACCTCAGCCGGCCCGCCCGTGCCGCCCGGGACCGACGCCCGCACGGCCTCGGCGGCGCGGCCGTGGGCCAGCAGCAGATGGTGCGTGGCCGCGACGGCCTGCCGGGGGTCCCGGATGCCGGGCGCGTGCTCGCCGGTCCGGTAGCCCAGGTTGGCCACGACCCACGGCTCGTTGATCGTGATCCATCGGCGCACCCGGTCGCCGAGGGCCCCGGCGACGGCCGAGGCGTAGTCGGCGAACAGTTCGGCCGTGTCCCGGGCCGCCCAGCCGCCCTTGTCCTGCAGCGCCTGCGGAAGGTCCCAGTGATAGAGGGTGACGACCGGCGTGATCCCGCGTTCCAGCAGCCCGTCGACGAGCCTGCTGTAGTGGGCCAGGCCGGCCTGGTTGGGGGCGCCGCGGCCGTCGGGGAGGATCCGCGGCCAGGAGATGGAGAACCTGTAGGCGCCCAGTGACAGCCGCGACACGACGGCCAGGTCCTCGTCCATCCGGTGGTAGCTGTCGCAGGCGATGTCGCCGGTGTCTCCGTGCGCGGTGCGCCCCGGGAGGTGGCTGAACGTGTCCCACACCGACAGGCCCTTGCCGTCCTCGGCCGGGGCGCCCTCGATCTGGTAGGCGGCCGTGGCCGAGCCCCACAAGAAGCCCGGTGGGAACGCGTCGCGTCGCTGGCCGTCGGCTGGACTCATTCAGACCTCCTTGATGACCCGTCACTCAGGGTCTAGCATCGCCATTCAAACAGGCGAATTGTAACCGCTTACAACGGGGCCAGCCGAGGAAATTTTCATGACCACCGTGTACGACGTGGCCCGCATGGCCGGCGTCTCGACCGCCACGGTCTCCCGGGTGATGCGCGGATCTGACCTGGTGCGGCCGGCCACCCGGGAGCGCGTCCTCGCTGTCATCGAGAACGTGGGCTTCGTGCCCGACGCCTCGGCCCAGGGACTGTCCCGGCGGCGCAAGGACATCATCGGGCTCGTCGCCCTGGACCGGGGCCGCGGCCAGACCGACATCGAGCGGACCAGCCTGCTGTTCGTGGACCAGCTCGTGCACGCGGTCGAGGCGGTGCTGCGCGGTACTGGGTGCTCGTTGCTGCTGTCGTTCGGGCGGGGCGGGGAGCAGTTCCAGCGGCGGATCCGGGCCCTGTCCGGGAAGGTCGACGGGCTGCTCGTCGTCGAGGAGGCGCTGCCCGGCGCGCAGGTGGAGGCTCTGGCCCGGCGCCTGCCGGTGGTGGCCATCGCGGGCGCCGCCGGGGAATCGGCCGTCGACGCATTCCGGGTCGACAACGCCCGGGGGATGCGCGCGCTCGCGGCGCACCTGATCGACGGCCACGGCTACCGCAGGCTGGCCTTTGCCGGGGGCCCGGCCGACGCACCGGACGCGGTGGAGCGCCTGGCCGTCTTCTGCGCCGCGGTCCAGGGCCGGGCGGCGGCCGGCTCCGGCGCGGCGGGAGCGGACGCGACCGCGGACGTGGTGCCGGGCGGGGACTTCTCCGAAGCGAGCGGCCGGGCGGCGGCCACCGTGCTGCTGGGCCGGGACCCGCGGCCGGACGCCGTGGCGTGCGCCAACGACCAGATGGCCATCGGCGTCATGCGGGAGTTCCAGCGGGCCGGCGTCCGGGTCCCGGAGGACGTCGCGGTGACCGGATTCGACGACATCTTCCCGGGCCGGATCGTGGACCCGCCGCTGACCACGGTGGGCCAGCCGTCCCGGGAACTGGGGGCGCTGGCGGCCACGCGCCTGCTCGAGCGGATCGACGGCAGTGACGGGCCGCCGCGCGCCGAACTGCTGCCCACCGAGCTCATCGTCCGGCGCAGTTGCGGCTGTGCGGACGGGGGCCGGCCGTAGGGTGGTCGCGGCGTTTTGCCGTTCCCTCGCGGGCAATCGCGGTTTAGCCTGGCGCCGTGGTGCACATCCGGCCCGCCTCGACGGCGGACGCCGAGGCGGTCGCCCTGGTCCGGCGGGATAGCTGGCGCGCGGCCTACGCCGGCATCGTCCGGGCCGAGATCATCGAGCGTGTCACCCAGCCCCATGACCCCGCCCGCGAACGGGCCACATTCGCGTCGAGGCCGTGGCGCCGGATGCTGGTCGCGGAGGCGCCGGCCGGGTCAGCGGCCGCTCAGCCCGCCGTGGGCGGGGATCCCGCCGTAGCGCCACTCACCGCCATCGTCGGCTATGCGTCCTATGGGCCCGAACGAGATGTTGATGGCACTCCCGGCCCGTTCCCGGCTGGCCCGGGTTCGCCACCGGCTTGCATCGCGGAACTGTACGCGCTGTACGTGGCACCGGACTGGTGGTCGACCGGGACCGGGCGGGCGCTGATGGACCGGGTCCTGGCCGAGGTCCGGGCCGAGGGCTACCCCCGGATCGTCCTATGGGTCCTGGCCGAGAACGTGCGCGCCCGCCGGTTCTACGAGCGTTGCGGGTTCCGGCTGTCCGGGGCGACCCACGTCCTGCACGGGCTCGGCAACGTGCCCGAGGTCTGCTATGAGCAGGCCCTCAGCGCCCCGTAGCCGAATCACCCGTAACCGGCTGTTCACGTGCCCGCCGCCTGTCGTGCGGCGCAGAACCGCTGGTATTGGATAAAAATGAGCGTCCATGTTGAACGACGAGGTCCCTGGGGGGCTGAAGGTACATGCGCCTTAACGCGCGCGCAACCAAAATTCTTCTGGCCGGGGCGGCGACCGCCGCCGTGCCAGTCAGCCTGCTCGGCGCGGCACCGCGTCCGCCGCGCCGGCCCACGGTGGCGGATCCGGCTACACGGTGAAGCAGCTCGCGTCCGGCCAGAGCCTGACCCACAAGTTCACGCCGTCCGGATCGAGCCAGGCGCGCACCGAGAAGCTGACGCTGCCCGACGACATCGCCTCGTTCGGGCACAACGTCTTCGTGACGTTCCAGAACGGCGTGGGCGCGCAGGGGGAGGCCAGCAAGAGCGGCAACCTCGACAGCACGATCGTCGAGTTCACGCCGTCCGGCCAGGCCGTCCATCAGTGGGATCTGCGCGGGAAGTGCGACGGGCTAACCGCCGACCCGCGGACCGGCACGGTCGTCGCCACGGTGAACGAGGACCTCAAGTCCAGCCTCTACACGATTAAGCCGGGCAAGTGGCGGGGCGGCCAGGTTCAGCACTACACCTACAGCAAGCCGCTTCCGCATAACGGCGGCACCGACGCCATCTCCGTCTACCACGGCCAGCTGTTCATCAGCGCGTCAGCGCCCGGCACGACCGGGGCGGCCGCGCCGAACGCTGCCTACCCCGCCGTCTATGTCGTCACCCTGAAGCCGAAGACGCACGTCGCGACGGTCCGGCCGCTGTTCTCCGACGAGGCCAAGGCCACGGTGGCCAACGCCGGGGCCAGCGCCGGGAAGACCGTCAAGCTGGGTCTGACCGACCCTGACTCCAGCATGGTTGTGCCGTTCTCGGCGCCGCGGTTCCGCGGTGACTACGTGCTGGACAGCCAGGGCGACCTGCAGCAGATCTACGTCGCGCACGCGGGCACGAAGCACCAGTCGCTGTCGGTGCTGAACCTGCCTCAGGCCGTCGACGACACGGTCTGGGCGACCAGCTGGGACGGGCGGCTCTACGTCACCGACAGCGGCGCCGACACCCTCAGCGTGGTGACCGGGCCCTTCCGCCCCGGAACGGCGTTCTCATCCGTGACGCCCTGCAACGCCAACAGCGCGCCCGCGACCTGCCCGGCCCCGCCCAAGTTCCCGGCGAACTACCTGGGGACGCTGAACACGCGCACGGGCCAGCTCAGCCCGGTGAACCTGCACGGCCACACCCTGCACAGCCAGTCCCTGGAATTCGTCGGCTAAGGCGCGGCGGACAGCGGTCCCTTCACCCGGCGGCGCGTCCGCGGCTCACCAGCCGCGGGCGCGCCATTCGGGTAGGTGCGGGCGCTCGGCGCCGAGGGTCGTGTCGTTGCCGTGGCCCGGATAGACCCAGGTGGGGTCGGGCAGCTTGCCGAACACCCGGGCCTCGAGGTCGTCCATCAGCGACGTGAAGTCCTTCGGGTCTGGTCGTCCGGCCCGGGCCACCCGGGAACAGGGAGTCGCCGGTGAACAGGTGCGGTGCCGCGGCCAGCTTGCCTTCGGCGTCGTAGCAGAGCGCCACGCTGCCGGGCGTGTGGCCACGCAGGTGGATGACGGACAGGGCCGCGTCACCGAACCGGATGACGTCCCCGTCCACCACCTCGTCGTCGACGGTCACCGGCAGCTCGGGGGCGTCGTCGGGGTGGGCGATGACGGCGGCGCCGGTGGCGGCCTGGAGCTCGGCCAGCGCCTGCCAGTGGTCGCCGTGCCGGTGCGTGGTCACGATCCAGGAGACGGGGGTGTCGCCGATCAGTTCGATCAGGCGGCTCGCTTCGTTCGCCGCGTCGATGAGCAGGCCCTCGCCGGTGCTCGCGCAGCGCAG
This sequence comes from uncultured Actinomycetes bacterium, assembly GCA_963718475.1. Taxonomy (GTDB): domain Bacteria; phylum Actinomycetota; class Actinomycetes; order Streptosporangiales; family Streptosporangiaceae; genus CAVQZM01. The sequence goes on along the minus strand of CAVQZM010000071.1, from coordinate 240,778 downwards.
CAGGTAGGCGTTGTTGTCCATCGGGCCCACGGCCAGCTTGGTGACGGTAAGGCCCTCGATGTCGCGGCTGTCCGGCGGCCCGCCGACCGTCACGTTCCCGGTGTAAGTCACGGGCCCATCGTACGGTGGCGGATAGCGTGTCAGGATGTCTCAGCCCGCGCCGGCCGCTTGCGACGGAGTGTCCGTGCGGTTGCCGTCGCCGCTGCAGGAAGTCGCCGACGACCGCCTGGCCCGGGCCGGCGTCCGCCTGTCCCTCAAACGCGACGACCTGATCAGCCGGGAGCTTCCGGGCAACAAGTGGCGCAAGCTGAAGTACAACCTCGACGCGGCGCGGCGGCAGGGCCACGACGTGCTCCTCACGTTCGGCGGCGCGTACTCCAATCACATCCGGGCCACCGCCGCCGCCGGCCGCGCGTTCGGGTTCTCGACCATCGGCGTCATCCGCGGCGAGGAGCACCTGCCGCTCAACCCGTCGCTCAGCTACGCCGCCGGCCAGGGCATGCGCCTGGCCTACCTGGACCGCACCACCTACCGGGCCAAGGCCGAGCCGGACGTGGTCGCGGCGCTGCGGGACCGGTTCGGCGACTTCTACCTGATCCCCGAGGGCGGCAGCAACGGCCTCGCGGCGCGCGGCTGCGCGGAGATCCCGGCCGAGATCGGGCGGCCGTTCGACGTGATGTGCTGCCCGTGCGGCACGGGAGGCACGCTGGCCGGGATCGCGGCCGGGCTGGGCGACGGCCAGCGGGCGCTGGGTTTCTCCGTCCTCAAGGGCGGCCAGTTCCTGACCGGGACGGTCGCGGGCCTGCAGACCGAAGCGTTCGGCGCCGGCGGGCAACTGGGCGATCGACGACCGGTTCCACTTCGGCGGCTTCGCCCGCCGCAACGCCGACCTGGACCGCTTCATCGCGGACTTCCGCGAGCGCCACGGCCTCGCCCTCGACTGGGTCTACGTCGCCAAGATGATGTACGGCCTGTACGTGCGCCGGCGAGGGCTCCTTCGCGCCCGGCACCAGGATCGTGGCCCTGATCACCGGCTGAGCTCCTGCTCAGGCCGGAGACGGCGACCGCGTCGATGCTGAGGGCTATGGTCCGCCCGACTACGCCCTGCTTGCTGGTGGCCCCGAACTTGGTCCGGTCCAGCGTGGTGACCGCATGGAACCGGAACACGCCGCCCTCGGTCCGGATGCCGTTCATCTCGAGCTCGGCCGGGACGGTGACGCCACGAGCGGTCACCGACCCCGGGACCACCCATCCGGCGCCCCGTGGCCGGGGGCCTTCCCCGGCGAACCTGATCTCCGGGTACGCCGAGGCGTCGAGCATCGCCGCCGAGAGGACGTCCCGGTCGCGCAGCGCGTTACCCGAGGAGAAGCTCGAGGCGTCGATCGTCGCCCGCACGATGGAACGAGCGGCGTCCTCGGCGATGGTCACCTCACCCGACTTGAGCCGGAAGGTTCCGCGGACCGTCAGCAGCCCGAACATGGCCTGCACATCGGCCCGGATGGTGCTGCGGCCGGGGTCGAGCCGGTACGTCCCGGGCGCGACCGCGGGGGCGGCCGATGCGGGCTCGGTCATCGGGGACCTCTTCCTTCTGGGCGGCGCCTGCCCGGGAAGACCGGGCCCAGTCTGGGTGTTGAACATCGAAGCGGGAGTGGTGGGACTCCGGCAACCTGGGGGCATCGGACAACATGCGCGGCGGAAGCGGCCCTGTTTTGTCACACCCCCTGGCTAGCATGGTGTGGCGCTGTGCCGACGCTGGCGAGCTGCGCCGATGCAGCTCAAGCGGCATTCATCGCAGCGACCTCATCGGAACGAGCCCACAAGAAAGCAGAGAGCCAAGTGGCTGACCGACTTGTCGTTCGCGGCGCACGCGAGCACAACCTCAAGGACGTCTCGATTGACCTGCCACGGGACGCCCTGATTGTGTTCACCGGGCTGTCCGGATCCGGTAAGTCGAGCCTGGCCTTTGACACCATCTTCGCCGAAGGCCAGCGCCGGTACGTCGAGTCGCTGTCGGCGTACGCGCGCCAGTTCCTCGGCCAGATGGACAAGCCCGACGTCGACTTCATCGACGGCCTGTCCCCGGCCGTGTCGATCGACCAGAAGGCGGCCAGCCGCAACCCGCGCTCGACCGTCGGGACGATCACCGAGATCTATGACTACCTGCGGCTGCTGTACGCCCGGGTGGGCAAGCCGCACTGCCCGATCTGCGGCCGCCCGATCGCGCGGCAGAGCCCGCAGCAGATCGTGGACCGCGTGCTGGAGCTGGAGGAGGGCACCCGGTTCCAGGTGCTGGCGCCGGTCGTGCGCGGCCGCAAGGGCGAGTACGCGGACCTGCTCCGCGAGCTTCAGACGAAGGGCTTCTCGCGGGCCCGGGTGGACGGCCAGATCGTGCGGCTCGACAGCGCCAGCTCGGGGGAGCTGCCGACGCTGAAGAAGTACGAGAAGCACGACATCGAGGTCATCGTCGACCGGCTGGCGGTGAAGGAGTCGGCCCGGCGCAGGCTGACCGACTCGGTAGAGACGGCGCTGTCGCTGTCCGGCGGGGTCGTGGTGCTCGACTTCATCGACCTGCCGGAGAACGACCCGCATCGCGAGCGGATGTACTCCGAGCACCTGGCCTGTCTCTACGACGACCTGTCCTTCGACGAGCTGGAGCCGCGCTCGTTCTCGTTCAACTCGCCGTGGGGCGCGTGCCCGGACTGCACCGGCCTGGGCACCAAGATGGAGGTCGACCCGGAGCTGATCGTCCCGGATCCGTCGAAGACGCTGGCCGAGGGGGCGATCGCGCCGTGGAGCAGCGGGCACGTCAGTGACTACTTCCTCCGGCTGATCGAGGCACTCGGTGACGCGCTGGGCTTCGGGATGGACACGCCGTGGGAACGGCTGCCGTCCCGGGCCCGCAATGCCTTGCTGAACGGTTTCGACCAGCAGGTCCATGTCCGGTACCGGAACCGGTACGGCCGGGAGCGCTCCTACTACACCACGTTCGAGGGCGTGATCCCCTACGTGGAACGGCGTCACGCCGAAGCGGAGAGCGACTCGAGCCGGGAGAAGTACGCCGGGTACATGCGTGAGGTGCCCTGCCCCTCGTGCGCGGGGAGCCGGCTGAAGCCGATCGCGCTCGCCGTGACGGTGGACAGCATGTCGATCGCGGAGATCTGCGCCATGCCCATCGGCGAGATGGCCAAGATCATGCTGGCCCTCGATCTGTCCGAACGGGACCGCCAGATCGCCACGCAGATCCTGAAAGAGGTCAACGCGCGGCTGGGCTTCCTGCTCGACGTGGGGCTGGACTACCTGAGCCTCGACCGCGCCTCGGCGACGCTGGCGGGCGGCGAGGCGCAGCGGATCCGGCTGGCCACCCAGATCGGGTCCGGGCTGGTCGGGGTGCTCTACGTGCTCGACGAGCCGTCGATCGGCCTGCACCAGCGCGACAACAACCGGCTGCTCGAGACCCTGATCCGGCTGCGCAATCTGGGGAACACGCTGATCGTCGTGGAGCACGACGAGGACACCATCCGCGCCGCCGACTGGGTGGTCGACATCGGCCCCGGCGCGGGCGAGCACGGCGGCTGGGTCGTCGTCTCCGGGCCGGTGGAGGAGCTGCTGTCCAGCGAGAAGTCGCTGACCGGCGCCTACCTCTCCGGGCGCAGGTCCATCCCGGTGCCGGCCGAGCGCCGGAAGCCGTCGAAGAACCGCCAGGTGGTGGTCAAGGGCGCGCACGAGCACAACCTGCGGGACGTGGATGTGGCGTTCCCGCTCGGCTGCCTGGTCGCCGTCACGGGGGTGTCCGGCTCGGGTAAGTCGACGCTGGTCAACGAGATCCTCTACAAGGCGCTGGCCAAGGAACTGAACGGCGCCCGTACGGTTCCCGGCAAGCACACCCGGATCACCGGGATGAACCAGCTGGACAAGGTGGTGCACGTCGACCAGGGGCCGATCGGCCGCACGCCGCGGTCCAACCCGGCCACCTACACCGGCGTCTTCGACCACGTGCGGAAGCTGTTCGCTCAGACCACCGAGGCGAAGATCCGCGGATATCAGCCGGGCCGGTTCTCGTTCAATGTGAAGGGGGGCCGGTGCGAGGCGTGTTCGGGCGACGGCACGATCAAGATCGAGATGCAGTTCCTCCCCGATGTCTACGTGCCGTGCGAGGTCTGTCACGGGGCCCGGTACAACACCGACACCCTGCAGGTGCACTACAAGGGCAAGACCATCGCCGAGGTCCTCGACATGCCGATCGAGGAGGCGTCCGACTTCTTCGAGGCGGTGCCGGCCATCCACCGGCATCTGAGCACGCTGGTGGACGTCGGGCTGGGCTACGTCCGCCTCGGGCAGCCCGCCCCGACCTTGTCCGGCGGCGAGGCCCAGCGCGTCAAGCTCGCCTCGGAACTGCAGCGGCGAGCCACCGGGCGGACCATCTACGTCCTGGACGAGCCCACGACCGGACTGCATTTCGAGGACATCCGCAAGCTGCTCGGGGTGCTCGGCCGCCTGGTCGACACCGGCAACACGGTCATCGTGATCGAGCACAACCTTGACGTGATCAAGACGGCCGACTGGATCATCGACCTCGGCCCCGAAGGCGGCTCGCGGGGCGGCACGGTCGTCGCGACCGGCACGCCCGAGCAGGTGGCCGCGGTCGAGGAAAGCTACACCGGGCAATTCCTGAAGAAGCTGCTGGACGTGTGACGTCCACCTCGGGGCGGGGCCCGGGCGGCGCGGCCAGTGCGGGCGCCGCGGGCGGCGCGGCCAGGGCGGTGGCCCGGGCGGCAGGGCCACGCGCACAGGCACGCGCAGAGAACGGTTGCAGCGTCGGTACCAGCCAGGGGCCGGCTCGGGTTGACCTGCAGGGCCCGGCCGGCGGGGCCGCCCCGTCGTTCCTGCTCGCCCTGACCCACGGCGCCGGGGGGAGCGTCGGCGCACCCGATCTGCTGGCCGTCCGCGACATGGGCCTGCGGCTCGGCGGCTCGGTAGCGCTCATCACCCAGCCCTACCGGGTCAGGGGCGCCCGGGCCCCGGGAAACGCCGGCCGTCAGGACGATGCGTGGCGGGAGATCATCGCGTCGCTGCGGAGCGGGATACCCCTGATCCAGGGCGGCCGCAGCAACGGGGCGCGGGTCGCGTGCCGTACGGCCTCATCGGTGGGGGCGATCGGCGTGGTCGCCCTGGCCTTCCCCCTGCGCCCCCCGGGCCGGCGCACGCAGGGCAGGCGGTCCGGCGCCGGCGGCGGAGACGCGGGCTGAGGAGTTGCGCCAGGCCGTCAGCGGCGGCGCCCGTGTGCTCGTCGTGAACGGGGATCGGGACCCGTTCGGGATCCCGGCCGCGGATGAGGCCACGCGGGTGGTGGTCCTAAAGGGGGAGACACATTCGCTTTCCAGGAATCCGGCGGCGGTGTCCGAGGCGGTAGGGGGCTGGCTCAGCGATCTGCTGCCGAAGGTGCCGTGAGGGGAGTACCGCTGCGGTAGCGAGAGGGGAGGGGGGCAAGTTAAGAAGTTCCGGTAACCAACGGTAAAGGAACGCTCCCCGCAAGATTCACCCTTAGATAACGATTTGGTCGCTCACGCTATGCGGCGTGTCGCCGATTCGTTATTCGTCCCCCGGAAGGAGCCCCGTCCCCGATACGGGAAAGCTCCTGGGCCTTTCGGCCGCTGTTAATAAACTATTAAAAACGGTAGTGCCGCGCTTAGGCGGCGGGTGCGTGTCCTCCGTGCCCGCTCTCAGCGGCAGGCTTGAACACCAGGTCAGTGGGCCTGTGCGGCGCGATGGTAGCACCACCCGGAAGCAGTTCGCCGGTGTCTTCAAAAATAACGATCCCGTTGCAGAGCAGGCTCCAGCCCTGGTCGGGGTGACTCGCCAACGTTCGGGCCGCCTCACGGTCCGGTGCGGATGCATCCGGACACTTCGGCGTGTGTGGGCACATGTCAGTGCCTCCCTCACAAGCTTCTTGTGCGTGTTCTCGATCACATGCTAGTGTGCCGCAGCTCATGCGCACTGCAACATGGCTCTTTCTGACCGTTTTCCGGAGAGCTTTCTAGAGCTTCCGGGGGACTATCCGCTATGGCATTTTCTGACTACGCCTCGTGGTTCTTCTGGCTGTTGGTCAGGTGCCAGTCATCAGAGCCGCCGTCGCGACCCTACCTTGTTCCGGCGACTCAGTGGCCTAGACCAACTGCTCTAGACCAACTGTGCAACCGGTTGCCGGCCCGCGCAAGGGACACGCCGGAATTGGCCACACGACCGAGGGTGTCCGCGGCACCTTCCTCTACCGGCATGGAGTTCCCGGCTACGCTGAGCCGGCCATGGCGGGTTCCTGGCCGGCCAGGAACCCGCCACCAGCGTTGCAGCATGATCTTCACTGCCCGCTGGCTACTTGTTAAACGTCCCCGGTGCCAGGCAGGTTCGACCAATACGCCGTATTGCCGTGTGGTCAGACCGCGGGCTGGAGCGGCGCCGGCGGAATCCCGTTCAGCCGGTGGCTCTCGCGGAGGGTCAGCAGTCGCTCGGCTTCGGCCGTGAGGGCGTGTACCTCCGGTCGCGCCTTGGCCTTGCGCCGGTAGATCCGGTCCTCGTACCCGCGAGGGCCGATGGCGGCCCGCTGGGCGGCGTATGCGGCGCGCATGGCGGCGGTCAGGGCCGCGTCGAGCTCCAGCGCTAGCCGCCGTCGTTCGGGCAACGGGACCCCTCGGGCCTCGGCCTGGCGAAATTCCAGGTCGACCTGGCGCGCCGCCTCGAGCAGCTCGTCGAACTCGGCGGCCAGAGCGAGATCCTGTGCGTGCTGGTTCAGCGCCTCCGTGCTGACCTCGTGCCGCTTTCTCACGCCGTGCCCTTTCCCTGGCGACCTTCGTCCGGTGGCCCGCGGTGGCGCCGTGGCGCCGCTGGACCCGGGTCAAGGGTACGCGGTCTCGATCAACGCAGCGCGCCGAGGCCGGCCCGGCTGACCACGGTCCCAGAAGTCCCGTAAGTTCCGGTAATGGCATAGGGTCTCGCTTGGCTCGCGGCAAACCGCGGCCGTGACGGCAACGCGGACTTGCGCGCTGATCGTTACGGGGACTCGCTTGTATACAGCGGGGGACTCTGGCACGCTGGCTGCCCCGGAAGCTTCGCGTACCGGCTGCCGGTTACCGGCCAGGGAGGGAATCGTGAAGCGCGCCTACGCCGGTGGCGATCTATGAGCGCCTGGTCTCCAGGCCCGGCTATGGTTGCTTACGGTGACGGAGTGACTGTCATCTGTGAGCTGGCCGCGCAGTTCACCGATGCCCGGTGGGCGGCTCCGACGCCGTGCTCCGAGTGGCGGGCCGCCGATCTCGCCGGGCACCTGCGGTGCATGGCCGATGACTATCACGAATACCTGGATGACGCGCCGGCCAGCCGCCTGGCCCGGCTGATGGCGACCGGTTTCTCCGCCGAGACACTCGCCCGCAAGCTGGCCCGCCAGAACGCCGCCGAGCTGGCCGAGCTCCCCGACATTCCGGCGAGTGAGCACATCACCGCATTCGCCGAGTCGGCCCGGTCCTACGCCAGGCGGCTGCCGCCGCTGTGGGACCTTCCGCACCACCGCTACCGGGGGACCGTCGTCACCGTGGGGGCGATGGCCGGCGTCGCCTGCGCGGAATGGAACCTGCACGCATGGGATCTGGCCCGGTCCCTCGGCAAGGACTACCGGCCGGCCGACCCGGATATCGTCTTCGCCGGGTGGTGGGAAGGCACGCCGCAGATGCGGCCCGCTGAGGACGTGGTGCCCGTCCTGGTGTCGGCCCCGGTGGACGGCGACGCGTGGGAGACGCTGCTGCGAGTGTCCGGGAGGGATCCCGGCTGGACCGCCTGACCGGCATGTGGCGTGGCCCGGCATCCGTGGCAGCATGGCCCACGTGACATTCGACGTAAGCACGGTGCGCGCCGCCTACCCGGCGCTTCGGGACGGATACGCCTACCTCGACGGGGCCGCCGGGACTCAGGTGCCGGAGGCGGTCATCGATGCCATCGCCGCGGCGGCCCGCGGCGGGATCGGCAATGCCGGGGGTGCCTTCCCGGCGAGCGAGCGGTCCGGATCGATGATGGCCGGATGCCGCCAGGCCATCGCCGATCTGGTCGGCGGACACCCCGAGGGCGTCATTCTGGGCCCGAACATGACGACGCTGACCTACCGGCTCGCCGCCACCTTGTCCGCCACCTGGCAGCCGGGTGACGAGGTGCTGGTCTCCCGGCTGGACCACGACGCGAACGTACGGCCCTGGGTGCAGGCCGCCGCGCGGGCGGGCGCCACGGTGCGGTGGGCGGATGTCGACATATCTACCGGGGAGCTGCCCGCCGGGCAGTACGCCGCGCTGGTGTCGGAGCGGACCCGGCTGGTCGCGGTCACGGCCGCGAGCAACATCCTCGGCACGCGCCCCGACGTGCCAGCGATCACGGCCAGCGCCCACGCCGTGGGCGCGCTCACGTTCGTGGACGGCGTGCACGCCACCCCGCACGGGCCGGTCGACGTCGGTGCCCTCGGCGCCGACTTCTACGCGACCAGCGCCTACAAGTGGTCGGGCCCGCATATCGGGACGGTCGTCGCCGATCCGGCCCTGCTGGGGACGCTGCGGCCGGACAAGCTCGCCTCCTCGCCGGATACGGTTCCCGAGCGGTTCGAGCTGGGCACTCCCGCCTACGCCGACCTGGCCGGAGTGACCGCCGCCGTCGATCACCTGGCCGCGCTCGGCAGCGGGGAACCGGGCGCTTCCCCGGGCGCTTCCCGAGCCGGTTCCGGGGCGGATGCCCGGTCCGGCACGCGCCGGGAGCGGCTGCTGGCTTCGATGGCCGCCGTGGAAGACTACGAGGGGCGCCTCTTCGCCGAGATGCTCGGCGGCCTCGACGCGATGGAGCACGTGACGACCTACGGGAAGGCGCCCAGCCGGACGGCCACCGCCTACTTCAACGTGGCCGGCCACCATCCCGCCGATGTCGCGGCCCACCTCGCCCGCCGCCGGGTGAACGTCTGGAACGGCCACAACTACGCGTGGGAGCTCACCGGAGCCCTGGGCATCCGCGACTCCGGGGGCGCGATCCGCGCCGGGCTCGTCCATTACAACGACCGTTCCGACGTCGAGCGGCTTCTTGCCGCGGTCGCCGAACTAGCTGGCGCGCGGCCGCAGGCGTAACCTGAGGGCGATTCCGCTGACGACAGCGCAGCCTCAGCGGGCGGAGGTGGCGGCAGTGCCGGTGATCCGGAGCAGCGTTCTGCTGCTGCTGGCCGTCATTTGGCCCGTCGCCGGGTCTGTCCTCGCCTGCCCGGACGGATTCAGGGCGCTGAGCGCGGCCGTGCTGGCTGCCGTCCTGACCGGCCTGATCGTGGCGGTACTGGCGGACAGTGCTCGCCTGGTCCGGGCCGTGACGTCCGGCCCGCTCGTCAGCCGCGCGGCCGGCCTGCGCGAAAAGTCGTGGTGTGCCGCGTTCCTGCGCCAGCGCGACCCCGACGCGGCCGGGCGGCCACGGCCCAGAGCGCCCTCGGCGGCCCCGGCGGCCGCCTGACCCGTCTGGCCCGACATCCGAGCGGTATCACCGCCCGGCCTTTTGCCGTCAGCACGTGATCGCGGCCGTCTCCAGCCGTTGCCCGTTTCTTCTGGCCCGCTGGAGGGTTGCCCGTCATGCCCAATTTCCTTGGCGTCCCCGTCGACGCTGCCTATCACGTTGTCACTGCCCTGTCCGCTCTCCTCGCGCCGCTGGCCGGCGGCCTGGCCGTCGCCGTCGCAATCGTCGTGTTCACCATCGCCGTCCGTCTGATCGTGCTGCCGTTCAGCTACTACGCCATGCGCGGCCAGGCCGCGCAGGCCCGGATTGCGCCCCAGGTCCAGGCGCTGCGGAAGCGCTACGCGAAGCAGCCCGACCGGCTCCACGGCGAGCTCGCGGCGCTGTATGAGAAGAGCGGCACGAGCATGTACGCCGGCTGCCTGCCGCTCCTGCTGCAATGGCCGTTCCTCAGCGTCATGTACCTGCTCTTCCGCTCCCCAGTGATCGGCGGCGCGCCGAACACGCTCCTGTCCCACTATCTGTTCGGTACGCAGCTGGGCACTCACTGGCTGGCCGGCGCGGGACCGCTCAGCGCCCACGGTGCCCTCTTCGCGGCCCTGTTCGCGCTGCTGGCGGCCATCGGCTGGCTGTCCGCCCGGGCGGCCCGCCGGATGTCCCCGTCGGCCGGCACGACCGACCCCGCCGCGTCGCGTGCGGGCCGGTCCACATCCGGTCAGGCCGAGCCGGCGCCGCCCGCCGTCCCCGCCTGGCTCACCCGGCTGACCCCCTATGCTGACGCCGGTCATCGCGGCGTTCATGCCACTGGCCGGCGGCCTCTACCTCCTGACCACAACCACGTGGACCCTGCTCGAACGCAGTCTCCTCGGCCGTGCCCTGACGCCCGCGCCACCGGCTGCACCCGCCCCGGCCGGGCCGGCGTCCGATCGGCGCCCCGGCGGCTTGCTGCGGAGGCTCGGCGGCTTGGTGCGCCGGTTCGGCTTGGTGCGCCGGTTCGGCTTGGTGCGCCGGCCCGGCTTGGTGCGCCGGCCGGCTTGCGCGGCTGGCCGGCTTGGTGCGCCGGCCCGGTTAAGCTCGTCGGGTGCAGTGGTCGGCATACGGATCGTTCCTGGCCTTCGCCGTCGTCCTGGTCCTGGTCCCGGGCCCGGACTTCGCGGTGGTCACCAAGAACGCACTGGCCGGGGGCCGGCGGCGCGGCGCGTGGACCGGCGCCGGCGTGGCCTGTTCCAACGCCGTGCAGGGTACCGCCGCTGCAGCCGGCCTGGGTGCGGTGATCGTACGCGTTCAGCCGCTGTTCGAGGCGATCAAGTGGGCCGGCGTCGCCTACCTCCTCTACCTCGGAGTGCAGGCGCTGCGCGCCGCGCTGCGGGGCCAGTACCCGCCGCTGGAGGACGGTGCCGACCTGCGGCGGGCCGGTGTGGCCTTCGGTGGCTGGAGGCAGGGATTCCTGTCCAACATCACCAACCCCAAGGTCCTCGTGTTCTACCTGGCTGTGCTGCCCCAGTTCCTGGGCGGTGGCGCCGGGGTTCCAGTGCTGATCATGTTCGCCCTCAGCCACGCGGCCCTGAGCATGGCGTATCTGCTGATCCTGACAGTGTCGCTGCACCGGCTCCGCGGGTTCCTGATCCGGCGGCCGGTACGCCGGAGCCTCGACGCGGTCACCGGCTCGGTCCTGCTGGGATTCGGTGCCCGCCTCGCCGCCGAACACGTCTGACCGATGCCGTCCGTCGCAACGTCGCCGATCCGCCGTCTCGCGGCCGCCGACCTGGCCGCCTGCGTGGCCCTCTCCGTGGACCGGGAGTGGGGCGCGGAAGAGCACAAGTGGTCGCTGCTGCTGGACGTCGCCGAGTGCTACGGCGTGGACGCCCCCGGCGAAGGGCTGGTCGGCGCCGTGGTCCTCGCACGGTACGGCCCGAGCCTGGCCTCCGTGGGAATGATGCTGGTCGCGTCGCGCTACGGCCGCCAGGGGCTCGGGCATGCGCTGATGACCCATCTCCTCGAGCAGGCCGGTGACATCACCGTGTTTCTCACGGCCACGGAACCTGGCCGCCCGCTGTACCGGAAAGTCGGCTTCCGGACCGTCGGCCGCAGCGCGACCTTCACCGGGCGATTCTGCCCGCAGGCTGACGACCTGCCCGATCGGACCCGCGCCGCCACCGACGAAGACATCGCCGCGATCGTCAAGCTCGACGGCCGCGTGGTCGGAGCCGTCCGGGAACAGATGATCGGGCGGTTGTTCAGCTTCGCCGGCCAGGTTCGCGTCCTGCCCGACCGTGGTGCGATCGCCGGCTACGCCGCGGCCTGGCGCGATGTCGGCCGGACCGTGATCGGCCCGGTCATCGCCCCGGACACCTCGTCGGCCGGCACGCTCATCGCCGCGGTCGCGCGCGGCATCGACGGGCCGGTGCGCGTCGACCTCGATCCGGATCGCCGGGACATCGCCGCATGGGCCGGGGCGCACGGTCTCCCGCAGGCCGCCGAGACGGCATTCATGATCCGCGGCCCCTGGCCGCCTCCCGGCGACCGCGACCGGCTCTACGCCCCCATAACCGTCGCGCTGGGCTAGCCGCCGCCGTTTCCCTCCGGCGGAAGGGCCCTGATCGCCAGCGGCGGCCGCGCGCGGCCTGCCTCGAGTGCGGACCGTAGCTCGGTCACGATTCCCTGCGGGTCTTTCCTGATCCGCTGGGGAGGGAAATGCAGCAACAGGACACCGCGGGCCGTTAGCTGATCATGCCGGAGCGTGGTGCGCTGCCAATCATCGGCCGAAAAGTGATATTCGCGCGAGTCCACCTCCGCCGCAACTCCCGCATCTGGCCACCAGCAATCAACGATGGCGATAAGGGCGTCGCCATCAAACAGCCTCGCGTTGAAAATGGGCATCGGCAGTCGGGCCCGCTTGAGCAGGACCCGAAATTCCGCCTCGGCCACCGATCTGATGCCGTCGCCGACTTCGGTTAACGCCGTCCGCAGCAAGGCGGAGCCCTTCTTTGGCCCCTCGCTGAGCTCTACATTCAGCGCCGCTATCGTGCAAAGGCCCCTCTGGACAGCGTCCGCGACCACCGCGCGCACATCGCGGAGCGTCGTCAGGGGCCGGGCGGCGTCAGCCACGGCGCGAGCCGCCCCTGCGAAACGGATCGGCCCAGTGGTGGATATCTGCGACGGCATCCGCTTGGAGCGATGCACCCGGACGAAGCCGATTCCCTGACATCGCACATCGTCCGGGACGAGGACGTCCACGGCATTCGACCCGGGCGCACGAATGCCGTTGCGGCGCACCGCGACGGCTCCCGTGATCACGCTACGCGGACCCGCGTGCAACAACGCGGCCATTTCCCGCTGATCAGTTGTCACCGCACCCGTGACGGCGAGATATATCCCAGGAAGTAGCTTCTGCCAAGGACCGCCCGTTCGGAAACGGTACCTCAGGACCGCGTCCGTCATGCCGCATTCCAGCGCCTGGCCGCGGGTGATGACGTTGTGCTGCCCCAGCAGCGTATGTTCCAGCCCCTCAAGATCAATGCCAGTTGCGAGTCGCATGCCCGCCAGAATGCCACCCGGGTCTGACAACCAGCCCCGCGACCGCCGCCTCAAATGTACACATAGGTGCCTTTGTGGTGACTAGGGCAGCTACGGAGGCGCCGCCGTGGACATCGCGCGGCGCGAGGGCGGGAGCGGGCAGCGGCCCGGGCTCGGCGGTGGCCAATGTGCACGGAGGCGCCTTTGTGGCGACTAGGGCAGCTACGGAGGCGCCGCCGTGGACATCGCGCGGCGCGAGGGCGGGAGCGGGCAGCGGCCCGGGCTCGGCGGTGGCCAATGTGCACGGAGGCGCCGCTGTGGCGACTAGGGCAGCTACGGAGGCGCCGCCGTGGACATCGCGCGGCGCGAGGGCGGGAGCGGGCAGCGGCCCGGGCTCGGCGGTGGCCAATGTGCACGGAGGCGCCGCTGTGGCGACTAGGGCAGCTACAGAGGCGCCGCCGTGGACAAGGGAGCGGGGGCGCCGGCGCGGGAGCGGGGGCGCGGGGGAACGGAGGCGGGCGTCGCGGGGAACGGAGGCGGGCGTCGCGGGGGAATGGAGGCGGGCGTCGCGGGGGAACGGAGGCGGGCGTCGCGGGTAACGGAGGCGGGCGTCGCGGGGGAATGGAGGCGGGCGTCGCGGGAGCGGGCTGGGCCCGGGGGGCGGTGCGGGAGGTGGCGCGGACGGCGCGCGCTGGTGCTGCGGGGCACCGGGCGTGGGCCGGACCCCGGGCCAGGGCGGCGCGGGAGTGGGGGCGGGACGTGAAGCGAGGGGTTAGGAGTGGATGGTTACGGTGGTGGAGGGGTAGCCGGTGGCGCCGTTGGGGGTGGTGGGGGCCTGGACGTTGGTCTGGGTGTGGCCGGTGGCGTCGGTGGCGCGGGCCTCGATGGTGTGGTTGCCGGGCGTCGCGTCCCAGTACCAGACCCACTGGCGCCAGGTGTCGTTGCCGGGCACGGCGGCCAGCGTGGCCTGATGCCAGGGGCCGCCGTCGACGCGGACCTCGACGGCGTCGATGCCGCGGTGCTGGGCCCACGCCACCCCGGCGACCGCGGTCCGTCCCCGGGCCAGCGTCGTCCCGCCGAACGGAATGTCGATCCGCGACTCGGTCTTGATCGGCGCCTGCTGGGACCAGCCGCGCTGGACCCAGTAGGCGGTCTCGGCCTGGAACGTCGTGACCTTGATGTCGGTCACCCACTTCGTCGCGGACACGTAGCCGTACAGGCCGGGGATGACCATGCGGGCCGGGAAGCCGTGCTCGACCGGCAGCGGGGTGCCGTTCATGGCGACGGCCAGGAGCGCGTCGCGGCCGTCGAGCACCGCTTCGAGCGGTGTGCCCGAGGTGAAGCCGTCGGTCGAGGTGCACAGCAGTTGGCTGGCTCCGGCCCGGGGGCGGGCCTCGCGGATCAGGTCGGCCAGGCTTGCGCCCAGCCACTTCGCGTTGCCGACGTACGGGCCGGCCACGGGGTCGGAAACGCAGGTGAGGGTGACGTAGTGCTCGATCAGCGGGCGGCGGAGCAGTTGGTCGAAACTGATCGTGACCTCGCGCTCCACCATCCCGTGCACGCGCAGTTGCCAGCTCTCCGGCGCGACCTGGGGAAGGAGGATGGCGGTGTCGACCCGGTAGAAGGGGCCGTTCGCGGTGACGAACGGGCTCAGGCCCGGGAGGCGCAGGTCGCTGCCGGCCGGGAGTGGTGGCGCGGGCGTGGCTGGCCGCGGGAAGCGCAGGGCCGCCCGGGCCTGTGTGACGCTCTGCTGCGCGTTCAGCTCGCGCCCGGCGAACCCGGTGACGGCCGCGGTCGCGGCGGCGACGCCGCTGACGATCAGGAAGCGCCGCCGCTCCGGCCGACGCGGCGGCTGGTAGGTCCAGCGGTCGGCCGGCGGGAGCTCTCCGGGCGGCGCGGCGACCTCCCCGGGAAAGACGGGCACGGGTGCCGGGGACTCAGAGAGTGCCGGAGTGTCGCCGGCGGGCGCGGGCGCTGGGGAGTCAGGGGAAGCGTCAGGCGCGGGTGCCGGGGACTCAGAGGACGAGGCCGCGGGGGAGTCGGGCATCCCGGGGGCGTCGGCAGCGGGCTCCGTCGTGCGCGGAGGTACCTCCGGGCTCGTTGACTGGAGCGCGGAGGCGCCGCTGGGCTCGCCCGGCCGAACCCCTGGACAGGGCGCGGCCCGTAGCAGCGTCCGCGGCGCGGATCAGGCGGCTGAGCGCGTACCCGCCGGCCGCCGCACCGAGGATCGTCGGCACCGCATACCCGAACGTCGCTCCAGGCCGGGTCAGCGCCGCCGCCAGGCCGATCGCGGTGAACACCGCCAGCCCCGCGTAGCCGTAGACGAGCCGCCGCATCGCGAGCGCCCCGATGACCGCCGCGAACACGGTGAGCACGACGAAGATGCCGATCAGCAGCACGGTCTTGTCGTTGGACCCGAACGCCGAGATGGCGAAGTCCTTGACCGGCGGGGGAGCGAGGTCGATCGCGGCCTGGCCGACGGCCACCGCCGGAGCCCCCTGGCGGGTGCCAAGGCCCGAGACGAGCTGGCCTACGCCGAGCGCGACGGCGGCGGTCAGGATGCCCGCGGCCGCGCCGAACAAGGTCCGGTAGCGACGGGGCCTGCGCGGCCCGGCCATACCCCCGGAACGCCCGGCCCCATCAGGCCTTCCTGCCGTTCGGTTCGCCGAGCGCATCGCCCCACCGGAAAGCCGCCGACCGCGTGCCGTGAGCCGGAACGCGCTACGCTCCCACGCTACCCGTGGCCTGGTCCTCGAACGTCCACCGTGTCGGCGAACCGGTGAAGTCCGCGTCCCGCATGCCGAAGACCCGCAGCGGCCGGACCCCGAACGTGGTGTTGATGGCCGGATCGAGGAAGCTCAGCTCGATGTGGGTGGCGTACTTCGCGTTCATCAGGTCGATCACGCGCTGCAGGACGGCGGGATCGGTCGCGGGCCGCGCGGTGCCCTCGATGATGACCGGGTCGGACGCTTCCTCGGTGGTGATCACGCAACGCGGATCGGCCCGGAGATTCTTGGACTTGCGGGACCCGGCCGAGCTGGAGAACCACAGCGTGCTGTCGTCCCACATGCCCCATACCGGCATGACGTGGGGCTGCCCGTCGGGCCATACGCTGGCCACCCAGTAGTTCCGCGACGCCGTGAGCCGCTCCGCGGCCCAGGACCATTCGAGGAGCCCGCTACCTTCCTCCGGACCGGCAATACCGTACCCCGGCATATGGGGTCGGCTTGCCCGAGGGAACTCCATGCCGGCATGTCTACCATGTGTGCCTGCTCGCGAGTTCGCGTTACTCAAACGACGCGCGGTAGTTGCCGTGGCCTCTTCTTTACCGGCCGCTCACACCGCCCCGAAGGCCAGGCCCGGCCCGCGGGGACCCCGGGCGGGACGGCCAGAGGATCGCCGGCTTTGGGTAACTCTCCTGGCGACAGCGGTCCGTGGTGGGGCTAACGTTGGGCCCGTGAAAGCATCTCCCGAAGCGCAGCTGCGCCTGCTCGAGCTCGCGGACCTGGACGCGGAGCTGGCGCGGCTGGATCACCGCCGCCGTAGCCTTCCGGAAGCCGCCCAGCTGGAGCAGCTCGATGCCCGCGCGGGCGAGCTGCGGGACGGCATCGTCATGGCCGACACCGAGCTGGGCGACCTGGACCGGGAGCAGTCGCGGGCCGAGCGTGACGTCGAGCAGGTCCGGGCGAGGATCGACCGGGACCGGGGCCGGCTCGACAGCGGGCAGGTGGGGGCGGCCCGCGAGCTGGAGAACCTCCAGTCGGAGATCCAGTCGCTGCTGCGCCGGCAGTCCGACCTCGAAGAGGTGGTGCTAGACGCGATGGAGCGCCGCGAGGCCGCGCAAGGCCGCCGCGACGCTCTCTCGGCCGAGCAGGAGACGCTCGGGCAGCAGTCGGCCGACCTGACCGCGAAGCGCGACGCCGCCTACGAGGAGATCGGGGAGCAGGCGGCGAAGGCCGAGACGGGGCGGGCCGCGGTGGCCAAGGACGTTCCGCCGGATGTGCTCAAGCTGTACGACAAGCTGCGTGAGCAGCACGGTGTCGGCGCCGCGGCGCTGCGCGGCGGCCGCTGCGAGGGCTGTCACCTGGCCCTTAACACCGTGGACCTGAACCGGATCCGGGCCGCCGCGCCCGACGAGGTGATCCGCTGCGAGGAGTGCCGGCGCATCCTGGTCCGCACGCCCGAGTCGGGCCTATGAAAGCTGGCACCGGGAGGGCCTGCGAAGCGATGCGCAAGCTGATCGTTGAAGCCGACGGCGGATCACGCGGCAATCCCGGCCCGGCCGGGTACGGTGCCCTGGTCCGTGACGCCGAGACCGGGGAGGTCCTCGCCGAAGAGTCCGAGTCGATCGGCGTCGCGACCAACAACGTCGCCGAGTACTCCGGCCTCATCGCCGGCCTGCGGGCCGCCGCGCAGATCGACCCGCATGCCTCGGTCGAGGTGCGGATGGACTCCCGGCTGGTCGTGGAGCAGATGTCCGGCCGCTGGAAGATCAAGCACCCCGACATGCGGCCGCTGGCTCAGGCGGCCAGCGAAGCGGCCCGCACGTTCAGCGACGTCTCCTATACCTGGGTCCCGCGCGAGCGCAACAAGCACGCGGACCGGCTGGCCAATGAGGCCATGGATGCAGCCGAACGAGGCGGTGGTGGCACCCGGCGCAACATGACACCACACCGCCCGGCCGAGGCGGCAAAGCCAAAGCCGGGCGGCGCAGCCATCGAGGCCAGACCCGCAACCAGCAAGTCCACCGGCACGGAGGCCGGCGCCCGGCCCGGGACGGTCTCCGGCATGGGATGGGGACCGGCCCAGGGGCAGCCGACGGTCACGCTGCTGCTCCGGCACGGGCAGACGCCCCTGTCGGCCGAGAAGCGGTTCGCCGGGACCGGTGACATCGAGCTCACCGAGACCGGCGTCCGGCAGGCCAAGCTGGCCGGGGAACGGCTGGCCGCCCGGGGCGGCATCGACGTGATCGTGACGTCGCCGCTGAAGCGGGCCCGGCAGACGGCCGAAGAGGTGGCCGCGGCCACCGGCGCGCCGCTGGTGGCCGAGGAGGACTTCCGCGAGACCGACTTCGGCGCGTGGGAGGGCCTGACCTTCGCCGAGGCGCAGCAGCGCTGGCCGGAAGACGTCGCGGCCTGGCTGGCCGACCCGGCCGCCGCTCCGACCGGTGGTGAGAGCTTCGCCATGGTGGACGCCCGGGTCCGGGCCGCCCTGCAGCGGGTGCTGACGGACTACGCGGGGCAGACCGTGCTCGTGGTCAGCCACGTGACGCCGATCAAGACCCTGCTGACCACCGCGCTGCTGGCGCCGCCCGCCGCCATGTACCGGATGCATCTCGACGTGGGTGCGCTGAGCGAGATCGACTGGTACGCCGACGGTCCCGCGGTGGTCAGGTCGCTCAATGACCTGGCGCACCTGCGATAAGGTCAGCTTCCTATGAGTGACAGCTCGCAGCTCAGCGCTCCCGGGAGTCTGGTCAACACCTCCGGCATCACCAAGACGGCGACGTCGCTGACCGGTGAGCCGCTCGCCGAGCTGGCCACCCGCCACGGCCTGAGGCCCAGCGCCCAGCGCCCGGGCCTGTTCGAGTACCTGGGCAGTCTCTGGCAGCGCCGCCACTTCATCCTGGCCTACGCGACCGCGCGGAATGTGGCGACGTACACCGACGCCCGGCTCGGCCAGGTGTGGCAGCTGCTCACCCCGCTGCTCAACGTGGCTGTCTACTTGCTGGTCTTCGGCGAACTGTTCAAGGCCAACCGGGGCATTGAGAACTACATCGCCTTCCTGGTGATTGGCGTCTTCATCTTCACGTTCACCGAACGGTCGCTCCTGGTCGGCTCGCGGGTCATGTACAACAACCTGTCGCTGATCCGGGCGCTGCATTTCCCGCGGGCCTGCCTGCCGCTGTCCCATGTCATCGTCGAACTCCAGCAGCTCCTGCTGTCCATGCTGGTGATGGCCGCGATCGTGCTTGGCGTGGGCGAGCCGCTGACCTGGTACTGGTTCCTCGCGATCCCGGCGCTGATGCTGCAGACGGTGTTCAACATCGGCGCGTGCCTGATCATCGCCCGGATTGGCGCACAGCTCACCGACGTGAGCCAGCTCGTCCCGTTCCTGACCCGCATCTGGCGGTACTTCTGCGGCGTCATGTACACCATCGCCTCGCTGCCCGCCACGCTCCCGCTCTGGTCGAAGGTCATCCTTCAGTTCAACCCGGCCGCGGTGTACATCTCGCTGATGAGGTTCGCGTTGATGAGCTCGCAGCGGACCGATGCGCCGGGGGCCCAGCCGTACAACGCGGCCAAGTGCGCGGTCTTCACCGCCAAGCACCAGCCCTTCTCCTACCAGGCGTTCTGCCATCCGGACGCGACCTGGGGACCGCTCTGGATCGCCGGCGTTGGGTGGGCCGTTGTCGCCCTGGCCGTCGGCATCGTCTACTTCTGGCAGGCCGAGAGCCGCTACGGCCGGGGCTGACTGGCGGGGGTTCCAGGGGTCGTCCCCCTGGGCCAGCACCGCTAGGCCGGGACCGGGATCGCGAAGACCCGGTCCGCCGGGGTCCGGGCGTTCAGCCAGTCCTGGGAGATCAGGGCGGCCAGCGTGGCCAGGGCCCAGACCGTCACCGGGTCGGTGTGCGGCGGACGCAGCAGGCGCTCGGCCGCGGGCTGGCTGACCACGGCGAACAGGCCCCCGGCCGACCCGACGTCGAGGACGTAGTCGCGCAGGAAGGCGGCCACCTCGTCGCCGTAGCCGCGCCGCCAGTCGAACCGCGCCCGCTGCTGCCCGGGGGGCGCCGTCACCGGGCCGCTGCCCGCCGCCGGCTTCGGGTCGCACTTCCAGCGGTCGGCGGCGAGCGGGATGTCCAGCAGGGGCGGGCACAGCGCCGCGATCGCGCCGCGGACCAGACGGTCATCCAGGCGCTCGGCGAGCGGCACCGACCGGGCCGCCCGGACCACCTGGTCGTCGAAGAACGGCTGGATCATGGCCGACCGGATCGAGTACGCCTGCCGCGCGGCGGCCGACCAGCGTCCCGCGCGGTTCACGAGGTAGAAGTCATCGAGGGCGGCCTGCGGGTGGGCCGCGACGGCGCCGACCCACGGGGCCAGGCCGGCCAGATAGGCGGTCCGCCACCGGGCCCGCAGCAGCGGCATCCGCCGCATCGCGAGGCGGCGCAGCAGTTCGGCGGAGCCGGCGGCCCGCCGGGCGGCCGAGCCGGGGATGATCTTGGCGTAGCCGCCGCGGAGGAGTTCGCCGCCGTGCCCGCCGATCACGGCCGGGCCGGCCGCGGGGTCCGGATCCGGCTGGCCGACGTTCTCGAACGCGGACAGCATGCCGTCCGCGACGAGCAGAGTGGCCCGCAGGCGGCCGAGCACGTCGACTTCCTGGACGGTGGCTTCCCGGGGACCGCCGTGCTCGCCGTCACCGGCTGTCCGCGGCTGCGCGACGGTGTGCTCGATGCCCAGTTCCCGCGCGACCAGCGTGGCGACGACCACGTCCGGGTGGCCGGGGAAGCCGTAGGTGCGGGCGCGGACCGGCACACCGGCGCTGGTGAGCGCGGCGGCGATCAGGCGGCTGTCCTTGCCGCCGGTCAGGCTCAGCTCGACCGGCTCGGTCCGGTCCCGGAGCGGGGCGACCGCCTGGACCAGCGCCTCGGCGACCCGGGCCGCGCCCGGGGCGCCCCCGGGGCCGGCCTTCCGCCAGCGCGGCGCGTTCCCCTTCGGTGATGGTGCCGTCCGTCGCGCGGCACGACGTCCCGGGGCCGAGGGCGCGTACGCCGGTGAACGGCGTGACCGCGCCGAGCGGGTAGCCCAGGCTGAGCAGCGCGCCGTACAGGATCGGGTCGGCGTCACCCAGCCGGCCCGCGGTGGCCGCGGCCCACGTGGCGCGGTCCGAGACGATCGCGGCGCCGCCGGCCCGGGCCAGGTAGACCGGGTCGATGCGGGTGATGCCGGTGCGGGCGAGGACCGTTCCCCCGGCATCGTCCGATACCCAGATCGTCCCCGCGTGTGATGTCAGTGACTGTCCGGCAGTGCGGGGTCCTTGGGGCTGGCGTGGCCAGTGTGACTGCAGGGGCTGTCCTGGCTGACGTGGCTGTCCTGGCGGGCGGAACTGGCCAGGCTCGTGTGGCTCATCTGGCTCGGCGCCCACGTCGCCGTCGCCTGCGCCCCAGGTGATCAGCGCGGCCCGTCCGTCCGGGGCGCGCCATTCGACCCGGGCCGGGCCGGGGATGGGCATGGCCCGCGGGTCGGCGCCGCAGGCCCGCTGGGTCAGCGCCGCGCACGTGTCCGGATCGGCCGCGCTGACGGCGAGCGTGAAGTACATGCCGCCGGTCAGGACACGCTGATCAGGGGACCGTCGAGCGCGGGATACCGTTCGACGGACGCGGCGGGCGGCAGGTCCTCGCGGAGTACCCGGTACCAGGTCGCGAACACCTTGGTCATCTCGAACGACTCGGCGGCCTGCGCGTGGGCGAGCTCGCCGGCCTCGCGCCACTGCTCCTCGGAGGAGTACGCCGCGATGGCCGCCGCCATCTCGGCCGGCGTCTCCCGGATCCAGCGCGCGTCGTACACCGTCTCCGCGCCCGGCCAGTGCCGGACGACCGGCACCGCGCGCGAGGCCATGCCTTCGACCGGGGCGACGTGGAAGCTCTCGTCGTCACTGGTGGACAGCACGAACCCGACCCGGCGCAGCCACGCGGGCACGTCCGGCCCGGCGTCGTCGAACACGACGGCGCCACGCAGGAGCGGCGACCGCTGGATCCGGTGCAGGGCGGCCGCGTAGTGGCCCCGCTCCTCCGGCTTCCGCCAGATCCACCACAGGTCCCAGGGCATCCCGGACTTGATGTACAGCAGGTACCGGTCGTCGTCGCGGCGCAGTTCCTCCACCACGTCGAGGGCGAGGTCGAGGCGCTTGCGCGACGGGACCACCCCGACGATCCCGAGACTGAACTGGGCGCCGTCCAGCTTGGGGCGGTCCAGCTGGCTGACGTCGACGGTGTTGGGCAGGGTGACGATCTTGGCCGACGGCCAGCCGGTCTGCTCGGTGACCAGCTCCGCGTAGTACTTGTTGACGCAGATCACCTGGTCAACGGCCTTGATGTTGACCAGGTACGGGTAGCGGGCGTACAGCTCGAACCGGTGGAGCCGGACGACGAGGCGGCTGCCGCGCCGCTTGTTCTCGCTGTACCAGATCGCGTTCGGGCCGCACCATTCGCAGATCACCACGTCGGCCCAGGCGGCCATCTCCTGGCTGACCTGCTCGTCATGCTCGCTGAGGGTCCGCCAGTGGTCGACCCGGACCTCGAGGCCGGGCTGACGGCGCAGGTAGTCCAGCAGCGGGCTGAAGAACTTGAGGTCGTGCCCGGCCACGACGACCCGCAGGGGCGTCCCCTCGGGTACCGCGCCGGCCTGGGGGAGGGTCGCGTCCAGATACCGGCGGACCCGGCTGACCGCCTTGTCCAGGGTGTATTCGGCCGCGGCGGCGGTTGTCCGGCTGGCGGCCAGCTTGACGATGGCCGGGTCCGCGGCCGCGTTCTCGGCGATCGCGACGACGTCGCTCAGGTCGGCGGCGAACATCGGGTAGTCGGCGCCGAGCAGGGCCTCGTGCATCGGGGTCCGGTTGAGGATGACCGGCAGCCCCAGCATGCCGAACTCCAGGACCTTGGTCGACAGCTCCAGGCTGGCGTCCAGTTCGGGATGGCGCCAGCTCAGACCGATTTCGCAGGACGCCGCGATGCGCATGGCGTCCTCCCGCGAATGGCCGCCGTGCCAGACCACCCCATTGGCCGGCACCGCGGCCGGGACGCCGCCGGGCGCGGGCGCCGCGCCGAGCGCCGCGCGCATCCGCTGGTGATAGCCCGGGTCGGCGGGGTCGTTGTGCACCTTGTCGCCGACCATGTGCAGCTCGGCCTGCACGCCGCGCTCGGCCAGCAGGCCGGGGAGCTGGGTCATCTCGTAGGTGTTCCACCGGGGCGCGAACTTGCCCGTGTAGACGAGCCGCAGCGCGCCGGTGGCCGCCGGGGCCGCGGCCGGCTCCGGCAGAGCCTCAATGGGCGGGGCGGGCGGCACGACCGGCGGCAGCAGGACGCACTTCCCGCACGCCGCCGGCACGCTTCCTTCCAGGAAGCAGCGAAGCTCCTCGGTCTGGCACAGCACGTACGCCGACGCGTCCGCGACCTCGGTCAGCCAGGTCACGGTGTCCGCGGTCATGGCCGGGATCGACTGCGGGATGTCGGTCAGGTAGGTCCACAGCCGCCCGTTGAACGCGCCGTCCGTCACCACCTGCGACACGATCCGCCGTCCGCGCAGCACGACGATGTCGTGCCGGCGCTCGGCGTCGAGCGCGGTCAGCGTCCGGGAGGCCTGCTCGGGGGTCAGCCCGTTGCCCCCGATGCCGTCGAGCAGCTTTTCCTCGTACGGCTGGCGGATGGTGACGCCCGGCTCGGCCTCCAGCGGCGCCAGCAGCCGGCTGGTGCGGACCGGCGCCTTCAGCACCAGGGTGACCTCGCAGCCGGCCCGGGCCAGCGCCTGGACCGCCGACTGCACCCAGATCGCGGACCCGTCGATGAGGTTCAGGTTGATGTCCCCGTAGACCAGGGCGGAGCGCGACATCAGGAACCTTCCTCTGCGAGATCGACCGCGAAGAGCCGCAGGCCGCGCCGGGCCCAGGCGTGCGGCGGCGGCGCGCCGTCGCGGTACAGGGCCGTCCGGGCGACCCGGGGGTCGAGCGTGGTGGTGAAGACGTAGTCGGCCCCGGCCGCGTGACCGGCCGCGTCGGCGCGCGAGCACTCCAGCGCGCAGACCAGTTCGAGCAGGTAGGACGCGGGGTAGGCCGCTCCGGGATCCCACGGCGCCGACCAGGGCGCGGTGGCCGTGCGGGCCGCGGCGGCCAGGCCCGTCCCCGGCACGACGGCAGCGGTCACGCCCTCGGCTTCGAGCCGGCCGAGCGCGCTGGCGACCGCCTGGCGGGTGGCCGATGCGCCGTCCGCCGCGCCGTTGGCGCCGTCCGCCGGTGCGCCGTCGTTCGCCAGCCACACCACGACCTCGCAGGGCCGGAGCCGCTGGCCGAGCACGCTGTCGGCCAGGCGGCCGGCCTCGGCGGCGTCCCGGACCCCGGCGAGGACGGCCACCCGGCGGCCCGGTGCGGGCCGGGCGGGCAGCCCGACCTGCCGGACCATCTCGGCCAGCCGGACCGGCGTGGCGTGCGCCTCGAACAGCTCGTGCAGGAGCGCCTTGATCTCAGGGCCGCTCCGGGGGCCGGCGTCCCGCGCCGCGGCGATCTCCCGCGCGGCCTGCGCGGCGCTGCCGGCCGGGACGGCCCCGCTCACCGGCTCGGCCCCGGCCACCGGCCCGATCACCCGCGCGCCGGTAGCGAGCTGCTCGCGGGCCTGGGCCGCGCTGGCCGCGACGAACAGGCCGTGGGCGCGGTACTCCTCCGGCGCCGACCGCCAGGACGGCTCGCCGATGACCTGGACCAGCCCGCCCGGCCCCGGCTTCGCCCCTGGTGAAATATTCACCCTCGCGGCAAATATTTCCCGGGGGGGCAAAGTTTCTGGTGGAAGGTCGGTCAGCTCGTCGAGCAGCCGCTTCACCGCGGGCGCCTCGCGGGGGTTGCGCGCCCCGGCGTAGACCGGGTCCGTGGGCCGCTCGGCGGGCAGGTCGATCGGGTTGAACCGGGCGAGCTGGACGCCGAGGTCGCCGTCGATCACCGCGTCGCAGTGCGTGCCCAGCCAGTCCAGGTAAGGAATGAGGTACGACGGTGCGTTGCGCAGGAAGACCACGGGCTTGCCGAGCGCGCGGGCCAGGTCGATCAGGTCGGCCAGGCGGCGCCCGCGGTCGGCGGCCGCCGGGTCACCGGCGTGGGCCCAGGCGCCGCCGGGCAGGAGCGCCGCGGCCTCGATGACCACGATGTCGGCGCCGGAGCCCTCCAGGACGAAGACGGCGTCGTGGGGCAGCAGTTGCGCGGCGGTCGCGTCGGGGGCGAGCGTCGCGCAGGTCCGGCTGGTCAGGACGCCGGCGATCACCAGCCCGTCAGCCGGGTCCTCGATTCCCGGCCGCGGTGCTGACGACTGGGCCGACCAGGCCTGGCCGGGCACCGTGTAGGCGGCGAGGAACCGGTCACCGGTCGCTCCGGTGCCCGGGTCGAGCAGGATGCGGGCCCAGCCTTCCTCGTCCGCCGACCGGAAGCCGTCGCCCTCGACGCCCCGCGCCGCGTGTACGGCGCGCCGTTCCCGCCACAGCCGGTACAGGTGCCCCGGCAGCCTCGGGCCGCCGATCCACGGGCGCTTGGCCGCCTGGGCCAGGGCCTTGCCGAGCTCCATCGTGGCCGAGTGCGACACCGACATCAGCTCGGCCTGAGCCGTGGCCAGCTGCCGGTGGGTTTCGCGCAGGGCGCGGGCCAGCCGGTCCCGTTCGGCGGCCAGGGCGATGCCCTGCGCGTTGCCGCCGGAATCGCCGGCCGCGGCGCCGTCCGCGTCATCCAGTTCGCCGGACTCGGGCGCATAGACGGTCAGCGCCCGGCCGCTTTCCTCGGGGATGGTGTCTGCGTTGTCGGTCATGGTGTCTGCGGTGGTCTCCTCTAGGAGCGGCGGGCCAGCCAGTCGGTGATGACCCGGGCGATGCGCTCGCCCGCGTGGCCATCCCACAGCGGGGGCAGCTCGCCGGAGTACGGCCCGTCGTCGCACGCCTTCAGCACGGCCGAGGCCAGATCGGCGGACGTGATGAGCCTATTGCTGCCGTGGCTGATCGTGATCGGCCGTTCGGTGTTCGGCCGCACGGTCAGGCACGGCACGCGCAGCAGGGTGGTCTCCTCCTGCACGCCGCCGGAATCCGTCGCCACCGCGGCCGCCCCCCGGACCAGGGCCATGAACTCCAGGTAACCCAGGGGCTCGCAGGCGTGGATGCCGCGATGGGAGCTGAGCCCGGCCGCTTCGAGCACGACGCGGCCGCGCGGGTGGACCGGGATGACCACGTCGATCACGCGGGCGACCTCGTGCAGGGCGCGGACCAGCCCGGCGGCGGTTTCCGGATCGTCCACGTTCGACGGCCGGTGCAGCGTGGCGACCACGTACCGTTCCGGCAGGCCGAGGGCGGCCCGCGCGGCGGCGGTGTCGAACCGGTCCATGCTGGCCAGCAGCGTGTCGATCATCGGGTTGCCGACCAGGTACGCGTCGTCGACCGGCCGGCCCTCGTTCGCGAGATGCCCCAGCGCCTCCGGCGACGTGGCGAACAGCAGCCCGGACAGCTGGTCGGTGAGCCGCCGGTTGATCTCCTCCGGCATCGTGTCGTCGAAGCTGCGCAGGCCGGCCTCCACGTGGGCGATCGGGATTCCCAGTTTCGAGGCGACCAGGGCCGCGGCCAGGCTGGAGTTGACGTCGCCGTACACCACGACCAGGCCGGGCGGGTTCGCGGCGAAGTCCTGCTCCAGGCCGATCATCGCGGCGGCGGTCTGCTGGGCGTGACTGCCGGAGCCCACGCCCAGGTTGACGTCGGGCTCGGGCAGGCCGAGCTGGACGAAGAACACGTCGGACAGGCGCTCGTCGTAGTGCTGGCCGGTGTGGACCACCCGCTGCCGGTGCCCGAGCGCGGCCAGCCCCCGGATCACCGGCGCCGCCTTGACGAAGTTCGGCCGGGCGCCGAGCACGTGCGTTATGGGTGCGAGCATCGCCCTTCCCTTAGCCGTTTGCGCGTTCAAGGTTGTCGAGGAAATCTATCCGGTGGCCGGGCCGCGCGCTGACGGTGCCGCGCCGGCCCATTATCGTTGGCCGACGTGACCCCGCGTCCTGATTGGCGGCCCGCCCGCCACGGCCTTCCAGCCTCCTGGTTCCCTTCGTCGTGGCGCTATTCGCCGCGGGCGCTGTCGCTGGCGGCGTCGGTCATGTGGCGGCACCTCACCGCGGATCCGGTCCGGGCCCTGCTGCTCGGCTGGCGCGTGCTGCCCGGCCGGGCGCGCGGGTGGCTGCGGTTCGCGGGTCCCTACGGCCGTTCGGCCGCGCTGTGGGGCGCCGGTGAGCGGCAGGCGTCCCTGAACCTTCTTAGCACGTCACCGAGGCGGCTCGCCGCGTTTGCGCTCGCGGTCGACCGGCCGGACGTCGCGCGCTCCGCCCTGGAGCGGATGCCGGCCGCCGACCCGGCCCGGCCCGCCCTGATGGCCCGGCTGGCGTGGCGGGAGGGCCGGTACACCGACGCCGCGCGGGTGCTGGACGGCGCCGGCGGGCGGCACGAGCGGGAGCTCCGCGCCTCGGTGACGGCCGAGCTCGACGTCCTCACCCGCGGCATACCGCGCCTCGACCGGTCCGCGCTGCGCCGGGTTCCGGCGGGCGGGGCCGACGCGGCCGGGGCGGCGGTCCGCGGCCGGGTACTGCACCTGGTCACCGATGCCCTGCCGACCACGAACGCCGGCTATACGGTCCGGACCCAGCAGATCGCCGTGGCCCAGCGGGCGGCCTCACTCGATCCGCACGTGGCGACCAAGTGCGGGTTCCCGGTCGCGCAGGGCCACATCGACGGGCGGCGCGTGGTCGAGGTGGACGGCGTTCCGTATCACCGGCTGCTGCCGTACCGGCTGCCGCCGCACGCCGACGCGGCCGCCGGGCTGGGCCTGGAGATGGCCGCGCGCCTGGTCGAGCGGCTGCGCCCGGCCGTGCTGCACGCGGCGAGCAACTACCTCAACGGGCAGCTCGCGCTGGCCCTGCGCGAGGCGTTCGGCCTGCCGGTCGTCTACGAGGTACGCGGATTCTGGGAAGAGACCTGGCTGTCCCGCCACGGTGCGGGCCTGGACGGGGCGGGAACTGCGAACGAGTCTCGTTCGGTATCTGGATATTCGTCCAGCGGCACCGGGACCGGGACCGTGGCGGTCGGGCCCCTGCCCGCGGCCGACCTCACGGCCAGCGACTTCTACCTCCGGGCCCGCGAGCTGGAGACCCGGTGCATGGCCGAGGCCGACCTGGTGGTGACGCTCGGCGAGGTGATGCGCGCGGAGATCGTGGCCCGCGGCGTCCCGGCCGACAAGATCATCGTTGTGCCGAACGCGGTCTCGGATGAGTTCCTGGAGCCGCTGCCCGACGCGGCCGCGCTGCGCGACTCCCTCGGCGTCCGGCCGGGGGAGCAGCTCGTCGGGGTGGTGTCCAACCTGGTGGGCTACGAAGGCATCGGGACGCTGCTGGAGGCCGTGGCCGAGCTGCGGCGGCGCGGCGCCTCCGTCCGGCCGCTGATCGTCGGCGACGGTCCCGAGCGGGCCGCGCTGGAGCGCCTGGCCGGGCAGCTCGGGCTGACCGGGACCGCGATCTTCACCGGGCGGGTGCCGATGGGCGAGGTGCGCAAGTACCACGCGATCCTCGACATCTTCGCCATACCCCGGACCAGTGACCGGGTCTGCCAGCTCGTCACCCCGCTGAAGCCGGTGGAGGCGATGGCCAGCGGCCTGCCGGTCGTGGCGAGCGACGTCGGGGCGCTCCGGGAGATCATCAGGCCCGACGTAACGGGCGCCCTGGCAAGTCCCGGGGATCCGGCGTCCTTTGCCGATACGATGGAGCCGCTGCTTTACAGTTCTGATCATCGCCGCAAACTCGGGGTTAACGCCCGGGAATGGGTGGCCAGGGACCGCACCTGGGCGCGCAACGCGGCGATCTACCGGGCGGCCTACGAGCGTCTCGGCGCCGTCTGACGTCACGTTCTCAGCTGAAGGGAAGCGGTCGGTGCACGTCGACTTGCTGGTGATCGGGCTCGGCTACGTGGGGCTGCCGCTGGCCCTCGAAGCGACGAACTCAGGAATGCGCGTCGTCGGATACGACATCGGTTCCGGCGTGGTGGCCAGCCTCAACAGCGGCCGGTCGCATGTCGACGACATCTCCGACGCCCAGATCGGGCAGATGGCCGGCCGGGGGTTCCGGGCCACCACCGAGGAGTCCGAGGCCGGCGAGCCCGCCACCATCGTGATCTGCGTGCCGACGCCGCTGTCCGAGGCGGACGGCCCGGACCTGACCGCCGTCCGCGCCGCCGGGGAGACGGCCTGGCTGCTGCGCCGCGGCACGCTGGTCGTGCTCGAATCGACCACCTACCCCGGGACCACCGACGAGCTGCTGCGCCCGATCCTGGAGAAGGCGTCCGGGCTGAGCGCCGGCGTCGACTTCAACCTGGCCTTCTCACCGGAGCGGATCGACCCGGGCAACCCGGTGTTCGGGCTGCGGAACACGCCGAAGGTCGTCGGCGGCCTCACCCCGGACTGCACGGCCGCGGCCGCGCGGTTCTACGGCAAGGTCTGCGACCAGGTGATCGAGGCGAAGTCGCCGCGCGAGGCCGAGATGGCCAAGCTGCTGGAAAACACCTACCGGCACGTCAACATCGCGCTGGTCAACGAGATGGCCGTCTTCTGCCACGAGCTCGGCATCGACCTGTGGGACGCAATCCGGTGCGCCTCGACCAAGCCGTTCGGCTTCCAGCCGTTCTACCCGGGGCCCGGCGTCGGCGGGCACTGCATCCCCATCGACCCGAACTACCTGTCCTACAAGGTCCGCACGCTGGGCTACCCGTTCCGGTTCGTCGAGCTGGCCCAGGAGATCAACAGCCGCATGCCGGGCTACGTCGTGGACCGGGCGGCGGAGCTGCTCAACCGGCACGCCAAGCCGCTGAACGGCGCGAACGTGCTGCTCCTGGGCGTGACGTACAAGCGGGACATCGCCGACCAGCGTGAGTCGCCCGCCCGGCCGATCGCACGCCGGCTGCTGGCCCGCGGCGCCCGGCTGGCCTACCACGACCCGCATGTGGACGAGTGGCCGATCGACGGCCAGGACGTGCGCCGGGCCACCGAGCTGGACGCCGAGCTGGCCATGGCCGACGTGACCATCCTGCTGCAGGACCACGACGTCTACGACATGGACAACCTGGTGGCCAGCTCCAAGCTGCTGCTCGACACCAGGGGACGGCTCGCCGGGCGCGGCGGCCCGAACACCGAGACGCTGTAAGCGGCCGCGCCATGAGGGTCGTCGTCTGCACCGTGGTGCACCATCCGGCCGACGCCCGGATCCTGCACCGGCAGATCCGCGCGCTGCTCGACGCCGGGCACGACGTCACCTACATCGCGCCGCTGCGCGCCTGCGGCGTCACCCCGTGGCCGGAGCTCACCACGGCGGACATTCCCCGGGCCGCCGGCCGCCGCAGGCTCGGCGCGCTGCGCGCGGCCCGGCGCCAGCTGGCCCGGCTCGCCCCCGGCGCGGACCTGCTGCTCGTCCACGATCCCGAGCTGCTGCTCGTGCTTCCGTTCGTGCGGCACCGGCCACCGACCATCTGGGACGTGCACGAGGACACCGCGGCCGCGGTCCTGGGCACCAAGGCCTGGCTGCCGGTCCCGCTGCGCCGCCCGGCCGCCCTGGCGGTCCGCGCGGCCGAGCGGTGGGCCGAGCGCCGCTTCCACCTGCTGCTGGCCGAGCAGGGATACGCCAGCCGGTTCCGCCGGTCCCACCCGGTCGTGCCGAACACCACCTACGTGCCGGACCAGCCCGCCCCGCCAGACGGGAAGAACCGGGTCGTGTACGTGGGGCACCTGTCACCGGACCGCGGGGCCGGTGACATGGTCGAGCTGGCCCGGCTGCTGCAGCCGCACGGGATCACGGTCGAGCTGGTCGGCCCGGCCGACGCCCAGGCGCGGGCCGAGATCGAGCCCGCGCAGGCCAGCGGCCTGGTCCGGTGGCACGGGTTCGTGCCGAACGACGAGGCGATGCTGATCGCCGACGGCGCCCTGGCCGGGCTGTCGCTGCTGCACGACGACCCGAACTTCCGTCCGTCGATGCCGACCAAGGTCGCCGAGTACATGGCGCGGGGAGTGCCCGTCGTCACCACGCCGCTGCCGCTGGCCGCGGGCCTGGTGGAACGGCACGAGTGCGGTTTCGTGGTCCCGTTCCGCGACCCCGCGGCGGCGGCGGAGGCCATCCTCACCTTGCAGCGCGACCCGGCGCTGCGCGAGGCGATGGGCCTGCGCGGGCACCAGGGGGCCAGCGAGTACCTCCGCTGGCCCGAGGACGCCAAGGCGTTCGTCAGCCAGCTCGAGCGGTGGGCCGGCGCCGCCGGTCAGTTGGAGTCGGCGGAGGCCGCGCTGTCGTAGGCCGAGCCCCGGGACAGGTGGAGGCCGGCCAGGTTGTCCTGGGCCGGATGCGCCCGGCCCGCAGGCCCGGCCGCGAAGGCCCGCAGGATGTTCGTGGTGGCGACGTCGGTGAAGCCTTCCGCCGCCCGCGTGACGCCCTGCCCGCAGGTGTAGTTCAGGGCGCACACCCAGCGCATGGTGCCGACGTCGAGCACTCCGGCGCCGCTCGGCACGGTGTAGTACGACGTGTCGGCGTGACTGGCCGTGCCGCCGCACACCACCGGGGAGTGCGCGATGACCTGGAGCGGTCTCGGGAACGGCACCGACGGGTTGACCCGGTCGTATTCGACCCCGACCAGGTCCGGGAACGACGTCCCCCGGCGCACACCCGTACCGGCGAAGATCCAGCTCGACGGCGCGTACACGACGTACGGATCGCTGACCGGGTTGCACTCGTAGAAGTCCCCGGTGATCACGCTTTCCGGCCGCGGATCGGGCGGATCCCGCCAGTCCTGCGTGGTCAGGCTCTTGTCCACCGTGAACATGGGATCGATCGCCGCGTCCTTGTAGCAGATGACCAGCCGGTCCGCGCCGAGCGCGGTCGAGCCGAACCTGATGTGCCGGTAAGCGGCGTTCGCACCGAGGAACGCGATGTTGGTTCCGGCACCCCGGGCGCTGGTCAGCGCGGTGCGCATCGCCGCGGAGTAATACTCGTCGTGGCCGAGGGAGATCACCGCCCGGGCCCCGGCGAGCAGGCCCGGGTTGGCACTGAGGTCCACGTCCGTCTCGTACGCCAGCGGGACCCCGGACCGCTCGGCGATCGCCACCGCCGGCTGGTCGTAGTAGAGGAACATGTTGGCGCCGTTCAGCGTGTACGGCCGGTCGAAGCTCACCGCGTAGGAGCGGCTGGGGAAGCCGCCGGGCCCGGAGTAGAGGTCGTAGCCGCCCCACAGGTTGTAGGCCTGCCAGGTCGTCACCCCGTTCAGCAGGACAACCTTGCCGGCCGTGCTCGCCGACCGCACGGTGATGGGCACGAAGTGCTCGGCCCCCGACGACGCGCTCAGCTTCAGCAGGTAGTCACCCTCCGGCCACCCGGTGGTCGGCACCGTCATGGAGGGCTGCCAGGGCGCGGTGATGGTGCGGGTGGACGCGGTGAACCGGGCGGGTGCCTGCACCCGGCCGGAGGAGGAGCCCGACGCCCAGACCAGCCGGCCCTGCCGGCCGCCGTACCAGCCCATGCGGAACGCGTCGACCCGGTACCGGGAAGCCGTCGTGGAGACGAACAGCCGGAACGACTGGCCCGGGAGCACGCTCACGTGATCCGCGTAGCCCTCGATCCCCGACGTGGCGGCATGACGGCTGATCTTCCAGGCCGAGGTGCCCGCCTTCTGGTTCTCCGCGACCGGGAACGGCAGCGCCGGCTTGGTCGCCGTCGCGGCCGGGGCGCGGGTGCCGGCCGGGGCCGCCGCGCCCGCGGATCCGGTGCAGCCTCCGGCCAGGACCGCGGCCGAGGCGATGACCGCGAGGAGAGGGACGCGTCGCATAGCCCACCATTGTGCCCGCGCTGTGCCGGCCACGTGGTCACCCCGGGTGTAATGGAGGTTGTGTCGTCGCCCCGAGCGCGCTTCCGGCATATCCGGGCGGCATCGCCGATAGGATCACGCTGTGCAGAGTCAGGTGCCGCACGTCCCGTCGCCGCAAGCCGGCATGGCTGCCGACCGGGTCCGACGGCTGGTCGGGTACGACCGGCTGCGCGGCCTGATCCTGGCCAACCGGCTGTTCACCCTGGCCCTGGCGGCCGGGGCCGTACTGAGGCTCGTCGCTGTCCTCGGCTACCCGGGCGCCCTCTGGTTCGCCGGTGACTCCTACGTCTACCTGGGTTCGGCGCTGCGGCTGAGGCCCGACCTCAGCAAGGCCACGGGTACTCCCTGTTCCTGAAGGTGCTGGAGCCGTTCCACAGCCTGACCCTGGTCGTCATCATCCAGCACCTGATGGGCCTGACCGTCGGGGTGCTGATCTACCTGCTGCTCCGGCGGGCCCGCGTGCCCAAGCTGTGGGCCACCCTGGCCACGTTGCCGGTCCTGCTCAACGGCTTCGAGGTCCAGCTCGAGCACATGATCATGGCCGACCTGCTGTTCCTGTTCCTGCTGGTCGTCGCGATCACGCTGCTGCTGTGGCAGCCGCGGCCCTCCTGGCCGGCCGTGCTGGTCGCGGGCCTGCTGGCCGGTTACGCCATCACCGTATGGCCCGGCGGCCTGGCCATGCCGGTGGTGTTCTTCGTCTTCCTGATCGTGCGCCGGGCGGGCTGGCGCTCCCTGGCCGCGATCGTGGCCGGGGCGGCGATCCCGGTCGTGGCTTACGCCATGTGGTTCCACTCGTGGACCGGCACCTACGGGCTGTCCCAGTCCGAAGGCTTCTACCTGTACGGCCGGACGTCGTCGTTCGCCGAGTGCTCGAAGATCAACCCACCCGCCGACGAGCGGATCCTGTGCCTGTCGACACCGCCGTCCAAGCGCCAGCCGCCTGGCTCGCTGGTCTGGCACGTCAAGCAGGTCCACGAGGTGCCGGGCGGCCCGGTGAGTAAGGCCGGCAACAAGATGCTGCGCGATTTTGCGATCCGCGCGGTCGAGGCCCAGCCGCTCAGCTACGCGCACGCCATCGTTAACGGCCTGGTCCTCGCGATCGAGCCGCAGCACCACCCCTACCCGAGCAAGGGCACCCTCTCGGACTACTACTTCCACCGGCAGCCCCAGAAGGTGCCGAACCATTCCTGGATTCCGCACGCCACGGCGCCGCAGGACATCCGGGCGTACGGCCACGTGAGCATCAGCCGCGTCGTTGAGCCGTTCGCATTCATGATGACCGCCTACCAGCGGGTGTTCTACCTCTACGGCCCGCTGTTCGGACTGATCCTGGTGCTGGGTCTCGGTACCGTCGTCCGGGTCACCCGGCGCCCCGGGCGGGGGTTCCGCCTCGAACGCCGACATGACGGGCTCAGCCTGCTGCCGTGGGTGTCGGCCGTCGTCCTGCTGCTCTTCCCGATCATGACCGCGGACTTCGACTATCGCTACCTGCTTCCGGTGGTTCCGTTCGCGTGCCTGGCCGCCGGGCTGGCGTTCGCGGCGCCGGCCAGCCGGCCGGGGCGGACCGACCCGCAGCCGTCGGGCGCGGAAGCCGTGCCCGACAGCCCGGCGACGGTGACCGAAGGCTCGCCGGCGACCGGCGTGACGCCGGAGACCGCGGAGAACGACCCAGCGGGAAACCCGGCCCGGGACCCGAGCCGTTCCCCGACCTCCGTACCGGACTAGAAACGGTGGTGTAAGAGACCACCAGCGCCAATCCATGCGTAGCGGCGCACAGCGCAGCTACACTCGCCGACCCTCACGCGGCCGTCGTTCAGGTGGCGGAGCGCTCGGCGACCGGCCGGCGGCGCAGGTTCACGTTCGAGATGGCCGGCGGTGTGTAGGCCACGTCGTTGGGGCCGGCGTCGGTACCGGGCGGAGCGATCTCGTCGATCCGGTCGAGGACCTCGTCGTCCAGGGTGACCTCGGCGCCGGCCAGCAGGTCGTCGAGCTGTTCCATGGTGCGCGGCCCGATGATCGCCGAGGTGACGCCCGGGTGGGCGATCGCGAACGCCATCGCCAGGTGGGTCATCGGCAGGCCGGCCTTCTCGGCGAGCGGGATGAGCTGTTCGACCACGTCGAGCTTGCGCTCGTCGCTGAAGTGCTGCGGCATGCCGCCGGATCGGTGGGTGCCGGTCTGCTGGCCCTTGCGGAATCGGCCCGTGAGCAGGCCCTGGCCCAGCGGGCTCCAGACCAGCGTGCCCATCCCGTAGCGCTGGCAGATCGGCAGCACCTCGCGTTCGATGCTCCGGTTGACGATTGAGTACGGCGGCTGCTCGGTCCGGAAGCGCTCCAGGCCGCGCCGCTCGGCGACCCACTGCGCCTCGACGATCTCCGAGGCCGGGAAGGACGACGCACCGATCGCGCGCACCTTGCCGCTGTGGATCAGGTCGGACAGGGCCGACAGTGTCTCCTCCACGTCGACCGTCGGGTCGGGGCGGTGGACCTGGTAGAGGTCGAGGTGGTCGGTCTGCAGGCGGCGCAGGGAGTTCTCGACCGCGGTGATGATCCAGCGCCGTGAGTTGCCCTGGTGGTTCGGATCGTCGCCCATCGGGTAGTGCACCTTGCTGGCGAGCACGACGTCGTCGCGGCGGCCCCTGAGTGCCTGGCCGACGATCTCCTCGGATTCGCCGCCGGAGTACACGTCGGCGGTGTCGATGAAGTTGATCCCTGCGTCCAGAGCCTTGTGGATGATCCGGATCGAGCCGTCGTGGTCGGGGTTTCCCATGGCCCCGAACATCATGGCGCCCAGGCAGTAGGGGCTGACCTCGATTCCGGTCCGGCCCAGCGTGCGGTACTTCATACTTCTCCCCTTGGAGGCGGTCGGTGAGCATTCGGTGAGTGGCCGGAAACTTCATTACCCGCCTCCTGCTCGTGGTGATTGCCCCGGAATCCGCCGGCACGTTCCGGTAGCTCCATGAAAACAACGCCACGAGCGCCGGGCCAGCAAGATCCTCTCGGGTGGTTGCACAATCCTCTTCGCTCAGTCGGCTTTCACGGCAGCGCCGCAGCAGCGGGACCGGCTCCGCCACGCATGCGCACCGCATCGACGCTGGGCGGGGCGCCGAACTGGCGCCGGTACTCCCGGCTGAACTGGGACGGATTGTCGTATCCGACGCGGTGGCCGACGCCGGTGATGTCGTTCGGACGGTTCGCCAGCAGCAATCTCGCCGCCTGCAGCCGGATGTGCTTCTGGAACTGGATCGGGGTCATCGCCGTGACCGCTTGGAAGTTCCGGTGGAAAGCGGAGACACTCATCCCCGAAAGCTGTGCTACTTCCTCGACGCGGAAGGGCCTGGTGTAGTTCTCCCGGATCCACCGCACAGCACCTCTGATGTGCGTCAGGCTACTGTCGGCCAGGCCGAGCTGACGGACGACGTCGCCTTGTTCCCCGGTGATCAACCACCAGAGGATCTCGCGCTTGACCAGCGGGGCCAGTGCCTTCCGGTCCCGTGGCCGGTCGAGCAGGCGCAGCAGCCGCACGATAGCGTCGAGCAACTCGTCCGGGGCGTCGCTGACGGCGATTCCCGGACGTGCGGTGCCGGGGGACCGCGGCAGATCCCCGGGCCCGGCCTGCAGCAGCAGCTCCGCGATGGCGGCGGGTTCCAGGGTCATCCCGAAACCGAGCGCGGGGTGGCCCGGGGCGGCGTCGATGACGTGCCCCGTCACCGGGAGGTCGACCGAGGCGACGAGGTACTGACCAGCGCCGTAATCGTAGACGCGGTCCCCCAGTGCCAGACGCTTGCCGCCCCGGGCGATGACCGCCAGCACCGTGCCGGACATCGAGGACTGCGGCAAAGCGGTGTGGTCGACCCGGCAGATCCGGACGCCGTCGATGGCAGTGGTCAAATCGGGACGCACATGCCGTTCCAGCAGTTCGCGAAGCTCGTCCAGAGACATGTCACCATTGCAGCACAAAACTCGCGGTGACCGCCCGCAGCGAGAGGATCGTGCAAGGAGTCGCGAGTTTCATGAAAGCGTCCGCACAAAGGCGAGACCTACGCCAATCTGGCCTGCGGGGGCACGACGGAGACTTTCCGGGTTACTGCAGGAATTCCTTCACCACCCGCAATGACACACGGCAGATCGTCGTCTTCTTAACGCCGACTCCAACACGCTGTCCGCACAACAGAACGCCGGTGTCGGCTCGGCCATCCCGGCCGGCATCTGCGACGCTGGATGACCCGCGCACCGCGCACGTCGCCTCTTTCTCACGCCTGGCCCATGAAGAGATCCGCGAACTGCGTGACCTGGTCGAGGCTGGTGGGGTCCTGGAAGTTGACGATCAGTTCCTGCACCCCGGCCGCCTCGAACGCGGCGATGCGCTGCTTGACCGTGTCGACGGTCCCGATGAGGCCGTACGAGCCGAGGTCGCCCGGGTAGGCGAATTCGGAGCCCGGCGGCACCAGGGCGCGTGCCTCGTCGTCGGTGTCGCGAATGATGACCACCGTCGTGGCGGTGCGGTTGATGGCGTCGTAGTCGCGGCCGACCTCCTCACAGTGTTTCTTGAGCACCGCGTACTTGTGCTCCACAAGCTCGGGCGAGCCCATGATGTTGCAGGCGTCGCCGTACTGGGCGACCAGGCGGAGCGTGACCTTCTCGCCGCCGCCGGCGATCATCAGCGGGATGTGCGGCGTCTGCACGCCCTTTGGCTCGTTGACCGCGCCGCGCACCTGGTAATACCGGCCCTCGAAGGTGGCCTCCTTCTCGGTCCAGAGGGCCAGGATGACCTGGACCGCTTCGCCGAGGTGGCGCAGCCTTTCGGCCGGCGTGCCGAATTCGTAGCCGTATCCGACGTAGTCAGGCTCCCACCAGCCCGCGCCGATGCCGAAGGTCAGTCGGCCGCGGGACATCACGTCCACGGTGGACGCCATCTTCGCCTGCAAGGCGGGATTCCGGTAGCTGTTGCCCGTGACCAACTGGCCGATCCGGACGCGAGAGGTTTCGCGGGCCAGCCCGGTGATGAGTGACCAGGCTTCCAAAACGATCTCGTGAGAGGGCGGGATGGTGGTCAGGTGGTCCGGTGCCAGCAGGGTCTCGTAGCCGGCCTTGTCGGCCAGCCTGGCGATCTGGACCAGCCTCTCGTAAGCCACGACCGGGTCGGGGATGCGCGCGAACTCCTGGGCAAAGCCCGTTGGCAGAAAGATGCTGAATTTCATGGTGGGCCAGGCCTTCCGAACGGTGCGATCAGGGACGGGTGATTAGTCCGAACCCGTCGGCAGGAGCTGGCGGACCGGGCCGGCGGGTCTCAGAAGTAGAGACTCAGCGGTACCCGGAAAGGAGTCGCGACCCAGTGTGGCAGGACCGGGATTCTGACGAGCAGGGGAACGGGGATAAGCAAGGTGTGCGCTGGCTGGGGCGCGGCGAGGGAATATCCTGGCTCAGACGGGCGAGTCGGCCGGGCGGCCGCGCCGCGCGGTGCGCGGCGAGGAAGGTCCGGGCTCCACAGGGCACGGTGGTCGGTAACACCGACCCGGGGCGACCCGCGGGACAGTGCCACAGAAAACAGACCGCCTCCCCGGGAGCTGGCCAGCGGCCAGCTCCGTAGGGAGGTAAGGGTGAAACGGTGGTGTAAGAGACCACCAGCGCCGCAGGTGACTGCGGCGGCTCGGTAAACCCCACCGGGAGCAAGGTCAAAAGGGGAGCGGGCTTCCGAGCCCGCTTCCTGCGCGAGCGATTGAGGGCGGCCCGCCCGATGCTCGCGGGTAGACCGCACGAGGCTGCCGGCAACGGCAGTCCCAGATGGATGGCCGCCGGCCCGCGTTTACGCGGGTGCACAGAACCCGGCCTACAGGCCGGCTCGCCCGTCCCAGCGGCCCTCACCTGCGGCGCAGCAGTGTTCACGGGCTGGCCGGGGGCACTTTGGGGGCACAAGCGCGCCTGCCCAAATGCGTTGTCAAGGCGGCCCGGCCGGCCCGCCTGCCCGAAAGTCCCGGAATTGGCAGCTATCGGGAGCATGGGCACGAGTGGCCCGGGCGGTTGTGGAAGCTGACGCCTAATTAAGCGTCAACGGCCCAGGCACCCTTCCATGATCGTGTGGTGTTTGCCGCCAAATACGACGTTTTCTTCACATGATCATGAACGAGTCTACCGGAGGCGGGGCCAGTGTGACGTGAGTGGTTTGTGGGGCGGAAATCGGCGGACGCTCCGCCCGGGTCGGGCGTACAGCAGGTAAGTGCAGTAACGGGCTCCGGCCCATATTGACCTGATTCGCGGTAGATGGGACAGATCCAGCAGCCCGGCGGCGAACGCCTTGAGCGGCGGTCGCCGCCGGGCTGGCCAGTGTTGTACTCGCTCGCTCACGCATCCACCGCGGCGGCTAGTTGGCGCCGACGACCTGGAAGTTCTGGTTGACGAAGATGTGGTGCGGCCAGTTGACGCCGATGTTGTGGACCTCGTACTCGCCGTTGCTCAGCTGCACGACACGGTCGACGACGCCGCCCGGGTAGGCGGCCAGCGCCGCTTCGGTCGCCTTAGTGGCGGCCGTTCCGCTGACGATGGTCCCCGACCCCTGGGTGTAGTTCGCCGGGATCTGGCCGGCTGTCTTTGACGTGGACGGTGCCCCTTGCTTGAAGGGAACCACCTGTGCTGCGGAGGACGCAGATGCGGTGCTGGCCGGCTGCACGATGACCTGCGTGGCGGTGATGGTCGTTCCGCTGGTCGTGCCGAGGACGAGGACGGGTTCGCCTGCGGTGATGGCACTGGCCGAGGCCGAGGCCGTCCCGTTCTGGTAGGTCGTGGAGGACGCCTCCTTGATGGTCACCTTCTCACCCGTTGAGGTCGACACGGTGAAGCCCGACGTGGACATGCTGCTGACCGTGCCGGTCGTCCCCCCAGCGGCCGGTCCAGACCGGGCGTTGGACCCCCCGCCGCCGCCAGCGAAGCCGTGGCCGGCCGCGGGTGCGGTACTGGAGGCGGGTGAGGCGCTGACGGAGGGGGAACTGCTGGCTGTGGGTGAGCCGCTGCTGGTGGTTGCGCTGACGATCCCGTAGGAACCGCCGCCGATCGCGATGGCCGCGACGCCGACAGCGATGGACCTGGTGAGTTTGCGGGAAGGCATTCGTTTAGCTCCTTTAGTCGATGCCACTGATCTGAGAGTGACAGCCGACGCTGAAACTTAGATGTAACCTACCAGGAAGGTTGCCGAGAGGTTGGCCGGCACGGGCTGACGCTTAACTCAAGCTTCAGCGGCCGGTTCGCCAGTGCGGATAAGTCCGCAGCCGAGGACCAGGCACAATGGTGGCGGGCGTACGTGCTGGCCGAGAACGATCGCTTCGGCGAACTACGCCACGGCAAATCCTGTTCGGGTGATCGTGCGCTTCACCCGTCGGCCATGCGCTCCTGGGCGATCTTGGCGAGCCGGTCCCCGGCCGGCGACGACACGCCGGCGGACGTGGTGACCAGCTGGGCGATGGCCGGGTCCTGGACCGGTCACTCCCCGTCCTCGAACCCGCCGGGCAGGCTGGTCATCCACCGCTCGGCCAGCGCGTACAGACGCGGGTCATCCGGAGACCAGTCGAACGCCGCGTCGTACTCGAGGTAGATGGCACGGAACTCCGGATCGCCGATCGCGTCGAGTTTGTCGGCGAGCCAGATGGCCGCCTCGTTCGGCGAAACACGGTGAAGTACGGCCGCGACGCCGCCGTGCCCGCCTCGTCGTCGGCGCGCGCGGGCGTGGATGCTGGCATAGCCGCCAGATTAGGACGCGCACCGTCCGGCAAACAGCGAGAGCATGACGTGGTGGACCCGGGCGTCATGGCCGATGGTCACGTCGAGGGGGACGCAGCCGCGGATCTTGCCGTTGGTGAATGTGAAGCCCTGGGCGAAGAAGCCGGCCACGTCGGAGCAGGAGTGGTAGGTGGCGGCGGTCACGGTGCCGGTCGGGGAAGACGGGCTGTCGATCACGACCTGCCCGCGGGCCGGGGCCGCGATCGTGAGCGTCGCGGTTGACCCGGGGGTGAGGATGAAGGGGATCTTGTACGAGCCATGGTCGCCGTAGCCTGCCGGGTTCGCGGTGGCCAGCCGCAGGACATTGCCGATGTCCAGTGGCCCGATGACCAGGTCACCGGGCTGGGGCTGATAGGACACCGGGGGAACGGTGAAGGACTCCTGCGCGCAGTCCATCAGCAGGGGATGGCCCGGGCTGCCGATCGGCCCGGTGGGCGGCGGATGGCCGGCCGCGGGCCGGGCGGGGGAGGACGCCGCGGGGTGAGCCGGGCTGGACGTCGGGCTACCGGTACAGCTGGCCAGACCCAGACCGGCCAGCCCGGCCAGGGCGGACGCCACTAATGACGGTCGGCTGCGCATACGGCTCATTATGCCCGGTTGTACCGGCCCAGCCGGGCCGCTTCGGGGCTGATTCCCAGGCCGTCAGGTGGCGGCGCCGGCGACGAGCGCGGACCGCTCGGCGTGCGGGGTGACGTACTGCTTCGGGTTGCGTTCCAGGCATCGCTGATGGCTGAGTGCCTCGCAGGCGGGGCAGGCGACGCGGAGGGCGGGATCGGTGTGAGCGAGCTGGTCGGCGCTTCCCCAGTCAGCGAGTACACGGTTGATGGCGATCTCGGATTGTGTCGCGCCACGCGCTCTTCGTGAGGGCGCTGACCTGAAAGGCATCGCGTTCATCTCATCTCAAGTTGTAATTCTGACCCTAGCACGTGACGCGAATTATCCGACTATCAAGAAATAATTCGAATACTAAATTGAACAGCGACAGGGTCATTGAGCCGTGCGGCGCAGCCGGCATTTGCGCCCGGCTCGCTAGCAGTTCCTCATCACGATCGAGTGGGGCGGGAGCACCGGCGTCCGGACCACCCGGCGCCCCGGCATCACCGTGGTGTGCACGCCGGTCTCCGCGCCGTCCGCGATGACGCAGCCCAGTGTCCGTTCGGCGGTATCGATGAGAGCGCCGTCGCGCATCACGTGCACCGTTCCGTGGCGCAGGTTCCTGACCGCCGCGCAGAAGAACGCGCCCAGGCAGACATTCCGCCCGATGACCGAATGCCCGACGTAGCTCATGTGGGAAATCTCGGTCCCGTTCAGGAGCAGGCAGCGCCTGATCTCCGCACTGGGACCCAGGTAGGTGCCTGACTCGATCACCGTCGGGCCGAAGACTGTCGCGTTGGGCCCGATCTCGCAGTCCGGCCCGACGAGCACCGGGCCGAAGAAATTAACTCCGCTGTGCACGAGGGAGCTGCGATGCACCAGGGCGTGCCCCGGCCATCGCCACCTGGTGCTGGGCGCGCTCATGACTTTCCGGTAGCCCGGGCAATCAGCCGGTAGCGCCAGGTCGTTGAGGGCATTCATGACGTGCAGGCCCTGCAGCTCATCGGTCCACCATTCCGGTTCGGTGAGGCAGGAACGCAGAACGGGTGGCAGCGAGGACAGCGGCCCGGGATCTAGCGCGCTCGTGATGATGTGCATGATGCGATCGTGCCGCAGGCCGGCTGATATACCGAGATGACGTTGGTACTGCCGGTGCCGAACGGCAGCCGGGGAGGATGATCGCCGTGCAGAGGTTCGGGGTGTTCTCAGAGGTCGGCAAGCTGCGGAAGGTCATCGTCCACCGGCCGGACCTGAGCCTGCGGCGGCTCACTCCGGCGAATCGCGACGAACTGCTTTTCGACGAAGTCCTGTGGGTGGAACGCGCCCAGTGGGAGCACGACCAGTTCACCGGGGTTATGCGCGAGCGCGGCGTCGAGGTCTATTACGTCCACGATCTGCTGACCGAAGCCCTGGCGGCGAGCCGGGTGGGCCGGGCCCAGGTGATCGAGGCGGTGGCCTCCGACTTCACGGTCGGCTGGGAGCTCATGGGCGAAGTGCGGGAACTACTATCCCGAATGCCGCCCGATGTGCTGGCCGAGCACCTGATCGGGGGACTGACGCTGGCCGAGCTCGACCCCGACTGGGCCCGGTTCCAGAAGGTGTCGC
The DNA here is from genome assembly GCA_963718475.1 of uncultured Actinomycetes bacterium. Taxonomy (GTDB): domain Bacteria; phylum Actinomycetota; class Actinomycetes; order Streptosporangiales; family Streptosporangiaceae; genus CAVQZM01. The sequence goes on along the minus strand of CAVQZM010000071.1, from coordinate 198,131 downwards.
TGATCGCCGCGGCCACCCACGACGGTGACGTGTTCGTGCTGCCGCCGCTGCCCAACACGCTGTACACGCGGGACAGCTCGGCCTGGATCTTCGGCGGGGTGACGGTCAACCCGATGTTCTGGCCGGTGCGGCGCCGAGAGGCGCTGAACATGCTCACGATCTATCGCTACCACCCGATGTTCGCCGACGCCGACTGGCAGTTCTGGAACCCGCCGCTCGACCGGGACAGCCGCGAGCCGTTCCGCCTCGACGCGTTCGGCACCGCATCGCTCGAGGGCGGGGACGTCCAGCCGATCGGGAACGGCACCGTGCTCATGGGGATGAGCGAGCGGACCAGCGCGCGCATGATCGAAGAACTGGCCGCCCGGCTGTTTCACGCCGGGGCGGCCGAGCGGGTCATCGTGGCCGTGATGACCCGCGACCGGGCGCATATGCATCTTGACACGGTCTTCACGATGCTCGACCGGGACACGGCCACGGCGTACCCCCGGGTCGTGGAGGGCATCCGCGCCATCAGCCTGCGGCCGAGGGACACCAGGGGCGACTTCGACGTCACCACCGAGAAGGACTTCCTGTCGGCGGTGGCCGACGCGCTCGGGGTCAAGCAACTCAACCTGGTGGAAACCGGCGGTGACCGTTATCAGGCCATACGGGAGCAATGGGACGACGCCAACAACACCCTGGCCCTCGAACCGGGCGTGGTCATCGCCTACGAGCGGAACACGTTCACGATCGCGCGGATGCGCGAAGCGGGAATCGAGGTCATCCCCATCCCCGGGTTCGAACTGGGCAAGGGCCGCGGAGGCGGGCACTGCATGAGCTGCCCGTTCGTCCGTGACCCCGTCTGACGGCATGCCGGTTTCCCCGCCACCTGATTCTCTCGCGGCCGTCGTCACCCGGCTCCGCGCCGCGGGATGTGTCTTCGCCGAGGACGAGGCGCGGCTGATCGCCTCCACCGCCCGCACTCCGGCCGACCTCACGGCCATGGTGGACCGTCGTGTTGCCGGGCTTCCCCTTGAGCACGTCCTCGGCTGGGCGGAGTTCTGCGGGCGGCGGATATCGGTGCAGCCGGGTGTGTTCGTGCCCCGGCGCCGGACCGAGTTCCTGGTCCGCCAGGCGGCCGCCCTGGCCCGCGCCGCGGCCGGCGCCCCGGCCAGCCCGGGGGAGCGGGTCGTCGTGGTCGACCTGTGCTGCGGTTCGGGCGCGCTGGGCGTGGCGCTCGCCGCCGCCCTCGGCCAGGCCGAGGTGCACGCGGCCGACATCGATCCAGCCGCCGTCCGCTGCGCCCGGCGCAACGTCGCCAGCGTAGGCGGCCAGGTGTACCAGGGTGACCTGTACGACCCGCTCCCCGCCGCGCTGCGCGGCCGCGCCGGCATCCTGCTCGCCAACGTGCCCTATATTCCCACCGCGGAGATCGGCCTGCTGCCGCCCGAGGCCCGCATCCACGAGCCGCAGGTGGCACTGGACGGCGGGGCCGACGGCCTGGACGTCCTGCGCCGGGCGGCCGCCGCTGCTCCCGATTGGCTGGCGCCGGGCGGCTCCCTGCTGGTCGAGACGAGCGAACGCCAGGCGCCGCTGGCCGTCGCCATCGTGGCCGGGAGCCTGACCGCGCGCGTGGCTCGCTGCGACGCCCTGAGCGCCACCGTCGTGATCGGTACCAGGGGCGGTCAACGGTTACCGGCCGTTGATCTGGCCGGAACCGTCGCTGTGACCGGAATCACCCTTGCAAAAGCGACCCCACGGGTGTAATTGGGAAGCCGCTGCCCGCCGGTCTGGTTCTGGATAGCAGACATTCAGGGCAGCGGCGCCCTGCACGGCACACACGGATTCCGTGGAGGGCACCAATGCTTGCAGCGCTGCTGCTGGCTGGGATCGTGGCGGCGCCACTCGGCTCGGCCGCCTTGTTCATGCCAGGCCCGGGTCCGGGCCCGCACCGTCGGCACCTGGCCGACGGTCCGCCGCTTCGTACTCGCGGTATTTGGCACCGCGGTGCTGGCCGCGGCGGTCGCCGGGGTACTGAGGCTGCTGCACGCATCCGAGCACAACCTGGTCGCGGGGCTGGCCGGCGTGGTGTTCGCGAGCCTGGTCTGGCTGCCGGTCACGCGCCGGTGGAACGCCCGCGCCCACCTGTGCTGGGCATCCACCGTTTTCCTGTTCGTGGTGTACCTGACGTTCGCCATGGAGTGGACGTTCGCCAGTCACCTCGGCCCGGCGAGCACGGTCGGCGGGGTGCTGCTGTGGTTCTTCGAGCTGTTCGCGGCCGTGCTGTCCTGCGCCTACCTGTGGGAGATCTGCGACGCGCTCGGCACCGAGCACTGGCGCAGGCGCATCACGTCGGGCGTGGCGCTGAACGTGGCCGACAGCGACCTGCCGATGGTCAGCCTGCACGTCCCGGCGCACAACGAGCCGCCGGACATGGTCATCGACACGCTCCGCTCGCTGCTGCGCATCGATTACCCGCGTTACGAGATCATCCTGATTGACGACAACACCGACGACGAGAAGCTGTGGCGCCCGGTCGAGCAGTGGTGCGCGCGGCACGGGGTCAAGTTCCACCACCTCGAGAACTGGCCGGGCTACAAGTCCGGGGCGCTGAACTACGCGCTCCGGGAGCTGACCGACCCCCGCGCCGAGCTGATCGGCGTGGTCGACTCCGACTACCAGATCGAGCCGGGGTTCCTGCGCCGCTGCGCCTCGGCGTTCGCCGACCCGTGGATCGGGTTCGTCCAGTCGCCGCAGGACTACCGCGACTGGCGGTACGCCCGGTACTACCGGCGGCTCTACTACTCCTACAGCTACTTCTTCGCCGTCTCGCAGCCCTCGCGCAACGAGCACAACGGCGCGATCTTCGCCGGCACGATGGGCCTCATCCGCCGGGTCGCGCTGGACGAACTCGGCGGCTGGGACGAGTGGTGCATCACCGAGGATGCGGAGCTGTCCCTGCGCCTGCTGCGGGCGGCTGGTCCGGGCGCACATGGATCAGTCCTGGGGCCACGGCATCATGCCGCTGACGTTCGAGGCGCTCAAAGGCCAGCGTTACCGGTGGTGTTTCGGCGGTATCCAGATCCTGCGGATGCACGGGCGGTCGCTGATCCCCGGCCGCAGGACCAGGGAGAATCACCTGACCCTCGCCCAGCGGTGGGCCTACCTGGCCGGGGGACTGCAGTGGTACGGCGATCTGCTCGGGATGATCTTCCTCGTCTTCCTGCTCGCGGGCGCGGCCAACCTGGCGCTGGGCGGCGGTGAGCTGTTCCGCAAGCTGAGCACGTTCCTGGTGGCGATCGTGCCGGTCCTAGTGATCCTCGGGCTGGTGCGGGCGGTGGCCCTGCTGCGCCGCGGCACCGGCGCGACCTGGCGGGACGCGCTCGGCGCCTTCTTCATCTGGCAGTCGACGTCGCTGGTCGTGGCGCGCGCTTCGGTGATGGGCCTGTTCGCGCGGAAGGCGGTCTTCCTCCGCACGCCGAAGACGAGCGAGTCCGCCAAGTGGTGGGAGGCGCTGCGGTCGAACTGGGCCGAATCGACGCTGGCCCTGCTCGGCTTCGCCGGGATCGCGGCCGCGCTGACGAAGGCCACCCAGCTCAGCGGCCCGTTGCTGGCGGCGCTGCTGCTGTTCCCCACGCTCGGCATGGCGGCGGCACCGTTTAATAGCTGGGCCGCCCGACGCGCGTCGCTTCCGGCTTGGCTGCGTGAGCGGCGGACCAGCGAATTCCGGCGGGACCGGTCGGTGTTCACCGCCGGGCTGGCCACCGGCGGCCTGGTCGCCGTGGTCGGCGTGGTGGTCGCCGTGGCCGCGCTGCTGTTCACGCCCACCCAGCATCCGGTGACCACGCCGAATCTGGTCGCCCCGGCGCAAGGCAGCGCCCCGGCCACCGCGCCCGCGACCACGCCGGCGCCCTCCAGCACCCCGACCGTCACGCTGTCCACGACGCCGTCCAGTTCCTCGCCCGCTCCGACGCCCACGCCGACGACAACCACGCCGGCGCCGTCCCCGACGGCCACGGCCCCGACGACGGCGCCCACGACCTCGCCGACGGCCACGCCGTAATCGCCCTGGGCCGCCCGGGCCCGCCGCGCGCCGCCCCGGACTTAGATTGGGCCCATGGCAGCCGTCGCAGTGACTGACATCAGGCATTCGGCGACGAGCTGGCGGCCGGTCGCTTTCGCGATGTTCGCCGTCGGCTGGGGCGCGAACCAGTTCTCGCCGCTCCTCATCGTCTACCGCCACGATCTGCGCCTGGACGCCGGCGTGCTGGCCGGGCTGTTCGGCGTCTATGCCGCGACCCTGATCCCGGGCCTGCTCATCGGCGGGCGGCTCTCGGACCGGATCGGGCGGCGCCCGGTGGTGATCCCGTTCGTCGCGGCGTCGCCACTGGCCACGCTGCTGTTCATGATCGGCCCGCGGTCCCTGGCGGTCATCGCGGCCGGCCGGGCGCTGGCCGGGCTGTGCTCGGGCGTGGTGTTCGGCTCAGCCACCGCGTGGGTGCAGGAGCTGTCGGATGACCCGGCCGTCAGCGCGCGGCGTTCGGCGGTCGCGCTGTCCGCCGGTTTCGGGCTGGGGCCGGCCGTGGCATCGGTCCTGGCCCAGTGGGCCGGGGACCCGCTCGTGCTGCCTTACTTGCCGCACCTGGTCATCGGGGCGGCCGCGGTGGCCGTCATCTGGCGGGCCCCGGAGACCGGCGGCCGCCAGGCGCGCGGGCAGGCTGGCCGCCAGGCCCGCGGCCACGCTGGCGGGCAGGCTGGCGTCGCGCGGCAGTGGCTGCCCGGCGCGGTTCGGTCGCGGCGGTTCTGGCTGGCGGTGGCGCCCGCGGCCCCGTGGGTGTTCGGCTCCGCCACGCTGGCGTTCGTCGTCCTCCCGCAGGAAGTGACGAGCGCGGGCACCCTTTCGGTTGGCTTCGCGGGCCTGGCGACGACCGTGACCGTGGCCGGCGGGCTGGTCGTCCAGCCACTGGCCCGGCGGCTGGAAGCGCGCCTGCGGCTGGCCGGGAACGTGGCCGGCCTGGGTTGCGTGGTCGCGGGCTCGGTCCTGGCCATCGTGGCCGTGACGACATCGAGCCGGGGCGCCGCGGTCGGCTGCGCGGCGCTCTTCGGGTGTGCCTACGGGCTGTGCCTGGTCTCCGGGCTACGTGAGTCCGAGCGCCTGGCTGACCGGCGCGAGCGCGCGGCTGTCATCGCTTGTTACTACGTCCTGACCTATGTGGGGTTCGGCGCCGCGTATCTGGCCGACGGGCTCAACGCCGTGATCGGGCGGGCGGGCACCTTCGTCGCGCTGGCTGTCGCCGCGGGTCTCACCGCGATCTGGACGGGAGCGTATACGGCCGCATCCCGGCAGGCCGGCGGCGAAAGCCGGGCCGGTGAGCCGGGCGGGGCCGGCGCAGGTCACGCGAGCCCGGAACGAGCGGCCTCCCCGTGACCGGGTTGTGTTCTCCGCAGATCCTGCGGTTTCCGTAACCCGATCACGAGGGGCGCCCGAGTACGACGGGCCGTCAGCCCGCCCGGCCGTCACCTGGACCGGAAGCCTCGGTCGGCCGTGGGGGCGCGGGGCCGTCGGCGGCGGCCCGGTGCGGCGCGAGGACCGCCGCGGGCTCGTCGCGGTTCTCGGGCGGCGACATGCCGAACAGCCGGTAGACGGCCTCCCCGTCGACGGTTTCCTCCTCGATGAGGAGGTCGGACAGCTGATTGAGCTCGGATTCGTGGGTGCGCAGCAGCTCCGATCGCGTGCTCCTCGGCCTCGCGCAGGAGCCGTGAGACCTCGCGGTCGATGACGGCCTGGGTTGATTCCGCGTAGGGCCGGCTGGACATCGCCGGGCTGCCGCCATCGAGGAAGACCGAGCCGCCGCGCGGGTATCCGACCGGTCCGATGGCCGGCGACAGGCCGAACTCGCGGACCATCCGGGTGGCCAGGTCGGTGGCCGACGCCAGGTCGTTGGCGGCGCCGGTGGAGCCCTGGCCGAACTTCACCAGCTCGGCGGCCCGGCCGCCCAGGCGCACCGCGAGCGACTGGTTGAGGTAGTCCTCGCTGTAGAGATGCCGCTCGACCAGCGGGAGCTGCTCCGTCACGCCCAGTGCCTGCCCGGCGGGCAGGATCGTCACCTTGGCGACCGGGTCGGCGTGCGGGGACAGCACGGCGACGATGGCGTGGCCGGCCTCGTGCACCGCCACCGAACGTTTCTCCTCGGGCAGCAGCACGTTGGAGTCCTCCCGCCGCCCGAGGATGATCCGGTCTCTCGCCGCGTCGAAGTCCGCGGCGCTGATCACCTCGCGCCCGGCCCGGACCGCGAAGATGGCCGCCTCGTTGGTCAGGTTGGCGAGATCGGCGCCGGAGAACCCGGGCGTGCCGCGGGCCACCGCGTTCAGGTCGACATCCGGGGCCAGCTTCTTGCCGCGGCAATGGACCACGAGGATCGCGGCGCGCTCCTTCAGGTTCGGCAGCGGGATCGTGATCTGCCGGTCGAACCGGCCCGGGCGCAGCAGGGCCGGGTCGAGGACCTCGGGGCGGTTGGTCGCGGCCAGCACGACGATGCCTTCGGCGGGATCGAACCCGTCCATTTCGGCCAGCAGCTGGTTGAGCGTCTGCTCCCGCTCGTCGTTGGCGACCACCGCGGAGCCGCCCCGGCGCTGGCCGATGGCGTCGACCTCGTCGATGAAGATGATGCACGGCGCGCGCTTGCGGGCCTCGCTGAACAGGTCACGGACGCGGGCGGCGCCGACGCCGACGAACATCTCCACGAAGCTGGAACCCGTGACGGAGAAGAACGGCACGTCGGCCTCACCCGCCACGGCCCGGGCGATCAGGGTCTTCCCGGTACCGGGCGGCCCGATCATGAGAATGCCGCGGGGCGGCGTCGCTCCGGCCCGGCGGTAACGTTCTGGCTTGCGGAGGAAGTCCACGACCTCGGCGATCTCTGCCTTCGCGCCCTCGTAGCCGGCCACGTCCGAGAAGTGGGTATTCGGCCGTTCCGCGTCAAAGACCTTCGCCCGCGATCGCCCCACTCCGAGGATGCCCTGCATCTGCCCGGCGGCGCCCCGCGATAGCCGGAACCAGAGCCAGCCGAAGAGCAGCAGCGGCAGCAGGATGATTAGCCAGGTCAGGACCTCGGAGCCGAACGACGGGCCCGTGGTCGTAGCCGTGACCTGGACATTTGCCGACTGCAGCTGGCTCAGCAGCCCGGCTCCGGCCTGGGCCGGGACGACGGTGGTGTAGTTCTTGCCGTCGGTCAGGGTCCCGGTGCTGGCCGACCCGCTGGGCGCGAGGTCGATGGTCTTGATCTGGTGGCTGGAAAGATCGGACACGAACTGGGAGTACGTCAGGGTCACGTTCGGCGTGGAGTGGACCGTGGGCAGGACGACCCACAGCACCAGCGCGGCCATCAGCGCGATCGGCCACAGCCAGTGCCGCCATGCCGGGGGCGGCGGCGGGGCGGTCGGCGACGGCCGGTCACCCGGCGGCGGAGGCGTTACCTGCTTGCTCACGGTCCTATCTCCATGCTGTCAGTCTGCCCTACGCAGATGGGCCGTCGGCTCCGGCCGGGCTGCACGTTCGCTGAGCGCGCAGAGGCGGCCCGCCGCGGTGCAGGACCGGGTGGCCCGGAGCCGGTCAGGCCGGCTGGCATGAGGGACACCAGTAGGTGATCCGGTCATCCTGCTCGGCCCACCGGATCGGGGTGCCGCAGCGCTGGCAGGGCAGGCCGCGGTGGCCATAGACCCAGGTCTGCTGGCCCCGGCGGCGCACGCCGGTGGTTACCCGGTCGAGCCGGGTCTTGTTGGCGTCGAGCATGCGGCGGGCCAGGGTCACGACCGCGTCGAGGTCCTCGATCTGGCCGATGGGGCGCGACGGCCGGACGCCACGCAGGAAGAGCACCTCGGACTTGTACACATTGCCGATCCCGGCGAGGTTCCGCTGGTCGAGCAGGGCCTCGCCGGCGGCCCGGTCCGGGTCGGCGCGGAGCCGCCGTACCGCCTCGGCCTGGTCCCAGTCGGGCCCGAGCAGGTCCGGCCCGAGGTGCCCGACGACCCGCTCCTCTTGCCCGGTGGGCAGCACCTCGACCGTCCCGAGCTGATGTCCGATCGCCTGCCAGGTGTCGTTGGCCAGAACGAGCCGGATCCGGTGGCTGTCCCGCAGGCGCTCAGCGGCCGGGCGCACCCGCCAGGTGCCCTCCATGCTGAGGTGGGTGTGGATGGTCAGGCCCTTGTCCGTGCGGATGAGCAGGTGCTTGCCGCGGGACACGACCTCGGTAACGGCCTGGCCGGTGAGGTCGGTGGTGGCGAAACGAGGCACGCGGAAATCGCTGCGCGTCAGCACCCGCCCGGCCAGCGCCTCGCGGAGCCGCGACGCGGCGTTCCAGACCGTGTCTCCCTCTAGGCATATATGCCCAGTGTCGCTGGCCGCTGGCACCGTCCCAGACGACGGGGCCGGGCGGCCGTGGTCTGGCCTGCTCAGTAGCGGCCGTTGTCCGTCCGGCCGTAGGGATCGTCATAGTCGTCGGCCGGCTTGCGGCCGTTCTCCCGCCCGCTGCGCCGGCGGCTGTTCGGATAGTCGCCGGTGCCGCCGCCGGGCCGCGGCTGGTACGGCCCGGTGCCGTAGCCGGGCGCCCCTCCCGGGCGGTCGGGCCGCGGCCCGCCCGGCCCGGCGGGCCCAGCAGGGGGAGTGCGGTAACCCGTTCCGCCCGGGTCGCGGCCGTTGTCCCGCCAGCCGTTCGTGCCGGTTCCCGGGCCTGCCGCGGCCGTGGACCGGGCTGGCCGGGCCCGGGCGCGGGCAGGGCCGGGACGCGGGCGACGCTGGCCACCCGTCGCACCCGGCCCGCTCGGCGGGCCGGACGGGCGGGGGGTGTCGGGGCCGGCCACGCAGGCCGGGAACCGCCACGTGCGGGCGGCTGGTAGCCGCCCGGGGGACCGGCGTAGGGATCCGGCGCGCCGCCGCGGTAGCTGGCGTCCCCGTACGGATCGCGCCGGCCAGGCGCCGGACGATCACCGCTGGACGGCGTTCCGCGCGGGCCGCGCGCGGCCCGCGGACCGGTCCCGGGCGCGCCCGGGGCGGGGCCGAAGCCCGGCTGGCCGGGCATCAGGGCCTGCGTGTCGGCCATCGACGATTCACGCCGGTCAGGCGACGGGCTCCGGGACTCCCGCGATGCCCGGTAGGACCGGCTGTCATTGGCCTCGCGGGCGTGCCGGGAGAAGGATGCGCTCGTCAGGGGATCTTCCTCGGCGCTCCGCTCGGCGGGCATCGGCTCACCCCGCCCGCGGCGCCGCGACCCGGTCCGGGATCCGCTGTCGGACTGCTGGTACGGCCGCGGCTCGGTGCCCGACTGCTCCTCTTCGCGGCGCCGCCCGCGCCGCCCGCGCGCCGGTGCGGGATCATCGGCCGGAACCGGCTCGGACAATCCCTGGGCGGCCGGGTCGGCCGGGCGGCGGGACTGATCAGGGCCGCCGGCCTGGCGTGCGGTCGTCGCCAGCGGCTTGTCCTGGGACAGGTCGGACCAGAACTGCTCGTCCGAGACCCCGTCGCTCTCGTCGGCGGAGGGCCAGGGGTCGTCGTCGTAGTCCGGCCGGCTGCGATGCACGCGAAGGTGGGGCCGCTGGATTTTCCGACCCGCCCCGCCCGGCGCCGGCTGGCGCGGCTGTCCTCACCGCCGTCGCCGCGGTCATCGGCCGCGGAACGAGGATCGGGTGCGGGAGAGAACGGCCCGTCGGTGCCCACGCCGTGGTCAGCCGTCCCCATGCCGCGTTCGGCGGTTCCCCGGTCGCGGTCAGCGGGGCCGAAGCCGCCCGGCCGGGCGCTGAAGCGCTCGGTGGCGTCGGCGCCGTCCGCGACCGGATCGAAGCCGGGCTCGGCTGGGCCAGAGCGGCGGTCCGCGGCGTCGTAGCCGCGGCGACCTGTGGTCGCGTCGCGCGCGGAGTCGGCATTCCGGCCCCGGCGAGGCGGTTCCGGGTACCGGCCGCCCGGCGAGTCCGGCCGGCCGGGATTCGGGCCGGTGTGGTAGCCGTTGGAGCCGGTTCCGGCGCCGTTGCCGTAGCCGCGCCGCGGCGGCGCGGCGTCGGGATCGCCGGGGGTGCGGTAACCACCGGAAGCCTCGCCCGCGTACCCGCGGTGCGGTGCGGGGCCGGTGCCGTAGCGGTCAGCGCCCGGCATCGGGTCCATCGGCCCGGACACGCGGGTGTCCGCGGCGGCGTCGTACCCGTCGTAACCGGCAGGGCCCCGCCCGTATCCGGGACGGAACGCCGGATCGGTGTCGTCGGCGGGGAATTCGGGTGCCGCGCCGCGCCGGGGGCCGGTGCCGTTGGCAGCGCCGTTCACTGGGCCGTTCACTGGGCCGTTACCGGGGCCCGGGCCGGCCGCGCCGGGATCCGCCGGGGTGAATCGTGGCGACCGCGGGCCGGACGGACGGGGCCCAGGCGACTGAGGGCCAGTTGACCGGGGATCACGCGGCCCGCGGCCCGCCCCGGCCGCCACCAGGCCGTTACGGTCCGCGCGGTCCGCGCCCTCGCGCATTCGCGACGGCCCGTAATCACGGGATCCCTGCCGGTCGCCAATGTCATGGCCAGCCCGGCGGCCGGGTGCTGCCGCGCTCTTGTCCCGGCCGGCCATGCCGCGCAGGCGGCCGGCCAGCGATGGTGATCTCTCCGACCTGCTCCCGCCTCTGGCCTCCCGGCCACGGGCTGATCCGCCGCCCGCGCTCATGGCAGACGCACGCTCACCGCCTCGTGCCGACCTCAGGCTGAGGTAGAGGGCCGCGAGAATCGTGGCGATCACCACGAACCCGAGGACCACGAGCAGAGTCATTACACCACCCAACAAACCATGGCCACGTGGGTGGCACTAGCGAGGCACACGCGGCCATTGACGCGGGCCTGCCCCTGTATTCGCTAGCGCCCCTGGACCCGTCTAAGCCTGGTCGCCCCGAGTACCGATTCTCGCCGACGGGCCCGGAACCTGTCAGATGATTGGCGAAGTTTCGCCCAACATCAGCGACCTAGCGTGAAACAGAAACTACGGGTTGGCCCGCACCGGGATCCGTCCCCGGGCGATCGACGAATTGGCGATCGCCGTCCACGCTGACAGGGTGGACGTGCCGTTGGGCAGGTTCAGCATCGAGCGAAGCGCGTACACCGTGAAGCGGTATCCGTGCCCCGGCGCGTCCGGACAGGGCGCCGCGTAGCCGATCCGTCCGGTGCTGTTATCGGCCTGCCGGGCGCCGGGCGGCAGCAGGCCGTCCTGGACGTCGGTCGCCGCCGGCGGGATGTCGAACACGATCCAGTAGACGTAGGGCGTGATCGGTGCGGCGGCGTCGTCCACGACGATCGCGTAGCTCTTCGTCCCGGACGGGGCGCCGGACCAGTTCAGCGGAGGACTGGTCTTGGCGCCGTGGCAGGTGTACCGGCCCGGCAGGACACCCTGGCCGAACGCGGCGCTGGTGACGGTCATCGAGGACGGCGCGTCCGGGGTGAGGCTGCTGGACCCGGAGGTGAAGCCGCACCCGCTGAGCAGCACAGCGATGCCGGCGAGAATGCTTCCGCGGGTGATGCGGGAGCGGCCGCCCACAGGAGGAACCCGGCCCACGTGCCCGTCACCCTTGCCTTTCGCTTGCCGCATGCCACTCGCCTCGCCCGGAAGCCCGGACGCCTTCCGGTGCCCGATCCTATGCCGCCGAGCTGTGGGCAGGGGACAATGACAGGCAGTGGCGCTATTTAAGACCGGCGCATGCTCGCCTGATCGGGGATGGCCGCCGCGGGTAGCGTCTGGATGATGGGGATGACGATGCGGATCGGGCTGCTCGGCGCCCTCCAGGTACGCGACCGCGAAGGCCGTCAGGTCCCGGTCGGCGGCCGCCGCGCCCGGATGCTGGTCGTCATGCTGGCTCTCGAGGCCGGTCACGTGATTCCGGTCAGCTCCCTCATCAGCCGCCTTGGCCAGACGGCCTGACCGGGGACGCGGCCAACGCGTTGCAGTCGCTCGTCTCACGGTTGCGCGGCCGGCTCCGCGCGGCCGGGGTGGATGACGGCGTCATCGAGTCGGCCGCGGGCGGCTACCGGCTGGCCATCGCGCCCGGGGTCGGTGGATGCCCTCGCGTTCGAGTCACTCGCCCGGGACGGCGCGCTGGCCCTGGCCGCCGGCGACCCGTCGAAGGCCGCAGCGCTGCTGGACGAGGCGCTGGGCACCTGGCGCGGGGCGGCGCTCGCCGGCGTGGCGGAGGAGGAGTTCGCCGTCCGTCCGGCCGCCCGCCTGGAGGAGTTGCGGGAGGCGGCCATCCTGGACCGCATCGAGGCATGCCTCGCGCTGGGGGAGGGAACCGGCCTGCTCAGCGAGGTCCGGGCCGTGGTCGCCGCGGATCCGCTCGCCGAACGGCCCCGGGCGCTGCTGATGCGGGCCCTCTACGCCGACGGCCGCCAGGCCGAAGCGCTCCAGGTGTACCAGCAGGCGCGTGAGGCGCTCGGCGATCAGCTCGGCGTGGACCCGTCGCCCCAGCTCCAGGAGGTCTACCTCGGCGTCCTGCGGCAGACCCTGACCAGCGCGCCCCGGGCGGCCCCGGCGATCGGCGGCCAGGCGGCCGGGGACGACGGTGCCGGGGACGAGGCGGCCAGCGACGGGGAGGCCCGGGATGCGGGCACGGCGCCGGGCAGCCTCCGGCCGACAAACCTCCGCGAGCCGCTGACCAGCTTCGTCGGCCGGGACGCCGACGTCGAACGGGTCCTGGACCTGCTGGAGACGGACCGGCTCGTCACGCTGACCGGCCCCGGCGGCGTCGGCAAGACGCGGCTGGCCTCGGAGGCGGCGGCCGCGCTGGCGGCCCGGCGCCCGCCCGGGCCCGGCGACGCCCCGGCCGGGGTGTGGCTCGTCGAGCTCGCTCCGGTCACCTGTGGGGCTGACGTGCCGTACGCGATCCTCGACGCCCTCGGGCTGCGCGACGGCGGGATGCTCGGCGGGGCGGACCGGGGACGCCGGGCCGAGAGCCCCGATCCGGCCGGCCGCCTGGCGTCCGCTCTCGGCGCCCGGCCCGCGCTGCTCGTCCTGGACAACTGCGAGCACGTCGTGGAGGCCGCCGCGACGCTGGCCGACGCCCTGCTGGCCGACTGCGCCCGGGTCCGGATTCTGGCCACGAGCCGGGAACCGCTGGCCATCGGCGGCGAGCGGCTATGGTCGGTCGCCCCGCTGGCCGTCCCGCCGGGGCGCGGCGAGAGCCTCACGCCCGAGGAGATCGGCGCGTACCCGGCCGTAAGGCTGCTGCTGGACCGGGCGGCCGCGGCGCAGGCCCTGGAGCTGTCCTCGGCCAGCGCGGCGCCCGGCTGGCCAGCATCTGCCGCATGCTCGACGGCATGCCGCTGGCCATCGAGCTGGCCGCGCCCCGGCTGCGCACGCTGTCGCCCGGTCAGCTCGCCGAACGGCTCGGCGACCGGTTCCGGCTGCTGACCGGCGGGAGCCGGACCGCGATGCCCCGCCACCAGACGCTCGCGCCGTGGTCGACTGGAGCTGGGAGCTGCTGTCCGAACCGGAGCGCGTGCTCGCCCGCCGGCTGGCGGTCTTCCCCGGCGGGACGACCCTCAATTTTGCCGAACGGATCTGTGGCGGGGGTTCACTTCCCGCCGACGACGTCCTGACGGCGCTGGCCGGCCTGGTCGACAAGTCGTTTCTCACCGTCGACGCGGCCGCGGGGCCGGCCCCGGGCGGCGGCGACGGGCCCGGCGGCGACAGCCCGGAACCGCGTTACCGGATGCTCGAGACCGTCCGGGCCTACGGCCTCGAACAGCTGGCCGAGGCCGGGGAGGAGCACGAGTTGCGGGCGGCGATGGGCCGGTGCTTCCTGGAGCTGGCCGAGACCGCCGACCCGCTGCTGCGCGGCCGGGAGCAGGCGCACTGGATACGCGCCCTCATCGCCGAGCAGGAGAACATCTACGCTGCGCTGCGCTGGGCGGTGGGCCAGGATGACGCCGATACCGCACTCCGGCTGGCCCGCGCGCTCGGCTGGTACTGGATGGTGCGCGGGCAGCGGCGGGAGAGCGCCATGCTGGCCGCCGAGGTACTGAAAATGACCGCGGGACGGCTGGAAGCCGACCCGCCGGTGTACATCACCGATGGCCGGGTCATCTGCGCGATCTGCACCCTGAGCCTGGGCGGCTGGGATCAGGACCTGGCCCCGGCGACGCAGGCGCTGGCCGACGCGGTGGCGGCCAGCCAGCGAGCGGCTGAGCGGCATCCCGCCGGTCACGTCCATCCCGTCGTCGCGATGGCCGCACCGATGCTGGCCATCGTGAAGCGCGACTACGAAGGCGCGCTCGCCGAGCTGTCGGCCCGTTTCGATACGGCCGATCGGTGGGCCGGGGCACTCGCGCGCATGATTCACGCCGGAATTGCCGTCAGCCTGGGCCGCGTCGACGAGGCTATGCGCAACCTCGATGCCGCCGCCGAGCGTTTCCGCGCGGTCGGCGACGGATGGGGGGCGGCGATGAACCTGGTGCTCCGCTCGGATCTCGACGGGCTTCGCGGCGATCATCTGGCCGCGATCCGGGCCCTGGACGAGGCGGCCGCCTTCAACCGCGAGCTGACCGGCGGCAGCGATCTCGCCTACATCTACCTGCAGACGGCCCGGCACCGTATCCGCGCTCGCGACCTGGCCGGGGCGGCCGGCGACCTCCGGCGGTCCGAGCAGGCCGGCTGGGTGCAGGGCGACGGTGATATCAAGCTGTACCTGTGGCTCGGGCGCGCCGAGCTGGCCTGGCAGGACGGGCGGCTGGAGGAGGCGAGCCGCCTCTGCGGGCAGATCGACGCGGAAATCACTGACCGGGCCTCAATGGTGCTGAAGCCGTTCCGGTCACTGGTCAGGACCCGGCTGGCCATGGTGACCCTGCGGAACGGCGACGTTAGCGGATCCGATGCCTGCCTGGCTGAGGCGCTCGGCCTGGCCAGCGCGGGGATGGATCGTCCCGCCCTCGCCGCCGTGATCGACGGCATCGCCGATCTCGTCCCCTGGAGCGGCGGCGACGCGGAAGCGGCGGAACTCGCCGCCACCTTGCTCGGCGCCGCGCACGCGGTGCGGGGCGCCTTCGACCACGGCAGCCTGGACGCTCCGCGCGTCGCGGAGAACGCCCGCCGCGCGCTCGGTGACGACACGTTCGATGCCGCCTACCGGCGCGGCCGAGCGCTCAGCTACGACGATGCACTGGCCCTCGCCGGTCAGGTCCTGCGCCGGTAGGCCCGCACCGCCAGCGGCGCGAACACCACGCTGATGCCGACCGCCCACAGCAGCGACCGGACCACGGCCGTGGCCACCGGGCCGCCCGTGGTCAGGCCGCGCGTCGCGGTGGTCAGCGACGTCATCGGGTTGACCTTCACGAACGCCTGCAGCCACCCGGGCATCGTCGCCGTGCCGACCAGCAGGTTGCTCCCGAAGACCAGCGGGAACAGCGCGACCGAACCGATCTGCTGCACGGCCTGCGGGGTCTTGAGCAGCATCCCGACCACGACGAAGATCCAGCACATCGCGGCCGCGAAGACCAGCACGAGCAGGCAGGCGGCCGCGGCGGCGAGCGGATTGGTCGTGATCCGGAACCCGAGCACCATCCCGAAGGCGAGCGTCACCGCGATCGAGATCACGTAGCGGACCATGTCGCCGGCCACGGCGCCGGCCAGCGGCGCCCAGCGGGCGATCGGCAGGCTGCGGAACCGGTCGAACACGCCCGCGTTGATGTCCTGGTTCAGCATGAGCCCGGTCCCCAGGGTGGCGAAGACGACGCTCATGACCAGGATGCCGGGCAGCTCGAACTGCAGGTAGCGGTGGGTGTTGCCGCCGACCGCGCCGCCGAAGACGTAGGTGAACAGGAGCAGGAACATGATCGGGCCCAGGGTCAGGCCGATCACGTCTTCCATGTTCGTTTTGATCTTCACGACGCTCCGCCAGGTCAGCGTCGACGCCTGGCGCAGGCCGGCCAGCGGGCTCGGGCCGGCCGGGGGCAGATTGCCGCGGTGCTCATCGGGAGATCCTTTCCGCGTGCTGCCCGTGCCGGGCGTCCGGTCGTCATCCGTCCGGGCCGCGCCCCCTGGTCCGGCCCGTTGTCGCCCGGCCCGTTCGGAGTCGGGCTGCGCCGGTGAGGGCGAGGAACACCTCGTCCAGGCTGGCCTTGCGCAGGGCGAACTCGGCCAGCGGGATGCCGGAGTCTTCGAGCTGCGCGGACCATGTCCGGCAGGCCGGCGGCGTCGGTCACCGATGCGGTGACCCGCCCCGCCTCGGGCTCGATCTCGACCTCGGCCCCGGTGCGGTCAGCTATCAGCGCGGCCGCCGCACCGAGCTGGGCCGGGTCGGCCGGCGCGACTTCGAGCACCTGGCGGCCGGTCCGGGCCTTCAGCTCATCTGGCGTTCCGGTCGCGATGACCTTGCCGTGGTCGATGACCGCGATCTCGTGAGCCAGCTGGTCCGCCTCTTCCAGGTACTGGGTGGTGAGCAGGACCGTCACCCCGTCGGCGACCAGACCGCGGATCATCTCCCACACGCCGTGCGGCTGCGCGGGTCGAGCCCGGTGGTCGGCTCGTCCAGGAAGAGCACCCGGGGCGGGCCGACCAGGCTGGCCGCCAGGTCCAGCCGGCGGCGCATGCCGCCCGAGTACGTCTTGACCGGCCGCCCGGCCGCGTCGGCCAGATCGAACCGGTCCAGCAGTTCGGCCGCGCGGGCCCGGGCTTCGGCCCGCGCCATGCCCAGCAGCCGGCCGATCATGATCAGGTTGTTCGTGCCGCTCAGGCCCTCGTCCACCGACGCGTACTGGCCGGTCAGCCCGATCAGCTGCCGGACCTGGTGCGCGTCACGGACGACGTCATAGCCGAAGACGCTGGCGCGCCCGCCGTCCGGCTTGAGCAGCGTGGCGAGTATGCGGACCGCGGTGGTCTTGCCCGCCCCGTTCGGGCCGAGCACGCCGAGCACGGTTCCGGTCGGGCGACCAGGTCGACTCCCGCGAGCGCCGTCGTCTTGCCGAACCGCTTGACCAGGCCCTCGGCCTGGATCGCGTGCGTCATCTCCATGGCGTCCATGGTGGGCGACGCCCCTGTCGCGCCCCGCACGAAACGCTGTCGCGCCGGGGCCGGGTATTACTCCTGCTGGTCGGGCGGCAGTTCGACGTGCAGTGATGTCCCTTGCCCGGGCCGCCACGGAAACCTGCACGACGGACGCACACGCGTGCTGGGCCGCGTTGGCCAGCGCTTCCGAGACGATGTAGTAGGCCGCGAGCTCGACCCGCTCCGGCAGCCGCGCCGCGGATCGCACGTTGCTGCTGCGCGCCGTCGTGGAGGTCGCGCTCGATCTGGCGCCGGGTCGCGTCTGCGGTGGCGACGATACGGGCCCGCGAAGCGGCCAGCTCAGCACGGCTCTGAGCGTTTGCGATCGCGGTCGCCACGAGGTCGGTGAATTCCGAGAGCGCCAGCCCAAGTCGTGGCAGGCAGCGGCGCATTCACCAGTTCGTTCCGCGAAGTTGTCGATCCGTCCTGGCTGCCCGGTCTGGAGGATCTGCCAGGACACCGTGCCGCGGTCATTGGGGAATCGTGTCCCGGCGGCGAGGGAGGCGCCGGTTCTGCTCCAGGAACTGACCGTGGTCGCCGTGCCGTCAGTTTCGTAGCGCCGGAGAGCCGCCTCGTCCGCGCCCACGAGCAGGCCGACCTCGCCGGTCACTGCGGCGTTGGCCCCGGGGCGACCCCCTGGAACCCCCGATTAGCCGCCGCGGTGCTCGCCGGCACACCGGTCGCTCACCCAGGCCGCAGGCCTGGATTCGCGACCGGTAACGGTCGCGTGGCCGTAACCCGCGTGCCGTGCTCGCCGATATGTACCGGCCACTCGGCCGGGCCGTTGGCCGCGGACTCGTTAGGCCGGCAGGTCTATTCCCCCTGGCGGTTGTTGCCGAGCATGATCTCGTCCCAGGAGGGGACCGAGGAGCGGCGGCCGCGCTGGGCGGCCTTCTTGCCCCGGCCGCGGGCGGGGGGCGCCTCTTCGGGACGCTTTTCGGCCGGGGGCGGCCCGGCCTGCGCCGCTGCTGGCTGCGCGGCTGCTGGCTGCGCCGTCGGCGGCTGCGGGACGGGCGCCTGGGCGGCCGGGCGCTGGGCCGGCTGGTTCTGCGCGACGGCGCGGCGCTCGGCCGGGTCCGGTGCGGACGGGGCCGGCCTGGCCGGCCGGGTTGGCGCCGGCCGGGGAACGGGCCGCGGGTCACGGGCGGCAGACGGCCGTGGCGCGGCCTCTGGTTCCGGCGCGGGCGCCGGGGGAGCGGGCCGGGCCGCGGGCGGCCGGGAGGACGAGGCGGGGGAGCCGGGCGCCGCGGACAGGCCGCGCGCGGCGGCGCGGACCGGTTCCTGGACCGGCTGCTCGTACCGTTCAGCCGACGGCTCGCCTGCTGGTTCTTCGTACTGTTCGGCGGGCGGCTCTTCGGGGGGCGGCGGGGCGGCCTGACGCTGCGGGACGGCCTGGCGTTCGGGCCGGGGCCGGATCGGGGTCACGGTGGCCGCCCCGAGTGAGCCGCCCGCCGTCGGCGGCAGCTCGGCGTCCGGCAGCGACAGCCGTTCGGCGTTGTCGTCGGCGGGCGAGACGTGCCTGCGGCGGGGGTCGAACAGCCACTCGGCGATGTGCAGGCGGCCGCCGGTCCGGAACGCGAGCTGTACCTGCCAGCTGCCGTCCCCGTGTTTCCGCGAGTCCCACTGGGCGTCTTCCGGATCGGCGCCCAGCCCGGTGAGCCGCTCGGCGACGATGTCCCCGAGATGAGGCCCGGGCGTGGAATCTCCCTGGCGGCGCACGGACGCACGCTGTGCCTGCTCGGCCACGTAGGCGCGCTCGGCGAGCACCGGGCCCTCGAACCAGCGCACCCTGTCGACCGGGATGCCGGCCGCGTCCGCGATCTCTTCTACCGTCTCCCCGGCGCGGATTCGTGCCTGGATCTCCTTGGGTCGCAAGGGATTCTCCACTTCGATCTCATACTGGGCGAGCCGCGAGAACTGGCCCTTCGCGACAGCCCGCAGCCGGTCGTCGATGGGGAGCATGAAGCGTCCGCTCCGCCCCGGGATGGCCAGGACGGCGTAGCTGCCGTCCTCGCTCACCGCGACGAAGCGCAGTTCCTGCATCGGCGTCCCTTCCGCTCTCCCATGCTCGGGCTCCCGCCATGAGTCTGTCCGGTCCAGGGGGCATCTGGCCAGCACCTTGCCCGGCATGTCCGGAGTTCACGGCGGGATTTCGTGCCCGGGGACGACCGGCCGCGCCCCGGGAAGCGGACGCGGCCCGGCTAAAGAGTACGGGCTCGCCGCTAGGGGCGCGGGACGCCGAGCGGCTTTTCCGGAACGCCCTGCGGGTTTTCCGGGGCGCCCTGCGGCTTTTCGGGGACGCCGTCCGGCCGCGCCGTGCCGCCCGCGCCCGGCTGACCGTCCAGCGGAGCGCCGCCGTCCGGCCCACCGCCGCCGCCATGGCCCTCGTCGCCCGGCCGGTCGGCTGGCTGGCGGCTGAGCCGCGCGGGCCACCAGTTCCAGCGGCCCAGCAGCACGACGGTGGACGGTACGAGCACGGTGCGGACGATGAACGTGTCCATCAGCACGCCGAGGGCGAGGCCGACGCCGACATCACGGATCTGGCTGCCGCCCGAGCCCCGGCCACCGACCAGCGCGAAGACGGCGAACGTGCCGGCCAGCACCAGGCCCGCGGACGTCACGGTGGTCCCGGTGGCGCCCACGGCCCGGCTGACCGCTTCCCGGAGCGGATAGTGATGGGCTTCTTCCCGGATCCGGCTCATGACCAGGATGTTGTAGTCCTCGCCCAGCGCCAGCAGGAAGATGAACATCAGGAACGGCAGGATGAAGGTGATCCCGCCATCACCGGCGAACTTGATGAAGATCAGGGTCGACAGGCCGAGCGCCGCCAGGTAGGAGATGCCGACCGAGGCGACCAGGTACAGCGGTGCCACCAGACTGCGCATCACCAGAGCCAGCAGGACACCGATCACGATGATCGCGATCGGGATCACGCGCACCAGGTCGCTGTTGGAGATCTGGCTGATGTCGTAGAAGGCGGGCGCCTCGCCGCCGACGCCCCAGTCCGCGGCGCCGATGTGCTGAGCCACGGAGGCGGCCGTACCCCGGATGGCCGGGACCTCGTTCATCGCGGCCGTCGTCGAAGGGTCGCCGACCTTCAGGCCGGTCTCGAACTGGACCGTCCGGCCGTCCGCGCTGACGTACTGTGCGATCGCGCGGTACACCTCGTAAGCGGCCACCGGGACCGGGAGATGGGCCGGCGGCGTGGTCGGCAGGTTCTGGGGCGGCCCGAGCGAAGCCAGTTCGGCGTGCAGGGTGGCGAACTGGGCCGGGGTCAGCGTGACGGCACCCACCGGGTTCAGCGGCCCGGTCACGCCGGTGAACAGCCCGCTCGCGACGATCTGCTGCTGCGCGGTGGCGAGCGCCTGCGCGTCGTCCCAGGCCGGCTGGCGGAGCTTGTAGATGAGGTTGGTCGGGTTGGCGTTGCTGGCCGGGAAATGCTTGGTCAGCAGGGTCTGGCCCGCCGCCGAATCGGTGCCCGCCGGCGCGGAGATGGTCCCGCCGAAGCCGGCGGGCTTGTACCCGAAGACCGCGACGGCCAGGGCGCCGAAGATCACTATCCCCGTCACGAGCGCCACGGCCGGGCGGCGGACGATCCGGGTCGCGATCCGGCCCCAGAGGCCGGCCTTGCCCGTTCCGGCCCGGGTCCTGCTGGGCCAGAAGGCGGCCCGGCCGAAGATGGCGAGCAGGGCGGGCAGCAGGGTCAGGCCGGCCAGCAGCATCACGCCGATGCCGATGGCCAGCGGGATGCCGAGCTGGGAGTAGATCTGGAAGGTGGCGGCCAGCAGGGACAGCAGCGCCGCGATGACGGTGGCGGCGGAGAACGATATCGACTCCCCGACCTTGGTTACCGCGGCCTCCACCGCCTCCTTGGAACCCACTCCCGCACGGAGCTGCTCACGGACGCGGAAGACGAGGAACAAGCCGTAGTCGGTGCCGGCCCCCAGCACCAGGACGATCAGCATGAGCTGGGCGAGCTGCGAAACCTTGAGGCCCGCGTTCGCCGCCTCCGCGACCAGCGGCCCGGAGATGGCCACGGCCAGGAAGGCCGGGATCAGCGTGATCAGCGGAGCCAGCAGCGACCGGAAGATCAGCAGCAGCAGGATCAGGATGAAGACCACGGACAGGCTCTGGACCTGATTGCCCGTCGAGCCCGACTTGGTCTGCTGGTCGACCTGGATAGCCACGGCCCCGGCCAGGTGGACCTGCATGCCGGGCGGCGGGCTGGCCCGTGCGATGGCCGCCCGGAGGTTGCCGATCAGTGACTTCAGGGCATTCTGGTCGCCCTGGCTGGCGTTGGACAGCACCTGCAGCTGCTCGGCCTGGCCGTCGCCGGACCGGCCGAGGTCGGTGACCCGCACCACGGTCGGCACCTTGGTCAGATCCTGCCGCAGCGTATTCAGCCACGACACATCGGCCGGGGTGAGCTGGCCCTGGCTGGTCGCGGCCACCACCGGGACCGGGGTCAGGTTCGTGGTGCCGAACGGCGCGGCGAGCTGAATCGCGTGCTCGCTCGGCGCGCTGGCCGGCAGGAAGTTGGCGTTATTCCCCTGGGTCACGCTGGCCAGTGAGGGCAGGGCACGGGGGATGGCGACCGCCGCCACCACCCACGCAACCAGGACAATCCACCGGAATTTGACGGCAAAGTGCCCAATTGCCCTAAAGATCCCGTCTATGCGCACGCGCAGAAGCATACTGGGGGCCGCCTGTCAGCCCGGCTGAGCCCCGGGTTACAGCCAGATGCCTCGCAGGCCAGGAGATGGTGGTTAGAGTGGGGCGGAAGTCGCAGGATGGGCCGCTCGGAGGTCTGATGCGCCATGCTCCTGTGCGCGGGCTCTGGCTGGCCGGAATGACGTCGGCGGGGACGGCCTCCTACATGCTGGGCGCGCTGGCCGTGGCGGGCCTGGTCGTGATCGTCACCTCGGTGCTGGTCGCTCTGTCGGCGCCCGGCGGGACCCCGGGCGGGGCCGCGCTGTCGCAGTCACTCGTGGACTGCTCCGGCATCCTGGCCCTCCTCGCCCTCACCGGCTCGGTCGTGCTGGGGGTGGCCGCGACCGGACGCCAGTTCCTCCCGGCTCCGGCCCGGGTCACGGCCCAGGTCGCCCACCGGGCGGTTTCGCTGGCGGCGCTGGGCTTCCTGGCCGTGCACATCCTGCTCGAGGTGATCTCATCGCGAGCGGGGCTGCTCGCCGTCGTGCTGCCCTTCACCGGGTCCACCAGCCGGTTCTACCTCGGCCTCGGCACCATCGCCTCCGACCTGGAGATAGCCGTCGTCGGAACGAGCCTGGCCCGGATGCGCTACGCGGGCTCGGCGCACCCGCACGTGTGGCGGGTCGTCCACCTGTCCATATATGCGGCCTGGCCGCTGGCCATCCTGCACGGCCTGTTCGAGCAGGGCGGCGTGGCCCCGTGGATCGGGTGGAGTTACCTCGCGTGCGTGGCGCTGGTGGCCATGGCCGTCGTGATCCGGCTGACGGTCAAGGCCCCGCTTGGGCGCCCGGCCGGGGCCGGCCCGATGCGTGAGCTACTGGCGGGAGCCTCAGCGCCACCGGCGCGGGCCGCTCCGCCATCACGGCCTGCGCCGCGGTACCGCCCGGGCGCGCCGTACCATCCGGCGCCGGACCGGTCGTTGCTTCCCGACGCCGGCGGATCCCCGCCGTGGGCTCCCGCGCCACCCCCGAATTAGCCCGAAGCCGAGCATTGAAGGCAAGCCTCGATTACGCTCGCGGAAACCGGATGGGAATGAGGATATGCGCCATATTGCCGGGATCGCTCTCGCCATTGCCGCCGCGCTAGTGCTCTTCTTCGCGGGCGGCTGGGGCTACCTGCGGCTGCTCCGGGTTCCGGCGGCCAACGGGTCGCTGGCCAGCCTGCCGGCGGGCGGTGGCTCGCTGATCGGCAACCACAACGTGCTCGCGGCGCTGGCCGCGCTGCTGGCCACGGGCCTGGTCGTTGGCATTCTCATCGCCGTGCCGCGGATCTCGCCGCTCGCGGCGGGTCTGCCCGGGCTGGCCCTGCTCGCCCTGACCGGCCTGTACCTGGCCAGCGTCCGGCATGCGGTGCAGCTGATACCGCTGCGGACCCGGACGTTCGGGGCCGGATTCGAGGCCATGCTGGTCGACGGAGTGCTCGCCCTGGCCGGGCTGGCGATGGTCATCCCCCTGTTCGTGCCGTCGAGATGGCGGCGCCCTTGGCGGGCCGTGGCCGACAGCGGCCCGGCTGCCTCGGGGCTGCTGGCGGCGGACGCCACCGCCCCGCAAGGGTCCTACTACCCGGAGCCCGACCAGTTCCCGACCCAGGGGCTCCCGGTCCAGCACGATCCGTTCCCGCCACAGGAGACCCCCTTCCCGCCACAGCAGTGAGGCGGGAAGGGGGCACGACCCAGGTGGCGGCGAGCCTCACGCGGTGGTGAACTGCTCGCTCTCGGTTGACCCGGTGAGCGCGACGGTCGAAGACTCCGGCGTGATCGCCGACGCGACCAGGTCGAAGTAGCCGGTGCCGACCTCGCGCTGGTGCCGGGTGGCGGTGTAGCCGCTGGCCTCCGCGGCGAACTCCTTCTCCTGAAGTTCAACGTAGGACGGCATGCCATCCTCGGCGTAGCCGCGCGCCAGGTCGAACATGGAGTAGTTCAGCGCGTGGAAGCCGGCCAGCGTGATGAACTGGAACTTGTAGCCCATCGCGCCGAGCTCGCGCTGGAACTTCGCGATGGTCGCCTCGTCGAGGTGACGCCGCCAGTTGAACGACGGCGAGCAGTTGTAGGCGAGCATCTGGTCCGGGTGGACCTTCCTGATCGCCTCCGCGAAGTGCCGGGCCTCTTCCAGGTCCGGGGTGGAGGTCTCCATCCAGAGCAGGTCGGCGTACGGCGCGTAGGCGAGCCCGCGGGCGATGCAGGGCTCCATGCCGTTGCGGGTGCGGTAGAAGCCCTCGGCCGTCCGCTCGCCGGTCGTGAACTCCTGGTCCCGCTCATCGACGTCGCTGGTGATGAGCGTGGCGGCGTGGGCGTCCGTGCGGGCGATCACCAGCGACGGGACGCCGCAGACGTCAGCAGCCAGCCGCGCGGCGTTGAGCGTGCGGATGTGCTGGCCGGTCGGGATGAGAACCTTGCCGCCCAGGTGGCCGCACTTCTTCTCGGAGGCGAGCTGGTCTTCCCAGTGCACGCCCGCCGCCCCGGCCGCGATCATGGACTTCATCAGCTCGAAGGCGTTGAGCACGCCGCCGAAGCCGGCTTCCGCGTCGGCCACGATCGGGGCCATCCAGTACGGCGCCGGTGACCCCTGGCCGTTGGCCTCCGCGCTGGCCGCCTCGGAGAAGGTGATCTGGTCCGCGCGCAGCAGGGCGTTGTTGATCCTCCTGACCACCTGCGGGACGGAGTTCGCCGGGTACAGGCTCTGGTCCGGGTAGGTCTGGCCGGCCGCGTTCGCGTCGGCCGCCACCTGCCAGCCCGAGAGGTAGATGGCCTTCAGGCCGGCGCGGACCTGCTGTACGGCCTGGTTTCCGGTGAGCGCGCCGAGGGCGGCCACGTAGTCGTCCTCGTGCAGCAGCGACCAGAGCCGCTCCGCGCCGAGCCGGGCGAGCGTGTGCTCCTCCTGCACGGATCCGCGCAGCCGCACGACGTCCTCGGCGGTGTACGTCCGGTCCTTGCCGGCCCAGCGGGGGTCGGTGCGCCACTCGTTCCGCAGCCGGTCGGCCTGCTCGCTGATCCTCGTCATGCTCCTTCTCGCCTTCTGCCTGGGCGCCACCTGCGTGGCCTTAACACGAGCATGCGCCCGCGGGAAGCTACTGGCCAGTAATTTTGGTGAGAAAAAAGCCGGAAATTCTCAGGCAAAGAAGATAGGCTGCTTTTTATGACGCAAGGATCCTCAAAGTTGTCGGATGACCATGGTCTAGACCTAATGACGATGGGCCAGCGTCTGCGGCACCTGCGCCGGTCCCGCGGCCTGACCCTGGCCGAGCTGGGCAGCCGGGTCGGCCGGGCCCCGTCCGCGCTGTCGCTGCTGGAGAACGGCCGCCGCGAGCCGAAGCTGTCGGTGCTCGAGGACCTCGCTTCGGCGCTGTCGGTGCCGGTGGAAGAGCTGCTGCGCCGGCAGCCGCCCAGCCGCCGGGCCCAGCTCGAGATCGCCCTGGAGGAGGCGCAGCGGGACCCCGCGTACGCCGAGCTCGGCCTGCCGCACCTCAGGGCGGGCGCCCGCGTGCCCACCGACGTGCTGGAGCACCTGGTGAAGCTGGCCGGCGCGCTGCGCACCCAGCGGGCCAAGCCGACGGCGACGCCGGAGGAGGCGCGCGCCGCCAACGCGGAGCTCCGGGCGGCCATGCGGGAACGGGGCAACTACTTCGCGGAGATCGAGCGGACCGCGGACGAGGCGCTCCAGGCGGCCGGCGTATGCCGGGGGCGCCCTGTCGCAGGGGATGCTGCTGTCCGTGGTCAGCCATCACGGGTTCTCCGTCCGCTACGTTCAGGACCTGCCGCGGTCGGTGCGGTCGCTGACCGACCTGCGGAACCGGCGGATCTATGTCAAGCAGGAGCCGGTCGGCACCCACTCGCCCCGGACGGTCCTGCTCCAGGCGCTCGGCCACTTCCTGCTCGGCCATCAGCCGCCCCGCGATTTCGCGGACTTCCTGCGCCAGCGGGTCGAGAGCAACTACTTCGCGGCCGCGGTGCTGGTCCCGGAGCGGGCGGCGGTCCGCTTCCTCACCGACGCCCGGGAGGCCAGGGACCTGGCCGTGGAAGACCTGGTCGACGTGTTCTCCGTGTCCTACGAGATGGCCGCCCACCGCTTCACCAACCTGGCCACCCGGCACCTCGGCATGCCGTGTCACTTCACCAAGAACGACTCGAGCGGCATCATCTACAAGGCCTACGAGTGCGATGGGCTCGTGTTCCCGGTGGATCCGGCCGGCGCGATCGAGGGTCAGCGGATGTGCCGCAAGTGGGCCGGGCGCCAGGTGTTCGGCGCGTCCGACCGCTTCTCGCCGTACTGCCAGTACTCGGCCACGCCGCACGGGACCTATTTCTGCGTCTCCCAGGTCGATCCGCGCGCCGACCGGGGGTTCGCCATCACGCTCGGCGTTCCGTATGAGCATTCCCGCTGGTTCCGGGGCCGGGAGACGCCCACGCGGATGCGGTCCGCGTGCCCGGACGGCGACTGCTGCAAGCGGCCGCCCGCGGAGCTGGAGGCCCGCTGGGAGGGGATGGCCTGGCCGTCGGCCCGGGCCCACTCGCACGTCCTGTCCGTCCTGCCGGCAGGCAGCTTCCCGGGCGTGGACGAGGCGGACGTGTACGAGTTCCTGGACCGGCACGCCGCTAGTTAGAAGGGCTGGCCCAGGGACGACCCGCCCAGCGCACTATGCTTAAATAATTGCGTTGAGCAAATATTGTATTGTGCGGGAAACATGGGCGGCGAGATGGCGGATACGACGGTGACGGGAGCGACGCCGGCTGCGCCGTCCTGGGTGGCCAGGGTCGCGGGCTGGCTGCGCGGCGGCCGGAGCGGGATGTTCGCCTTGGCGGTGCTGGTCGGGATGGGTTCCGGCCTCGGCGCGGTCGTGTTCCGCTATCTGGTGTACTTCTTCACCTGGCTCGCCACCGGGCATGACCAGTTCGGGCAGGCCGGGTATGTCGGCAGTGCTCACCTGGCATGGCTCGGGCTCGGGTTCTTCGTGGTGATCCCCGTGCTCGGCGGCCTGATCTACGGGCCGCTGATCTACCGGTTCGCCCGCGAGGCGCGCGGTCACGGCGTGCCCGAGGTGATGATCGCCGTCGCCGATAACGGCGGCCGGATCCGGCCGCAGGTCAGCGTGGTCAAGGCGCTCGCCTCGGCGCTGTGCATCGGCGTCGGCGGCTCGGTGGGCCGGGAGGGGCCGATCGTGCAGATCGGCTCGGCGCTGGCCTCCAGCCTGGGCCAGTGGGTCCGGATGCCCGAGAACCGGCTGCGGATCCTGGTCGCCTGCGGCGCCGGCGGGGCCATCTCGGCCACCTTCAACGCGCCGATCACAGGCGTGTTCTTCGGCGTCGAGATCATTCTGCGGGAGTTCGCTGTCGACGCCCTGTTCACCGTGATGCTGTCGTCTATGGTCGCGGATGTCACCGCCGAGCCATTCCTGGGCAGCAAGCCGTTCCTGTCCGGGTTCCCGCCGGGCATCTCCCTGCATCACGCCCGGAACTACCTGCTCGTGGCGGCCCTGGCCGTGGTGGCCGCGCTGTTCGGTCTGGCGTTCAAGGCGGTGCTGTACAAGACCGAAGGTCTGTGGGACCGGCTGTGGAAGGGCCGCCCGGAGTGGGCTCGCCCCGCCGTTGGCGGGATCGTTCTGGGCCTGCTGCTGCTCGCGATCCCGCAGATGTACGGGGTCGGCTACCCGGTGATGTACAAGGCCACGGCCGGCGGTTATGTGCTGTGGTTCCTGGTCTTGCTGGCGTTCGCGAAGATCGTTGCAACCAGCCTGTCGATCGGCATCGGCGGCTCCGGCGGGGTGTTCGCGCCGTCTCTGTTCATCGGGGTCACGTCCGGCATGGCCTTCGGCGACATCGCGGATCACCTGTTCGGCGCCAGCGCCGGCCAGCCGGCCCTGTACGCCGTGGTGGCGATGGGCGCCGTGTTCACCTCCGCGGCCCGCGCACCGCTGACCTCCCTGGCCAGCGTGGTCGAGATGACCGGCGACTTCAGCCTCACGCTGCCCGTGATGCTCGCGGTCGCTATCGCGTCCACTGTCTCCCGCGGGCTCAGTTACGGCACGATCTACACCACCAAGCTGCTGCGTCGCGGCACCGACATCGACCGCGCCACCCCCTGGCGCGCTCTCCAGGACCTCAAGGTCGCCGATGCCATGCAGCCCTTTCGGCTGCCCATCAGCGTGACGAACGGCACCGGCGGCCATCACCCGGCGGCAGGCCCGCTCGTGCCGTCATGGCCCGGGCCCATCACCTACGAGCAGGCCCCCCAGGCTGTCTTCGCCACCGAATCCCTGGCGCAGGCGCTGCGCCAGCTCGAGGTGTATGGCCGGGACGGGCTGCCGGTGCTGTCCGCCGATGGGCGGCAGGTGGCTGGCTGGGTCACCAACGCCAGCGTGCTCGGCGCCGTGGCCAGGCAGATCCGCAGCTCTCAGGCTGAGATCGCCGAGGCGCAGGCGGCCGCCGACTGGGACCACGACACCCCGGCGGCCACTGCCGGGTCGCCGCCCAACCCGCTGCCCGGCTACCGGATCGTCGAGATCACCATTCCCGATGGCTCGCCGGCCGCCGGAGCCACGCTCGGCGACATCGGCTGGCCGCCCGGCTCGGTGCCCGTCTCACTGCTGCGGGGCCGCAGCCTCCGCCAGCCCGACCCGAAGACCGTGCTCGGCCCCGGAGACCGGATCAACCTGCTCGCCCCGCGCCCCCGCCCGGCCGCGGCCCGCGAACGTCTGAGCTAACGTGCCGGGGTGGTGGGCGTGCCGCGCAGGAGGAAGGTGAGCCCTTCGGCGATCGTCGGGTGGGTGAAGATCCCGGTCCGCAGCGTGG
The DNA here is from genome assembly GCA_963718475.1 of uncultured Actinomycetes bacterium. Lineage (GTDB taxonomy): Bacteria > Actinomycetota > Actinomycetes > Streptosporangiales > Streptosporangiaceae > CAVQZM01. The sequence goes on along the minus strand of CAVQZM010000071.1, from coordinate 169,605 downwards.
TGTACGGCACTGCGCCGATCATTGCGGTCTGGACGGCGGCCATCAGCTCGCTGGCCTCCGCGCCGAACGCGGTGAAGCCGAGGATCTCGTCACTGTCCTCGGCGATGAGCATCTTCATGGATCCGCGCGGCTCGGATAGGGTCCGGGTCCGCAGGACGGCGGCCATCGGCATGGACAGCAGCCGGTATCCGACGCCATCCCGCCGCGCCTGCGACTCGTTGCGGCCGACCCGCGCCAGCTCGGGATCGGTGAATACGCAGTAGGGCACCAGGCGATCCCTGGTCGTGCGGTTGCCTCCGGTCAGGTTGTCGTACACGACACGGAAGTCGTCGAAGGCGACGTGGGTGAACTGCGGGCTGCCCGCGCACTCACCCATGGCCCACACGCCGGCCGCCGTGGTGGCCAGGTGCTCGTCGACCCGGATGTAGCCCCGTTCCGTCCGGTCCACCCCGGCCCGGTCCAGCCCGATGCCCTCGGTGTTCGGCGTCCGGCCCACGGCAACGAGCAGATCAGTCCCTTCGACGGCGGCTTCGCCGTCCGGGCCCTCGGTCAGCACCCGCACCGCGGAGCCGGATTTCCCTTCCACGTTCCGGACCCGGGTCCCGAGGTGGACGTCGATTCCGTCGTCGCGGAACAGCTCGAGCACCGCCGCGGCGACGTCGGCGTCTTCGTCGCCGGCCAGCTGGTCCCTCAGCTCGATGACGGTCACCCGCGAGCCGAACCGGCGCATGGCCTGCGCCAGTTCGAGCCCGGTATAGCCACCGCCCATGACGACCAGATGCTCGGGCAGGCGGTCCAGGTCGAGCAGCTCCACGTGGGTCATCGGCTCGGCCGCAGCCAGCCCGGGCAGGTCCGGCACGATCGCATGCGTGCCCAGGTTCAGGAAGACCCGGTCCCCAGTAATCCGGCGGGTACCCCCGCCAGCCAGCTCGACGTCGACCGTTCGGTCCGCGGCCAGGCGCGCCTCGCCCATGATGAGCTCGGCGCCACTGGCCCGGTAGCGGTCCAGATGCATCTGGCGCAGGCCGTCGACCATCGCCCGCTTCCTGGCCTGCACGCCCGCCATATTGGTCCGCGCTGACTCGAGTTCGGTCCCGAATTCAGCGGCTCGCCTGGTGAACGCGCGCACCTTGGCCGACTGAATAATGTTCTTGCTCGGCAGGCAGGCGATATTCGGGCACGACCCGCCGATCAGCTTCCGCTCAACAACTGCCGTGCGGTGGCCTTCCGCCGCCATTGTCCAGGCGAGGTACTTGCCTGCCTCGCCACTGCCAATGATGAGGATGTCGTAGTTCTCGGTATCAGGCATCTGCTCCGCTCCCAGGACGTCCTGCATGGCGGCCGGCCCGCGTGTGTGTACTGGCAGGCCAGATGCTGGCGGCGGGAAAGGCGCCACCGCGACCATTATCTGCTGCCTCCCGGCCACCGCCCGCCGGGGGCCGGGGCGAGCAACCATGCCAGCCAGCCGGGCGCCGTGGACGAGCCATCCGGCCGGCCAGACAACGTTTTTTTTGACTCGCATCCCTTCACGGCCCGGCCCGCCTACTGTTACTCTTGAGTAACATACGTGCGCGGGGCAGCCAGTGGCGCCTGCCGGGACCGCGGCGGGCCAGGGGACCGAAGGGGCCGGCCGTGAGGACGGCCAGAGTGGCGAGGAGCAGCATGAGCACTGAGCAGGGCACGCCGGGGGAGTTCTCCCTGGAGCTCAGCCAGGATTTGCGCGACATGCGCGACTGGGTGCATGAGTTCGCGGCGTCGGTCATCCGCCCCGCGGCCGCCGAATGGGACGAGCGCGAGGAAACGCCGTGGCCGATCCTCGAAGAGGCGTCCAAGATTGGCCTGTATTCACTCGACTTCTTCGCCCAGCAGTCATTCGAGCCGAGCGGGCTGGGGATTCCCGTCGCGTTCGAGGAGCTGTTCTGGGGTGACGCCGGCATCGGGCTGTCGCTGGTCGGCAGTTCGCTCGCGGCGGTCTCACTGGTGAGCAACGGCACCAGCGAGCAGATCGGGGAGTGGGCCCCGCAGATGTTCGGCGAGCCCGGGGACGTCAAGCTGGCCGCGTTCTGCTCCTCCGAGCCGGACGCCGGAAGCGACGTCGGCGCGATCCGCACCCGGGCCGTCTACAACGAGGCGTCTGACGAATGGGTGCTGAACGGCACCAAGACCTGGGTCACCAACGGCGGCATCGCCAGCATCCACGTGGTGGTCGCCTCGGTCGATCCCGCCCTCGGCTCGCGCGGCCAGGCCAGCTTCATCATCCCGCCGGGAACGCGCGGCCTGTCGCAGGGCCAGAAGTTCCGCAAGCATGGCATCCGCGCCTCGCACACCGCCGAGGTCGTGCTCGACGACGTGCGTGTCCCGGGACACTGCCTGGTCGGCGGCAAGGAGAAGCTCGACGCCCGGCTGGCCCGGGTCCGTGAGGGCGGCCGGTCTGGCGAGCAGGCCGCGATGAAGACGTTCGAGGCGTCCCGGCCCGGGGTGGCCGCGATGGCGGTCGGCGTCGCCCGCGCCGCCGTGGAGTACGCGGCCGAATACTCGCGGGACCGGGTCCAGTTCGGCCGGCCGATCGGGGCGAACCAGGGCGTCGCGTTCATGCTCGCCGACATGCAGGCCTCGGTCGACGCCGCGCGCCTGCTCACCTGGCGTGCGGCGTGGATGGCCCGCCAGGGCAAGCAGTTCACCCACGCCGAGGGCTCGATGTGCAAGCTGGTCGCGGGGGAGACCGCGGTCCGCGTCACCGAGCACGCGATCCAGATCCTCGGCGGCAACGGCTACACCCGCGAGTACCCGGTCGAGCGCTGGCACCGCGACGCCAAGATCTTCACCATCTTCGAGGGCACCTCCGAGATCCAGCGCATGATCATCGGACGCGCCGTCACCGGCCTGCCCGTCCGGTAGGGGGACGGGCAGGAAGTATCCAGTGGCCATAACTAGCTACTACGGGATTGCTACATATTGGCAACGTTTGAGTATTCGAATCTGATACTTCCTGAGCCGGATGGTTGAATGTTGTACCTTCCGAGGCGCGGCAGGTTTGCACAGACAGCGGGGCTACGACGTGTTCCACATCTATGTACTGTTCCTCATCCTCAGTGGCATCGCGATGCTCGTCATGGCGGGCGTCAAGAGCGGCCAGGCCACGACACGGAGAGTGTGGAACGCTGTCCTCGGAGCGGGCTTCACCGGCTACGGCCTCTACCTCCTGCTGTTCTTCCAGGGCGGGCACTACCTGCTCTTCTACTACGTGTTCATCGTTCCGATCCTCATGATCGTCCGGTTCTTCCGCGATCGCTCTGCGTTCCGGGCGATGCAGAAGGCAGGTGCCTTCCAGGGGCCGTCTCCTGGTTACGCCCAGCCGTCCAGCGGCCAGGCACCCGGTTACGGCCAGGCACCCGGCTATGCCCAGCCGGCCGGGGATCAGCCTCAGGGCCCCGTCCAGTAGGTGGCCGGCGCGGTGGCCAAGAACGCAGTCCTGTACGCGATCCTCGGCTTGATCATCCCGGGGCTGCCTTCCCTGCTGATCCGCGACGACAAAGTGATCGGCGGTATTCAGCTCGGAATCTGGATCGTGTCATGGATCCTCACCTTCGTTCTGATCGGCCTGCTCATCTGGCCCGCCGTTGCCATCTGGTCAGCGATCACCGGCTACGGCGACGCCCAGCTCTGGAACCGCCGGCACGGCTTCGTCACCTGATTTCGCGAACATCCGGAACTGCGCTTCCGCCCCCGGACGGCGTGCCGTCCGGGGGCGGCGCTCGTCGTGACGTCAGTGGGCCGGACGGCCGGGCGCGGACGCAGTGAGAACATGGGTCCGTCGGCTGATTGCTGAAGGAGAAGGATGATCATTGCTGGGCTCGGCGCCGGGATCGGGGAACCGGGAAGGCGCCTCCGGCCTCCGCGGTGCTCGGACGGGCGGCCGCCCTCGGCGCGGCCACGGGGCTGCGCTCGACCGTCGCTCTGGCCGCCCTCATCGTCCGGCGCGACGAAGGCCTGCCGGCTGTCTTGCGGCATCCCGCGGCCCGGCCGGTCGCCGCCCTCGCGGACGTCGGCGAACTCGTCATGGACAAGCTGCCCGGGACGCCGTCGCGGCTCGATCCGCCGGCCCTGGCCGGCAGGCTGATCTTCGCCGGCCTGGCGGCGGTCGTCCTCGCTCGTTCAGCGGACCGGAGTCCGGTCCCAGCCGCGGCGATCGCCCTGGCCGGCGCCCTGGCCGCGGCCAAGGCCGGCCACGATGCCCGCGCCGCACTGGCCCGCCGCCTCCCCGGCCCGGTGGTGGCCGTGGCGGAGGACGCCGTGGCCATCGGGCTCGCAGCGCTGGGGAGCTGATCTGGGCGGTAGCCCCCCGCCGCGGGTGCCTGTCGGCCAACTGGGACTCACCACTGCCTCGTCGTAGGCAAGATAGACGGGTGCGGGACACCACCTCCGGATCTTCAGCCTGGCGGCCGCCGGGCCTGCCAGAAGACGACAGGCATGAATCCGCCGCCCCGGCCGGAGGGAACTCCCGGCCCGGCACGGGCCTAGCCGGCTACTGGAGCCGCTACTGGTACCTCCTGGTTCTGGGCTGCTGGACGCTGGCCTGGTTCGTGCACTTCGCCCGCAACGGCGGCACGGCCTGGCATTTCTTCGCCTCGGGCGGCGCGCTGCTGTTCGGCGGGGCCCCGAACCCCGGAGCGCCACCCGGAGGCCTGCACCTGTACGCGAACTACCCGCAGCTTCAGATCGGCCCGCTGGCCTTCGTGATCGCGGAAGGGCTGCGTCAGCTGGGCCCGCATCAGGGCGTGTTCGTGGCCGAGGCGGTGCTGACCCTGGCGGGCCTGTACCTGGTCCACGCCGTGATGCGGATCGCGCTCGTCGTCCGGCCCGATCTGGCCGGGCGGCCGGTCGCGCTCCGCCTGACCCTCCTGGTCGGCGGGGCGGCCTTCCTGGTCGGCTGGGCCGAGCTGGCCACGACGTTCGCCCATCTTGATGACGCCGTCGCCCTGATCCTGGCCGTGCTCGCCGTCCGGGCCGCCCTCTCGGGCGCTGGCCGGTCCTGACCGGCCTGTGCATCGGGCTGGCCACCGACTCCAAGCCCTGGGCGCTCGTCTTCCTGCCCATCCTGTTCATGCTGCCGGTCCGCGCCTGGGGCCGGGCAGCCGCCAGCATGGTCGCCGCGATCGCCGTGGCCTGGCTGCCGTTTGCCATCGCCGACCACAACACGGTGGCCGCGTTGCACTACACGATCAGGAACCTGCCCGGCTCGGCGCTGCGCGCGCTGGGCGTCAATGACCCGCGCACGCCGTCATGGGACCGGCCCGCCCAGGTCCTCATCGGCTGGGTGCTCGCGGCCGCCGCGGTGTGGCGCGGTCGCTGGCCCGCGGTGATCCTGCTCGGGGTCGGGGCCCGCATCGCGCTCGACCCGGCGGACTGGGGGTACTACACCGCGGGGGTCCTGCTCGGCGCGCTGCTGTGGGACGTGCTGGGCACGCGCCGTCCCCTCCCGGTGTGGACCGTGACGTCGTTCGTGGCGCTGACCGCGGTACACGCGGTGACGAATGACAGCGCGCTGCTCGGCCAGTTCCGGCTGGGCCTGGTCATCGCGTTCACGCTGGTCGTTCTGCTCGCCCCGGCCCGTGGAGCGGCCAAGCCCTCGGGCGCCACGCAGGCGCCGGTGCCGGCGCCGGATACGCGCTAGTTCTTGGTGAAGACGGCGTGGAGGGTGACCGTGTTCTTCATCGACATCATGCCCATCTGGTTGAAGGTGAGCCCGAACTCTGACCGGTCGACTTCCACCGTCGCGTCCAGCGCCACCTCACCGTCACCGGCCAGAGTGACGGTCGCGGGGAACGAGATCGGGCGGCTGGTCTCGCGCACGGTAAGGCTGCCGGAGACGGTCACGCCCTCGTCGGCCGGCGCCAGCTTGTCCAGCGTGAACGTGATCGCGGGGTACTTCTCGGCCAGGAAGAAGTCGCCGGAGCGAAGGTGCGCGTCGCGCTTCTTGTTCTTGGTGTCCAGCGCGTCGGTGGCCAGCGCGATGCGGCCGGTCACCTCGCCCGCCGGCGAGACCGTGCCCTCGCCTTCGATACGGCCGAAGACGCCCTTGACCGAGACGAGCCCCCAGATGCTCTTGCTCCGCAGCGTGGCCGTCGAACGTGCTTGGTCGAGGGCCCAGTTGCCGGCCAGCGAGCCGTTCTCGAGCTGAGCCCGCAGCACTGCCGGGGCCTGCCCTGCCGATGTCGTCATAGCCATCCTTCCGGTGAGATTCAGCGGATCGGCCAGCCAAAAATTCGGTTGGCGAATCCAAATAGTTTGAACGTACGAAACGATATACAATGACGTTCCGGACGTCAAAGGACGAGGTAGTGGCCGAAGAAACCGACACCAGCGGGCATTCCGCGATATGCCTGCGCCTGATGCGGGTGTTCCCGCGCGTCATGCGCGGGATGCGGCGCTACCAGGACCAGACCACGCCGGAGACGGCCGCGCCGCTCGGCCCGCGCCACGTGGCCGCGCTGGAGCAACTGCGCGATGGCCCGCTGAGCGTCGGCACGCTCGCCTCCCGGCTGGGCCTGACCATCTCGACCGTCAGCGGCGTCCTGGCCGGCCTGGACCGGGCTGGCTTCGTCGAGCGATCGGCTGACCAGGATGACCGGCGGCGCACGATCGTCCAGATCGCGCCGGGGGCCCGGGCCGACGTGCAGGAATGGCTGGATGGCGCGGCCGCGCCGCTGGCCCGGGTCCTCGACCGGCTGGCCCCCGACGAACGCGCCGCCTTCCTCAAGGCCATGGACATGCTCGAAGCCGAGTTCGGTACGCCAGAGGGTGAGTGCCCGTCGTCCGCTTCACAGCCAGCGGGGTAGGGCCGGAACGTCGCCGGGCAGCGCGACCCGGCCGGTCAGCCATCCGGCCAGGTGCGCTGCCGGTGCGGTCACGTCCGCCACGGCGGGGCCCGGGCCGGGGCCGAGCCGCCATTCCCGGTTACGGTCGGATGGCCGGAGCGCGACCGGCGGGCAGTTGTCCCGGCCGGACAGCACGCCGGTGACGTCGTCGAGCAGCAGGTCGACCACGCCGGCGGGCAGATCGCCGAAGGCGGCGCCGGTCCCGAGGTCGACCGCGTGGATCCACACCTCGCGGATGCGCATCCACGGGATTTCCGCCGCCGGGATCTCGCGGCCCTGCGCACTGCGGATGGTCGCGGTCCAGGTGTCACCGTCGAGCAGCGCGAGAGCGTCGTCGAGCGCCGCGGCGGTGGTGGCGAGCTCGGACCGCAGGATCGCCGCCGGGCGGCCCGCTGACGCCTCGATCTCGGCGGCCCGCTGCTCCGGCCCGGCATACATCGGGTTCTCCACGCCGGTCCGGGCCCAGGCCGCGATCCGGGCCAGCGCCTCGGCGTTGCGGGCGACATGCCCGGCGACATGGGCGCGCGTCCAGCCGGGCAGGCCGCTGGGCGCCCGCATCTCGCCGTCGGTGAGACCGTCGGCGCAGGCGAGCAGATGCGCGGTGCCCTGCCGCATCCACGGCAGGGTGGCGGCGAGATCGTGGCGGGCGGTCATGTGGCCGCACCCTCCTTGTCGTCAGCGCGGAGGCGGAGACCGTCGAAGGCGATCTTGCATACGGCGTCCGCGAGTTCGCCCGCGTCCGTTCCCCGGCGGGGCCGGTACCACTCGATCAGGGAATTGACCAGGCCGAACAGCAGCCGGGCGGTGATGTCCGGGTCAATGTCGGGCCGTACGTCACCCTCGGCGGCGGCCTGCTTGACCAGGTCCGCGGCGAACCGGTCGAATTCCCGCCGGCGGGCCAGCGCGTCCCGCTCGGTCTTGGTGTTGCCGTGCACGCGCAGCAGCAGGGTGACGAACGGCAGCCGGTCGGCCAGGACGGCGACGCTGCCGCGGACCAGGCGCTCGAGCCGGACGATGGCCGGGCCGGGCGTCTCCCCCGCCTGGCGCGCGACCTCGAACAGGCCGTCGAGGGCCCGGCTGGTCGCCAGCCGCAGCAGCTCTTCCTTACTCGGCACGTGGTGGTAGATCGCCGACTTGGTGATGCCGAGCTTGCGGGACAGGTCCTCCATGCTGGTGCCGTCGTAGCCGCGCTCGTTGAACAATTTCACCGCGGTCTGCAGGAGGGACTCCAGGTCGTGGCCCGGGCGGCCCCGGCGCGCCGGGCCGGTCACGCCGAGCGCCGGTCGATCACGCGGCGCAGCTTCCCGGTGGATCGCTCCAGTGATCCCGGCTCGACCACCTGAACCGCCACCGTGACCCCGATACCGTCTTTGACGGCCCGCACGACCTGCGCGGCGGCCTGGTCGCGTTGCGCCGCGGAGCTGGCCGGCGCGGCCTCGGCCAGCACGGTCAGGTGGTCCATCCGGTCCTGGCGGGTCAGCAGGAGCTGGAAATGCGGTGCCAGCCCGGCCGTGCGCAGGACGATCTCCTCGATCTGGGTCGGGAACAGGTTCACCCCGCGCAAGATGATCATGTCGTCGCTGCGGCCGGTGACCTTCTCCATCCGCCGGAAGACCGGGCGGGCGGTGCCGGGCAGCAGCCGGGTCAGGTCGCGGGTCCGGTACCGGATGACGGGCATCGCCTGCTTGGTCAGCGAGGTGAAGACCAGCTCCCCTTGTCTCGCCCTCGGGCCGGACGGTGTGCCCGGCCGGGTCGATCACCTCGGGGTAAAAGTGGTCTTCCCAGATGTGCAGGCCGTCCTTGGTCTCGGCGCATTCCTGGGCGACGCCCGGGCCCATCACTTCGGACAGCCCGTAGATGTCGACCGCGTCCAGGCCCGGCGCGCTGCTCGATTTCCGCGCGCATCGCCTCGGTCCACGGCTCGGCCCCGAAGATGCCGACCTTCAGTGACGACGCCGCCGGGTCGATGCCCTGCCGCTCGAACTCGTCCAGCAGGGTGAGCATGTAGGTCGGCGTGACCATGATGATCTCCGGCCGGAGGTCGTTGATCAGCTGGACCTGGCGCGCGGTCATGCCGCCGGACGCCGGGATGACGGTGCAGCCGAGCTTCTCGGCGCCGTAGTGCGCGCCGAGGCCGCCGGTGAACAGGCCGTAGCCGTAGGCGACGTGGACCTTGTCCCCGGGCCGCCCTCCGGCGGCCCGGATGGACCGGGCCATCACGTCGGCCCATACGTCGAGGTCGCGCGCCGTGTAGGCGACGACGGTGGGCGTGCCGGTCGTGCCGCTGGAGGCGTGCAGGCGGCTGACCTGCTGCTGGGGGACGGCCAGCATGCCGAACGGGTAGTTGTCGCGCAGGTCGGTCTTGCTGGTCAGCGGGAACCGGGCCAGGTCGCCCAGGCTCTGGCAGTCGCCCGGGTGCAGCCCCGCCGCGTCGAACGCCTTGCGGTAGAACGGCACGTTCTCGTACGCGTGGCGCAGGGTCCACTGCAGCCGCTCCAGCTGGAGAGCCCGCAGCTCATCCACGCTGGCCGGCGCGTCAGTGCTGGCCATGGCAGTCCGCGCCGACTCACCGGGTCGCCGATCGAGGTCATGTCGCCTCGCTTTCCCGCTGGACCGTGCGGCTCCGGCCACGGAACTCCGCCACGGTCACCGGCCCGCCGGGCCCCTCGCGGTACACCGTCACGTCGTAGATCCCGTTCCGCCCGTAGCGCGTCCGCTCGGAGGCGACGGCGGTCAGCTCGTCGTCCAGATGGGCCGCGGCGATGAACGAGACCTCGGCGCCCGCCGCCACGGTCATCGGCCCGTGGCTGTTGCACGCGCACCCGAACGCGGTATCGGCCAGCAGGAACAGGTAACCGCCGTGCATGATCTGGTAGCCGTTGAGCATCGCCTCGGTGACCCGCATGCGCGCGGTCGCCGTGCCCGCCCCGACCTCGACCAGCTCGATGCCGAGCGAGCGTGACGCGACATCGGCCTCGAACATGTCACGCGCGGCGTTACGCGTCCCGGCCTGCTGCGACAAGGCCCACCATCCTTGATTACTGACCGAATGGACGGTTAATAATGGTGGTGCCCAGTAAAGACGTGGGGTCGCTCCGCTGTCAAGCCAGCGCGGGCGTTCCCGGAACAGAGGCGGCGATCATGACGGCACCGGACGCCGGAACGCAGACGGCCCCGCTCGATGACGTCGACCGGGCCATCGTCGCCGTGCTGCGCGAGGACGGGCGGATCTCGATGCGCGCGCTGGCCGCCCGGCTGCACATCTCCCGGGCCGGCGCGTACCTGCGGGTCCAGCGGCTGGAGGAGGCCGGGGTGATCACCGGCTACACCGCCCGGGTCGACCCGCAGCGGTACGGGTACGGCCTGTCGGCGTACGTGTACCTGAAGATCGCTCAGCCGGCCTGGAAGCCGCTGCGGGCCCGGCTGGTGGCGATCCCGGAGGTCGAGCACGCGGCCCTGGTGTCCGGGGACACCGACATCGTCCTGCTCGTCCGGACCCGCGATATCGCGGCGCTCCGGGAACTGGTGCTGAACAGCTTTCAGAGCATGCCCGAGGTGCTGTCGACGCAGACGGTGCTGATCTTCGACGAGCTCGGGCGCGGGCCTACAGGTGCCGGAGGGCGGTCGCCGGGGACTCCACGCAGTCGGCGATGAAGCGCAGGAACCCGCCCGCCGTGCCGCCGTCGCAGACCCGGTGGTCGAACGCCAGCGTGAGCTCGGTCAGGTGGCGGGGCACGATCTGGCCGTCGACGACCCAGGGACGCTGGATGATCCGGCCGATGCCCAGGATGGCCACCTCGGGATGGTTGATGATGGCGGCCGAGCCGTCCACGCCGAAGACACCGTAGTTGTTCACGGTAAACGTCCCGCCGGTCAGTTCGGCGGGCCCGAGCTGGCCGTCGCGGGCCCGGAGGGTCCGGTCGGCCAAGGCCATGGAGAGCTGCTCGAGGGTGACAGCCTGGGCATCACGCACCACGGGCACCATGAGCCCGCGATCGGTCTGGGCGGCGAAGCCCAGGTGCACCGCCGCGCTCATCACGATCTCGTCGCCGTCGATGCTGGCGTTGAGCTCCGGATAGCGGCGCAACGCGAGAATCGTGAACCGGGACAGCAGCGCCAGGAGGCTGATCTTCGGCGCGGACTGGCCGGCGTTCAGCGTCGCGCGCAGGCTGAGCAGGTCGGTCGCGTCCACGTCGACCCAGACGGTGGCCTCCGGGATCTCCCGCCGTGACCGGCTGAGCTTGTCGGCGACGGTCTTACGCAGGCCCCGGATCGGCACCCGGGTGACGCCGGACGCGGTGGCCGCAGAGACGGCCGGCGCCGTCTCCCGCCCAGTGTCCCGCCCAGGGGCCGGTCCCGCCGCGCGGGCGCTGATCGCCGCGTCGACGTCCTGGCGGGTGATCAGCCCGCCGCGGCCGGAACCGTGGATGGCGGCGAGATCGACACCGGCGTTCCGGGCCAGCTGCCTGATGAGCGGTGAGGCGACGGCCACGCCGCCGTTGGCCGCGGCCGGGGGCCCGGTGTGGCCGGTGGCGGCGCCCGTCGTCCGGGCCGCCCCCGGACTGGGCCGGGGGGATGTCGCCGATGACCGTGTGGCACGGCGGCGCCGACGCCCCCCGCTGGACGTGCCGTAGCCGATGAGAACGTTGCCGCTCCCGCCGTCCTCAGCGGTCTGGCCGGGGCCGGCCGGGGAGGTCACGACGCCCGGCTCAGCGAATCCCGTCTCGTCGGCCGCCACGGTGACCAGGGGCTCTCCCACGCTCACCACGTCGCCGGGGTGGCCGTGCAGCTCGGTCACGCGGCCGGCGAACGGCACCGGGACCTCGACGACCGCCTTGGCCGTCTCGACCTCGACGACGGGCTGGTCGATCGTGACCGTGTCGCCGGCCTGGACATGCCAGGTGATGATCTCGGCCTCGGTCAGGCCCTCGCCGAGATCCGGCAGCAGGAACGCCGGCATCTACCGGCCCCCCTCGACCACGGGGCTGGTCTCCTGCCACTGCAGGCGGTCGATCGCGTCGAGGATGCGGTCGACGCTGGGCAGGTGATACTCCTCCAGGTGCGGCGGGGGATACGGGATGTCGAACCCGGCGACCCGCAGGACCGGGGCTTCGAGGTAGTGGAAGCACTGCTCGGTCAGCCGCGCGGCGACCTCGGCGCCGTACCCGCAGAACCGGCTCGCTTCGTGCACGACGACGGCCCGGCCGGTCCGCCGGACCGAGGCGGCCACCGTCTCGTCGTCGAACGGGGACAGGCTGCGCAGATCGATGACTTCGACGCTGCGGCCCTCGTCCGCGGCCGCGTCGGCCGCCTCCAGCGCGGTGCCGAGCGTCCCGCCGTACGCGATCAGCGTCACGTCGGAGCCCGGGCGGCGGACCAGGGCGCGGTCGAGGGCCGAGCCGGTGTGGTCCAGGACCGTGGTCTCCTTCGACCAGTAGCGGCGCTTCGGCTCGAGGAAGATGACCGGGTCGGGGCATTCGATCGCCTGACGCAGCAGCGCGTAGGCGTCGCCCGGCGTGGCCGGGGTGACCACGCGCAGGCCGGCGGTGTGGGTGTAGTAGGCCTCGGAGGAGTCGCAGTGGTGCTCGACGCCGCCGATGCCGCCGCCGTAGGGAATGCGGATCACGACCGGCAGCGCGACGCGGCCCCGGGTCCGGTTGCGGAGCTTGGCCAGATGGCTGGTGATCTGCTCGAACGCCGGGTAGGCGAACGCGTCGAACTGCATCTCGACCACCGGGCGCAGGCCGTTCATGGCCATGCCGATGGCCGTGCCGACGATGCCCGACTCCGACAGGGGCGTATCGAACACCCGCGCCTCGCCGAACGTGGCAGCCAGCCCGTCGGTCACCCGGAAGACGCCGCCCAGCGCCCCGACGTCCTCACCGAAGACCAGCACCGTCTCGTCGTCGTGGAGTGCGTCGGCCAGCGCCCGGTTCAGGGCGCCGGCCATCGTCACCTCGGAGGCTGTCGCGGGCCTCGCCACATCCCGTTCGGTGAGAATGGTCATTTCTCTTCCTCCACGGCGGCTAGCTCCCAGAAAAGCTCCTGCTGCTGCCAGTGCAGGGCCGGGGTCTGCTCGGCGTACACGTGCCGGAACAGGCCGGCGGGATCAGGCTCGGTGGCGGTGTTCATCCGCTGCCGCAGCGTGGCCGCCTCGGCTTCGGCTTCGGCGTCCAGGCCGGAGACAGCGGCTTCGTCGAGCAGGCCGCGGGACAGGAGATACCGCCGGATCCGGCTCACCGGATCGCGGGCCAGCCACCCTTCCACCTCGCCCCGGGGCCGGTACCGGGTGGCGTCGTCGGCGTTGGTGTGGGCCTCGATGCGGTAGGTGAGCGCTTCGATCAGGGCCGGCCCGCCGCCCCGGGCGGCCGACGTCACCGCGCGCTGCACGGCCGCGTAGACGGCGGCGGCGTCGTTGCCGTCGACCAGCACGCCCGGGATCCCGTAACCGATGCCCTTGTGGGCCAGGGACGGGGCGGCGGTCTGCTTGGCCAGCGGGACGCTGATCGCGTAGCCGTTGTTCTGCACGAAGAACACCACCGGCGACTTCCACACCGCCGCGAAGTTCAGCGCGGCGTGGGTGTCACCTTCGCTGGTCGCGCCGTCACCCAGCATGACCAGCGCGACGGTGTCCTCGCCCTTGAGCGTGGCCGCATGGGCCAGGCCGACGGCATGCAGCGCACTGGTCGCCAGCGGGGTGCACTGGGGGGCGACGCGGCGGGAGTACGGGTCGTAACCGCAGTGCCAGTCCCCGCGCAGCAGCGTAAGCACCTCGACCGGATCCACGCCTCGCGCGACCACGGCCATCGAGTCGCGGTAGGTCGGGAACAGCCAGTCCTGCGGGCGGAGCGCGAGGACCGCGCCGACCTCGCTCGCTTCCTGGCCTCGCGCCGACGGATACACCGCCAGCCGTCCCTGTTTGGTCAGCGCCGTCGCCTGCGTGTCGAACCGCCGGGCCAGCACCATCATCCGGTGCAGTTCGACGAGGATGTCCGGGCCGGGCCGGTCGAGGCCGGCCGCCGGGACGGCCCGGCCGTCGGCATCCAGCAGCGACAGCGGCGTCGCGGTCGGCAGCAGCCGATCGGACATCGTGCCGCGGGAGGCGGCTCGCGTCACAGATGCCACAAGCGCTCCGATCACGAGGGAGACAACTAGTAGCAATCCTGCGATCCCGGACACCGGGCATCCAGTATCCAGTCCACATCAGAGACCAAATGATCGCTATAGCCAGCATAGATGGACATACGGCGCTCCCGGTGGCTGACAGCCGCCTCCGGCTGGACAGGTGGCACGCAGCGCGGCCGGCCCCTGGCTCCGTCGGCCGGAGCGCGTTACGATTAATACTGAACGTTCGGTTGGTAATGTTCTCGCCTGCTGACGGCGCGGCCGGGTCAGGGACCGAAGGGAGCTAGTGGATGGCACTACGCAGTTACGTGAACGGGTCCTGGGTATCGCCCTCGGCCGAGGGCACCCCGCTCCTGGACGCGGTCACGGGAGAGCAGGTCGCCACGATCTCCTCGGCCGGCGTCGACATGCGGGCCGCGCTGGATTACGGGCGGACCGTCGGCGGTCCGGCGCTACGGGAGCTGACCTTCCATCAGCGGGCCGCGATGCTGAAGTCGCTCGGCCTGTTCCTGCGCGAGCACCGGCCGGAGCTGTACGCGCTGTCGGCTCGGGCCGGCTCCACCCTGTTCGACGCCAAGTTCGACGTCGACGGCGGGATCGGCGCGCTGGCCAGCTACGCGAGCAAGGGCCGCCGGGAACTGCCGGACGACACCATCCTGCTGGACGGGGACGCCGAGCCGCTGGGCCGGGGCGGCCATTTCCTCGGCCAGCACATCCTCACGCCCCGCCGCGGGGTCGCGGTCCAGGTCAACGCGTTCAACTTCCCGGTCTGGGGACCGCTGGAGAAGTTCGCCCCGGCGTTTCTGGCCGGCGTGCCGAGCCTGGTCAAGCCGGCCAGCGCGACCGCCTACCTCACCGCGCGGCTGGTCGAGCTGATCGTCGGGTCCGGCCTGCTGCCCGAGGGATCGGTCCAGCTGATCTGCGGCGGCGTCGGGGACCTGTTCGACCACCTCACCGACCAGGATCTGCTGTCGTTCACCGGGTCGGCGTCCACCGCCGCGCGGCTGCGGACGAATCCCACGGTGGTGGCGCGGTCGGTCCGGTTCAACGCCGAGGCCGACTCGCTGAACTGCTCGATCCTCGGCCCCGACGCGACACCGGGCACACCCGAGTTCGACCTGTACGTCAAGCAGCTCGTGACCGAGATGACGGTCAAAGCCGGGCAGAAATGCACCGCGATCCGCCGGGCCCTGGTGCCGGAGCCCCTGCTGGACGCGGTCGCCGAGGCGGCATCGGCCCGGCTGGCCAAGGTCGTGGTCGGCAACCCGGCCGACGAATCGGTGCGGATGGGCGCGCTGGCCAGCCTCGATCAGCGCGAGGAGGTCCGCCGCTCGCTCAAGGCCCTGCTGTCGGCCGGGACGGCGGTGTTCGGAGATCCCGACCACGTCGAGGTGACCGGGGCCGACCCGCACCGGGGGGCGTTCATGTCCCCGGTGCTCATCCGGGCCGACGGCGCCGGGCGGGCCGAGCCGCACGAGGTCGAGGCGTTCGGCCCGGTGAGCACGCTGATCGGCTACCGCGACCCGGCGGACGCGGTCGAGCTGGCCGCCCGTGGGCCTGGGCAGCCTGGCCGGATCGGTCGTCACCGGGGACGCCGGGTTCGCCCGGGACGTCGTGGTCGGCGTCGCGCCCTGGCACGGCCGGCTGCTGGTCCTCGACACCGACGACGCCGCCGAGTCCACCGGCCACGGCGCGGTCCCGCCGATGCTGGTGCACGGCGGCCCCGGCCGGGCCGGCGGGGGCGAGGAACTGGGCGGCATCCGCGGCGTCACCCACTACATGCAGCGCACCGCCGTCCAGGGCAGTCCGGTGGTACTGGCCAAGATCACCGGCCGCTGGGTCCCCGGCTGCGGGCGCACGCTCGACGGCACGCACCCGTTCCGCAAGCCGCTGTCCCAGCTGCGGGTCGGTGACGCGGTGGTAGCCGGGCCGCGCACCGTGACCGCGGCGGACATCGCGCACTTCGCCGAGTTCACCGGCGACACGTTCTACGCCCACACCGACGCCGAGGCCGCGGCGCAGAATCCGTTCTTCGACGGCATCGTGGCCCACGGCTACCTGGTCGTGTCGCTGGCCGCCGGGCTGTTCGTCGACCCGGCCCCGGGACCGGTGCTGGCCAACTACGGGATCGACAACCTGCGCTTCCTCACCCCGGTCTACCCAGGCGACGAGCTGACCGTGACCCTGACCTGCAAGGCGATCACGCCGCGCGGGGACAGCGAGCACGGCGAGGTCCGCTGGGACGCCGACGTGACCAAGCAGGACGGTTCCCCGGTGGCCCGGTACGACGTCCTGACCATGGTGGCCAAGGAGTGGCCGTCATGACCGTCACGACCGGGGCGGCGCGGCCGGACGGCGCACCCGAACTGGCCGGGCACTTCGAGGCGACGATCGCCCATGACCGGCGGATCGAGCCGCGGGACTGGATGCCGGACGGGTACCGGAAGACGATGATCCGCCAGATCGCCCAGCACGCGCACTCGGAGATCATCGGCATGCAGCCCGAGGGCAACTGGATCACCCGGGCCCCGTCCTTGCGGCGCAAGGCGATCCTGCTGGCCAAGGTGCAGGACGAGGCCGGCCACGGCATGTACCTGTACTCGGCGGCCGAGACCCTGGGCGCCGACCGGGCCGACCTGACCGGCATGCTCGTCAGCGGCCGGCAGAAGTACTCGTCGATCTTCAACTACCCGGCGCTCAGCTACGCCGACGTGGGCGTGATCGGGTGGCTGGTCGACGGGGCGGCGATCTGCAACCAGGTCCCGCTGTGCCGGTGCTCCTACGGGCCGTACGCCCGGGCGATGATCCGGATCTGCAAGGAGGAGTCGTTCCACCAGCGGCAGGGCTACGAGCTGCTGATGACGATGATGCGGGGGACCGGTGCGCAGCGGGCCATGGTGCAGGAGTCGGTCGACCGGTTCTGGTGGCCGTCGCTGATGATGTTCGGCCCGCCGGACGACGCCTCGCCCAACACGGCCCAGTCGATGGCGTGGGGCATCAAGCGGCACACCAACGACGAGCTGCGCCAGCGGTTCGTGGACATGACCGTGCCCCAGGCCGAACGGCTCGGCGTGAGGCTGCCCGACGGCGAGCTGACGTGGAACGAGGGGCGCGGCCACTACGACTTCGGGGCGATCGACTGGGACGAGTTCCGGGCCGTCGTCGCGGGGAACGGGCCGTGCAACGCCGAGCGGGCCGCCCGGCGCAAGGCCGCCCACGAGGACGGCGCGTGGGTCCGCGAGGCGGCCGCGGCATACGCGGCCAAGGCCGCCCAGCGGGGGGACGGGTCATGAGTGATGCCCCCAGCGTCCGGTCCGAGTGGCCGCTGTTCGAGGTGTTCCTGCGGGGCAAGCGGGGCCTGAACCACGTGCACGTCGGGTCGCTGCACGCCGCCGACGCGCAGATGGCCCTGCATCACGCGCGCGACCTGTACACCCGGCGCAACGAGGGCGTCAGCATCTGGGTCGTGCCGGCCGCCGCGATCACCGCGAGCAGCCCGGACGAGAAGGACCCGTTCTTCGCACCGTCGGGCGACAAGGTCTACCGGCACCCCACGTTCTACGAGATCCCCGACGACGTCCCGCACATGTAGGGCACCGCGACCGGGAGGGCGATTGATG
Source organism: uncultured Actinomycetes bacterium (assembly GCA_963718475.1). Lineage (GTDB taxonomy): Bacteria > Actinomycetota > Actinomycetes > Streptosporangiales > Streptosporangiaceae > CAVQZM01. The sequence goes on along the minus strand of CAVQZM010000071.1, from coordinate 151,982 downwards.
AGTGACGACGAGTACGGCGCCTACCAGGCCCTGGCCGAAGACTCCGGCGACCAGCGCTGGGCATTCGGCACCGGCTTCACCGACCCATTGGCGGGCGTCACTCTGCTAGCCCGGGGGGACGACCCACCGGAACCCCCCGGCAGCAGCCTGCCCGCCGGCGTCGACGGCTCCGCCCTGGCCGCCTACTGCCTCATGCTCGGTGACGACGCCCTGATCTACAGCCACCGCCTCCAGCAGTGGACGACCCGCGCGCCCGAACTGGAGGAGGAGACCGCGCTGGCCAACATCGCGCTCGACCTGCTCGGGCAGGCCCGGATGCTACTGGCCCGCGCGGGCCAGGCCGACGGCAGCGGCCGCGACGAGGACCAGTTCGCGTTCTTCCGTGACGAGGGCGACTTCCGCAACGCCCGGCTCGTCGAGCGGCCCGACGCCGACTTCGCCGAGCTGGCCGGCCGCCTGCTGGTGTTCTCCGCCTGGCGGCTGGCCCTGTTCGGCGCGCTCACCGCGTCGCGGGATCCGGTGCTGGCCGCCATCGCGGCCAAGGGCGTGAAGGAGCTGACCTACCACCGCGACTACGCCGCCCGGTGGGTGATACGGCTGGGTGACGGCACCGACCTGTCGCACGCCAAGATGCAGGCCGCGCTGACCGTGGTGTGGCCGCTCGTGGACGAGCTGTTCACCCGGCACCCGGTCGAGGCGGCCCTGGCCGGGGTCGCGGCCGACGCACCGGCGCTGCGCGGTGAGGTCGACGCGGTGCTGGACACGGTCCTGGCCGCGGCCACCCTTCACCGGCCCGAGGTGGCGCCGCTGGCCGGCGTGGCCGGCCGCGCGGGCCGGGACGGCGTGCACACCGAGGCGTTCGGCTACGTGCTGGCCGAGCTGCAGAGCGTGGCCCGGGCCCATCCGGACGCGACATGGTGAGCGCGAAGCAGGCCCCGGCCGGGGCCGCCCGCCACATCGCCGCCGGCGTCCCCGACCCGGAGCTGCCCATGGTCACCGTGGCCGACCTGGGCATCCTGCGCGACGTCCGCGAGGACGGCGACACGGTGACCGTCGTCATCACGCCGACCTACTCCGGCTGCCCGGCGATGCGCGAGATCGGCCACGACCTGGAGCGGCGGCTTCGCCAGGCCGGCTACCAGACCGTCCGGGTCCGGACCGAGCTGTCGCCGCCCTGGACAAGTGACTGGATCACCCCGGAGGGCCGCCGCAAGCTCGCCGCCGCCGGCATCGCACCGCCAAAGGGGGCCGCACGCCGGCCACAGGGCGGCCCCATCCCGCTCACCCTTACCGCGCTCCGGAGGCGGTGACCTGCCCCCGCTGCGGGTCGGCGGACACGCGCGAGACCTCCCGGTTCAGCGGGACGGCATGCCAGGCCCTGTACCGCTGCCAGCAGTGCCTGGAGCCGTTCGAGCACGTCAAGGAGATCTGAGTGGCGCGGACCGACTTCTACCCGCTCACCGTGGCCGCCGTCGAGCCGCTGACCGACGACGCCGCCGCCGTCACGTTCGACATCCCGGCCGCGCTGCGCGACACGTTCACGTTCGCGCCGGGCCAGTCCCTGACCCTGCGGCGCGGAGCCGAGCGCCGTTCCTACTCGATCTGCGCCCCGGCCGGGAAGGCCCCCCGCATCGGGGTGCGCGAGGTCGCCGGGGGCGCCATCTCCGGATGGCTGGTCCGCCAGGTCCGGCCGGGCGACGTCATCGACGTCCAGGCCCCGGCCGGATCGTTCACCCCCGACCTGTCCGAGCCCGGTCATCACGTCCTGATCGCGGCCGGCTCCGGCATCACGCCGGTGCTGTCGATCGCGGCTTCCGTGCTCCAGGCCCACCCCGGGGCGGCCGTCACCTTGCTGTACGGCAACCGCCGCGCCGCCTCGGTCATGTTCGCCGACGAGGTGGCCGACCTCAAGGACGCCCACCCCGACCGGATGCAGCTGGCCCACGTGCTGTCCCGGGAGGCCCAGGAGGTCGGCCTGTACACCGGCCGCCTCGACGCCGGCAAGCTCCGGGTCCTGCTGCCGGTCACCGTCGACGTGCCCGCCGTCGCCCACTGGTGGCTGTGCGGCCCGTTCGGCATGGTCACCGGCGCCCTCGAGGTCCTGACCGGGCTCGGGGTCAGCCGGGACCGGATCCACCGCGAGCTGTTCTACGTCGGCGACGAACCGCCCGAAGAGGTCCGCCACGCCGAGGCGGCCCCGGGGACCGGCGCGGAGGTGACCGTGGTGCTCGACGGCCGCAGCACGACAGTCACCATCCCGCCCGGCGTGCCCGTCCTCGACGGGGCCCAGCAGGCCCGCGCCGACCTGCCGTTCGCGTGCAAGGGAGGCGTCTGCGGCACGTGCCGGGCGCTGGTCACCCGGGGCCAGGTCACGATGCGCCGCAACTACGCGCTGGAGGATTCGGAGCTGGCGGCCGGCTACGTCCTGACCTGCCAGTCACTGCCGGTCACCGACACGGTCACCGTCGACTACGACACCTGACCCACCGGGGTCAGCCGATGGGCGCGCCCCAGCGCTGCGCGCTGACCCCGCGGACCGCGGTGATGGCCGCGGCGATGCAGGGGGAGAGGTGCTCGCCGTCGCGGACGATCAGGACGCTGTGCCGGACCGTGCCGACGCCGGTGATGGGGATGCGCGTCACCTGCGTGTTGGTGCCCGCCGGGGTCAGCTCCGGGGCGATGGTTACCCCCCAGCCGATGCCGACCAGGCCGATCGCCGTCCCGATGTCGTTGACGGTGGCCGCGAGGTCCGGTTCGAAGCCGGCCGAGACGCACATGGCCATGGTCAGGCGGCCGACGGTGCTGGCCGGGCAGACGATCCAGGGCTCGTCACGCAGCTCGGCCATCGTGCACCGGCCCGCCCGGGCCAGCCGGTGCCCGTCCGGAACGCAGAGCCGCAGGGCGTCATGGCCAAGGTCCCACTCACGCAGCCCCGGCACCCGGCCGGGCGGCGGCGAGCCGATACGCGAAATGATCGCCATGTCCAGCTGGCCGCGCAGGACCGCGTCGGCGCCGGTGTCGTCGGTCGTGGCGGCGAGCCGGATCTGGATCTTGGGGAACTGCCGGCGCACCTCCATTAGCGCATGGCTCATGATTTGCGGTCCCTCGCGGAACGGCACGCCGACCCGGAGCAGCCCGCTGACGGTCAGGTCGTCGCGGCCCAGTGTCGTCTCCGCGGCCCGCAGCTCAACCAGGATCCGTTCGGTGTGGTCGACCAGGGCGCGGCCGGCCGGGGTCAGGGTGATCCGGTTGCCGCGCCGGTTGACCAGCGACGTTCCCGCCTCGCTCTCGAGCGATGACAGCTGCTGCGAGACGGCCGACCGGGTGTAGCGCAGCGCCCGCGCGGCCGCCGCGATCGAGCCTTCCGCGGCTACGGCTCGCAGCATGATGAGCTTCCGGACCTCGAGCATTGCGTCACATCCATTAACGCCATGTGTCGCCGATGGTAACTCCAGATTACTTGTGCCGCCGGTCACGTGGTTGCTGTAGTGATGCCATGCCATGGACGCTGACCGAGACGCAGCGGATCCCCACCTCGGGTGCGCGGGCCGTCGAAGCCTTCACGGTGGGCGGCCTGGAGCTGCTGGCCATCCCGCAGCTCGCCCGGGACGTGCCCGGCGAGCCGGCCGGCATGAACGGCGGGGACAGCGACACCGAGCTGCTGCTGTTGCGGCGGGCCGGAGGACGCTTCGAGCCCTGGTCGGCGCGCCCGGCCCCCGGTGGCGAGGACGCGGAGTTCTTCACCATCGGCGACCGCTCGTTCCTCGCGGTCGCGAGCATCAGGACCGGGTCCGGCCCCTACGAGTTCGCCGCCCGGTCGCAGATCTACGAGTGGGACGAGGACCGGTTCGTTCCCTTCCAGAGCATCGCGACCTTCGCGGCCAAGCAGTGGAGGCACTGGGCCGTCGGCGGGCGGCACTTCCTCGGGCTGGCGCAGGGCGTCGTGCGGCCGGGGGAGGAGGACCGCAACCAGGACTCGGTTGTCTACGAATGGGACGGCACGTCGTTCACCGAGCACCAGCGGATCCCGTCCCGCTGGGCCTACAACTGGCACGCCTTCTCGATCGGGAACACGTTCTTCGTCGCGCACGCGGAGCATCTGGGTGCGAGCGTCCTGTACCGCTGGGACGGCGCGAAGCTGCAACCGCATCAGACGCTGGCCGCCGAGGCCGGCCGCGCATTCGCCACGTTCGGCGACGGCGGCCCGACCTACCTCGTCGTCGCGTGCATCTCGGCGCCGGTCCGGGTGATGCGCTGGGACGGCGAACGGTTCACCGGCATCCAGACGCTCGACGGCCTCGGCGCGCGCGAGCTCGCGGTCGTGCGGTGCGACGGCCGCCTGCTGGTCGTCCGGATCAACTTCATCCTCGGCACGCCTGCCGACCCGCAACCGGTCCTCGACTCACAGATCTACGAATGGGACGGCGGGTCGCTGCGCCCCGCCGCCCAGTTCCCGACGTGCGGAGGTACCGACGTCGCGGTCCTCGGCGACGACGGGGCGGCCGGGACCGGCGGCATCGAGCTGGTGGTGTCGAACTCGCTGACGCCGCAGCTGCGTTTCGCCGCCGAGACCGTCCGCTACTCCCTTTCCCCCGAATCCCGCTGAGGCCGCCGATGCCCTTGTTCGAGAGTGCCGAGCTGATCGACCTGTTCACGACGTACACGGCGGGACCGTCGAGCATCGGCGCGCACCTGGCCGAGACCGTCGTGCGCGAGGTCGCCCACGACCCGCTGCTCGTCGCCACCGGAACCGACTTCGCCCTGTTCCCCGGCGACGGCTCGGCCCCGACGATCGAGGGCTACCGGCTGTCGACCCGCGGATTCAAGGAACTGGCCGCCGTGTCCCATCTCGGCCCGGCCCTGGCCACCGTGGCCCGGCTGCGCGAGATCGACCCGGACGGCGGCTGGCGCGCCGACGCCGAGCGCCTGCTCGAGGCGTGCAAGGCCGCCCGGGCGGCCAGCTCGGCCGGACTGTGGCGCGACCACATCGCGGTCCGCGCGTTCGCCGGGCGGGAGCAGGCGATCGCCGCCATGGTCGACTACAGCTGCCGGCTGACCGAGCGCCGCCTGGAGCGGGCCCTGGACGATCCGTCCTGCCTCACCATGGCCGCGGTGCGGCGGGACTACCTGGACGGCCCGGCCGGCGACCTGCCCGTCCCGTTCAACCGGGTGATGGTCGCGACGTTCTTCCTGACCGGCATGGACACCGCTCACCGGCTCATCACGTGGCTCGACGGCCTCGGCATCGCGTGGGAGCGCGCGATGGTGATCATCGCGGGCCGGGCCGGGCGGCCGACCGCGGGCGTCACCGAGGAATCCAACAGCGTCGCCGGGGTGGTGCGCGCCGTCGCGCGCGGGCGGATGGCCCACGACCGGCTGTTTATCGCACCGCACGCTCCGGTGTTCGAGACCTTCGACGGCACGAACCTCGCCGCGGTCGCCGCGCTCGAAGGCGAGTACCGCCGGCTGTGGGCGTTCCTGCGCGCGATCTCCGATCTCGGCGGCCGGATGTTCGAGGGTTACCCCCGATTCGAGGCCCGGGGCGCCGAGCGCGTCCGGGTCGGCGCGGACTCCGGGAGCGTCCACGAGAAGCCCGCCGTGGCTGGCCCCGCCGACTGGTTCGCGCTGACCACCAGGCTGCGCGTCGTGATGGAGGACCCCCGCCAGCTGCTGTCCGGGGCCGTCACCGACTACGCCGCCACCCAGCTCGTCCGCACCGGAAATGATCCGTCCGCCGTCACCGTCCCCGGGCTGGACGGAGAGCCCTATCCGCACCCCAATGGGGGGAGTCGCCATGAGTGATCAACGACGTCACCCGCGATCCAGAAATTATCTCGCCGCTGCCGTATCGATCGCGGCGCTCACCGCTGTCGGCCTGTGCGTCGGCCGGATCGAACAGCTCCACCGGATCGTCCTCACGGCCCGCTCACCATCGGCATGTCGCTGCCGCTGACCGGGCCGGTCGCCGATCTGTCGAAGGCCGGTTACCAGGGCTACCAGCTCTGGGCGTCGCAGCTGAACGCGGCGGGCGGCCTGCTCGGCCGGCAGGTCAACCTGAAGGTGCTCGACGACGGCTTCGACCCCAACCAGACCGCCACCGACTACACCCGGCTGATCAGCCAGAACCACGTCGACCTCCTGCTCGGCACGTTCTCCTCGCTGCTCAACGCGCCGGCTTCGGCGATCGCCGCGCGGCAGCGAATGCTCTACGTCGAGCCGTCCGGCGGCACCGCGTCGCTGTTCAGCCGGGGCTTCACCAACCTGTTCTTCGCCCAGCCCGGCACCACCACGTCCCTGCCGGACCGGTTCGTCGAGTGGATCGCCTCACTGCCGGCCAGCCAACGGCCCGCCGACCGCCGCCTACATCACCCAGGACGACCCGAGCGCCAGCCCGGCCATCACGGTGTTCAAGTCCAGGCTCCAGGCCCTCGGGGTCAAGACCGTCTACAGCCAGATCTACGATCCGAGCACGAGCAACTTCGACACGATCGCCTCGGCCGTCGCGCGCGCTCAGCCGCGACTGGTCATCCAGGGCGCGGTCGCCGACGACGGCGCGCAGTTCGTCCGGTCGCTGGAGAAAGTCAAGTTCAGCCCGAAGATGCTGTTCCAGACGAACGCCCCGTCCGAACCGGCCTACCCGAGCGCGGTCGGCCCGCAGAACGTCCAGGGCGTGTTCACCGCCGCTGGCCTGGAGCGCGAAGGCGAAGTACCCGGGCAACGCCGCCTTCGTCGCCGCCTACACCAAGAAGTTCGGGACCGCCCCCACCGAGGACGCGGCGAACTCCTACACCGCCGGCCAGGTCCTGACCGCCGCGGTCAAGGCGGTCGGGCACCTCGACCAGACCGCGCTGGCCACCTGGCTGCACTCGCACACGGTGAACACCATCGTGGGCCCGCTGAAGTGGAACTCGGCCGGCGATCCGGAGGGCAGCCTGCTGCTCGCGCAGTGGCAGAACGGCCAGCTGCAGATCGTCGCGCCCAAGTCCGCGGCCACCACGACCAGCGTGGTGAACCCGAAGCCGGGCTGGGACAGCTGATGACCGAGCTGCATCCAGACCCTCATCTTCGGCGTACTGATCGGCGGCGTCTACGCGCTGATGTCGACCGGCCTGACCCTCACCTTCGGCGTGATGAAGATCGTCAACATGGCCCAGGGCGCGTTCCTGATCCTGTCGGCCTACCTGTGCTACAGCCTGTGGTCGCGGTTCGGCATCGACCCGATCCTCGGCGGCGTTCATCGTGACCGTCCCGCTGGCGCTCCTCGGCGTGGTGCTGTACAAGCTGATCATCCAGCGCGTGCAGCGGATCGATCACGGGCTGACCATCGTCGTGACGTTCGCCCTCGCCCTCGTGGCCGAGGCGTTCATCTCACTGGCCTGGGGACCCAACCAGACCGAGACCACGCCGCGGTACTTCAACCAGGCATTCCGGCTCGGATCGCTGGTGATCCCGCGGGCGCAGCTTTACGCCTTCCTGCTGGCGGTCGGGGTCACGGTGGCGCTGCAGGCCGTCATCAAGCGGACGTGGCTGGGGCACGCGATCACGGCGGCGTCGGAGAACCCGGAAGGTGCCCGACTGGTCGGGGTCGAGCCCGCGCGCGTCGGAGCGTGGATCTTCGCCATCGCGACCGCGAGCACCGCGTTCGGCGGGGCGGCCCTGAGCTTCCTGTACCAGTTCAGCCCGGACTCCCAGGACGTATGGATCGGGCTGACGCTGAGCGTGGTCATCCTCGGCGGGCTCGGCAGCATCATCGGCGCGTTCGCGGCGGGCCTGCTGCTCGGGGTGGCCGAAGCGGTCACCTCGTCCTACATCTCGGTGCGCTGGGCGGCGGCCGTCCCGACGCTGCTGATCCTGGTCGTCCTGCTGATCCGGCCCCAGGGCCTGTTCACCCGGGCGGCCCGGCAGGACGTGGGCACGTGACCATGACCCTCGCGCGCCGCGGCTTCATCGCACTCGCCCTGGCCATCCTGGCCGTCCTCCCGCTGGTGTCGGGCAACCTGTACTCCAGAACATGCTCATCATGACGTTCCTGCTGGCCATCGGCGCGAGCGGATGGAACATCATGGGCGGCTACGCCGGCTACATCTCGCTCGGCAACAGCGCCTTCATCGGCCTCGGCGGGTACACGACCGGCATCCTCGCCGTGAAGCACCACGTCTCGCCGTTCATCGGCTGCCTGGCCGGCGGGCTCGTCTGCGCGCTGGCCGCCGCGGCTGCTGAGCCTGGTCACGCGGCGAACCCGCGGCATGTACTTCGTCATCGTCACCTTCGCCGCTCTGCAGCTGCTCGGCGTGGTCGGCGACGACCTGGTCCGGGCTGACGGGCGGCAGCCAGGGCCTGGCGCTGCCGGTGCCGACGTGGAGCCTGTCCTATCAGAACTGGCCGTTCTACTACCCGCTGCTCGGCGCTGATGGTCTCACCGTCGCCGTCTCCGTCCTGGTCCGGCGGCAGCAAGCTCGGTCTCGGCCTGTTCGCGATCGCCGACGACGAGGACAAGGCGGCCGGGCTGGGCCTGCGGACCGCGGTCTACAAGATGATCGCGTTCGTCTTCGGCGGGACGTTCCTGGGCATCGCGGGCGGCCTGTACGCCTACTACGTGACGTTCCTGAACGTCGCGCGCCGTGTTCGACATCGTCACCAGCATGCTGATCGTTCTGGCCGCCCTGCTGGGCGGGCGCGGCACGGTGTGGGGCCCGGTGGCTCGGCGCGTTCATCATCGAGCCGCTCGCGAACTTCACCAGCACCGGCCTGGGCGGCGCCAACGCCGGGGCCATCCGGCTGCTGCTGTTCGGCGGCCTGCTGGGGGCGGTGGTGCTGTTCCTGCCGCGGGGCGTGCTCCCCACCGTGACCACGTACTGGCGGCGGCGCCCGGCCGGGCGGGCCCGGCTGGCGCAGACGGCTGAGACGGGCCCGGGCGATGCCGCGCGGCCGGACGGCGGCCCGCTTGCGGACGGCGCCCGGCTGGATGGGGACGGGCGCCTGAACGGCACCGCAGACGTGCTCCGGGTGCGCGGGCTGGTCAAGGCGTTCGGCGGCCTCCGCGCGGTCGACCAGGCCGACCTGGCCGTGGCCCGCGGCAGCATCACCGGGCTGATCGGCCCCAACGGCTCGGGCAAGACCACGCTGTTCAACCTCGTCGACGGCACCGTCGGCGCCCAGTCCGGTGAGGTCGTCCTCGCCAGCGGCGCCTGGAACGCCGCGGCCGCCCGGCCCGGGCCCATGCCGGGCTGGCGCGGACCTATCAGCTCCCGCGCCTGTTCCCGAGCCTGACCGTGGTAGAGAACCTCGTCCTCCCCGAACGGCACCTGTCCCTGGCCCGGCTGTGGCGGCGCCGCGTCGCCCCGGCCGAACGGGCGCGGGCCATCGCCGTCCTGGATGAGCTCGGGCTGGCTGCCTACGCGGACACCAGCCCGGGCGAGCTCAGCTACGGCCAGCGCAAGCTCATCGAACTCGCGCAGGTGCTCTGGCTCGACCCGGTCCTGGTCATGCTGGACGAGCCCGCCGCCGGGATCAGTCCCGCGCTTTCGCAGCGGCTCGCGGAGCATGATCCGCTCGCTGCACGGGCGCGGCGTCGGCGTCCTGCTCGTCGAGCACGACCTCGCCTTCCTGTCCAGCCTGTGTGAGCGGGTGTACGTGATGGCCAACGGAAAGATCATCGCCACCGGGACCGTCGCCGAGGTGAGCGGCGACCGTGCCGTGGTCGACGCCTACCTCGGCGACGAGACGGCCCTCGCCGCCGCGGAGCCGGCCCCATGATCACGATCGAAGGGCTGTGGGCCGGCTACGGCGGCCTCGACATCCTCCGCGGCGTCGACCTGCACGTCGAGGAGCACGGCATCACCTGCATCGTCGGCCCCAACGGGGCCGGCAAATCGACCGTGCTGAAGACGGTCAGCGGGATCCTCAGGCCCGCGCAGCGGCTCCGTCGTCATCGGCGGGACCGACCTGACCGGGAAGCCGCCCGAGGCGATCCTGCGGGCCGGTGTCGTGCAGGTCCCGCAGCGGCACGGCCTGTTCGCGCGGCTGACGGTCCGGCAGAACGTGCTGATGGGGGCGTACGTCATCCGCCGTCGCCGCAAGCACATCGAGGCGCGCTACGCCGAGCTGGCGGAGATGTTCCCGCTGCTCGCCGAGCGTCCCCACGTCGCCGCCGGCGCCCTGTCCGGCGGGCAGCGCCGCATGGTCGAGTTCGCCCGGGCGCTGATGCTCGAACCCCGCGTGGTGCTGCTCGACGAGCCGACCCTGGGGCTCGACCCGCGCAGCCTGGCCATCATCCGGGACAGCGTCGTGGCCATGAACCAGGCCGGCGCGACCATCCTGATGGTCGAGCAGAACGTCCGGTTCGGGCTGTCGCTCGCCCAGCACGCGACGGTGATGAGCGCGGGCACCGTCGCACTGGCCGGCCCGGCCGGACAGATCGCGAGTCACCCCGATCTGATGGGCATCTTCTTCGGCGCGGCGAACCAGAGAAAGGACGAAGGTAATGCCCCAGGTGACCCAGCCGGTGACCCAGCCGGTGACCCAGCGGAACCCGTTCCTGGATCGTCTGCGCCGCGGTGAGCTGACGCTGATGCTCGGCATCCGCAGCAGCCGGACCGCCGACGTCGTACGCATCGCGCACACATGCGGTTACGGCGCCATCATGGTCGACCTGGAGCACTCGGCCATGTCACTGGACGTCGCCGCGCAGCTCTGCGCATGCGCGGGCGACCTGGGGCTGACGCCGTTCGTCCGGGTGCCGGAGCGGGAGTACGGAGCGATCGGGCGGCTGCTCGACGGCGGTGCGCAGGGCATCGTCGCGCCGCGCATCGAAACGGCGGCGCAGGCCCGGACGGTCGCCGGCGCGTGCCGGTTCGCCCCGCGCGGCCAGCGCTCGCAGCTCGCGACGGTGCCGCAGTTCGGCATGCGGCCGACACAAGCGGCGACGCTGAACCCGGTGCTCGACGACGCGACGATCGTGCAGATCCTGCTCGAGACGCCCGCGGGCATAGCCAGCGCCGACGAGATCGCCGCGGTCGACGGCGTGGACATGCTGGCCATCGGCGCGAACGACCTCACCGCCGAGCTCGGCGTGCCCGGGCGCTACGGCGACCCGCGCGTCCGGGACGCGGTAGCCACCGCGGCCAGGCGCCTGCCAGCGGCACGGGAAGCTGCTGATGGTGGGGGGCATCGCAGATCTGGCCATCCTGGACGAGCTGGTGCCGCTCGGCGTCTGCCCCCTTCAGCTGGCCGGGACGGACACGGACCTGCTGTTCACCGCCGCCTCGGCCCGCGCCGAGAAGTTCACCGCCTGGCGCCATCCCGAGCCGAGCCGAGGAGCGAGCTCATGACGCAGATCCTGCCGACCACACCGATGCGGGCGGCCGAGACGAACACGCGGCCGCGTTTCGCGATGCCATCCGGCGCGTGCGACGCCCACTTCCACGTCTTCGAAACGGGCTTCCCGCACGTCCCCGACCCGCTCTACACCTTCCCGGACGCCACCCTCGGGCAGTACCTGGCCATGGCGGAGGTACTCGGGATCGAGCGGATGGTGCTGGTCCAGCCGACCTTCTACGGGACCGACAACCGCCTGCTGGCCGAGGTGCTCCGCCGTCTTGGCCCGCGCGCCCGCGGCGTCGTCCGCATCGAGGAGGACGCCCCCGACGCCGAACTCGACCGCTACCACGATCTCGGCGTGCGGGCGATCCGGCTCGACCTGTTCGCCCGGGCGAGCTGGCCGACGGAGGAGATCATCGCCTACGTGCGGCGCATGGCGGCCCGGGCCGCACCACGGGGCTGGCACGTCCAGTTCTACTCGCCCGGGACGATCGTGCGTGATCTGCTGCCGTTCCTGGCCGATTTCGAGGACCCGTTCGTCATCGACCACATGGGCTACATGCTGGAAGCCGACGGCCTGACCCAGGCGGATTTCGGGCGCCTGCTCGGCGTGCTCGGCCAGGGCAGCTGCTGGATCAAGCTGTCGGGCCCGTACCGGATCGCCAAGACCAAGCCGCTGAGCCAGGTCGAACCGCTCGGGCGCGCGCTCGTGTCCGCCCGGCCGGACCGGCTGATCTGGGGATCGGACTGGCCGCACCTGCCCGACGGGCAACGGGACACCGGCGAACTGCTGAACCTGCTGGCCGACTGGGCCCCCGACGAAACCGACCGGAACCTGATCCTGGCCGGGTCACCCCAGCAGCTGTTCTATTCGGGATAAAAGGGCTTCCGGACTATTCGGCTTTGCCTGCCTCGATCCAGCGCTGAAACTCGTCGACCTGGGCGGCCGGCCACGCGCCGTCGCACGGCATCTTCCCGCTCCGCAAAGCACCCAGGATCGCCTCGGCGCGGCTGGCGACATCGGAGTACTCGAACAGATCGAAGGCCCGCAGCATCGATTCGCGGTCCTTGGCCCGGAACAGCGGCCGGATGTCGGTCGCGAAACTGACCGGGGCACTCTCGTCAGCTGATGCCACGGGACCTCCTCGTCGGCTGCCAAACGCCATCCCCGGCGGCTGCCTTGCGCAAACCCGGGCCGTCCGGGGGAGCCGCCTTCACATGATCTCCATAGGTCCCGCAGCCGGTCTTCATATGCGGCTGCTGGCCTGCGGTGACGGCACCGCGGCAGGATTCGCGAGGGGGGCGTTGCGGTGCCGCCAAGGCTTCTGGCGCTGGCGGTACGCGGCGGTGGGCACAGTGCGCCAGGCTTCGGGCACCACTGACGGGGGCGTGGTGATCGACCTGTCGCTCATGCGCGGGGTGCACGTGGATCCCCCGGCGGCCACGGCCTGGGTGGGCGCCGGTCCGGCCGGCGGTGACCGCCCGGCGGGACCTGATCCGCCGGGCCGCCTCGATCAGCCCGCTGACGGCGATCGTGGCGCCGAACCCGATGAGGAAGCCGGCCCATGGCCGGTCCTCGAAGGCCTGGCCGCCCAGGCGGCCGATCAAGAAGGCGTAGAGGGCCCAGATCACGGCCGCGGCCGCGGTCGCGGTGACGAACCGCCGGCGCTGGTAGCCGATGAGCCCGCAGGTCAGGGTGACCGCCGTCCGGCCGCCGGGGATGAAGCGGCAGACGATGATGACCTGGGTCCCGAATCGCGCCAGTGCGTGCTCGGCCCAGGCGCGCCGCCGGGCGCCTTTGGCGGTGGCGAAGAACCTGCGTTCCACCCAGGGACTGAAACGGCGGCCGAGGAGGTAGGAGAGGTTGTCGCCGAGGAACGCACCGGCCGCGGCGCAGGCGACCAGCAGCGCGATGCGGGGATCGGTGCTCCCGGCGGTCGCGACGCCGAGCGCGATGATGGCGGTCTCGCTGGGGAGGACCGGGAGGATCGCGTCCAGGGCGGGGATGACGAACGCGATGGCGTAGGACAGCCCGGAAGTGACCTGCAGGCTGGTGAGCGCGCTCAACGGGGTACCGGCTCACACGGCCGGTGCGGCCGGTGCGGCTGGTGCGGCTGGTGCGGCTCACACGCCTCGTGCGCCTCATCCGGCTCGCGCGGCTGGCCGGGCGGGCGCGGCCGGGACCGGTCCCGGCCCAGGCTGGCGGCGACCGTGCCTCCCACGATGACGACGATCACGGCCAGGCTCACGGTAACCGGCAGGTGGACGACCGGGGCGAGCAGCATCTTCGCCCCGATGAACACCAGGAGCGCGGCGAGCCCCTGCTTGAGGTAGCAGAACCGGTCCATCGAGCTGGCCAGCAGGAAATACAGCGCGCGCAGGCCCAGGATCGCGAACGCGTTGGAGGTGAACACGACGAACACATCCCGGGTCACCCCGAAGACGGCGGGGATCGAGTCCAGCGCGAACACCAGGTCGGTGGTCTCGATGGCCACCAGGGCGATCAGCAGCGGCGTGGCCATGGTCCGTCCGCTGAGCCGGACGAAGAACCGGCCGCCGGCATAGTCGGGGGTGATCGGCAGCAGCCGGCGCAGCCCGCGCACGATGAGATTCCTGTCCGGCTCCACGGCGCCGCCGCCGGCCCGGACCATGCGCACCCCAGCCACCAGGACCAGCGCCCCGAAAACGTAGAACACCCAGCTGATGTGGTGGATCAGCGCGCCGCCGGCCGCGATGAAGCCGCCGCGGAGAACGAGCGCGCCCAGCACCCCGAAATACAGGACGCGTCGCTGAAGCTGAGCGGGCACCGCGAGCGAGGCGAACAGCAGCACGAACACGAAGATGTTGTCCACGCTGAGCGCCTTCTCCAGCAGGTAGCCGGCGAAGTACTGGCTCGCGATGGCCGGTCCTCGCCACAGCCAGAGGGATCCGCCGAAGGCCAGCCCGGCGGCGATCCACAATCCGCTCATCGCGGCGGCCGCCCGCAGTCCGCCGCCTGCTCCCCGGCTGAGAAGAAGGTCGGCCGCGATGAGCACCAAGATCACCGCGAGCGTCGCGCCCCAGGCCCACAGCGGCACGGTCATGCCGAGTTACGCTCCGCGATGGCGCGTCGCTGTGCCGGGTCAGGCCCGGCGGCGCACCGTGGGCAATACCGGGCCTCGGGGATGACGGCGAGCAGTCCAGGCGGGATCGCCGATCCGCATTCTTCGCACCGGCCGAAGGTTCCGGCCGTCAGCCGGCCTAGCGCTTCTTCGATGTCCGCCAGTTTCCGGCGGGCCGCGACCGCGCAGTGCAGCAGCCGCTGCATTTCCTGCAGGTCGGCGGCGCCGTGGTAGGCGAGCGAGAGTTCGGTGACCTCCTGGAGTCGCGCCTGCCACCGGGCCTCCAGCCGCCCCCGCCAGCGCGGAGCATCGCTTTCGGCCGGCAAGGTCGGTGCTACTGCCGGGCTGCTGCGTTGTTCTGGGGACATCTTGTTTCCTGTGTCTGGGGGCGGCCGGGTGGTTCCTGGCCGGCCGGCGGGCGCAACGGTGCGGCCGGGACATCGCCCCGGCCGCACCGCCTGGGCTCGACTCCACCGAAGCCGGCCAGGTCTGGGGAACGCCGCGCTGACCGCTCCGGCCGGCGCCTGGAGGCGCGCGGACGGCGGATGAGCCGGATGCAGACGGCGGCCAGGATGGCGCCGAAGACGATCCAGGGTGTTACGACGATCAGGTCATCGCTGGTCATCCGGGCCGCCTAACTGCTGGTGCTGTCGACATCAGTGCACCCGGCGGTCATGCCCGTCCGGTGAAGTTGTCATGGTGACGGTATGGAGACGCGACCGGCCGGGTCGCGGCGTGACCCGGCGCTGGATCGATGCGGGATCATGAAATGCCTGAGCGCGGCGGGAATGCCAGCTGGACGTTGAGCGGAGAGGCAGGTGGGCGCCGATGGCGGCGACGGTCCTGCTCGTCGAGGACGAGCGGAAGCTGCGGGACTTTGTCCGCTCATACCTGGAGCGAGCCGGGTTCACCGTGCTGTCGACCGGGTCCGGCGCCGAGGCGATCAGCCTGGCGGCCGACGCGTCACCAGACCTGGTGGTCCTCGATCTCGGGCTGCCCGACGTGCCGGGCGAGGCGGTGGCCCGCGAGCTGCGCGCGGCCGGGCCCACTCCGATCCTGATGCTGACGGCCAAGAGCACGGAAGAAGACCGGATCCGCGGCCTCGAGCTGGGCGCCGATGACTACGTGACGAAGCCGTTCAGCCCACGGGAACTTGTCCTGCGGGTCCAGGCGATCCTGCGACGCGGTGGGCCGGCCGCCGCCCCGGGCATCACCGGTTACGGCGGGGGCGTCCTGGTCATCGACGAACCGCAGCGCCTGGTGACGGTGCGCGGCGCGTCGATCAGCCTCACCCCGACCGAATGGGGAATCCTCGTGGCGCTGGCCACCGTCCCGGGCCGGGTGTACTCGCGGTTCGAGCTGATCAACCGGGTGCGGGGCTATGAGTTCGACGGCTATGAGCGCACCGTCGACTCGCACGTGAAGAACCTGCGCCGCAAGGTCGAGGACGATCCGGGCAATCCCCGGATCATCCAGACCGTGCTGGGCGGCGGGTACCGGCTGGGCCTGGCCCGCGATGACTGATGATGCCGGCTCGCCGGGGCCCGCGGCCCGCGGCGACACGCTCGGCCTGCGGCTCGCGCTGGCCTTCCTCGTGATCGCGCTGGCGGCGGTGGCCTTGCTCGGCGGCCTCACCGCGGCGTTCGCCGCCGCAGGACGTCTCGGCCCTGGCCGCCCGGCAGCGTGCCGACCTGACCAGCGCGGTCACGGTGGCGGCGGGCGCGGCATGGGACCGGAACGACAACTGGGCCGCGGCCGACCTTTCCCCGATCATGGACCTGGCCGCGCGCACCGGGATGGACGTTCAGATACGCGACCAGGCCGGACATGTCGTCGCTTCTTCGCCCGGCTTCGCCGCGCAGGCCGCCAGCCCGCAGGCCAGCATGGCGGTGGTGGTCCGGGGCGAGCGCGCGGGGGAGGTCCTCGTGCGGTTCACCGGTTCCGGCCTCGGCGCCGCCGATCAGGCCCTGCGGACCGCGCTGCTGCGGGCCATCGCCGGGGCAGCCGGGCTCGCGGCCCTGCTGGCCCTGCTGACCGGGCTGGCCGTGGCCCGGCGAATCACCCGGCCGGTCACCCGGCTGATCGCGACGACGCGGGCCATGGCGAGCGGGAACCGCGCCGCACGGGTCGGCCCGATCCGCGCCCCCGGCGAGCTGCGCGAGCTGGCCACCGCCTTCGATCAGATGGCTGACGCGCTGGACCGGCAGGAACAGCTCCGCCGGGACATGGTCTCCGACGTCGCGCACGAACTGCGCACCCCCATCGCAATCCTGCAGGCCGGTCATGAGGCGCTGCTCGACGGGGTCACCGAGCCCACCCCGGCCGAGCTGGCGTCGCTCCGCGACGAGGCGCTGCGGCTCGCGCGGATGGTGGGCGACCTGCAAACTCTGGCCGCCGCCGATGCCGCCGCCCTGCATCTGGCGGCGCGCCCCTGCGACCTGGCCGGCATCGCCGCGACCGCGGCCGACAGCCTGGCCAGGAAGTTCGAGGCGGCGGGCATCCTCCTGGACCGCCGATTGTCCGAGGTCGAGGTCCTCGCGGACCCGCGCTGGCTGCACCAGGTGATCACGAACCTGCTCACCAACGCGCTGAAGTTCACCGCGGAGGACGGCCGCGTCACCATCACGACCGGCCCGGCCGGCCGGGACGCGATCCTGGAAGTCACCGATACGGGCGTCGGCATCCCGGCCGACGAGCTGCCCTACGTCTTCGACCGGTTCTGGCGCGGCCGGCACGCCGCGCAGATCTCCGGTAGCGGCATTGGCCTGGCCGTCGCGGCCGAGCTGACCCGGGCGCACGGTGGCCGGCTGACGGCCAGCAGCCAGCCGGGGGAGGGCACCCGGATGACGCTAACCCTCCCCGGCGCCTGACCACCGCCCTCGCCTGGCCATCTCCATCCGGCGACCACAGCTAACCCATCTGGACTCCACGGCCGCCGGCTTCCATGGGGGCCACTGGGCGACCCTGAGGTGGTGTGTATGGCATGGCTGATCATCGTGGCCGCCGGGATGTTCGAGACGGGCTTCGCCGTGTTCCTGAAGCTGAGCCACGGGATGACGCGCGTCTGGCCGACCGCCGGGTTCGCGGTCTGCGCCTTGATCAGTTTCGCGTTGCTGACCGTCGCGTTGCGCCAGCTCGAGGTCGGGCCTGCGTACGCGGTGTGGACGGGGATCGGTGCCGCCGGGGCGGCGACCCTGGGCATGGTCTTCCTCGGTGACGCGGTGTCCGGCCTGAAGCTGGTGTCGATCGGGCTGGTTCTGGCCGGAGTTATCGGCCTCAACCTGTCGGGCGTGACACCCCCGTGAGGGCCTGGCGCACGAGCTGCGCCACGGTTTCCGGCTGCTCGAGGTAAGGCTGGTGGGCCATCCCGCGCAGCACCTCATACCGCGCCCCGAGTATCCGTCCGGCCAGCTCGCGGCTCCGGCTGATGATGAACGCGACGTCGAGGTCGCCGCAGGCCACGGTGACCGGGACGCGAACCTCCTCCAGCCGCGTCCAGGCATCGACGTCGCTGGCCCCGGCGGCCTCGGGTACCCCGTGGCCCAGGATGATCGCGTTCATGTCCAGCGCGAGCGACCGCGCCGCCCCGGTCACCCGGTCTTCCGGCCCGGCCGGGCCATCCAGCCAGACGTGCGTCTCCAGCCGGTTGGCCTCCTCCAGGTCGCCCGACGCCGTCGCCTCGTCGATGAGCGCGCCCAGCCGCTCCGTCGCCGGGTCCAGCTCCGGTTCGGGCGCCCCGCTGACCGCCGAACCGAGCAGCACCAGGCCCGCGACCCGGTCCGGGGCGGTCAGCGCGGTGTCCAGCGCCACCCCTCCGCCGGCCGACGCGCCGACCAGCCAGGCCGGTCCGCCGGCCACCTGGTCCAGGACCGCGAGCAGGTCATCGACGTGGGTGAAGGGCACGGTGCTGGGCGGGCTCTGCCCAAACGCCCGGCGGTCGTAGGCCACCACGGTCACCTCGGGCGCCAGGTAGCTGGCCATGTCCCGCCACCCGCGCCGGTCGGCCACTCCCTCGTGCAGGAGGACCACCACCGGGTCGCCGCCCGGCCAGCGCTCCGCGGCCAGGAGGCAGCCATCGACCGGAACGGCGAACTGCTCACCCACGGTCAGCCATCCTGGTCACCTCCACGGGAGAACGCAACATGATAATTAGCCGGGAATCAGCTGAGGGCTCGCGCTGTTCTAGTCGCCCGTAGATGCGACTGGGAGGCCGGGGAGCGAAGTGGGATGATGGAGAAGGCGATCCTGCTAGCCCTCGCGGCCAGCTTCTGCACGGCCACCGCCTCAGTGTGCCAGCGCCTCGGCGCCAAGAGTAACGAAGTGACCGGCTTCGACGTCTGGCTGGTCTTCCGCCTGGCCCGCCGGCCGGTCTGGCTGCTAGGCATCGCGAGCATGATCCTCGGGTTCGTATTCCAGATCAGTGCCCTCCGCTTCGGGCCACTCGCCCTGGTCCAGCCCATTCTGGCTCTCGAGCTTCTTTTCGTTTTCGCCTATATGACGTTGATCAACCGGCGGGTGAAGGTGAAGCGGCGTGACTGGCTCGCCGCGGTGGCTATGTCCGCCGGAATCGGCCTGTTCCTCCGCCTGGCCGCGCCGTCCGGGGGACGGCTGCACGCGCCGGGATCCTGGTGGTGGCTGGCGGGCGTGGTCACTTTGGGGTTTGTGCTCCTCGCCCTGGCCCTGGCCTTCGGCTTCGGTGGCCGTCCGGGGACGTCCCGGTCCCGGCAGGCGGCGCTGCTCGGGGCGGCCACCGGGATCTCGTGGGGTTTCGTCGCCGCCGTCATCAAGGAGCTCAGCTCGCACCTCGGCCAGGGGGCCAGCGCCATCTTCGCCAACTGGTCGCCTTACGTTCTCATCGTTGTCGGCGCGGCCACGATGCTCCTCGCCTCCCACGCGCTGGCGGCCGGCCCGCTGGCCGCGTCACAGCCCGGATTCACCATCCTCGACCCCCTGGCGGCCAGCCTCCTCGGGCTGTTCCTGTTCACCGAGAACATCCAGGCCGGGGTCGTGGACCTGGCCGGCGAGGTGGTCGCACTGGTCATCGTCATCGCCGGGGTTACGGCGCTCAGCCACAGCCACCTCATCGTCGGCGAAGAGGCGACGTCGTCTGACCCGGCCGCCGGGCAGCCGGCGCAGAGCCAGCGTGAGCAAGCCCGCCTGTGAAGGGTTGAGCCAAGCCACCTGCTGACCGTATGGTTCGCGTACTGGCCGGTAGCCACGGCGCTCGGTGAGGCGTCCACCCGGGCCGGTGGTGACGGCAATCCGGTGATGACCGCGACGTCGCGGAAGGATGAGGCGGAGATGAGTGCGCAGAATCTGGCCCGGCAGGCCGAACGCCAGCTGGAGCGGCTGGGCGACGGCGACTCGCTGTTCTTCGAGGGGCAGTGGTTCACCCGCGGCTGGCAGGCGGAGCAGGCGGCACGGTTCGCGGCCGGGCTGATCCGGCTGGGCGTCCGCCCGGGCGACCGGGTGGTCGTGCTGATGGCCAACTGCCCGGAGGTTCTCGTCACCTACACGGCGGCGTGGCGGGCCGGGGCCGTGGTGACCCCACTGATCTTCCTGGTCAGCCAGGACGAACTGCGGCACGCGCTGGCCACGTCGGGAGCGGTCGCCGTGGTGACCACGGCCGAGTTCCTGCCGAAGGTCAGCGCCGCGCTGGACGGCGCGCCTGACGTCCGGTTCGTCGTGGTGCCGGGGGGAGTGCCGAACGGTTCCGGCGCGCCGGTTCCGGTGCTGGACTTCGCCGAGGTGGCAGCGGCCGAGCCGGGATCGATCGTGGACCGGGCCGATGACGACCTGGCTGCCCTGCTGTTCACCGGCGGGACCACCGGCCGGTCCAAGGGCGTGCCGCTCACCCACGCCAATCTCTACTGGTGCGGATCGGCCACCCGGCAGATGTCCGCCGGCTCCGGCCTGACCAGCACGCTCATGCCGCTGCCGCTCGCCCACGCCTACGGCCTGCTGGTCACCTGCACCGCGATGCACGAGGACGAGCCGGGCCAGGCCATACTGATGCGCTGGTTCGACCCGGCGGGCTGGCTGGAACTGGCGCAGCGGCACCACGTCCAGCGGACCACGCTGGTGCCGTCGATGATCCAGATGCTGCTGGCCCAGCCGCTCGAGGATGCTGACCTCTCGGCGCTGGTCGCGGTGTCGTCGGGGGCGTCGCCGCTGGCCGCGGAGACCAGGCAGGAGTTCGAGGCCCGGGTCCCGGGCGCGGTGATCTACGAGGGCTACGGGTGCACCGAGTCGGCGTCGATCATCTCGAGCAACCCGATCGGTGCCCGGCGGCCCGGCAGCGTGGGCCTGCCTATCCCCGGCTGCGAGGTGAGCATCCGGGACGACGAGGACCGCGCGCTGCGGCCCGGCCAGGACGGCGAGATCTGCGTGCGGTCGCCCGGCGTGCTGTCCGGTTACTGGCACGCGCCCGAGGCCACCGCGACGGCGCTGGTGGGCGGCTGGCTGCGGACCGGCGACGTCGGCCACCTCGACGCCGACGGTTACCTCTACGTGGTGGACCGGAAGAAGGACCTGATCATCCGGGGTGGCTTCAACGTCTACCCGCGCGACGTCGAGGACGTCCTGCTGGCGCATCCGGCCGTGGCCCAGGCCGGGGTGGTGGGCCGGCCCGACGCCCGTCTCGGGGAGGAAGTCGTCGGCTTCGTTTCCCTGCGGCCGGGCGCGGCCGCGAGCACCGGGGAACTCCTGGAGCACGCCCGGGCCCACCTGGCGGCCACCAAATACCCGCGGAACATCACGATCGTGCCTGCGCTGCCGCTGACCAGCGTCGGCAAGCTGGACCGCAAACACCTGCGCGAGTGGCTGAAGGACGGCGCCGGTTCCGGTGCGCCCCAGCCCGGGCAAGCGGAGCCAGGGCAAGCGGAGCCAGGGCGGGAGCCAGGGCAAGCGGAGCCAGGGCAAGCGGAGCCAGGGCAAGCGGAGCCAGGGCAAGCGGAGCCAGGGCAAGCGGAGCCAGGGCAAGCGGAGCCAGGGCAAGCGGAGCCAGGGCAAGCGGAGCCGGGACGAGCACGCCGGCGGCAGCGCCCGGAGCATAGCCGGGGCGCTGCCACCCACCGCGCTTACCGCTCGACGGCGGCCGGGGAACTGTGCCGGACCCCGGCGATCGCTTCTGGGGCTGGTTCCCGGCTGTCCCGGCTGTCCCGGCTGTCCCGGCTGTCCCGGCCATCAGTGGTCACCGCCGGACCGGTGATGGCCAGGGCGGTGATGGCCCCGAGCAGCGAGAGCGCGGCCGCGACGGCCATGGCCGGCCGGAACCCGCCGGCGACACCCGCGGGTGACCCCAGGTGCCCGTAGGCCGCGAACACCGAACTGGCGACGGCGATCGCGAAGACCGCGCCGAACCGCTGCATCATGTTGCTGATCCCCGACGCCTTCCCCATCTCGGCGGGCGCGACCGAGTTCAGCACGGCGGCCGGCACGGTCGGGAGGGCCATCGAGATGCCGACGCCGGCGACCAGCAGCGCGAGGACCAGCTCGAGGCTGCTTGCCCCGGCCGAAGCCCGGGCGGCCACCCAGGCGAAGCCGAGGGCCTGCAGGAGCAGCCCGGACGCGATCACCGGCCGCCGCCCGATCCGGTCGGAGATGGCGCCGGCCACGGGCGAGACGAGCATGGGTGTCGCGAACCAGGGGAGCAGGCGCACGCCGGTGGCGAGCGGTGAGTCCCCCAGGGCGAGCTGGAAGTACTGCGCCACGAAGAAGGCCGCGGCGAAGGTCGCGCCTGACATGAGGAACGCGGTCGCGTTGCCCGCGGCGAACGCCCGGATCCGGAGCAGCCGCAGGGGCAGCATCGGCTCGGGCGCCCGGGTCTCCCAGGCGATGAAGCCGCCCAGCAGGACGGCGCCGGCGGCCAGGGTGGTGACGACTTCGGCGCTGCTCCAGCCGGCCTGGCCCGCGCGGACCAGCCCCCAGACGAGCCCGACCACACCGCCCGAGATGAGCGCGACGCCCGGCAGGTCCAGGCGGGCCGGAGCGCCGTAACCCTCCGGCAGGAACCGCAGCGACGCCACGCACGCGGCCACCCCGATCGGGACGTTGACCCAGAAGATCCAGTGCCAGTCCAGCCCCTCGGTCACCGCGCCGCCGACCAGCGGGCCGATCGCCACCGCGAGGCCGGCCAGACCGCCGTAGATGCCGATGATCGCGCCGCGCCGCCGGGCGGGAAACGCCGCCGTCAGGATGGTCAGGCTGAGCGGCAGCACCGCGGCCCCGCCGAGGCCCTGGACGGCCCGGGCGGCGACCAGGGCGGGTGCGTCGGGCGCCAGGGCGCAGGCGGCCGAGGCGATCGTGAACAGCGCGATGCCGGCGACGAAGACCCGCCGCCGGCCGAGCCGGTCACCGAGCGCGGCCGCGGTGATGATGCCGGCGGCGAACGCGATGCCGTAGGAGTTCACCGTCCACTGCAAGGTGGCCAGGCCGACGTGCAGATCTCGCTGCATCCGCGGCAGCGCCGTGATCACCACCAGCGAGTCCAGCACGACCATGAAGTACGCGGCCGAGGTCAGCCCGAGGATCCAGCCGAGCCGCTGCCGCGCCCCCCCTTTTATCCCGAACGATTCCATGCTTTCTCTCCTCCGGTCCGGCCGGCGTCGCGCCGGCATTGGGTCTCGAGAGTGCAGACACCGGCGGATGAGAACACTGGGCGCCGAGCGCCCAGTTTGCCGGCCGGGCCGGGTCTATATGGGTGAGAGCGGTGACCGGAACGGGAGGAAGAGGTGATGGGACGGTGGCAGCATGACCAAGGACGTGCTGGGCCGGGCCCGGGGCGGCGACGGGGACGCGTTCCGCGAACTGGTCGGCCCGCACCGGCGCGAACTGCAGGCGCACTGCTACCGGATGCTCGGGTCGGCGGCCGACGCCGAGGACGCGCTGCAGGAGACCCTGCTGGCGGCCTGGCAGGGACTGGCCGGATTCGAGGGCCGGTCCTCGGTCCGGACCTGGCTGTACCGGGTCGCGACCAGCCGCTGCCTCAACGCGCTGCGGTCGGCTAGCCGGCGCCCGCCGATGAACTCGCCGCTGCCCGGGCGCGAACCGCCGGAGCCGACCCGGATGGGCGAGGTGCCGTGGCTCGAGCCATTCCCGGACCTCCTCCTGGCCGGGCTCCCGGATGGCGCCCCCGGCCCCGAGGCCCGGGTCGAGGCCCGGGAATCCATCTCACTGGCATTCGTCACCGCGCTGCAGCTCCTGCCACCCCGCCAGCGCGCCGTCCTCATCCTCCGCGACGTCCTCGGCTTCCGCGCCAGCGAGGTGGCGGAGGTCCTTGACTGCACCGAGGAATCGGTGACCAGTGCCCTCAAGCGGGCCCGCGCCACCCTGCGGGACCGGTCGCCGGCCGGCCCGGAGCGGGAGGCGCCCCCGCTGCCCGGCTCCGCCGCCGAACTGGAACTCATCGAGCGGTTCACCCGCGCCTTCGAGGCTGGCGACGTCGGGGACATCGTCGCCCTGCTCACCGAGGACGTCTGGCTGACCATGCCGCCGCTGGCGCTGGAGTACCACGGACGTGAGCTGGCCGCCCGGTTCCTGGCCGCGGTTCGGCACGGCCGCCGCTACCGCGTCGTCGCGACCCGGGCCAACGGCCAGCCGGCGTTCGGCGTGTACGTGCGGGACCCGCACGCCAGCATCGCCCACGCCAACGGGCTGCTGGTGCTCACCCTGGCCGGAGGCCGGATCAGTGTCATGACCAACTTCCCGGCCAGTGTCTTCCCGGCCTTCGGCTTGCCGCGGACGCTCCCTGATTGAGCAGAGTCCGGCTCTGCCGGGTTCGGGAAATAATGAGTTGCCCGGGGTGACGGCCATCTGCTGTACTCCCGGCGAGAGCCATCCGGCCGAGGAGAGCCAAATGCGCGAAGCGTTCATGTCCGACCAGAAAGGAATTGACGCACGCCTTAAGGACATGACGCGTAGTGAAAACGCTCAACCTCGGAATCCTGGCCCATGTCGACGCCGGTAAGACCAGCCTGACCGAGCGGCTGCTGTTCACCGCCGGCGTGATCGACGAGATCGGCAGCGTCGACGACGGCAGCACCCAGACCGATTCCCTTCCGCTGGAACGGCAGCGCGGCATCACGATCAAGTCCGCCGTCGTGTCGTTCGTGATCGGCGAGGTCTCAGTCAACCTGATCGATACGCCCGGCCACCCCGACTTCATCGCCGAGGTGGAGCGGGTCCTGAGCGTGCTCGACGGCGCCGTGCTGGTGATCTCGGCCGTCGAAGGCGTGCAGGCGCAGACCCGGGTGCTGATGCGGACGCTGCGGCGGCTGGGCATCCCGGCGCTGATCTTCGTGAACAAGATCGACCGCGGCGGCGCGCAGGATGCGCGGGTGCTCCGGGAGATCGCCGGGAAGCTGACGCCGGACATCGTCCCGATGGGCTCGCCGCACGGACTGGGCACGCGCGGCCCGGGCTTCGTGCCTTACGGTCCGGGTGACGGTGCGTTCGTGGCCAGGCTGGCCGATGTGCTGGCCGACCACGACGACGCGTTCCTGGCCGCGTACATCGCGGACGACACGGCAGTGTCCTACCGTCAGCTCCGTGAGGGGCTGGCCCGGCAGGCCAGGAGGGGGAACGTCCATCCGGTCTTCTTCGGATCGGCGATCACCGGCGCGGGCGTGGATTGCCTGGCCGGCGGCATCACCGAGTTCCTGCCCGCCGCCCGCGGCGACGCGGACGGCCCGGCCTCGGGCACCGTGTTCAAGGTCGAGCGGGGCCCGGCCGGGGAGAAGATCGCCTACGCCCGGATGTTCTCCGGGACAGTGCGCGTCCGGGACCGGACACCCATCAGCGGAGACCGGGCCGGGAAGGTGACCGCGATCAGGGTCTTCGACCGCGGGTCGGCGGTCCAGCGGGCCTCGGTCGCGGCCGGCCAGATCGGGAAGCTCTGGGTCTCGGCGACATCCAGATCGGCGACACGCTCGGCCCGCCGCGGGATGCCGCGGCCCCCGGCCGCCCCCAGTTCGGCCCGCCCACCCTGGAAACGGTGGTCGTCCCGAGCCGCCCAGCCGACAAGGGGGCGCTTCACGTCGCTCTCACCCAGCTCGCCGAGCAGGACCCGCTGATCAACCTGCGCCAGGACGACATCCGCCAGGAACTGCTCGTCTCGCTCTACGGCGAGGTGCAGAAGGAGGTCATCCAGGCGACGCTGGCCGGCGACTTCGGCATCGACGTCGGATTCCGGGAGACCACGACGATCTGCATCGAACGGCCCGCCGGCCCGGTGCGGCCGTCGAGATGATCGGCGAGGAGCCCAACCCGTTCCTGGCGGCGGTCGGGCTGCGGATCGATCCGGCCGCCGTTG
Source organism: uncultured Actinomycetes bacterium (assembly GCA_963718475.1). Classification (GTDB taxonomy): domain Bacteria; phylum Actinomycetota; class Actinomycetes; order Streptosporangiales; family Streptosporangiaceae; genus CAVQZM01. The sequence goes on along the minus strand of CAVQZM010000071.1, from coordinate 126,251 downwards.
GCTCCGGCGTGCGGTTCCGGCTGGAGATCGAGCTGGGGGCGCTTCCGCTGTCCTTCCTCAAGGCCATCGAGGAGACCGTCCGGGAGACGCTGCGGCAGGGAATCTACGGCTGGGAGGTCACCGACTGCACGGTGACCCTGACCCATTCCGGCTACTGCCCGCGGCAGAGCCACGCCCATGCCACGTTCGACAAGAGCATGTCGAGTACGGGCCGGGACTTCCGCGGCCTGACGCCGCTGGTCCTGATGGGTGCCCTTGAGCGGGCGGGCACGACGGTGTACGAGCCGATGCACCGCTTCCGCCTCGAGGTCCCGGCCGAGGTGGCCGGGCCGATGATGCCCGTGCTGGCCCGGCTGCGCGCCCAGCCGGACATGCCGGTGACGCAAGGCTCGTCGTGCGTCCTGGCCGGCGAGATCCCGGCCGCCCGGGTGCACGAGCTGGAGCAGCAGCTGCCGGGGCTCACCCGCGGCGAGGGAGTCATGGATGCTTCGTTTGGCCGCTACCGGCCGGTCCGCGGCACCATCCCAGTCCGGTCCCGCTCCGACCACAACCCGCTTAACCGCCGCGAGTACCTGCTGCGGGTGACGCGGGGGGTCGGCGGGCGCTGACTAGGCCGTTCAGCGTTCCTGGCGCGGCGGGGCTGGGCGCGGGGCCCGCGGGGCCGCGCGCGGGGCGGCGGGGCTGGGCGCGGGGCCGCGGGGCGGCGGGGCTGGCCGCGGGGCCGCGGGGCGGCGGGGCGGCGGGGCCGGGTGTGAGGGGCGGCGGGGGCTGGGCGCGGAGCGGGGCCGCGCGGGGGGCGGCTGATCCCGAGGCGGTCGCGGTGATCAGGGCAGGCCGGTGACCGGGGACCAGGTGGCGCCGGCGTTGGCCGTACGCCAGAGCCGGCCAGTGCTCGTTGTGTAGGTGACGCCGGCGTGCTGCCAGAAGGCGTAGCCCACATCGGGTGTGGTGAAGCCGATGACCGACCAGTTCCCGGTCCCGTCGGGCGGCGGCTGGATCGCCGTCCAGCTCGCGCCCCCGTCGGTGGAACGGATGAGCGGGTGGCCGGGCAGGTTGCTGGCCGCGACCGCCGTCGCCGGGGACGCCGCAGCGAGCGTCGACCCGTTGGGATAGTTGTTCGGTGTCGGCTGCGGCCCCGCAGCGGGACCCGTGCCGGTGAAATGCAGGCCGGCATCGGCTGAGATGTAGGCGTACATGAGGTGCCCGCCGCTGCAGTAGGACCAGATCATGGTGTCGCTGACGGGGGAGTAGAAGCAGGCGATGCCGGGGATGGTGCCGGGCCGCGTGGTGAAGTGACCGCCGCCGTCCGCCGAGTACAGGAAGTGGGTACCGATCGCCGGGCCGTCGCGGGTTGGCATCGAGTCGAGGACCCAGATGGAACGCCCGTGGACGGCAAGCCCCAGGCTCACGCTCCCGGCAGCTGGGTCGGGGCCCCAGGCGTCGCCCTCTGGCTGCGCTCGCCACAGCCGGGGCGCCGGGGCCTCGGCATTGCACGTTCCGGTCCGGGAGCAGGGCGGATCGGGCGGGGTGACAACGGCGAAGACCTGACCGAGCCCCGGTTCGAGATCGGTCACCGCACCAGGTACAGAGATCGCCGCCCAGTGCCGTCCGCCGTCGTGGGTGGCGTAGAGCCCGGGACCGAACGCCCATCCGTCGCGCGCATCGGCGAAACGGATCTGCCCGGCGGCCGGCGGCAGGTTCCGGCCCGGGCCGAACGGACCGCCCGGCGCCGGGCGCGACTGGAAGCTCGCCCCGCCGTCGACCGTCGTGACCAGCAGCGGGCAGTCCCGGGAGCCGCAGGGCACGCTGCCCAGCACCCACCAGTGAGTCGTGCTGATGGCGCTGAACGACATCGGCACGAACCCAGCCGGCACCGCGAGCTCAGACCGGTTCCGATCCGCGGAGGCGGCCGGGCGGTTCGGAGCGGTCATCATCGAGCGCGTGGCCGCGGGCGTGGCCACGGGCGGGGCCACGGGCGGGGCAGCCGGGGAATGAGTCACCGCCGGGCGGCCCGCCGCGGAACACCCCGCGAGCACAACCGCGGCAGGCAGCGCCAACGCGCACGCGGCCAGGACCGCCAGTGAAGCGGCGGGCCGGCCAGTAGGCGAGGCGGCGGGCCGGCCAGTGGGCGAGGCGGCGGGCCGGCCAGTAAGCGAGGCGGGCCGCCGGTAACCGAGGCGGCGGGCCGGCCAGTAGGCGAGGCGGCGGGCCGGCCAGTAGGCGAGGCGGGCCGGCCGGTAACCGAGGCGGCGGGCCTGCAGTAGGCGAGGCGGGCCGGCCGGTAACCGAGGCGGCGGGCCGCGGTAACCGAGGCGGCGGGCCGCGGTAACCGAGGCGGCGAGCGGGCCAGTAGCCGAGGCGCCGGGTCGGCCGGTCAGCGAGGCGAGTCGGCCGCTTAGCCAAGCCGGTGCCCGGCGGATTGCATCACGCATGACCTCATAGACATCAGCGCGGCCCACCCGGTTGCCCGCCAGCCCGGGAAATCCAGCGGGCTGTTTGGCGTGGCCGGTTCTAGCCGTGGCGGTTCGCTACATCTTCAGCACTCCCTCGGCGACGACCAGGCCCGAGCCGCCGACCCGAACCCGCGGTCCAGACACGGTGACCTGGATCCGGCTGGGCCGTCCCAGAGCGTGGCCCTGCTCGACGACGGCCGTGACGTTGTCCGGGATCCGGCCCTCGGCCACGAGCTTGGCCACCAGCGGGCCCGCCGCGGTCCCGGTCGCCGGGTCTTCTGAGATGCCCATCGTCGGATTGAAGAACCTCGTGTACGCGACGGCGCCAGCACCGTCAACCGGATCCCGGCTGTACAGGTAGCAGCCCTCGCCACCTGCCCGTCGCAGCGCCGCCGCGAGCCGCGCCGCGTCCGGTCCGGCCCGGTCCACCGTGGCGCGATCGCGCACCGGCACCATCAGGTGACCCGCGCCCGTCGAGACGACCTGTGCGGGCTCGTCTGGAACAAGGTCATCTTCGGGGAGCCCGAGGGACCCGGCGAGTTCCTCGCGGGCGGTGACCGACTCACCGAACGCCGGCGGCGACTGGTCCATCCACATCGCGGCGGGACGACCCTCCTCGCGGATCACCTCGACCGGCAGCACCTCCTCGCCGATCTCCTGCGCCAGGCGCGATCCTCCGCGGTCGGCCGGGAGACGGTCGGCCGCCGCCAGCCACAGCCACGCGCCCAGCGCGTTGTGCCCGGCCCCGTAGACCTCGGCACCGATGGGAGTGAACGACCGCAGCCGCCAGGTCGCTCCGGGCCGGGACGGGCGCAGCAGGAACGTCGTCTCGGATTGATTGAACTCGCGCGCGATGGCACGCATCTGCGTTTCCGCTAGGCCATCGGCCTCAGTGACCAGCGACAGCGGATTTCCGGTGAGCGGCTCGCTCGCGAACACGTCCACGAAGTAAAAGGACACCAAGCCAGTCATGGCCAGCCCGCCCAGCCCCAGCCCGCTCAGCCTCAGCGCACCGGCCCCGTCGAGTGCATCATGGATCGAAATTAATGTCGATTGAATCTTCTCTATGGCGATGCATGCTGATATCTTATTCGAAGACGCCGAGCCACCGCTAGCCCCAGACGAGGAGGTGGCAAGTGCCAGCGGAACCAACGCCAGGCCCCGGGCAGGACCCGCCCCTCGACCCCACCTCGCCGCGTCCCGACGCTACTCCGCCGCATACCGCGGACGCCGTTCCGGAAGCCGGCGCCCACCGCGCGCCCGGCTCGGCGCACGCCCCGATCCCCGACCAGATCATCGCCGCGGGCGGGTATGGCGTGTGGGGCCTGGAGGACGCCGAGGCCGGGCAGGACCCGGACAGTTCGTGCCCGCCGGAGTATGTGGGGCTGTCCCACCGGGAGATCTTTGCCGCCGCCGACGCCTGGGAAGCCGGACATCCGCAGGCCGCAGAGATCATTGACGCCGGGTTCTTGCCCCGCGACGTCCCGGCGACGGTACGGAGCGCGGGGGCGGCGGGCGGGTTCGCGTCGGGTGGCCCGCTGGATGGCGCCCCGCCGGACCTGGCTGTCGCCCATTTCGCCGAGGACGTCACCGGCCCGGACGGCCGCTGCGCCGGGGCCTCGGATGATGAGCTGATCGGGGTGCTGGGGTCCTGGCAGCGGCAGGAATCCCGCGCCGCCGCCCGCAAGCTGGCGGTGATCGCGGAGCTGATCCGGCGCCGTCCGGCGCCCGGCTGCGCGCCGGCCGTGCCGGGCGGGATGCCGCGGGCGTGGGGCAAGTTCTGCAGTGATGAATTGGCCGCCGCGACCGCGTGTTCCGGGCAGGCGGCGGAGAAGACCCTGAGCCTGGCGCATGACCTGGCTACCCGGCTGGCCGGCACCGCCGCGCCTTGTATGACGGGGCGATCGACGTCTATAAGGCGCGGATCATCGCTGATGCGACCCGGGTCCTGGACGCGGCCGGGGCGGCTGAGGCGGAGGCGCTGGTGCTGCCGGGGATTGCGGGGAAGACGCCGGGGCAGATCCGCGCCGCGATCGCCCAGGCGGTGATCACCATTGACCCGGACGCGGCGCGGGCGCGCCGCGAGCGGGCGCAGAAGGATGCGCGGGTGGAGCTGTGGCGCGAGGACGCCGGCACGGCCGCGGTGTGCGGCCGGGACCTGCCGCCGGCTGACGCGCTGGCCGCCGACCAGCGGATCACCGCCTATGCCCGGGACCTGCGGGCGGCCGGGGTTGAGGGCACGATGGATCAGCTCCGGGCCCGCGCGTTCCTGGACTTCACCCTCGGCGTCAGCTCCTTCCCACCTCCCGACGGCCCCAGCCCGGTCAGCGAGGACGGCCAGGCCAGCCCCGACGGCGCCCGCGCCGCTAGCGGCCTCAGCAAGGACGGCCCCCGGCCCGGCAGCCCTGGCACGGACGGGTCATCTCCCGAGAACCCGCGCAGCGGCCCAGCCGCTTCCGCGACAGGCAACCCCGGCCCAGGCAATCCCGGCAGCGCGGACCCGCAACCCGGCCGCGGCCCCGGCCCCACCGCCCCGGCAACAGGCAACGCCGCCAGGCAACGCCGGCCAGGCGGCCCAGGCAACGCCGGCCAGGCGGCCCAGGCAACGCCGGCCCAGGCGGCCCAGGCAACGCCTGCCAGGCGGCCCAGGCAACGCCGACCCAGGCGGCCCCGGCAGCGATGACGCAGATGCCGGCAACGCCGGTAACCCCGGCCCGGACGCGGCTGCCCCCACCACCGGCACCGGCGGCACACCCACCGGCCCGCCCGCACCGGGCAACCCGGCCGCACCCCGCCGGCCCCGGCGCGACCGGCCCGGCCGCGCGGATCAACCTGACCATCCCGCTGGCCACCCTGCTCGGCCTGGCCGACCGGCCCGGCGACGCCCACGGCCTCGGCCCCATCGACCCCGCCCTGGCCCGCACCCTCGCCGAAGCCGCCGCCACCAACCCCCGCACCACCTGGTGCCTGACCATCACCGACCAGCACGGCCACCCCACCGCGCACGGCTGCGCGCGTCCCGCGCGACCCGCCCGGGCCACTGGCACCACCGGGACCGGCGGGGCCGGGAACCGGGACGGCCCGGCGTTCACCCCAGATGACGACCACGGGCCGCCCGGCCCAGGCGGGCACGGCCGGTGGCGGCTGCGCACACCCGGCCCCGCCGGGCGGGACTACAGCATCGACATCGGGCCGCTCGCCGTCACCGGCTGCGATCACCGGGACGAGTCCGCCGGGTACCAGCCCAGCGACCGGCTCCGCCACCTGGTAGAAATCCGCGACGGGGAATGCACCTGGCCGCCGTGCCGCCGGCACGCCCGCTCCTGCGACTTCGAGCATGCCGTCCCCTGGGACCAAGGCGGCCGGACCTGCGCGTGCAACGCCGGAGCCCGCTGCAGACACCACCACCACGCCAAACAAGCCCCCGGCTGGCGCCTCGACCAGCACCAGCCCGGCCACCACACCTGGACCACACCAGCCGGCCGCACCTGACACCACCGGACCCACCACCTACCCCATCTAATCCGCGCGCTAATCCGCGCGGCAGATCCAGCCGGATAGAGCACCCGGCTCCGGCCCCTTCTGGCCCGCGCGGTCTCGTAGTGGCCGTTAGGCCTGCCCGATACGCCCCGTCGGGCCCCCCGAGCGCGGGTACCGGCGGGCCGCGTCGCGTTGTCTAATTGCCGGGTGGCTGACAGGCAGCAGGCGCAGCTCGGCGCCGTCCAGGAGACTTTGTTCATCCCACTGGCCGCCCGCGCCCGGGAGACCCGCAAGAAGCGCGCGCTGCTCCGCGATCCGAAAGCCGTCGAGATGACGGAGTCGATCCAGTTCGACGCCGGAAAATACGGCCGTGGAGCGGGCGGCCTGGTCGTCATTCTGCGTACCGCGATCTTCGACACGTGGGTGCGCTCGTTCGTGGCCGCCCATCCGAACGGGACGGTCGTCGAGATCGGGACGGGCCTCAACACCCGGTTCGAGCGGGTCGACAACGGCACCGTCCACTGGATCGACATGGATCTGCCGGACACGATCGAGCTGCGCCGGAAGTTCTTCGCCGACATCGGCCGGCGCCGGATGATCGCTGCCTCGGTAACCGACGAGGGGTGGCTGGAGACCGTGCGGGAAAGCCCCGGCCCGTACTTCTTCATCTCCGAGGGCGTCCTCGTCTACCTGACCGAACAGCAGGCCACCGGGGCGCTGACCCGCATCGCGGAACGTTTCCCCGGCGCCTCGCTCGCGTTCGACACCTACGCCGAGCGGACGCTGAAGCAGCAGCACCGGATGGCGGCCCGGCGGAACATGCGGGCCACCTGGGCGTGGGCCTGCGACGATCCGCGTTCGCTGGAGCGGCTGGGCCTGCTGGTGGTGGAATCCACCACCATCACCCGGCCCCCGGCCGCGGTGCGGGCCGGGCTCCCGGCCATCTACCGCTACCTGCTGCCGCTCACCGATCCGGTCTTCGGCCGGGCGCTGCGGCTCACCCTTTTCCGGGCGGATTCATTACGGCGTGCCGGAGCGGCCTCCGCAGGCAAGCGCGCGCTCGTAGCATGACCTTGCCGATTCCTGGAGAGCTCCGGATGTCATGATCGAGACCACCGATGGGCTGGCGCGCGCCAGCGCGATGCTTGAGGTCAAACGGTACGAGCAGGCCGCGGCCCTTCTCGCCCAGCTCGTGGCGGCGGAACCGGACGATGACCAGGCCTGGGGCCTGCTCGCCCGGGCCCACCTGGGCGCGGGCCAGTACTCCGAGGCGGCCACGGCGGCCGGCCGGGCGGCGGTCCTCGCCCCGTGGGATGACTGGCCGCACCGGCTGATCAGCAAGGCGCATCTGCACCAGGACCAGCCGGCGGCGGCGATGCGGGCGGCGTACGAGGCGTGCCGGCTGGCGCCGGAGGAGTGGCGGCCGCATCTTTGCCTGGCCCAGGCCGCGCTGGCCACGGAGGCGGACTTCGATGTCGCCGCCGACGCGGCCGCGACCGCGCGCCGGATCGCCCCCGGGGAGCCGGACGTTCATTTCGTGTCCGGCATGGTGAGCCTGGCTCAGGGAGACCGGAAGGCCGCGCGCGCCCACCAGGAGCGGGTCCTCGCCCTCGACCCGACCCACAGCGGCGCGCTGAACGAGCTCGGGCGGATCAGCCTGCAGCGCTTCGGTGTGGCCCGCGGCGCCCGCCACTTTCTCCAGGCCGCCCGCCTGGCGCCCCGGGTGAGTGTGTACGGCTACAACCTCGAAGTGGTCGTCCGCCGCACCGTGGGCCTGGTCATCTCCCTGGCCACCCTGACCAGCTGCGTGCTCACCTATGTGGCGGCCCTGATCCACCTGCCCCGGATCCCGGTCGTGGCCGGGCTCGCCGTGATCGCGGTCGTGGCGGCCACCTTCGGCGTGGTGCAGTTCCGGCGGATGCCGCCCGAACTGCAGCCGCTGTTCCGGAGGCGGCGCATCGTCCTGGCCGCCGCGGCCGGTTACGGATCGATCCTCGTGGCGCTGCTCGTCGCGGCGGTCACGCCGGCCGCTGCCCGGCCGGGCGCCCTGGTGGCGGTGACGGTGCTGATGGGCGGTTCCCGCCTGGTCGCGTTCGGGTTCCTGCGCCAGCGGACGTCCGCCGGAGCTTGACCCGGTAGGAGTACTGCGCGGGCAGGAAATGGCTGATGGCGAGCTCGACGGGCTGGCCGTCGGTGGTGAGGTAGATCCGGTCGACGCGGAGCAGGGGTTCCCCGGACCGGCAGCCGAGCGCCGCGGCCACTGCCGGGTCGGCCGCCGCGGCGGTGATGCTCTGGTCGGCCTCGGCGATCGGCGCGGGCAGCCGGGTGTCGAGCAGCCCGATGATCGTGACGTCGCTGGTGGCACCGGGCTGGGCCAGCTCGGGGAGGCCAGCCAGGGCCGCGCCGGCCGCGGGGTGGAGATAGACGGCGGTGTGGCAGAACGGCTCTGCGTTATGGGTGCGGCGGAACACGACCGCGTGAACCGCGTCGCTGTCCAGGCGAAGCCGGCTGGCCGCCTCGATGCTGACCTGGCGGTGCAGCGGCCGGAGGACTTCCAGCCGGGTGTCCAGCGACAAGCCCATGAGGTCTTCGATCGAGCCGAACTGGCGCAGGTACTGGCCGTCCCGGGGAGCGGCGAACGTGCCCCGGCCGGGCACCCGGTAGACCATGCCGTCCGCGACGAGGTCGTGGAAGGCGCGCCGCACCGTCTGCCGGCTGACCCGGTACTCGCGGGCCAGCTCGGCTTCCGTGGGCAGCCGGGCGCCGTCGCAGTAGCGGCGCTGCAGGATCGCCTGCCGCAGTTCCCGGCCGAGCAGCTGGTAGGCGGCCTCGCCGGTGGTCCCGCTCATGTGGTGATGCCTCCCCGGGCGACCAGCTGGGCGGCGATGACGTTGCGCTGGATCTCGTTCGTGCCTTCGCCGACGATCATCAGAGGCGCGTCCCGGAAGTAGCGCTCGACGTCGAACTCGGTGGAGTAGCCGTAGCCGCCGTGGACCCGTACCGCGTTGAGCGCGATCTGCATCGCCGTCTCGGACGCGAACAGTTTGGCCATGCCGGCTTCGAGATCGCAGCGGTCCCCGGCGTCGTAGCGTTCGGCCGCGTACAGCACCAGCTGGCGGGCCGCGGTGTAGCTGGTGGCCATGTCGGCCAGGTAGTTGCCGACCGACTGATGCTTCCAGATCGGCTGGCCGAAGCTCTCGCGTTCCTGGGCGTAGCGCAGTGCGTCGTCGAGCGCGGCGCGGGCGACGCCGAGCGCCCGGGAGGCGACCTGGATGCGGCCGATCTCCAGGCCCTTCATCATCTGCGCGAAGCCGTGCCCCTCCGTCCCGCCGAGCAGCGCGTCAGCGGGCGCCCGGTAGTCGGCGAAGGACAGCTCGCAGCTTTCGACGCCCTTGTAGCCGAGCTTGGGCAGGTCCCTGGACACCGTGAAACCCTCGCCCGGCTCGGCCAGCAGGATGCTGATGCCCCTGTGCTTCGGCTCGGCCCGGAGGTCGGTCTTGCACAGCAGGGCGATCACCTGGGACCGGCGGGCGTTGGTGATCCAGGTCTTGGACCCGTTGACCACGTAGCTGTCGCCGTCGCGGCGGGCGTGCGTGGTCAGGGCCTGAAGGTCCGAGCCGCCGCCCGGCTCGGTCAGCGCCATCGTCGCCCGGACTTCCCCGGTAGCCATCCGGGGCAGATAGCGCTGTTTCTGCTCGTCGGTGCCGAAGGCCAGGATGAGCTTGGCCACGACGGTGTGCCCGCCCATCGCGCCGGCCAGGCTCATCCACCCCCGCGAGAGCTGCTCGGTGACCTGGACGTAGCACGGCGTGGACACCGCGACCTCGCCGTACGGCTCCGGGATGGCCAGGCCGAAGATGCCGAGCTGCTTCATCTGCTCGATGAGCTGGCCCGGGTATTCATTGGCGTGTTCGAGGTCGCGGGCCACCGGGCGCACGTCACGGTCGACGAACTCGGCGACGACCTCGACGATGGCCTGCTCGTCCTCGTTCAGCTTGGTCACGCTGGATTCCTTTAGCTCTTTGTCGATATACCGCTGGCTCAGACGACGCCGGCGGCGCGCAGGGCGGCGATGTCGTCGCCGTCCGGCCCAGGCCGCGGAGGATGGCGTCGGTGTGCTGGCCCACGGCGGGCACCGGGTTCATCACCGGCTCGACCCGGTGAGGTCGGCCGGGGGCAGCAGCGCCTGGACGGGGCCGCCCGGGGTGCCGACCGTGCGCCAGCGGTCCCGGCCAGCCAGGACCGGATGGTCGAGGAAGTCCGCGACCGTGTTCAGCCGGGCGCTGGCCACGCCGGCCTGGTCCAGCAGGGCCACGGCGGTGGCCGCGTCCAGGGCGGCGAACCGGGCCGAGATCAGGCGTTCGAGCGCGTCGCGGTGGGCGACCCGGGCGGTGTTGGTCGCGAACCGCTCGTCGTCGGCCAGGGCGGCGTCGCCCAGCACGATCTGGCAGAACGACCGCCACTCGCGCTCGTTCTGGATGGCCAGCAGCACCGTGTCGTTCCCGGCCGTGCCGAACGGCCCGTACGGTGCGATGGTGGCGTGCCGGGCGCCGGCCCGCGCGGGCTGCCGTCCGCTGTAGGCGGTGTAGTACGCCGGGGAGCCCATCCATTCGGCCAGCGCCTCGAACAGCGACACCTCTACCGCGGAGACCGACCCGGTGGTAGCCCGGCGGTACAAGGCGGTGAGGACGCCGGCGTAGGCGTACATGCCGGCCGCGATGTCGGCGACCGAGATCCCGGCCTTCGCCGCCTCGCCGGGGCTGCCGGTCAGCGACACCAGCCCGGTCTCGCACTGAACGAGCAGGTCATAGGCTTTCCGGTCGGCCCATGGCCCGTCCGGGCCGTACCCGGAGATCGAGCACGGGATCAGCCGGGGGTACCGCTCGGCCAGCGCGGCCGGGCTGAGGCCCAGACGGGTGGCGGCGCCCGGCGCCAGGTTCTGGACGCAGACGTCCGCCCCGGCCAGGAGGTCGGCCAGGATCGCCTGCCCGCCGGAGGATTTGACGTCGAGGGTGAGCGATTCCTTAGACCGGTTCAGCCAGACGAAATAGCTGGACTGCCCGTGCACCGCCTCGTCGTAGCGGCGGGCGAAGTCGCCGGCGCCGGGCCGCTCGATCTTGATCACCCGCGCGCCGAGGTCGGCCAGCTGCCGGGTGGCGAACGGGGCGGCCACGGCCTGTTCGAGGCTCACCACGGTTACGCCTTCCAGCGGCAGCGGCAGTCCGGGTGCCGGGGTCTGCGGAGTGGTGCTCGTCATGTCAGGTGGCTCCCTGGCTGGCCCGCTCGCTCGTGCGGGCCGGCGGCACTGCGGGCAGCTGTTCGGCGAGGATGACGGCGGCGCGCGTCCAGTCCAGCCCGGCCAGCAGGGCGGGCACGTCGGGGCCGCAGTCGGCGATCTTGGCCTCCAGGTCGGCCCGGGAGGGCGGGCGCTCCGGAGAGCCGGGCGGCTGCCGGAGGCTGGCCACGTGGCGGGTGCCGTCCGACATGACCAGGGTGATGTCGATCTGGCCGGCCAGCAGCCAGTCACCGCCCGGGTGACAGCGGCCCGGACCAGGCGCAGCAGGCGCTGGGCCTCGGGCCGGGTCACGGCGGCGTCGGTGAAGCTGGCGAAGCCGGGACGGGAGTCCAGCAGCGCGGTGGCGATGGAGTACTCCAGGCTGAACTTGCCCTGCAGCCCGGTCTGCGGTTCATGGTGGATCAGCGGCTGCACGGTGCTCTCGGGCGTCGTGACCTCGATCGCGGCGACAGCGGAGGCGTCCACGCCCCCAGGCAGGCCCCAGCGCAGGCACTCGCGGAGCGCGCTGATCGGGCGCTGCAGGGCGTAGCAGCAGGGGAACAGCTTGATCGCCAGCCCGCCGGGCACGGCCGGGCCGGTCACGTCGATCCGGGCCGGGTCCCCGCCGACCAGGCGCAGCCACTGGTCCAGAGCGGCCGGGTCGGCCGTGGCGCCCGCCGCGGCCAGGCGCGCCGCCCGCACCCCTGCGTCGGCCGCGAACCCCACCTGCAGCGCCTTGCCCGAGGAACCGAACGCGCGCTGAACGCCGCCGGCGGCCGGGACGGCCAGCGCGAGCGCCGTGGCGATGCCCTCCGGCGGCAGGCCCAGCGCGACCGAGGCGGCCACGGCCGCCGCCGGCGCGCCGGCGGTACAGGTGATATGCCAGCCGCTGGCGTAGTGCGACCAGCCCAGGGCCACCCCGAGCCGGGCCATCACTCCCGCCCCGGCCAGGTACGCGCGGGCATCACCGCCGGCCGCGAGGGTGGCGGGTACGACCACCACGCTGATATGGGTGGTCGACTCCATATGCAGGTCGTCGAAGTCCAGCACATGGCCGGCCACCGCCCACCGCGCCGGGTCCGGCAGCGCCGCCGACAGGCCGGTCAGTGGGTCGTCCCGCGCGGCCAGCGTCACCGCGAGCGTGTCGGTAAGCGAGCGCTGGGCCAGGTCGAGGTCGTCCGCGGCGGGCACGTAGTCGTAGGCCCAGCGAGCCAGCGTCTGTGCAGTGGATGCCATCGGCAGCTCCCGGAGCAGTAATGTACGGCCAATCTCGCAAACGTGACTGACAGTGTCAATAGGCCCGGCTCGCCACCGGTGCGGCTGGACGCCGAATATTGGCCGTACATTTCGGATAAAAAATCAAGGACGAGGTGGGAGCTGGTGTTCACCGAATCCGCGTACTGGTACGACCGGTTCCAGGCCGGCCAGGACTACGCGGGGAAAGCCCAACGGGTCATGGACCTGATCCGCGACATCCAGCCGCGGGCCCACACCCTGCGCCGTCCGGGCGGGCCCGCCACCGCCGGGTGACAAGATGGGCCCATGACCGCACTCCTGGATGTGCTCTGCGCTGGGTACGCCGCTGACCGGGTGGCGAGCACCGTCGTGCTGGTCCGCGACGAGGGTGCCGTCATCGTCGTCGATCCCGGCATGGTCGCCAGCCGTGAGCGCATCCTCGGCCCGCTGGCCCAACTCGGTGTCGATCCGGCCCGGGTCACCGATGTGGTGTTCAGCCACCATCACCCGGATCACACGCTGAACGCCGCGCTGTTCGAGCGGGCCCGGGTGCACGACTTCTGGGCGATCTACGAGGGCGACGTGTGGACCGACCGGCCGGCTGACGGTTTCCAGCTGTCGCCGTCGGTGACGCTGATGGCGACGCCCGGCCACACCGCGCAGGACATCACGACGCTGGTCACCGCCGAGGGCGGGCTGGCCGCGTGCACGCACCTGTGGTGGTCGCAGGAAGGCCCGGCTATCGACCCCCTGGCCGAGGACCAGGAGTTGCTCGAGCAGTCGCGGGCCCGGCTCCTCGCCCGTACGCCGGCGCTGATCGTGCCCGGGCACGGCGCGCCCTTCGCGGCCACGGCCATACCGGGCGGCCGGGTGTCGGATGCGGGGGAGCGGGGATAGTTAGTCCTGAGTCTGGGACTAGGTGCCCAGCCGTGCTCTGACCAGCACGCAGGGGATTCCATTTCGACATCGGATGGGCGCTATGGCCATTGCTGCAGCGAACAGTCAGCCGACCGGGAACTGGCCTCAGGTGAACACCGGGCCATTGATCGTCGGGGGAGTCATGATCGGCGCGGGCGCCGGGATCGCCCTGGTGGGCCTGGCCATCGCCGGGTCACACCTGGTATCCGCGACCCGGCACTGGATGCAGGAGCTGGAGACCCCTCCGGCCCAGCTCGCGATGCTGAAGTGGGAACAGGCCCGGACCGCCGCGGCGGCTGGGGCGGCGGCCGGGGCCAGCACGTGGCGGACGCACCCCAACGCCAAGGTGGGGCTGGCCCGGCGGGCAGCCTCCTGAGTTAGGAAGGTTCGGCGGCCTGGCGGCAGGCGCGGGCGTAGTCCAGGACGAGCGGGCGGCGGTCGTCAGCGCGCCAGGCCAGGGCCAGCTGGCTCGGGGAAATGCCTTGCACCGGACGGGTAACGACGCCGTCCAGGGTGATCAGGGGCGCGTTCCCGGTGGCCACGAGGCAGATGCCCCGGCCGTCCACGATCGCCTCGTAGGTCTCATCGGTGCTGGCGATCTCGGCGCCGATGCGCGGGAGCGTGCCGTCGCGGGCATCGGCGCCGAGCCAGTACTCGCGCAGGGGCCGGCGCTTTCCGGCAGCGCGAGAAACGGCTCGTCGAGCAGGTCGCTGACATTGACGACCGCCTGACCGGCGAGGCGGTGGGTGGCGGGCATCGCGACCAGGCGGGGCTCCTCGGCCACGACCACCCAGGTGTACCGGCCGGGTTTGGGGACCGGCAGCCAGACGAAGGCCACGTCGGCCGTTCCGTCGGCCAGCCCGGCGGTCGAGTCGTCCCAGCTGACCTGGCGCAGCTTCACGGTCGCCTCGGGGTGGATGGCGGTGAACCGGGACCGGATCGCCGGCAGCAGGCCGCCGCGCCCGGGGCTGGTGCTCATCCCGACGACCAGGGTGGCCCGCTGCGTGGCCTTGGCCCGCTCGGCCGCGGCCCAGGCGGTGTCCCATTCGGCGAGCACCCGGCGGGCGTGCGGCAACAGCGCGGCACCCACCGGGGTCAGGCTCACGCCGTGCCGGTTTCGCTCGAACAGCGGCGCGCCCAGCTGCCGTTCGAGCATCCCGATCTGCTTGCTCAGCGCGGGCTGGGAGATGAACAACCGCTCGGCCGCCCGGGTGAAGTGCAGTTCCTCGGCCACGGCGACGAAGTACCGCAGGTCTCTCCCGTGCACGTCCATAACCATTGGTTATCACGGTAGGTCTTGGACAGGCCATCCGGATTCCCGGCACGGTTGATCACGAGAGACCTACCGAGACAGGGAGAATCTGATGAACAGGGTCTGGCTGATCACCGGGGCAAACAGCGGCTTCGGCCGGGCGATCACCGAGGCGGCCGTCGCCGGCGGTGACATCGTCGCCGCGACCGCCCGGAACGTTTCCTCGCTGGATGACATGGTCGCGGCGCACCCGGGCCAGGTGGAGGCGCTGCCGCTGGACGTCACTGATACCGCCGCCATCGAGGCGCTGGTGGCCGACGTGACCGGCCGTCACGGGCGAATCGACGTGCTGGTCAACAACGCCGGGCGCAGCCATGTCGGCGCGGCCGAGGAGACCACCGACGCCGAGCTGCGGTCATTGTTCGAGGTGCACGTCTTCGGTCCCGCGGCGCTGACCCGGGCGGTGCTGGCGCACATGCGCGCGCGCCGCTCCGGGACGATCGTGCAGATGAGCAGCATGGGCGGGCAGATGTCCTTCGCGGGTTTCGCCGCCTACAGCGCCACGAAGTTCGCGCTCGAGGGGATGTCGGAAGCGCTGGCCGACGAGGTGCGCCCGCTCGGCATACGGGTGCTGATCGTGGAGCCGGGAGCGTTCCGCACCTCGCTGTTCGGCAACAACAGCGTCAGCGCGCCAATCGCCGATTACGCGCCCACCGTGGGGCCGACCCGGGAGATGGCCGAGACCGCGGACGGCACGCAGCCGGGCGACCCGGCCAAGGCCGCAGCGGCCATCCTCACCGCGCTGGACAGCGCGGAGCCGCCACTTCGGCTGCCGCTCGGCGACGACGCCGTCGACGCCATCCTCGGCCACCTCGACACGATCCGCGCCGAGATCAGCGCCTGGGAGAAGACCGCCCGCGACACCCGGCTCGCGGAGACGGCCTGAGCGAGGCGCTTGTGCTCACCGGCCATGAGGTGCACCTTGTGAGAATGGCGACGGCGTGATGGGCACGTCGCGAGTCAGGGAGCAAGCGGATGGACCGAGCGCGGTTGCTGGCCGAGATCACCGAGGCGGGCCCCGGGCCAGATGACGTCGTGTTCGTCGAGCGGCGGGGCGATGACTACCGGTGGAGCCGGCTGGAGCCGGGTGGCGCGCCCGGATTTACCTGGGGGCAGCAGACCGGTTCCGGCCCGGATGCCTGGATCTATTACTCCGGCCCGTGGCCGTTCGGCCGGCCCGCAGACCTGCCCCAGTTCCTGGAGGACCTGCTCGCCGAGATGGAGTCCATGTGCGGCGGGGCCGACCGCTGCCGATGGCCGCTGGACCAGCCCTACCCCCTCCAGCATTAGCGGGTACCGGCAGAATGCCGGACATGGAATCAGGGAAACCGGCCGGGGCGCCCAACCGTGACGCGGCGTATTTCGACCAGTGGTATGCGGACATGGCCAGCTCACCGGTCAGGGACGCGATCGTCACGCGGAGCCTCGGGCTGCCGCCTGAGCTGCAATCGACCAGCCTGCTGACGTGGCAGGGGATCGGCGAGGTGACCGAGGCGCTGCGCATGCGGCCGGACGGGCTGCTCGTGGACGTCGCGTGCGGGCGCGGAGGTTATGGCATCGAGGTCGCCCGGCGGACCGGGGCCCGGCTGCTCGGGGTGGACTTCTCGGAGGTTGCCCTGGCCGAGGCCAGGTTGAGCGCCGCCCGGCTGCTTCCGGCCGGCCAGGCCGAGTTCCGGGCCGGGACACTGGCCGCGACCGGCCTGGCCGCCGGCGCCGCGGACGGCCTGATGTGCGTGGACGCGGTCCAGTTCGCGGACCCGCCGCTCGCTGCGCTGCTGGAGTTCCGTCGCCTGCTGGCCTCCGGCGCCCGGCTGGCCCTGAGCTGCTGGGAGGCGGCCGACCCGGCGGACGAGCGGGTATCGCCACGGATCCGTTCGGTCAACCTGCGGCGGGACCTGCCGGCGGCCGGCTTCGCCGACGTGCAGGTGCACGACAAGCCAGACTGGCGAGAGGTCGAGCGAACCATGTGGCAGGAGGCGCTGGCCGCGCCGGCCGACTCCGACGCGGCGGTCCGGTCCCTGCAGGCCGAGGGACGGCGCTCGCTGGAGACCTTCGGCTCGTTGCGCCGTGTGTTCGCGACCGCCACCGCTCCCTGAGGCCGGCCCTGAGCCGCGAGGGCACCTCCTCGGCGGGCGTGGTGCGGCACGATGGGCCGATGAGCGTGCCGTTCCCTGAACCGATGACCGAAGTCCCCACGCGCGCCGAGGTCTTCCTGGGCTACCTCGACTACTTCCGTGACCGGCTGGTGAGCAAGCTGGACGCCCTGCCCGCCGGGGAGTTGCGCGCCAGCAGGCTGCCGTCGGGCTGGACGCCGATCGAACTGCTGAAGCACCTGACCTTCATGGAGCGGCGATGGCTCGAGTGGGGCTTCGAAGGCCACGACGTACCCGATCCCTGGGGCGACCGGCGGGACGGCCGCTGGCACGTCGCAGCCGACGAGACGCTCGAGGACCTCGTCCAGGCGCTGCACGACCGGGCCGCACGGACCAGGGCCGTGGTCGGGTCGCATGATCTCGCCGAGGTCGGCCAGCCGGGGGAGCGGTGGGACGGAGGCGATCCGCCGGCCCTTGAGCGGATCTTGTTCCACGTGCTTCAGGAGTACGCCCGCCACGTCGGCCACCTCGACATCGTCGCCGAACTCGCCGGCGGCCAGACCGGAGAGTAACCCAGGGCTGGGACAGTCAGCCGGTGAGGCGCTTGCGGAAGTACACGCGCCGGAATCCGTCCTGTTCGGCCCGATGAGTCTCGGTGTATCCGTGCCGCGGATAGTAGGCGAGGTTCTCGGTCATGGATTCGTTGGTGTGGAGCCGGATCTCGCTCAGGTGAAGGCGGCGGGCCTGGCTCTCGGCCAGGGCCATCAGGCGGGCGCCGACGCCGTGCCCCTGGGCGGCGGGCCGGACGCCGACGTTCTCCACCAGCAGGTACCCGGGCTGGGGGATGAGGACGACGAAGCCGGCTATCTCGCTGTCGTCGACCGCGACCCACGCCTCCGGCTGCGGACAGCCTCCGCGTAGTCGGCGCTCATCGGGGCCGGGGCCCGGCCGATCCTGGGTACGTACCGTTCGTAGGCCACGGTCGCGATCATATGGAGCGCGGGCACGTCGGCGGCCTCGGCCCGGCGGATGGTGACCACTGGTGTCACCCCAGGCTGCGCAGGAAGTCGCGGTATGCCTGGTCGACCTGGCCACTGCTGGTCGGCACGACCTTCGCTCCAGGGCGCGCGGCTATCACCGACATGAGCCGGTCATACATTGCCGACAGCTCCTCCCGGCCTCCGCGCTGATCGACCATCTCCTGCGACTCCAGGTGCGCGGGATCGGCTCCCGCCCGGGTGCGTCCGGCGAACCGGCGCACCGCGTTCTCCTTGCTGTCGAGCAAGACGATCTCGTGAAAGCTGGCCGCAGCCTGCTCCGCGACCTGCTCGGCTTGTTCCAGGAACGCGAGCCGGCCCAGGAACTGCGGAATCACCACGTCGTGGCCGGCCACCAGGTGAGCCCGGGCGGCGGCCAGAGCGATCCCGCGGGCCAGCAGCCCCGCGGCGTGCGGATCATCGCGCCACCGGCCGATCAGGCTCCGGATGCGGTCGATGTCGAGGCTCAGCGTCAGCGGATGCTCGTCGGCATACCTCTGGGCCAGCGTGGACTTGCCGCATCCGGGCGGCCCGTTCAGCACGATCATCCGCGGCACAGCGCGAGTCTAGAGCCAGCCACGGTGAGGCCGGCGCGCATTCCGTTAGGCTCGCCCGTCCAGCTGATCGCCGACTTGTACGGCACCGGGCCGCTGCCAGACCTCGATGTCCTGCCCGGGATGGCCAGCGTGATCGGTGTCGACCTCAATCCGGTCGACGTGCTGGATCCCGATGCGCGCGGGTGGCTCGAGGCACTCGTGTGGCCGGAAAATCACCGCCAGCGCGCCCAACTGTCGGCGGCCTTCGCGCTTACCGCGGCCGACCCGCCACTGATCCGGGCCGGTGACGCCATTGATGTGCTTCCCGGCCTCGCCCGCGAGTTCCCCGCTGGCGAGTCACGAGTGGTCTTCCACTCCGCGACCCGCATGCACGTCCCCACGGACCGTCTGGCTGCTTTCGATGCCGCGATCAGACGCGTCGGTGACGCCGGGCCGTTGTGGTGGCTGTCAGTCGAGGATTCCCCCGACCCGGACCCCCGTCCCGTCCCCTCACCGAGCGCCGCCGCCTTGCTCCCCCGCAGGCCCGGCGGAGAAGCCGAGACGATCGCCGTCGTGGATAATCACCTGCGCTGGATAGAGCCGTTGGCACACAGACACGGGCATCACTAGCGGGTCACGCGGGCGCGGAGGAGGGTGCGGGCGGCAGCGGCGGCAACGCGCCGGCGGTCGCTGGCGCGAGGAGCTTGGTCATGTCCAGCTTCGATCCGCCCATCTGCTTGAGCATGAAGTCGTGGTTGAGGTCGAGGATCGCGCGGGTTTCGGCGGCGATGACGGCGTTACGGTTGAGGGTCAGCTCGTTGTCCTGCTCCTGTTCGCCCGACAGGGACCAGTTGGTCGAGCCTTTCACCGTGTACACGCCGTCGACGATGACGATTTTCAGATGCGAGATCGCGTTGTGCACCGAACTGGTGCCGATCGCGATGCTATTGCCGAACGAATCGTTGCTCCACTTGGCCAGAATCTGCTTCTCGTGCACACCACTGGCCTGGCTGCGGTCCAGGCTCATCTGCACGTAGACGTGCTCGTCGGCCAGCTTCGCCTGGACGATGCTGTTCAGCTCGTCATCGTCATAGCCGAACATGTTGATCACGATCGAGTGCTGCGCGCTCCCGAGCAGCGCCACCAGCAGCCCGTGCACGTTGTCCCTCGGAGCGAAGAACGTTCTCTGGTCGTCGGGATAGCCGTCCAGGAACCGGCCCTCCGCCTTGTACGTGGCCAGGCCCTCCCACACGAACTGCGAATCGGCCATAACAGCTCCCCTTCTGCTGGTGCGCTTATCGTGAGGCCTTTGCGGTTGCGGAGCAAGGGACCGGCCTACTTGGCGGTGAACCCGGCGTCGACCGGGAGGGCCACGGCGGTGACGTAGCGGGCCTCGTCGGAAACCAGCCACGCGATCGCGTTGCTGACGTCGACGGCTTCGATGAGCTGGACATCCAGGAGGTTGCCCACGTCGGCTCCGCTGGACGCGGGAGCGCTGGCGAACAGTTCGGCCACCGCGTCGTTGATCACCATCGGCGTGTTGGCCCCGGCCGGGTGCACGGAGTTGACGCGGATGTTGTGCGGGGCCAGCCAGTGCGCCCAGGTACGCCCCAGGCCCACGATGGCGTGCTTGCTGGCGCAATAACCGTCCGATCCGCCGCGGCCGTTGCCCCCGCGGCCGACGAGGCCGAGCGTGGACCCGGTGAGCACGATCGCGCCACCCCGGCCTTGCTCGATCATGATGGGGGCCGCGGCCTGGACGGTATTCCAGACGCCGAACAGGTTGACCTCGATCTGGTCGCGGAACGCCTGCTCCTCGGGGGCGTCCGGGGACATCATCCCGATACCCGCGTTGGCCACGACGATGTCCACCGAGCCAAGCCGCGCCACCCCGCCGGCCACAGCAGCCCGCAGGGCGGCCGCGTCGCGGACGTCGGCCTCGGCGGCGACGATGCGCCGGCCGAGAGCCTCGACCTCAGACACGGTCCGGGCCAGGTCATCGGGCGTCGCCAGCGGGTAGGCCACCGAGTCGATCTGGCGGCAGATATCCACCGCGATCACGTCGGCGCCGTCCTGGGCCAGGCGCACCGCATGGCTGCGGCCCTGTCCCCGGGCCGCTCCTGTGATCAGCGCGACCTTGCCGTCGAGCCGTCCTGCCATAGGAACCTTGCCTTCCTTCTGTCCGGGTCGGCTGCCCCGCTAGATGTCCGATTGACGCTGCGGGGGTGGTGCCGGGCCGACGGGTGAGGCCACGGCCTGCAAGTGGACGACTGCCGCGAGATCCGGGACTCATGCGCGCCGGTCTCCGGTCGTCAGGGTGACGTTGTCGGTGAATGGGGTGAGCAGCGATCTGGGATACATGCGATTGACGCGGACGACGTTGATCTCCGGCTGCCCCGGGTGCCCCAGCACCGGCGATTCCCACGGCCAGGCCGACCGGGCCACACCAGCCACCCCACCGGAATGCCGGGTCCTGCTAGCCGAGCAGGAGCGGGCGGAGGTAACCGAGTGCGCGGGTGAGCAGCCGGGAGACGTGCATCTGGGACAGGCCGAGCTGCTGGCCGATTTCCGCCTGCGTCATGTCGCCGTAAAAGCGCATGTGGAGGATCTTCCGCTCCCGGGGGGCCAGCTCGCGCCAGTGCGTGGCGACGGCCTGCATGCCGAGCATGTGCTCCATCCGCGGATCGTCCTCGCCGAGGAGATCGCCCAGGGTGGCCACGCCGGGCTCGCCGCCCATCGGCGCGTCGAGCGAGGCTGGCTGGAAGGCCATCTTCGCCCGGCGGGCGTCGCGGAGGTCATCACCACTGACTCCCAGGTGCCGGGCCAGGTCGGCCTCGGCTGGCATCCGGCCCAGGTCGTGGGTCAGCTGCCCGCTCGCAGCGTGGGCTTCCAGCATGAGCTCCTGCGCTGACCGGCTGACGTGGACCGGCCAGCGTTTGTCCCGGAAATGCTTCTTGATTTCGCCGGTGATGTACGCCTGCGCGTAGGCGGCCAGGCTGCCGCCGACGGCCGGGTCGAAGTTACTGATCGCCTTCATCAGGCCGACGTATCCGACCTGCATCAGGTCCTCGGCCGACTCAGCCCCGCCGTTGTACCGCCGCACACACGAGCGCACCAGGAGGCGGTAACGGCTGACCAGCAGCTCGCACGCCGCGTCGCGCCGGTCGCTGCCCGGCGGCAGCGACCGGACGATTCCCGCTAGCTCCCCGTCCGCCAGCCCCGCCAGATCCCCGTCCCCGAGCCCGACGGCAGAGGCCAGACCGGGAACGATCCGGGCGGTCACGCGCATAACCGGCTCCTCGCCGTCCTTGGGAGTAGCGCGCCGACGCTGGTTCGTGCCCGGGAGACAAAAAAATCCGGGCCCGGCCACATCGCCGCGAATAGGCGGATCGGCTGCCGGGGTCCGGAGCAATACCCGTTATATTACGCCCTAACTGCCCGCTAATAGTGAATTCCGCGGCCAATATCATTTCGCCGGGTCCCGATATCGGCCTCGGGCCCATCGGTCGCCGTGGTCCGGAGCAATTAGCTCGCGCTCGCACGATCCGAGGTCACGGCTTGTGACGTTCGCCGAGGCCCGGATGGTGTCATCGGGGTGCGGGCGGGCCGGGCCAGCGTGGATGGGCTGGTGCTGATGAGCGCGGGTGCGTGCCGCCATGCGAGGCAGGCCAGGGCGCCGAGGGGGATGGAGGGCAGGTAGGTGACGGCCCGGTACAGCAGGACGGCGGCCGTTACCTGGACGACGGCCGCGTGGCCGGCTCCGGCGGCCAGGATGCCGACCAGGCCGAGCTCGGTGATCCCGAGGCCGCCGGGGGTGATGGGCAGGGCGGTGAGCAGACGGATGAACGCGAAGGCGGCCAGGGAGGTCTGCCAGGGCACCTGGGCCTGGGACAGGCCGGTGGCCCGCAGGCACGCCAGCAGGACGAGCCACAAGGCGAGGTGGCCGGCCACGGTGGCGACGGTGATCCGCCCGCCGCGCGCGGCGAGCAGGGCACCGGCCCGGTCGCGGAAGCCGGACAGCGACCCGGCGACATCGGCGGGCGGTGGCCGGCGGGCCAGGCGGCCGGTGATGGCCAGGACACGCTGCAGGCCATGGCCCAAGCGGAGCGCGACGGCCGGGCTGCGCAGGAGGAGGCCGAACCCGACGGCCGTGGCGGCCAGCAGCGCCAGGCCCACGGCCGCGGCGGTGATCAGGGCGGCATCGGGCAGGCTGGCCGTGGACAGGACCAGCAGGGCCACGACCGGCAGGCCCAGGAGCACGAAGACATTCCAGATCCCGGTGACCAGGGTGTAGAGGACGTAATCGGCGGTGCTGAGGCCCCAGCTGGAGAGCATGGCCCAGCTGATGCCCATGGCCAGGGCGCCGCCGGCAGGCAGCGAGTTGGCCACCGCGTTGGAACCGAGGCTGACCGCGGCCGCCTGGCGCAGCCGGATCGAGGGCAGTACCGCGCGGATCGTGATCCAGTAAGCGGCCATGCTGGCGGCGGCCGCGACGGCGACGAGGAGGGCGTGCGGCCAGGTCATCGTGGACACGGTGGCCCACACGCTTCGGTAGGACGCGACATGCGGGAGGATGAACCCGAAGGCGGCCGCGACGAGGGCGGCCGAGACCGCGGTGCGGAGGACCTTCCGGCTGGCCCAGCGCCGGGCCCTCATTGGCCGCTGCAGGACACGGGGCGCCGGCGGGCCGCGAGGCGGGCCGGGTCGGGCCAGTGCACGGCGGTGGCCCAGCCGAGGCGCTCGAAGATGCGGATGACGGCGGCGGAGGTGTCGACCTGGCGGGGGCCGGTGCCATGCCGGGCGCAGGCCGGGTCGGAGTGGTGACCGTTGTGCCAGCTTTCGCCGAACGACACCACGGCCAACGGCCACAGGTTGGTCGCGCGGTCATAACGGCGGGTGGCGTAAGGGCGGGTGCCGATGAGGTGGCACAGCGAGTTAACCGACCAGGTGACGTGCTGCAGCAGGGCGACGCGGGCCAGGCCCGCCCACAGCAGGGCGCTCAGTGCGGCGTGCCAGGTGCCGCCGATCACCCAGCCCGCGGCGGCGGGCAGCGCCAGCGAGACGGCGCATAGGGCGGGGAACGCCGCCGAGACGGCCCGCATGGCGGGGTCGGTCATCAGGTCAGGGGCATACCGGCACGGCGGGGTGGGGTCGTCGCGCAGCAGCCAGCCCATATGGGCATGGGCCAGGCCACGGACCTGCCCGCCCAGGCCCGTGCCGTACCGGTAGGGGGAGTGCGGGTCGCCGGGCCGGTCGGTGAAGGCGTGATGCCGTCGGTGGATGGCGACCCAGCCGATCACATCGCCCTGGAAGCTCATCGACCCCGCGATAGCCAGCGCAATCCGTAGTGGGCGGGCCGCGGTGAAAGCGCGGTGGGTCAGCAGCCGGTGGAACCCGATGGTCACCCCCAGGCCGGTGAGCACATAGCATCCGGCCGCCAGCGCGAGGTCGGCGAAGCCCAGTCCGTGGCCCCACGCCAGCCAGATGGCCGCGGCCAGCCCGGCGAACGGCGCGATCACGAGCGCGGCCGTCACCGCGGCCCGGGCCCGGCCCCCGGCCGTGGAGGGCGGATGGGCGCTGCCGGGGAACGGCGCCTGGCCGTCATATGACGTCGTGACAGCAGCAGTGCGCTGAGCAGGCATGACGGCAGTGGGCTGAGCGGGCATGAGGGTAGTTCCTCTCCGGTTGCTGCCAGGCAGCCGGAGAACAATTCCCCCGGGCTTACATCGTTCCGGGCATGAAAAAACTCCGGGGCCCTACCGCGTCACCGCGAAAAATGGGGACGCAGCTGCCGGGGTCCGGAGCAACGTTTGTAACCTTACCCGCCTTTTGTCCGCTCCGGGACGGAAACCGCGGCCTATTCGCGGGTGGCTATGGCCAGGAAACGGCACTCCGCGTCGTCGTAGGTGGTCAGCCGCCATCCGGTCTTCCTGGTTGAGTGCCGGAGCGGGGTCGCGGCGAGCGGTTCGTCGGGCCGGAGCGTGCGGCCGTGCCGGGCGGCCAGAGCGGCCCGCCCCGATGGGTGGAACAGGATGAGGAGCCCGCCGGGGCGGGTGACTCGCGCGAGTTGCAACAGTCCGGCTTCGGGGTCCGGGAGATGCATGATCAGTCCGGCGGCGAACACCGCGTCCACCGATGCGTCGGCCAGGGGCAGGCACCGGGCATCGCCGACGACGAGCGCGGCGTGCGCGGCTCGGCCCTGAGCACGGGCGTGGGTCAGCATCTCGGGCGTCAGGTCGAGCGCGATGACGGCCCCGTGCGGGCCGACGGCCTGGCGCAGGGCGGGCAGCGCCCGGCCGGTGCCGGAGCCGACGTCGATGACCACGCCGCCGGCGGGCACGCTGGCCTCGGCGATCGCCGCCGCATAAGCCGGCAGGTCGTCGCCGAACTTCGCGTCCCAGGTGGCGGCCTTGGCGCTGAAGAACGCCCGCGTCTCGGTGACGTACCACGGCCCGGGGCCGGCCAGCGCATCCGCGACGTGCCGGATCACCGGCCAGGCCGGATCGTGCAGGTCGATCACGATGTCGGCTCCGGCCTCCCCACGTGGGTGGGAGCCCGTGCCGGCCTGCGGCGTGCGCAGCCAGATCACGACGTCCCAATGACGGCTGGAGCGCCAGCGGGGACCATCGGCCAGCGTGATCGTCCCGGTGGCGGAGCCACCGTTCCCCGCGCCGCGGGGCGCGGGCGGTGTCGTCGCGGTCAGCCGGTGGCACGGACGGCCGCCCGCGGCCAGGGTCGCGGCCAGGCGGCCGGCGACGGTTCCGGACTGGCCGCCGTCGATCAGTACGGCGGCGCCCCGGGCTGGGAGCAGGCCGGCAATGTTGGCCAGTAGCTCGTCCCAGCGCTGCTGCCCGGCGCCGGCCATCGTGGGTCCCGGCCGGACGCTGAATCGCATCGTGAGCCATATGCCCATCATGCAGATGCGAGAGATTATTGGCTACCCGGCAGATTCCGCCACGCTGTCGGTCATTTCCCGCGGTATTTGCGGCATGCGTACCCGCCGCTCCTGGGTTAAAGTCACAGGATGCCGACGTTCCGGATCAAGGAAGCCGCGGAGCTGCTCGGGGTCAGCTACGACACCGTGCTCCGCTGGGCTGAGAGCGGCCGGATCGAGAAGACCACCGATGCGTCCGGGCGTCTGGCCGTGGACGGCGCCGCGCTCGCGCGGTTCGCCCAGGAACGGGCCGAGTCGGCCGGACCGGCCGATGACGGAGCGGTTGCCGCCCAGTCGATGCGGAACCGGTTCAGCGGGCTGGTGACCCGGGTGGTCCGTGACACCGTGATGGCCCAGGTGGAGGTGCAGTCCGGGCCGCACCGGTTCGTGTCCCTGCTCAGCCGCGAGGCCGCCGACGAACTCGGCCTGGAACCCGGGGTGCTGGCGGTCGCGGCGGTCAAGGCCACGAACGTGGCGATCGAGATCCCCGCCGGCCACCGCCGGTCGTCGCCCGGCAAGAGCCTGAGGCGGCTGATAGTCCCGGGGTATACGACCTGGTCGCCGGGCGGGGCACGCCCGGCGAGGTAATCTCGCCGACCGGGCCGCTACGCTCGGGCTCATGGATGTGCGGCCGTCGTTGTCGCTGGCGGAATGGACGGTACTCACGGTCCTCAGCCAGCGGCCGGCTCACGGCTTCGCCGTCGCGCAGCTCACCGCCCGCGACGGTGAGCTGGGCCGGATCTGGCACATCCCCAGGCCCGTGGTGTACCGCTCGATCGGCCGGCTCCTGGACGCCGATCTGCTGACGCCCGAGGCGGTGGAGCCAGGCCTCGGCCCGCAGCGGACCATTTACAAGGTCACCCCGGATGGGGACCACGCCGTGGCGCGGTGGCTGGATACGCCGGTCGAGCACGTCCGGGACATCCGTTCGCACCTGCTGCTCAAGCTGGCTCTCCTCGACCGGGCCGGACACGATCCGGCCGACCTGCTCCGGCGGCAGAGAGCTGCCCTCGAACCGATCGCGCAGGCCATCAAGGCCGAAGAACCCCCGTGCAGCGGCTTCGACGCGACGCTGCTGGCCTGGCGCCGGTCGACCGCGGCGGCGGCGCTGGGCTTCCTCGACGACATCACCCGGGCGTAGGCCCGCCGGGCCACCCCTTGTGCCAGCTCGCGACCTGTTGTCTCATTGTGACTACCGGGCTCCGCCCCTTCTGGGCAAGGGAGATGACATTCATGACAGTGACAGCGGACCGGACCGTCGAGGCGTTCACCGGCAGCCCCCGGCAGCTTTTCATCGACGGGCAATGGACCGATGCGGCGTCGGGCAAGACCTTCGAGACCCCGAATCCGGCGACCGGCCAGACTCTCGCCGCGGTGGCCGAGGGCGACGCGGAAGACATCAACCGGGCCGTCCGCGCGGCCCGCCGGGCCTTCGACGACGGGCCGTGGGGCCGGATGACCCCATCGGACCGCGGCCGGATCATCTGGCGGATCGGCGACCTCATCCTGGAGCACGCCGACGAGCTCGCGCAGCTGGAATCGCTCGACAACGGCAAGCCGTTCGCCGTGGCCCGGGCCGCTGACGTGCCGCTGGCCGCGGACCTGTTCCACTACATGGCCGGATGGGCGACCAAGCTCGAAGGCAACTCGATCAACATCTCGGTGCCCTACATGCCCGGCGCGAACTTCCACTCCTACACGCTGCGCGAGCCGGTCGGCGTGGTCGGCCAGATCATCCCGTGGAACTTCCCGCTGCTGATGGCGGCCTGGAAGCTCGGCCCCGCGCTGACCACGGGCAACTGCGTGGTGCTCAAGCCGGCCGAGCAGACGCCGCTGACCGCGGTGCGGCTCGCCGGGCTCATCGCCGAGGCCGGTGTGCCCGCCGGCGTGGTGAACGTGGTCACCGGCTTCGGTGAGACGGCCGGTGCGGCGCTGGCCGCCCACAACGACGTCGACAAGGTGGCCTTCACCGGCTCCACCGAGGTGGGCAAGCTGATCGTGCAGGCCGCCGCGGGCAACCTGAAGAAGCTGACCCTGGAACTCGGCGGCAAGAGCCCCAACATCGTCTTCGACGACGCCGACCCGGCTGCGGTCGAGGGCGCCGCGAACGCGATCTTCTTCAACCACGGCCAGTGCTGCGTGGCCGGCTCGCGGCTGTTCGTCCAGCGCGACCGGTTCGACGAGGTGGTGGACGGCGTGGCCTAGATCGCCAAGTCGATCAGGCTGGGGCCCGGAATGGAGACGGGCACCCAGATGGGCCCGCTGGTCTCGGACGAGCAACTGCGCCGGGTAACCGGGTACCTGGACTCCGGCCGGGCCGACGGCGCCACGACCGTGACCGGCGGCGGCCGGTTCGGCGACAGCGGCTACTTCGTCGAGCCCACCGTGATCACCAATACCCGGCCGGATATGAAGATCGTCCGGGAGGAGATCTTCGGCCCGGTGGTGGTCGCCGCGCCGTTCAGTGACCTGGACGAGATCGCCGCCGACCGCCAACGACACCGAGTACGGCCTCGGCGCCGGCATCTGGACCAGGGACATCTCCAAGGCCCACGCCCTGGCCAAGAAGCTCCGGGCCGGAACGGTCTGGATCAACTGCTACAACGTGTTCGACGCGGCGCTGCCGTTCGGCGGGTACAAGCAGTCCGGCTGGGGACGCGAGATGGGCCACGAGGCCCTGGAGGCCTACACCGAGGTCAAGGCGGTCACGGCCCAGCTATGAGCGAGGAGACGCCAACGGCGGGGGCTGGCCAGCAGCGGCCGGCCCCCGCCCTCCGTCCGGCCGAGGTGATCGACGCCCAGATCCTGGCTAACTGGCAGGCGCTGCGGGGCAACCCGGACGCCGACGCCCACCAGGTCATGCAGGCCATCGACCGGCTCCTGGACGAGCGCCCCGCGCCGCCCGGCCACCGGGTGGCGTCCGCGCCACCGGCCACCGCACCCGGCACGCGGCGGGCCGGACGATCGGCCCGGCCCGGCATCATTCACGACGTCCTCGGCATGCTGCTGCGCGGAGAATAGGGCCTTCTCACCTGGCCGGCATAACCGGCGGCGCCCGGCGGTTGACGCAGACCGGGAGAACGCCAGATCGGAGTACGCCAGGCCAGGAGTAAAGAGGTGCGCTGGTGAAGGCAGTACGGTTCGGCAAGTACGGCGGTATAGACGTCCTGCAGGTGGCCGATGTGCTCACGCCGGAACCGGGAACGGGCGAGGTGCTCGTCCGGGTCAGGGCGGCGGGGATCAACCCGGGTGAGGCCAAGATCCGCGAGGGCCTGCTGCATTCCCGGTGGCCCGCGTCGTTCCCGTCCGGGCAGGGCAGCGATCTGGCCGGGATCGTGGCCGGAACCGGCCCGGGCGTCGCCGGCTTCGCGCCCGGGGACGACGTCATCGGGTACACCGACAACCGGGCGAGCCAGGCCGAGTTCATCGTGACCGCGGCGGAGAACCTGACCCCCAGGCCGCCGGCCGTGCCGTGGAAGGCGGCGGGCGCCCTGAACGTGGCCGGGGCCACGGCGTATGCGGCGGTGCGGGCGGTGACGCTGACCGAAGGGGACACGGTCGTGGTGTCCGGGGCGGCCGGCGGAGTCGGCTCGATCGCCGTCCAGCTGGCCAAGCGGGCCCGGGCCACTGTGATTGGGCTGGCCAGCCCGGCCAACCACGAATGGCTGGCCGGGCACGGGGTCATTCCGGTCGCCTACGGCGACGGGGTGGCCGACCGGATCCGGCAGGCGTCCGGGAAGGTCGACGCCTTCATCGACACGTTCGGCGCGGACTACGTGCAGCTCGCGCTGGACCTGGGGGTCGAGCCGTCCCGGATCGACACGATCGCCAACTTCGAGGCCGTCGAGAAGTACGGGGTCAAGGGCGAGGGCAGCGCGGCCGGGGCGGGCGCCGGCACGCTGGCCCTGCTGGGCGGGCTGATCGCCGCCGGTGAGCTGGAGGTGCCGATCGCGGCCGCCTACCCGCTGGCCCAGGTGCAGGACGCCTACTGGCGGCTCGAGCAGGGCCACATCCTCGGTAAGATCGTGCTGCTTCCCTGAGCCCGGTACCCGAGCACGGGCGCCCCGGTCACAGGACCGCCCGCTGCGCCCCCGCCGCCGCGCTGGTGAAGGCTTTCGCCAGCGCGACGTCGTTCGCCGGCAGGGCCAGTGACGCCCGGGTGAACTCGGCCGCGATGTGGTGCCACAGGCGCGCCCGGCGGAGCAGGGCATGATCGCCGTCCCGCACCTCGATGGCCGCCACCTGCGCGACCGAACGGGCGCGGTCAGCGTATGCCCACGTGTCGGCGGGGTCTGTGACGCCGTCGGTGCTCCCGTGGACGAGCAGGACCCGCCGCCCGGCCAGCTGGGCAACCGGCTCCCCGGGCGGCAGCCAGGGGGCCAGGCCGGCGACCGCCGACACCGCGGGATGCCCGGCCGCCCGCAGCGCGGCGCGGGCTCCCATCGAGTGGCCGACCAGCACGACCGGGACCGCCCCGAACCGGCGGCCGACGTCGTCCAGCACCTCGGTCAGGTCCCGGACGGGCGAGGCTTCCGTGCCGTTCCAGCCCCGGAGCCGGAACCGCGGCCGGCACACCATGACCGGGTGCCCGCGTACCGCGTGGCGGATCGCCCGCTCGATGGGGATCATCCGCAGCACGGCCGGCTGGACCGCATTGGTCAGCTCGGTGCTGACCGACCGGCCCCCGTGGGCCACCACGACGACGCCGCGGGGCCGGTGATCCGCCTCGGTCATACCGGCAGCGGCCAGCCTTCCCGGCGGTAACCCATGTCCCAGAACATCCACTCGTAGCGGCTCGTCACCTGGAAGTGACGGTGCACGAGCGCGCGTTCGGCGGCCGCGAGGCCGGGGCCGAGCCGGTCGGTGGCGGCCAGGACCTCCCGGACCACGTCGCCGAATTCGTCGCCGCCGTAGGTGTCGATCCAGCGCTGGTAGCGCGGGTCCGGTGAGCCCCGGCGGAGCAGTTCCTGGCCGACCTCCCAGTAGATCCAGTAGCACGGCAGCACCGCGCCGACTCCCTCGGCGTAGGAGCCGCCGCAGGCGGTCGCGAGCAGGTAGCTCGTGTAGGCCAGGGTCGTCGGGGCCGGCTCGGCCGCATCGGCCAGCGCCGGATCGATCCCGAGGTCGGCCAGCAGCGAGTCATGCAGCGTCCGCTCCACCGCGATCGCGCCCGAGGCGTGCCGGGCGAACATCTCCACACCGGCGGCATCCGGGGCCCGGCTGGCCACGGCGGCGAGCGCCTGGGCGTACCGCTGGAGGTACAGCGCATCCTGCACCACGTAGAAGGCGAAGGCATCCGGCGGCAGGCTGCCGTCCGCCAGCCCCGCGAGAAACGGGTGCTTCAGGATGGCGCCGTAGGTACCGGTGATGCCCTGCCACAACTCGGCGGTGAAGCCGTCACTCACCACATGCTCCCTCGATCGGATCCTGCGTGCCCATGGTCGCAGAATCCGGTCGAGGGCGCCGCGCGGCGGTGCCGAAGGTAGACACCACCGCTTCGTTCGGCAGAATGTCCTTAACGACGCGCGGCCGGCGCCGCGGTGCGGTTCACGGTGCCGGTTCACAGCGTGGCGTAGAGGGCTTTCTCGAAGTCGCTGTACAGCTGGAAGCCTTCCGGTGTGACGAACGGCAGGAAGTTGCTGTAGATGGACGCGCAGATCCCCGGTGCCCCGGTCGACCCAGAAGTGCGTGTTGCACAGTCCGGCCCACGCCCCGGTGCCGGCCCGGCGCATCCCCGGCCGGTCGGCCGTGTTGAGCAGCAGGCCGTAGCCCCACTTGTAGCCGGGGCCGGGCCGGGACGCTGTCCCATAAAGTGACACCGCTCCGGCTTCCGCCGTCATCCAGGTGGCGGGAGCCGTTCGCCGATTCGACGGCCGACGGTCGGCTGCTGGCCTCCCGGCCTCGGGATACTGGAGTCCATGCCGCTAGCGGAATCGGTGCGCGCAGAAAGAAGGTCCCGCCGGGGGGAGCGGTTCTCGGTCGCCATGGCTGCGGTGGTGAAGTGGCTCCCGTTCGGCCTGTCGCGGGTGGTCCCGCCGGATATGCTCGGGTTCGCGGTCATCAACGGCTTCACGTTCGGCTGCGACCTGGCCCTGCTGGCCGCATTTCACGGCGGCCTGCACTGGCCGGTGCCGGTGAGCATCACTCTGTCCTACGGGCTGGCGTCCAGCCTGAGCTTCGTGCTGAACCGGGCCCTGAACTTCCGCTCGCACGGGGCGGTCGGCGTCCAGGTCCCCGTGTACCTCGCGGTCGTCACGGTCAACTATCTGGCCTGGATCCTCGGCGTCGGGGCCGGGCTGGCCGCGCTGGGCGTGGACTACCGACTGGCCCGGGTGCTCGCCGGAGCGTGCGAGGCCGTGTACATGTACGCCGCGATGCGCTGGGTGGTTTTCCGCGACGCACGGGGCGGGTCCCCCGCCCCGTAGAGGGGATACGGGACGGGGGACGACCGGCCGGCTCGGAGCGGACGGCGGTCGGCGCGATCCCGGAGGTACCCCTCAAATGTACGTACTTCAGGCGGTTTTCGCGTCCGGCGAGCCGCCCGTCACCTCGGCGAGGTAGGCGGCCGTCTTGCCCGGGTCCATGAACCAGTCGAAGAAGTCACGCGGCTCGTTGAAGCCGTTGGAGAACCGGTCAGCGACCTGCTGGCTCTGGGTGGCCGTGCCCAGGATCTGCACCACGTGCGGGGGCGGCGGCTGCAGCATGGCGTTGGTCCAGGTCGTTGAGTACTGGACGTCGTCCCAGAACGCCCCGAACGTGGCTCGCATGAAGTCCGTGTCGTAGGGCCGGTCGCCGTGGTCGAGGATCGCCTTGAGGTAGATCGCGGCGCACTTGCTGGCGTTGTTCGAGCCCTGCCCGGTGATCGGGTCATTAGCCACGACCACGTCGGCCATGCCCAGCGCGATCCCGCCCGACGGAAGCTGGCCCACCGGGTAGCGGACCACCGGCGCGTACCGGCCGGACAGCGTCCCGCCCCAGTCGGTGAGCTCGACGTTCCGGGCCCGCTCGTACTCCCAGGGCAGGAACTTCTGCATGAGCTCGAGCGTGAGCCGCAGGTGTTCTTCCGGCGTCCGCACGTCCGAGAAGCAGTCGAGCGGGCCCTCCGGGATGCCCTCCAAGAACAGGATGTCGCACGGGCCGGTCGTGGTGAGGCCCGGGATGACGATGAGCTCGCCCACTCCCGGGATGAGGTCGATGTTCACCGTGCTCAGGTCCGGGGTCTCCGGCGGCCGGGTCAGCCCGCGGACGTAGGCGACCGCGAGCGCGCGCTGCGGAGCGGAGTACGGGGACCGGGACGGGTCCCGGCCGAACAAGTTGACCAGTTCACCCTTGCCGGCCGAGACGATCGTCAGGTCGTATCGGGGTATCAGCTTGTCCAGGTCGGAAACCGTGACACCGTGAATGATCAGCTTGCCGCCGCGCTGCTCGAATGCGTCCATCCAGCCGGACATCTTCACCCGCTGGTCAACCGACTGGGCGAAGGCATCCAGGTGCCCGACGAACCTGAGCGCGCGGCTGCCGTCCGGGCCGGCCAGGCTGATGGTGAAGCCCTCGAAAGAGGGCGTCTGATCTTCCCAGAAATTGAGTCCCAGATCACGTTCGTGCTGCAGCGCCGCGTCAAACATGGCCTGCGTGGACATGACGCGGCCAGCCCGGATCTCCTGGGCGGTCCGGGCGGACATCAGCGTCACCTCATATCCGCTCTGAAGCAGCCCATGAGCAAGCTGCAGGCCGGATTGGCCGGCGCCGACGATGAGGATCTTCCGTGCCACTGTCCACCTCCGCTCGTTGAACGTTCCGACGCTATACGAGAACCGGATGACCGGTAAAATTCATCGCATACCGAACGAGCTCGGTCAGGGTATACACAGCCGACGCGGTGTCTCTGGCGTCACACGCCATGATGGGAACGTCGGGACCGAGCGCCAGCGCGCTGCGGACATCCTCAATTGCGTAGGGCAGGACGCCGTCGAAGCAATTGAGGGCCACGATGAATGGCGTATGCGGGGAGTTCTCGAAGTACTCGATGGCCGGAAAGCAATCGGCCAGCCGCCGGGGGTCGGCCAGGATGACGGCACCGAGGGCCCCGCGGATGAGGTCATCCCACAGGAACCAGAACCGGTCCTGGCCCGGCGTCCCGAACAGGTACAGGGCCAGGTCCTCGTCCAGGCTGACCCGGCCGAAATCCATGGCGACCGTCGTCGTCACCTTCTCCGGAGTGGCGGTCAGGTCGTCGACGCCGTCGCTGGCCTCGGTCATGATCGCTTCGGTCGTGACCGGCTCGATCTCGGAGATGGACCGGACGAAGGTCGTCTTCCCGGCGCCGAATCCTCCCGCGATGACGATTTTCGTCGAGATCGCCGAGGGTGACAGGCTGGCCGAGCGCGATAGGTTACCTGCGGATTGTCTGTAGCCCACGAAGGACCCTTTCAAGCAGTACGTTGTCTGAAACCCCGGCCCCGTTGGCCGTCGGGTGGATCCGGATCCGTCCCTCGTCGGCCAGGTCACTGACCAGGACCCGGACGACTCCGAGCGGGATACGCAGGTCAGCCGATATTTCGGCGATCGAGCGCACGTCGCGGCAGAGGGAATAGATCTCCCGTGACTCGGCAAGCAGCAGTTGGTGCACGCTGGCGTCATACTCGAGGACAGAAACCAGTGTCTCGAGCAGCAACGGGCGCCGGGAACTCGTGCGGCCGCCGGTAATGGCGTAGGGGCGCACGCGGGCGCTTCTGATCAGGGCACTGATCACCATAGCCACCTCCTCCCTTAGCGGATTACTCGCCCGTGGCCCGGAAATCGGCGGTCACCGGATTCCGGGCGGCGCGGATCTCGGTGCGCAGCTCCCGGCGTAGTTGCGGCGTGAGCACATGATCTGAGCTTTCGACGAGCAATGTCATCTGGTAGGCGACGACTTTCATGTCGCAGTCGGTACTGGCCAGGGTGGCCAGGCAGGAACCGTCACTTATCGCCATCACGAAGAGGTAGCCGTTTTCCATCCGGACAATGGTCTGTCTTGACCCGCCTAGGTCGAAAAGGCGGGAGCTGGTCTCGGCCAGGCTGCGCGCGCCGCAGGCCACGGCGGACAACTGCTGCGCGCGTTCACTGGACAGCTCGTCAGAGGCGATGAGCAGGAGGCCATCCGCGGACACAACGACGGCGTGGGTCACGCCCGGCACCTCGGCAACGAAGTTGTTCACTAGCCAAGTCAGTGATCGCGCCTCGCTGCTCAGCGAATTCATGTCTCATCCGCCTCCGGGCCGGCCTCGTCAGCCGGCCTTCCCGTCCGTCCCCACCGCTGCTCGCCTGGGTGGGCCGGGTGGGCCGGGGGGTCCGCGTCCGGGGGATGGCCGGTCCCGTTACCCGGCGACCGGGAGGGCAGGTCCGACCCGGACCGGGAGGGCAGGTCCGACCCGGACCGGGAGGGCGGGCCGCCCGCGGGGCGTGACGGCAGCTCGGCCGGCGGACGGGAGGGCAGGTCGGCCGCGGGCCGGGAGGGCAGGCCTGCCGGCGGACCGGAGGGGGCGTTTCCGGGCGGCCGGATCGGCAGATCCGGTGCGGGGCGGGGGCCGGCGTCTCCCGGCGACCGGACCGGCCGTTCAGGGCCCGGATCGCGCCGGGGCCCAGCCAGCGGCCCGGTGTTTCCCAGGGCGGAGTTTCCCGGGGCCGCCTCGCCGGCGCGGGCGGCCCGCTGGCCGGCCTGGAATCCGGCCAGCTCGTCGCGGATCCGGCCGGCTCGCGCCTCCCCGGGCTCACGGCCCGCGGGCACCGGTGACGGCGGCCGGGCCGGCTGACTAAGAGCGGCCTGGTCGGCGGTCGGAGCGCTGAGGGGCGGGTGGTCGGCGGTCGGGGGGGCGGGGGCGGGCGCGGGCTGAGCCGGGGGAGCGGGCTTGCCTGCGCTTGCGGTCGGCCGGTCTGGAGCCGGGCGGCGCGGGGCCGGCTGGCTTTGGGCGCGCTGGCTTTGGGCGGGCTGGCTTTGAGTCGGCTGGCTTTGGGCTGGCTCGCCGGGCAGCGGCCTGGCCCGGAACGGGCATGCCGTTGGCGGGCGCCGGCTGGCCGGGGGTCCGCCGCGGCAGCGTCGCCGGGTCGGCGGGCTGGAACCGGGGTGTCGCCGGCGCGCCCGGGGCTGCCGGTGACCTGGGGGTTGCCGGTGACCTGGGCGGTGCCGGTGAGCCGGGGCCGGATGACGGCCCGGGGACCGGGCCGGCCGGCGGGGCGCTCGGCTGCGGTCGGGGCCGCGGCAGGGGCCGATCGGGCCGGGGCCCGTTGGCCGGGGGCGCGCCCGGCGCGGCGCGGATCAGCTCGCCGGGGATGATGATGTGCGCGGTGATGCCCCCGTAGGGGCGCTCACGCAACTGAACCCGGATGCCGTGCCGGTGCGCCAGCCGGCCGACCACGTACAGGCCCATGTGCCGGGTGGCCGAGGCGTCGAGCACGGGGGCCCGGCTCAGGCGCGTGTTGATGTCGGCCAGCCGGTCGGCCGGTATGCCGATCCCCGCGTCCTCGACGCTGACCACCAGCGTGCCGTCGCCGGTGCGGTCACCGCGGACCACGACCGCCGCGCTCTGCGGGGACTTCGACGTGGCGTTGTCGAGCAGTTCGGCCAGGATGTGGCTCAGGTCGTCTGCGGCCAGCCCGATGACCCGGACATCCGGCAGCGATGTCACCTGCGCCCGGCTGTAGTCGGTGATCTCGGAGATCGCCGCGCGCGCCACGTCGAGCAGCGGCACCGGCTCGAAGTCCCGGCCCTCGGTGTCGTGTCCGGCCAGGACGAGCAGGTTCTCGCTGTTACGCCGCATCCGGGTGGCCAGGTGGTCGATCCGGAACAGCAGTTCCAGCTGTTCGGGGTCCTCTTCGTGGCTCTCCAGCTTCTCCACGACCTGGAGCAGAGATTCCACCAGCGTGAGGTCGCGCATGGCCAGGCCGCCCAGCACCCGGTACAGCGGATCGGCCGGGGTGGGCGCGGGTGCCCCGGGGGGCCCGGCGGGTGCCGTAGGTGCGGCCTGGACCGCGGGTGCCGCGGGCCCGGCCGCCATGGCGGCCGGTGCCATGGGGGCGCCGGGCGGCCGGGTGCCCGGGCCGGGGAAGGGTGCGTGACCCGCAGCCGCGGACGGCGATCCGGGTCCCGCCATCCGCCCCCCAGCTTCCTTCCTCCGGCGCTTCCGGCCGGGAGGCTTAGTGGTCCGGCTGGTGCAGGACCCGGGCCCGCCGGTCCGGGGCCGGCCACTCCGGGACCGGTTGCGGACGTACCGGGCGTGGACATTCCGGTCGCGGACATACCTGGTCCGGGCGGGCCGGGTGCGGGAACGCCCGGTGCGGGCAGGCCGGGCGCGGAGCGTCCGGAAGCGAACGGGCCCGGCGGGGGCGATCCCGGTCCCCACGAGCCTGGTTCGGCCCACGGAGCTTCGGCGCCGTCGTCCGGCCTGAACGCGGACAGGTGCTCACGGGCGGCCTGGTCGCTGTCCGCCCAGCCAGCGGCCGGCGGGTACGGCGGCGGCGTGTCCTCGCCCGGCGGCAGCGGGGCCGCCCCCGGGTAACCGGCCTGGTACCGGGCCCGGTGCTGCGCGCGGTACCCCGGCGGCCGGCCTTTCCGCGTCGTCAGCGTCGTCAGCGTCGTCCGGGAGCCAGGATGACCCGCGAGTCAGGTGGTCCGCCGCGGGGGCCAGCGGGTCGGGCTGCTCGGTCTCTGGCTGCTCACGTCTGCGGAGCAGCCGGCGCAGCGGCCCGGGCCGGCGAGATGACCGGTGACCGCGGACGGTGTACTCATCGGTGTCGGGGCTGCCTTCCGAGTTGGCGCCCCCCGCCGCGTACGGCTGGAGATACGTCGCGTCCCGTTCCGTGTCCGGGGGGTATCCGCCAGCCGAAGCGGACGGCGGCGTGTGCGTCACGATGAATGTCTCCTTGCTCGGTGACTAGGCGGCAGGGTGTCGGTGCCTCAGCGGCGGCACCTCGCCTGGCGGCCAGCCGCACTGTACCGAGCTGCGTCGTTTGTCGTGGCGTGTCGGCAACGGGAAGCGGGCGTATTCACGGCAGCCAAACGAACAAATCTCCTAACCCAGCTGTAATTCACCGAAGGTGATCGTAGCAGGATCGAGAGTGACAGAACTCCGGAAGGACCGTAATTTTCTGGGATTGCGCC
This sequence comes from uncultured Actinomycetes bacterium, assembly GCA_963718475.1. Taxonomy (GTDB): domain Bacteria; phylum Actinomycetota; class Actinomycetes; order Streptosporangiales; family Streptosporangiaceae; genus CAVQZM01. The sequence continues at coordinate 88,838 of CAVQZM010000071.1, read as the reverse complement.
GGCCGGGATTGCGCGGGGCACCGTGCTCCCTGGGCGCCGCCGCCTCCTGCCGCTGTGATTGACTGTCCACCGCAGCCACTCGCAAACCGGACGGGCTGACGTTCCGCCCGAAGCGAGGTCACGCCGGAGCTGAGGTGGGTGACATGGACGTTGGAATCGGGCTTCCGAACGCGGTCCCCGACACCGACGGGTCGGTGCTGGCCGACTGGGCCCAGCGGGCCGAAGAGGGCGGTTTCAGCACCCTAGGCACCATCGGGCGGCTGGCCTTCCCGAGCTACGACGATCTGATCGCGCTGGCCGCCGCGGCGGCGGTCACCGAACGGATCCGCCTCACCACCTCGGTCCTCCTGGGGCCGCTGTACACGAACGTCGTCCTGCTGGCCAAGCAGACGGCCTCCCTCGACCGGCTCTCGCACGGCCGGTTCGTCCTCGGCATCGGGCTCGGCGGCCGCGAGGACGATTACACCGCGAGCGGCGTACCGACCGCCGGGCGCGGACGGCGCCTGGAGGCACAGCTTCAGGAGATCAAGCAGATCTGGGCCCGGGCCAGCCGGGGCGAACCAGGCGCGATCGGGCCGCCACCGGTCCGTGAGGGCGGCCCCGAAGTGATCGTCGGCGGCAACGGCGAGCTTTCGTTCCGCCGGGCCGCCCGCTTCGGCGACGGCTGGATCATGGGCGGCGGCTCACCGGAGATGTTCGCCGAGGCGGCCGCCGGGGTGGACCGGGCCTGGAAGGAAGCGGGCCGCTCAGGCCGGCCTGCGCAAGCTGTCGCTCGCGTACTTCGCCCTCGGCTCGCAGGCCCGCGAGGCAGCCGACGCCTACCTGAAGCGCTACTACGGATGGCTGGGCGACGACGTCGCCGGCCAGATCGCGGCCAGCGCGGCGGTGAGCCAGGACATGGTCCGCGGTTACCGCGACGCGTTCGAGCAGAGCGGCTGCGACGAGCTCATCTTCATTCCCTGCTCCCATGACCCGGGGCAGGTCGGGCTGCTAGCGGAGGCGGTACGTGGCTAATTTGAGGGTCCTGTTCATCGGCGGCAGCGGCGTCATCAGCTCCGCGTGCTCGCGGCTGGCCGTCGAGCGCGGCATCGAGCTGTCCGTCCTCAACCGGGGCAGCTCCCGGCTGCGGCCACTGCCGCCGGAGGCGGTGGTGCTGCGGGGCGACATACGAGACCCCGCTTCCGTGCGGGAGGCCCTCGGTGACCGCGAATTCGACGCGGTGGTGGACTGGGTCGCCTTCACCCCGGAGCATGTCCGGGCGGACATCGACCTCTTCCGCGGCCGCACCGGGCAGTACGTCTTCATCAGTTCCGCGTCGGCGTACCAGACCCCGCCCTCGCGGCTGCCGGTCACCGAGTCGACGCCACTGCGCAATCCGTACTGGCAGTACTCCCGGGACAAGATCGCCGGTGAGGACCTGCTCGTCGCCGCCTACCGCGAGGAGGGGTTCCCGGCGACGATCGTGCGCCCGTCCCACACCTACGACAAGACGAAGGTGCCGCTCGGCGGGATGTGGACCACGATCGCGCGGATGCGGGCCGGCCGGGAGGTCGTCGTGCACGGCGACGGCACCTCGCTGTGGACGCTGACCCATCACGACGACTTCGCCCGCGGATTCGTTCCGCTGCTCGGCCATCCGCGCACGATCGGTGAGGCCTTTCACATCACCTCCGACGACGTGCTGACCTGGAACCAGATCGCCGAGACCCTCGCGGCGGCGGCCGGGGTGACGGCCCGCCTCGTCCATGTCCCCTCCGACACGATCGCCGCGGCCGACCCCGAGTGGGGCGCCGGGCTGCTCGGGGACAAGGCGCACTCAATGGTGTTCGACAATTCCAAGCTGCGCAGCGTCGTTCCCGGCTACCGGGCCGAGATCCCGTTCGAGGCGGGCGCGCGCGAGATCATCGCGTGGCACGACGAAGACCCCTCCCGCCAGGAGGTTGACGGGCGCCTCGACGCGCTGATGGACAAGCTGGTCGACACCTACCGGTCGACCGTGTCGTACCGGTTAGGGTTGACTTGCCCAGATCAGATGGAGCCCTGAGCTAACCAGGAGCTCACCAGGCAGGCGCGGCCGGGCGTGGCGGTGCAGGCCTTAGCAGGGTCGAGGTCGACGCGGATGTCCCGGAACGGTTCGCGGCTGCGGGCCATTACTGGCATGCGACGAGGCCCGGCTCGTGGGCTGGTAAGCGGCGCCAGCGTCCCGCTCGGCGCGACGCTCGACCTGGCCGGTACGGGCGAGCGGATCGTCGAGATCGCGGTCCCGGGGTTCGCCGATGCGGCATCCGTGTTCGTGCTGGAGCGGCTGGCGGCGGGGGACCGCGGCGAACGCCCGGACGAGGGGCAACTCGTCGTACGGCGGCTCGCGGCCGGGTTCGCCCGGCCGGGCCCATTCGCGGAGAACCACGCGTTTCCCGCCGGAGAGATCGTCGCCTTCTGCCAGGACACGCCCTACGCCCGCTGCGTCGCCACGAACAGCCCGGTCCGGTTCGCCGAGCCGGACGGCCCGTCACTCATGCGGGCCGCCCGCAGCCCCGGTGGCCGGGCGACGCTCGCCGCATATTCGTCGTTCCTGTCTGTGCCGCTGACGGCGCGTGGTGTCGTCCAGGGTTTCCTGGGTTTCGCCCGGGCCGCGGGCCGGTTCAGCGACAAGGATGTGACGCTGGCCAGGGAACTGTCCGCGATGGCCGCCGTGAGCATCGACAACGCGCTCTTGTACGGCCGGGAGCAGAGCATGGCCGAAGCCCTGCAGCGGGGGCTGCTGCCAGGCGATCTGCCGACGCCCGACGGTGTTGAGGTGGCTCACCGGTACCGGCCGCCCAGCGGCCAGATCATCGGCGGCGACTGGTCCGACCTCGTCCCGCTGCCGGATGGGCGCAGCGCGCTCATCGTGGGGGACGCGATGGGGCATGGGGCCGACGCGGCGGCGGTCATGGCCCAGTTGCGTGCGGCGGCCAACGCACTGGCCGGGCTCGACCTGCCGCCCGGCACCGTCCTGCGGCGGCTCGACGAGATGGCCTCGCGGCTCAACAGCGCCACATTCGCGACCTGCGTATACGCGGTCCTTGACCCCGCCGCCGGGTCGTGCCTGATCACCGCGGCGGGTCATCTGCCGCCGGTTCTCACCCTCCCCGACGGCCTAACCGAAGTCATCGACGTGCCGGCAGGCCTGCCGCTGGGGCTGGGCGCCGAGACACACGCCGCCGTGGAAGTGCCGCTTCCGCCGGGAGCCATTCTCGCGCTGTACACCGACGGCCTGGTGGAAAGCCGGGTCAGATCATTCGACGAGGGGATCGTGGCGCTGGCCGCCGCCCTGGCCGCCACACTGGGCGCCGGCCGGCCGGCCGCCACGTGCCATTGCCCGGCATCTGCGATGCCGTCCTGGGCCGCCTGTGCGGCCCCGGCGACGGGCGCGGCGAAGACGACACGACCCTGGTCCTCGCGCGCATACCGAGCCTGCCGGTTCCTCGCAGCGCGGCGGACGACCTCTAGTCGGGCAGGTGCGAATACTCCCCCGAAGGGAAGTCGCACTCGAGCGTCACATAGGCCCCGGCCTCGTTGCCACGCTGGTTATCGCCCGGGCCGCCCGGCCGCGGCTGGCCGCCACCCGGCCCGTCCGCGAGCTCCCGGACCTCGGTGTTCGTGACCACCTGAAGCGGCGCCTCGAGGTCCCCTCCGGGCTCCTCCAGCGGTGCGACCCGGACGGTCATGTCATCGGGAAAGTCGGCGAGGGCCTTGCGGAGCTGCCCCACGGTCCAGGCGCTGACCTCATGCCTGAGCACTTCCATCGTCAGCCCTCAACTCTCACGACCGGTCCATGCCAGCCGCCCGCTGACCTGCCCCTTTCGCGTAGCCGACGGCGCGTGCTCGTATCCGTCATGGTGGCGTCCCCCTAAGCAGTCTCATTTCCTGATTCGGTCCTACAGGCAGTCTGCCGCGAAGGGGTGACAATCTCAGCGGGTTGGGCACCAATTGCGCTTGCCCAGCCATCTTTTCGCGCGGATGCCCGTCAGGCGGGCGGCCCGATGGTGGCCGCTTCGGGACCGAACCGGCTGACGTAGCCGGGATGGACGTCACGCCAGCGGCTCGCGGGCGGCGGCTCGCTGCCGTCCAGGCGGCCCTCGAGCGCCTCCAGGCACACGTGCCAGCCGGCGCCGTCGCGTGCCGCCCGGCCCTGCTCGTTCATGGTCTGGGTCATCACCAGCACGCACCCGGTACCGTCGGGCCGCAGCTCCCAGCGGAACACGTCGGCGTCCCACCGGTACGCGAAGATGTGCGGTGGATCGTATTCGAGGACCTCGCCGTCCAGGGTCGGCCCCTCGCCGTTGCGGAATACGAACCGCATCTTCCCGCCCGGCCGCAGGTCGGCCTCGACGTCGGTGGGGAACCAGTGGGCCAGCTCGGCGCGATCGGTCAGCGCCCTCCAGACCTTCGCGGCCGGATGGGCCAGGCGGCGCTCGAAGCGCAGCACGTACCGGCCGTCCTCAGCGTGCAGCGTGCCATTCACGATTGGTTCCTCTCATCCGGGTTCGCAGGCAGGTCAGGTGAGCTGGGCCGGGCAGGCCGGCCGGGCCGGTCGTCCAGGCCGTCCAGGTGCCGTTCGAGGGCATCGAGTCGGGCGGCCCAGAATCTCCGGTAGGGCTCGAGCCACGCGTCTGATTTCGGTCAGGGGGTCGGGCCGCAGTTCGTACCATCGCCGCTGGGCGTCCGGGCGGACCCGGACCAGACCCGCCTCACGCAGCACCCGAAGATGCTTGGACACGCCCGGCTGGCTCAGGCCCAGCCGTGCGGCCAGCTCGCCCACGGGACGTGGCCCGTCTAGGAGCAGATCCAGGATGCGCCGTCGCATCGGCTCGGCCAGGACGGTAAATGTCTCCGTCGCCATGCAGGCATATAACCATTACGGAATATTACTGTCAAGGCATACATGGCTGCTGCGATGCGCCGGGCGGGGGAGAGGTGGCGGTGCGGGTTCCCAGGCGGTCCGGGTTCCCAGGCGGTGCGGGTTCCGAGGCGGTGCGGGTTCCGAGGCGGTGCGGGTTCGCAGGCGGTGCGGGAACGCGGGGGCGATCGGGGGGATGAACGCCGCGGGCGATCGCGGGGACGAGGTTAGCCCGCGGGGAGGCTGGTGCTGGGCCGGAGCACGACCTGGCCCTGGATGTGGCGGACGCGAGGCCGGTCGGCGGGCGGCTGCAGCACGAGATCGAGGGCCGCGGCGCCCACCTCCGCGAGCGGCAACCGGACGGTGGTCAGGGCGGGAACCACGTCGCGCAGCCACTCGATGTCGTCGAACCCGGCGACGGCGATGCCGGCCGCCGGGCGCGCGACGGCATCGCGCTGGCCGTGGTCGCGCTGGCCGTGGTCGCGCAGGGCCGCCATCGCCCCGACCGCCATGACGTCGTTGACCGCGAAGACGCATCCCACATCGAGGCCGCGCCGGAGCACGTCCTGCATCGCCATGTACCCGCCGTCCCGGGTGAACGGGCCGTGCACGATGTTGACCGACGGGACGGTCACCCCGGACCGGGTCAGTCCCTGCCGGAAGCCGGCCACGCGGTCGCGGGCGGTCAGCAGCTCCGGCGGGCCGGCCAGGATGGCGAACCGCCGGTGGCCGATCCCGCACAGCTCCCGGGCCAGATCCCTGGCCCCCGCGCGGTTCTCGATGACCACCGTGTCCACCGGGAGCTTCGGCTGGCTGACCATGACGACGCGGCCGCCGGCCCGCTCGAACAAGGCGATCTCCGCGCCGAGCCGATCTTGCAGCTGGCGGTCATCGACCCGGCTGCCGACGAGGACCGCGGCCCGGGCCCGCTGCCCGCGCAGGGCCGCAACGTAATCCAGCTCGCGTTCGGGGTGATGGAACGTGCAGGCCATCGTCACCACCAGGCGATGCGCCTCGGCGGCCCGCATCAGGCCGGCGGCGATGGTGGAGAAGAACGGGTCGGCGATGTCACTGACGACCAGGCCGATGGTGTTGGTGGTGCCACGGGCGACGGCCTGCGCGGCGGTGTTGGCCGAGTAGTCAAGCTCGGCCGCCGCGTCCAGCACCCGCTGGCGCCGGGCATCGCTGACGCGCCGGGTGCTCCCGTTGAGCACCCGGGAGGCGGTGGAGAGCGACACCCCGGCCATGGCCGCGACGTCGGCCAGCGTGACCGCGGCGGATGGCCCGCGCCTGTCCCCGGCCGGCGGCGTGTCCGCCGCGCGGCCATCGGCTGTCATCAGGTGGCGTTGCACATCTGCCTCACTGAGCCTGTGTACGTACGTACCCGGCGCCAGCACCGGTTCGCCCGGCCGCGGGCGCACCGCAAGAAGCCCCCGAACACAGATCGTAGCAAACGATTTCCGGATCCCCAGCTCTGTTCCTGCTCCATGAGCAAGCGCTTTCCTCGAGGCTGGCTGACCAGCGGCCGGACGTGCCGGGCAGCGAAGCGCTGTACGCGGGCCGCCATCATCGATATGTCGACAATCGGAGCTCACGGCAGGGACGCCGTGATCAGCGGGCTGGGGCGTCGTACTCAGCGGGCGGGTGCTGTGCGCGGCGCGGCACTGGCGGCGCGGGCGGCACGCTCGGCGCGACCAGCCGGTCGAACGAGGAGATCACCCGGGCCAGCGTGGCCTCGCCCGGTGCCTCCCAGATCTCCCGGCGGAATATCTCCACCTCCACCCATCCGTCGTAACCGTGCCGGTGGACCGCGGAACTGGAGGCCGGCGATGTCCACGCAGCCGTCTCCGAGATGGCCCCGGGACAGCAGGGCGTCCGGCGCGAGCGGCACGACCCAGTCGGCCACCTGGAACAGCGCCAGCCGGTCGGCGCAGCGGGCGAGCTGCGCGGGCAGCTCGGGATCCCACCAGATGTGGTGGGTATCCACGCACACGCCGACCTCGTCCGGCGCGAACTGGGCGGCCATATCTACCGCATGCCCCAGCGTGGAAAGGACGCCCGGGTCCGCGCAGAACATCGGGTGCATCGGCTCCAGGGCCAGCCGCACTCCGGCTGCGCGCGCGTAGGGGACGAGCTCCGAGAGGGCTTCGGTCACCATGGCCCGGGCTCCGGTCAGATCCCGGCTGCCGTCGGGCAGGCCGCCCACCACGAGGACCAGTTCCGTCGGGCCAAGGGCCGCGGCTTCGTCTATGGCCCGCTGGTTGTCCGCGATCGCGGCCTGGCGCGCGCCGGCCGTGGGCGCGGTGAGGAACCCGCCGCGGCACAGGCTGCTGACCGTGAGGCCGGCGTCGGCGACCATGGCGGCCGCCCGCTGGACGCCCACCTCCGCGACCCGGTCGCGCCACAGGCCGATTCCGCCGACACCCGCGGCGGCGCAGCCGCGAACGGCCTGCTCCAGCGTCCAGTTCCTGGTCGTGGCCTGATTGACCGACAGGCGCGGATGGGCTGTCATGCGATGTACTCCAGGAAAGCGCTTGCCAACTAGCTCGGTCAGAAGGAAAGCGTTTGCAGCAGATCAATCGTGATTTTCCCGAACGCCACCGGGCCCTGTCAAATGCCGCCTGCTGCTGGGCCTGACCGGGCCGGCGGTGAAAGACTGGCGCCATGACGCATGCGCAGCACGATTCGGTGGCGCACGGGCCCGCCGGCGACGTAGCACATGAGCACACCGGCGACGCGGCGCACGGGCGGCCCAACGATGACGCGGCGCACGGCCAGACCGGTGACGCAGCGCACGGGCCCGCCGGCGACGCGGCCCACGGGCAGGCCAACGATGTGGCACTCGGCCAGGCCAACGATGTGGACGACCCCGCGTGCGCCGTCGCGCACGGTGCCCCGGCCCCCGCCGTCGATGACCGGGTCCTGATCGCCGTCTTCGCCTCGCCGGTGGCTGAATACCTGCTCCGCTACGGCGCGGACCTCGGCTACCGAGGGATGCTGCTCGAGCCCGACGTGGACCGGGCGAAGGCAGCCTCCGTAGCGGGCGCGGAGATCGTGACCGAGTCGCCCGGCGGGCTGGACGTGTCGGTCGACGTCGTGGTCACCGACCACCATCGCCCGGAACTAGGGACCGCCCTTCGTGACCTGCTGGCCGGCCGGACGCGCTGGATCGGCTTGATGGGAAACCCGCGTCATCCGGGGCCGCACATCGAGGCGCTGACCCAACTTGGGGTCCCGGCCGCGGACATCAATCGGGTCCAGCGGCCGGTCGGCCTCAATATCGGCTCACGTACCCCGGCTGAAATTGCGATCGCCACGCTCGCCGGCCTGGTGGCCGACCGGAATGGGCGGCCGGGCGGATTCGATTTCTGATCGGCCTCGGCGACCGCACAGGACCGCGGAACCGGGGGTGCGACGATGGCCGTCCCGCATAATGGCGGGCAGCCGCCTTGACCTTCGGCGGCCCGGCGGCCGCATGCGGCCTCGGGCGATCCGCCACCTGTGACGGCCCCTGCACGCCACGGGTGGGATCGTGGTGCTTCTGGGACGCAGATCGCAGCGTGAGACGACGAGCGTCAGAATTGACAGAAAGCGTTGTCTACATTAACGGCGGCGTTCTGGGCTGGTCAACGGGTTTAGTTGCCGCTGTGTGCGGATTATCCGTTTTCGCGGGGAGAGCGGTTATGCGACTTGTCGGTAATATTACGAAACAACGTTAACAAACAGCTGTCCGTGATGTAGAGGCAGGCTCACGAGGCGGTTCCGCCGATGCCGGCGGCCATCATCCTGAGCAGAGCCCGCTAGGCATCGGGCTCCCCGACGCCTCCCCGCCGGGCTCGAAGCCGGAACCCGGCCAGCGATGCCCCGGAACCAAGCCTCCGGCTGTCCCGGCGCGTTCCGCGCGAAGCCTGCATCCGCCACCGAGCCCGCCCCGGCATCCCGCCGCGCACCACCTGTCTCGCACGCGACATCGCTGATCAGTGGATGCTTCATGTTGCCTTCATAGGCGGTCCATAACGTGACGGAGTTCGTGACGCGATTTTCTGGGAACCAATCTCATAGACCTGCCTGGGGGTAAGCGTTGGCACTGGAACGCGAGTGGGACAAGCGTGTCGAACAATGGCACACCCACGTCACCTCGGCTGCGGCGTTCGAGAACGTGCTCAAGGGCCTGCTCGACCTGGCCTCGCCGCAGCCGGCTGACGAATGCGTGGACCTCGGGGCTGGTACCGGCTTCGTCACGACGGCTCTCGCTCCGCTGGTGTCCTCGGTGCTGGCGGTCGACATCTCGCCGGCCATGGCCAAGTCGCTGGCCGAACGGGCCGCGGAGGCTGGGCTGGGAAACGTGCTGACCGAGGTGAGTGACCTCAAAGACCTCCAGCGTCCTCCCGCGAGCGCCGACCTCATCGTTTCCAGTTACGCGCTGCACCACCTGGTCGACTCCGACAAGCGGGAACTCGTGGTCCGGGCCGCGACCTGGCTCCGCCCCGGCGGGCGTCTGGTCATCGCCGACATGATGTTCGGCCGCGGCGGAAGCCAGCGGGACCGCCAGATCCTGCACCAGAAGGTGATCGCGCTGGCGGCCAAGGGCCCCGGCGGCTGGTGGCGGATCGCGAAGAACCTGGCCCGCTACGGTCTCGGTGTCGGCCAGGAACACCCGGCGACGCCGGAGTTCTGGCAGGCGGCCCTGCGCGACGCGGGCTTCACCGACGTGCGGTTCCAGCCAGTGGTCGCCGAGGCCGGCCTTGTCAGCGGCATCCGCCCGCCCGGCGCTGGGTGAGCCGCGGGCCCTATCAACCGCCCAGACGTCGGCGGAGGATGTCGGCGGCACTGTCGAAGGCATCCGCGAACTCGTCGGTGGTACTGACGAGGACTGTGGCCGGGCCGGCCAGCCTGGGGCCACCCCGGGCGACCCCGTCGTCCCCGGCAACCCCGCCGTCCCCGGAATCGCCGCCTCCGCCGGAGCCATCGGCGGAGGCGCTCAGCTCGTTGTAGATCGCCATCTGGATCTCCCGTAGCGGCGGCAGGCTGGCGGGCGGCTGAAGAGCCAGCAGCGATCCCTCGATCGCCTGCGCCGAGGCCTGCACACCATCGGCGAACTGATCCACCAGCGCCACCGTGTCCCGGCCGGCCGCCGGACCGACGGTCCCCGGATCGCCCGGATCCCCTGCGCCCCCGGCACGGTCAGCCCGGGTATTACCAGCTGCGACAGAGCCGGCCGGGCCAGTATCGGAAAGCGCAGCATTGGCCGTGCTCAGGCCGGGCGGGCCGCCGGTGACCGCGCGCACCGGGACGGCCGGCTGCTGCTCGGCCGCGGCCGTCTGGCCATCGGGGCCGGCGTGCGGGCGTCGTCCACGGCCGCGTGCAGGGTCAGCGCGGCGTGCGCGATCCGGCGGGAGGTGCCGGTCAGGGCGTAGGCCAGCTTGGCGGTCATCGGCGGCCGGGGCGGCTCGTCGGCCAGCCGGTCGGCGTAGGCCTCGGCGTCGGCCCGGGCCCGCCGGGCCGCCAGCTGCGCCACCTGGATGGCCGCCATGTCCGTCTGGCCCGGCCGCACGTAGGAGCGGAGCACGAGCGAGGCGTACCGTCCCAGCCGGTCGAAGAGCTGGGCCAGCTTCTGCTGCGCGGAGTCGCCCGCCCAGGTCGGCCAGGCCAGGTAGCCGATCAGGGCCAGCGCCCCGCCGATGGCCGTGCCCACGATGCGCGCCACCGCGGTCTGCTCGGCGGTCTGGCCGAGCAGGGCCAGCAGCGCCACGACGAAGTCGGTGAGGAACACGGCGAACAGCAGGAAGTTGACGGCGAAGACGGCGTAGGCGATGGTCATCGTCACGCCGACGGCAGCCACGACGGCCGCCGTCCCCACGTGGAGGAGCAGCGCGGTGGCGACGCCCAGCCCGGCGCCGATGACCGTGCCGACGGCCCGCTGCACGCCCCGGTAGATCGTCGAGCTGTAATCGGGTCTCAGGACGATCAGGACGGTGAGGACGATCCAGTAGCCGTGTGAGATGCCGGAGGACAGGGCGATGATCTCGCCGATGCCGGCCACGGCCGCGAGCCGCAAGGCGTGCCGTCCCGCCTCCGTCGAAGTCCCGATGCTGGCCCGGAGGGTGAACCGGGCCGCGGCCAGGTCCGAACGCCACGCTCCCCGCCGCCGCCCGCCCGGCACGACGGAGTCGGGGGCCGGCTCGATGTCATGTTCGTCGAGCCGGCCGAGCAGCCGGACCGCGGCCCGCATCTCGGCCAGGAGGTGCGCACCGGCCCAGTGCCAGGGCGCGTCCGGGGACACCGTGATCGCTTCGATCTGCCGCTCCAGGGCCTCCGCGCGCTCGCGGCGACCGCGTCGCTCTTCCAGCGCGTCGGCCAGCTCATCAAGGATGCGCGCCGCGGGTTCCAGCAGGTCGCACTCGGGGCCGTAGCTGGCCAGGGCGGCGAGACTGACCCGGATCCGCTCGGCCTGCTCGAACAGCAGCATCATCCGGTACCGGGCCTGGGCGCTGAGCAGGGGGTTCGGGTCCCGGAGCACGTCGGAGCCGAAGGCCGGGGAGGGCGGCTCCCCCCGGTTGCCGTCGGTGGGCCGATCACACAACGCGGCGGCGTACCCGCTGAGCGCCCGGTACGCGGACGCCAGCGCCGAACGCTCCCGGTTGCCCCGCATGACCACCCAGGACGCCACGACCAGGGCGCCCTGCCACAGGCCGCCGATCAGGACGAGGACGGCCCGGACTGCCGCATCTCCCGGGCGCAGCGGAATACCGCTGGCGATGAGCAGCTGGAGCGCGCACTGCAGGCCGACGACCATGAACCGCTGGCCGAGGGTCACCAGCAGGCCGGCCAGGTAGCTGAAGATCAGGACGCCCGGGACCAGGAACCACGGGCTCGAGTACGCGGCCGCGCCGCCGATGAAGGTGGCGATGGCCATGCCGACGGCGGCCAGCGCGACGGCGGTCACCCGGGTGCGGTTGACTCCCTGAAAGGACACGAACCCGGCGGGGAGCGAGCCCAGGGCGGCGAAGACGCCGTATTCCAGGTGGCCGGTGACAAGCCCCAGCGCGAGCGGGGTGATCATCCCGGCACCGGCCCGCAACGCGCCCGGTATGTTGACGTCCGCCCACCTGAACTGGCCGAAGCTGAGCCATCCGCCCTGGGCCAGCTCGGCGGCGAGCGTCCTCCGGCTGGCCCGGAACCAGGCCGCGACCGGCGACTGGTGCTCTCCACTCATGAGCAGATATCTCCCATGATCACGAGCCCGCATGCGGGCTTGGGGCGACCTTAGCGCCTGGCCGCTGGCGGCGCCCGGCCCGACCCGCTAGGCTGGCGGTCATGCGGACTGCGCCGAGCCTTCAGTGGTGGCGCCGCCAATAGGCGGCGTACCGGCTCGCGCTCTGCGCAGATCCTCAAGCGACCGCCCGGAAACGGCGGTCGCTTTTTCGTTCTCGCCGTGGCCGGGCCCGAGACTAAGGTGCCCAGGTGGACTCCGAACCGCGGGATGATCGACGTGAATTCGAGACCGGGACCGGCGTGCGGATCACCCGCACGTCGAGCTCGTTCGACCCTGACCTGCTGCCGGGGGTGGCGGCCGCCGTGGATGAGCGCCGCGGCGGCGTGCTCAGCTCCGGCATGGAGTACCCCGGGCGCTACAGCCGCTGGCACATCGCCTACGTCGACCCGTGCGTGGAGATCATCGCCCGGGGCCGGAGGATCGGCGCCCGCGCGCTGAACGACCGCGGCCGGGTGCTGCTCCCGGTGATCCGCGCCGCCCTGCTCCGGGCGGGCACCCCGGAGCCGGGCGCTCTGCGGCCAGACACGGCGGCCGACATCGAAGCCAGTGTCGAGGTACTGATCCCGGAGCCGGACCGGGACTACACCGAGGAAGAGCGCAGCCGCCGGCCCACCGTGTTCAGCGCGATCCGGGAGATCGTCGCGGCATTCGGCTGCGCCGATTCCCACCTCGGCCTGTACGGGGCGTTCGGATACGACCTGGCCTTCCAGTTCGAGCCGGTCAGCCTGAACCTGGACCGGCCGTCCGACCAGCGGGATCTCGTGCTTCACCTGCCCGATGAGATCTACGTCCTGGACCGCAAGCGGGAAGAGGCCACGCGGCTCGCCTACGAGTTCGAGGTGGACGGGGTTTCGACCGCCGGGCTGCCGCGGATGACCCCGCGCACGGTGCCGGACAGCACGGCATCGGGCAGCACGGCATCGGGCAGCGCGGCATCGGGCAGCACCGGGCCGGACCCGAGCTTCCCGAGCAGCCCAAGCCCGGGTCCTACGCCCGGGTGGTGGAGGAGGCACGGGAGCGGTTCGCCCGCGGCGACCTGTTCGAGGTGGTGCCGAGCCACGTCTTCTACGGGCGGTGCCGCACGCCGTCGGCCTTCTACGAGCAGCTGCGGCAACGCAATCCGGCGCCGTATGAGTTCTTCTTCAACCTCGGCCAGGGGGAGTACCTGGTCGGCGCGTCCCCGGAGATGTACGTTCGGGTCACCGGGGACCGGGTCGAGACCTGCCCGATCGCCGGCACGATCGCCCGCGGCGAGGGCCCGCTGGAGGACGCGGCGAATATCCAGACGCTGCTCAGCTCGCCGAAGGAGGAGTCCGAGCTGACCATGTGCACCGACGTGGACCGCAACGACAAGTCCCGGGTCTGCGTCCCCGGCAGCGTCCGGGTCATCGGCCGGCGGCAGATCGAGATGTACAGCCGCCTCATCCACACCGTCGACCACGTTGAGGGCCCGCTGCGGCCCGGGTTCGACGCGCTCGACGCGTTCCTGACCCACATGTGGGCGGTGACGATCACCGGGGCGCCCAAGACCTGGGCGATGCAGTTCATCGAGGATCACGAGGCCACGCCCCGCCGCTGGTACGGCGGCGCCGTCGGCGCGATCGGTTTCGACGGCGGCATGAACACCGGCCTGACCCTGCGCACCGCGCACATCCGCGACGGGATCGCCGCGGTCCGGGCCGGCGCGACGCTGCTGTTCGACTCCGACCCGGACGCCGAGGAACGCGAGACCCACATCAAGGCCCGGGCCCTGATAGAAACCCTCAATGATGCCGAACGAGCACGCCAGACTGTCCCGTCCGCTGCCGAGGTGGCCGGGGGCGGGGACGACGACGCGACGCGCGAAGCGGACCGGCCCGGATCGGGGCTCCGGGTGCTGCTGGTCGACCACCAGGACTCGTTCGTGCACACCCTGGCCGACTACTTCCGCCAGCAGGGCGCGGAGGTGACCACGCTGCGGGCTGGCTTCAGCCCGGCGCTGCTCGACTCCTACGCTCCGGACCTGGTCGTGCTGTCGCCCGGCCCGGGGCGCCCGGCCGACTTCGCGTGCGACGCTCTGCTGTCCGAGCTGGACACGCGGGGACTGCCCGCGTTCGGCGTGTGCCTGGGGCTGCAGGCCATGGTCGAGCACGCGGGCGGCGAGCTGTCCCTGCTGGCCGAGCCGGCGCACGGCAAGCCCGGCACCGTCCGGGTATCGGGCGGCGAACTGCTCGACGGCCTTCCCGCCGAGTTCACCGGCGCCCGGTACCACTCGATCTACGCGGTTCCCGATCAGGTCAAAGGCGGATTCGAGGTGACGGCGACGACCCCGGACGGCGTAGTGATGGCGATCGAGGACAGCGCGTCCGGGCGCTGGGGCGTGCAGTTCCACCCCGAGTCGATCCTGACCGCCTCGGGCCGGGCCGGCCACCAGGTCATCGCCAACGTCCTCCGCCTCTGCCGCGCCCGCAGCGCGCCGGCCGCGCGGCACCCGGTGATCCGGGCTTCCATGATCATGCGGAGTTTCCCGCTGGCTTAGCGCGGTTGTCCCATGATCATGTGAAGTTTGCCGCCGGATTCGACGTTTTTGCCGCACGATTATGAGCCGGGGACCGGGCGTGATGCTGGTGTGACCTGAGTTGGCTGGTGGGACTGGGTGAGCGGGCCAGCTGGTCGTGAAGCGGCCGGCGCGGCCCCGGGGGCGACCGGCCGCGCGGCGGGTCACGGACTGACGGCTCCCCCCGCTAGGGTGCTGTGACATGAGGAGCGTTGAGCCCGAGGTCCGGCTGGTCGCGCGGCCGAAACTCGATTACGACCAGATCGCCGAGTATCTGCGTGAGGTGGGCGGGGAGAGCTGGCTGGAGCGGCTTGACCGTGACCAGCTGGATAACGACGCTCAGAACCTGGCCGAGTTCGCGGGGAAGATGTGTTACCGGTCCTGGGAACCGGGGCTCAACCCGAATGTCAGGCGGGTCCGCGACGACCAGGAGATTTATCTGCGGAACATCCTGGCCCAGGCGCACGGCTCCGTGCTGGAGCACGTCAGCTTCACCTTCGTCCTGCACAATGTGAGCCGTGTTTTCACCCATGAACTCGCCAGGCATCGGCCCGGGACCGCGATCTCCCAGGAGTCCCTGCGGTTCGTCCGGCTCGCGGACATCCCGTTCTGGTTCCCGGAGTGGGCTCGCGAGGACGAGGAACTGATGAAGCGGGCCGGGGCGCTCCTGTCGCGAGATGGAAGCATTCCAGCGCTGGATGGCCGACCACTTCGGGCTGGACGACGACGGCGTCAAGATGCACGAGAAGAAGCACAAGACCTCGTTCATGCGCCGGTTCGCGCCCGACGGGGTGGCGACCGGGCTGGTGTGGACGGCCAACGTGCGGACGCTGCGGCACACGATCGAGGCCCGGACCGATCCCGGGGCCGAGGAGGAGATCCGGCTGGTGTTCGGCAAGATCGGTGAGCTGATGCGCGCCGAGGCCCCGGCCCTGTTCGGCGACTACGAGATCCGCGACGGCGCCTGGGTGCCGGGCTGGCGCAAGGTCTGACTGGCCCGGCCAGCCTGCCGCCCGCGCCCGGCCCGTCCCGGCCCGTCCCGGTCAGAACAGGGGCGAGTCGTAGTGGATGAGGTCTTCGGGCACGGCCCGGTTCTTCAGTTCGCTGACCGTCTTGGCGATCATCTCGTCCGGGCCGCTGACGTAGATGTCGCGGTCCTCCAGCGTGGCCTGCGCGACGACATCGGGGATCGTGCCGTGGATCGCGTCACGGGCGGGCTCTTCGGACACGACCGGGATGACCTGGAGCCACGGGTAGGCCACCTCCATCCGCTGCAGGTCCGGCAGGTCGTAGAACGCGGCTGCGCGGCGTGCGCCGTGGTAGAGCACGATCTCGCGCCGCCGCCCGGTCCCGCGGGTGCCGATGATCGCCTCGATGACCGCCTTGACCGGCGCGAGGCCGGTCCCCCCGGCCAGGCACAGGACGTCGCGCCCGGAGGCCGGGTCCGCGGTCATCGAGCCGTGGCGCTCCTAGCAGCAGCGTGTCGCCGACCGCGACATGATGGACCAGTGCCGCGCTGACCAGGCCGCCGGGAACGGCGCGGACGTGGATGGTGAGCGTCCCGTCGTCGCGCGGCGTGTTGGCGATGGAGTAGTTGCGCCACAGCCGCGGCCAGCGCGGCGTCTGGACGCTGATGTGCTGGCCGGGGAGGTATCGCAGTTGCTGGCTCGGGGCGAGCGTCAGCACGGCCACGTCGGCCGCGCGGACCTCGTGCGCGACGATTTCCGCGAGCCACCACGGAGGGGCGTGGGCGGCGTCGCGCTCGGCCGCGCCGATCATGATGCCGGACGCCCGGTCGTACAGGTCGTCCCACGCGTCGGCCGCCGCGTCGGTCCAGGCCTCCGGTGCGTACCGCTGCCAGGTAGCCATGAGGGCCTGGCGGAACGCGTCGTAGTGCTCCTTTTCGACACCGAATTTCCGGTGGGCCCGTCCCAGCCCCTCGAGGTAGGCGGTGAGCGACGCGCTATCCCCGCCGCTCAATACGATGCGTGATAGTGCCTGGTAGAAGCGCGCCCGCTGAGCGTCCATGGCCGGCGGGAACATCGCACGCGCCTGTGGTTCTATGGCAAAGAGGTGACCGTAGAAATAGGTCATGGCCGAATCGGATACGGGTTCAACGGCGGCCAGCAGATTGGCCAGAGGATCAGAATCCGAATCGGCCGGCGCTCCCGGCGACGCCTGATCAACCGGCGCGCGGTCCCCAGATACGCTCTGAGCAGCCTCCGCGTAATCGTCTCCCGGCTTTTCGTGACCGTCTTCTGGCGCGCCGGGGCCACTGGAGGTTGCCACCGGCATAGTGTCCCACTGGGCCGGCGGCTATTACAACAGATCCAGGCAAGCCTGGATTTATTGTACGTAGAGTAATCGAAATCCGGCATCAGACGCTAAGCTATATGGCAGGCGGAGCGGGGATGTGCGGGTGTTTGCGTCCCTATGAACGTTTCGCATTGGCGGGCTTTGAGCAGATTATCTGCGTGCTGGCGACTGTATTATATCCGACTATCCGTTTTATCCGCGTAAGTCCCGTTGCCGGGAGAACCTGGCCACGATGGCCTGACGGGGGACCGGGGGGCGTGGCGCGAGGCCGCGCCAAAGGCTTTCCGGTGAACTTTGCTAAGGCACTGACCTGGGCCGGTGCCGATGCACCATCATGGGCACAGGACCGCTTAACGCGATCTCTTGGACATTCGCGACCAACGCCGCAGGAGGGGTGCATGGCCCGATCGCTCATAGGCATCACTGGTCAGCTCGAGGCCGCGCACTGGGGCGACTGGGTTCGTGAGGCCGTATTGTCGCCGGTCACCTACACCCGGGCCGTGGAGCGGGCGGGCGGAACGCCGGTCGTGCTTCCCCCGGTTCCGGCGGACAGCGTCGCGCGGCTGATCCAGGGCCTCGACGGGCTGGTGCTGACCGGCGGGACCGACGTCAACCCGGCGCTCTACGATGCCGCGCCGCACGAGCGCACCGAGCTGCCCGACCGCCGGCGGGACCGGTTCGAGCTGTCGCTCGTCCGCGCCGCCATCGAGGCGCAGCTTCCCGTCCTGGCCATCTGCCGGGGCATGCACATCCTCAACGTGGCCCGCGGCGGCACGCTGATCCAGCACCTCCCGGACGCGGTGGGCCACAACGGGCACGCGCCGGATCCGGTGAAGATGACCCCGGAGGACGTGCAGTTCAGCGCGGGCAGCCAGCTGGGCAAGCTGCTCGGCGCCCGGGCCCGGGTGCCGACCCTGCACCATCAGGCCATCCAGCGGGCCGGCAGCGGCCTGATCGCGGTGGCCCGGTCGGAAGACCAGGTCATCGAGGCGGTTGAGCTCCAGGGGCATCGTTTCGCGGTCGGCGTGCAGTGGCACCCCGAGGAGGGCGACGACCTGCGGGTCTTCGAGGCCCTGGTGGCCGCCACGCGCCAGGCCGAAGAAGAGGCGCCCGAGCCGAGGAGAACACGGCCGAGGAGAACACGATCAAGGCGAGCGCGGCCGAGTCGGGCGCCGGCGGGCAGACCGCAGCGGAGGCCACCGCCGGAACCGCCAGCGAGGAGGCGCCGGTGACGGCGGCCGCCAAGCCGTCCGTCGAGGCGGGGGCGCCCAGCGCGACCGGGAGGAAAGCCGGGGGCCGGAAAGCGGGATCCGCGCGGGGCGCACGGGCCTGAGCGTGCCGCCGGTGACAGGGTCGCCGGCGACAGGGATCGCCGGGCCTCCGGTCTACAGCGGGGGCTGGTAACCGCCGATCCAGTGGATCTTCATCCAGGTCATGGCCGTCGCCCACGCGCCGGTCACCTCGAGCACACCGACCGCCACGAGCAGGGCGCCGCCGATCCGGGTGACCAGGCGGGCATGGCGCCGGGCGTAGGCGAACACCCGCATGCTGCGCTGGAACGCCATCGCCACGATCAGGAACGGCACCCCGAGCCCGAGACCGTAGATGAAGGCCAGGAACGCCCCGCGGCCCGCGCTGCCGGTCGTCGTCGACAGGGCGAGGACGGTCGCGAGGGTCGGGCCGATGCACGGTGTCCAGCCGATCCCGAACATGACGCCGAGCAGCGGCGCCCCGGCCAGCCCGGCCCTGGGCCGCATGGACGGGCGGATCACCCGGCCGGCGAACGAAAAGCGGTCGAAGATCCCCGCGAACAGCAGCCCGAGCAGGATGGTGACCGCGCCGAGCACCTTGATGACGGCCGCCTGGTGATGGGCGAGCAGCGCGCCGCCCAGGCTGCCTGACGCCGCGCCATAGATGGCGAACACGGCGGAGAAGCCCAGCACGAAGAGAATGGTCCCGGCCACCGTGCGGCCCCGCCCCGGTGGTGCCGGCTTAGCTTCGGCCGGTGGGGCCTCCACGGCGACCTGGACATTGCCGGCCCCGGCGGCGCCGTCTGTGGTAGCCGCGGCCGCGGCGGCTCGCCGGTCCCGCCGCCGGGCGGCCCGCCCGGCGGTCTGGGCGTCGGTCCCGGACATGCCGGTCGCGTAGGCCAGGTAGCCGGGCACCAGCGGCAGGCAGCACGGGGAGATGAACGTGATCGCGCCCGCCGCGGCAGCGATCGGCACGGCCAGGATCAGCGGGCCCGACAGCACGACCTGCTGAATGCCGCTCACGTTTTCTGCCTCCCTCGCGGGCGCTTCGCTGGCTTCGGGAGGGCCTGCTCGCATCCTCACCGCGCCGCCGGCCCGTTGCACCGTTCAGATCACTATGACCGTCACGGCCTCCTCGCTGCAACGTACTACAGCCTGTCGTCGCGCCCGCGGGCGGCTCAGCTCCGGCGTTCGCCCGGCGAGCCCAGGAGGAACAGGCAGAGCGTGTAACACAGGAAGGCCACCGCCGTCGCCATGGCCATCCCCAGGGAGGCGCCTGCCGTCCCGGACTTGAGGAAGGAGACACCGCTCCCGGCGGCGGCGACGATCGCGACCAGGCCAACCGCCGAGGCGATGATCACCGCGCGGTGCCGCGCGATGATGGCCCGGACCAGAAGCCCGATGGCGGCCACGATGAGCAGCACGCCGAGGATGGTGTGCAGGGCCAGCACGGGCCCGTTCTTGAACGCCTCGGACAGGCCTCCCTTACCGGGGGTGACGTAGAGGTTGACGCCCGTCCCCAGCGCGTACTGGAGGATGAGCATGACCATCGCGCCCATGCTCGCGCCGCGCAGGCGGGCGAGCTGACGTGCGCGGCTGTGTTCCAGGTCGGCCGGAGCCGTCGTTGTGCCGGACATCTTCCGAGTTCGCCTCCACTAAAAGGGTCTTACGGCCGGTTCCGATCTTAACTTAGATGTCTAACGGTTTAACGGCTACGGACATAATGATGCCGGCCGGACCAGGTGCTGTCGTCCAGCGCCGGGCGTAGATCCGGGTCGCCGCATGGCGTAGCCGGAACCATCTGGCCTGCTCCGCCCGAAGTAGCGCTGACCGGCGCACGTCAGCGGCGCGGGCCGATATGGTGGGCCGCGTGAGATCGGTCCTCGTCCGCCAGCAGGCGGCCACGCCCGGGCGACGAGAGCGCAGCGCCTGGCTGCTCGGGGCCGGGGCGGCGGCGTTCGCCCTGGCCGTTGCCCTGTACGTCGGTCTACGCGGTGATCCATCCCTACAAGTGGACGCTGGATCCGGTCGACCTCGGCGTGTACCGGGCGGGCGGCCTGATCGTCCGGCATATTCAGCCCGATTTCAATCCGCACGTCTATGCGCCGCTTTACCAGTGGGGCGGCTACGGCGGCCTGAAGCTGCCCTTCACCTACACGCCGTTCGCGGCGATCGTGTTCGCCGTCGTGTCGTTCGTCCCCTGGTCGATTCTCCCGAAGATCTCGGTCGGCGTGAACATCCTGGCGCTGGTCGCGGCCCTGTGGTTCACGTTCGGCGGGCTCGGCTACCGCGACCGGATGGTGCGCCTGGGGGCGACGCTGCTGGCGTCGGGCGCGGTGCTGTGGACCGAACCGGTGCTCAGGACGATGTACCTGGGCCAGGTCAACCTGGTCCTGATGGCGCTCATCATCTGGGATCTGTGCCAGCCGGATACGAAGGCCAGCCGCTGGTGGAAGGGCTTCGGCGTCGGCATCGCGGCCGGCATCAAGCTCGTCCCGCTCATCTTCATCCCGTACCTGCTGCTCACGCGCAAGTTCCGGCAGGCGTTCAACGCGTGCGCCGGTTTTGCCTTCACGGTGCTGGTCGGCTTCGTGATCCAGCGCCACGACTCGGTGAAGTGGTGGTTCCACGGGCTGTTCTTCCAGGGCGGCCGTACGGGCTTTACCGGCTGGGAGGGCAACCAGTCGCTGCGCGGCATCATCGCCCGGCTCGCGGCAGCATCGCCGGCTCGCAGACCGACTGGGTCATCGCCGCGGTGCTGATCGGGGTGCTCGGCGTGGTCTGCGCCGCGATGCTGGACCGGGCCGGGCATCAGATGGCCGGCCTGCTCACCGCGGCCCTCACCGGCCTGCTGCTTTCGCCGATCAGCTGGGACCACCACTGGGTGTGGATCGCGCCCGGGGCGGCCGTGGCCGCTCACTACGCGGTCCGGGCCTGGCGCTCGGACCGGGCCCGGGCGTGGGCGCTGTGGGCCCTGGCCGGGGGGATCGTGGCGCTGTACGGCGCCTGGCCGGGCAGCCTGTGGGGCGAGCCCACGGACCTGGGCCCATTCTCGCTTGGGGTCCTCTGGCAGCCGCCGCAAACCAGCCCGTCCACCTACTACACGCGCGGCGACCAGCCGTGGTACGCCGAATACCACTGGCACGGCATCCAGCTCCTCACGGGGAACGCGTTCATCCTGGGCGGGCTGGCCCTGCTCGCGGTGCTCGTCGTCGCCGCGCTGCAGGCCGCTCGGGCTGGGCGCCCGGCAAAGGACTGACCAGCGCTGACTGTGGCCGGCCACAATGTTCATGCGGCCGCGCCGGCGTTATGCTCCCCGTGCCGTCTAGAAGGATTCGCCGAGAGCGAGGAAGGTCTCATGCGCGCTACACCGCCGTTCCGTGCCGATCACGTCGGGAGCCTGCTCCGCCCCGAGCGGCTGCTGCGGGCCCGGGAGGAATTCGCCGCCGGCCGGCTCCCCGCCGCGGAACTGCGCGCGGCGGAGGATGAGTCCATCACCGAGGTCGTTCGGATGCAGGAGGATGTCGGGCTCCAGTCGGCGACCGACGGTGAGTTCCGCCGGGCGTCCTGGCACATGGACTTCATCTACTCCCTCGGCGGTGTCTCCAAGGCGCCGGGCAACCTGGCGGTCAAGTTCCGTAACCCGTCCGGGACGCTGGAATGGACGCCCGCCGCGCTCCGGATCGACAGCAAGGTGCGGCTGGAGCAGACGATCTTCGAGGACGCGTTCACCTACCTGCAGGCCCAGGTGAAGTCGGCCACGCCGAAGCTCACGATCCCGTCGCCGAACATGGTGCACTACCGGGGCGGCCCGGCGTCGATCAACCCGGACGTGTACCCGGACATCGAGGAGTTCTGGACCGACCTGTCCGCCGCCTACGCGGAGGAGGTCAAGCGCCTGGCCGACCTGGGCTGCCGTTACCTGCAGTTCGACGACACCAGCCTGGCCTACCTCAACGATCCGGCGCAGCGCGCCGAGATCGCCGAGCGCGGCGAGGACGCCGAGCACCTGCACCTGCGCTACATCCGGCAGATCAACGACGCGCTGGCCGACAAGCCGGACGGCATGGCCGTGACCACCCACATGTGCCGGGGTAATTTCCGCTCGTCGTGGGCGGCCGAGGGCGGGTACGATTTCGTCGCCGAGGCGCTGTTCAGCGAGCTCAAGGTGGACGGGTTCTTCCTGGAGTACGACGACGCCCGGTCCGGCGGGTTCGAGCCGCTGCGGTTCGTGCCCAAGGGCAAGATGGTCGTCCTCGGCCTGGTCACGACCAAGCGCGGTGAGCTCGAGGACCCCGCGCAGCTGAAGCGCCGGATCGAGGAGGCGTCCCAGTACGTGCCGCTCGACCAGCTGTGCCTGTCACCGCAGTGCGGTTTCTCCTCCACCGTGGAGGGCAACACGCTGACCTACGACGAGCAGGTGGCCAAGCTCCGCCTGATCGTGGACGTGGCCCGCGACGTGTGGGGCGACTGACACCCTGCTCGGCGACGTCTGCGGCCTGCTCGCCTGCCCCGTGTGCGGGCGCGAGCTGAAGCTCGCGCCGTCCGCGCTGCGCTGCGCGGACGGCCACAGCTTCGACATCGCCCGGCCCGGCTACGTCAACCTGATGCCGGGCGGCGCCCGGCCCGGGCACGGCCGACACGGCCGAGATGGTCGCGGCCCGGTGTGAGTTCCTGGCCGCTGGCCACTACGCGGCGCTGGCCGGGGCGGTCGCGGACCTGGCCGCCGCGTCGGTTCCGCCCGCCGGGCCCGCCACCGTGCTGGACGCCGGCGCGGGCACCGGCTACTACCTGTCGGCGGTCCTTGACCGGCTCGGCTCCCCGGCCACCGGCCTGGCCCATGGACATCTCGACCCGGGCCCTCCGCCGGGCCGGGCGGGCCCATCCCGCGATCGGCGCCGTCGCCTGGGACGTCTGGCAGCCGTTGCCCGTGCGCGACCAGGCCGTGTCCCTGATCATCAACGTCTTCGCGCCCCGCAACGGCCCGGAGTTCCGCCGCGTGCTGCGCCCGGACGGGGCCCTGTTGGTGGTCACGCCGGTGCGTGAACACCTGGCCGAGCTGGCCGGGCCCGGGCTGCTGGCCGTCGACGACCGGAAGGAGGAGCGGCTGGCCGCCACCCTCGACGGGCCGTTCCGGCTGGCCAGCCGCCAGGAACTGGCCATCCCGCTCCGGCTGAGCCGGGGCGAGGCCGAGACGCTCATCGGGATGGGCCCGTCCGCGCGGCACGCGGAGACCGCGGTGATCCGCGAGCGGCTGGCCCGGCTCCCCGATCCGGTGCCGGTGACCGCGGCCTTTCATCTGTCCGTATACCGGCCGCGGTGAGCCGGGACCGGCGCGCCAGGTAGGGTCACGGCGTGGGCGAGATCGCGGGGGGCGGCAGTCAGGACAGGCCCGGCGGGCCCGGCAACAATAACGGCCAGGGCGGCGAAGACCGCATTCTGACCATCCCGAACGGGCTCAGCGTGGCCCGCCTGATCGGCGTGCCCGTCTTCCTGTGGCTGGTCCTCCGGCTGCATGCGGATTACTGGGCGGTCCTCCTGCTCATCGCCTCGGCCGCGACCGACTGGCTCGACGGCAAGATCGCCCGGGCCATGAACCAGCAGACCCGGCTGGGGGAGGCACTCGACCCGGCCGCCGACCGGCTGTACATCGCCGCCACCCTCATCGCGCTGGCCATCCGCACGATCATCCCGTGGTGGCTGGTAGGCCTGCTGGCGCTGCGCGAGCTGATCGTGGCCGGGGCTCTGGGCCTGCTCAAGCGCCGGCTCGGCTTCGGCACGCTGCAGGTCAGCTTTGCAGGTAAAACGGCTACGCTGTGCCTGCTGTACGCGTTCCCGTTGCTGCTCCTCGGGGCGCACGCGGGGACGTGGCCCGAGGTGGCCCGGATCATAGGTTGGGCGTTCGCGATCTGGGGAACGGCCCTTTACTGGTGGGCGGCCATGCTGTACCTGACCCAGACCCGGGAACTGCTCCAGGACAGCAGAACGCGCATTCCGGAGGGAGCGGCGTAAGCGGTGAAGGCCGTCGTCATGGCAGGCGGGGAGGGGACGCGTCTGCGTCCGATGACCGCCAACCAGCCCAAGCCCCTGCTCCCCGTGGCCAACCGGCCGATCATGGAACACGTCCTGCGGCTGCTCAAGCGGCACGGGTTCTCCGACACCGTGGTGACCGTCCAGTTCCTCGCCGCGCTGGTCCGCAACTACTTCGGCGACGGTGAAGACGTCGGGATGGACCTCCAGTACGCGACCGAGGAGATGCCGCTCGGCACCGCGGGCAGCGTGAAGAACGCCGAGGACGCCCTGCGCGACGGGCCGTTCGTCGTCATCTCCGGCGACGCCCTCACCGACATCGACCTGACGGCGATGGTCCGCTTCCACCGGGAACAGGGCGCGCTGGTCACCGTCGGCCTCACCCGGGTGCCCGACCCGCTGGAGTTCGGGATCGTCATCGCCGACGAGGACGGCCGGATCCAGCGGTTCCTGGAGAAGCCCACGTGGGGCCAGGTGTTCTCCGACACCGTGAACACCGGCATCTACATCATGGAGCCGGAGGTTCTGGCCGAGGTGCCGCCGGAGGAGTCGGTGGACTGGTCGGCCGATGTCTTCCCGGCCCTGCTCAAGCGGGGCGCGCCGCTGTTCGGGTACATATCCGACGGGTACTGGGAGGACGTCGGGACCCACGAGAGCTACCTGAAGGCCCAGGCCGACGTGCTGTCCGGGCGGGTGGCCGTCGACATCGACGGCTTCGAGGTGTCACCGGGCGTGTGGGTGGCCGAGGGCGCCGAGGTCGACCCGGAGGCCGTCCTCACCGGTCCGCTGTGCATCGGCGACTACGCCAAGGTCGAGGCGGGCGCGCACCTGCGCGAGTACACGGTCATCGGCAGCAACGTGGTCGTCAAGGAGGGCGCCTTCCTGCACCGGGCCGTGGTGCACAACAACGTCTACGTCGGCCAGGGCGCGACCCTGCGGGGCTGCGTGATCGGGAAGAACACCGACGTCATGCGGCTGGCCCGGATCGAGGAGTCGGCCGTCGTCGGCGACGAGTGCGTCATCGAGCCGGAGGCGTACCTGTCGGCCGGGGTGAAGGTCTACCCGTTCAAGACCATCGAAGCCGGCGCGGTCGTGAACAACAGCGTGATCTGGGAGTCGCGGGGGCAGCGCACGCTGTTCGGCCAGCGTGGCGTCTCCGGCCTGGTCAACGTGGAAGTGACCCCCGAGCTGTGCGTCCGGCTGGCCAGCGCGTACGCCACCACGCTCAAGAAGGGCTCGACGGTCACGACGTCGCGCGACGTCTCCCGCGCCGCGCGGACGCTCAAGCGCGCCGTCCAGGGCGCGCTGAACGCCAGCGCCATCAACGTCGTCGACCTCGAGGCGCAGCCCCTGCCCGTGGCCCGGTTCGAGACCGAGCGCACCGACTACAGCGGGGGTGTGGCGCTGCGGACCACGCCGGGCGATCCGCAGTCCATCGACATCATGTTCCTCGACGAGCGCGGCGCCGAGCTCTCCCAGGCCGCCCAGCGCAAACTGGAGCGGGTCTTCTCCCGGCAGGAGTTCCGGCGCGCCTTCCCCGGCGAGATCGCGGAGCTCACCTACCCGCCCCGCGTCGTCGAGTGGTACACGCGCGAACTGCTGCGCTGCGTCGACATGACCGGGGTCCGCGAGGCCGGCATGAAGGTCGTCGCCGACTGTGCGGGCGGCACCACCTCGCTGGTCATGCCGAGCCTGCTCGGCCGGATCGGCGTCGACGTGCTCACCATCAACAACGGCCTGGACGAGGTGTCGCCGACCGAGACGGTGGCGCAGCTCCGGGCCGGCTTGCAGCGCCTGTCCGAGGTGGTGTCCTCCTCCCGGGCCGCCTTCGGCGTGCGGTTCGACCCGGTCGGTGAGCGGATCCGGATCGTCGACGAGAAGGGCGAGATGGTCAGCGACGAGCGGGCCCTGCTCGTCGTGCTCGACCTGGTCGCCGCCGAGCGGAAGACCGGGCGGGTCGCGCTGCCGGTGACCACGACGAGGGTCGCGGAGCAGGTCTGCCGGTTCCACGGCGTGCAGGTGAACTGGACGCCGACCTCGATGGACGCGCTCACCCAGGCCGCCGCGGACGACGACGTGATCTTCGCCGCGGACGGCCGGGGCGGTTTCGTGGTGCCCGAGTTCGCCCGGACCGTGGATGGGATCGCGACGTTCGCCCGGCTCATCGGCCTGGTCGCGCGGACCAGGCTGACCCTCAGCCAGATCGATGCCCGGATACCCGCCGCGCACCTGCTGCGGCGGTCCATGCCGACCCCGTGGGCGGCGAAGGGCAGCGTCATGCGCACCGTGGTCGAGGCCGCGGGCACCCGGAAGGTGGACACCACCGACGGCGTGCGCGTGGTCGAGCCCGACCTGGGCTGGGTGCTCGTGCTGCCCGACCCGGCCGACGCCGTGACCCACCTCTGGTCGGAGGGCACCGACGCCGACACCGCGCAGGTGCTCCTGGATGAGTGGGCGGCGGTGGTGGAACAAGCGGGCCAGTAATCGGGTACCGCGGTACGGACGGGGCGAGCACGGCGATTGGTCACGTCCTGTCATAACCCGCGCTATCGTGGGGGACTGACTAGTTACGCCATGTCGGCCAGGCATAGGCGCGGGCGTGGCGGAGGTGGAGCGGCGGTGTGGCGTAGACGTCGCGACGGAGAGCCGGGACTGCCTCCGAACGTGGCATCCCGCGGCGGGAGCGGCCCGGTTCGGCGCACGGGCTGGCGACGCCTATTCGCGTGGCGCATGGACCGGCAGGCCCCCGCCCAGGTAACCTGGGCAGCCTCATCCCATGAGCCTGCGCCGGACGTGCGGGCCCCGGGCCCCGGCGCGGCCCCGGCGCCGTGGGAGTGGCCAATGGAGGGGAGGCCTGGCGGAGCGATGGCCAGCGTCTACTGCACCCGGTGCGGTCGTCCGAACCCGGATGATGCGCGCTTCTGCTCGAATTGCGGGACTCCCCTCGTGCGGGGAGCCGCGGAGCGCCCGGGGAAACAACCTCGACGATATCGCTCGCCCGGGCTGAGGCCCTGGACGCGGAGCTCAACGACGAACCGTACGCCGACCCGGCGGTGCTCGAGGCCCTGCCGCCGAACACCGCGTTGCTGGTCGTCCACCGCGGCCCCAACGCGGGCAGCCGGTTCCTGCTCGACAGCGACCTGACCACCGCGGGCCGCCACCCCGACAGCGACATCTTCCTCGACGACGTCACGGTCTCCCGCCGCCACGCGGAGTTCTACCGGATGGGCAACCGCTTCACCGTGCGCGACGTGGGCAGCCTGAACGGCACGTACGTCAACCGTGACCGCATCGAGGAGACCGAGCTGTTCAGCGGGGACGAGGTGCAGGTGGGCAAGTTCCGGCTCGTCTTCATGACGCACCCCAGACTTCAGGGGCAGCGCCGCGGCGGAGGCGCACAGGATTACGCATGAGCGCTCAGCGCTGTGCTAGCGGCTCTGCCTCCTTGGGGATCGGGGAGGTTCTCGCCCAGCTGCGGGCCGAGTTCCCGGACGTCAGCACGTCGAAGATCCGGTTCCTCGAGGCCGAGGGCCTGATCGAGCCCGCCCGCTCGCGGTCGGGCTATCGCCAGTTCGCCGCGGCCGACGTCGAGCGTCTTCGCTACATCCTGACCCTTCAGCGGGACGAGTACCTGCCACTGCGGGTGATCAAGGAACGCCTCCACGCGATCAGCAGCGCGGCGGCGCCCCGGCCGACGCTGGCCTCGTCGCTCGCGGCGACGGTGACCGCCGACGAGGCGGCCCGGCCCGCCACGCCGGCCCCGTCCATGACCCGGGCCGAGCTGCTCGAGGCGGCCGGGATCGACGGCGACAGCCTGACCGAGCTGGAGGATTACGGCCTGGTGCGCCGGGCCGACGGCACTACGGCCCGGATGCGCTCGAGGTGGCCCGGGCCGTGGCCGCGCTGGCCACGTTCGGCGTCGGCGCCCGGCACCTGCGCGGCGTCAAGGCCGCGGCCGACCGGGACGTCTCGCTGGTCGAGCAGGTGGTCGCGCCGCAGCTGAAACAGCGCGTGGCCGGGGCGCACGCGGGTGCCGCCCGCGACGCGTGGCAGATCGCCACCCTGACCCTGTGGCTGCACGCCGCGCTGGTCGAATCCGGGCTGGATGAGGCGGGTCTGGCGGGCGCCGCGTACGCCCCGCCGGTGACCGCTCCGGCGCAGCCCAGGCAGGACCTACCGGGTGGGTTGCGCTCCGCCTCGGGCCGATAGCGGGTGTACCTTGACAAAGGGAGTGGCCGGCCAGCGATGGTGTGCCAATGGCACGTGAGGATGGAGCTGTAGTGCGGCAGATGGAGGTCGTCGGCGTCCGGGTCGAGATGCCATCGAACAGCCCAATCGTCTTGCTGAAGGAGACGCAGGGCGACCGGTACCTGCCCATCTGGATCGGCGCGGTGGAGGCGACCGCGATCGCCTTCGCCCAGCAGGGCATGGTGTCCCCGCGGCCGCTGACGCACGATCTTTTCCGGGACGTGCTCGACGTCCTGAACGTCCAGTTGCGCACGGTGAACATCACCGCGTTGCGGGACGGGATCTTCTACGCCGACCTCGTGTTCTCCAATGGCGCGGAGGTCAGCGCCCGGCCGTCGGACTCGATCGCGCTCGCCCTGCGGACCGGTGCCTCGATCTTCGCGGCCGAGGAGATCCTCGACGAGGCGGGCGTGGCGATCCCGGACGAGCAAGAAGACGAGGTCGAGAAATTCCGGGAATTCCTGGACACGATCTCACCGGAGGATTTCGGCCGCGCCACCTGACGGGTGCGGCTCAGGATGCCTGACTTGGGGGGCAATGTCGCGACGCGCCGTGTGGGATCGTTGACGCAATTGCCACGGTCGGCTTACGGTTCGAGACGAGTACCCAGGGTGGTCAGCTCGCGATGGAGGTGGGCGTGGCGGGAACCAGGGGCGGTAACAGGTCGGCCGATAGCCGCCAAGCGGGAGTCCCGCACGCCGAAGAGCAAGGCACGTTGTTCGACACCGGCGACGTCGGCTTCGGAGACGTCGGCGACGACCCGTCCGCCGAGCCAGCGGTTACCGGCTACCGCGGGCCGACAGCATGCTCCGCGGCCGGCATCACGTACCGGCAGCTGGACTACTGGGCGCGCACGGGACTGGTGGAGCCCAGCGTGCGCGGCGCGCACGGCTCCGGGTCCCAGCGGCTGTACGGCTTCCGCGACATCCTCGTCCTGAAGGTCGTGAAGCGGCTGCTCGATACCGGTATCTCGCTTCAGCAGATCCGGGCCGCCGTCCATCACCTCCGCGACCGCGGAACCAGCGACCTGGCCCAGGTGACGCTGATGAGCGACGGCGTGAGCGTGTACGAGTGCACGTCGCCCGACGAGGTGGTCGACCTGCTCGCGGGCGGCCAGGGCGTGTTCGGCATCGCGCTCGGCCGGGTGTGGCAGGAAGTCGAGGGCAACCTCGCCGAGCTTCCGGCGGTCCGCGCCGAAGACGGCCTTCTCACCGTCGGCCAGGACGAACTGTCCCGGCGAAGGGCCGCCCGAACTGGTTGAGGGCCGCTGAGCGGCCGGTTGCTCTGTACAATTGGTGCGTAGCTGACGACACCATCCGGGAGAGTCCTCGCGCGGCCAGCGCGGGGCGCCGAAGGGGCAACGTTCCCCGGAACCTCTCAGGCGCCAGGACCGGACGGGGCAGGCAGCTCTGAAGTCGGCGGTCACGCCGGACGACAGAGGGGGAGCCATACTGACCCACAGTTCGGGAGGCTCCTGGATGGAATTCGCTCGGCGTCATATCGGCCCTTCAGCGGACGAGCAGCAGCGGATGCTCTCGGCGGTCGGCTACTCCTCCCTCGACGAGCTCACCGGCGCTGCCCTGCCGGCCTCGGCCACGGATACCCAGCTCCGCCTCCCGCCCGCCCTGAGCGAGCCGGCCGCCCTGGCCGAGCTGCGCAGGCTCGCGCGACGTAACCAGGTGCTCACCTCGATGATCGGGCTGGGCTACTACGGCACCGTCACCCCGGCCGTCATCCGCCGGAACCTGCTGGAGAACCCGGGCTGGTACACGGCGTACACGCCGTACCAGCCGGAGATCTCGCAGGGGCGGCTCGAGGCCCTGCTGAACTTCCAGACGATGATCTCCGACCTGACCGCGCTGCCCGTGGCCGGGGCGTCCCTGCTCGACGAGGCGTCCGCCGCGGCGGAGGCGATGACGCTGGCCCGGCGGGCCGCGGGCCGGGGCACGCGTGTTCCTGGCCGACGCCGACTGCCTGCCGCAGACGCTGGACGTGCTGCGGACCCGGGCCGAACCGCTCGGCATCGAGCTCGTCGTTGGCCGACGTGACGCCCGGAGACGATCGCCAGCCAGCCGGACGGCGAGCTGTTCGGCGTGCTGCTGCAGTACCCCGGCGCCTCGGGCGCCGTCCGCGACCTCGCCCCGGTGATCGAGGCGGCCCGCGAGCGCGGTGCGGTGTCCGCGGTCGCCGCCGACCTGCTCGCGCTGACCCTGCTCCGCCCGCCCGGCGAGATGGGCGCGGACATCGCGGTCGGCACCACCCAGCGGCTCGGGCTGCCGATGAGCTTCGGCGGCCCGCACGCCGGCTACATCGCGGTCCGCGACGGGCTCCGCCGCCAGCTGCCCGGCCGCCTGGTCGGGGTGTCCGTCGACGCCGACGGCAAGCCCGCGTACCGGCTCGCGCTGCAGGCCCGGGAGCAGCACATCCGCCGGGAGAAGGCGACGAGCAACATCTGCACCGCCCAGGTGCTGCCGGCCGTGCTCGCCGCGATGTACGCCGCCTACCACGGCCCGGACGGACTGGCCGCCATCGCCCGGCACGCGCACCGCAGGGCCGCGGTCCTCGCCGCCACCCTGCGGGCCGCTGGATACCGAACGGACGGTGGTGACTTCTTCGACACGATCCGGATTCGTCTGGACGCCGGGGAGGCCGCCGACGTGGTGGCCCGGGCCCGCGAGGCCGGTTACAACCTCCACCTGGCCGGCGACGGCCCGGACAGACGACACCGTGCAGATCGCCTGCGACGAGACGACCACCGAGGCGGCCCTGCGCGACGTGGCCGCCGCGGTCTGCGGGCCGCGGCCCGGCGACGTCGAGCTGGCCACGGGCGCCCCGGACGCCCTGCCGCCGGATCTGCTCCGCACCTCGGAGTTCCTGACCCACCCGGTGTTCCACGAGCACCGGAGCGAGACGGCGATGCTCCGGTACCTGCGCCGCCTCTCGGATTCCGACATCGCGCTGGACCGCTCGATGATCCCCCTCGGCTCCTGCACGATGAAGCTGAACGCGGCGGCCGAGATGGAGCCGATCACCTGGCCCGAGTTCGCGAACCTGCACCCGTTCGCGCCGCCGGAACAGACGGCGGGGTACCAGGAGCTGTTCCGCGGCCTGGAGGGGGCGCTGGCCGAGATCACCGGCTACGACGCGGTCTCCCTCCAGCCGAACGCCGGCTCCCAGGGTGAGCTGGCCGGTCTCCTGGCCATCCGTGCCTATCACCGGTCCCGGCAGGAGCCGGACCGGACCGTCTGCCTGATCCCCGATTCCGCCCACGGCACGAACGCGGCCAGCGCCGTGCTCGCCGGACTGCGCGTCGTCGTGGTCAAGTGCGGCTCAGACGGCGCGATCGACCTCGGCGACCTGCGGGCGAAGCTGGAAGCCCACGCCGGGCGGGTCGCCGCGATCATGCTGACCTACCCGTCCACCAGCGGTGTGTACGAGGAAACCGTCTCCGAGGTGTGTGACGCCGTCCACCAGGCCGGCGGTCAGGTCTACATCGACGGCGCGAACCTCAACGCGCTGGTGGGACTCGCCACCCCCGTTTCGTTCGGCGCCGATGTCTCGCACCTCAACCTGCACAAGACGTTCTGCATCCCGCACGGCGGGGGCGGTCCGGGCGTCGGGCCGGTAGCGGTCCGGGCTCACCTCAGCCCGTTCCTGCCCGGGCCGTCCGGCCCCGGTGAGTCAGCAGGCACCGGCGGCCCGGTGACGGGGGCGCCCTACGGGTCGGCCGGCATCCTGCCGATCTCGTGGGCCTACATCGCGATGATGGGCGCGGACGGGCTGCGCCAGGCGACGCAGGTGGCCGTGCTGGCCGCCAACTACGTGGCCAAGCGGCTCGGGCCGCACTATCCCGTGCTGTACACCGGCCGCAACGGGCTCGTGGCGCACGAGTGCGTCATCGACCTGCGCCCGCTGACCCGGGACACCGGCATCACCGTCGACGACGTGGCCAAGCGGCTCATCGACTACGGGTTCCACGCGCCCACCATGTCGTTCCCGGTGGCCGGCACGCTGATGATCGAGCCGACCGAGAGTGAGGACCTCACCGAGCTGGACCGGTTCTGCGACGCCATGATCGGGATCAGCCGGGAGATCGCCCGGGTCGAGTCCGGTGACTACGACCGCGACGACAACCCGCTGAAGAACGCGCCGCACACGGCCGAGATGCTGATCGCGGGGGAGTGGAAGCACCCCTACGACCGGGCCGAGGGCGCCTACCCGGAGGGCGGCTCCCGGCGGAGCAAGTACTGGCCACCGGTCCGCCGCATCGACCAGGCGTACGGCGACCGGAACCTGGTCTGCGCGTGCCCGCCGCCGGAGGCGTTCGCTTAGGCGTTTAACTGTGTCCGCCTGGCGGGACGCGGCGTTCCCCTTTAGTCTTCCGGCATGAGTGCCGAAGGGCCGGAGCCGCCGCCCGCCACGACCGCCGAGACAGCAGCGGAGGAAGCCGCCGCCGACGGAGCCGGGCAGCCAGCGGTACCGGAGATCACCGGGTGGCAAGAGCCGGGTCCGGCGGACCCGGCTTCCTCCGTCGCGGAGGGCATGGGCTACCTCGACCAGGCGGTCGCCGCCTTCTCCCGGGCCTGTGAGACGGCCGACGGCGACATCTTCCCGCTCGCGATCGAGCTCCTGGCCCGCACCCTGCCGCTGCGGGGCCGCGACGCGGACGCGGCCCGGACGTGGCAGCAGGGCCTGGAGGATCCCGATCCCGCGGTCGAGACCGCCGTGCGGGCCCGGCTGCGGCGGGCGTTCGGCGGCGACGAGGTACCGGTGGAGGCGGCCCCGAGCTGGTGGGAAGGGTTCGTCGAGTCCGCCGTCTGCCACGGCACGTTGCCGCTGCTGGCCAACGAGCTGTTCGGCGCGCTGGACCAGATGTACTCCCTGGTCGCCGTGCCGCTGGCCCAAGGCGGCGGCCGGGCGCGCGAGCTGCGCGAGGCCCTGCTGAACGCGGTGCGGGCGCCGAGCCAGTACGCGTGGGGGCCGGAACTGCACGAGAGTTTCCGCGAGCGCCTCCGCGACGCGATGGGCGCCTCCACCGACGTATTGCCACCGGGCTGGCCGGACGTGTGAGCGGGCCCTCCGGGCCGACACCGACCTCTTAACAGCCGATTACGTCACCGTGGGTCGCTGAACGTGCGAACGTTGGTGCCCGTATCAATGACGTGTACCAATCCGTGACTCAACTGACGCCTGGAGGACGAACGGTGACTCAGGAGCCCCAGCGGAACGCCGAGACCACCCGGCGCGGCATGCTGGCCGGCGTGGGCCTGGCCGGCCTGGCGGGCACGCTTGCCGCGTGCAGCTCCGGCGGCTCATCCGCAGCCACCCCCTCGGGAGCGGCGTCCGCGGCCGGCGGCACGGGTCAGGCGGGTGCCAGCGGCAGCAGTGGCGGCAGCGTGCTGGCCGGCACGAGCGAGATCCCGGTGGGTGAGGGCAAGGTCTTCGCCGCCCAGCGGATCGTCGTCACCCAGCCGGCCGCCGGTGAGTTCAAGGCGTTCAGTGCGGTGTGCACGCACATGCAGTGCATCGTCGACCAGGTATCGAACGGCACGATCGACTGCCCCTGCCACGGCAGCCAGTTCAGCGTCCAGGACGGGCATGTAGTCGCCGGGCCTGCCCCAAGCCCGCTTCCCGCGGCGTCCATCAAGGTCGAGAGCGGCAAGATCAGCCTCGCTTGACGGACCTCGCTCCTGGGCTCAGGAGGGGAGAGCAGTGCTCAGCGTGACCGGACAGCCCGTTTCCGCGCACTCGCGGCGCGGGCCGTCGCCTGGCACCAGCCAGGGGACGGCCCCGCTGCGGGCGGGACCCGTGGTGGTCCTGACCGCCATCGGCCTCGGCGCGGTCGCCGTCATCGCCCTATGGTGGTCCGGCACCCCGAATGTCTCCGGCTTCGGTGACTGGATCACCGGGGCCGGCCGCATCCTCGGCCTCCTGGCCGGATACGGCGTGGTCGTGCTCGTGGCGCTGATGGCCCGCCTGCCGCCGCTGGAGCGGGGGGTCGGCGCGGACCGGCTCGCGCGCTGGCACGCGATGGGCGGGCGCTACGTCGTCAGCCTGGTCGTCGCGCACGCGCTGCTCATCATCTGGGGCTACGCGATCACCGCGCATGAGGGGGTGGTCAGCGAGACAGGCACGCTGCTGACGTCGTACCCGGATGTGCTGATGGCCACGGTGGCCGGATTCCTGCTGCTGGGGATCGGCCTCGTCTCCGCGCGGGCCGCCCGCCGCCGGATGTCGTATGAGACCTGGTACTACCTGCACTTCTACACCTACCTCGCGATCGCGCTGGCGTTCAGCCACCAGTTCGCCGATGGCGCGTCCTTCATCAGCAGCCTCCCGGCGCGGGCCGTCTGGTCGGCGCTCTACCTGACGGTCGCCGTGCTGGTGGTCTGGTACCGCGTCGTCAGCCCGCTGCGGAGTGCCGCGCGCCACCGGTTCCGGGTGGTCGGGATCCGGCGCGAATCAGCCGGACGTGGTGTCGGTCTACATCGGGGGAGCACCTGGACGAGTTGCAGGCCCAGCCGGGGCAGTTCTTCCGCTGGCGGTTCCTGGCCCGGGGCGCGTGGTGGTCCTCGCATCCGTATTCGCTGTCGGCGATTCCCCGCCCCGACGTCATGCGGATCACGGTCAAGGACCGCGGCGACCACAGCCGCGCGCTGAGCCTGCTGCGCGCGGGGACCAGGGTCATCGCGGAAGGGCCGTACGGGGCGTTCATCCCGGCGCGCAGCGGCCGCCGGGTGCTGCTGCTGGCCGGCGGCGTCGGCATCACCCCGCTGCGGGCCATGTTCGCCATGCTCCAGGGCGAGGTCACCCTGATCTACCGGGCCAGCAACGCAGACGACATCGTCTTCGGCCGGGAGATTGACACCATCGCCCGCGACCGGGGAGCGACCGTGCACTACATGGTCGGCTCACGCGAGAGGCTCGGCTGGGATCCGCTGTCGGCCGACGAGCTGCAGGCCCTCGTCCCCGGGCTGCACCGGCACGACGTCTACCTGTGCGGCCCGTCCGGCATGACTGAATCCGCCATCGCCGCCCTGCGGGAGGCGGGCGTACCGCGCCGCCGCATCCACTACGAGTCCTTCGAGTTCTGACGCCGCCGCAGTGATTGCCAGCCCCTTGAGCCCGTGAGTCCTGAAATGGAGGAACCCGATGCGCCGGGTACTTCTTGCCCTTAGCGGCACCGTCGCCGGCCTGGTCATGCTGCTCTCGTTCAAGTCCCACCCGGCGTCCACCGCGGCCGCGGGCGTCGCGGCGGGCGCCGGTGGATCGTCGTCCGCCGGTTCGGGGGGATCCGGTGCGGGGTCGGTCACCGGCAGCGGCCAGGTCGCCTCCGGGGCGGGGGGCGCCGCGGGTGCGGGCGGCTCGGGCGCGGGCGGGTCGAGTTCGGCGGCCGAGCGGCGGATCCAGTGCCGGAGGGGCTAGTGGCGGCGGGTCCGGCGCGAGCTCCAACGGCCGCTCGGCCGCTCGACGAGTGGTTCCGGGGCGGCTTCGGTTACCGCCAGCGGGCAGGTGGTAAGCACCGCCTTCGGTCCGATGCAGGTGCAGGCGACGCTTGCCGGCGGCCGGATCACCCGGGTCACGGTCCTGCAGGAGACCAACGTGGGCGCCCGCAGCCAGCAGATCGACGCCGGCGCGATCCCGCAGCTGACCGAGGAGGCGCTCGCCGCGCAGAGCGCGCGGATCGATGCCGTGTCCGGCGCCACCTACACCAGCGCCGGTTACATCCAGTCGCTGCAGAGCGCCCTCGACAAGGCCCGGTCCTGATGCCCGGGGCCAGCGTGGCCGGCAGCACCCCGCCCCAGGAACGGCTGCGGCACGCGGAGCACGTCATGGGCACGGTGTTCTCCCTCGACATCCCGGCAGGCGCCGCCGGGACGCTGCCGGACGTGGTGCGCTGGCTGCACTGGGTGGACGCCATGTTCTCGCCGTACCGGGAAGACAGCGACGTCAGCCGGTTCGCCCGTGGCGAGCTGGCCCTCACCCACTGCGTGCCCGAACTCGCCGAAGTCATCGGGGAATGCGCCGCGATCCGCGACCTGAGCGGCGGCTACTTCACCGATACGCCCGGCGGCCGGTTCGACCCCTCCGGCCTGGTGAAGGGCTGGGCGATCGAGCACGCGGCGGCGATGCTGAGCGCGGCGGGCTTCACGGGCCACACCATCAACGGCGCCGGCGACATGCAGTGCACCGGCGAGCCGGAGCCCGGACGTCCGTGGCGGATAGGCGTCGCGGATCCGGTGAACCCGTCCGCCCTGGCGGTCGTCATCGCCGGCCGCGATTTCGCCGTCGCCACCTCCGGCACGGCCGAACGCGGTCAGCACATCATCAACCCGCACACCGGCCTTCCCGCGTCGGAACTGGCCAGCGTGACCATCGTCGGCCCCCGGGTCACCGCCGCCGACGCCTACGCGACCGCGGCGTTCGCGATGGGCGCCGCGGCCAGGAGATGGGTCGAGCGGCTGGACGGTTACGAGGCCTTCGGCATCGGCCCGGACGGTTCGTCCTGGCAGACGAGCGGCTTCCAGGCGTACACGCGGCTCGACTGACCGGTCGGGGGGCGCTGGTCGGCCCGGGCGCTCGCTGGCCCGTGCGCACGGCGGTCCGAGCGCGTGCACGTCCGGTTCGCCGCGCGGAAACACCCAAATGGCCCGGAAATATTCGGTTGCGGCAGCTTTGCTCGCCGCTCAGGGTGGCGGGTATGGGATTCTTTGACGAACTACCGGCCACAGAGCCGGAGCCGCCTCGGCGGCGACATCATCCGTGGAACCCGCCAGAAGCAGAATTTCCTGGCCGGGTAGCGACCGGCACGCTCCTGCTCGGGCGGACCGAGCAGGTCGCCGTGGGGATCACAGTGATATCGGCGTACGCGGCCGGATTCGAGCTCTTCGTAACGGCTCGCATCCGCCCCGGCACGCCCGGGGACCCGGGCGCGGCCCGGAAGTCGTTCCGCTTCGGGATGCAGCTCGCCGATGGCACCAAGGTGGTCAGCCCGCACGGCCGCGGCCGCCCAGACCTCGACTCCGAGCCGGCCGGGCCGGTTCTGATGCCATTCATGGGCGGTGGCGGTCCTCACTCAGTCTTCTCACGGTGGTGGGCGTGGCCGCTCCCGCCCGGTGGGCCGCTGGGGTTCATCTGCGAGTGGCCTGACTTCGGCATCCCCGAGACGCGGGCCGACATCGACGCCCAGC
The DNA here is from genome assembly GCA_963718475.1 of uncultured Actinomycetes bacterium. Classification (GTDB taxonomy): domain Bacteria; phylum Actinomycetota; class Actinomycetes; order Streptosporangiales; family Streptosporangiaceae; genus CAVQZM01. Next base: position 51,109 of record CAVQZM010000071.1, on the reverse strand, counting down.
TGATCCTCGACGCGGCAGGCCGCAGCATTCAGCTGTGGCCGGAAGACGAGGGCTGACGCAGCTGAAGTACGGGGTCGCCCATGTCAAGCGGCTGGCTGGGGCCGGTGTAGCGGCGGCCGACAGGACGTTCGGCGCCGCATCCGTTCCGGCGTCTCGTAACCACGGTTCCCCTTGGAACTGCCTTGGCTGGGTCAGATGGGGTAGGTGGTGGGTCCGGTGGTGTAGGTGCGGCCGGATGGGGTGGTCCAGGTGTGGTGGCCGGGCTGGTGCTGGTCGAGGCGCCAGCCGGGGGCTTGTTTGGCGTGGTGGTGGTGTCTGCAGCGGGCGCCGGCGTTGCACGCGCAGGTCCGGCCGCCTTGGTCCCAGGGCACCGCGTGCTCGAAGTCGCAGGAGCGGGCGTGCCGGCGGCACGGCGGCCAGGTGCATTCGCCGTCCCGGATTTCTACCAGGTGGCGGAGCCGGTCGCTGGGCTGGTACCCGGCGGACTCGTCCCGGTGATCGCAGCCGGTGACGGCGAGCGGCCCGATGTCGATGCTGTAGTCCCGCCCGGCGGGGCCGGGGGTGGGCAGCCGCCACCGGCCGTGCCCGCCTGGGCCGGGCGGCCCGTGGTCGTCATCCGGGGTGAACGCCGGGCCGTCTCGTGTGCTGTTTCCGCTGGTCCCGGTGGTGTTACTGGCCCGGGCGGGTGGTGCGGGGCGGGCGCAGCCGTGGGCGGCGGGGTGGCCGTGCTGGTCGGTGATGGTCAGGCACCAGGTGGTGCGGGGGTTGGTGGCGGCGGCGTTGGCGAGGGTGCGGGCGAGGGCGGGGTCGATGGGGCCGAGGCCGTGGGCGTCGCCGGGCCGGTCGGCCAGGCCGAGCAGGGTGGCCAGCGGGATGGTCAGGTTGATCCGCGCGGCCAGCCCGGTCTCTGTGGCGCTGCTGGCGTCTGGTCTGGTGCCCCTGCCGGAGCTTCCGGGGTCAGCGTCCCGGGACCCGCCGCTGCCGGAGGGGTCATCGCGCGGCGTCCCGGCACCTCCCGGGTGCCCCGGGCCGCCGGTGCCGTCACCGGGCGGCGGGCCGGCCTGATCCGGTCCGGGCTGCCCGCCGGCCTGATCCGGTCCGGGCTGCCCGGCGTGACCGGGTCCGGCCGGCCGTGTGCCGTCGTCACTGTCCTGGCTGGGCGGGCGGGTGCCGTGGTCGCGGGTCTCGCCGGGTGGGGCCGGGTCGTTGCGGGTGGTCGCCGGGCGGGAGGCGGGAGTCTTTGCCGAGGAGGAAGTCGAGGTAGGCGCGGACCCGGAGCTGGTCCATGGTGCCGTCCAGGCCGGATGCTCTCAGTTCCCGGGCCCGGGCGCTGATCAGCTGGTCGGCGGCCAGCGCCTGGTCCGGCGGCAGGCCGTACCCGCACAGCGCCGCGGTGCCGGCGTCTTCGCGCCACAGCTCGACGCGGGCGTCCTGCTGCGCCTTCTCCCGCCGCAGCCGGGCCGCCTGCGGGTCGATGGCCACCACCGCCTGGGCGATCGCGGCGCGGATCTGGCCCGGGGTTTTCCCGGCGATGCCGGGCAGCACCAGCGCCTCCGCCTGAGCCGCGCCGGCGTCATCGAGGACCTGGGTGGCGTCGGAGATGATCCGCGCCTTGTACGCGTCGATGGCGCCGTCATACAGCGCGCGGGCCGTGCCGGGCAGCCGGGCGGCCAGGTCATAGGCGAGGGTGAGGGTCTTCCCGGCGGCCACCCCGGAGGTGGCGGTCGCGGCGGCCAGCTCGTCACCGCAGAACGGGTCCCACACCCGCGGCATCCCCGCGGGCCCGGCCGGGGCGCAGCCGGCGGCGGGACGGCGCCGGATCAGCTCCGCGACCACCGCCAGCCTCCGCGCCGCAGCCCGCGATTCCTGCCGCTGCCAGAACCCCAGCACCCCGATCAGCGCATCATCAGCCGCCCCGGCACACCGGCCATCCGGCCCGGTCACCTCATCGGCGACCGCCGCAAACACCGGCTCCGGCGGCGCCTGATCCAGCACCCCGCCCGACGCGAACTCCCCGGCGCGGCCAGCCGCCCCCGCCTCACCGCCTGCCCCCGCCTGGCCGCCCGCCCCCGCCTGGCCGCCCGCCCCCGCCTGGCCGCGTGGCCCCGCCTGTGCAGGCGCCCCCGCCTGGCCGCCCGCCCTTGCCTGGCTATCCGCCTTGGACCCCCGGCCGGTGGCGAACGTGGACCGGATGCGGGCCCGGGCGGTGGCGTGGGCCGCGTCGGCGCGTTCCAGAGCGGCCAGCACCTGAGCCTGCCCGGCCGCCCCCAGGCTGGGCGCGTCGCAGGAATTGAGGTACCCCAGCGCGCGGTCCAGCATTAACAGGGCGTCGGACACGCACGACGGCGGCGGGGCGGGGCGCCTGCTGTCGGACATCTGGGTCACCTCTTCTCCAGCCTTGGATGCCGGATCGATTTCTAGTTCGACCCTATCGAGGGGGTACGACATTCCCAGGGTCGCCAGGCCAGGTGACTCGCGAGCTCGAGCTTCCGCTCTGGGCGGATCCGCGCCGGGCGAATCACCTGGGCAGCCCAGCCGCGGCGCTCCTAGATTTGACGCATGGAAACGATCGAGCTAGTGCCGAGCCTGCTGCATATGTTCCGCTTCAGCGTCGGGCAGGCCTACCTCTGGCAGGATCCGGGGTCGCTGACGCTCATCGACGCCGGCCCGCCGGGCCACGGACCGGCGATCGCACAAGCACTTGAGGACCTGGGACTCAGCCTCAGCGATCTCCACCGCGTGATCCTCACCCACTTCCACGGCGACCATGCCGGCTCGGCCGCCGACGTCGCCTCCCGGGCGACCACGATCGTGATGGCCCACCCGGCCGACGCGCCGGTCATCCGCGGTGAGATGCCGGGACCACCGCCGGCCCTGACCGACGAGGAGCGTCCCCTGCACGCACGCATCATGGCCGCCGACGCCACCAGCACCGGCGATGGCGATGGGAACGGCAGCCTCGCCCGGGTGCCGCCCTGCCGCGTCGACCGAGAGCTTGCCGAAGGCGACCTGCTCGACTTCGCCGGCGGCGCCGCGGTGATTGGCGCCCCCGGCCACACGGACGGCAGCATCGCGATCCATCTCCCCGCCCACCGCCTCCTGTTCACCGGGGACAGCGTGGCCCGCACCGCGGACGGCCGGGTGATCCTGGGGCCGTTCAACGTGGACCGCGCCGAGGCGATCGATTCGTTCCGGAAGCTGGCGGACCTCGACGTGGACGCCGCCTGTTTCGGCCACGGTGATCCTCTCCTCGCCGACGCGGCAGCGGCCCTGCGGGCCGTGGCCCAGCAGGCGAGTTTCGGCGTGGCCCCGTAATCAGCAGGGTCCGGCGGTGGCTGGCCCGGCGGGCTCCTGGCTGATTCGTTCAGCCTGGTCGAGCGGAGCGACGCGGAGAACCTTGCCGGTGACGTCGAACTGTTCAAAGAGGCCTGTCGTCATCAGGGCGTCATCCAGCGCCTCGCGCGTCTCATCGGGAAAGCGGCCCCCGGCGTAGGTGATCTCGATGAGCACGCGGTACCGGCGGCCACGCATCACGGCATCACCCCTACGTGGTCTCCCGTAGAACGACAGCCTAGATCGTGATCGCCGTACCCGATGTCGGAACACACGGACTCCGCCGTCGCCGGGTCTGCGTAGAGTTACTCCGTGGCAGATCCGGCAACCTACCGACCAGCTCCGGGCACGATCCCGGAGTCTCCCGGGGTCTACCGGTTCCGTGACGCGCGCGGCCGCGTGATCTACGTGGGGAAGGCGAAATCCCTGCGGCAGAGGCTGAACTCCTACTTCGCGGACTTCGTCAGCCTGCACCCGCGCACCCAGGCCATGCTCACCTCGGCGGCCGGGGTGGACTGGACGGTCGTCCGGACCGAAGTCGAGGCGCTGCAGCTCGAATACTCCTGGATCAAGGAGTTCGATCCCCGGTTCAACGTCAGGTACCGGGACGACAAGAGCTACCCGTACCTCGCGGTCACCATGAGCGACGACTACCCGCGGGTCATGGTCATGCGCGGCGCGAAGCGCAAGGGCACGCGCTACTTCGGGCCGTACTCCCACGCCTGGGCGATCCGCGACACGGTCGACACCCTGCTCCGGGTGTTCCCCGTGCGGACCTGCTCGGCCGGGGTGTTCAAGCGGGCCGGGCAGATCGGCCGCCCGTGCCTGCTCGGCTACATCGGCAAGTGCTCGGCGCCGTGCGTCGGGCGGGTGAGCGAGGATGAGCACCGCAAGCTGGCCGAAGACTTCTGCGACTTCATGGCCGGCCAGACGACGCGGTTCGTGCGGCGCATCGAGGCCGAGATGAAGCGGGCCGCGGACGCGGAGGAGTACGAGCGGGCCGCGCGGCTGCGCGACGACCTGCGGGCCCTGGGCCGGGCGCTGGAGAAGCAGGCCGTCGTGCTGGGCGACGGGACCGACTGCGACGTCATCGCCCTGGCCGAAGACCAGCTGGAAGCGGCCGTCCAGGTTTTCTACGTCCGCGGCGGCCGGGTCCGCGGCCAGCGTGGCTGGGTGGTCGAGAAGGTCGAGGACGTGACGACCAGTGAGCTGGTCGAGCACTTCCTCGGCCAGGTGTACGGCGAGAACGCCGTGAACGCGGGAGACTCCGGCGGCAACAGCCTGAACAGCGGCGTTCCGCGGGAGGTCCTCGTGCCGGTGCTGCCGCCCAGCCCGGCGGCGATGACGGAATGGCTCGCCGAACGCCGCGGTGGCCCGGTCAGCCTGCGGGTGCCGCAGCGGGGCGACAAGAAGGCGCTGCTGGAGACCGTGGCCCAGAACGCGTCCGGCTCGCTTGCGCTGCACAAGACGCGCCGGGCCAGCGACCTGACCACCCGGAGCCGCGCGCTGCACGAGATCCAGGAAGCGCTGGGCCTGGACGACGCCCCGCTGCGGATCGAGTGCTACGACGTCTCGAACCTGCAGGGCACCCACGTGGTCGCGTCGATGGTCGTGTTCGAGGACGGCCTGCCGCGCAAGGGGGAGTACCGGCGGTTCAGCATCCGGGGCGCCGACGGGACCGACGACATCTCCTCGATCTACGAGGTGATCGGCCGCCGGTTCCGGCGCTACCTGGAGGAACGCGAGGAAACCGGCGAGCTGGACGTTCTCGGTGATCCGGGTGACGAAGAAGAAGAGCAGGAAATCAATACCGCCGAACGAGACGCTGCGTTGCGTCAGCGCAAGTTCGCGTACCCGCCCAATCTGGTGGTCGTCGACGGCGGTCCGGCGCAGGCCGACGCCGCCTGGCGCGCGCTGCTTGACCTGGGCATCGATGACGTGGCCGTGTGCGGCCTGGCCAAGCGGCTGGAAGAGGTCTGGCGGCCGGGGGAGGAGTTCCCGGTCATCCTGCCGCGCAGCAGCGAGGGCCTCTATCTCCTGCAGCGGGTGCGGGACGAGGCGCACCGGTTCGCGATCACCTACCACCGGCAGAAGCGATCGCAGAAGTTCACCGCGAGCGCGCTGGACGACGTGCCCGGCCTCGGCCCGGCCCGGCGGGCGGCCCTGCTGAAGCGGTTCGGCTCGGTGAAGCGGCTGTCGGCCGCGACGCCGGAGGAGATCGCCGACGTGCCGGGCATTGGGCCCCGCCTCGCGGAGGTCGTCGCGGCCTCCCTGCGTACCGGAACACACACTGGTCGGGGGACAGATTGAGGGAACCCAGCGGGGCGGACGAGCAGTACGTCCCGGACATGGTGGTCATCACCGGGATGTCGGGCGCGGGCCGCAGCACGGCGGCCAAGTCGCTGGAGGATCTCGGCTGGTTCGTGGTGGACAACCTGCCGCCCGGCCTGCTGCCGACCATGGTCGACCTGGCCGAGCGGGCCAACGGCGCGGTGCCGAGGATCGCCGCGGTGGTGGACGTGCGGAGCCGGGCGTTCACCACCGACCTGAAGTCCGCGATCGACAGCCTCCACTCGCGCGGCGCGGAACCGCGCATCGTCTTCCTGGAGGCGGCCGACGACACGCTGGTCCGCCGGTTCGACAGCGTGCGGCGGCCGCATCCGCTCCAGGGCGCGGGCCGGATCGTGGACGGCATCGCCGCCGAGCGCGAACTGCTCCGCGATGTGCGCGGGGAAGCCGACATCGTCCTCGACACCTCCGCGCTGAACGTGCACGAACTGCGGGGGCGTATGCGGGACTTCTTCGGCGGACGCTCCGGCAGCGGCCCCCGCGTCAGCATTGTCTCGTTCGGCTATAAATATGGGCTCCCGGTGGATGCGGACCTCGTCGTGGACTGCCGGTTCCTGCCGAACCCGCACTGGATACCCGAGCTTCAGGCGATGACCGGCCTGGACGCGCCGGTCCGGGATTACGTGCTGAGCCAGCCCGGGGCCCAGGAGTTCCTGGCCGCCTATTTCGAGGCGCTCCAGGTGCTGCTGGCCGGCGACGAGCGGGAAGGCAAGCATTTCGTGACCCTGGCGGTGGGCTGCACCGGCGGGAAGCACCGGAGCGTGACCATCGCGGAGTATCTGGCGGCGAAACTGATCGGCGCCGGATCGGATGCCCAGGTCGTCCACCGGGACCTCGGCCGCGAATGACGGCACCAAAGGTAGTAGCGCTGGGCGGTGGGCACGGGCTGGCCGCGTCGCTGTCGGCCCTGCGCCGGGTCAGCGGGGACCTCACGGCGATCGTGACCGTCGCCGACGACGGCGGCTCGAGCGGCAGACTGCGGCGGCAGTACGGCGTGCTCCCGCCCGGCGACCTGCGGATGGCGCTCGCCGCGCTGTGCGGCGACGACGACTGGGGCACGACCTGGAGCCGGGTCGTGCAGCACCGGTTCGGCGGTGACTTCGAGCTTTCCGGCCACGCGCTCGGCAACCTGCTGATTGTCACGCTGTGGGAACTGCTCGGCGACACGGTCGAGGGCCTGGACTGGGTCGGGCGGCTGCTCGGCACCCGGGGCCGGGTGCTGCCGATGGCCTCGGTGCCCCTTGACATCGTTGCCGACGTGGAAGGGGCCGACCCGGCGCGGCCGGATGAGATCTCGCGGGTCCGCGGGCAGCACGCCTGCGCGGCAACCCCGGGACGCGTCCGGTCGATATCGCTGCTGCCCGACGACCCGCCGGCCGTTCCGGCCGCGGTGGAGGCGGTCCTGGAGGCAGACTGGGTAGTGTTCGGCCCGGGGTCGTGGTTCACTAGCGTGCTACCGCACCTGCTGGTTCCGGAGCTGGCCGCGGCGCTGCGGAGCACTCGTGGGCACCGGCTCGTCGCGCTCAACCTGGCGCCGCAGCCCGGGGAGACCGGCGGTTTCTCCCCGCACCAGCACCTGGAGGTGCTCGCGGGGCATTCGCCGGGCCTGACGATCGACGTGGTGCTCGCGGACAGCTCGGCGGCCCGGGGCGCCGCACCGGACAGCGCGACGGGGGAGGGACCAGGGGATGCGGTGGGGGACCTGGAGAAGGCCGCCGCCACTCTGGGCGCCCGGCTCGTTCTGGCGGACGTGGCCGTGGCGGACGGAACACCCAGGCATGACCCATTGTTGCTGGCCAGGGCCTATGCGGACATTTTCGGGGGTCCGGGGGTCGCCCCCGGGCAACACAGCGGTATAAGGGGGAGTGACGCCGATGGCGATGACCGGCGTGGTGAAGGATGAGCTCAGCCGGGTGACGGTGGTGAAGCCGTGCTGCCGCAAGGCCGAGGTGTCCGCGGTGCTCAGGTTCGCCGGCGGTCTGCATCTGGCCGCGGGCCATATCGTGATCGAGGCCGAGCTCGACACCGGCGCGGCCGCCCGCAGGCTGCGGGCCGGTATCGGGGAGGTGTTCGGGCACGCGTCGGAGATGCTGGTCCTGGCGCCGAGCGGCCTGCGTAAGGGCAACCGGTACGTGGTCCGGGTGCTCAAGGGCGGCGACAACCTGGCCCGGCAGACCGGGCTGATCGACAACTACGGGCGCCCGGTCCGCGGGCTGCCGAGGCAGATCGTGTCCGGCACCACCTGCGACTGCGAGGCGGCATGGCGGGGCGCGTTCCTGGCCCACGGGTCGCTGACCGAGCCGGGCCGCTCGATGGCGCTCGAGGTCACGTGCCCCGGGTCCGAGGCGGCGCTGGCCCTGGTCGGGGCGGCCCGGCGGCTGAAGATCCACGCCAAGGCCCGCGAGGTGCGCGGGGTCGACCGGGTGGTGATCAGGGACGGCGACGCGATCAGCGCGATGCTCACCCGGCTCGGCGCGCACGACAGCGTGCTGGCCTGGGAAGAGCGCCGGATGCGCCGCGAGGTCCGGGCGACCGCGAACCGGCTGGCCAACTTCGACGACGCGAACCTGCGCCGCAGCGCGCGGGCCGCGGTCGCGGCCGGGGCCCGGGTCGAGCGGGCGCTGGAGATCCTCGGCGAGGACGCCCCCGACCACCTGACCATGGCCGGGAAGCTGCGCATCGCCAACCGGCAGGCGAGCCTGGAGGAACTGGGTCAGCTGGCCGTTCCGCCGCTGACCAAGGACGCGATCGCCGGGCGCATCCGCCGGCTGCTGGCGATGGCCGACCGGCGGGCGAGCGAGCTCGGCCTGCCGAGCACCGAGGCCAACCTCACGCCCGACATGCTGATGCCCTGACGCCGGGCCTGTCCCAGCGCTGCCCGCCGGGCGCTGGGGCAACACCCGTCACCCGGACTCGGTGTTAACGATTCGTTTGGTTGCCTGGGTGCGGCTGATCCCATATGGTCTAGACCATAGGCGGCTGAGGCCGCCTGCCGCGCCCCGCCCAGCACAGGCGTTGAGGGTGCCGGAATCGGGCGCCGCCTCCGGGGGACCCCCGGGGGCGGTGTTCGATAGGGTCCGGTGTTAGTAGGGTCAGTGGGGCGAAAGTCTTTGGGTCACGGGTGACCGACGGCCTTTGCCGGCCGAGGCACGCAGCTATCAACGAGGAGAACGGTGCTGTGACCATCCGCGTGGGCATCAACGGGTTCGGCCGTATCGGCCGTAATTTCTGGCGCGCCGTCAACGCCGAGGCCATCGGCCAGGCTGGGCGCATCCGGCCGGGCGATATCGAGATCGTCGCGGCCAACGACCTCACCGATCCGGCCACGCTGGCCCACCTGCTGAAGTACGACAGCGTGCTCGGCAAGCTGCCGCTGGACGTGTCCATCTCCGGTGACACGATCCGGGCCGGCGGCCAGTCGATCCAGGTGCTGGCCGAGCGCGACCCGGCCAAGCTGCCCTGGAAGGACCTCGGCGTCGACATCGTGATCGAGTCGACCGGGCTGTTCACCAAGGCCTCGGACGCGCGCAAGCACATCGACGGCGGCGCGAAGAAGGTCATCATTTCGGCGCCCGCCAAGGAAGAGGACCTGACCGTGGTCATGGGCGTGAACGACGACGCCTACGACCCGTCCCAGCACCACATCATCTCCAACGCCTCCTGCACCACGAACTGCGTGGCGCCGATGGCCAAGGTGCTGCTGGACAGCTTCGGCATCGTCAAGGGCCTGATGACCACGGTGCACGCCTACACGCGGACCAGAACCTGCAGGACGGCCCGCACAAGGACCTGCGCCGGGCCCGCGCTGCGGCGCTGAACATCGTCCCGACCTCCACCGGCGCGGCCAAGGCCACCGCGCTGGTCCTGCCCCAGCTCAAGGGCAAGCTGGACGGCTACTCGCTGCGCGTCCCGGTGCCGGACGGCTCGATCACCGACCTGGTCGTCGAGCTCGAGCGCGACGTGACCAAGGAAGAGGTCAACGCCGCGTTCAAGGCCGCCGCCGAGGGCCCGCTCAAGGGCATCCTGTACTACACCGAAGACCCGATCGTGTCCTCTGACATCGTCGGCTCGCCGGCCTCCTGCACGTTCGACGCATCGATCACGATGGCGTACGGCAACCAGGTCAAGATCTTCGGCTGGTACGACAACGAGTGGGGCTACTCCAGCCGGCTGGCCGACCTGACCGCCCTGGTCGCCTCCCGGCTCTCCTAAGCGGGGACAGCGCACCTTCATGAAGAGCATCGACGATCTCGAGGTCAGCGGCCGCAGGGTCCTCCTGCGGGCCGACCTCAACGTCCCGCTGGACCTGGCCGATCCGGAGAATCCCCGGATCACCGACGACGGGCGGATCCGGGCCAGCCTGCCGACGATCAGGAAGCTGTCCGATCAGGGCGCCCGGGTGGTCATCTGCGCCCACCTCGGCCGGCCCAAGGGCACCGACTACGCCGAACGGGCCGCGGGCGGCCCGTCGCTGCGGCCGGTGGCCGAACGGCTGGGCGAACTGCTCGGCCGTCCGGTGGCCTTCGCCGCCGACGTCGCCGGGGAGGACGCGGCCCGGGTCGTGGCCGGGCTGGCCGACTCCGGGGTCGCGCTGCTGGAGAACGTGCGGTACGAGCCGGCCGAGACGAGCAAGGACGACGCGGAGCGGGGCGCGTTCGCGGCCCGGCTGGCCGAGTTCGGCGACGTCTATGTGGGCGACGGCTTCGGCGCCGTGCACCGCAAGCACGCGAGCGTGTACGACGTCCCGCGGCTCCTCCCGCACGCCGCGGGCTACCTGGTCCGGGACGAGGTCGAGGTGCTGAGCAAGCTCACCTCGGCCCCGGAGCGGCCGTACGTCGTCGTGCTCGGCGGCGCGAAGCCGTCGGACAAGCTCGCCGTGATCTCGAACCTGCTGGACCGGGCCGACCGGGTGCTCATCGGCGGCGGCATGTCCTACACGTTCCTCGCGGCGCAGGGCTACGAGGTCGGCAATTCGCTGCTCGAAGCGGACCAGATCCCGCAGGTCACCCAGATCATGGCCGACGCGGAGCGACGCGGCGTGGAGCTCGTGCTGCCGGTCGACCTGGTCGCCGCGACCCGGTTCGCGCCGGACGCCGAGCACGACGTCGTGGGCGTGAAAGACTTCCCGGCCGACCGGGAAGGCGTGGACATCGGCCGGCCACCCGCGAGCTGTTCACCGAGAAGCTGGCCGACGCGAAGACCGTGTTCTGGAACGGCCCGCTCGGGGTGTTCGAATTCCCCGCGTTCGCGGCCGGCACCCGCGCCGTCGCCCAGGCCATCATCGGGGTCGACGGGTTCACGGTGGTGGGCGGGGGCGACTCGGCTGCCGCCGTCCGGTCCTTCGGCCTGCCGGAGGACGCGTTCGGTCACATCTCCACGGGCGGCGGAGCCAGCCTGGAGTACCTGGAAGGGCGCACGCTGCCCGGCCTGGTCGCGCTGGAGGCCGACGGCCCGGCTGAGTACCCGCAGCTTCGCCCGTGACCGCAGGCGTGAGCGCGAGACGCCGGACGGAGCGCAAGCCCGGGCTGCCGCTGATGGCCGGCAACTGGAAGATGAACGGCAACCACCTCGAGGCCATCGCGCTGGTCCAGAAGCTGGCGTTCACCCTGACCGATAAGGATTTCGACCGGGTGGACGTGGCGGTCATGCCGCCGTTCACTTCGCTGCGCAGCGTGCAGACCCTGGTCGAGGGGGACAGGCTCCGCATCGCCTACGGCGCCCAGGACGTGTCCGCCCACGAGAGCGGCGCCTACACCGGCGAAGTGTCCGCGCTCGATGCTGGCCAAGCTCGGCTGTGACTACATCATCGTCGGGCACTCGGAGCGCCGCCGGTACCACCACGAAGACGACGCCCTGGTCAACGCCAAGGCCCAGGCCGCGCTGCGGCACGAGATCACGCCTATCGTCTGCGTCGGCGAGGACCTGGCGGTGCGCCAGGAAGGGCGGCACGTCGAGCACACGATCGGCCAGGTGACCGGCTCCCTCGAAGGAATCCCGGCCGAGCAGGTCGCCGGCCTGGTGATCGCCTACGAGCCCGTCTGGGCCATCGGCACGGGCGAAGTCGCCACGCCGGGGGACGCCCAGGAGGCGTGCGGGGCGATCAGGGAGCACGTTTCTGCGGTTCACGGGCGCGAAACGGCCCGCAGTCTGCGTATCCTGTATGGCGGGTCGGTTAAGCAGGACAACATAGCGCCGATCATGGCGCAGCCGGATGTCGACGGCGCCCTCGTCGGAGGAGCCAGTCTCGACGCCGGTGAGTTCGTCGGCATCTGCCGATACCAGACGGATTAGCCCGGTCAAACCGGTGTGACGCCCAGGCCATCCTGGGCGGTGTTTGCTTTATGGAACAGGGAAGAGGGAACGAGCAGCGATGGTCATCGGGGTCTCAATCATCCTGATTATCACGAGCCTGGTGATGGTGCTGCTGGTCCTGCTGCACAAGGGCAAGGGCGGCGGCCTGTCCGACATGTTCGGCGGCGGCGTCTCCTCAACGCTCGGTTCCTCCTCGGTGGTCGAGCGGAACCTGGACCGCATCACCATCTTCTTCGGCGTCCTGTGGTTTGTGTGCATCATCGGGCTCGGCCTTCTGATAAACCACTAACTACCTTCCTTTTCCACCGGGCTCCGCACCGGACGCAACGCATTTGCGCTATTCAAGGGGTGATCTGTGAGCAGTGGCAACGCCATACGCGGCAGCCGAGTAGGCGCCGGCCCGATGGGCGAGGCGGAACGCGGCGAGTCCGCGCCTCGCGTCTGGGTCTCCTTCTGGTGTTCTAACCGGCACGAGACCCGGCCGAGCTTCGCGAGCGATGCGGCCGTCCCGGACATCTGGGAGTGCCCGCGCTGCGGGTACCCGGCCGGGCAGGACGAGCAGAAGCCCCCGGCCCCGCCCCGGGTCGAGCCGTACAAGACGCACCTGGCGTACGTGAAAGAGCGCCGCAGCGACACCGACGGCGCCGCCATCCTGGCCGAGGCCCTCGACCGGCTCCGCAAGGGCGCCTGAGACGAGGGCGCCTGGGAAAGGGACCTTCGCTCCCTCTCCCAGGCGGCCCCCCAGCCTCCTCTTTAGTGCCTGAACGATTCGCGCCCGTCGTCCACCAGCGGAACCGGCGACTGGGGATGCGCCTCCAGGACCTGAACATGCTGCTGGATGTCTCTGAGCAGCAACCCGGCCATGTCCATGCTGAAGCCGTTCCGCACCACGATCCGGAGGACGGCGGTGTCCTTGAGGTTCTCGGGGAACGTGTAGGCCGGCACCAGCCACCCGCGCGTCCGCAGCCGCTCGGAAATGTCGAAGACCGAGTACCCGGTCACGCCGTCCCGGAGCTTGAACGCGAACACGGGCAGGTCGCTGCCGTCGCTGATCAGCTCGAACGGGCCGATCTTGGCGATCTCGCCCGACAGGTACAGCGCCACGTCCTGGCAGGCCTGCTGCACGTCGCGGTAGCCGCTGAAGCCCAGCCGCAGGAAGTTGTAGTACTGCGCGACCACGTGCGCCCCGGGCCGGGAGAAGTTCAGGGCGAAGGTCGGCATCTCGCCGCCGAGGTAGTTGACCCGGAACACGAGGTCGTCGGGCAGGGCTGACGGCTCCCGCCATACCACCCAGCCCACGCCCGGATACACCAGGCCGTATTTGTGGCCCGACGCGTTGATCGACGCGACGCGCGGCACCCGGAAGTCCCACTCCAGGTGGGGCTGGAGGAACGGCGCCACGAAGCCGCCCGAGGCGGCGTCGACGTGGATCGGGACGTCGTGCCCGTGAGCCGCCTGGAACTCATCCAGCGCGTCGCTGATCTCCTTCACGGGCTCGTAGCTGCCGTCCATGGTGGAGCCCAGGATGGCGACCACGCCGATCGTGTTCTCGTCACAGTGCTTGACTGCCTCGGCCGCGGTCAGGTGATACCGGCCCTGCTCCATCGGCACCTCCCGGGGCTCGACCTCCCAGTACCGGCAGAACTTCTCCCAGCAGACCTGCACGTTCGCGCCCATGACCAGGTTGGGCCGCGACGCGTCGGCACCGCTGGCCCGTCGCTGCTGGCGCCAGCGCCACAGCAGGGCCATCCCGCCCAGCATGCAGGCCTCGCTCGATCCCGTGGTCGAGCAGCCGCCGGCGTCGCCGCCGGCCGGTGAGTGCCAGAGATGGGCCAGGATGTTGACGCAGCGCCGCTCGAGCTCCGCGGTCTGCGGGTACTCGTCCTTGTCGATCATGTTCTTGTCGAAACACGCGGCCATCAGCGCCTCGGCCTCGGGCTCCATCCAGGTGGTGACGAAGGTGGCCAGGTTGAGCCGGGCATTTCCGTCGAGGATCAGCTCGTCCCGGACCACCTGCGCGGCGGTGGCCGGCAGCATCCCGTGGTCCGGGAGGCGGTAGGTCGGGACATCATGGTTCTTCTCGCGCACGTACACCGGGTTGATGTCGAGTTCCACGTCCTGGTCGGCCACGTCGACCTGCTTGTGCAGCGGCACCATCGGCTCCCTGGTGAAGATGATCAGTATTTTCCGGCCAGGCTATCGCTGGCCTCTTTCACCGCATCCACCATCTGGCTGATCCCGGGCTCCGCCGGCCGCGGGGCGAACTCTGGCCGCGCGGGCGATCCCGGGGCGGTGGCCCGCGCGGCATCCTCGGTACATGGCAGTTATCGAGGTGAGTGAGCTCACCAAGCGGTACGGCCGGCAGGTCGCGGTCGACGGGATCTCGTTTACCGTCACCGAAGGCGAGATATTCGGCATCCTCGGGCCGAACGGCGCGGGTAAGACGACGGCGGTGGAATGCGTCGCGGGGCTGCGGCAGCCGGATTCGGGGGACATCCGGGTGCTCGGGATGGATCCCCGGATGGAGGCGCCGGCGCTGCGGGGGCGCGTCGGCGTCCAGCTCCAGGACGCCCAGCTGCCGGACAAGCTCAGGGTGAGGGAGGCGCTTGACCTTTACGCCTCCTTCTACCGGCGGCCCGCGGATCCGGGCGAACTGGTCGAGCGGCTCGGGCTGGCTGACAAGCGCGATACGGCGTTCGGGAAGCTGTCCGGCGGCCAGAAGCAGCGGCTCTCGGTCGCCCTGGCCCTGATCGGCCGGCCCGCGGTCGCGATTCTGGACGAGCTCACCACCGGCCTGGATCCGAACGCGCGCCGCGAGGTGTGGGAGCTGATCTGCGAGATCCGGGCCAGCGGCGTGACGATCGTGCTGGTCACCCACTTCATGGAAGAGGCGGAACGGCTGTGCGACCGGGTGGCGGTGATCGATGCGGGCCGGGTGGCCGCGATCGACTCACCGTCGGGCCTGGCCGACCGGGTGACGGGGGAGCAGCGGATCCGGTTCCGGGCCTCGCGGACATTCGATGACCGGCTCCTCACCCGAGCTGCCCGAGGTGTCAGACATCCACCGGGACGGCGACCAGTACGTGATCTCCGGCTCGGGGAACGTCCTGCAGGCGGTCATCTCGGTGCTGGCCCGCCAGGGCGTCGTCGCCGACCGGCTGCGGGTCGACCAGGCCAGTCTGGACGACGCGTTCGTCGCGCTGACCGGCCATGACCTGGGCCACGACGAATCCGGAAGGAGGTAACCGTCATGGCCATCCCATGTCCTTGCCGCTGGCCCGGCCCGGCGCTGCGCAAGCTCACCGCCACCGAGGCGAAGCTGCTGTGGCGCACACCCGCCGCGCTGTTCTGGGGCGTGGGTTTCCCGCTGGTCGGCCTGCTGGTCCTGGGGCTCATCCCCGGCACGAACAAGCCGGTCAACTCGTTCGGCGGGGCCAGCGTGCTGCAGACCTACCTTCCCTCGTCATCGCGTTCACGATCGTCATGACGGCGGTGAACTTCCTCCCCGTCACGCTCGTGACCTACCGTGAACGCGGCATCCTGCGCCGGATGTCGACGACGCCGGTTTCCCCGCGCGCCGTGCTGGGCGCGCAGCTGATCGTCAACGCGAGCATCCAGATCGCGGTGGCCGTGGTGACGGTGGTCATCGCCGTGGCCGGATTCGGCTTCAGCGTGCGGCAGCCGCTCGCGTTCGCGGCCGCGTTCGTGCTGGCCACGATGGCGCTGAACGCTCTGAGCCTGCTGGTGGCCGCGGTGTCGGCCACCGGGAAGGCGGCCAGTGCCGTCGGCGGCCTGCTGTTCTTCGTCCTGATGTTCCTGGGCGGCCTGTGGTGGCCCCGATCGCAGATGCCGGGAGGGCTGCGCCTCGTCAGCGACCTCAGCCCGGTCGGCGCCGCGGTCCAGGCCCTGCAGGATGCAACGGCGGGCCGCTGGGCCCCGTGGTACCTGGCCGTGCTGGCCGGGTACGTGATCATCTGCGGCGTGCTGGCCACGCGCCTTTTCCGCTGGGAGTGACACTATTGACGCGGGGGCCGGGACAGAGGAGGCGCGTATGACGGTGCCGACACCGGACAGCGGCTTCGAGGCGGTCGAGCGCCGCGCGGAGATGCTCATTCGCGTGCTGCCGTACCCGCTGCTCGCGGTGGCAACTGGTTCCGTACCTGCTGTCACAGACCCCATCGGCGGGGGCGACGCTGATCACGCTGGGCCTCGCGGTCCTCGCGGCGGGCTGGGTGGCCTGGATGCGGACGCTGCATCCGGGCTGGGCCGAGCGCCGTGGGCTGATGTCCGCCTACTTCCTGGGGCTGATAGCGCTCAGTGTCGCACTGGTGGCCAGAAGTCCCTGGTTCGCGTTCTTCGCCTGGATCGGCTACATCCACGCCTACCGCCTGCTGCACGGGCGGTGGCGTTACGCCGGGGTCCTCGCGATCTCGGTCGTGGTGTCGATCGCGCAGGTCGGCGGCTTCCACCGGCCCACCCCGGCCCTGGTGGCCGCCTATATGATGCTCGCCTGCCTGAAAGGCGGCGCTCGTGGTGGCGTTCAGCCACGTGGGCGAGAAGACCGAGCAGCAGAACCAGGCCCGGAAGCGGATGATCGCCGAGCTCGCCGAGGCCAACTACCGCCTGGAAGAGATGATGGCGGAGAACACTGGCCTGCACACCCAGCTGCTCAGCCAGGCCCGGGAGGCCGGCGTCCTGGAGGAGCGGCAGCGGATGGCCCGGGAGATCCACGACACGCTCGCCCAGGGCCTGACCGGGATCGTCACCCAGCTCGAGGCCGCGGGGCCGAAGGCGTCCGGCGAGGAGCGGGAGCGGCGGCTCGGCAACGCCAAGCGGCTCGCGCGGGACAGCCTGCGCGAGGCGCGCCGCTCCGTGCAGGCGCTGCGGCCGGAGGCGCTGGATACCGCGTTGCTGCCGGAGGCGATCACCGAGGTGGCCGACCGGTGGTCGGCCGTGAACGGCGTGGCGACGCAGGTGACGACGACCGGTACCGCGGTCGCCCTGTTCCCGGACATCGAGATCGCGCTGCTGCGGGTCGCGCAGGAGGCGCTGGCCAACGTGGCCAAGCACGCCGGCGCCTCCCGGGTCGGGCTCACGCTGTCGTACATGGAAGACGTCGTGACGCTGGACGTCCGGGACGACGGCGCCGGCTTTTGCGCCGCTGAGGCCAGCAACGGCCGCGCGTCCGCCCGCGGTGGCGGATTCGGGCTCACGACCATGCGGCAGCGGACGGAACGGCTGGGCGGCCGGCTGGCGATCGAGTCGGAGCCGGGGAACGGGACGGCCGTCTCGGCCAGCGTGCCGGCCATCCTGCGCGCCGCCGGTACCCGGGAAGGAGCGCCGTGCCTGACGACGGCCCGGTGATCAGCGTGCTGATCGTCGACGACCATCCGGTCGTTCGGGACGGGCTGTGGGGCATCTTCGACGGCAGCCCCGGCTTCGAGGTGGTGGGTGAGGCCGTGGACGGCGCGGAAGCCGTGACGCGGGCCCGGGCCCTGCGGCCGGACGTGGTGCTGATGGACCTGCGGATGCCGGACGTCGACGGCGTCACCGCGATCAAGCGGCTGGCCGAGCTGGGTTAGACGCCCGGGTCCTGGTGCTCACCACCTACGACACCGACGCCGACGTGGTACCCGCGATTGAGGCGGGCGCGACCGGCTACCTGCTCAAAGACGCCCCGCGCAGCGAACTGCTGAGGGCGGTGCGGGCCGCGGCCCGCGGCGAAGCCGTGCTGTCACCGTCGGTGGCTACCCGCCTGCTCGGCCAGGTCCGGGCGCCGGCCCGGGAACCGCTGAGCCAGCGCGAACTCGAGGTGCTGGGTCTCATCGCCCGCGGGTCGTCCAACCGCGAGGCGGCGGCGCGCCTGTTCATCAGCGAGGCGACGGTCAAGACCCACGTGCCGCACATCTACGCCAAGCTCGGCGTCAATGACCGGGCCGCGGCGGTGGCGGCCGGTTTCGAGCGCGGCCTGCTGCCGCGCCCGGCCGGCGAGGGAACGCGGCGCTAGGCCCGGCCCGGCCGGTTGCCCGCCGGATCAACGGTGTACCGGCAGAACAGGAAGCCACCGTCTTCGAGCAGGTGCCCGAGCGCTCAAAGCCACGCCATCGCCGGCCGCCTGGGCGTCGTCGAGGCCGAGGCGGGCGATGATCCGGTTCGGTCCCGGGCCGGCCATCACCGGGCTGATGGTCAGGCACAGCTCGTCCAGTAGCCCCGCCCCGGTCAGCTCACCCAGCAGATGCGGGCCGCCCTCGGACAGCAGCCGGCGGTGCCCGCGGGCGGTGAGGGCGGCGAGGGCGGACCGGAGGTCGACGGTCTCGGCGCCCGCGACGATCACGTCCGCATACCGGGCGAGCTCGGCTCGCCGCTGCTCGGGCGCCAGCTCGGTCGTGATGACGATCGTCCGCGCCTCGGGTGGCGCGGCGGTGAACAGCTCCGCGTGCGGGTCCAGGTCGAGCCGCCGTGAGACGACCGCGATCGGCGGCGTGGCCGGGCGCCCGGCCCGCAGCCCGGCGTCCACCTCCTCCCGGCTGACCGGGCGGTAACGCTCGGTGCGTGCCGTCTGTGCCCCGACGACGATGACGTCGGCGAGACTGCGCAGGACGGCGAAAACCATGCGATCGGCGTCGCTGGACAGCCCCCGGGAGCGGCCGTCAACTGACGCCGCGCCGTCGGCGCTTCCCACCATGTTCGCGCGGAGCCAGGGCCGGTCCGGGCCGGGATAGGCGTACAGCTCGGACACTTGCCCGGGGCTGAGCTCGGCAGCCGGCCGGGGCGGGCAGGAGCAGCCGCATCTCAGGTCTGGGCGAGCTGGGCTTGCTGGGCTTGGCTGGCAGCACAAGACGATCACCGAGTGGCCGGCCAGCTCCACCTCGGACTTGGCGGGCAGCGCGGGCAGTTCGCCCTGGATGGCGGGGATGCGCGGGCCAGCCGTGTCGATCACGATCTCCCACTCCGCGCCCGAAACCGGCCTCCGGGAGGGTGAACCTGACCGGCTCGGCCTGCGCGTTGAACAGCAGCAGGAACCGGGCGTCGGTGATGCGCTCGCCCCGCGGATCCGGTTCGCTGATCGCCTCGCCGTTCAGGAAGACGCCGAGCGACTTGGCGTCCCCCGCGCGCCAGTCGTTCTCGGTCATCTCACCGCCGGCCGGGGTCAGCCACACGATGTCCCCCGGGCCGTCGGACGTCGGCGGATGGCCGAGGAAGAAGCGGCGCCGCCGGAAGACGGGATGCTCACGGCGGAGCGCGGACAGCGCGCGGGTGAAATCCATCAGGTCGCGCTCGCTGGCCGCCCGGGTCCAGTCGACCCAGGAGACCTCGTTGTCCTGGCAGTAGGCGTTGTTGTTGCCGGCCTGGGTGCGGCCCATCTCGTCGCCCGCGAGCAGCATCGGGACGCCCTGGGCGCAGAACAGCGTGGCCAGGAAGTTGCGCGCCTGCCGGGCCCTCAGCTCGTTGATCGCCGGGTCGTCCGTGGGGCCTTCGGCGCCGCAGTTCCACGACCGGTTGTCGTCGGTTCCGTCCTTGTTGTCCTCGCCGTTCGCCTCGTTGTGCTTGCGGTTGAAGCTGACGAGATCGTGCAGGGTGAACCCGTCGTGGCAGGTGACGAAGTTGATCGAGGCCACGGGACGGCGGCTGCTGGTCTCGTAGAGATCGCTGGAGCCGCTCAGCCGCGAGGCGAACTCCGGGAGAGTTCCCGGCCGGCCGCGCCAGAAGTCACGCGTGGTATCGCGGTACTTCCCGTTCCACTCGGTCCACAACGGCGGGAAGTTGCCGACCTGGTAGCCGCCCTCGCCGACGTCCCACGGCTCGGCGATGAGCTTCACCTGCGACACGACCGGGTCCTGCTGGACGAGGTCGAAGAACGTCGACAGCCGGTCGACGTCGTGCAGTTCCCGGGCGAGTGCGGAGGCGAGGTCGAACCGGAACCCGTCGACGTGCATCTCCAGGATCCAGTACCGGAGCGAGTCCATGATCAGCTGGAGCGCGTGCGGGTGCCGTACGTTCAGGCTGTTGCCGCAGCCGGTGTAGTCGACGTAACGGGACTTGTCGCCGTCGTCCAGCCGGTAGTAGGCCGTGTTGTCGATGCCCCGGAAAGACAGCGTCGGGCCCATGTGGTTGCCCTCCGCCGTGTGGTTGTAGACGACGTCGAGGATGACCTCGATGCCCGCGTCGTGCAACGTTTTGACCATCGTCTTGAACTCGCCCACCTGCTCACCGAGCTGGCCGGCCGAGGAGTAGCGGTTGTGCGGCGCGAGGAAGCCGAGTGTGTTGTAGCCCCAGTAGTTCGTCAGGCCCCGCGCGACCAGGGCCTTTTCCGGCACGAACTGCTGGACCGGCATCAGCTCGACGGCGGTGACGCCCAGCCGTTGCAGGTGCTCGGTGATGGCCGGATGGGCGAGTCCGGCGTAGGTGCCCCGCTGCGCGGCCGGGATGTCCGGATGCCGCAGCGTCAGCCCGCGGACGTGCGCCTCATAGATCAGCGTCTCGTGATACGGCGTGCGGGGCGGCCGGTCGTTGACCCAGTCGAAGAACGGGTTGATGACCACGTTCTTCGGCATGCGGGTGGCACTGTCAGCGGTGTTGCGCGCCCGCGGGTTGGTGAGCTGGTAGGAGAACAGCGACTCGTCCCACGTCACCTGGCCCTGCACGGCCTTGGCGTACGGGTCCAGCAGCAGCTTGGACGGATCACACCGCAGGCCGGCGCCCGGATCGTAGGGGCCGCGCACGCGGTAGCCGTACCGCTGTCCCGGCCCGACACCGGGCAGGTAGGCGTGCCAGACGAATCCGTCCACCTCGGTCAGCGGAACCCGCGTCTCGGCCGGGGATGCGCCGGGGCGCTCGTCGGTGCCGTCGCCGTCGAACAGGCACAGCTCGACGCCTTCGGCTACCTCGGAGAACAAGGCGAAGTTCGTACCCCATCCGTCCCAGGTGGCCCCAAGGGGGTACGGCGCACCTGGCCAGATACGCATCCGCCTCCTCTGCGTCGCTCCCCGGCATATCTGGCCGCGGACCAGCGAACTTCTGGATAAAAGAAAACCGTGCCGTAAAGGCTACTAGCGTCGGGCCGGTGTGTAGCGTCTGCCGCCGCAAGCGATTGCCGGGTCAGACGGCCGCGGCGGCACTGCCCTCAGCGAGCGACTCAGCGTAGCGGCTGAGAACGACATCCGCGACTTCCGGGGCGGCGCCGAGGGCGCTGGAGACGGCGGCCGCGCCCGCGGCGAGGGAGTCCTGGCGGATCTGGTCCGCGAAAAGCCCGGGAGCGAGCAGGTACGAAGCCACGAGCACGCGCCGCGCTCCGCCGCGCAGCGCCGCGGCCACCGCCTGGCGCGGGGTCGGCGAGGCGGCCGACGCGTACGCCGGAAGGACCGCCTGCCAGCCGCGCGCGGACCGCCATCGGGCGGCGGTGTCCGCGATCACCGCGTTCGCGGCGGGATCGCTCGAGCCTGCCGCGGCGAGCACCACGGCGGTGTGGCCCGGTTCGGGCTCGCCGTCGCCGTCGGTCGCGTCGGCCAGCCGCCGCTCCAGCGCATCCAGCAGCAGGGGGTGGGGGCCCAGCGGCCGGCCGTAGGTGACGCCCAGCCTCGGCTGCGCCGTGCGCGCTTCGCGCAGCACCCCCGGGATGTCCGCTTTGCTGTGGTAGGCCGCGGTCAGCAGCAAGGGCAGCACGACCGCGTGACCGTCCAGCGAGCCGAGCGCCTGGCCGAGGGTCGGGGCCGCGTGGCCGAGGTAGGCCGCGCGCACGTCCAGGCCCGGGTACCCGCGGTCGGCGGCCCGCCGGCGGACCAGGCCCAGCAGCGCCTCGACGGTCGCCGCCGCCCGCGGATCCCGGCTGCCGTGCGCCACCGCCACCAGCGGCGGCGCGTCCGGTGGAACGCTCAGAGGTGAATTCCGCATTCGGTCTTCCCGGTCCCGGCCCAGCGCCCGCTGCGCGGGTCGTCGCCCGCCTCGACCCGGCGCGTGCAGGTCGAGCAGCCGATCGACGGATAGCCGTCGTACACCAGGGGGTTGACCAGGATGCCCTTCTCGGCGATGTAGTCGTCGACCTGCTTCTGCGACCAGCCGACGATGGGATTGACCTTGACCATCTCGCGCCGGGCGTCCCACTCGACCGCGCGCGCCTCGCGGCGCTCGACGGTCTCGTCCCGGCGGACCCCGGTGATCCACGCGTCGTAGTTGCCGAGCGCGCGCTCCAGCGGCTCCACCTTGCGCAGGTAGCAGCACAGGTCGGGGTTGCGCCCGAACAGCCGCGGGCCCAGTTCGGCGTCCTGCTCGGCGACCGTGCGCGACGGCGTGACGTTGACCACGTTCACCGGGTAGACGGCCGCGACCGCATCCCTGGTGCCGATCGTCTCGGGGAAGTGGTAGCCGGTGTCGAGGAACACGACGTCGATCCCGGGGCGGATGGCCGAGGCCATGTGGATGATGACGGCGTCGGTCATCGACGAGGTCACGCAGATCCGGTCCCCGAACGTGTCCGTGGCCCAGCGCAGGATGTCGTCGGCGGACGCGTCGGCCAGGTCATCGGCGGCCTGCGCAGCAATCTGCTCCATGCGGTGCGGCTCCTCCAGCACAGCCTCCTCAGCGCACACAGAACTCACAGGCCAGCTCCTATTCCGGCAAAGCGTAGCTGGAAACTGCGGGTGCAGCTCCGGCAATGCCATTCCCCGTCGGCGGTT
This sequence comes from uncultured Actinomycetes bacterium, assembly GCA_963718475.1. Lineage (GTDB taxonomy): Bacteria > Actinomycetota > Actinomycetes > Streptosporangiales > Streptosporangiaceae > CAVQZM01. Next base: position 28,442 of record CAVQZM010000071.1, on the reverse strand, counting down.
CCCTGCGGCTCGAGGTCTTCTTCGCCGCAGTAGGGGCAGTAGAACGGGACTGCCCGGCCCGTGTGGCTGGTCATGACAGATCCTCATCACTCGCACGTGCAGTCCACGCGGCGAACGTCTCGTTTTGCTGCCTGCTCGCTGCGAACCGGCTGAGCACCCGTTCGACGTAGTTGGGCAGTTCCTCGGACGTTGTCTTCAGCCCGCGGACCTTCCGGCCGAAACCGGACTCCGATCCGTCGCCGCCGCCGAGGCTTCCGCCCAGGTGGATCTGGAAGCCCTCCACCTGCCGGCCGTCCGGTCCGGTGACGAGCGAGCCTTTCAGGCCGATGTCGGCCGTCTGGATGCGCGCGCAGGAGTTCGGGCAGCCGTTGACGTTGATCGTGACCGGCTCGGTGAAGTCCGGCAGCCGCCGCTCCAGCTCGCCGATCAGGTCCATGGCGCGCTGCTTGGTTTCCACGATGGCCAGCTTGCAGAACTCGATGCCGGTGCAGGCCATCATGTGCCGCCGGAACGCGCTGGGGTTCACCTGGAGGTCGGCCGCCTCGAGCCCGGCGGTGAGCCCGGCCACAGCGTCTTCGGGAACGTCCAGGATGACCATCTTCTGCTCGGTCGTGGTCCTGATCTTGCCGCTCCCGTACCGTGCGGCCAGCTCGGCGATGGTGTCGAGCGCGTCAGCCGACAGCCGGCCCACCCGCGGGGCGAACCCGACGTAGAACTGCCCGTCCCGCTGGGCGTGCACGCCCACGTGGTCCCGGACCCCGCCGCGCGGGGCGTCCGGGGCGGGGCCGTCCTCGAGCGCGTACCCCAGGTATTCCTTCTCGAGTACCTCGCGGAACCGTTCCGGCCCCCAGTCGGCGACCAGGAACTTGATCCGGGCCCGGTGGCGCAGCCGGCGGTATCCGTAGTCGCGGAACACCGAAGTGACGCCGGCCCACACCTCCGCGACCTGGCTGGCGGGCACGAACGCGCCGAGCCGCTTGCCGATCATCGGGTTGGTGGACAGCCCGCCGCCGACCCACAGGTCGAAACCGGGTTCGCCGGAGGGTGAGACCACGCCGACGAACGCGATGTCGTTGATCTCGTGGACGGTGCACTGGGCCGCGCAGCCACTCATGACCGACTTGAACTTGCGGGGCAGGTTGGAGAAAGCCGGGTCCCCGATATAGCGGTCCTGGACCTCCTCGACCTGCGCCGACGCGTCGATCACCTCGCCGGCGTCGATCCCGGCCAGCGGGCAGCCCAGGATGACCCGGGGCGTGTCACCGCAGGCTTCGGTGGTCGAGAGCCCGACGGATTCCAGCGCCTCCCAGATGGCCGGGACGTTCTCGATCTCGATCCAGTGCAGCTGGATGTTCTGGCGGTCGGTGACGTCCGCGGTACCGCGGGCGAACCGGCGCGAGATATCGGCGATGACCCGGACCTGATCGCTGGTCAGCTGGCCGCCGTCGATCCGGACCCGCAGCATGAAGTAGCGGTCGTCCAGCTCCTCGGGCTCGAGGACAGCGGTCTTGCCGCCGTCGATGCCCGGCTTCCGCTGCGTGTACAGGCCGAACCAGCGGAACCGGCCACGGAGGTCAGCGGGGTCGATGGAGTCGAAGCCGCGCTTGGAGTAGACGTCAATGATCCGCTGGCGGACGTTCAGCCCGTCGTCGTTCTTCTTGTTTTCCTCGTTCTTGTTGAGCGGCTCGCGGTAGCCGAGCGCCCACTGTCCTTCGCCGCGCGCGCGGCGAGGAGGAGTGCGCTTACCGGTGGCCTCCGAGGTGCTCGGTGGCATGGGGCCTCTCGTCCTTCGGTTCTCGGGGGCGCGTGCGGCGTGAACCGGAGGCGGGCGGCAAGACCATGCCGTTCCCTGGACCAGTCGGCTCCGGGCGGGCTCGTCGGCCGCCGGGAGCAACTTGAGTTCAGGATGCACGCCGGACTGCTCACGACACGCGCCCGGTCTACGTCACGGGCGGGGTTGTCAGCGGACGTGCAGACAGATAGCGCTGCGAACGCGGAGCAGGTCGACGTGCCGACGCGCGACGAGCAGGGGATCCGCGGCGCTCATTTCTCTAGCATCACACGCATATGCACTACCTGTCCAGGCGCCGCCCGCTTGCCGGGCGGCCGCCGGGGCCGCAGTCTGGTGTGATGTCACGCTAGCGGCCAACATCGCCCGGGACCGGCTTATTCCGCCGTGGCCCGGATTAGCCCTGGCGGATCCAGCCCAGCGCCGGCTCGGCGTCCTCGCGTGGCGGAAGGTGCTGGCAGTCACACCAGGTTCCGCCGGGGCAGTCGTCGTGGTGGCGCTCCCGGCAGGGGAGGCAGATCATGCCTCTTATCTCTCTCGGCGGTGCGCGTGGTGCGCGCGCATTGGTACGAACGATCAGGTCCGGGTAGGACCAGCGTGTGACGCTGCCCTTCCCGGACCGGCAGGCGGCGGGCGCTGCTTGGCGCCCGCCTCCGCCGTGACCTGGACCGGGGCCCAGACGACCGGCCGACCGTGGTGCTGGCGCTGCCGCGGGGCGGCGTGGCCGTCGCCGACCAGGTCGCCCGCATCCTGGACGTCCCCCTGGATGTGCTGGTGACCCGCAAGATCGGCTATCCCCGGCAGCCCGAACTCGGGGTAGGCGCGGTCGCCGAAGGCAGCGAGCCGGTCTACGACGGCCGGCTGCTACGCAAGCTGGGCCTTCGGCCCGACGATCTGTCCGGGGTGGCGACCCGGGAACGGGCCGAACTAGCCCGCCGTGTCCGCGTCTACCGGGGCGGCCGGCCGCCGCCGGACGTCGCCGGGGCCCAGGTCGTGCTGGTCGATGACGGCCTCGCGACCGGGGTCACCGCGCGTGCTGCCCTGCGCGGGCTGCGCGCCGCCGGTGCGGCGCGGACCGTTCTGGCTGTCCCGGTCGCCCCGGCGGCGTCCATCGGGGAGATGAACAGCGAGGCCGATGAGGTCGTCGTCCTGGCCGCGCCCGAGGACTTCCGCTCCGTGGGGGAGTGGTACACATCCTTCGAACAGCTCACCGACGACGACGTGCTCGCGCTGCTGGCGCAGGCCCGCGCGCCGCGAGGCTGACGGCCGCCGCGGAATCAGGCGGCGTTGGCCCGGCGCATCCGCCGCCTGCGCTCAGCAGCCCGCTCTTCCTCGTTCAGGCCGCCCCAGACGCCGTACTTCTCCGGGCGGGACAGCGCGTAGTTGAGGCACTCGTTGCGGACCGGGCAGTCGGCGCAGACCGTCTTGGCCTTGCGCTCCCTGATCTCCCGCTCGGGCTGGCGCTCGCCGTCCGGGCCGAAGAAAAGAATAAGGTCCTCTTCACGGCACGCAGCAGCATCTTGCCAGCCCCAGTTGGGCCGGGGAAGCACAGCCGACTGCCGACGTACCTGAGACATGGACCAATCACTCCAACCGGTTTCCTAGACTTGCCTTCAGGACAACTCTTAACAAGATCAAGCTCGCGACGCGCGGGATGACCGCGCCGCGCGCAGTATCCGCCCATCGCAAGATGCAACGCGTTGTATCGCCGTTCTGTTCCCGTGCGGGCGCGGGGCGTCCGCACGCGGGAAACCAACGGTCTTACGAAGCGGCGCAATCATCTGCCGAACGGCTAGCGCAGGCGTCACGGTCCTCGCTCAATATCTCGTGACGTCGGCTTGAACCAGCCAGGCGTTAATCATGCCATCTGTGATCTCGTCCGCGCAGCCGGGGCCCATAATTTGACTCATCTCCTTAGGAGGGTCCCCCCGCCGCGTGCATGAACTCCGGTAACGAACTGGACAAAGCCAGGGCTCCGGGCCACCATGGGCTGCATGTCAGCGTCGGATGCAGCACCCCTGCCCAGGCTCGGCGAAGTCTTCTTCGACGTCCGCGGCAGCTCGCGCAGCATGCGACTGAGCTGGTACTCCGACACCGGAGTAGCGGTCTTCAGTATCTGGCAGGGCGGCACGTGCACGGGGACGTTCCGGCTCCCGATGGACGACCTGCCGCGCATGGTCGACGCGTTGCAGCGCGGGCCACGGGGGACGGCTCTTCCCGGCGCCGGGGCGGACGCGCGCGACGGCAGCGGCGAGCGCCCGCGCCGCGGCCTGGCCGCCGCCCCGACCGATCCCGCCATGACGGCCGTCGGGAACTTCCCGGACTATGCGACCGGCCAGTCGCAGGCCCCGGTGACGGGAGAATTCCGGGGCCCGGGCCCCGGCGACGCGCCCGCCGGCTTCCAGAACGCCCCCAGCGGCGAGTTCGGAGGGCGCGGTGCCGGACGCCGGCCGGACCTCCGTAGCGCCCCCGAGCCCCGGACCGGCTCGATCCAGGCGGTCCCGTACGGCGACGCTCCGTACGGGGACGACCCGCTCGGCACGGGCCCGATAGGCGCCCCGGCCGGCCCGGTCCCGGGTACCGGCAGGAACCGTACCGGGATCGCGGGCCTGCGCTGCCCGAGCCCTCGTTCCAGCCCTACCCGGACGACCCGGCCACGCCCGGCCTACCGCGACAGCGGTCCGCCGGCCTACCGGGACAGCGGCCCGCAGCCTTACCGCGACGACCCCCTCGGGCCCGGTGGCGCAGGCAGCAGCTATCGCGAGGACCTCAGCCCGGCCTACGGCGACAGCGAGCCGCCCTACCGCGAGGACCCGCTCGGAATGGGCGGCCCGAGCGGCCCCGCCGCCCCGGCCGGCCCGGGTCCCGGGTACCGGCAGGAACCGTACCGGGATCGCGGCCGGCGCTGCCCGAGCCCTCGTTCCAGCCCGCTACCCGGACGACCCGGCCACGCCGGCCTACCGCGACAGCGGTCCGCCGGCCTACCGGGACAGCGGGCCGCAGCCTTACCGCGACGACCCCCTCGGGCCCGGCGGCGCAGGCAGTAGCTATCGCGAGGACCTCAGCCCGGCCTACGGCGACAGCGAGCCGCCCTACCGCGAGGACCCGCTCGGAATGGGCGGCCCGAGCGGCCCGGCGCCCCGGCCCGCCCGAGTCCCGGGTACCGGCAGGACCTCACTCCGTACCGGGACGACCAGTATGAGCCGACGTACCGGGACGGGCCGAACGATCCCCGGGGCCGCGGTTACGCGGACGACCCGTTCCAGTCGGTGTACCCGGAAGATGCCCGCGATCGTGGGTACCCGGACGGCCCGCGATCGGGTTCGCATCCCTACGGGCCGCCCCCGGACCGGGATAGCCGGGAACAACGCGCCCCACGCGGGCGTTCCTAGTCTTCGTCCGTGGCCAAGGCTTCAAAAGTTTCCGGTGAACCGGGAACAGTGAGGGCCCCGGCCGCGTTCTTGATGACTGGTCGGTGCGGCTGAGTGCCCCGGGCCGCATCCAAAATAGCCTTCGCGGAATACCGTTCGGCTGGAGCCGCGTTGAGCCACTCGCCGAGGAGGCGACCTCCGCACCGGCCTTTCAAGCCTTGGGCCCAGCGTGTGGCAAGCTCTGCTTGCTCACGCTGGGCCTTTTGGCGTTCTGGAGCGGCCGACCAGACGGGATCGCGGCTGTAGAGCCGCCTGGCCCAGAGGTAGGCGAGCAGGGCGATACCGGCCGACCAGGCGATCGTGATGATCGCTGGCGCGGCCGGAAGGGGACACCCGGCGTCACTATGGTGCCGGGACGCTGGTACCGGTGCCGGGGGCCCGGGTGGCCCGGTTCTCCGGCTCGGGAATGGGCGGCGGCTTGGGCGGCTCGGGCTTGCGCGGGACGGGGCCGACCGCGGCCGCCAGGACCTGGGAATTCGGTACGGACATGACGCTGTCACCGGTGTCGAGCCGGATGTAGGTGATGCCGATCTCGGTCACGACCCCGTCGAGCTGTCCGCCCAGTGCGCCCGCCCGCAGCCGGATCGAGTCGCCGACCCGGAACGGCCGGGACAGCAGCAGCACCATCCCGGCGAAGATGTTCGACAGCGACTGCTGAGCCGCGATGCCGAGGAGCACGCTGGTCACGGCGCCGCCGACGAGAAGCTGGCCGACCTGGACCCCGAACAGCTGAAGCGTGGTGAACAGTACGACAATCAGGCCGACGAGCAGGACCGCATAGCGGATCACCGCCGAGTGGGCCGACCCGAGCCGCGGCTCGAAGACCGCCCGGGTCTTAGCGGAGATGCCCAGCACCGCGGACGTGGCGAAGACGCAGAAGACAATCGCGAACGCGTACCTGATGACGTCCGTCAAGTTGGCGGGCGGATTGAAGATGCCCACCACGTGATGCGCGACGTAGGCCGCCCCGATCGCGAGCGCGAGCGCGATGGCTTCCTTCCACGGCCGGGTCTTTTCCTTCACGCGTGCCACCTGGACACTCAGATGCTCGTACTTGTGCAGCTCATCATCCTGGTCCAACCCGTGCGTCCCTCCTTCGCGTCCTCCTGGGGTTCCGGCCATCCGCCCACGGTATCCGGGCGATCGGGGACGGGAGTGGGGGGAGGGGCGCCAAGGGCGGAAGGGATACAGAACAGGCCGAAAACGCCGCCGGTCCCGGAGCCCGCATCGTAACGGGGCCTCCGGGACCGGCGGCGGAACGCGACGTGCGCCGGATCGGGATGGCGTTGCGTCAGGCGATCAGCGGCCTGCCGACCGGCAGCCGGAGCCGGCCGGGAAGCCCGTTGGCCACGCCGGCCGCCGAGGTGTACCAGGCGACGAGGGCGGTCACGATGCCGACGTACCCGCCCGCCTTGGTCAGCCCGGTGCTGCCCATGAAGCCGCCGATGAACAGGATGATCTCGGTCGCCTCCAGGGTGAGGAACACCCCGAACACGGCCGTGTTGACCTGGGTGCCCATCAGCAGCATGTAGGTGTTGAAGATCGCGAACGCGAGCAGGATCCACGCGAGGTCGTGGTTCTGCGACCGCCGGCGACGTCGCCTTCGGAGCGACCAGGAGGACCCACAACGCCGAGGCCGATCCAGAAGCCGCCGTAGGTGGAGAACGCGGTCGCGCCGAAGACGTTCTTGTTGCGGAACTCCCACATGCCGGCCAGAAGCTGGCCGAGGCCGCCGTAGGCGAACGCGTAGCCCAGCCAGGCATCGCCGGTCGCCTTGGTCATCCAGCCTGCGTTGGCTGCTGACAGCAGGAACGTCGTGAGAGCGAAGGCGGCCAGGCCCAGCGGTGCCGGGTCGGCGATGGGCGAAACGGCCGTGGCCGTGGTTTCTCGAGCGGTGGTGATGCGATCGTCGTTGACGCTCACGGTGATCCCTCCTCGTGAAGGACGGAACGCCCGGCAGGCGGGAGACAACGCTGTCCGCCGGGCGGCCATTGTGAATAAGGATTACCGGCGACCCGCGGCCGGGAAGGTCGTTCCCGTCCAGCGGCGCCGGCTGGCACACGTGCCCGAACTGGCGAGGAAGGCCAGCGCGAAACAGCTCATGCCGCGTCCTTGTCTCGTTCACATCCGGATCACAAGAACCAGATGGAAGAACTGCCCTGAGCGTAACGCCCTAACCCCTCAGTTCGCGAGACCCCCGCACCGTGTTTTCCCCCAGCGTGTCACGGCGTTCCGCGCCGGATCGGCGGCTATTCATCCGGGGCTCGGTGCGCCACCGGCTGATCGTAAAACGCAAATTGGGATTAAACGGTTAATGGTGCGGCTCGCTGGTTTCTCACCAGCGTCTGCCCGAGCCCGGCTCTGGTGGCCAGGACGAGCAGCCGGTCCTGCGGGGCGAGCAGGTAACCGCGGTGCAACGACCAGTCGAACGCATCGGTCCCTTTGCGCCGCACCGCGAGCACGCGCGCCTCGCCCGGGTGCTCCGCATCGGCCACGGGCTGCCCGGCGAGCCCGGCGCCGGCCTCGACCTCGACGTCGGCGATGAGCAGCACGTGCCGGCCGACCGGGATCGTGCGCAGCACCTGATGCTCGAGCATGGCCGCCGCGAACGCCGGGGCGGCCAGGTAGGAGACGCTCCGCGAGACCGTGTTGCCGATCATCTTCTGCATCCGCTCGGCCAGGTCGTCGTCGTAGAGCCGCAGCACGATGCGGAGGTCTTCGCGGAGCGCCCGCGCGTGCAGGGCCGCCTCGAGGTTGACCTCGTCGCTGCTGGTCACCGAGACGAGCGCGATGCTGGTCTCGAGATTGGCCGCGCGCAGCGTCTCCTCACGGTGTATCTCGCCGATCACGATGTGCACGCCCAGGCGGCGGGCCATGCCCACCCCCGCCGCGTCCGGGTCCCGGTCGATGCCCACGACGTCGACGCCGAGGTCGTGAAGCTGCCCGACCACCCGGCCCCCGACGCGTCCGAGCCCGACCACGATGACGTGGCCACTGGCCGGATGAGGCCGGTCCCGGATCGACCCGGTCAGCCGGGCCCCGACAACCAGGGCCGTCGCGAACGGCACGAAGACCATGCCGTCGAAGGTGAGCATGAACTGCGCGACCTTCTCCGGGCCGGCCAGCGCCGGATTGGTGACCGCCGCCCCGGCCGCGTCCAGCAACGTCAGGTACAGGGCGTTCGCGGGCGAATAGCCCGCACCGGCGACCAGCAGCGCGAACCCGGCGACCAGCACGGCGAACAGGCCCATGAACGCGAACCCGAACTTGTGCCAGACGAGACGGCGGATCGTCCGCGCCGCGGCCCGGACCGGATCGCGGCGGCGGGCCAGCGGATCGCGGGGCGTCCCGTCGGCGATGGCCAGGACCAGATTGGCGTTCTGCTCATCCGGCGGCAGCAGCCTGGGTTCCCCGCCGGAACCGCTGGTTGCGGCGAGCCCGCAGATCACCTGGGCGGGATCCGCGTCCTCCCGCCGCGCCACGTACAGGGTGCGCCCGGACACCCGGACATGGCTCGGGGCCGCTCTCCTAAAGCGGCGGCGACGAAGGACGGCGCCGCCATCGAGGTGCCCATGAGCACCGCGCAGTCGGGAAAGAAGGCGCGGACCCGCTCGCCGAGTCCCGGGCTGAACACCGCGAGGACCAGCCGGATGTCGGGGTTGAGTTCCCGCGCGCGCAGCGCGGCGTGAAAATTGCCCACGTCGTCCTGGCGCAGCAGGGCCAGGGCCCGGGCGGTGGTGATCTGGGCGTCCACGAATGACTGGCTGGTCAGCTCGTCCCGCTCGATCACCCGGACACCCGGCAGCCGGTCGATGTGCGGCCCGTGGTTGCGCCGCCTCGACGGCAGGATGACCGTTACCTGCTCGCCGTAGGTGCTGGTGAGTTCTTCGGCCAGGCGGAGGGTCAGCTTGTCGTCACCGCAGACGACCAGGTGACCCCCGGAGGCCCGGCCGCCGGACGTCCGGAACCGCGTCACGGGTGGCATGCCGCGATCTTGCCATAACCCGGCCAAAGCCACCAGGCGGGGGAACGGGCCGCCCGGGCGCGACGGTGCGCACTGACGCGGCTGGATACAGCGGGTATGCTCGGTTGTTATCAGGGCTCTGGCCACGGGAAGGCCCGGATATGACAGCAGACGGCGGGATTCGCGCTTCAGACGACGACCGGGAACGTACCGTCGAGGTACTCCGGGACGCGTATGCGGCAGGCGGCTGGATCTTGACGAGTTCGACCAGCGATCGACTGCGGCGTACTCGGCGAAAACCTGGGGCGACCTGCGCGAGCTGGCGTCTGACCTTCCGGCCGAGCCCCACCTCGGCGCCGACCTGGCCACGCCGGAGCCGGACGCCCCCAAGCCAGAGGCGGTTGGCGCGGGTGTCGAGTTCGGTCCTCGCCGCCCGTTCGTGCCGATCCTGCCGATCGCCCTGGTCTGGCTGGCCATAGCGGCCGCGGCCCACGCGACGGCGGCCGTGATCCCCTTGGTGCTGCTGTCCCTTTTCGTGCTCCGTGCGGCCGGCTGGCGGCGCAGGCCTCCGGATCACCAGAGCCCGGGGACGGCCGCCGAGCCGCCCTCGCAGCGGGCGGATGACGTTGCCTAGCCCGGCCCGCGCGGGCCGGGACAATCCAGGCTGGCTGCGGCTTATCTGGGCAACGGCTGGGAATCGCTCCCAGCTGCAAGAAGCGGGCGGGAAGATCTAGTAGCGTCGGTATCTGCGCTGCCATCTCCCCGGGGGCCCGCAGGCCCGGTAGGCGCATCCCTGTTCGGATGGCAGCGTTGTGCCGTCAATTGTGACCAGACCAGGAGACCCTTTTGGCTGACGTAACCGCTGAGGGACAGCGCTCCGGGGGCGCGTCGGCGGACGGCACGCCAGGCGGGACTGCGGGCGCCGCGGCGACGGCCACGATTGCAGAGACGGCGAGGCCCACGGCGGCGTCCCGCAGCCGGATGGTGCTAGCGGCCCATTGGCAGTTCGCCGTGGTGGCCGTGGCCGCCGTGGGGATCCGGTGCGTGGTGCTCCTCGGATACCCGCCAATCCTGTTCTACAGCGACTCCTACAACTACATCACCGATGCGGTCAGCAAGTATCCCGACGTCATACGGTCCGACGGTTACCCGCTGCTGCTCTACCTCCTGCTGCCCTTCCGGAGCTTTACCCTTATCGCGGTCCTGCAGGCCGCGATGGGCCTGGCCATCGGCATCGCCATCTACGCGGTGCTGCGCCGGCGGGGCCTCCCGTGGTGGGGAGCGACGCTGGCCGCCGTCCCGGTGCTGTTCGACGTGTTCGAGCTGCAGCTCGAACACATGGTGATGTCGGACGAGCTGTTCATCTTCCTGGTCACCATCGCCGTCGTCGCGCTGTGCTGGTTCGACCGGCCACCGCTCCTCGATCTGCGTGGTGGCCGGACTGCTGATCGGCTACGCGGGGATCGTCCGCACGGTGGGGGAGCCACTGCTGGTCGTCCTCGCGGTCGGCCTGCTGCTCCGCCGGGTGAACTGGAAACGGGTCGCCCTGATGGTGGTGGCCGGTGCCCTGCCGATCGTCGGGTACATGGCCTGGTATCACAGCTTCTACGGGCAGTACGCTCTCGACGGCTCCAGCGGCACCTTCCTGTACAGCCGGGTCAGCAGCTTCGCCGAGTGCTCCAAGATGAGCCTTCCGCAGAACCTGAAGGTCCTGTGCGACCCGAGGCCGCTCGCCGACCGGCCCCCTTCGCAGCAGTACCTCTGGTCGATCAACACGCCGCTGTACAAGGTCAGCAAGGGGAACCAGTTCTCCAAGAAGGCCGACAGCATGGCTGGCCAATTCGCCAAGGACGCCATCTTGTCCCAGCCCCTGGCGTACCTGAAGGTCGCGGCGCACGACACCCTGCACACGTTCACCTGGACGCGCACCCAGTCGGACGTCACCGGCTCTGGGCCCTCGTTCCGGTTCCGGGAGACGGAAACGCCGGTGTGGGCCAACCCGAACTTGTGGTGGGTGAATTACTACCCGAGCGACAAGGCGGCCCTGCAGCGCTACGGCGGCCCGATGGAGGGGCAGCCCAAGGTCGTCCAGCCCTGGGCCGACTTTATCGAGGGGTACCAGAAGTACTTCTACCTCCGGGGCACGATGCTCGGCGCCATCCTGCTCATCGGGGCGGCCGGGATCATTGCCCGCTGGCGGCGGTGGGGCGGCCTGGCCCTGATGCCGTGGGCCGTCGGGGCCCTGCTGGTGGTGCTGCCGCCGATGACCGCCGGGTTCAGCTACCGGTACGCGATCGGGGCCGTTCCGGTCGCCTGCCTGGCCGCCGGGCTGGCCCTGAGCCGGGAGGCCCGGGGCAGGCGGACCACCGGCTCCTAGGCCCGGCCCGCTCGGCCTGGCTCAGTGCGCCCCGGGACGGCCGATCCCCGCGGGTACCTGTGACGCCGCCTCCCGGTCGAGCAGGAACAGAGTCCGCTGGCGGCCGCGCGCCGCGGCGGCGGGAATCTGCACCGGCCCGGCATCGGACAGGGCCAGCGCGCACCGCGCCCGCCTTCTCCGCGCCGGAGGCCAGAATCCAGATCTCGCGGGCGGTGTTGATCGCGGGCCGGGTCAGCGTGAGGCGGGTGGGCGGCGGCTTGGGCGCACCGCGCACCGCGACCACGGGCCGCTCGTCGTACAGCGCCGGCATGCCCGGGAACAGCGACGCGATGTGGCCCTCCGGGCCGATGCCGAGCATCAGGACGTCGAACGAGGGCACCGGGCCATGGTCTTCCTGTGTCGTCGCCCGCCGCAGCCCGGCCGCGTAGCGGTCCGCCGCCGCCTCCGGGTCGTCGCCGTCCGGGCCGTCGGACGGGGGCATCGGATGCACCCGGGCCGGATCGGTGTCGACGTGGTCGAGCAGGGCAGCCCGGGCGCCGGTCTCGTTCCGCTCCGGGTGCCCGGCCGGCAGGAACCGCTCGTCTCCCCACCAGAAGTCCACGTGCCGCCAGTCCACGGCATCCCGGGCCGGGCGCGGCCGCGAGCTCCGCGAGCACGGCGGTGCCGATACCGCCGCCGGTCAGGACGAGCGAGGCGGTGCCGTGCGCCGCCACGGCGTCCACGAGCCGGGTGACCAGCCGGGCCGCGACCGCCTTGGCCAGCAGTGGCCCGTCCCGGTGAACGATGATCTCCGGCGCGCTCATGCGCCTGAGATCTCCTGCTCGGTGTCCACGCCCGTCTGCCCCTCCTCCGGGTCGAGCGCGTCTTCGCCTCGTCCGGGCGGGGGGTCGGTACTGGGCGGAGACAACCGCTCCGGCCGGTCATCGGCCCCGCGGGCTGGGACGGCCGGGGCGGTCCCACGGGCCGCCGGGCCGGTCAGGGTGAACACGCCTGCGTCCGGGTCCTCGTCGGTGCGCGCGTTGCTGAACAGCCAGGACAGGGACTCCGCGTACACATCGTCGGGGTCCAGCCGGCGCAGTTCCTCGGCGAGCAGCTCGGCCTGGTCGCGCCGGTGCAGAGCGACCCGCCGGTCCGACTCACCCGTCCTGGACAGCGTCGCGGTCCGGCCGTCGTGCCGCGAGAGGCCGATCTGGCCGACCTCGGTCTCGAACCTGACATCGGTGATGCCAGGACCGCCGGAGACGCCACGGTGCACCGGTATGCCGAGCCTGACCGACAGCCAGGCGGCCAGGATGTCGCCGCTGGGATTGCCCTCCTCGGCGAGCACCTCGGCCCGGACGGGCGGCGGATGCGGCACGTCGAAGGTGGCCGCGAGCAGCGTGCGCCACGGGGTGACGCGGGTCCAGCTGAGGTCGGTGTCGCCCGGCTTGTACGCCTCGGACAGATCGGCCAGCACACGCTGAGCCGATTCCCCGGCGGCCGAGTCCGTGACCCGGCGCTGCGCGAGCGCGCCGAGCGGGCTCTCCGACGGCACCTCGGGCGCCTGACCGGGCCACCAGGTCACGACCGGCACGTCGGGCACGAGCAGGGGAGCGACGACCGAGTCCGCGTGCTGTCCCACCGGCCCGTACATGCGCAGCAGGATCGTCTCGCCCGGGCCGGTCTCGCCGACCCTGATCTCCGCGTCGAGCCGCGATTCGGCGTTCGGGCGGCGGGTGATCACGCCCAGCACCCTTGACGGATGCTCGCGCCCGGCCTGGTTGGCCGCGCGCATGGCGTCATACTGGGCCGCCTCGTTGGTCTCCACGACCAGGGTCAGCACCATGCCGAGCGCCGGGCCGCCCAGGCGGCGCCGCGCCTCGGTCAGTGCCTCATAGATCGCGCCGGTGCTGGTGTCGGTCAGGTCGATCGTCATCGTCGTCCTCCGTGCTCAGAGCCGGCGCCAGGCCCGGCCGTCCCGGGCCATCAGCGCGTCCGCGGAGGCCGGGCCGTGGGTGCCCGCCGGGTACGGATCGGGCTTGGTGTATTCCGCCCAGAAGTCCTCGATCGGGTCGAGTATCCGCCACGACAGCTCGACCTCCTCCTGCCGCGGGAACAGCGGCGGGTCGCCGATGAGCACGTCGAGCAGGAGCCTCTCGTAGGCCTCGGGGCTGGCCTCAGTGAACGATTCCCCGTAGGCGAAGTCCATGTTCACGTCCCGGACTTCCATCGCCGAGCCGGGCACCTTGGATCCGAACCGGACCGTGACGCCCTCGTCCGGCTGCACCCGGATCACCAGCGCGTTCTGCCCGAGTTCCTTGGTGTCGGTGGCCGAGAACGGCAGGTGCGGCGCCCGCTGGAACATCAGCGCGATCTCCGTCATCCGGCGCGGCAGCCGCTTGCCGGCCCGCAGGTAGAACGGGACCCCCGCCCAGCGCCGCGTGTCCACGCCGAGCCGTATCGCGGCGTAGGCCTCGGTCCGTGAGTCAGGGGGGATGCCGTCCTCCTCCAGGTAGCCGGGTACCTCCACGCCGCCCTGCCAGCCCGCGGTGTACTGGCCGCGTGCGGTGCCGGTGGCCAGGTCGGCCGGCAGCTTGACCGCCGACAGCACCTTCTCCTTCTCCGCCCGCAGCGAGTCGGCGTCGAACGCGACCGGCTCTTCCATGGCAGTGAGCGCCATCAGTTGCAGCAGATGGTTCTGGATCACGTCGCGGGCGGCGCCGATCCCGTCGTAGTAGCCCGCGCGCCCGCCGATGCCGATGTCCTCGGCCATGGTGATCTGCACGTGGTCGACGTAGCCGCGGTTCCAGACCGGCTCGTACAGCGTGTTGGCGAAACGGAGGGCCAGGATGTTCTGGACGGTCTCCTTGCCCAGGTAGTGGTCGATGCGGAACACCGACTCGGCCGGGAAGACCGCGTTCAGGATGGCGTTCAGCTCCCGGGCGCTCTCCAGGTTGTGGCCGAACGGCTTCTCGATCACGACCCGGCGCCAGGGCGTGCGGTTCTGCCAGGCCTCCTGGCCGCGCGGCGGCTGGTAGGCGTCCGGATCCGACAGCCCGGACCGCTTGAGCTGCTGGACGACGAGCGGGAACGCCTTCGGCGGGATCGACAGGTAGAACGCGTAGTTGCCGCCCGTGCCGCGTTCGGAGTCCAGGCTGGCGACGGTCTCAGCCAGGTTGTCAAAGGCCTCGTCGTCGTCGAACTCACCCTGGACGAACCGGATGCCCTCACTGACCTGCTGCCACACCGTGTCGCGGAAGGGAGTGCGCGCGTGCTGCTTGACCGCCTCGTAGGTGAGCTGGGCGAAGTCCTCGTCTTCCCAGTCCCGCCGGGCGAAGCCGACCAGGGAGAACCCCGGCGGCAGCAGCCCGCGGTTGGCGAGGTCGTAGATGGCCGGCAGCAGCTTCTTCCGGGCCAGGTCCCCGGTGACGCCGAACATAACCAGGACACACGGCCCGGCGACCCGCGGGATGCGCCGGTCGCGCGGATCCCGCAACGGGTTTTCGGACTCCTGGCTATCCACGACCGCCGGATTGGCGGGCGCCAGCCCCGAGGAATTGTGGGCTAGCCCAACTGACGCGCTCACGATTATCCAGTTCCTCCCGCCATTGCGGCGTCGTTGAAATCCGGCGTCATCCGCCGGTTACCTCCGCGAGCTGGGACTTCACCGTCTCGATCAGTTCGTTCCAGGAGGCCGCGAACTTCGCGACGCCCTCGTCCTCGAGTACGCCGACCACGTCGTCATAGGCGATGCCGAGGCTTTCCAGATCGGCCAGCACCTTGCGGGACTGATCGTAGGTGCCGTGAATCGTGTCACCGCGGATCTGGGCGTGGTCGGCCGTGGCGTGGATGGTCGGCTCCGGCATGGTGTTCACCGTGTCCGGCGCGACCAGTTCCTCCACGTACATGGTGTCGCGGTAAGCCGGGTCCTTCGTGCTGGTCGAGGCCCACAGCGGCCGCTGCACGCGGGCGCCCTTCGACGTGAGCGCGCTCCACCGCGGCGTGGCGATGCGCTGCTCGAACAGCTCGTAGGCCAGCCGGGCGTTGGCGATGGCCGCCTTGCCCTTCAGCGCCTTGGCCTCGGGGGTGCCCAGCTTGTCGAGCCGCTTGTCCACCTCGGTGTCCACCCGGCTGACGAAGAACGACGCGACCGAGGCGATCTTGGACAGGTCGTGGCCGTTGGCCGCGGCCTGCTCCAGGCCGGCCAGGTAGGCGTCGATCACCGCGCCGTAGCGCTCCAGGGAGAAGATAAGCGTCACGTTGACGCTGATGCCCTCGGAGATGGCCTGGGTGATCGCGGGCAGGCCCTCCACCGTGGCGGGGATCTTGATGAACAGGTTCGGCCGGTCCACCATCCACCACAGTGCCCGCGCCTCGGCGATCGTCTTGGCCGTGTCCTTGGCCAGCCGCGGGTCCACCTCGAGGGAGACCTTGCCGTCCAGGCCGTCCTCGTCGTAGACCGGGCGCAGCACGTCGCAGGCCCACCGGATGTCGTAGGTGGTGATGGCCCGTACGGCTTCTTCGACTCGACACGCCGCGTATGGTCAGATCCTTGCTCTGCCCGTCGTAGGCCGTGCCGTTACTGACCGCATGCGCGAAGATGGTCGGGTTCGAGGTCACGCCGACCACATGGTCGTCGCGGATGAGCTGCTCCAGGTTCCCGGTACGCAGCCGGTCACGGCTGATGTCATCCAGCCACACCGCCACCCCGAGCGCGGACAGCTGTGCGAGAACGTCTTCTGACTGGGAGGTCATGAACCTTTCCTTCCCTGGTTAATCTTTCACCCGCGCGTTAATCTTTCACCCGCGCGAGGGGCCGGCCCGGTCGAGGATCGTGCGCGCCACGGCGGCTACCCGCTCCGCCGTCAGCCCGAACTCCTCGTAGAGCCGGTGGTACGAGGCGGACGCGCCAAAGTGCTCCACGCCCACGGACTCGCCCGCGTCGCCGACGAAAGCGCGCCAGCCGAGCGTGATGCCTGCTTCCACGGATACCCGCGCCCTAACCCGGTGGGGCAGCACTTCTTCCTGGTATGACGCATCCTGCTCGGTAAACCATTCCACGCAGGGCATAGAAACCACGCGGACCGGGGTTCCCTCGGCCTGCAGGGCGTCCCGCGCGGCCAGGGCGATCTGCAGCTCGCTGCCCGTGCCGATGAGGATCACGGCCGGGTCGCCGTCGGCTTCGGCCACGACATAGCCGCCCCGGGCGGTGCCCTCGGCGCTGGCCAGGCCCGCCGGAGCGGTCCAGCACCGGCATGTTCTGCCGGCTCAGGGCCAGCGCCGCCGGATGGTCGGTGCGCTCCAGGATCGTCTTCCAGGCCACGGCCGTCTCGTTGGCGTCGCCGGGGCGGACCACATCCAGGTTGGGGATCGCGCGCAGCGCCCACAGGTGCTCCACCGGCTGGTGGGTGGGGCCGTCCTCGCCGAGCCCGATCGAGTCGTGCGTCCACACGTAGGTCACCGGCAGCTTCATCAGCGCCGCCAGCCGGACCGACGGGCGCATGTAGTCGCTGAAGACCAGGAACGTCCCGCCGTAGGGGCGGGTGCCCCCGTGCAGCGCGATGCCGTTCATGATCGCGCCCATGCCGTGCTCGCGGATGCCGAAGTGCAGCGTCCGGCCGTATTCGTTGCCGGGGAACATCTTGGTCTGATGCTCGGCCGGGATGAAGGACGGCTCGCCCTTCATCGTGGTGTTGTTGCTGCCGGCCAGGTCGGCCGAGCCGCCCCACAGTTCCGGCAGGACCGGCGCGAGCGCGTTCAGCACCTCGCCGGACGCCTTGCGCGTCGCCATGCCCTTGGGGTCGGGCTCGAACGTGGGCAGCGCGTCCGCCCAGCCGTCCGGCAGGCGCCGCGCGGCCATCCGGTCGAAGAGTTCCTTACGCGCCGGGTTGCCCTGCGCCCAACCGGCGAAGGCCTCGTTCCACTCGGCGTGCAGGCTCTTCCCGCGCTCGATGACGCCGCGAGCGTGCGCTACGAGGTCGTCTTCCTCGGGGAACGACACCGCGGGGTCGAAATGGAGGATCTCCTTGGTCGCCGCGACCTCGTCGGCGCCCAGCGCGGAGCCGTGCGCCTCGCCGGTGTTCTGCTTGTGCGGGGCGGGCCAGCCGATGATCGTGCGCAGCGAGATCAGCGATGGCCGCGAGGTCTCGTCCCGGGCCGCGAGGAACGCCTGGTAGAGGGCGTCGACGTCCTCGTGGTAGCCGCCGTCACGCCGCCAGTCGACCCGCTGCACGTGCCAGCCGTAGGCCTCGTACCGGGCGCCGACGTCCTCGGACTTCGCGATCTCGGTGTCGTCCTCGATGGAGATGTGGTTGTCGTCGTACAGGACGACCAGGTTGCCCAGTTTCTGGTGGGCCGCGAGCGAGGACACCTCGTGGCTGATGCCCTCCTCGATGTCGCCGTCGGAGGCGAAGACGTACACGTGGTGATCGAACGGGCTCGTCCCCGGGGCTTCGCCGGGGTCGAGCAGGCCGCGCTCCCGGCGGGCGGCCATGGCCATGCCCACCGCGTTGCCGAGGCCCTGGCCGAGCGGCCCGGTCGTGGTCTCCACGCCGGGCGTGTGCCCGTGCTCGGGGTGGCCGGGGGTCAGGCTGCCCCACGACCGGTACGCCTTGAAGTCGTCCAGGGTCAGGCCGTAGCCCGACAGGTAGAGCTGGATGTACAGGGTCAGGCTGGAGTGGCCGCAGGAGAGCACGAACCGGTCCCGGCCGGTCCAGCCCGGGTCGGCGGGGTCGTGCCGCAGGAGGCGCTGGAACAGCAGGTAGGCTGCCGGGGCGAGGCTCATCGCCGTGCCGGGGTGGCCCGAGCCCTCATTCTCCACGGCGTCCATGGCCAGGACCCGGATCAGGTCCACGGTCCGGGCGTCGGTGTCCGACCACTCGAGCTTGCTATTCGGCTGGCTACTCACCGTTAAGTCACGGGTCCTCTCTTGCGGGTGGGGGGCCGTGCGCACGACGATTCGCGGCACCGCCGCGACGCCGCAGGCCGCGCCCCCACACGTCATCGTCCGGGCACCAGAAAGCCCCCCGCGAAAAGCTCCAGGGCATCCAGCATCACGAGCCTATCCCGAGGGCCGCGCCTGCCTAGCCCGGAGGGGGCGATGCCGGTCCGGCGCGAAGATCTTTTTATCCCGAACGATCACTGGTGGCCCGCCCGGCGACATCCGCCGTTCACCGCCGGCCGGGGTAACCGGCGCGCGCCGGTCACGGTCCAGGCCGGGCTGCGGGCCCGCACGCCGAGGGCGACCAGGCGGGCGATCATGAACGCGCCGATGGCCAGCCACAGGCCGATGAGGCCGCCGCCCAGCCACAAAGCCGCGGCCGCGCACGCCAGGAAGACCCCGGTGGTGAGGATGCTCGCCGCGGCCAGGAAGCGGTTGTCACCCGCGCCGATCAGGACCCCGTCGAGGACGAACACCACGCCGGACACCGGCTGGTAGACCGCGACCAGCAGGAGGACCTGGGCCAGCAGGACCTGCACCTGGTGATCCGGGCTGAACAGCGGCACGTACAGCGGCCGGGCGGCCGCGATCACCACCCCGAGGCCGGCGCCGATCACGATTCCCCAGCAGCACATCCGGCGGGTGGCCGCCCGGGCCGACCCGACGTCGGCCGCGCCGAGCGAACTGCCCACGATGGCCTGGGCCGCGATCGCGAGCGCGTCCAGGGCCAGGGCGAGCGTGTTCCACAGGTTCGTGGCGACGGTGTGGGCCGCGAGCGCGGCCGTCCCGGACCGGGCGGCGACCCACACCGCGACCAGCAGGTAGGCGCGCAGGGCGGCGGTCCGCACGAGCAGCGCCGCCGAGGCGCCCGCGGAGGCGCGGATCCCGGGCCAGTCCGGCCGCAGGTGCGCGCCGTGCCGGCGGGCGGCCCGGGCTCCGACCGCGGCGTAGACCACGGCCATGCCGATCTGGGTCGCCGCCGTGCCCAGCGCCGAGCCGGCGATCCCCAGCCCCGCCGGGTAGACCAGGAGGTAGTTGAGGATGATGTTCGTCACCGCGCCGGTGCCCGCCACGGCCAGCGGCACCCGCGTGTCCTGCAGGCCGCGCAGGATGCCGGTCCCGGCCAGGACGAGGAGCATGGCCGGGATGCCGAACGCGGAGATGCGCAGGTAGACCACGGCATAGCCGGTGGCCGCCGGGGACGCGCCGAACGCTCCCGCGATCGGGCCCGCCAGCGGCACACTGACCGCCGACAGGACCAGCCCGAGCAGGACCGCCACCCACATGCCGTCGATGCCCTGCTGGACCGCCGCGCGCATCTGCCCGGCGCCCATCCGGCGCGCGACCGCGGCGGTGGTGCCGTAGGCCAGGAAGATGCACACGTTGACCAGCGTGGCCAGCGCCGCCCCCGCCGCGCCGAGCCCGGCCAGCTGGGCCGGCCCGAGGTGCCCGACGATGGCCGAGTCGCAGAGCTGAAACACCGGCTCGGCGATGAGGGCCCCGAGAGCCGGTACCGCGAGCCGCCAGATCTCCCGGTCCGAGCCGGCCCGGCGCGGCCAGCTCAGACGCGGCCTCAGACGCGGTGCACTCACCGATTGATTGTGCAGTAAGGATTGTAGGGTTGGGCCCATGGGGACGCCCGCACCCGTCTTCGACCCGCGAGCGGTGATCGAGGGCAGGCCGCCCGGCAGGGCGCCGGTCGGGGTCATCTTCGGCATCATCGTGGGCGCGCTGTGCGTGCTGCTCGCGTTCGGGATCCAGATGCTCCAGAGCGTGGTGGCCGGGCACAGCGTGGTCCCGTTCTTCATCGCGCTGCCGCTCGCGCTCGCGCCGGTGCCGCTGCTCGTCGCGGTGGTGCTGTTCGTGGACCGGCTGGAGCCCGAGCCGCGGATCAACCTCGTCTTCGCCTTCGTGTGGGGCGCCGGCATCGCCGCCCTCTTGGCCGCGCTCATCAACACCGCCGGGCTGGAATACATCACCCAGCCGGATCTCGGTGCCTCCGCCGGGCAGTACGTCTCGGCCACGGCCGGCGCTCCGGTGGTGGAGGAGACCCTCAAGGGACTGTTCCTGGTCTGGCTGGTCCGCCGGCGCCGGCAGGAGCTGGACGGGCCGACCGACGGCATCGTGTACGCCGCGATGGTCGGGCTCGGGTTCGCGATGACCGAGAACATCGGCTACTACATCAACGCGCTGGTCAACCCGGTCCAGGGCGGCGCGCAGCTGCTCGGGTACACGTTCGTGCTCCGCGGCGTGCTGTCCCCGTTCCTGCACCCGATCTTCACCTCGATGACCGGGATCGGCGCCGCCTACGCGGCGTCCCACCGGCACCGGGGCTGGGCGCTGCTGCTGGGCTGGCTGGCCGCGATGCTGCTGCACGCCATGTGGAACGGGCTCAGCATCTTCGGGCTGGCCGGGACGGTCGTCGCCTACGTCATCCTGCTGTGCCTGCTCGTTGTGGTCTGGCGGATCATCGTCGCGGACCGCCGCCGGATCATCGGCTTGATCGTGGGGTGCCTGCCCGGCTACGAGCCGACCGGCCTGGTGACCCCGGAGGACATCCGGATGCTCAGCTCCCTGAAGGAGCGGCGGCGCGCGCGCAAGTGGGCCCTCGCGACCGGCGGCCTGTCCGCGGCCAAGGCGATGAGCGACTACCAGCTGGCCGCGACCGAGCTGGCGCTGCTGCACCAGAAGGCCCGCCGCGGCGTGATCGACCACCAGCAGTTCACCGAGAACCAGCGGGCCCTGCTCGCCCTGATGCAGCAAGCCCGGTCCGCGTTCCTGCGCCGCCAGCCCGAGCCGCCGCCGACGCCATGGGCCGGCCCCGGGCCGTCCGGCTTCACCCGGTCCGCGGCGTTCGCCGCGCCGATGCCCCGGCCGGCTATGCCCCGGGGCCAGGAGCCGCGGTAGCCCCGTCCGCGACGCGTTCGCCGACGGCGCCCGCGGCCGTCTCACCGGCCGGCCCGGGCTCGGCCGGCCCCCGGTCACGCAGGGCGAAGAACAGCCGCAATGCGGCGATCCAGACCAGGACCGCGACCGTCACGTGGACCCAGACGAGCCCGGCCGGCAGGCCGCTGAAGTACTGCGCGTAGCCGATGGCCCCCTGCACCAGCAGGAGGGCGACGAAGGTCCAGCCCCGGACGACGGCCCGGCGCGGCGCACCGGAGAACAGCAGGCCGATGATGAGCCCGGTGGTAATGCCGCCCATCAGCCAGCCGATGTCGGCGTGGAACTGGGTGACGCCAATCAGCGGCAGGTGATACCGGGCCGCGTCCGCGCTGCCCGCGAGCGGCCCGGTGCCGGTGACGACGGTCCCGGCCGCGACCATCAGCCCGACCACGGCGACCAGGGCCCCGCCGAGGACCCGGATCTCCCGCCGGACGACGGGGGTGGCCGGCCCGGCGCCCTCGCTGCAGCGGGTGTGCAGCATGACCGCGGCGCCCACGATCGCGGTCGAGGTGACGAAGTGGATGGACACCCACACCGGGTTGAGCTTGGTGAGCACCACGATGCCGCCCAGGACGGCCTGGGCCACCACGCCCGCGGGCAGCGCGGCGGCCAGCCACAGCAGGTCCTTCCGGCGGCCCGGGCGGCCCGGCGGACGGTACCGCCAGGCCGCGATGAACACGATCGCGGCCACGGCGACGAGCGGGAAGTTGAGCAGCCGGTTGCCGAACTCGATCCAGGTGTTGAGCGTCGTCTGGCCCGGCCGAGTGACTGGCGACGATGCTCGACCGGGTGCACTGCGGCCAGTCCGGGCAGCCCAGGCCCGACTTGCTCAGCCTGACCGCCGCGCCGGTGGACATGATGGCGGCGTTGGCCACCACCCCGGCCAGGGCGATGCGGCGCATCGACGTCGCTGTGGGCCACAGGACGGGACCCACGATCCGCCTCAGCAGGTTCCGGAACGGCGCGCCGGGGGAGGGGCGGTCAGCAGGGAGATCGACAGGCACGCCCCCATGGTAGGAGCTAGCCCACCTCTCCGGCACGCAACGTCCCCCTATCGCCGGCCGCCTGCGGCGAACGAGCCCGCAGTGACGCCGCCGCGCCGCCGCTCAGTCGGCCCGTCCCGCAGCCGCGGCCGCAGGCTCCCCGCCCAGCAGCGCCACCGCCGCCTCACCAGTCACACCCGCCACGAGCGCACCACTCCCAGTGTGCTCGTTCATGATCATGTGTTGAAAAGCCGTCGCATTCAGCGGCAAACTCCACATGATCATGGAAGGCGCCCCGCTACGGCGGGTCTACCGGGCCGGGGGACGGCGGGGCGCGGCGGGCGGCGCCGACGCTGGCCACCACGATGCAGGCGACGGCGGCCCATTCGGCGGCCGACAGTCGCTGGCCGAGCAGGGCCAGGCCGATGAGCGCCGCGGCGGCCGCTCGAGGCTCATCCAGATGCCGAACACCCGCGTCGACAGCCGGCGCAGCGCCTGGAGCTCCAGGCCATAGGGGAGCGCCGAGGACAGCAGGCCGACCCCGGCCCCGGTCAAGATCACCGACGGGCGCAGCAGCGAGCCGTTGGCCGTGGCCACCGCCGGTGGCGTCACCACGACCGCGGCGATCAGCATCGCGATAACCAGGCCGGACGATCCGCGGAAGCGGCGGCCGGTCGCCGAGCTGAGGATGATGTAGGCGGCCCAGCCGGCCGCGGACAGGGCGGCGAAGACGACGCCGGCCACGTTGAGGTGCGCGGTCCCGTCACCGGTGAGCAGCACCACGCCGGCGGCGGCCAGGCCGACCCAGACCAGGTCGAGCAGCCGCCGGGAGCCGGCCACCGCGACGGCCAGCGGGCCGAGGAACTCGATGGTGACCGCCACGCCGAGCGGGATGCGCGCGATGGCCTGGTAGAAGACGAAGTTCATCCCGCCCAGGCAGACGCCGAACGCGATGACGGTGGCGGCGTCGCGCCATGCGCGGCGCCGCAGCACGCCCGCCACGGCCGTCGTCAGCCGGCTGGGCCCGCGGGCCCCGATGATCAGCATGGCGGCCGCGGCGCTCCACAGCCGCAGGCCGGTCACCGCGGCGGGGGGTAGCTCGCTGAACAGGCGGGTGGCGAGGCCGGCGCCGAGCTGCACGGACACGATGCCGACCAGGACCAGGGCGGCCGGGCCAGCCAGCGGCGGCCGGTGCCCCCCGCCGAGCCCGCGCGCGGCCGGCGACTCGCCCGTGGCCGGCGGGCTGCCTGCTTCCGGCGGGCCACCCGCCTCAGGTCGCGCACTCACTCCCAGCGGAACGTGCGCGCGGCCAGGCCGATGCAGACCACGGCCCAGGCGGCGAGCACCGCGAGATCGCGCAGCGGGACGCCCGCCGCGTCCTGGAGCACGGACCGCAGCCCGGTGGCCAGGGCGCCGGTCGGCAGCAGCGTCAGGAACGGCCGGGCCGCGGCGGGGAACTTGGTCAGCGGGAAGACCACCCCGCCGATCCCGAGCAGCACGATGTAGACCAGGTTGGCCAGGGCCAGCGTCGCCTCCGCGCGCAGCGTGCCCGCCATGAGCAGGGCCAGGCCGCTGAACGCCGCGGTCCCGGTCAGCACGAGCAGCGGGACGGTGATGAAGGCCAGTGCGCTGGCGTGCGGCCGCCAGCCGAGCCCGGTGCCGACGGCCGTGATCACCGCGGCCTGCAGCAGCTCGATGAGGATGACGGTGGCCGTCTTGGCCGAGATCAGGCCGCCCCGGGACAGGGGCGTCGCCCCGAGCCGCTTGAGCACGCCGTACCGGCGCTCGAAGCCGGTCGCGATGGCCTGGCTGGTGAACGCGGTGGACATGATGGCCAGTGCGATGATGCCGGGGGCGAGGAAGTCGATCCGGCTTCCCGCGCCGATGTTCACCAGCGGCTCGAGGCTGAGCAGGGCCAGCAGCCCGAGCGGGATGACCATGGTGACCATGAGCTGCTCGCCGTTGCGGAGCAGCGTGCGGGTTTCCATGGCCGTCTGGGCGGCGATCATCCGGGGCATCGGCGCCGCGCCGGGCGACGGCGCGAACGCCCCGGTCGCCGCCGGATCCGCGGTGGTCACGTGCGCAGCTCCCGTCCGGTCAGCTCCAGGAACACGTCCTCCAGCGTCCGGCTCTCGATGCGCAGGCTGGTCGGCAGGACGCCGTGCTCGGCGCACCAGGCCGTCACCGAGGCGAGCAGCTGGGGACTGACCCCGTCCGGGACCTCGATGATGTAGTGCCCGGCCGGGGACTCCTTCGCGAGGCTGCCGGCTGGCAGCGCACAGACCAGTGCCTCGGTGTCCAGGCCGGCCTCCGCCCGGAACCGGAGCTGGCCCGCGCCGCCGGCCAGCTCGGCCGGGGTCCCGCCGGCGACGAGACGGCCGTGGTCGATGATGGCCACCTGGTCGGACAGCCGCTCCGCCTCCTCCATGAAGTGGGTGGTCAGGATCACGCTCACGCCGGACGCGCGCAGCTCGGTGACCAGGTCCCAGGTCGCGTGCCGGGCCTGCGGGTCCATGCCGGCCGTCGGCTCGTCGAGGAAGACGAGCTCGGGCCGCCCGATGATGGCGGCGGCGAGGGCCAGCCGCTGCTGCTGGCCGCCAGACAGGCGCTTGTACGGGGTCCGGGCCGCGCTCATGAGGCCGACCCGGTCCAGCAGGCCCGCCGGGTCCAGCGGATGGGCGTGGAAGCGGGCCAGCAGGCGCAGGTAGTCCCCGGCCGTGACAGCCGGGGGGACGCCGCCCGATTGCAGCATCACGCCGACCCGGGGCCGCAGGGCGCGGGCGTCGCGGGCCGGGTCCAGCCCCAGCACCCGCACCGTGCCGCCGTCGGCGCGGCGGTAACCCTCGCAGATCTCGATCGTGGTCGTCTTGCCCGCCCCGTTGGGCCCGAGGATCGAGGTCACCTCGCCGCGGGCGGCGGTCAGGGTCAGCCCGTCCACCGCCACCGCGTGCCGGTACCGCTTTACCAGGCTCGCGATCTCGACGGCGGGGACGCTGCTCACGCTCGCGAGTCTAAGGGCGGCGGCCCACGCCGCGCCCATGGACCCCGCGCCGCGCCCGCCCCGTCATCGGTCCTCTCCGGCGGGACCGGGCCAGTCCTGGCCACCGGGCCACACCGCGACCCGGGCCGGGGTTTGCGAGAACGGCCGGTGGCGGCCCGCGGCGAAACGCTCCAGCCGGGTCGCCCCGGGCAGCTCGACCCGCGCGGACATCAGCTCCACATGCTCGCCCGCCCCCCCGGCTGGCCTGCGATCTCCACCCAGCAGATCTGCTGGCTGCGCAGGTAGGCGGGCGGCATGCCGAACCGGGTGCCGATCGACTCCACCACCGTGGTGCAGGATCCGGTGTTCGCGTAGAAGCCGCCCCCGGTTTCCCGCAGCTCGGGATGGTGCGTGTGGCCGGACAGGAAACCGCGGTACCCGTCGCCGGTCAGGTCGGCCGCCCGCTGCCGCGCGGCCTTGTTCTGCCCGTAGCCCCGCTCGTCCAGGGCCAGGGCGCTGATCGACGTCCACGCCCGCCGGGCCAGCACGGCGATCACGGCGGCCACCACGACCAGGTCGACGACGGCGCCGTAGCCGAGAATCTCGCTGCCGTGCACCCACCTGGTGGTGTCCGGATAGCGGGTCTGGAAGTCAACGAACTCCGGTATCCGCAGCACGATCAGGAGGACGACCGGCAGGAGCAGCAGCCACCAGGCGTGCCTGACCAGCTTGCGGTAGACGAGCCGGGAGCCGACGAAGGACGGGAAGTCGGTCGGGTCGGCCATCTCGTGCGCACCGGTCAGCCAGTCCCGGCCCAGCCATTCGATGCGGGGCAGGACCTCCCGGACGATGTGATGGCCCAGCGGGGTGTCCAGGCAGTTGCGCGGATCGTGGAGGCAGTTGTACGGGTCGAGCTGGTGACCGTGCTCCACCCGCACGCGGCCGCCGCCGGGCAGCACGATGTCGGCGGCCAGGCACAACCGGGCCCCGGTCATCTCCCGGACCGCGTCGGCCGCCTTGACGTCCCAGGCCAGCTCGCCGTCGTGGTTCCCGATCGCGTAGATGACCTGCCCGCCCCGCTCGCTGACCGCGGCCAGCGCCGAGCACAGGTCCTCGTGCTCGCGGAGGATCTCCGCCGCCGTGGCCTGCGGGTAGCCGAGCAGCTCGAGGACGTCGCCGGCCAGGACCACCGTGACCGGGCCGGCCTTCTGCGACAGGCGGCTGGCCAGGATCTGGCACGACCAGCCGACACGTCCGTGCGCTGCGGCGGCAGGTGCAGGTCGCTGATGGCGAGGACCATGCTGCCGGCCGGGACCGGGACGTCGAGCAGTTCAGCGACGTCGGGCTGCGGCGAGGCCATACTGTGTCCTCCCCTCAACGGCCCGCGGCCAAGCCGGGACCGGGGTGCGCGCACGCTCTCATGACATAAGACGTTACGGTGCTTCACGCGGTTCGGTGGCGCGGTGGATTCGCCGGGCCCTGATGTTTTGCAGGCCGGGGCGGGCCAGGGCAGGCCAGAGCGGCCGAGAGCCAATTACGTCACACCCCGTTAGAGTAAACCTTGCCCGACCGGACCATTTACGGCATACCGGTGCTGAAACATGGGGATAGTGGAGGCGAGGCCCGGGACAGCGCACAGCGCTCTCACCGCGCTCCCGCCTGCCCGGCCCCAGCCCCGGGCCCGGCGGGAGCGCCGGGGGCCCAGGGTGAGCTGTCATCCCAGGCCCGGTCGGAGCGGAGCACCCGCGCGCGGGTGGCCCGCCTGATCCTGGAACTGGGCCCGTCGACGGCGTCGGTGATCGGCGGACGGCTGGGCCTGACCCCGGCCGCGATCCGCCGGCATCTGGACAACCTGCTCACCGAGGGCCTGATCGAGACCCGCACCGCGCGGACCTACGCCAGCCGCGGACGCGGCCTGGGCCAGGCTCTTCGCCATCACCGACGCGGGGCGCAGCGCGTTCGAGCACGCCTACGACGATATGGCCAGCAGCGCGCTCCGGTTTCTGGCCGAGACCGCGGGCCCGGCCGCCGTGGAGGAGTTCGCGCGCCGGCAGGTCGCCGAGCTCGAGCGCCGGTACGGCCCGGCGGTGGCGAACGCGGCTCCCGGCGAGCGCGTGCAGGCCCTGGCCGACGCGCTGTCCGCGGACGGATACGCCGCATCGGCGTATGCGGCCCCCGCGGCGGGCGACGTACCGGCCGCGGGCGGCGAGCAACTGTGCCAGCACCACTGCCCGGTCGCCCACGTGGCGGCCGAGTTCCCGCAGCTGTGCGAGGCGGAGACGGAAGCCTTCGCCCGGCTGCTCGGCACCCCGGTGCAGCGCCTGGCGACGATCGCCCACGGCGACGGCATCTGCACCACGCACGTCACCGACCGCTCGCTGGTGGCCGGCGCGCCGCCCACCGGGCGGGCGACCGGGAAAGCTCCGGGGGAACATGAGCCCCCGGGTTTGGTTAAAGACCGATG
The DNA here is from genome assembly GCA_963718475.1 of uncultured Actinomycetes bacterium. Classification (GTDB taxonomy): domain Bacteria; phylum Actinomycetota; class Actinomycetes; order Streptosporangiales; family Streptosporangiaceae; genus CAVQZM01. The sequence goes on along the minus strand of CAVQZM010000071.1, from coordinate 589 downwards.
AAGAGGCATGGCGAAAACATTTTCTGAGTCCGGAGGGCTCTTCATATGACGACCACCGCGCACGACAAGCTTGACGGCCTCGGCACGTACAAGTTCGGCTGGGCCGACTCCGACGTGGCCGGCGCGTCCGCACGCCGCGGCCTGTCCGAGGATGTCGTCCGGGATATCTCGGGCAAGAAGAACGAGCCCGAGTGGATGCTGGACCTGCGCCTGCGGGGCCTGCGCATGTTCGGGCGCAAGCCGATGCCGTCCTGGGGCGCCGATCTGTCCGGCATCGACTTCGACAACATCAAGTACTTCGTCCGGTCGACCGAGAAGCAGGCGGCGAGCTGGGACGAGCTGCCCGACGACATCAAGAGCACCTACGACAAGCTCGGCATCCCCGAGGCGGAGAAGCAGCGCCTGATCGCCGGCGTCGCGGCCCAGTACGAGAGCGAAGTCGTCTACCACAAGATCCGTGAGGACCTTGAGGAGAAGCGTCCTCTTCCTCGACACCCACACGGCGCTGCGGGAGCAACCGGACCTGTTCAAGGAGGACTTGGCTACGGTGATCCCGCCGGGCGACAACAAGTTCGCCGCGCTCAACACG